>CAVWDX010000021.1:0-159512 GCA_963753745.1 uncultured Acidobacteriota bacterium
AGTGGTTTGGAATGAACACTTGTAGAAGTGCGGATTCTACAGGAGTTAGGGCAAACATTATCGGGCTCACAATTTGGGAGGGCTAGGAAGGTGACAGTCGGGGGTTCAAAGCTGAAAGTGAGGAGGGAAGAAGAATCTAACGCCCCGAGCAGCTGGGGGTGGACGCCGACGCCCCGAGCGGGTCGGGGTAGACGCCGCGCGCAGGGATTTCGCGGAGAGGTTGGGGCTGATTGACGGGGCTTGCGACTGATTATCACAACAGATGTTACCATATGCTCCAATACTCCGTCAAGTGTTTACTTACACGCTATTAGAATCGTATGTGGAAAACTGAGGAAAAGTCAGATGCGTATGGGAAATCCGGTTTGTAACTAGGGATACTTTAATGGCGTCTATCTGAGTAGCTCCTGGCGGCTGCGAATCCATAGCGTGCTGCCGCAGGGATCGGTCGGCCTTCGCTCGGACAAAAGGAGAGTACGCCTATGACCTCGCGTCTCGGCCTCCTACTTCTGGTCCCCATGCTGTGCCCGCCTCAAATTTCAGCGCGTCAGAATCTTTCGGTAGACCACGCAGGGAACCGAATCTATCTTGACGTGGTGGTTCGTCACAAGTCTGGCCCGCCAGTGAAAGGGCTTCAGCAGTCGGACTTCACCATTCTCGATAACGACGTGCCGCAAACCATCACGTCATTCGAGGCTGTCGATGGGCTGCAGGCCCGCATCGAGGTGATGTTAGTCTTCGATGCCGTGAACATCGGCTCTCCTGCGGCGGCCAACGCGTACGAAGAAATCAAAAAATTCCTGAAGTCAGACCGAGGCCGTCTGGCCTATCCCACTGCGGTCGCCATTGTTACGGACAAGGGACTCGAGTCTCCGCTGGAGTTTTCACAGGATGGAAACGCTATCAGCGCCGCCCTTGGCAAGCGCGCGATTGCCGCACGCACTACCACCGACGCCACTCGTTTTCAGATTTCGTTTCAATCCTTTTCGCAGATGCTGGCGGCCGAACGCGAGAAGCCTGGACGCAAAATCATCGTTTGGGTGTCCGCGGGGTGGCCGCCCCTGGGTGGTTTGGAGAACGAGCACGACGCAAAGCTCCGACAACTACAAGAAGAAGTGTTCGGAAATGTCGTTGTGGTCTCGACGCAGCTCCGAGAGGGCCAGGTGACCGTCTTCAGTCTGGACCCTTCCGCTTTTGGTGACCTTAGCATGGGAATGTCTCTTGACATCGCCCAGCCCACAACAGGCTCGCCCAGTTACTTGAGGCCCTCCAATAACAACGTCTACGTAGCGGGAGCCGACAAGCCGAGTGACGTCGGACCAAAAGATTTGATGCTAGGGACAATCGCCACGCAGAGCGGCGGCTCGGCCCTTCATCCCGGCAACGACCTTGCCTCGACTCTTCGAAAATGCGTTGCCGATGCGGAGCCATACTACGAGATATCCTTCGATCCGACGATTACAACGCAGCCTAACGAATACCATCGCCTGGAAGTCCGCGTCGCAAAACCTGGCTTACTAGCGCGCACTCGAGAGGGGTTTTACTCACGGCCTTGGCCTATAGAGAAGTTCGAGGCTGAGGCCAAGAGGCTTGGCGCGGCGGGTGACACATTTCCACACAGCGCGGGCACAGAAAACGCAGCCGCAGGGCGCGAACCTGACTACGCGAATGCACATCCGTACGTCGAGATGCCGATGGCACAGATCGTCGAACGCGTCTCCGAGTTGAAATCCCTTGAACCTGCAACAGATCAACGAGAATTGCCGATGATCCTTCAGAACATGGGCAAACGCATGGATGATTTCGTCCACAACATCGGCGACCTCATTGCGCGCGAAGACCTGACCCAGGAGAAGCTGAAGGCAGATGGAAAAATCAAAGCGAAGCGGCATGTTCAAGACAACTATTTGATACTGCACCACGGCTACTCATGGGGCGCAAGTGCGGAATATCGCATGGATGGCAAGGGCAATCGGCTGGGGCCGATCGGCCTTGGGCAGGGGTATTTGGTCACTGCCGGCTACGCCTTAGGTTGTATTCAGTTTTCGACCGCCGCGCAGTCTCAGTCCCGGTTCCGCTACCTTGGCAACGAAATGCTTGGTTCACGCGAGACGTATGTGTTGTCGTTTGCTCAGCGCCCTGGCGAGGTTAACTTCGCAACCGTTATGGCGGTAACTGGCGCGAAAGACATGGATATGCCGACCCAAGGAATCTTGTGGGTGGATAAAAGCAATTTCCAAATCCTCCGCATGCGCAGCGATCTGCTTGCGCCCAACAGTGAAATTCAGCTCAATCAGCTAACGACCGATGTGACCCTCGGCGAAGTGCGTCTTCAGGACGTTCCAAATCCTTTGTGGCTGCCTACCGACGCAGACGTGTACATCGAAATCGGCGGCCAGAAATATCGCAACATGCATCATTATAAGAACTATCGGCGGTATCGGGTGTCGGTAAAGATTGGGGATCCGAAATAAGCTCAGGCATGGATCGAGAGAGTTTTCCTTCGCAGGGCAACCACTTTACAGGGGCGAAGTGGAAAGAAAATGCGCTGGCCGGGTGCGGGATGACAAATCTGGCGGGATTAGGGGACTTTGCGGGCGGATTTTTCCAGGTGTTCGTGGATTAGGGTTGGCAGGGCTTGGATTGTTTGGCGGCCATGCGGCGGAGCTTGCGGGGGAGTTTTGGGGCGATGTGAGGATCAGAAGTGGCGAGTGGCGAGTGGTGAGTGGTGAGCGGCCAGAGAAGAAACAGGACAGAGCACAGCCAGGAATGGCTGTGCCACGGGGGCTAGTTGGCGAGGCAGACCTGGCGGGTGACGTAGGGGGCTGGGTTGGAGTTGGCGAGATTGGAGGATTCGAACGGAATTTGGAGCGTGTAGCCAGTTTCCGTTTTCTCCAGCTTTAGGCCGCCCGCTTGGAGATTCGGAAGCGTTGAGATGATCTGAAGCGGATAAGTTCGGCCACCGCGTCCGGCCAAAGTCAACTGAACGAGACATTTGGGATTTTGCGTATTGGATTGCACGTTGAGAATCTTTAGAGACGATGTGCGCTCTCCGGGCTGGGGGTGGGGCATGGGCGGGACAATGCCGATGCCGCCATCGTAATCCACGGCGAGCGAGAGCTGCTGCGATGCCCGAAGCGTGAGGGGCGCGATCTCCACTCTGAGGAAACTCCCAAACTGGTGTAGAGAGAATTTAACCGGCTTGCCGTCGAGCCGAACATCTTTCACACGCGCGGCCGCTGGCAGCGAAGGCGCTAGCCTTGCGCTAACCGGAGAGCTCCCTTCATACGTGAGGCGGAGAATTGTTTGCGATCGTTGCTGGAGAATTTCTCCGGAAATATGGCCGTCACCGATGGCGTAGCGCTCGAACCGCAAGAACGGCCAGTCCGCGGGAAGATTCGGCGAAAACGAGAGTTGCAGCGCGCTTCCCGGCGCGGAAGAAGGTCCGTGCGTTTCCAGCCCGAGCACGCCACGCACGGCCGGCAAGATGACGCCGTCGGAAGAAAACAACTGATGAGGCACGGCGAACTCGCCGGGAAGATAGCGATCACCATTCATCAATTCCGGAACCGCGCCCGGTGAGGAAAGCCCGGTGAGTTGCGCGACGCTGCTCCAAATGGAAAAACCGGAAAGCGGAAGCCCGTGGCGATATTGGGCCAAGGCGGCGAATCCGCTCATGAACGGCCAGGCGGTGCCGTTGTTGTAGCTCAGAGGATCGTAGAGAGGGTGCTGGTCGGACAACCAGCGCACGCCCCAATCCGTGGCGAGGTCAGGCTTCGCAAAAACGGCCGCTGCGGAAGCGGCTTGCTGCGAATCCAACTGATCGGAGAGCGCGAGGAGCACACCGGGCCACACGCCAATCAAGTCCGTGCGATGGCCATCGGCAGTGATGCCAAACGTGAAAGCGTGCTGCTCCGGGCTCCACCAGTTTTTTTGTAGCGACTCGAGCGCTTTGGCGGCATGCTGGGTGGCGTCCTGAGCAAGCGATTTGTCTTTATTCGCGGCGGCCATCGGGGCCATCGCTTCGAGAGCGCCAACCCAGAAGCCTTCGAGGTAAATGTCCTTCACAGCTTTTCCACGCAGCACGCCGACCTCGACGGCTGCGAGGCCGGCCTTCGTGTTGTCCATCAGGCCGTCGGCAGGCGTGACCGTGGAAAGGCAATAAGCATAAGCTTGCTTGGCGGACTCCCAGAATTCATTCAGGAATTTCGCATCGCCCGTGCGGCGCCAATATTGGCCGAGCGAGTACAGATACATTGGCGTGCTGTCGGCGTGGTAGTAGGCGTAGTGAAATTTTCCGAACCAATCCAGTAGATCAACGCTCTGGGTCATTTCATGCATAATCTTGCCGTCCGCGCGCTGGCGGGCCTTTAAGAAACGCAGCGCTTGAAGCGCGCCATCGAGGTCGCTTGCATCCCCCAGAGCCCAAGAAGACATCATGGCGTCACCGCCAAACCACCAGTCAAATCCAGGTCTTTCGCCCACTCCCGACGGTCCGTAGCCGGCGATCAATCCGCAGCCGTATCGAGGATGGCAGACCCAGCCGGAATCGAGAGTAAGCTTTGCCCAGAGAAAATCCTGATTGAGCAATGGATCAGGCGATTCGAAGGAGAGAGTGCGCTCGAGAAACCGGCGATAATGATCGACGCGCTCTTGAAAGAGTTCCGCGGAGCGGGCCAGCACATCATGATAGACCTCGCTCGCCTTTGTTTCGCTCTCCATGCTGAGGGCCATCACCAGCGGAGGAAGCATGGAGCGAGCCTCGCCAGGCGTGAAGCGCATTCGCAGCAGCATCTCGCCTGCCGCAAGCTGGTGATCAGTCACCTCGCTGTACGTGCCGACACCAGGAGAGCCGACCAAAGCGGTCGGACCTTCTGTGGCGTCCGTCAGAGCGAGCGCCTTTTCCTGTGCAAGCCAGGAGCTATGCTGGCCGCCAAAGCTCGCCGGCCACATGGGCTTGAAATCCGGCACGAAGGCTGCGGTGATGTCGAGCGGCTTCGAGGAATCCACCTGGAAATAGATGACGACCGCGGGCTCGTTGAGGGGCGTCCAAATAGTCTCGCGGACTGAAAAATTGGGATGCACATAGACGAGAGTTGTGGATTCGGGCCTCGTAACCACCTGGCGAAGCAGCGTCTCACCGCGCACCGGCTCAAGCTGCCCTTCTTGCTGAAACTCGAGACGAAAATTGTGCAGGAGCTTGACCGGGTAAATCCACGCTTCAAATTGGCCGTCTTGCCTGCCGAAGACTGCTGATCTGCGGCCAGTGGCATCGAAGAAGCGCAACGGTTGCGGCGATTCGCGCAGGACCGGGCCGCTTTCCGGCAAATTTGACGGAAAGCCCTGCACCTGCGCTACGACTGAGTTTGGGCAAAGGATGGCTCTGGCGATGAAGAGTAAGCAAACAAGTCTTGCCGCGCGCTGGAGAAGATAGCCTTGATTGCCGAAGACGAATCCCTGCGCAGTGTTCATGCGGAACTCTCAGAAAAATTAGAGCGAGATTTGAGCCAGTGCGAAGGAGAGTCTATATCAAATCCGAACAGTGGAAAGCAATTCACCGGCAGTGAATCCGCCGGAACTGTCGAATTGCACCAGGACGAGCTACTGCTACGCCTTGCGGCGGAAGGCACCGCTGACAGGAGGAGTGTCTTCGTTTTCGAAGGCTTCGGGGCCGGGATGAACAGCGTGAAATTCGGGGCGGGATTCGAGAAGGCGGACGCAGCGATTCCAGCGGAGGATGCTGTCGTCATTGCCGGCGGGACGGATTTTTTCGGCTTCAGCGAAGCAGCGCAGGGCTTCTTCGACGAGCGGCAGGAGAATGTGGGCGGAGCAGCCGGAATGAAGCTGAGCTTTAGCGCGGCGTTCGTGCAGCAGGCCGGTGTAGTAATTGCGCTCGTAGGGATCGCGGAGCGATTTGAAAATGGATTGGACTTCCGCGTAGCGGTCGACCGCGGCGCCGGTGAACTGGTCGGTGATGGCCAGGCCGAGGATACGGCGGGCGAGCTGGTGATCGGCGTCAACGGCGAGGATATCGCGGCAAATGGATTCGGCTTCTTCGGGTTCGTTGAGGTAGCGGTAAAGCTCGGCTTTGGCGACGGCTTCGGGGATGCCTGCTTTGGAGATGGATTTTAGTTGGTATGGCATGGGGCCTCCGAGGTAGCGCGAAGTAAAGGAAGTAGAGGAGGTAAAGGAAGTAAAGGAACTGAGAGGATCGAAGCTACGTCGTCCTCCACTCCTTCCAGGGAACGAGGAGCATATTACACGATTTCCGAGGACAGACTGAAGTCTGTCCCACTTGTCGCGAAGAGCACAGGCTGAAGCCTTGTGCTACATACAAAAATTGTGCCACTTACGAGCCGCGAAACATGCGGAAGAGCATGGTGAGCGGATCGTAGAAGCGGTCGACGACGCGTTCCTTCAGCGGAATGATGGCGTTGTCCGTGATATGAATTTCCTCGGGGCAGACCTCGGTGCAACATTTGGTGATGTTGCAGAGGCCGATGCCGAGATCGTTCTTGAGCAAGGCGGCGCGATCGAGGCCGTCGAGCGGATGCATTTCGAGGCCCGCTACACGGACGAAAAAGCGCGGGCCGCCGAAAGTTTTCTTGGCGTCATGCTCGCGAAGCACGTGGCAAACGTCCTGGCAAAGAAAACACTCGATGCACTTGCGGAATTCCTGGACGCGATCCACGTCGAGCTGGGAAATTTTCCAATCGGTGTTGGGACGAGGCTGGAAGGCGGGGATTTTTTTGTTGACGCTGTAGTTCCAGGAAACGTCGGTGACCAGATCCTTGATGCGCGGGAAAGATTTCATGGGCATGACGGTGATGGGCTGATCCTTGGGAAGATCGTCCATGCGCGTCTTGCAGGTGAGGCGCGGGCGGCCATTGACTTCGGCGGAGCAGGAACCGCACTTGCCGGCCTTGCAATTCCAGCGGACGGCTAGATCGGGGGCGAGATGGCCCTGGATGTAGTGGAGCGCGTCGAGAACGACCATGCCGGGAGCGACCGGGACTTGGTAGTCGAAAGTTTGGCCGCCAGCGGCGCCTTCGCCGCGGAGTATCCTAAGAGTTGCTTCGCTCATCCTTGTGCTCCCTGCTGCGGCTGACTCTGCATTATTTTTCCTCGGCAAGAATCTGCTTTAGTTCGTCGGGCATTTCGTCGACGGGACTTTCGTGGCGCTTCATCCCGGCGCCTTCGCGAACGATCACGTTGTGCTTCTTCTCCCAGATGGGGTCGTAATTCGGGTAATCGATGCGGCTGTGCGCACCGCGGCTCTCTGTCCGCGCGAGCGCGCTGAGAGCGACTGCTTCGGAAATGATGAGCATGGAATTGAGCTCGCGCGTGAGATGCCATCCCGGATTGAAGAGGCGCGAACCTTCAACGCTGGCTTTCGCGGCGCGAGCTTTCAGTTCTTCGAGCTCGGTGAAGGCCTTCTTCAAATCTTCATCGGTCCGGAAAATTCCGACGAGGCTCTGCATGACTTTCTGCAGGTCGCGCTGGACCGCGTAGGGACTTTCGGAACCGGCATTGGAAAACGGAGCGAGGAGTTCCCTTTCGGCCTCTTCGATTTGCGCGATGCCGAGGCCGGCAGTGGAAACTTGCTTGGCGTGCTCCGCTGCGGCGAGGCCCGCGCGGCGGCCAAAGACAAGCAAATCGGAAAGCGAATTTCCGCCCAGGCGATTCGAGCCGTGGAGCCCCGCGGCGGCCTCGCCGGCGGCAAAAAGGCCGGGGACCGTGGATTGCGCGGTTTCGGCTTCCACGCGAATGCCGCCCATCATGTAATGACAGGTGGGGCCGACTTCCATGGGGCCTTTGGTGATGTCCACGTCGGCGAGTTCTTTGAACTGGTGATACATGCTGGGAAGCTTTTTCTTCACGTACTCGGCGGGCTTATGAGAAATGTCGAGATACGCGCCGCCGTGTTCGGTGCCGCGGCCTTCTTTCACTTCGGTGTAGATCGAGCGGGCGACGACGTCGCGCGTGGAAAGTTCCATGCGCTTAGGGTCGTACTTTTCCATGAAACGCTCGCCGAGCTTATTGCGCAGGATGCCGCCTTCGCCACGGACGGCTTCGGTGACGAGAAGGCCTTGCACGCCGGGCGGCCAAACCATGCCGGTGGGATGGAACTGGACGAACTCCATGTCTATCAACTCGGCGCCAGCTTCGTAGGCGAGCGTCATGCCATCGCCGGTGCATTCCCAGGAATTCGAAGTGACCGGCCAGGCTTTGCCTATGCCGCCGGTGGCGATGACGATGGACTTGGCTTTGAAAACGATGAAGCGGCCATTTTCGCGCCAATAGGCGAACGCTCCCGCAATGCGGCCGCCGTCGGTGAGCAGGCGCGTGACGGTGCATTCCATGTAAACGTCAAACCCGAGGTGCACGCCGCGATCCTGGAGCGTGCGAATCATTTCGAGGCCGGTGCGGTCGCCGACGTGGCAGAGACGTTTATAAGTGTGGCCGCCAAAGGCGCGCTGGAGAATAGCTCCCTTCTCGGTGCGATCGAAAAGCGCGCCCCACTGCTCGAGCTCGCGTACGCGATCGGGAGATTCCTGCGCGTGAAGCTGGGCCATGCGCCAGTTGTTCAGGAATTTTCCGCCGCGCATGGTGTCGCGGAAATGAGGCTTCCAGCCGTCGGCGGCGTCAACGTTGGCCATAGCGGCGGCGATGCCGCCTTCGGCCATGACGGTATGCGCCTTCCCGAGAAGTGATTTGCAGACGACGCCCACGGAAGAGCCGTGAGCGAGAGCTTCGATAGCGGCGCGCAATCCTGCGCCGCCAGCGCCGATGATCAGAACGTCGTGCTCGCGAGTCTCGTAGCTGGTGGTCACTTGAGCCTCAGGTCATGGATTGCGCCGCTGGCGACAAGGCGCACGTAAAAATCGGTCAAACCGACGAAGATAAGGCTGGCCCAGGCGAGAAGCATGTGGCGTTCGTTGAGGAAAGTGACGGCTCGCCACGCGCTATGCCGCGGCATGCCAAACGTTGCGCAGGAGAAGCAGTCGAGTTTGCCGCCGGCAAGATGACGAAGCGAGTGGCAGGAAAACGTATAGAGAGTAAGCAGGATCACGTTCGTCGTAAGAACGAGAGAGCCGACGCCGATGCCGAAATGGCCGTTCCAATCGAAGGCGACGATCGCGTCGTGCCAGAGAAAAAAGAGGAACAGGACCGCAAAATAGAGAAAATAGCGGTGAATATTTTGGAGGATAAAGGGAAACTTCGTCTCACCCTGGTATTTGCGTTTGGAAGGTTCGCCGACAGCGCAAGCCGGCGGATCGAGAAAAAACGCGCGGTAGTAGGCTTTACGGTAGTAGTAGCAGGTGGCGCGAAAACCGAGAGGGCCGATAAGTATGAGAATCGCCGGAGAAAATTTCCACCAATGATGATGCGGATCGATAAGCGGCGAATAAAAGGGCGAAAGATAAGGGCCCCATTCGTAAAACGCGCCTTCGAAAGCGCGCAGCGTGGCGTAAAGACCAAAAGCGCCGAGAAGTATGATGATGGGAATGATTTCGACCCACCAAGCGTCGCGGCGCAGCGTGCTGCCGAGCCGCGATTCAGGCAAGAGGGTTGGCGAGCCAGCCATCTAGAAACCTCCCATGTGGCTATCGGTAGAGCAAAAACGCAAGAGACACAAATGTTGCAGACGGATTATATCGAAGACGCGACGGAACGGCCAATTTAGAAAAAAATATCAGTCTGCAAATATAGCGCAGGTGGCCACGGCCGAATGCGTGACAACTTGTCAGTAGCCGAACAGGGTCTTTAAGGAAATCGGGGAGTGTCCAAATCGCCGGCGGTGGAGCGTCATTGTAGTAGCCGAACGAGATGCCGCCGAAGGGCTTGACGGAGATTTGGAGGGTTCGCCATGAGTATCGGAAAGGCATTGCTGGTAATCGGAATCGTGCTGACGGTCACCGTGGGATTGCAGGGGTGCCCTTGGCTGGTTTTTGTGGTCGAGGTGTTGCTGAACTTCGCGACCGGGGCATTGCTTTGGACAGGTGGTTTGTAGATGCTATGCCGGTCCGGTCCACAAAAAAACTTTGTGTGCCTGTCCAAATGGCTCTGCCGGGAGCGTCATTGTAGTAGCAGAACAGAAATGTCAGGCTAAACCCGGAAGGAGACTCGAAATGAAATACATCCTGATGGACTACGTACGCGAAGCGGGTTGGCCCGAATTGACAAGGGACGAGCAAATCCACTGGTTGGGCGCTTATAAGGCTTATATGGAGGCGATGGCGAAGGCTGGCGTGTTGAAAGACAGCAGAGGCTTGCAGCCGACCTCGGCAGCGACGACCGTGCGCGTCCGCAGCGACAAGACCCAAGTGCTCGACGGTCCCTACGCCGATTCGAAAGAGCAGCTCGGCGGCTTTCATATCATCGAAGTGGCCGATCTTGATGCAGCCATTGCCTGGGCAGCTCGCTCCCCGACCGCACTGCACGGTGTCGTCGAGGTCCGTCCAGTCGTCGAAGGGACCTGGCTGACGAGGAACATCCTCGATTTCGTAAAACCAGAGTAAGCCGCACATCAACGTAAGTTTCGAAATCACATTTCACCAAAAATAAAGGAGAAAAGTCATGCGCAAATTGATTGTTTTCAACATGGTGTCTTTGGATGGTTTCTTCGTGGACGGCAAGGGCGACATGAGTTGGGCCCGCAAGGGCGACGCGGAGTGGAACGCATTCGCGAGCGAAAATGCAAGCGGCAGCGGTGTGCTCGTGTTTGGCCGAATTACCTACCAACTTATGGCAAGCTATTGGCCGACGCCGATGGCGCTCCAGAATTTTCCGGTAGTGGCCAAAGGGATGAATGGTATGCCGAAAATCGTGTTTTCGCGAACGCTGGATAAAGCGACGTGGAACAACACGAAACTGATAAAGGGCGATCTGGCGACAGAAGTGCGAAAGCTGAAGAACGAGCCCGGACCGGACATGGTGATTCTTGGAAGCGGCAGCATCGTTTCTCAATTGGCACAGCACAATCTGATTGACGAATACCAAATGGCGCTGAGCCCCATCGTTCTGGGCAAGGGCCGGACAATGTTTGAGGGCCTCCAGGAAAAGTTGAACTTGAAGCTCACCAGATCGCGGGCATTTGGCAATGGCACTTTATTCGCCTGCTATCAGCCAGCGACATGAGGGCTGCTGATCCTGGAGCGACAGGTTCTTGAGTACGAAGCACACGACGCAAATGGCCGCCACAGGCGAATTCGAGAGCATTCCTGATGATAAAACGGCTGGTCAAGCCGATCAGCAGGCACGCGAGACAGCGGAAACGGCGGCGCGTAATAGCTACGGCAAGCTCGTCGCCTTTCTCGCCGCACGCACTCGGGATGTGTCCGCCGCGGAAGATGCTCTTTCCGAAGCGTTCGCCTCGGCTCTTACGGATTGGCCGCGCAACGGCTGCCCTTCAAACCCGGAAGCGTGGCTTCTGACCGTAGCGAGGCGAAAGGTGATCGATATGGTCCGAGGACGGCGCCGGCACGAAATGGCGGGCGAGCAGTTGCGGGTACTGGCGGAAGGCCTGGAGGCTGCGGCGGAGCAATCGGAAATTCCCGATCAGCGTCTCGCGCTGATGTTCGCCTGCGCGCACCCGGCCATCGACGCCAGCGTTCGTGCTCCGTTGGTGCTTCAGGTGGTCCTTGGGCTTGATGCAGCAACCATTGCTTCCGCGTTTCTCACGCCGCCGGCAACCATGGGCAAGCGGCTGGTGCGCGCCAAAGAAAAAATCCGGCAAGCCGGAATCCCGTTCCAGGTCCCCGAACGCGAGGCGCTCCCTGCACGCCTCGACACCGTGATGGACGCCATCTACGCCTCGTTTACGGAAGGCTGGACTGATCCCGGCGGGACCGATGTCGTTCGCCGCAATCTCACCCAGGAAGCGTTGTTCCTGGCGAGGCTTGTGGTCGAGTTGCTGCCCGAGGCACCCGAACCGCTTGGCTTGCTTGCTCTAATGCTTCACGCCGAAGCCCGGCGGAGCGCGCGGCGCACCGGCGACGGCGAATACGTGCCGCTTGCCGAGCAGGATTCAGAATTGTGGAATTCGGAAATGATCCTGGAGGCTGAGGCGTTGCTCCATCGCGCCAGCGCCCGCGCCTCGATTGGCCGTTATCAATTGGAAGCCGCGTTACAGTCGGCGCACGTTTATCGCTGCCGCACAGGTCAGCCCAACTGGGCCGAGGTGCTGCAACTCTACGAGGCGCTCTATGCGCTCGTTGGCTCACCAGTGGTCGCGATCAATCGCGCGCTTGCCATCGCGGAATTGCATGGAGCCAGCGCCGCTCTCAAGGCCATGCCGGACGCAGCCGCCGATGCGCGGCTCGCCGAATATCAGCCGTATTGGGCGGCGCGTGCGGAGCTGCTGGCGAAATCTGGTGCGCATGACGAAGCCCGCAAAGCTTATGAAATGGGCATCGGCCTCGAAAGAGATCCCGCCGTTCGCCAATTCCTCCAGCAGCGCCAGTCGCGCTTGCCGCTTTGACTTCCTTCATAAAAAAGCGAAAACAATCCAGCGAGAGCCAGTGTTTATAGGATGGACCCGATTTCGGAATCGACGGAGACGTGGGTGGCGGCGATGCCGTTGATGGAAAATTTCTCGCCTTGATCTTCGGAGAAATGGAAGAAGCGGCTGATGTGGTAGTCCTCGTCGTAGGAAGAAAAAAGGCGTTCGGTTTCGGCGGCGGAGAGTTGGAATGCGGAAAGCGCGAGAGGTTCGCCGAATTCGCCGGCAAGAGAAAGGTAGCGTGCGACGAGATCGTGAAGAGGCATCATGGGTGCGGGGCGTGCGGCTTCACTGGACATGGAGGAAGTTGCCAGATGAAGAGTAGTGTAGCTCTAGAAAAGAGGTAAAGGAAGCGGAGGAGAGGAGACGAGATTTGTCGGCAGCGGCGAAGATTCGGTAAGATGCTTGTCGGGATTTGAGACGAAAGGGAGGACAAAGACATGAGTATTGCTGTGGGACAAACGGCGCCGGATTTTACGTTGATGAATCAGGACAAGAAAGAAGTGAAGCTCTCGGACTTCGCGGGGAAGAAGAATGTCGTGCTGGTGTTCTATCCGCTGGATTGGAGCCCGACTTGCACGGAAGAGCATGTGTGTCTGGTGAATGATATGAGGTCGTTCGATACGCTCGATGCGGAAGTGCTGGGCGTGAGCGTGGACAGCGTGTGGTCGCACAAAGCGTATGCAGAAAAGATGGGAATTAAATATTCGCTGCTTGCGGATTTTCAGCCGCGCGGGGCGATGAGCGAAAAATACGGCGTATTCCTCGCGGATAAAGGAATTACGGGGCGCTCGATTGTGATCATCAATAAGTCGGGGAAAGTGGCGTGGAAAAAGGATTACGACATTCCGGTGGTTCCGGATGTGAAGGAAGTGGCGGCGGCATTGGGCCAGGTCAAGGCGGCGACAGCATAAGAAAAATGAAGTAATGGAAGTAAATGCGGTAAAGGACGCAGAGGAAAATCTTGAGCGGACCTCGTTCCGGCGGGGTCCGTTTTGTTTTGGGATGCGAAAAAAACCATGTCAGATCGTGTTGCTTTCCTTGCGAGGGCACATGATGTTCCGCACCTGCGATGGGAACAGAGTGCCGGAGATTCCCGCTGCACGGCACGCACGAACGGCTAGTTTTAGTGGGAAATACAGTTCAATGATTGGCGGATTCTGGCATCGCTAAGGAACGGACGAAAAGGACGAGTTGCCACCGTTGTTCTTCTGTTAAGCGTTTTTTGAAGGCCGGCATCGGTCTTCGGCCTTGGCTGATTTGATAGAAGATTTCGCCGTCGGTGACGCTGCTCATGCGCTTGGTGTCGGCGAGGCTCGCTGGGGATGGATAGTACATGGCGGCATCGGGACCATCGCCTTTTCCTGTATGGCCGTGACAGTTGGCGCATTTTTCGAGGTAGATGCCGCGGGCGGCGGTGAGGGCTGCCGGAGAGGATTGGATTGGATTTTTACGGAGTTTTGCTGCTTCGGGAATTTTCCAGTGATTGCCTTGATACACGGCGATGGCGATGGAGATGCAAATCAGGGCGAGGAGAGAGGCGATAAGAAGCTTTCGAAAACGGAGAGTGCGCGGCGGGTTGGGGGCGATGGACAAGGGGAAATTTTCGCATATGGAGTTGGGAGACTGAAGGAATAAATGCTTTTTTTAATGCTGAGTGCACAAAGAACGCACAGAAGAGTCGGAAAACAAAGAATGGAGCGGGAGCTACTGGCCGCGGAAGATGAGCCAGAGGAGTTCGGCGTTAAAGAAGAGGATGGCGGCGGCAACAATCCAAGCGATGATGACGGTCAGGCGGGAGTTGGTGAACTCGCCCATTTTTTTGCGGTCGCCGGTGAATTGGATCAATGGGATGACGGCGAAGGGCAACTGGAAACTGAGAACGACCTGGCTAAGGATGAGCAAAGAAGTAACCTTACCCTCTCCCGCTATGCCGATGACGAGGACGGCGGGAAGAATGGCCAGCGAGCGAGTGATCAGGCGACGGAGCCACGGCTTGAGACGAATCTGCAGAAAACCTTCCATGACGATCTGGCCGGCGAGAGTGCCGGTGAGAGTGGAGTTCTGGCCGGAGGCGAGCAGAGCGCAGGCGAAGATGGTGCTGGCCAAACTCACGCCGAGAACGGGGCTGAGAAGTTTGTAGGCATCGGCGATTTCCGCGACGTCATGCATGCCCCGGGTGTGAAAAGCGGCGGCGCCGAGGATGAGGATGGCGGCGTTGATAAAAAGGGCGAAACCGAGGGCCAGCGTGGAGTCAAAAATGGCGTAGCGCATGGCTTCGCGGCGGTCGCGGACGGAAGAGCCGAAGGCGCGGGTCTGCACGATGCTGGAGTGAAGATAAAGATTGTGAGGCATGACCGTGGCGCCGAGAATGCCGATGGCGATGTACAGCATGTCGCGATTGCGAAGGATTTCTGCGGTGGGTATGAGGCCGACGGCGGCTTCGCGCCAGAGCGGATGGGAAAAAAAGATCTCGTATGCGAAGCAAGCGCCAATGGTGACGATGAGAGTAACGACGAACGCTTCGATGATGCGGAAGCCGCGGCCCTGAAGAGCGAGGACGATCAAAACGTCGAGCCCGGTGATAATGACGCCGACCAGAAGCGGCAGCCCGAACAGGAGCTGGAGCGCGACGGCGGAGCCGAGAACCTCAGCGAGGTCGCAGGCGGCGATGGCAATTTCGCAGACGATCCAGAGCGCAATAGACGTGCGGCGCGAATAGTGTTCGCGGCAGGCTTGCGCCAAATCGCGGCCCGTGGCGATGCCGAGTTTTGCGGAAAGAGCCTGGAGAAACATCGCCATCAGGTTGCTTAGAAGAATGACGCTAAGAAGTGTGTAGCCAAATTTCGAGCCGCCGCCGATGTCGGTGGCCCAATTGCCGGGGTCCATATAGCCGACGGCAACGAGGTAACCGGGACCTGCAAACGCGAGGACTTTGCGAATCCAGGAGGCAGTGTGAGAGATGGGAATTGTGCGATGGGACTCGGGCAGCGAGGGCATGCGCGTTGCACGGGACGTGGCTGAAGCCGGGGAAACAGCGGAAGGAGAATCGGCGCCGGCGGCGGGTTCGGTTTCGAGTTGAGGCGGGAACGTCGGCGGCATGATTCTATTTAATGATACTTCGTAACTGAATTTTTGTTAACTAGGGTAAATCTCTATACTAAACTAGCTTTAATAGGATGGCTTGTCAATAGGACTGAAGCGAATTGTTCCATCTTCAGTGGCCGGCTAGGCGGACGGCGTATCGTGGGGATGAGCGAAAGAGGAAGGGCTGTGATACCTTCAAACCAGACGTGAAGCGGGGGGACGACAAAGGGAGAAGACGATGGAAGAGCAGCGGCCGGTGCCGGGACAAGTGCAGATCAAAGCAGACGAAAAGGAGCTGCAGGGGCAGTACAGCAATTTGGTGATGCTGCATCACAATTTGGAAGAGTTCACGCTGAATTTCATTTACATTTTCCCCAATGGAACGCAGGGAAAGCTGCTGAGCAGCGTGATCGTGAGTCCTGGGCATGCGAAACGCATTTTGCGGGCGCTGGGAGAGAATATTTCGCGCTACGAAGCGCAGTTTGGCCCGATCAAGGAAGCGCCAGAGGGCGGCGTGCCGCCAACGCCAAACGTTGGTTTTGTGCAGTAAAACAGACATTAGAAGTCTGAATTAGTGTATAGAGGCGCCCATTCGGAGTCGCGCCTTGTGCGGGTGCTTCGTCGTGATAAACTAATGGCCTGCGTTGTAGGAAGGGCCTGTAGCTCAAGAGTCTGTTGTTGATTCTGCGTTGCTTAGGTCCGTTTTCAGGCCCTTCAAACCCGCCTTCTTGTACACAAAATGTACACAACATCGCCGCGAGGAACGCGCGACGTTACTTCAGAGTTGTTCGTGATCCAGGAGCAATCCGGAAATCACGTTCCACAAGCCGACTTCCCATTACCAATCCGCCGAAACTCCTCTTAACCCCGTTTCTGGCCATCTTACGTGTGGCCGACAACTCACTAAGTTGGTTTAGTGTTTTGGCGACAAGAGTATCTAGCGAACCGGGCGCTCTTGCCGCCCGCACAGGTCAGCGCTTCCAGCGTTTCTTATGTTCTGCTCCCCTGCGCACCTGCACATGGCGCCTTTTCCGACTTGTCATTGGGTTCTCCCCAACTCGCAGCTTCCAAGTCTCCAGAAGTGGACTCGCGTTGGAGACTTCACTCGGCGACCCAAGGGAAGTTCGGGCGGAGCCTCACCTGCGGATGCTTCTTCCCTTGCGTCGTTAATATTATTGAAGGTCTTGTTTAGTTGCGGGCTAAAGCTGCTGTCGGAGCTTCAAGAGGAAGATTCATGCGGCGCAGCAACTCCTGAAACCGCGCATCGGAGCGCAGCGGATCGAACATCGGCTCTCTTTTCATGACCGCGAGCCCTTGCTCGCGTTGCTCGTAGGCCTTTTCCAGGTTCGCGATGGCTTGATCCTTTTCCCCCAGCCCCGCATAAATCCCCGCGATGTAGAACCATGGGACATAGCTTTGTTTGGATCGCGCCTTTAATTCCTCCAGCAGCTTGCGCGCTTCAGCGCAGTCTCCGGCAACCGCGTAGGCATATCCCAAGCCTCCTTTGTAGTCGGTGACGTTGGGAGAGAGGCTTACAGCTTTCTGAAACTCGCCAATCGCGTCCGCAAACGCTACCTTGAGCAGGTAGGTCATACCCAGGTGAAAATGCGCATGCGCAAAATTGGGATCAATCTCGAGCGTTTTCTGCAATTGCTCAATTGCCAGGTCGTATTGCCCCGCGCTTCGGAGGACATCACCGTGCACAACGTTGATGATGAGCGAGAAAGGGTCGAGCTGCTCTGCCAGTTTGATCTCGGCAAGGGCTTCTTCGTGCCGTCCAATTTGCGATAACAACTCGGCGTACCACTGGTGTGCAGTCGCATAGCCGGGGTTCAGCTCAATCGCACGCCGGAATTCGCGCTCGGCCCCCGGCCAATCCCAGTCATAGTCTACTTTCACGGCCGCAAGCGCGTTGTGCGCTTCGGCCAACGAGTCGTCGAGTTCCAGAGCTTTAGTAGCCGCAGTCCGTGCTTTGGCGAAGGCCTCCTTGGCTGGCAGCAGGCTGTATTCGCCGAGCAAGATGTAGCTATCGGCCAAGCCGGCATAGCCCAGTGGGTAGTTGGAATCTTTTTGCGTGGCTTCGTTAAAGTATCGGATTGATTGCTGGAAGCCTTTCTCCGTTCGCTGGTTCAAGTAGTAGCGTCCTTTGAGATAGGCCTCGTGAGCCTCCAAATCAACGGGCCGGGTACTGGCAAGGCGCGTCTTCTCCTCCGGCCTGACCTGGATCTTGATTTCCCGAGCAATCTCAGTGGCCACTTTATTCTGCAAATCCAGCACGTCGCGCAAACTACCCTCGTAACTCTCTGCCCAAAGGTGCCGGTCCGTGGCCGCGTAGATTAATTGGGCCCGGATGCGCACGTGATCTCCAGAGCGTTGCACGGAGCCTTCCAGTACCGCATCGACGTTCAATTCTCGAGCAATCTGCGGCAGCGTTTTGGTGGTTCCTTTGTAGTGCATCACCGAAGTCCGTGAGATCACGCGCAGCGCGCTGATTTGCGCGAGGTTGGTAATTAGCTCGTCGGTCATTCCATCCGCGAAATACTCTTGTTCGGGATCACCAGAAAGGTTGCTCAGGGGTAAGACTGCCAGGGAGTGAATTTCCGGTGGGCGTGAGCCGGCAAAGATGCGCGTGCGAAGTTTACCCGCGTTAAACGCAAACAACAGTAGGGCCAACGCACCAAGACTTGCGCCGACGATCCACTTCCACGGTGTTCTTCGTGTCGAAGGAAGAGTTGCAGAAGCCGGAAGGTTCTCAGGCCCGTGCACGGCCTTGATCGTGCCAATGAACCGATAGCCTTGGCGTGGAATTGTCTCTATGAAATGAGGGTTCTCGGCTGAGTCGCCCAGCAATTCCCGCAAACGGTTGACGGCCTTCTTAAGCGCCAGATCGTAATCAACAAAAGTATTCTCCGGCCACAGACGCTGCCGAAGTTGCTCTCGCGTGACTATTTCGTGAGGATTTTCAAGCAGCGCTTGTAAAACCTGGAAAGGCTGGCCAGCCAGCTTCTGCTTCATGCCAGACTTGCGGACTTCACGGTTCTGGAAGTCCACCTCGAAGACCCCGAACTTGACCACCCGTGGCTGGTTGGGGATGGCTACCATCCGCCCGCTCCGTCTGGGACAGTCTCTCAGTCTACCATGATTCAATAGCCAGTCTGCTGTAGTCCCGCTGGAACTTGCCAGGCCTAACGCCGTGCAATGAGCAACTTGCCAAGGAACCAAGAAACCACCGACAAGGTACTTGATCGCTAACGCCACCTCTGTAAAAAGCGTGCTTAATGTCACGGAGTTTTGTGGCATTGGAGGTAGGGCTGACGTGATGTTTTGGAGACTCTGCCGCATCGGACTTTTCCTTACTCTTGTGGTCCTCGCCTTTGCCTTTGCGACCATCGGCAGCAGCCCTTTCACAAACGCAACTCAAGTGCCGTCCGCGTCCTCCAGCATCGCGCATTAAAGGGGCCCCGAATTTCATGTGGCTTCCTTCTTGGAGCAAACCATGAGCGCCAGCCTGAAGTGCAAGACCCTCATCCATATTCTTATTCCCCTCTTGTGTTTGGTTTGTTGCAAAGGTTTGGCTGCGCAAGGCCGGTCGAGCACAAAGGTGGACGCGCAGGTTTCAGGCACTAAGTCAAAGCTCCAAGTCGCCGACGACTATGGAAAACTGCCCTTAAGCTTTGAAGCCAATGAAGGACAGACAGACGCCAAAGTGAAGTTTCTTTCGCGCGGGACAGGACAGACGCTCTTCCTCACCGCGAAAGGTGCCGTGTTGACCTTCAGCGGCCGTCAAGCGCTGCGACTAAACCTGGTTGGCGCGAACTCAAATACTCGAATTGCCGGTCTCAGCCGCCTTCCGGGCAATAGCAATTATTATCTCGGGAACGACCCGACAAAGTGGCATACCAACGTGCCAACGTTTTCTAGAGTGCGTTATAGCGAACTGTATCCCGGTGTTGACCTGGTCTTTTATGGGAATCAGCGACGATTGGAATATGACTTCGTCGTCGCGCCTGGGGCGGACCCACAACAGATTTCTCTTGGAATACCGGACGCAACCAAGGCTTCTGTTGATGCTGATGGCAACGTGATTCTGCGTTATGGCGTCAATGAACTGCAGCTAACGAAGCCACACGTCTATCAGGATGTTGCTGGTCAAAGGACCGAAATCGCCGGCGGTTATCTTCTCAGGGGGCACCGCCTCAGATTTCAAATCGCAAAGTACGATCACAACCAAGCACTGACCATTGACCCACAGCTTGTGTATTCCACTTACCTCGGCGGCAGTTCAGGCGACTCGGGTAACGCGATTGCCTTGGACTCTGCAGGCAACGCCTATGTGACCGGTTCCACCTTTTCCGCCGATTTTCCCGTTACCCCCGGCGCCTTACAGGTTACGCAACACGGTAGCCAGGATGTGTTCGTCGCCAAGTTGAACGCATCCGGGACCGGTCTGGTGTATGCGGCAGTTATCGGCGGAAATAGTTTCGATTCCGCGCATGCTATCGCTGTCGATCAGTCCGGAAACGTCTACTTGACGGGTCTCACGAACTCGCACGATTTTCCGGTGACTGCAGGAGCTTTCAAGTCGGTCTATGGGCCGGACGTTTCCATCACAACAGGCACCTTTATTTGTGGGAATGGGTTCCACGCCTTTGCCGTGAAATTGAACACTGCGGGAAATCAACTCGTCTACTCGACGTATCTTGAAGGCACCGGGAACGATTGGGGCTATGGCATTGCGATTGACTCCGCAGGAAACGCGTATATAACTGGCAATACAATCTCGACGGATTTTCCGACCACTCCAGGCGCCTATCAGACTACATTCGGGGGAGGCGAATCTACAGGGACCTGCGTGCATCCTTCGGACGTATTTGTTACTAAGCTGAATCCCACCGGCAGCGCTCAGGTTTACTCCACCTATCTCGGGGGCAGCGACAATGAAGGAACCGCAGGGGGCATCGTTGTCGACTCGAGCGGGAATGCTTTCGTAACCGGCTCAACGCAATCCAGCAATTTCCCAACGACTGCGGGTGCGTTTCAGACCAAAACCGGAGGCGGCACGGCCGTGACCGGTGTTGCCCAACCCGACGCATTTATTACCAAATTGAATCCTTCCGGAAGTGCCCTGATTTATTCGACCTACCTCGGGGGGAGTGGCGAAGAACTTGGATACGGAATAGCGTTAGACAGCTCAGAGAACGCTTACGTGACCGGCCTGACGACTTCCACGAATTTCCCCACGACGCCCGGTACGATTCAAAATACTTATGGAGGAGGCCCTTTTGACGCCTTTGTAACGGAATTGAATGCCAGCGGCACCGCCCTGGTTTACTCGACGTATCTCGGTGGAAATAATGATGATGAGGCAACCGCGATCGCGGTCGATTCGCTCGGAAGCGCATATATCACCGGCACAACCAATTCCACGAACTACACAGTCACAGCCAATGCGATACAGGCAGCGAACAAAGGTGGGTACGATGCTTTCGTCACGAAGGTAAGCCCACAAGGTCAGTCTCTCGTCTACTCAACCTATCTAGGAGGAACCGACGACGATCAGGGGAACGGCATCACAGTGGATCAGTCTGGAAATGCATTCATTACCGGCTACAGCTTTGCGTCCGATTTCCCGCTCATGAATCCCATCCAATCCACTAACCTTGCATTGAGCAAGGGGAATACCAACGTTTTTGTCGCGGAGATCAGCTCGTCGCTTACCGGTACGACGCCAAGTGCAACGACCCTGGCTTCTTCGGCCACGCAAACTGTGTTTGGCCAATCCGTGACTTTCACGGCCACGGTCAGCGGCGCGGGAGGTACACCGACTGGGACCATGATCTTTAGCGATACAGGATCTACTATCGGTTCTTTGTCGCTGAGCAACGGGCAAGCGGCCCTGACCATCTCCTCTTTAGGGGCGGGACTACATTCCATCACAGCTTCTTATAGTGGCGACGCTACGTTCGGCGCGAGCACATCTGCCGCCGCACCCGAAACGGTAAGCCAGGCGGGGACAACAGTCGCACTGACCTCGTCCTCGGTCAGCGTTAGCTTCGCGCAGAGCGTCACGTTTACCGCCTCGCTCTCGGTGATTAGCCCCGGAGCAGGAACACCGACGGGCAGTATTTCATTTAACGACGGCGTAAATACACTTGCCAGCATGCCAGTGCCGACTTCCGGCACAGTCAGTTTCTCCACTTCTTCTTTGGCAATTGGTACGCATTCCATCGCCGCCGCCTACGCTGGTGATGCAAACTTCCTGGCTCATACTTCCGGACAGGTTACCGTGGTCGTGAACTGGCCGGCGCCTTATCTAGGCCCGCCATCCGTGCTGGGCATTTCGGTGGGCATTGGACCCGTGGCGATGGCCCTCAATCCGGGCACCGAACGGATTTACGTCGCGAACCAAGGCTCGAACAACGTGAGCGTGATTGACGCAACGACAAATCTGGTTATCGCGACGATTCCCGTGGGCAAGGCTCCGAGTGCCGTCGCCGTCAACGCGCAGACGAACACGATTTATGTTGCAGACCGGGATTCCGCCGACGTTGCGATCATCAACGGAGCCAGCAACAGCGTTACCTATGTCGCTGTGCCATCAACCGGCGCGCCAGACTCCATAGCGGTCGAACCCGGCACGGGAAATGTGTATGTGGGAACCGGAGGGCCCGGAATTTTAGCGGTCATTAATGCTTCGACCAATCAAGTGATGTATCCAGACCCTTCGGCCCTTTTCGGGCCAATTGCTCTGGCTTCAAGCCCATTGAGTGGACGAATGTATGTCGCGGATGCACTGGACTCCGATTTAGAGATCTATGAAGGAGAGGCTACATTTCTTTTGAACAGCGTGTCGATGGCAAAGCCACAAGCGCTGGTAGTCAATGCGCCTTCGGTGGACGTTGCAGACGGCACCGGTGGTTTGCGCATCATCGATGAGACAGGTGTGACTGCGCCTTCGCAGTTTGCGGCGGGATTGAATCCTCACGCAATCGCGACGAATCCAGCGGACAACACCATCTATCTAGCGGATCAGTCGCCCGCGGCGGGGCAGCCAGCGACAGTTACGCAATTTGCCACGAACAACAATTCCGTGGTGGCGACGTACACAGTGGGGCCGTCGGCGGTTCCCGCGCGGACACCGGCGCCGAATAAGATCGCCATTGATACGGCCGCCAATCTCGTTTATGTCGCGAATGAAGGCTCAAATACCGTGAGCATAATTGACGGTGGTGTCAGGAATGTCCTGCCA
This sequence comes from uncultured Acidobacteriota bacterium, assembly GCA_963753745.1. Classification (GTDB taxonomy): domain Bacteria; phylum Acidobacteriota; class Terriglobia; order Acidiferrales; family UBA7541; genus Acidiferrum. Next base: position 22,842 of record CAVWDX010000021.1, read on the forward strand.
ACGGTGACAACCGGAACTACACCAACGGCGGTGTTGGTCGATCCTTTGAAGTGCGCCGCTTACGTTACCAATTTCGGCTCAGGCACGGTGTCGGTCATCCAGCCAACGGTTAGTGGCCCGGCGGTTTGCCTGTCCACGGGCTCGTTAGTTTTTGGCCGCGTGCCTGTGGGATCGAACAGCGCACCGCAGACTGTAACTTTGACGAACATTGGAAGCAGCGCGCTCTCCATCAGCAGCATTAGTAGCCCCGTTGCGTTTAACGAAACAGATAATTGCCCAGCGGTCGCACCGTCCACGGTTCGGCTTATCCCCCCTGGAGGCCAATGCGCGATTCAGGAAGTTTTCGCAGCTTCCACAAAAGGCATTTCGACGGGGAACCTTACGATCACCGACAATTCCGGAGGAAGTCCGCACATTGTTGTGCTTTTGGCAGACGCCGTGCTCCCGACTACCACGCAGCTCACGCTCAACAATCCAGTCGTCTACGGGCAAGCAGTCTCGATGTCAGCGCAAGTGGTTGGGACGCCGGGCACGCCTACGGGCTCGGTCACTTTTTTTGAGGACGGCCAGACCCTTTTAGCAACAGTCAAGGTCGGCGCAGGTGGCCTGGCAAGCTTTACGACGGGGTTTCCATTCCTCCTGCTCGTAGGGTCGCAGCACACGATCACCGCTGTGTACAACGGTGATTTGAATTTCGGCGGAAGTTCGTCGGCAGCAACGTCGATCGTAGTGAACAAGGACGCGACGTTCTTCTCCCAGGCGCAACAGCTCACGCTGCCGCCTGGCGTGCAAGTGACGGTCGATGCTTCCTCACCGGGGGGCGGAATTCCGACCGGGACTGTCATTTTCCAGGTAGGCCAAAATAACATTGCATCTTTAACCTTGGACGCGCACGCGACGGGTACCGCACCGGGGTTCTTGCCTCCCGGGCTGTACCAAGTCACAGCGCAATACCAGGGCGATGCAAATTTTCTGCCCAGCACATCGCAGCAGTTCCCGGTACTGGTGAAGGCGCCAACTGCTACGACAATTAAATCCTCATCTGCCGCGGTTGTCGTCGGCAATAGTGTGAGCTTTACCGTCACCGTCACAGCGCACCCGGAAATAGCCTCGAACGGAATCTCTGGAACGCTCATCTTCCGTGACGGCCCGACCGTGATAGGCAGCGTTCCAATCGCCAGTGCAGGTGCTACCGCATCTCTAACAACGCCTAGTTTTGCAACCGGTGCGTCTCCCGCACTCAATATAGGCCAGCATTCCATTACGGTGGAATACCAAGACAGTACCGGCGACTATCTCGGGAGTAAGTCGGCGCCGTTAGATCAAATCGTGGCCCCACCACCCTCCAACACGCCAACGCCCCTTTGCGCGTGCTCGCAGACGGGCAAATACCAAGTCCCCGTCACACCTGTCGATCCCACTGACGATCCTCTAGTGTCGCCGGGGGGAAAGTACACGGTTACCCCCAACATCGACGGCAGCGGAACACTGCTGGGAATTAACGTCTTCGATTCATCCGGGAACGCGCTTCTGTCTATCCCAACGTCGTTTGGCACGCTGAGTTGGGGATTCAGCCCGGATGACGACCGGCTTGTGACTCACTTTCTGACGGGCCAACAGGGCGCACAGTTCGACAACATTACGGTTTATGATTTGAGCGTTACTCCTGTGGTTAAGGTCGTGGGCGCGCAAAGTCCTGTACAGAGCCCCGCGGGCGCAATCTCCCACGTTTCATTCAGCCCCTCTGGGCGGTATTTCCTGATGAACTTCGTCTACGGCCCGACTGCCGCGCTTCAGCAAGCGGACCTTGATATCTATTTAGTGCAGCGAGTTGCGTCAGACATGCTTCTCTACAAGGCAACTCTTAGTTTCACTCAGAGCGCGAACGCAAATGGCGGAGTGTTAGGTCAAGGGTTCAGCCCAAACAATCCAGAGACCAGCTTCGTTTATGCCTATTTGGATTCGAACAGCCAGCCGCAGTGGAACCTGGTGAGCCTGGCGACACCACAAAAAGTGCTTGCCACACAAACACTGAATCAGCCGTCGGACTTCTGGGAATACAGCCCCTGCGGCGATGTGATTGCTGTCGTCATGCAAACCTCACCCTTGGGTCAGCCGGTCCAAGTGCAAATCAATTTGTTTGACACCGTAACCGGTGCGCTTCTTCCGGGAAGTGGAGGTACCTTCTCGCCAAACTCATCAACCCTGGCACTTTTCTGTAACTCTGCCGGTCAGCAAGTACAAATCGGCAACCAGGCTCCGACTCACCTGTCCCCGAACACAAGTTGTGCGAATACTCCCACTGGAAACAACGTAACGGTCATTCCTCAAGACCAAGGCAGCGGATTGGCACCGGTAACGATTAATTTCGGCAACGTCAGCGCTCCGGGCACCACAACGGTGGTCGCGAGCACCAATTTGCCCTCCATCCCCGTTAATTTTAAACTGGGTACTCCCCCGATCGGGTTTGACGTTTCGACTAACGCAACATTTTCAAATCCCCCGGGCGCCAGTGTATGCGTCAGCTACGCCAACATCGTCTTCAGCAATGGTGCTCCGCTGGCCCTCATGCACTACCAAGGCGGACAATTGGTGAACGGCACCTGGATAAACGGAACGTGGGTGACGCCGAGTCCTCAAAGCATCGACAAGGTGCACCAAATCATTTGCGCACCTGTCAGTTCGTTCTCGCCGTTCATTGTCGCTGAACAGCTAAGCTCGCCGACTGTCAGTTCGATTACCGCTCCAAGCGTCGTGTACGGCACTGCGGCCAGCGTTACGGTCTCTGTCAACTCCTCGAGTGGGACAGTGCCAGGTGCCGCAACGTTAAGCGTGGACGGCGGAGCTGCTGTTTCGCTACCACTGTCCAATGGCTTTGCCATTTTCAACCTCGGCGTCTTAAATGCCGGCAGCCATTCGCTCTCGGCAAACTTCGCCGCGCAAGGAAATTTCCCCGCTTCCTCCGCGACGAGCTCGCTAAACGTGACACAGGCGCCCTTGACGATTGCGGCGAATAACGCGACGCGTCCGTATGGCGCTAACAACCCTGCGTTTACCGCGAACTTCAGCAGCTTCGTCAATGGCGAGAACAGTTCGGTTCTAACGGGATTGTTGTCCTGCGCGACAGCCGCTTCACCGTCCAGCCCGGTTGGGATGTACGCGATTGCGTGCGCAGGCTTGAGTTCGCCAAACTACGCGATTAGCTTCGTCAACGGAACGCTTTCCGTCACACCGGAGGCCACTTCGCTGAATGTAACACTAGCGCCGCTTTCGCTTCTCGTGGGCAATTCCACAACGGCAACCATTACGCTGACGGCATCGGACATGGTGATTCCGATCGACCCGAGCGTGCTCGCGCCGATCATGCTAACTTCACCGTCATTCGCCAGCGACATATTGTCAAATAACGGCGTCTGCACTCCCGTGCCAAGCGCGACTCCGGGAATGGCCAGTTGCACCGTCAATTTGACTTCGGTGGAACCGAACGGCCGCACTCTCAACGCCGGCTTCGTGGGAAGCGCGAACCTGGCAGCCAGCAGTGCCACGGCAAATCTGATCGTGACCGCCGCACTCCAGAGCCAACAAGTCTGCATTAAGTCGGATTTCCGCAATGTCGCGGTGCCAGGCGGAAGCTACTTGTGGTTTAACAGCATCTTCAAAGTGCGCGACGTAACGAAACAACTAATTCATATTTCGTTCTTCAAGTCCAACGCACAGTTCCAATACACGGACCCCGCTGGGAATGCGGTCACCGTGAATCAGGGGCTGCCGGACGCAAGAATCACTATCGATCCGAACGCAACCACAGCGTCCACGTCGTTCGACGCTATTAATAATGTCTGGAATACAACCATCCCGTGGGATCTCGACGATAACGCTTTTCTGAGCGGAATGCCTTGGTCCGTGCCGTCCGCAGGCTTGCCGGCCGACGTCGAGCCGGTCACGGTGTGCGGCACATTTGCCAGTGACGTTGCCAGCGTGGACGTCGGCTGGCGCTGGTCCGCGGCGGCGTATTCCGGGTTCAGTAGCGACAACAACGCCCTCGGCGTTAAGCCCATGAATACCGACTACGACAATCCGCCGGCAAATCGCGACAACGCCGGAACACCGGAGAACTTTAAGCCAACTCTAATCCCCGGCGGCCGCGGCAAGGGCGGCAAGAACTACACTGGGAGCTACAGCGGAAGCGCGGTAATCGAGTAAGTTGCGAGTGTTAGCGTGTCGGACTGATGCCAGTACTGATCACCATAGATGCGCGCCTCAGAATTCCGGTTATGGGAAGTCTCATCAGATAGGTAACGAGAAACGCGCTTGTGGCCACTAACAGCACTCTCGAATCAGAGTCGACGGGATTCAATGGAATTTCGAGCCAATAACGAAGCAGGCTGAGAATTGTCTTGAGTTATGAGCTCAGGTGGCCGTGATCTCGGCGTCGTTTTAAGCTCAATTCCCTAACTGTAGGGCTCGTTGCTTTTTAGGAGTTTATCTTCGAGCAGCCCCCATTGTGGCCTGTTTGTTGATCGGATCTACAAGAATACACTGCACTTCCTGGCTGAGCCAGTACATCTTGACTCTGCGTGGGCTGAACGCTCCGCGATAAACGGAACTCTGATTCACGAGATCGTGGACAGTAAGTAGACCGGAGAAGTTGCTGTCTTGTACTGAAGCGCAGATTCCGCGCAATTGCGAAATATGCTAAACCACCGTACAATGAGATACTTAATGACGGTTCCCCTGCGGTGTTGGGGCCTGTAGCTTAAGAGTCTGTTGTTGATTCTGCGTTGCTTAGGTCCATTTTCAGGCCCTTCAAACCCGCCATCTTGTACACAACTTGTACACACCGTGACCGCGGGATGCACTTCAGGTCGGCGATTAGAAAGCTCGTCAAGCCGCTTCTGAGTCTGCCCTGTTTGTTTGCTGAAAACTTGAGCTCACCTCTCATTTCGATCACAAAGGGAATCATCCCACCGGCTTTTCGTAGGGGAATTCTGGACCGGAATAACTTCCGGTTGGCCGTTGACTCAGACAAAATGACGGGCCTTGAACCGCCCACCTGTCTCGGTAATTCTCGCTCCCGGTAACTTTCTGTTCCGCCGGTCGCACAACTCCAAAATCTTCCGCCGCTTCACCGAGCGCGAATCATTCCAGCGGAGGAGACCGATTTGCCTATGGAATGAGGGGCGTAAAGAAATCGTCCTGCGTGTTGTGATAGCCATTGATCACCATGAGATTGGCCGGCGTGTCGTCGAGTTGTAGCATGGCGTCGGTGCTCGCGTCGTAACGGGGCCACTGAACAGCGCCTGATCCGTTCGGGTCACCAGTCTTGGCGAGTCGCGACCAATAGCCCATCATTTGCCCGGCAAAGGTGACTTCCGCCGGGGATGGTGTGTACGGCCCACCGAAGATGAACTGCGGTGTGCCAAATATGAATGGCACGTCGGCAGTGTGAAAAGCCCTCAAGGCGTTCAAAGTAGGATCGTTTTCGTAACGATGGATGTACAAATAGCGCCAAACCGGCGGGCGGTTCGCGCCTGCGGCGGCGCGCGCCAGATTGCGCACCTTGGTGGTGAAGTAAAAATCGGATTCGGCAGCGATCAGTGCGTACACTGGCGCGTCGTAATTCATTGCCGGGTACAGGGACAAAACCTGATTTCCCGCGCCCGCCTGGATGGGGTCGAACTCCGCGTGCACGGCAGCTTCATATTGTGCTTCGGTGAGTGGCGGGCTTACCGTGGGGTCGTCAGTGGTATCGGCGGCGGACTCCTCCTCGCGAGTCGAACCTATGATCAACGGCACTGGAGAACCATTCTGCTGGAGGGCGCTGAACGGATCCACGGGAAGCACGTCAGGCTCGATGACGAGCGTCTGCTCCGCTCCATGAAACAACGGAACTGCGCTCCAGTTGGAGGCCACAACACTCGGAGAGACATCTCTGAGACAAGCAAGGACATCGGTGGCGGTGCCGCACCCGAGCGCCTGCACGACGGTTGCCTCCGCGGTTTCGAGCTCCGCAAGGGTCGGAGTAAGTCCCTGAACGCGTACCCCACTTTGCATGCCTGCAGTGAAGAAGAGTCCACGCGCGAGCGGAGAAACAAGCAGAGCCTGGACATCGATAGAACCCTCTGACTCGCCGAAAAGCATGACGTGTTTTGGGTCGCCCCCAAAGCCAGCGATATTTTGTTGGACCCACGCGAGGGCTGCAACCTGGTCCCTCAGGCCATAGTTGCCCGAGGAACCGCCGCCCTCCGTGGTAAGAAGAGGATTTGCGAAGAAACCCAGAAGTCCGAGTCTGTACTCTGCCGTCACAAGGATGACGCCTTGGGCTGGCAAGGGAGAAGAGTCAGAGACGCGGCCCTGAGTGGTGCCTCCAGTGTTGGAGCCTCCATGGAGAAAGACCATCACCGGCTGCGATTGGCCATGGGGAGGTTGCGAAGAGACGTATACGTTCAGCACCAAACAGTCTTCCGATCCGAAGGGTTGATTGTTGTTATCGAGCTGAGGGCAGACATTCCCGAACGTGGAAGCATCCCGCGTCCCCATCCAACTGATTGGCGGCTGGGGAGGCTTCCAGCGCAGGTTTCCGACGGGCGGGGCGGCATAAGGGATACCTCGGAACGCGAGTTCGTCGCCAACAACCACTCCTTGTACCGCGCCAGATTGGGTCTGAACCACGGTGCTCTTGATGCTTACGGTATACGATTGCGTGGCGGACTGCTTGCTTGCGTCTGTTACTTTGACCGTGAACATCACGTTCGCTTGCGTCATCCCGGGCGTCCCCGAGACCGTTATCGAATTGCTCGCGCTAGACTCGAGCGCAAGATTGTTTGGCAAAGAACCAGAGGACAAGCTCCAAATGAACGGGGCAACCCCACCCGTGGCCTCGATGGTCTGGGCGTAGGAAGCGCCTACGGTGCCGTCTGACAGAGACGTCGTGGAAATCGACAGAGTTGGCGGAGGAGGGCTGCTCGTCCCACAACCACTTAGGAAGCAGAGACTCCAAACAACGATGAGTAACAATAGAGATTCTTTCATGATGCCCCGTATGGTCTCACCTTTCCTTTGGACCGTCTCGGAATAGGCTAAGGAACTGTCACGCTCACCTGAGTCGTATGCTGGATCGCACCCGAAGTAGCCGTTACCGTGACGGTGTAATTCAGAGGCGGCGGTGTCAGTTGGTTGCTTCCTCCTCCGCATCCAGTTTGCAAAGCGACAAATGCAAAGAAAAAGCTGCACAGCAACCAAAGTTGGCGCCTTCGCTGTTTTGGCTTCCCCGACGCCAGGCCGAACCCAATTAGGGCAAGTGGTATCGGAAGAGAAACAGCATAGAGTGAGCTCGTCACTTGGCCTCCGCCGAACGGCATCAGTCTTGCAGTTTGCGCTGGCACGATGACCATGAGTGTCGACGTGGCAGAGTTTGCGCCAGGCGTAACAGAATTCGGTGATAGAGCACAAGTTGCCGTTGGCGTCGATCCGCTGACTGTACAGGCAACTTGAATAGCGCTTCCAAAGGACCCATTCTGCGGAGCGATAGTGATCATATCTCTCCCCTGTCCTCCGGGTTGCACCGTCAAGCTGGCAGATGCGGGGCTCAGAGAGAAATCGGGTGAAGTGGAGGCGATTATGGTGACGCGCACTCGAGCGGACTTGGTCGGATCGGCAATACCGGTTGCAATAATCGTGATTGGGCTGCCTGTCGTTGTACCTGGCGCTTGGTAAGTAGCTGAAGTGGACGATGTCGTGGTGAACCCTCCACGACACGCGGGTCCAAAGTCACAGGGGGAAGAGAGCTTCCAAGAAACACCAAGATTCGTCGGATCATTGGTTACGGTCGCTGTAAAGACCTGGGTGCCATCTTCCATTACCGTGGCGGACGAGGGTGAGATCGAAATGTCGGCTCCGTGTATCACGGTGACATTGTTGCTGATAACGTTTGCCACGTAGACGTTGCCGGTGAGCGGATCAACCGCGACCGCGGCCGGTATGTCCGTTTTCGCGTTGGGATCAGTGAGCGTAGTCGTGGAGTTGGTGTTGCCGTCAATCTCGGTCACGCCGCCGTTTCCGCTCAATGCAGAACTGTTGCCGTTTGTCACGTAAATCTTATTGGCTAGGGGGTCCACCGCTACGCCAAGCGGTGCAAGGGCGTTGGGATCGCTGAGAGTGGTGAAGTAGGCGTCAGTGTCGCCGTCAATCACAGAAACGTTGCCGTGGTTGGCCCCCGGATAGTTGCCCTCATTGGCGACGTAAATCTTATTGGTTACCGTGTTCACGGCCAGGGCAACTGGAGTAATTGCGTTGGAATCGGTGACCGTGGTCGTGGTGTTTGTGGTGCCATCGATTACTGTCAGATTGCCTGGGTTAGTGCTGCCCCTAATCACGCCGTTGTTGGCGACGTAAATCTTGTTTGTCACCGAGTCCACCGCTAGGGCCGCCGGACCAAGTGTGCTGGTAGAGGTGACGGGGACCGTGGTTGTGGAATTCGTGTCGCCGTCAATCACTGTGACGTTGCCACTGTTGACGTTGGCCACATAAATCTTGTTGGTCACCGAATTTACAGCCACGGCAACTGGAAAAGCAGCGCTGGGATCCGTGACGGTGCGTGTGGAATTCGTGTCGCCATCGATCACGGTGACATTGTGGCTGGAGTTAGTCACGTAAATCTTGTTGGTTACCTGATTCACCGCCACGGCGGAAGGGAACGTAGCGTTGGGATCGGTGACTGTTGTTGTGGTGTTAGTGGCACCGTCAATGACAGTGACGTCGCCCCTGATGTTTCTCAACCAGTCGCCGCTATTTGTCACGTAGATTTTGTTGGTCACCGGGTTCACGGCTATGCCAACAGGCCTGAGTCCCGCGGCCACCGTGGATGTGGAGTTCGTGGCGCCGTCAATCACAGTGACGTTCTTGCTGCCAGAGTTCGCCACATAGATCTTGTTGGTGACGGAGTTCACCGCCACGGCAACCGGGCTGGTGCCGACCGGGACCGTAGCAGTTACCGTCTGCGCCCAGGATGGCGCTGGCCAAGCAAACAACAGGCCTACACCGACAAACTGGCAAATTCGCAGTAGCGATACCAGATTCCTTAAGAACATAGCGAACCTCCCATTGGGACAGTGCAAACCCGTCATAGAACTCGGGGCGGGGGTCGAACCCCTCGCCTCCTGATAGCCCTTGTGCTCGCACCGCAGGAGTTAGTCAATCACGCAGGACGCTCTTGTATCGCTCTCCTTTATATCGGGCTATTGCGTTGAGCCAGTGGGAGTTAACTGCAGAATGCTCCCGTATAGAGAATGGTGTAGACTCTGGTTAATCGCGGGGTATTCTTGGAAGACCTTCATTCAAAGCGAGGGCTCGTCCGCTTCGGCCTATTCGAAGTGGATTTCCGGGCAGGTGAGCTGCGCAAGGAGGGCACAAAGATCAAGCTGCAGGAACAACCCTTCCGGGTTTTGCAAGTCTTACTAGAAGAGCCGGGTCAGGTCGTCACTCGAGAAGAGCTGCAGCAAAAAATATGGCCTGCCGATACTTTCGTTGATTTCGACCACGGCCTTAACAACGCCATCCGTCGCTTGCGCGAGGCACTCTGCGACTCCGCCGAAAATCCTCGGTTTATCGAAACCCTTTCCCGGCGCGGCTATCGCTGGAAAGTTCCGGTGGACCTGGAGCAGGAGCCAGCAGCTTCTCCACCTCCCGATTCCGCTCCATCGTTCTGGCGGGGACGCCCTGCTTTCAGTCTGGCCGTCATGCTGCTGCTCGTGCTCGGCGGATACTTCTCCTGGAGGAACCTTCGACCGCGAGCGCAACCGCCTGACGGCAAGATCATGCTTGCCGTACTTCCGTTTCAGAACCTGACGGGCGACCCCTCGCAGGAATACTTCAGCGATGGATTTACGGAGGAAATGATTACCGCGCTGGGCGCTTTGCAGCCCGAACGGCTCGGGGTGATTGCCCGCACTTCAGCCATGAAATACAAGCATACCGATAAGGCCGTGGATCAGATCGGTCGTGAGTTAGGTGTGCAGTACGTGCTCGAAGGGAGCGTGCGGCGCGACGCGGGGCGCACGCGGATCAGCGCGCAGCTCATCCAGGTGAAGGATCAGTCCCACTTGTGGGCGGAAACGTATCAGCGTGACCTGCGCGATATTTTCCGTGTCCAGGATGAAGTGGCTGAAGCGATTGCCGGCCAGATTCGCCTCCGTTTGACTCCTCCCGAGCAGGCGCGACTCGCCGCGGCCCGCCCTGTGAATCCCGAGGCACACGAAGCCTATCTGCTGGGTCGCTTCAATTGGAATAAGCGGAACCGCGATGGAATGATAACCGGCTTGAGCTACTTTCAAAAGGCAGTCTCGCTGGACCCAAAGGATCCATTGGGCTACACCGGAATCGCTGACTCCTATATTACCCTTGGGCTGTTTGAATATCTTCCGCCCACCGAGACGTTTCCCCTAGCCAAGGAAGCAGTTCTGAAGGCCCTGGCACTTGACGATACGCTGGTGGATGCGCACTCCACGCTGGCCCAGATTTATCAGTCAGAACGCGACTGGAAAGGGACCGAGCAGCAGTGCAAGCGCGTGCTGGCCCTAAATCCGAACTACGCCTTGGGCCACTATCGCTACTCGGGGTTCCTCAGCAGAACCGGGCGGCATGAGGAGGCCGTGGCAGAAACCAGGCGCGCCAGTCAACTCGATCCTCTCTCTCCCAGCATGATGTCATCTGTGGGGCAGGCGCTCTTAATGGCGCGCCGCTACGACGAAGCCCAGCAGGCGCTGCTGAAGGCTTTGGAACTCGATCCCAATTACTTTCCAGCCCATGCCCTTCTCGCCGATACCTACGCCGCCAAAGGCAGGTTGGAAGACAGCATCGCGGAAGTAAAGAAGGCGGCGAGCCTCTCCCCGGGAGACCCGTGGGTTCGAGCCGACTTTGGATACGTGTATGCGAAATTGGGCAGGAAGAGCGATGCGGAAAAGGTACTTAATGAGCTGAGGGTCGAATCGCAGAGCAAATACGTCTCCGGTTTCTTCGTGTCATGGATTTGCATCGGGCTGGGCAAGAACGAAGAAGCCCTGCAGTGGCTGGAGCGCGCCTACCAGCAGAATGACTATCAACTCTCCTGGATCAGCGTGGAGCCGCTGTTCGATCCGATCCGCTCCGACCCGCGATTCGCGGACCTGGTTCGTCGCGCGGACCCGCCGCAATAGGTTGCATCAAAGTTCTGGGATCTATGTTCGTTCACTCGGCGCCCCTGTCCGGATCGAATTCGGCCTGCGACTCACCTTTTAGGACCGACCGGCTGGACCGCTTTGCCTACGTTTGTAAGCAAGTCGGTGCGTCAACTCCCATATGGTCGGCAAACCTTACCTTGGGATTACTGTCGTCCTCCACGCCGGGCCGATTTCGATCACAGCTATCTCCTGCCGGAACTAGACCGCCTCTCCGAGGCGTTCCATCTCATCGACTACGACCTGCGGAGACGTGGTTGTCCGGCTCATCGATCTACATAGTTTCCAGTTTATCGGGAATCCAAAAGTTGGACCGCAGGTACTCTCGTTCGGGGTCGATCGGATTCAATGGTGTTAGAGCCGATGAGGAATCACGCCGAGAATTGTTTTGAGTTATAAGCTCAGGTGGCCGTGATCTCGCCGTCGTTCTAAGCTCATTTCCCTAACTGTAGGGCTCGTTGCTTTTTAGGAGTTTATCTTCGAGTGACCCCCCATTATGGTCTGTTTGTTGATCGGATCTACGCGAAAACACTGCACTTTCTGGCTGAGCCAGTACATCTCGACGCTGCGTGGGCTGAACCCTCCGCGATAGACGGAACTCTGATTCAGGAGATCGTGCACAGCAAGTGGACCGGAGAATTTGCGGTCTTGTACCGAAGCGGAGATTCCGCGCAATTGCGAAATACGCTAAGCTACCGTACAATGAGATAGTTGTGAACGTTCCCCCTGCGATGTTGGGGCCTGTAGCTCAGGTGGCTAGAGCGCGCCCCTGATAAGGGCGAGGTCGGTGGTTCAAGTCCACCCAGGCCCACCATTCCCCTGTTTTCGCCCGTTCAAAGATCATGTCGAACGGCTTTCTGTATGTGGGATAAACACTTACCGCGTCCACTGCGCAGTTCGATAGCACCATTCTGAGCAATTTCGCTTTTTCCTTCGGAGTCTGCGTAACGTACAGAGAATGCGCCTTATTCGAGAGTTCTAAAATGCGAACGCGGTCGAGCGCACGCTCGGGATTTTCGGCGCGTTCGAGCTCCCGCAAGGACGCCAAGAGCGCCTGTTCTTCCTCCTGCCATTCGGCGGACTTCGCCTCCCAAAATTCCTCCGTGATTTTTCCGTCGAGGCGGTCAACGTAAGCCTGCTCCAGGCGTCTGCGGAGTTGGGTCAGCCGTTGGTGTATTCGTTCAGTGTGGCGCTTCCTGAGTGTTTCCTCATGGGTTTTATCAGAGAGCAAAGACTCTTCAAGCTGCGCCAAAACGTCATCCGGGATGTGGATCGCCTGCAAGACATGCCCGAGACGGTCGGCCATAACTTCCTCGCGAAAATAGGGCAGATCGCATTTGCCGCGATAACCCGTGCAGCGGTAATACGTGTACTTCTGCTTCTTGAATTCGGCTGTCACCGCGCAGTTGTCATACGCGCAACGGAGTAAGCCGGAGAACGCGAACTCGTGTATCTGTTTCCGAGGCCGACTTTTGCCGCTCAGCACGTCGCGCACGCGGGAGAATATTTCAGGGCTCACAAGGGGAGGATGCGTACCCGCGTAGCTCTTGCCTTCCCATTCGTAAGTGCCGATGTAGAAGCGATTCCTCAGGAGTTTGTCCAAATGCCACTTTGTGAAGACTTTGCCGTACTCGACTTTGAGAAACTGGCGCAAGGTTGCAAGCGAGTACGCGCCTGTCGCGTATAGCTCGAACATTCGCTGCGCGATCGGCGCGTTGTCAGGGTCAACCTCAATCGTGCGGAGCAATTTGTTATTCCGGTAGCCGAGCGGTGGCCGGCTCGGGTAGATGCCTTGCGCTGCTTTCTCCCGCATGCCCTTGCGTACTTCGTCCCGCAAGTTTTCGATGTAGTTTCGGGCAATGACGAGCTGAATGCCGTGCACCAATTTGGCTTGTGATTTCGAGTCCTTGCTGATGACCTGGCCCTCTTTTGGAAGATGAATTTCAACGTCGAGGTCTTCGAGCGTCACGCAATCGCGAAAGTTGCGATACAGTCGGTCGGTCTTCTCCACCAAAACGACGCGGCACGTCTTGTGATCGCACAGAAAGCGCACCATCTCGCCGAATTGCTTCCTGCCTGTCGTCTTGGCTGTCTCCACATCCACAAATTCATGCAGGACATTGAGCTCGTGCGTTTGCGCGTATTCTCGGAGAAATTTCAGTTGCGCGGGGATTGAGAAGCCCTCGCGCTCTTGGTCTTTGCTCGACACCCTCGCGTATAAGACGGCTTGTCTCATCTGGTCCTCTGTTGGCGTGCGCGGACGGCGCACGCGTTCCGGTGACCTTGCGCCGATTCAGTCTGCGTGTCAACGGGAGTCGCGGGCTTGCTGTTCCGATCCCATGCGTCGAGCAAGAGGAACATCGCCCGCAATGCGAGCAGATCATCGCCAGCGAGTTGCTTCCCCACTGTGGTCCCCTGGGCTGGCGACACCTCTCGCGTGTCAAGTAGTGGTGACTTCATGCTGTACGTTGGGAGATGGGCTTCCTACGAGGAATGACGAGGAAGGCCAAAGGGGAGGCCTAGAGGAGTACCCCTCTACTTATACTAATGGGCAAGAAGTTCGAAAAACATTTCAAGGAAAATGAACTTTTTTTGCTTTTGGGGCTCCGAAAGGGCCCTGCCGATCTCCGATAAGCGATTTGGGCGGGAGCGACCCGGTGAGCACTTTTGGGCGGCAAAACCGCACAAACATCCGGGTCGCTCCCGCCCAAATCGAGGTTTTCGTCTGCGGTCTTTTTGCAGCCCCGTTCTGACTTAGTCGATTGCTCGGAGGACCTTTATCTCGAAGAGCGGCAGAACGCGAAGGGTATGTTTCGACCAGAACACTGCGTGTGGTCCAGTGTTCTGCCGCACTGAAACACATGGGAGGGGGGTAGCACCCAAGGGTGATCTGACGCCGCATCTCCTATACACAAACAATAGTGACGCTCTTGGAATCAGCAACAGCGAAACGACCACGGAGCGGGTCGATGGCGATTGGTGGCGGGGGTGGGTCACCTAATTCAATGGGGCCAAATTGCTTGCCCGAGTAGATTTTGTCCCATCGATGTACAACCTTTCCGGTTGCAACTTCAATGAGTTTCGGATGGCCAAAGAAACTTACGACCCATTCTTTCCACGGCATGAGCATGCCAACTGGTTCGCTTAGGTTGGCCTTTGATTCCCACCTATGGTCAGCGAGTGACCAGACCCCAAGTTGCTTTGGCTGAAGGCTTCCCGGGTTCGGTTCTTCTCCGAGATAATCTGAAACAGAAGAAACAACTAGGTGAGTGTTCCCAAGGAACGCCACACTGTCGATTTCATTCTGTGCTGAAAACGCTGTCGAAAATACTGCATTCTTTTTAAACCGGAACGTCCCATCGTTGGCGTGCGCTATTTCAAAAACGACCGCGCCACACCACGGATGCCAGAACCAGCCAGCGTCTATTAGAAAGCGACCATCAGCCGAAAGGTTCAGACGTGAATGAAATTCCATATCCTTTGACTTCAAGGAATCCAAGACTTTACCTGTTTCGGCATCTTCCATTTCCAGCAAATCGAACTTATTCGGACAGTGAATGACCACCGCTCGCCCGTTAAGGTCTTTCCCGATGGTGATTGGATAGTCGTATGCTCCGGCACAATAGAAACTGCGATTCAATTCACGGTGTACCGACCCGTTCTTCATCAAAACTGCCTTTGTGCTGCGACTTGTGTACGCGGCGGCCCAATGAGCATCACTGGTCCGCACTCCAACGGCTCGGTCGAAACGGTAAGTCATATTCATCACTCGTGATGTAACAGAGCCC
This sequence comes from uncultured Acidobacteriota bacterium, assembly GCA_963753745.1. Taxonomy (GTDB): domain Bacteria; phylum Acidobacteriota; class Terriglobia; order Acidiferrales; family UBA7541; genus Acidiferrum. The sequence continues at coordinate 37,843 of CAVWDX010000021.1, forward strand.
GCGAAGTTTCCTCGCTGGCCACTCGTGATGTCGCAGACTTCGTCTCCGTCCCACAGTAGGGTGGCAACGTCAGACCAGGGAATTTCAACTAGTTGCATCCTGTATTTAATACTACACGGAGGAACTCTCGCGCCAACTCCTTGTAAGTTGGCTAACCCGACAAGTTGCCACTGGGATCCGCTTTCCGGCAGCGGCGTTTCCGAAGGGCACTTGGGCGCAGTCGGCAACCGGCGCTCGACGCTGTTCGTTTGAATCAGAGCAGCGAGAGCTCTCCAATGTGTGGAATCCCTGCCACGATCTGACCCAGCGGAAGAGTTCTAAAATCGTCAACTAGGGCCCACCATTCCTATGGTCCAACCCAGTAGGTTACCGGGTGTTGTCCCAAAAACCTCAACCCACAATCCAGCCCACATCTCACTGCACCATCTGCGTACCCACTCCTAGGGCCGTCAGATATTCCCCCTGCGCCGCCCCTGTTTCATCGCCGTCGCGGCCCGCGCGCGCTGCTTCCCGGTAATATTGTTCGATCGATTTCGGCAGCGGCAGATGAATCAACTCGCGCACGCTCGCCTTGTCAATTCTCAAACCGGCCCTATATTTTTTGGCCTCGATCCTGCCCTTTTCCCTTAGTCCGCCGAAAAACATGATTTCTCGGCGATGCAACCGTGCCCTGAACGGGCCGGTTTAGAGGAGGAGTCATGAGGAATCTTTTCATAGTGGGGGCTTTGGCAGTGATGGCGCTCCCCCTGCAAGCGAAAGACAAACCCGTCTACGAAAGAGGTGTGCTGACGCAAATGCAATCGTCTTCCTGCGGCTATGCGGAGAAGGACGGCAAGACCTTGGCGGGAGAAATCCTGGGTACCGACGGCCATCACAAGAAAACTCAGGAAGTTCTGTGCCAGGAATACACTCTTCAAACGGACCGTATCGTTTATCGCATCCGGCCCAAAGACGACAAACACCCCGCGCTTCTCCCCATTGGCGAGACGGCGGCGTTTCGCATTCACAAGGACAAGCTTCTCCTTCGCATCGTTGAGTCTGACGACAAAGAACGCCAATACGTCGTTATTTCCATGACCCCTCGAACAGACGAGGCGAAGAACCAGCCCGTTTCCGCGCGCGATGTCCGCTAGAATATCGCGGCCTCGCCTCACGCCTCGATTGTGACTGAGCTATGGCCTGCGTTTCGGGCGAATCCCGCCGCAGGCCTTGCTCTCCTGTCCCTTCGACCAGTAAGTTCCTACCCGTCATTACCTTTCGTGCGCCAAAGCATAGGTCCGTCTTGCCCGTCCGACCCTCTTAACACACCATGGATCATGGTGCGTTAAGCCCAGCCGGTCCATGGCATGACGCCCATTCTTGAAGTTCAGAATCTCCACGTCGCCTATTCCGCCCGCACAGGCGAGGTTTGTCCTGCGCTCGCAGGGGTCCATTTCAATCTCGCGCCTGGAGAAATCTTGGGCGTGCTGGGTGAGTCCGGCTCGGGCAAAAGCACCCTGGCAGCTGCCCTCCTGCGCCTTCTTCCCTCCAACGGAAAAATCCAACAAGGCAAAGTTTTATTCGAAGGCACAAATCTTTTCGAGGCTTCTCCTCAAGACCTTCGTAAGATTCGCGGCGGTCGCATCGGTCTTATACTTCAAGAGCCTTCCTCCTCCTTGCACCCAACTTTGCGGATTGGCCGACAGGTAAGGGATGTTCTGCAGGCGCATGGCTCTCTGAATCGGCGTGCCTCGCGGGAGAGGACCGAGGAACTCCTCGCGGCGGTTTTTCCCTCCGACATCGATCGCATCTCCCGCTCCTATCCGCACGAATTGAGTGGTGGGCAGCGTCAGAGAGTCCTGATCGCGCAGGCCATTGCCTGCCGGCCTAGCGGCATCATCGCCGATGAGCCAACCGCGTCGCTCGACCCAACGACCCAGCAGGAAATCCTTCAGCTTTTCAGCTCCCTCGCCCGGAAGTTGGGCGCCGCGATGATCCTTATTACCCACAACCCAGCTCTGCTCGCTGGCTTCGCGGATCGCATCCTCGTGCTTTATGCCGGCCGAGTCGCTGAACTTGGCCCGGCAGCGAACATTCTCTCTTCGCCGCAACATCCATACACCGAAGCGCTGTTGCAATGTCTGCCATCGCCGTTCTCGGAAGAACCCAGGAATCGCCGCGCCAGCTTGCGCGTAATCCCCGGGGATCCGCCAGATCTTTCCGTGCAAACCAAGGGCTGCGTCTTCGAGCCCCGCTGCACAGACAGAATGGAAGTTTGCAGATGCGACGAACCGCCGGCAGCCGCAGTAAGCAAGCTCCACGACGTGGCCTGCTTCAAGTTTGCCGGCTGACCGTTTTTGGGAACGAGGCCATGCAGCCACTCTTGAGGGTTGAAAATCTCGTGAAGCACTTCCCGGCGGGGAGACTTGCGCGCTCGGGAAATAATTTCGCCGCGCTTGACGGAGTTTTCCTTTCAATCGCTCCGCAAACGACTCTCGCTCTTGTCGGCGAATCCGGCTCCGGCAAAAGCACTCTCGCGCTTTGTATCGCTTGCCTCGAGCCTCCAACTTCGGGAAGTATCTGGTTTGAAGGTGTCGATCTCGCGGCGCTCCCCGAGCATCAGTGTCGCGGTGTGCGTCCGCAGATTCAGCTCGTCTTCCAGGATCCCGCTAGTTCGCTTAACCCTCGCTGGACCGCGTTGGAAATTGTCAGCGAGCCATTCCTTGTGCAGCATCGCTTCATGAAACAGCAACGCGATGACAAGTCCTACGCCCTCCTCGATCGCGTGGCTCTTCCGCGCAAGATGGCCCACCGCCGGCCCGGCGAACTCAGCGGCGGCCAGAAGCAGCGCCTCGCGATTGCCCGCGCTCTGGCGCTTGAGCCGAAGCTCATCCTTTTTGACGAAGCCCTTTCCGCGCTTGATTGCTCCGTCCAGGCTCAGATTTCGAACCTCTTGCTCGAACTGCAATGCTCTCTCGGATTGGCTTACCTCTTCATCACGCACGATTTTGCAATGGCCGCTCATCTCGCCGATCAAATCGCCGTGATGGATCGCGGGCGCATAGTCGAATCGGGTGCTTCAGAAAAAGTTTTGCGCTCGCCAAGCCACGCAGCGACCCGTTCTCTCCTCGCGGCGACGCCCGCCCTCGCCGAAACCCAAAACGTCCTGGTGGAGCTCTAATGCGTTACTTGCTGCGCAGAGCGCTCCACGCCGTCTTTCTCCTCTTCGGCGTTTCCCTCGTCACTTTTCTCTTCTCCGCTCTGACTCCGGGAAACTATTTCGACGAAATGCGCTTGAATCCGCAGATTGCTCCGGGAACCGTCGCCGCTCTTCACGCCCAGTATCAACTGGACCGCCCGCTCCCGGTTCGTTACATCCACTGGCTGAATTCTGTCGCGCACGGCGAACTGGGATTCTCCTTCGCATACAACAGCCCCGTCGGCCCGCTTCTTTGGGCCCGCGCGCGCAACACACTTCTTCTCACCGCCACGGCCACTCTGCTCGCTTGGCTTCTCGCTCTCCCGCTCGGGGTCTGGAGTGCCGCCCGATTCGACCGCGCTCCCGACCGCATCCTTTCCTGGACCACCGCCGCCCTCCTCGTCGTCCCCGATCTCGTCCTCGCTCTCGGGCTGCTCATCCTCGCGGTGCGTACCGGCTGGTTTCCCACCGGCGGCCTCGCTTCCGTCGGCTATGAGGGTTTGCCTCCGCTTCAAAAATCGCGGGATCTCGCACTCCACATGGCCCTGCCCGTTTTCGCGCTTGTCCTCGCGGCTCTTCCCATGCTCGTACGCCACGTTCGAGCCGCCGTAGCTGAAGCTTTGGAAGCCCCCTATTTACGGGCCGCCGTCGCTCACGGCATCCGCCGCCGCACACTTCTCTACCGTTACGCACTCCGCGCGGCTGCAAATCCACTCATTTCCCTTTTCGGATTTAGTGTCGGCACGCTTTTGAGCGGCTCTCTTCTCGTGGAAGTCATCATGAGCTGGCCCGGCCTTGGCCCGCTCCTTCTCGAAGCCATTCTGGCTCGCGACCTCTACGTCGTCATCGGCGGCGTTCTTCTGTCCATGGTTTTCCTGGTCGGCGGAAATCTCTTCGCGGATGTGCTTCTCTATTGGGCCGATCCCCGCATCCGCAAGGCGGCGAGCACACAATGACGCCGCGCAAGAAACTCGCGAGCTGGCTCGTCGTCCTCGTCGGGCTTCACTGCATCATCATGGCTGCGGGCTTTTTTTCGCCCTATGATCCTGTCGAGCAAGACCGCGACCGCCCCTATCTCCCTCCCATGCATCTCCACATGCTCGATGCGCGCGGCCACTTCCATCTGCGTCCGATCTTCTATCCGCTTCGCTTGCGCCAAGGCTCTTTCGATCAATATGAAGAAAACACAGCCCAACCCGTTCCCCTGAAATTTTTCACGCGCGGCGCAAACTATCGGCTACTCGGCTTTGTGCCCTCCCATCTGCATCTCTTCGGAGCCAAGAACGCCCGAATCTATCTCCTGGGCACGGACGCCTTTGGCCGCGATCAACTCTCACGCCTTCTTTATGGCGGGCAAGTTTCCCTCCTCGCCGGCCTCCTCGGTGCAGGCGTAACTCTTCTCCTGGGCGCTCTGATCGGCTTGGCGGCCGGCTATTACGGCGGCTGGCGAGATGAACTCTTGATGCGATCCGCGGAACTCTTCCTAGCGCTCCCCTGGCTTTATCTCCTCTTCGCTCTGCGCGCCTTCTTGCCTCTCGCGGTCAGTCCTCTCGAAGCATTTCTTCTCGTGGTCATCGTCATCGGAATGGTCGGGTGGGCGCGGCCGGCCCGCCTGGTCCGCGGCGTTGTGCTCAGCGTGAAAGAACGCGATTTTGTTCGCGCCGCACGTGGCTTCGGCGCATCCGATCTTTATCTGTTGCGCCGCCATATTTTTCCGGAGACGGCCAGCGTCCTACTCACGCAAGCCGCGATTCTCGTTCCTCAATTCATCCTCGCCGAGATGACTTTGTCTTTTCTCGGTCTCGGCGTCCCCGAACCAACCTCCAGTTGGGGCAATCTCCTCACCAACCTCCAGCAATACAGCGTGCTCGTTTCTTACTGGTGGATGTACTTGCCTGCCCTCGCCATTGTCCCGTTCTTTCTCGGATACCTAGGTCTCTCCAGTGCATTGCAGGAGCGCTTCGGCACGTACAAGATAGAAGAGAAGAATAGTTGGAACCCATCGTGAGAACAGAACACCTCTTCACCCCCGCGTGCCGCTTCCTGGGCCTCCTTTTGGCCTGCGTTTCGACAATTGTGCCCGCTGCGCATGCGTTCCCGCGCCCGCAACAGGCCCATTCAAACGAAGATCTGCTCGTCCTGCCCGGCGATATTGGCCGCCCGGGCGGACGGCTCGTCGTTGCCCTCCGCGCCGAGCCAAAAACTATAAATCCGTTAACCGCCGCGGACGCCCCCTCCCGCGAAGTGCTTGCCGTTATGCAAGCCGATCTCATTCACATCAACCGCGCAACTCAGCTCACTGAACCGGCGCTTGCGAAATCGTGGAAGATCTCTCCAGACGGTCTTCGTTACACGCTCACTTTGCGTAAGGGTTTGCGATTTTCGGACGGCCATCCTCTCGACGCCGACGACGTTCTCTTCACGTTTCGCGTCAACCTCGACGAAAAGGTCCACGCCGCACAGCGTGATTTGCTGACCGTCGGCGGAAAACCAATCACCGTGCGCAAAATCGATGCGCAAACGCTCGTTTTTCAACTCGCAAAGCCCGACGGCGTCGAAGAACGCCTCTTCGACGGCGTCGCCATCTTGCCGCGCCATCTCCTCGAAAAACCTTACGACGATGGCAAACTCGACCAACTCTGGTCTCTTTCAACTCCCCCGAACGAATGGGCCGGCCTCGGCCCCTTTCGCCTGAAAGAGTACGTCCCCGGCCAAAAACTCGTTCTCGAACGCAATCCCTATTACTGGAAAACGGACAGCAAAGGAAATCGTCTGCCCTATCTGGACGAACTCGATTTTCTCTTCGTCCCCAGCGCCGATGCACAGGTTCTGCGTTTTCAATCCGGCGAAACCGATCTCATCACGCGCCTCGGCGCTGAAAATTTCTCCGCCCTTTCCCGCCAGGAGCGCGGCTACACCATGGCCGACGCCGGCCCCGGCCTCGAATACAACTTTCTCTTCTTCAATTTGAACGACCTCGGCGAAAAATCATCTCCGGAGATGGCCCGCAAACAAAAATGGTTTCGCGACGCCAAATTCCGCCAGGCCGTGTGCGCTGCTATCGATCGCCAGGCCATCGTTCGCCTCGTCTATCAAGGCCGCGCCGCCGCGCTCTGGGGCCCCGTGACACCAGGAGATCGTCGTTGGGTGGATGCCGCAATTCCGCATCCCCCTCGTTCTCTCGAACGCGCCCGCGCACTATTGAAGGAAGCCGGCTTCTCCTGGTCAACAGCGGCGAACGGCGATCTCACGCTGCTAGATCCCGACGGCAAGCCCGTCGAATTTTCCATCCTCACGAGCTCTTCCAACGCCGACCGCATCAAAATGGCCACCCTCATCCAGGACGATCTCAAGCAACTCGGCATGCAAGTTCAAGTCATCACGCTCGAATTCCGTTCTCTCATCGATCGGATCCTGCAAACCAAGGAATACGATGCCTGCGTCCTAGGTCTCGCCAGTTTCGATACGGATCCCAACTCCGATCTCAACGTGTGGCTCTCGAGCGGCGGCACGCATCTCTGGAATCCGTCTCAAGCCCACCCAGCCACACCTTGGGAAGCAGAGATCGACCGCCTGATGGAACAGCAACTTTCCACTCCCGGTTACCAGCAGCGCAAAAAACTCTACGATCGCGTCCAGGAAATTCTCGCGGAAAATCAGCCCATGGTCTTCCTCGCGAGCCCTGACATTTTGGTCGGCGCGAAAAACACTCTCGGCAATATCCATCCAGCCGTGCTCGAACCCTATCTGCTCTGGAACGTCGAACAGCTCTTTTTCCGCAAGGGCGCGGAGCGTGCCTCACAATGACGCCAGTGCTCACCAATGCGGCAAGAAAATCTCCCCGCGCTTGGAGCGACGAGCGCCTCGTGAAAGAGTGCCTCTCCGGCAACGAAGAGGCATGGTCACTCCTCATCGATAAATATAAGGCGCTCATCTATTCGCTCCCCGTAAAGTACCGTCTTCCCCCGCACGAAGCCGCCGATGTTTTTCAATCGACTTGCATGGAACTCCTCAAGCGTCTGCCCGAACTCCGCGAGCCCCGCGCCCTTCCGAAATGGCTCATGCAAGTCGCTCATCATCAGTGTTACCGCTGGAAGCAGGAACAGCAACGCCTCGTCAGTCGTGATGATGAGGAATCCGGCTTGCCCGTTCCCGAGACGCCCGCCATCGCCGAAACTCTCGTCCAGCAAACGCAGGAAGAACAAATGCTCCGCGACGCCATGGCCTCTCTCTCTCCGCAATGCCGCCGCCTCGTCGAACTTCTTTTCTTTGAAACTCCCGCGCGCCCTTACGCGGAAGTTGCCGCGGAATTGGGCCTCGCCGTCGGCTCCATCGGCTTCACTCGTCAGAAATGCATGGACCGCCTTCGCAAGCATCTCGGCGAATTGGGATTTGCCTGATGCCCACAGCAGTCCAAAAAATCCCCCGGGAAGAGCTGTTCCATCAATTGGCTCGCGTCGAAAACGACGCTGCCCTCCGCAAATTCCTCTCTCGCCACAAGTCGTTGGTCCGCAGCGAAGTCCTCAAGCAGCTTGCCGATCTAGTCCTTGAAAGAATTCGCGTCGACACCAAAGAAGCCCTACGCCTTGCCGAGGCCGCCGTTCTCATCGGCCGCAAACTCCGCCGCAAAGAAGACATCGCCCTCGGCATCCGCGTAAAAGCCAACGCCCTCTATGCCTGCGGAGACAATCGCGCCGCCGTCGAGCATCACGACCAGGCCATCGAGATGTACGAGTCTCTGGAGAACTGGAAGGAAGCGGCCCGCACGCTCAGCAATTCCATCCAACCGCTCATCCTGCTCGGTGAATACGACCGTGCCTTCAAAGCCTCCGAACGCGCGAGAGAAATATTCACGAAACTCGGGGAAACGCGTCGCATCGCCAACCTCGACAACAACGTCGGCAACATCTTCCATCGCCAGGACCGCTTCGAAGAGGCCATGCTCCACTACGAGAGCGCCTACAAAACCCTCTCCGAGAATCAGGCCTGGGAGCGCGCCGCCATCACCCTTCACAACATGGCCATGTGCCTCATCAGCCTGAACGATTTCCCGCGTTCCCTCGATTGCTACCAGAAAGCTCGCGAACTTTGTGTCCGCTACGACATGCCCCTTCTTCGCGACCAAGCCGATTACAACATCGCCTATCTCTACTATTTCCGCGGCGAGTACAGCCGCGCCATCGAAATGCTCTTTGCCACGCGCCGCGCCTGCGAAGCCACCGGCGACGCCTACCATTTCGCACTTTGCCATCTCGATCTCTCCGAAATCTATCTCGAACTGAACCTTAGCGAAGAAGCCCGCGAGATAGCTCAAGAAGGTTTTCTCCGCTTTGAAAAACTCGGCATGGGCTACGAAGCTGCAAAAACACTCGCCAACGAAGCCATGGCCTATGGCCAACAAGGAAAAACGGTCCAAGCCCTCGAACGTTTCACAAAAGCTCGCGCCATGTTCGCCGCCGAAAAAAATCTCGTCTGGCCCTGGCTTCTCGATCTCTATCAGGGCCTCTTACTTTTCCACGAAGGCCGCTACTTCGAAGCCCGCCGTCTTTGTGCCGGTGCCGCTGCGTTTTTCGATCAATCCGCGCTTCACGGCAAAGCTGCACTGGCGCACCTTCTCCTCGCACGCATCGCTCTTGAGGTTGAAGAGCTTCCCGTTGCTCAAGCGGAGACCGACTCAGCAACTTTCAAAATTTCCGGCCTTCAGGCCCCGGTCCTCGCTTACCAGACCCACTTCCTTCGCGGCCAGCTTGCACAGGCGCGCGGAGACCGCCTTGCCGCCCTCGCAGCCTTTCAAGAGGCCCGCAAATCCCTGGACGCGCTCCGCAGTCGTTTGCACGCTGAGGAGTTAAAAATCTCTTTCGTAAAAAACCGCATGCAAGTCTATGAAGCTCTCGTCGACTTGTACCTCAGCGCCGATGGAGACGAATCCTCCGCCCGCGAAGCCTTCTCCTGCATTGAAGCCGCAAAATCCCGCAGCATGACCGAGATGATTTTTCAAGGCGGACAGAGCTTGCCCCTCGGCGACGTCGGCCAGAGCGAACTCGTCCGCAGGATTCGCGATCTCCGCGAAGAACTAAACTGGTATTACCACCGCATCGAACTCGAGCAACTCAAGCCCGAAGAAACTTCCGCCCCGCGCGTCCAGCAACTCCAGGAAAAGGCCGTCTCCCACGAAAACGAACTCTTGCGCACCCTCCGCGAATTGCCCACCCACGAACGCGAAAACGCCACCCTCGAAGCCCCTGCGGATTTCTCCCTCGAAAATCTTCAAGCCGCCCTTCCCGCCGATACCGCTCTCATCGAATATTATTCGACCGGCGACCGCCTCGTCGCCGCCGTCGTCACCCGCAATTCCATCGACATCGCTCCCATCACCGTTTTCTCCCGCGTCATTCATTTCCTGAACCTGCTCCGCTTCCAGCTCTCCAAATTCCGCATGGGCGCCACCTACACCCATCGATTTGAACAACCCCTGCTCCAAGCTACCCAAAGCCACTTGGAAGCGCTTTATGCCGAGCTCATCGCGCCACTGCGACCTCATTTGCAAGGCAAGCACTTGATCTTCGTCCCGCACGGCCCGCTTCACTTCCTTCCCTTTCATGCCCTCAAAAGTGGCGACTCTTATCTCTGTGATTCGCACACCATCTCCTACTCTCCCAGCGCCGCAGTCTTTGCACTTTGCCAGGAGAAGCCCCCGAGCAACATGGCCGCCTCCCTTGTCATGGGCATCCCCGACGAACGCGCCCCGCACATCCTTGCAGAGGTCCAATCCGTCGCCGGGATCCTCCCGCAAACCGATCTCTTTCTCGGCACTCAAGCCACGGTCGACGTCCTCAAAAAAAAGGGGTCCCAGAGCGCTCTCCTCCACATCGCCACCCACGGCACCTACCGCCACGACAACCCCATGTTCTCCGGCATCCGCCTCGGCGATGGATACCTCAACCTCTACGACCTCTACCAGATGCGCCTCTCCGCCCGCCACGTCACCCTCAGCGGATGTGCCACCGGTATGAACTTCGTCGCCGCAGGCGACGAGCTCCTCGGCCTCCAGCGTGGCCTCTTTTGCGCCGGCGCCGCCTCCCTACTCCTCTCCCTATGGGACGTCCACGACCGCAGCACCGCCGAACTCATGCAATACTTCTATAGCGGCTACATGAAAACCGGCCAAATGGCCCAATCTCTTCAGTCCGCCATGAAACAGCTTCGTGAGCAAAATCCCCACCCTTATTTCTGGGCGCCCTTCGTCCTCGTCGGCCAACTTGCTGTAGATAAAATACTTAACTAATTCCCTCTTCCTATATTTTTCAGCCATCTCCCCTCCCTTATGCAACGAGGGATCTCGAATCGTTGCCGCCGCTGGGGAGCGGTGGGCAAGGAAGAAAGTGATGGGGGGAAGTGAAATGAAGCACTATCTGACAGAGGAGTGGATCGATTTCGTGAATCATGCAGCCACTAGCGCCCGGCAAGTTGCCATGCAAAAGCACCTGGCCACTGGTTGTAAAAGCTGCAAGGAGACACTTTCGCTATGGCAAAAGGTCAGCAAATCAGCCGCTGCGGAGGTCAGTTACCAGCCTCCACCAGATGTGCTGCACCTTGTCAAGGCGGCCTTCGCCACGTCTGGCTTGGCGCCATCAAAGAAAAAATCTCAAGGCCTAATCGAAGTTCTCTTCGACAGTTTCCGGCAACCCGCCATCGCGGGCGCTCGGTCGGTCGTAATAGGAACAAGACAAATGCTTTATAGGGCTGATCCGTACCAAATCGACATCCAGATCGAACCCAAGCCGGGCAGCAACCGCATGGTGATTACCGGCCAGTTGCTCGATCTCAGCCACCCTGGCGTCATCGGCAGTCACATTCATGTGACCATCTCGAATCGCCGCGGCAACAGCGTCGCGGTGGCCACGAATCAGTTCGGCGAGTTCTCCGGCGAGCTGGAAAATTCCGGTGATTTGGAGCTTTCCATACCAGGTACCGACGAACAGCCCATCGTCATTTCTCTTCGAAATGCTTTGGGGAAATTACCCGGAGGCAAGATATGACTTTGTCCTCCGCGCCGACTTTTACAAGGGAGTCCCATTTTGGTACGAAAGTACCAAAATCCCTTGTAGCTTTTGCTTGGCTCAAAGAGACCACCCGTACTATTCGCGCAAAGCAAAGAATTTGCCAGACTTAGCTGGCGTACCTTTGTGCGGAATTGGCGTGGTTCGAAATCAGGAGACCCTGAAGAGGGACACAAATCTATGAAACGCATCCTCGGCATCAGCTTGATTCTCTTAATGCTTGTAGCTCTGGGCACCACGCCTGCCTCCGCCCAAAACCGTTACATCGTCCGCACCTCGGGAGGCCTCGGCTCCGTCCTTAACCTTTGCCTGTCCGCAAATTGCCAGGTCCAAGGTTCGCTCGATGGCAATGTTGGCCAGACCTATCTGGTAACCTCCTCTGGAAATCTGATCACCAATCTCCTCGGCTTTGTCGGAAATCTCTTGAAATCACTCCTCGGAATTCAAAGCGTCGAGCCCGATCAGCTCTTGCCCCTTCCCCGGAGGCCCGTCAACTCGATCCCCGCAGGTCTCTATGACAACGCTCCCGTCAATTACTTTGGCACCGTTGTAACCCATGGCTATGCCACGCAACCCGCCACCCAGATCATTCGCCTCGCCGATGCCCAGCAAGGTTTCGGCATCAGCGGTACGGGAATCGTCGCTGTCATCGACACCGGCGTCGATATTAACCACCCTGCCCTCGCCCCTGTCCTTCTCCCCGGCTATGACTTTACCCGCAACCAGCCCGGTGCCTCCGAATGGCTCGATGTGCCCCAGCTTCGGAATGGCAATCTCAACAACGGCTCCCAGGATGAACAGCCCGTTTTCGTTCAGCAGTCCAGCGCCGCCATTCTAGATCAATCTTCCGCCGCTATTCTCGACGATAGCGGCTGCTCCTGCGCGGACTTCGGCCACGGCACCATGACCACCGGTCTGGTTCACTTAGTCGCGCCGAGCGCCAAAATCCTTCCGCTTAAGGCTTTCAGTGCGAACGGCACAGGCTATCTTTCCAACATCGTCGCCGCCTTGTATTACGCCGTTCAACACAACGCCAACGTCGTCAACATGAGCTTCGACCTCTCCACTCCGTCTGCCGCTCTTTCTCAAGCCATTTCCTACGCGAATCAGGCCGGCGTCGTCCTCGTCGCTGCCGCCGGCAATGAAAGCACAAGCGCTCCTGTCTATCCTGCCGCGTTGAACAGCAGCGTCATGGGCATCGCTTCCACCACCGATTACGACACTCGCTCAACCTTCTCCAACTACGGCAAAACCGACGTTTGGATTGCCGCCCCCGGCGAATACGTCATCAGCACGTACCCCGGGGGCACTTTCGCCGCCGCTTCCGGCACGTCCTTCAGCTCGCCTCTGGTGGCAGGCTCCGCCGATCTACTCCTCAGCGCAAAGCCTTCTCTCAACCAATCCAGCGCGGCCAGCGCGTTCTCTCACGCTATCAAGCTAACGCCGGATCTCCACAATGGTCGCCTCGACGCCTACCAAGCCGTCTCCGCTTGGGTGAATAGCTCGACCAGCTCGGGCGGCTGGCATTGGTAATTAGCCCCACGGTCAACGCCATGATTCCGGTGCCCACCGTGTCCTCGATTCCCATCTGGGCGCCGGAATCGCTCCGCGTCAAGCAGGTCGAAGAACAAGTCTCCGCCCTTCGCTCCTCCGTCATTTGCGCTTTCAACCAGCTTCTCGACCTCAAAGATCTCAACACCGGCGTCCACAGCACCCGCCTCGCCGAATGGGGCATGCGCGTTGGCCAGGAGCTCGGACTCGAAGAAAGTGAACTTCAAAATCTCGAAGTCGCCGCTCTCCTTCACGACATCGGAAAAGTCGGTATTCCCGATTCCATTCTGAAAAAACCCGGCAAGCTCGAGGTAGAAGAATATGCTCTGATGAAAAAGCACCCCGAATACGGCTGGGCCGTTCTGCGCATGCTCCCGGGGTTCGAGCGCGCTTCCCTCGATATCCTTCATCACCACGAATCTGTTGACGGCAAAGGCTATCCCGCAGGCCTGAAGGATTCAGAAATTCCCATCGTCTCACGCATCGTCTGCGTCATCGACGCCTTCGACGCCATGGTCTCCTCGCGTCCCTACCGCACGGGTCTTCCCGTCGAGGAAGCCGCTCGCCGTCTTGTGCAATGCAGTGGTACCCAGTTTGATTCCATGGTCGTCCAGTGCTTTCTCTCCTTCGCGCCGGCAGAAATGACCACAGTCTTCGCCGCCGCAGGCACTTCCGTCTCTTCCGCCCTATAAACTTTCGCGGACCTTTCAGCAATCTTTTGAAGATTGTTCCCTACCATTCATCCTGGTTAAAAATGCTGTCTACTCATAGCGGAGAGCGACGATGGGATCCACGCGCATGGCGCGCCGGGCGGGAACGAAACAGGCTGCGAGAGCCACGGCAACAAGAAGCGCGACGACGAACAAAAAGATGAGCGGATCGGTAGCGCTGACGCCGTAAATCAATGTCGAAAGAAGGCGGGTCATGGCGAGAGCTGCGATGATGCCAAGGATCACGCCGGCCAGTACAAGCTTTAGACCTTCTCCCAAAATTAGCCGAAGGACATCGCGAGGATGAGCCCCGAGGGCCATGCGCACACCGATTTCGCGCGTGCGTTGCGAGACGGCAAAAGAAATGACGCCGTAGATGCCCACGCTGGCCAGGACGAGAGCGAGAGCAGCGAATAATCCCAAGAGAAACATCATGAAGCTGCGGAGGGCCAAGGAGCGGGATAGCACTTGCTCCATGGAGCGTACCGAGCCCGTTGGAACAGTAGGATCAACGGCGGCGATGGCGTCGCGCACAGAACGGCTGAGGCTGAGAGGGTCAACGCTGGAGCGGACGAGAACGATCCGCGGGAACCAGCCCTCGAAAAGGGCCGACGTGCCGTAAGAGGCCTGGGCTGCGGGAACGAAAGTGGCGGGGGGCGCAGGTTGGTCGAGGTAGGACTTCACGTCGCCGACCACACCTACGATTTCGCAGGAAGTTTTGCCTAAAAAGATGTGCTCGCCGATGGGGCTGCGTCCGGAAAAGTGTTTGCGAACGAAGGCCTGGTTGACGATGACGACTTTATCAGCCGTCTCGGAATCCGATTCGGAAAATGCGCGGCCCTGACGCAGCGGAATGCCCAGCGCGTTGAAAAAGCCGGGGGTAATTTCCCGGTAGTCGACGCTGTGCCAATCAGGGGAGTTGGGTAAACGCACACCGTTGTTTCCGCCGCGCTCGAGCGGGAGTCCCGCGGCCACAACAGCAGCGGACTCGACGCCGGGAATGGCTTCGAGGCGCTGAACGATGGCGCGGTCAAAAGTCGCTATTTGCGCTTCGGAATTATAGTTCGAGCCAATCAGCCAGAACTGCGCGGAAAGGATGCGGTGAGGATTGAAACCGGGATCGGTGTGAAGCAATTTGGAGAATGTGGCGATCATCAGGCCGGCGCCAGTGAGCAGGATCACGGAGATGGCAAATTCACCGACGACCAAGAGTTGGCGGAGGCGCGCGCGGCCGGGAGCGGCGCTGGAACGTCCCGCGCCTTCCTTGAGGGCTTCGTTAATGCCGGTCCGGCTGGCTTCGAGAGCTGGAGCAAGACCGAAGAGAACGCCCGTGGACAGCGAAATGAAAAATGTAAACGCGAAGACCCAGCCATCGAGATGAACGTCAGAGACGCGAGGCAGATCGATGGGTGCGAGCGCCAGGATGGAGCCTAGGCCCAGGTAAGCCACGAACAAGCCGAAAGCGCCGCCAGCGAGCGCGACGAGCATGCTCTCGGTAAGCAACTGCTGAAAGAGCCGGCCAGGGGATGCGCCCATAGCGATGCGAACGGCAATTTCGCGGCCGCGCAAACTGCCGCGGGCGAGGAATAGATTGGCAACATTCGCGCAAGCAATCAGCAGCACGAAGCCGATGGAGCCGAGCAGGAGCAAGAGGTAGGGACGAACGTCAGCGCCGATCATTTGCTGATATGGCCGGAAGCTGATGTTGAGTTCCTTGCCGACCACGCCGGGGAATTCGTGGCGGAAGTCCTGCGTGACGATATTCATTTGCGCCTGAAGCTGCGCGGGAGTGACGCCCGGTTTGAGGCGGGCGAGCACGCCGATGTTTTCTCCGCTGCCGGCGGTTTTGGCGACGAGGGCGAGAGGTGTCCAGACATCCGCCGAGCCGCTGTTCGGAAGATCGGTGGCGACAGCGATGGCGGCAAAATCGCGAGGCATCACGCCGATCAGCGTGAATGGCTCGCCATTCAGCAGGATGTTTCGGCCGATCATCGCAGGGTCGGAGCCGAAGCGGCGCGCCCAGAGGTTATGGCTGATGATGGCAACGTGCTGCCCATCTCCGGCGTTGTCTTCAGGGGTAAAGTCGCGACCGAGCGCGGGGTGGATTCCGAGGACACTGAAGTAGGAGGAGTCGACCGGCATGCCACGCAAGTGCTCGGCGGCATTCCCAACAGCCAAGTTGTAGCCGACCGAGGTGTAACCGGCGATATTCTCGAACGGCTCTTTGTATGTCTGCAATTGCTTGAGCTCGCGAGAATCGAGGTCCATTTCATCGCTCTGCTCTTTATAGCTTTCCGCGAGTTCAACGATGCGCTCGGGATGAGGAAACGGAAGCGGGCGGAGGAGTACGCCGTAAACGATGGTGAAAATCGCCGTGTTCGCGCCGATGCCGAGAGCGAGCGTCAGGATGGCAACGAGAGTGAAAGCTGGAGATTTTGCCAGGACGCGCAGGCCGTATCGAATATCTTGCCAGAGGTTTGTCATGCTACACCTCGCGGAACACTGGGCCGAGGCAGACTGACGGAGGGCATAGTCGCTGACTGGTCCCTAGCTACAGGACGGTGAGTTGGGAGAAATATTTCCGGGGAGAAGGAAGGACGAGAGAGGTAAGCGTGCGAGCGACGGGTGTACCCCACCCCCCGGTGTTTGCTGTAAGAGTGGCAAACAAAGGGGTTATGGTTGACGGGGCGCGTAAGAGCGGCAAATGCAGGACTTAAAGTCGTTTTGTTTTCATGGAGTTGTGCGGATTTCGTAAGGGTGGCAAATAAAGGGTTTACGGACAGTATGGAGTGAGCGAAGGTCGAAAAGGGTGACGCAAAAATCGAGCACGAGAAGGGTATACCCCCCATGTGACGGAAACTGTGCGCAAGCCATTGAGGCGATTGAGGTTGCGGGCGATCGGGTGTGTCGAGTGGTGTCGTAATGACGATAGGACTTAAAGCTGTAAGGGCGAAGGGGTCGGAAAATTGTGGCAGAGCGGAGAAAAGCTACCGGAAGAGATGAAGAGTCATAGGGTTTGCGGGCGAGAGCGGGGAGGGAAGGGGAACTTCGAGCGGATCATAACGAAGAATACCACGGATTGCTTTTATTGTCAATATGAATATATACTTACTTATATATCATTGAAAGGGCAGAGTTTAAAGGCTCAAGAGTAGAGGTTGGCGTGCGGTTCGGGGAAGCCAGCTTCGAGGTTGCCAAAGAGGAGTGATAGACCACGTCCTGAAAACCGCAGGGATGCGACATACCACAAGCCAATAGTGGCCAATTGGCCACGATTAACGGCGGCTGCCGGAGAGGTCAAATCCACATCTCCGGTAACGCGATTAATCAGGAGTTGGCAGCATCACTCGACGGTTCAGAAAGGTCGCTCCACGGTTTGTAATCGTCAGCAATCTGGTCCATCAATCGCGTCTCAATCCAAGCAAACACCCAGATTATGACGAGGAACACGATGGGGTTGGGTGCGAGGTAGGGCGCCACCCGGTCGATTGCGACGATTATCCCGAAGAGTGCCACTTGAAACGGGAGCGCAACTAAGGCCGTCGCCCAAAGCCATGGCGACCGGAGGTCGTCTTTCTCTTCCACATACAAGAGATGACCATAGCCGAGAATGGTCAGCAGGCTAAATTTGATTATGTACAATCCCGACCTGCTGGTGACGGCTCCCCTTAGCAGATAGCTCACGAAGAGAATTGCGCTAACGCCCCAGAAGACCCATCGTAAATAGTTCCGCCTCGATTCTCTTGCGGGGTCAGAGTCATCTCCACTTTCACCCCCCAGTGTGATGATTCCTTCCATCTTCGTCTTCGGTTTGTTTTGCCAAGGCAGGAGACGCGTGCGTTTGCGTAACGGCTCGTCGGGCGATGCACTTGCCTTGAAATGGTCGATGACCGAACTAAATATAACCATCTCAGCCACGAAGAACGGCCAAATTCTATATGCAAGAATGTATCCCGAACTCTCGGGGACTTGTGCGTCCCACCAAAACAAGCCAGCTAGAAACACGCTGTGCAGCGGTATCGTCGCAAGAACGCCCTTCCACAACCACAATCTTTTGAGATGCTGAAACTCTTCAACATAAATGAGGGCACCATAAGTGAGCACGGTGAGGGCGTAGGCGTGAAGTATGCGAAGCTCAACTCTCTCTTGCATATAAAAGCCGCAGACCACCAAGAGCATGGAACTGACGCCATAGAGGACCCACTGCAGGCGTTCCCGCCTCTGTTCCTTATCAAGATTGAGCGTTTCACTCGTAGAATCAGACGCCATTGCAGGTGAGTTTACACCGATGCCGCCTCGAAGGGCCTGGTAAGTCTTACCGGAAATGTCCTATAAAAGGGAATGTCAAGAGACATTCTTCTCCGTCGGCTCGGTGCCGACACTTTTTTGTCTCGGCATTCAGCCCAACCGTTTGAACGTGCACTCGCGATCGAGTGGTCTTGCTCAGGCGACGTAGTTTCGTGCTTCGTGTCGTCACACGAAACGGTGAGATCCTTCTTCCTTCCTGTGGTTCCATTACACTGTCGTGACGGCGCCATTCGTTTCTGAAACATCAAGCCTGACAGTTATCCACTTCATGAGTGGCAACGCATGGTCCTATCTGAGACTCGTGGCCTATGGCTTTCTTGGATTGTCCGAGAGGGCATAGGGTGGATTCGGAGACTCGCGTGTTTGAAGCACGGGCCTGACTTTTCCGATGGATACTTCCCCTCGAATCCGAGCGTCTCAAGAACCCGACAGCTACCGCCAGGAATAGTTCCCAGGTGGAACGGACTCTTTGCCAGAGACGCCAAGCTGCTTGTTGTTTCAAATAGTTGGCGTCGAAACGTACCTCCTTCTTCCAAACGATCAACGTGATCGCGGCAATCTTCCTCGCCAAGGTCAAGCGCGCCATCGTGGGCTTCCTTCCCTTAGCCAGCAAAGCCTCGTAGAAATCGCGTAGCGGTCCAGCCGCGGTGCTGGCTCTCATAGCCGCACCCTTGAAAATATCTTTGAGGTCGTGGTTGTGATTGTCATTGAGACCGCGCAGGGTGACGGGTTTCTTCGAGCGTTGTAGCTGTCCCTCCACGACGCGGTACTGCGCGCTGTCGTGGGTCTCCAACCCCAGCCCGCTGTAGGTCCACAGTTGCCGCTTGGTGCGGAACCGATGAGGCGTCTGCAGCAACGCCACCAAATGAGCCGCCCGAAGCGGACCAATACCAGGAATCTGGCGTAGCAACTTCGTCGCTCGGTGCTTCCTAGCCTCGGCCAACAGTTCTTTCCGGGCTTGTTGGCGCACCAGCCGCAGGGCGTCGAGTTGTTGGTAGTAAAGTTCTGCCCGCCGGCGCACGCCTGCTTCGTGAATCTTGGCGAGCCATTCCGAACGGTAATGCGGTGCGTAGACTTGCGTCCCGGCACAGGGAATGGCCCAGCTCCGATACAAGGCCTTGAGTCGATTCATCACCCGCCCGAGATCCTTGGTGATCGTCAAATAACTACGGGACAATTCCTTCAACATGCGCAGGCCATGTTCTCCGTGATACACCGAACTGAGCTTGCTCAGGTACAACAGTTCGGCCAGCTTGCGGGCGTCGATGTGGTCGCTCTTGCTGCCTTCTTTCAGCAAGGCATTCTTTCGCGGATTACACACTACGAGTTCCGTCACCTGCGGCTTCAGCAGTTCGTACAACCAGCCAGCCCAAGTGCCTTCTTCAAACGTGAGGTGCACATCTCCACCCAGCCCGTGGATAAACTGCAGAATGGTGCTCGCTTTGGTCTCGATGACGCACTCCATCACCACCTTGCCGGCAGAATTCAGAACTGCGATCGAAATGCTTTCCTTATGCACGTCCAAGCCGATATATTTAGTGCTAGTCATAGAGGGTGTTCCTTTCTTGTAGGGAATGAGGCAAGCACTCAAAACCTACTCCAAAGGGGCGCCCTTTTATAATGTGTGGGTATTAGTACTCTAGGGCCAGTTTGGCAACATATTGAGAATGGCAGGTTCAAATTCGCTCTGCTTGCCTAGCACCACGCGCTCGTCTTTCAGCGAAAACGGCAGGCTCATGCTCAACGGACTTATCCCCGGTCCAGAGATGGTGAGGAATAGACACCGTGGTTGATTCTCGTTCTCCAATTGGCCCCACCAATAGGTCTTCAAATGCTTTTCATCGCCAACGTCTTTTTCCCGACCAGTGTTTATCGTAACAATTGCGGTTGCATCTCTGCTTTTGGCACGCTCGACGATGGCTCCATAGACGATGTCCATTTCGTCCTCGTCATCAAACTCTGCCTCTTCGTAATAGCGCCCTTCTGGCGTTAGCACAATTGCGACCGCACAAGAGTATTCTTGTTTTTCTTCGAGCAGATGGTTCCTTTCAATTTCAAACAGCTTTAGCGCTAGTTCCTGGAGGTCATTCACAAGGGCCATTTCATCGCAGGTGAAGCTCAAATGTCCAGCCGCTATCCTGCGTCAACTCCTGATCAACACCGCCAGCGCTAACCGGGAACCAGACAGCTTTTGGCGGCTAGTGGTCTTTTCCGGGTCCTGGGCCGTCAAAGCATTTTTACCAGGACCGCGCCGAACGGTGTTTTCTAGTGGCCGGCGGGTTTCTGGTCGGGCGGCGGTGGCATGGGAGGAGGGGCAAACTTGGCGTCGTCGACAGGCACGTTCTGCTCAACTTGATTAATTTGAATGGTGAAGCGGCCGCCAGGGCGAGCGAGGGTCCAGCGGAAGGGAATCTTCACGCCGCCTTCTTCGCGGTAATCGGCATAGTCGATCTGCGTGGGCATACGACCGAGAGCGGTTTGCGAGTAGCGGACGAGACGAAGAAGCAAGCCGGATTGCTGGTCGAGGTAGAGACGCAGGGGCGGCTGGCGTTCGTTGAAGCCGACGACCAAATACGTATCGTGCCCGTCGATCTTTTCGCCGGGAATGACTCTAAATTTCTTGTAGAGAGTCTTGACGTCCGCTGCGAAATGCAGGTTGGCGTCGATGCGCGCGGCGTCGTTCTCCGCCGCAGACATCATGTGCGGGTGGCCATTGTTGCTCAGCCAGCCCTGCTTTCCATCGAAAGCGGTGATGCTCTCGCCATTGGGCATATGCATGATGGAGATGCGCTTGTCCGGGGCTTTCGAATAGACCTCGATGGGAAGCTGGTGACCGTTGGCGGAGATTTCGCCTTTTTCCACGCGGCTGGTGACTTTCAGGAGCGCAGCTTCACCACCCACGGCGGCAAGATATTTATCCAGCAATTGATCGGCAGGAGGGAAGACCGGTTTCGCTTCGGCGGCGGGATTGCCGCGTTCGGCTTCGGGCTTGGGCTCCTCATCGCTAATGATGGGGGTGCCGACCGGCTCGGAGGCGCCACGATGGCAGGAGTAGCAGGTGACTTCAAGGTGGCCCTTGAAATTATCCTTGTCGATGGCGAACATCATTTCCATCATTTTGCGCGCGGTGAGTTTCGTTTTTTTGTCGTCCTTGTCGAATACCATTTTCTGGCCTTCGCGGACGTGGCAGAACTCGCATTCGACGCCGAGAGAAGCGGTGATGAACTGCATGGTGGGGAAAATCTGATCGGCAGGAACGTCCTTGAGGACCTTGAGATTCTTGAATTCGTCCCCAGCGAGCTTGGGATGGGCGGGCGCAGGCGGAGCGGTGGATTGCGCTTGCGCTCCACCGATGGCCAAGCCCGCGGACAAGGCTAATCCACAAAAAACAAAAGTGACGTTTCGGCGATTTGAGATCATCCTCAACCCCTTGGACAAGGATTTTGCGAGGAAAAGTGTATCAGAAAGTGGTACGAATCCGCGCGAACGAAAATTCTTGCGAAAAGGTCAGGCGGAGAGATCGCCGCGTTTGGCAAGTGCGGTGATGCGGTCGGCGGCGCGGAAGGCGAGCGCCTCGATGGTCATGGTGGGCTGGCCGCGCCCGGAGGTGACCAGGCTGCTCCCGTCACAGAGAAAGAGATTCTTTACATCGTGCGTCTGATGGTCGGAATTGATAATGGAAGTCTTGGGATCGTTGCCCATGCGGCAGGTGCCGAGCAGGTGCACCGCAAATTGCTGCTCCTGGACGGGGGGCGCCCACATCTTCTGCACGCCGGCGGCATCGAGAAGCTCGGTAGCGCGGGCACTCAGCCAGGTGCACAACTTGAGATCGTCGGGATGGTCTTTGTAGGTCATGCGAAGCGCAGGAAGTCCCCAGGCGTCCTTCAAATCAGGATCGAGCGAGAAACTATTGTTTTCGACGGGAAGCGAAGTCCCGTGGCAGAAGATCTCGACGGTGCGAGCGAAGTTGTGGCTCAAAACGTCTTTGAACCCTTTGCCCCAGCGCGGAGTGCCTGGAGGGAGGCTGCCTAGAGCGAAACTGATGGGCGTCATATCAAAGCGCGCATCCAGTCCGCCGCCGCCACGGAAGCCAACTTTTTGCGGGTCGAGCTCGTAAAAATCATGAAGGACCCGGCTGACGGCGAAACCTTTGTAGTCGTTGAGCGGGTGTTCGAAAACGCCGGTGGCAACCGCGCCGCTGTTCAGCATCAAGTGCTTGCCCACCATACCGCTGCTATTGGCGAGGCCGTTGGGGAATTGCTTGCTCGAGGAGAGAAGAAGGAGGCGAGGAGTCTCCGCGCCATTCGCGGAAACAATGACGGCTTTGGCTTTCTGGCGTTGAATGTTGCGCTTTTCGTCGAAATAAACGGCTCCGGTGGCGCGGCCATTGGCGTCCAGTTCAATACGATGGACGTACGAGTTCGGGCGGATTTCGCAGCGGCCGGTTTTCTCCGCCATGCGAATGGCGGTGGCCAGTGAGCTAGACTTCGCGCCCACTTCACAACCAAACCCAAGACAGAAGCCACAATTAATGCAGGCGCTGCGACCGGGCCGGGGCTGCGAAAGGATCGCCATAGGAGCGGGGAACGGATGCCAGCCGAGCTTGCGCGCGGCGCGTTCAAAAAGCACTCCAGAGGATTTCACCGGGAGCGGCGGCATCGGATACGGCTTGGAGCGCGGCGGATCGAACGGGCTGGCGCCAGCCAGGCCGGAAACACCAATCTCCCATTCTACTTTCGTGTAATAGGGCTCGAGGTCGGCGTACGTGATGGGCCAATCGACCATCGCAGCGCCCGCCGCAGGACCAAATCTGGTGTGCTCCGTGAAATCAATTTCGTGGAAGCGCCAGAAATTGGCGGTGAAATGAACGCTCGTGCCGCCAACGAGCCGGCCGTAGACGAGGGCGCGTTGGGGCTTGGCCTTCTCGTCCGGCGTCTTGCGGAAAGTGTTGGGCTGAAGCTCGGGATGATTGGTCAAAAGATCTTGGTTGAGGACCTTAATTTCGTCGTGGACAAAGTATTTTTCGGTGAGGTAAGGCCCTTGCTCGAGAACGACGACGCGGAAACCGCTGCCGGATAACTCCTTGGCCAGAATGCCGCCGGCCGCGCCGGAACCGACAATCACGAAATCGACTTCGTCTGTCGTCTTGTACTTGGGCTGTTCGGGAATCATGATTTGGTTTTGTCGGCATCCTGAGGATTTGGCTGCCAGCCAGGATAGTCCTTGTCGTAAAAGCCAAACGGCGGTTGGAACATGTGCTGGGGATCCCGCCCGATCGCTATCCAGCCAACGCCGTCGCGATTGCCGCGCCTGTCGGAATCGGGGTCGATCAGGAAACCGGAAATGGTATCCACACGGATAGTTTCAAAGAAAGATCGCGCCCCGGGGCGACGAAAGGACGTCCGCGTCCTACCGGCGGAGGATTGCTCATCGAGAGACTCGAGGACCTGGTTCTGCTGCTCGGGAGTGGCGGCAGAAAATTTCTCCGTACCTGGAAACATTTCGCGGACTTTGACCTGCAGTTCGGGCAAGCCTTCGGCATAGAGCTTTTGATTGGCCTTTGCAAAAGTGACGAGAGCGCGATCGATAAAAAACACCACGCCCGCCTCGCGCGCACCTGGCGTATCGGTAGTGGGAATGATGCAGGCGGAGACGGCCTCGATTTCGGCGGCTTGTTCGGGGGAAAAAAACTCAAACTTAGGAGGCGCGTCAGATTTCGCGGCTCGGCGCGCATACGTGGCGGCCGATAGCATGGCGGGCCAGTGCGCGGACACCCAGGCTGCCGACATTCCGGCCAAACCCTGCGAAAGAATTTCCCGGCGAGTGAACGTGTTTTTCATGAATTCGTCGATTAAATAGGAGCGAAGTGAATGTATGCTGTGAACCGGACACGGTCAAGCAGAAACCAGTCAAACGCAGAAGTTATTTAGGCCGAATTGGCCGGCTCGTTTGCACAGCGTTGCGGCCCTAGTGTACGATTTTGTTCACCCAATGGAAAAATCAATTTCCAGATTGGTTGCAGCAAAAGAATGGCTACCCTTACAGGCGCAATAGGAACCGGGAGCAAGTGGCTGCTGGACAAGATCGTCGGCGTGCTGGCGGCGACGGGCGTCAATCCCAATTTTTTGACGTTTCTCGGTCTGGTCGTGAATTTCGTCGCGGCGGCCAATTTCGCATTGGGAAATTTCCGGATTGGCGCGCTGATCATTTTTTTCGCGGGATTCCTGGATATTCTGGATGGCCAAGTGGCGCGCCGCCAAAACCGCGTGACCGCATTCGGCGCTTTCTACGATTCGACCCTCGATCGCTATGCGGATATGGCGCTGTACATGGGCCTGCTGGTGTATTACTCGGTGAGCGGGCGGACACCTTACGTGGTGCTGGCGGCGGTAGCGACGGCGGGATCGGTGATGGTCAGCTACGCCAGGGCGCGCGCGGAGTCGCTCATCCCGCAGTGCAAGGTCGGTTTCATGGAGCGCCCGGAACGGCTGGTCTTGCTGATCATTGGCGGCCTAATGAACCGCATGGGCGCGGTGCTGTGGGTGATTGCCGTGGTCTCGACGATCACGGTGATTGACCGCATCGTCTTCACCTGGCAAGAGACGAAAGCGGGCCGCACCATTCCGTGGATCAAACTTCCCTCGTAACCCACGGCTTTAGGCTTGGGCATCGACTCAAACAGCTATGTTTGCGATTTTTCCAGACTCGCCTCGATGGGCGCAGAAATAATTTCGCGCACCCGCTCGCGCAACGCCGGCACATCTCGTTTGGTCATTCCGGTTGTCTCGATCGTGTCATGGAGATAGACGGTGATGGTCGCGGGCCAAAGCATCCAATGGCCGGTGCGATGATGCTTGATAGAGCCGACCAAGCTGACCGGCGCAATCGGAATGCCAAGTTGTTGCGCGACGCGGAAACCGCCCTCCTCAAATTCATCGACGCGGCCGTCGCGGGAGCGCTTGGCCTCCGGAAAAATGATCAGGCTGGTGCCGCCGTCGACTGCGTCCTGCGTGAGGCGCCACATGCGCTTGAGATCGGAAGGGCGGCGCACATCCGGTACAGGAACGTTTCCAAAGCGTTTCATAAGCCAGCCGTACGCCGGTATTTTGAAATGGGATTCCAGTTCCCATCCGCGGACGTATTGCGGAATAGCACAATACAGCACGAAGGGATCGAAGAGATTGACGTGGTTCACCATGAAGAAACACGTGCGGTGAGGATCAAAACCCGGCGAACGCACTACTTCCACGCGCGCTCCCGAGATAAAAACAATGCGGCGGCAGAAGCTACGTTGAAGCCAGTCGTGCTTGTGCGGGTCCAGGAAGATTCCCAGGAAAACGAGCGCGGGCGCAACCACGAAAAAATGCAAGCCGCTTAGGATCCATAGAAATGCGCTGCGCAGGGCGAGCAATCCGCTCTTCATATATAGATGTCCACGGCGGCAGGAAGCACTTCCAGGGAAACACACTCGAGCGCGGCGATTTCGCCGTCAATCAACACATCCACAGGAACCTTTGTGCCAAACTCGATGCGGCGGACAGCGCGGCGCGAAGCCAATGGGTGTTCGATGTGCGTGCCGTCATAAAGCTTGGGGAGCATGCGCAGCAATCCGATGCGTCCGATCGGTCCCCAGCGGACAAACTCGATCAGGCCATCCGTGGGATCGGCCTGGGGGGCGATAAGCATCGTGCCACCGGTGAATTTGCTGTTGTTGAAGGAAAGAAAAAGACAGCGGCTTTCGTCCCAGTCTTTATCCTCGTCGCAACGCAAGCGAAAAACGCAGCGGCGCAACTGAATAACGCGCACGAAAACGCCGAGCAGGTAGCCAAAATAGCCGAAGGGTTTGAAATAGCGATTGGTCAGGGCGCCCACATCGGCGGTAAAGCCCACGCTGAGAAGATTGAAAGAAAAGACTTCTCCTTTTGCATGCGTCAGGCGAAAGAGATCCACGGGACGCGTTCGGCCCTCGATCAGGGCTTGAAGCGAGGCTTCGGCGCCGTCCTTCGTAAAATCCCGCAGAAACGAATTGCCCGTTCCGAGGGGCAAGAAACCAAGCGCGATGCGTTCCCCGCCGTGGGCGCGTCCATAAACTCCATTCAGAATTTCATGCGCCGTGCCGTCGCCACCAACGGCGATGAAGCGGCGATAGCCCTGCTCGTAAGCTTCGCGGGCCAGATCGACAGCGTGGCCGGGGCCCGTCGAGGCAACAACGTCGATTTTCAGGCCCTTCTCGCGCAAGCGAGCGAGAGCGGGTCCGGCCAGCTTGGCCGAACGGCCGCCACCGGCGGCGGGGTTGACGATAGCGAAAAAGTGATCTTTCAAAGACCTTTTGTTACCTAACGCGAAATGCGCGCCTGACCGAAATTACAAAGGCAGAAACGTTGCGGCGCGATCGAGCTTCCCTAGCTGCTCTGCAAGCGCGTTCCTTTTTATCTTCAAAGAAGCCGTGCGCGGAAAATCTTCGCCGTACAGCACCACACCGTGGATGCGTTTGTAATTCAGAAGCTTGTTATTGCGCGCGGAAATCTCGCGGCGGAGTTCCTCGGAGTAAGTGTGGCCGGGCTCGAGATGGAGCGCAAGCAGGAGCTGTTCGCCGACCATCGAACGCTCTGGCCAAATGTAGTTGGCGGCGAAGACGCAAAATTCCTTCACGGGAAGACTATCGAAAACCGCCTCGATGTCCTCCGGATAGATGTTTTTGCCCTCCTCGGTGACGATCATATTTTTCTTGCGTCCGAAGAGCTGCAAGTGGCCGGCAGCATCAAAGCGGCCGAGATCGCCGGTCATCAGCCATCCGTCGACGATGGCCTCGGCAGTAAGCTCGGGCTCGTTGAGGTAGCCGGACATGATCGTTTTGCTGCGGACAGCGACCTCGCCGATGCCGTCGGCGCTTGGATTGAGGATGCGGACCTCCATTCCGGGAAGAGGCTTGCCAACCGTGTCCGCGCGGAAGGGCCTAAGATCGTTGACAGTGATCGCAGTGCCCGCCTCGGTCAGGCCATAGCCATTGGCGACCGGAATGCCGAGATCATAAAAAAATTGCAAAGTCTGCGGCTCGGTGAACGCACCACCGACGATGATGGTGCGGAGTTCACCGCCGAACGGCTCGTGGACTTGTTTGAGCAAGCGGCGGCTGAGACCAAGCCTGGGGCGGTTTTTCGTGAATGCTTTGTTGACGGCAACGAGGGCTCTTAAACACTTTGCGCTTGCCGGCCGGAAGCGCATCGAAACGGACCTGCAAACCCTTTTGCAAGTTTTTCAGCACCAGCGGAACGAGGCTAACGTAAGTGATTCTATATTTTGCAAACGCCTCGCGGACATATTCCGGCCGCAGCGTGCGTAGATGCACGACCGCTGCACCACAAATGAAAGGTCCGAAGAAGCCGACCATAAAATCGATGGCGTGATTCGTCGGCAGAATACTGAGGTAGCGCACTCCCGGCGCAAACGGATAAATCGAGGTGAGCGCAACGCACTGCTCCAAATAATTTTCGTGCGTCATCATGCATCCTTTGGGGCGGCCGCCGGTGCCCGAAGAATAGACGATGCACGCCACATCCTGGCGCGCGCGCGGAACGAAAACTGGGTCGCCACTGCCGCGAAATTCTTCCCATCGCTGAGCGCCGGCAAGATCGGCGCTGGCGGGCGCTTCCGTCACCAGAACAGTCCGGACATTCGCTGCCGCAGCACGGCGCGCAGCCACGCTCAATTGACGCCAGATTGGATATTCGGTGATCAGAACTTTTGCGCCAGAATGCTTGAGCAGTTGCCATTGCTCGTCCGGTGTCAGTTTGTAGTCCAGCGGAACCAGAACGCCGCCGGCATAAAAAACCGCATAAGCCGAAATCAGCCACTTGGACTGATTTGTCATGATGATGCTGGCGCGGTAGCCGGCGGTGAACCCCGCGTCTTGAAGCGCCTTCGCGAGCGGCTGCGCGCGATCCTTGAAGTCGCGATAGGTCAGCCGTTCCTTTTCTCGCTCGCGGTCAGCTTCGATCAGGCAGACTTCGTTAGAGAATTGTTCCAGCGCATCCTTGAGAGCCGCGCCAATAGATTGATATTTCGATAGGTCCAGCATTACAGGCGGGATTGAATCCGCGAAGCGAGAGTGCGGAAATCGCTTACGCCTTGCACTTCATAATCGGGCAGTTCGATGCCGAAATGGCTTTCGAGGCGGCTGAGCATCTCGAGGGTTTGCAGGCTGTCGATGCCGAGCTTTTTGAAGAAATCATCTTCAGGCGCGAGCGAGCCTGCGGGCACGTTGAAGTGCTTGGACGCCAGATCGAGGACTTCCTGGGTGGTTTGCTCAAGCGTGCGCATGGAAGTCTAAATTTACCATTTTCCGGACAAAGAAAGAAAACTCGTGCGCGCAGACGGACGCCAAGGATTCCGGCGATCTCTCTAAGGCAGATACGGCATTGCGTCCGTGGACTCGACGAATTTCTTGAGCGCAGCCATTACCGTGGGACGTGCAAAAAGATCGCAAAAGAGATCGATTTCGCGGCGCAGCTCTTCGTACGGGATGGGCTTGATGAATTTCTTCGCGGCTGTGCGGGTGACGCCGTCAAACTTGACGACTTGAGAGGCCGTAGCCCGCGCGATGGGCAGCGCCTCTCCTTCCGCTGCAAGTTGTGCGACTAACCCCACGCTTTGCGCTCGCGTGGCATTGACGCTCCGCCCGGTCAGGAGCAGATCGCGGACAATAGCGTTGCCGAGGTCGCGCTTTAGGCGCGGGATGCCGCCGAAACCGGGGATGAGGCCCAGGCGCAACTCGGGGAAGGCAAAACGCGCCATCTTGTCTGCGATGATGATGTCGCAGGTAAGGGCGAGTTCGAAGCCGCCGCCAAAACACACACCATGCACCGCTGCGATGGTGGTGAACGGCGCGGCATCGATGGCGTTGAATACCGCATGGATGCGCTCAAGAAACGTGCGCACGCCGGAGAGCCGCTCTTTTTCGGAGAGTTGTGCGGCTCCATGATAAAGCTCGCGAAGGTCGGCACCCGCTGAAAAACCGTGCCGGCGGTTGCTGAAGATAATGCAGACGGCGGTCTCCGGAATCAGCGCCGGAAAGGCGGCGACAAATTGTTCGAGCTCCGCCAGCATGGCGGTCCCGATTTCGTTGGCAGGCTCGTGATCGAGCGTCAATTCGATAACACCTTCGCGCCATTCCCAGCGAAGTGTCTTGCCAGTGAATGACTTCACGCCTGGCTCCCAGCGGCTGCCTTGCTCTCGTGCGTGCCTGCGTACATGGCGTTGATTTCTACCGCGAAGCGCGCGCTGATGGCATCGCGGCGCAGTTTGCCCATGACGGTCAGGAGCCCGCTTTCAGGTGTGAGGCTCTCCGCGAGCACGGTGAAATTATGAATTTGACGATAGTGCGGGAGCTCGCGATTCAATTCGGCCAACGCGGCTTGCACAGCCGTAGCCTCAACCGCGCCTGAAATGAGCGCGCAAAGATAGCCCCTTCCATTGCCCACCACAACGACCTGCTGCGCATTGGGAAGCATGCGAACGAGTTTCTCTTCGATGGGCTCGGGAGTAATCTTGTGGCCCGAATTGAGCACAATCAGATTTTTGATCCGCCCGATGATACGCCAGTTGCCGCGCACATTCACTTCGCCCTGATCTCCCGTGTGAAACCACCCATCCTGCAACACGCGCGCTGTTTCTTCGGGACGATTCCAGTAGCCGGGGAAAATATTGGGGCCGCGGACGATAATTTCTTCATTTTCGCCGACTTTCATCTCGATGCCATTCACCACCGTGCCCACATAGCCGGGTTCCACGGGAACGCGAGGATCATCGAGCGTGCAAATGGCCGTGGTTTCCGTAAGGCCGTAAGCCTGCAGCACCGGAATACCCAGCATCAGGAAAAACTGCTGCGTCTCCGGGGCAAGCGGCGCCGATCCGCAAATCAGAATGCGTATATTTGGCCCAAAACGATCTTTGATCTTGCTGAAGATAAATTTCCGTCCGAGCGACAGCCACAGGGCGTCCGTCGCGCGCCCTCGGCCCACATGTTTGCGCAACCATGCATCGCGTGCCTTTGCAAACAGTGCGCGGATGGGCGCGGATCGCTTCGAGAGCGCCTCCTCGACGCCGCGGCGCACGCGTTCGAGTAGCGTAGGCACATTCAAGAAATAGTGCGGAGATGCGAGGCGAATTTCGTCCGCGAGTTTGGTTAAATCCGTGGAAAGAGTCAGAACGCTTTCGCGCGAAAGACAAGTGAGCAAGAGGATCCACGAGGCCGCGAAATTAAACGGTCCGTAATGAAAGACGCGGTCGGGTTCGTGTGTCGTTCCCATGAGCTGATCGAACCGCGCGCGCGTGCAGGCAAGCATGTGCGTCACGTTGCCGACGTTCAGGCAAACGCCCTTTGGTTCTCCAGACGTGCCAGAGGTGTAGATAATGGTGACGAGATCCGCGTCCTGGCGAGGGTTTGGCGCTTCGGGCGGCGGCACATCCGCTGCGGCATCCTGCAAAACCTCATCAAACAGGACCAGCCTTCGCGCGTTAGACCATTGCGGCGGCAACGACTTCGCTACAGCCTCGCCCAGCGCAGCATCGCCGGTGAACAGGAATCGCGGCAGACAATCTTTCATCATCGCGGCTAATTCGGCAGGCGCCTGCCGCGCATAGAGCGGCACGACGATAATGCCTTCGGCCAGCAAGGCCAGATTGAACGCCACCCAACGGACGGAGTTGGGCGCGAGCAGCGCGCAGCGCTCGCCTGGCTGGAGTCCCGTGCGCCGCAAATGCGCTCGCACACGCTGTACTTGTTCGAGCAGTTCCCTGCCCGATACGCTGACGAACTGCTCGCCATGAATTTCGCGCAGCACGACGCGGCTATCGGCCCGCTTCAACTGCGCGAAAATGTCTTCGAGAAAATTCGGCATGGCAGTTGGAACGGGCATCACCGCGACGCGGTTCCTGCCACGGAATGTTGCGGGACAGCGGCGGAATTGTCGTAACGCTCGACAAGTTGTAGCAACGTGTCGCTCAGCAGCGGCAGATAGTCCTCCCACGAAAGAACCCCAGAGCGCAGCGGGAATTCCGGATACGTGCGGCGCACGGCGTCTTCCAGAAAAGTGCCCATGCGCGCCATGACTTTGAGGTTGCGGACGACGGTTTTTCCAATTCCCTCGCGCACCGACTCCGCCTCCGCCACCAGCGTGTCCATCATCTTTATGAGCTTCGGCTCGAGATCGGGATCGTCCACGGTTAGGAACAGATGCTGGTGCCCGCGCTCGCGCATGAGATTGCGTATCCGCTCATCCATCGTGACGCCAGCCGAGGCCACCAGACTCGGCATGGAAGTCACAATGCCGTGATAGCGCGAGGAAACCATAAACGAGGACTGGCGCAGAATGGACACCATCTGAAACATGTCGTAATCGTCGGAAGTGAAAATCGGCAATCCCGGAAGCGCGGCGTTGATGTCGCGGCAAGCCACGGCATCCAGCCTTTCCATCGCCACGAGAATCGGAAAAACGCGGTGACGTTGAGTGAAGGACCGCATCGCGTTTATGAACGCCGAGATATAACGCCGGTACTTTGTTTCGACGTGCGATCCCGACTGAAAAAAGTAGACCGTGCGGTATTGGCTGTCTTTGTACGCGCCTGTCGTGACGCGCGCGATATATTTTCCGATGGAGGCTTTCACCGGCCACACAAACGGATGAATGGGACAAACTGCGAGCACGGGAGTTTTCTCATCCCACCCGGCGTCGCATAGCGCTTTGTGGCCGTAGGTCGCCGGATGTGGTTCGAAGGTCCATGCGGTATCCGTTCCGAGTTCTGTGGGGATACCCATCGAGCTGAGGAGCTTCTGCGATTCTTCGTTGCGCGTGATCACCAGGGAATCGTGCACGTAGCGCTCGCACATTTTCTCGATGAGGCGGTCCATATGCCCCGCTTCGCCGCCGTAGCCGAGTGAAAGCTTGTTTTCCGCGGATGCGAGGCCGAGCGAGCCGATCATCATCGTGGTCAAGGCGTTGGCGAATTTGCTTTTGAACATCGAGCCTTCGCACGCGATGACGCCGTGGTTTTGCCGAACCTCTCGGGACAAAAACGGCGGAAATACGTCCGGGAGATAAACCTGCTGCGTGCCTTCGAAGTAGCCGCGCGTGCGGTCGAAGCTCTGCGTCATGACACGGAACTCGACATTTTCCGCGCCGAGCACGTGCCGCACTTGCCGAAGCATCTCCTGCACGCGCACGTCTGAGCCGGTGTTTCGCGTGCCATTGTAACCGGCGAAGAGCAGCCGCAGTTTTTCGCCGGGGGTCCAGCGCTTGCCCAGGCCGAACGTCCAGGCCAAGCGCCTGATTTCGATCAGCGCGCTGACCCACGCAACGAGAAGAAAATCAGTCATGCGCGAGCGCCTCCGGCCGCTGCGGATCTTTCCGGCGTGTCCGCGTCCACTTCCATTTTCGGCCACGGCTTTGCCGGATATCGAAACTTGTTTTCGCGGCTGAATTTGAGCAACGGAAAAGCGTACGCCGAAAACTTTGCCGGAGCTTCACCAAGCTCGGCCACTACGCGCGAATTATCGAAGACGGTGTTCCAATCCAAATAGGGCCAAAAAACTTTCAAAAGCGATGCTCCATGCGCAACCGCGCCGTTTCGCTCCGAAAGCCAATTCACCGTGCCGGAAAACGCGCCGCCCATCCACGGCCAGTACGCGGGACGCCGCCAGCCGCCTGCCTCCGCGAGCGCATCGGTCAATTCTTTGTAGGTCTGCGACCCGGTCCCGGACGACAAATGATAAATGCCATGAGCGGGCTGGGCCTTCTGATGAATCGCCACAATGGCTTTGCTGACGTAGTTGGCCGGCACGATGTCGATTTTATCGTGAGAGCGCAGCGGAAGAACAGGCAGGCGCACCAGAACGTCGAAAGCCTGCACCATGTCGAACTGCGAAGTTTCCGCGTGGCGGCTGTCTCCCAGGATAATCGCCGGCCGGAAAATCGTGTGCGGCACGTCGGCGAGAAGCTGATGGATCATGTGCTCGCCGAATTTCTTCGTGCGCGCGTAGGGATCGTAATCGGAGCGCGCCCAATCGATGGCCGCGTCTTCCGTGACGACTTCGTTTCGGCGCTTGCCAGCGACGGCCACCGTGGACACATGCGAATAGCGCCGCAAGCCATTGCGATTCTGCGCGCGCCGCGCCAACTGAATCACTTCCAGGCCGCCTCGCAAATTGACGTTGAGGCACTGCCGCTCCGATTTGCGGTTCAGCGAAGCGGCACAGTGAATAATCGAACCCGTGGTATCCACCAGCGCGTGATATTCGTCGTCGGCGAGACCGAATCGCTCGCTGGTCAGATCGCCGCGAAAGATTCTCACGCGGGATGCAAGGTAATCGTAAAAATCGCGAAATCCGAAGTGGAGCTGAAGCGAAGTCCACAACCGCTCGCGCGCTTCTTCCTCGCTCTTTGCGCGAACCAGAAGATTCAGTTTGTCGCGGTGCTCGGCGAACAGCCCGGCGGCAACGTAGCTGCCCAAGTATCCGGTCGTGCCGGTTACGAAGATCGCCATAGTGGGTCCGGCGGCGTGGCGGAATTTGATATAACAGCGGCCCGGGCGCTTTCTGGAGACCAGTCCAGCTCGCGCGGAGCTCGCGCCTCGAGCGGGCGGCCTTCCATCAAGGGATAGCACCACCGGCGCAGCGCCGGAATGTGCACGTTGATCCAGTAGTCCCACCAATCGATCAATTCGGGAGCAAAATCGAAAAGAGCTTTCTCTTCGGGCGAGAGCGCGGCAGAGAGCAGCCTGGCGTTTTCGCATTCGAAGACGTGTTCATTGTGAAGTATGAAGGGCTCATATAGTTCGATTAGCTTTTCAGCACGGATCAAGTCGCGCTCCTGCTTGGCCAGCGGAGCCTTTTTCATGTGCATCGAAACCGCCGCGCGATTGATGCGAGAAATGACCGCTTTTTGCATCGGAATCGATAGCCGCTCGTAGCGCTGCTTCGAAACGGGAATGGTTTCGAATTTCACTTTGAGCCAGTGCTCGATTCCCTGCTGCGTCCGGTAGTGCTTGCGGTGCGCGAGCCCCGTGAGCTCGATGCTGCGGCCCATGTTGACGGGATTGATCGCCGAAGTCGCCAGCTGATACATCCGCGCGTGCCGCCGCGCAATCACTGCCGCCGCGATGAGCGTCATGCCGCGGCAAACCATGTCCACGGGAATCACGTCTAGGCATTTCCGTTCGTTCGAAGGCAGTTGGCGGAAATTCGTGCCCAGCAAATACGAAAGTGGGCCGGAAGTATTGATTCCCTCGTTCCACCCGCCGAACGGGGAGCGCTCTGAGCTTTCCACGATGGATGGGCGCACAATCGCGATCGGCAACTCGCCGCTGCTGCGCGCCAGAATTGATTCGCCAAGGCTTTTCGTAAACGTGTAGGTATTCGGCCAGCCCAAATGCTGCGCGCGGCGCAGACCTATGCGCACCAAACGGTTGCGCGCCCAGCGCAGCCGGTTCCGCTTCAAAACGCCATCCAGCTCCGTCGCGGGCACAACCGATGCATCGCCGCCTCTGCCGAGCGCTTGCCGTCGCAGCGCTTTCGAAAGCTCAGGACTTTCCGCGCGCTCTTCGACACGCCGGATCGTTTCGCGCAACGAAGCGATCTCCTTTTCGGCGTCAAATTCTGGATCGCGCGAAGGATTGTAGTTGTCCTGCAACTCTTCGGTCACGCGGCCGTCGCGCATGCCCACAACATAGCAAGTCGAAAGGTGCATCAGGCCGGCATGGTCGCACTTGCGCAGAAAATCCAGCAAATGAAGAGTCGAATCCACGTTGGAACCAAGCGCGTCGCGCAAGTCCGGATTGAAATCCGTCAGCCCCGCACTGTTCACCACCAAATCGAGCGACTTTGCCAATCGCGCCTGCGTCGCCGCATCCAAACCCAGTCCCGGCAGGCCGACGTCGCCCTCGACAACCTCGACTTTTTCCTCGAGCAGCGCGCCCAATTTCCGGCCGTATTTTTCCTGTAGCGTGTCGAACGCCGGCGATTCCTCGATAATTCTCTGAAAGCGCTTCTGCGCCGAAGTCGTCCTGTTTCGCCGAATCAGCAGCGTAATCTTCCCGATATTCGGTACATTTTCGAGCAGGTCCACCAGCCAGACTTTGCCGATGAATCCGGTCACGCCAATCAACAAGATGTGCCGGTTCGCAAGTGTTTCGCGAACCGCCAGTGGGCCGCTGCGCGGCGCACCGCCAAAAAGTGTAACGGATGTGCTTGCGGGTGGCGCAGGACGCACTGCCGTTTGCACGGCGGTTTCGAGTTTCCCCGGATTTTTGGTCCAACCGAGCTGGCGCAACAATTTCTCTCGGGAGATGCGGCCGTCGGTCGCACCGCTAGTCAGCCAGGCAAACGGCCCGCGCGGCCGCACGACCGGATCAAGCAGACGCCCGGTGGCGCGGCCACCGCGAAACTCCATCCGGTTGGAAATAAACGATTCGACTCCGAGATGCTGCGCAAGCGGCCGCAAAATATGATCCAGCAACTGCCCGACAAGCACAATCCGCTCGCCGTTCTGCACGGCCTCAAGCAATTTCTCGACAGCTTCGCGCCGGAGCTGCGGTTTCAGCACGTAATGAAAATATTCTTCGCCGAGAAGATCGAGCCGGTCGCGGCTGACGCCTCGCAGAAGGGTATGCAGCAGCCTCGTGGCAAGCGTCCGGTTCATCGCATAATCGATCGGCCGGGTTACCGTCAGCCACGCCATTCCCGCGCGGCGCGCCCAGCGCTCGGCAAAACTCTGCGCGTTCCAGGTAAAAAATCCCACCGGCCGCAAAGCGCCCAGCTCTAGCAAAGAGCCTTCGATGCGCCAGTACGTCGCCGGGCGCACCGCCGGTTCGCCGGTCACGCGTTTCGAGTTGGTAGCTAGGTCAGCCATTACCATTGAACACTGCAATCGGACGACTTCGAAAATCACCGGCCAGCGTCAGGCCGCTCGTGCAAGTTGAAGCCAATCTGCTCTGAAAGTTTGAATAATGATTCGCACCCTAAATCGTTTCATTCAGGATCGAACCCCCAGCCGCTGCCCGCTTTCACACCCGTAGGTGTGCCCCGACAGGCACGGTCGTCGGCTGCCTAGGAAAGTGTAAAAGTAGCATCCTCAGCGGCTTACCGCAAGCTAGCCGCCCGCTCGGAGGTGTGCCAGCTTTGGAGGAACGGCACCGGGACTTGTCTGCCCAAGAAATATGAATCAAGATGAGCTTTGCGCTTCTGTACCCTGGTCCGAAAAACGTCAGGTAAGGATTTATGATCGAAGCTGATCTCAGTCTCCCGCACACATATGAAATTCAGGAAATCGGAGACTTCCCAGGAACAGGAAAATTTCCTGACCCGGTAATCTATTCTCCCCGACCCCAGGAAGGAAAGGAGGGCGGTGGCCTATGGTTGAGGATTAAGGCCGCAAGCGGCAAATCCTGGGTTGGAGTCTTTGCAATGGGCTATTCATCGCCTCCCGCGTTTTCTCGCGTTGTTAGCTCGCGGGATCCAGACCGACTGTGCGTCATTGCAAATGGTGCGGCGTACGTCGTGAAGTCGGATGAGCCCGATGTTTGGGATAAAATCCCAGTAATTCCCGTGTTGGATGTGCGCCTAGTCCCGGAGAGGGGACTAATCGTCTTCTCAGATTTCATCCGTTTAGCAGCCTATCGCCGTGGGACCGTCGCATGGCGGAGTCCTCGTGTTTGCTGGGATGAGCTCAAGATCCTCAGAATCACCGGCAAGGCTATCGAAGGTGTTGGGTATGACCCCACAAATTCGGTCACTCACGAGCTCCCCTTCTCGGTTGATCTAGAGACCGGTCGCTCGTTGCTTTCGGAGCCTTCTTCTACCGATGGAAGCCCAGTGTGGTAGCTCCTACTCCCGAATAAGCGGAAACCGACAAGGAGTTCACTCCGCTGCAGCGGCCCGCGTTACACGCCCCAGCCGTAGCGCTCGGCGTGCTCTAGCGTGCGTTGCATCTCTTCGCGCAGCATCTCTGTGAAGACCGATCCGCCGATGGTGCTGGCGCCGGGCTGCGCGATGTCCGCGGTGCGGTAGCCGCCGGCGAGAACGCGGTGCAGCGACTGCTCGACCCAATCCGCTTCGAGCGAAAGCCCAAACGCATCGCGCAGCATCAGCGTCGCGCTCAGGATTGACCCAACCGGGTTGGCCGAATCCGTGCCCACCAACGACGGAGCGGAGCCATGAATCGGCTCAAACAGCGGCGCGCCCGTCCCAAAGCTCGCCGAAGGGATCAATCCGATAGAGCCGACCAGCGCCGCCGCGGCATCGCTCAAAATGTCACCGAACATATTGCTGGTGAGCATCACGTCAAACTGCGAAGGCTTCAGCGTAAGCTGCATCGCCGCGTTGTCCACGTACATGTGCTCGAGCTTCACCGAGGGGTACACGCTGCCCATGGCGGTAACCGTTCGCCGCCAAAGCTGCGAACTCGCCAAAACGTTGGCCTTGTCCACCGAGCACACGCGCCGCGAGCGGTTTTCCGCCCGCGCAAACGCAAACGTAGCGATCCGCTCGATCTCTGGCGTCGAATACGATTCCGTGTCCCAGGCGCGCTCGACGCCGTTCTCGGTAACATTGCCTCGCTCGCCGAAGTACATCCCTCCCGCAAGCTCGCGCACGATCTCGATATCCAAATCTCCCAAACGCTCCGGCTTCAGCGGCGAAATTCCACGCAACGGCTCCAGCACCTTCACTGGACGCACATTCACATAAAGCCCGAGCCCCTTGCGCAAACCTAGCAGTCCGCTTTCCGGCCGCTTTCCTACCGGCAGCGCATCCCACTTCGATCCGCCGACCGCCCCGAGAAAAACCGCGTCCGCCTTCCGGCAGGCATCCAGCGTTTCGTTGGGAAGCGGGGTGCCCGCAGCATCAATCGCCCCCCCACCGATTAAAAACTCATGCACATCAAATTCGTGATTGAATTCGTGCGCGCACTCCCGCAGCACGGTCGCCGCGGCCCGCGTCACTTCCGGCCCGATGCCGTCTCCCGGCAAAAGAACAATGGTCTTTTTCATCTGGGTCCCCAATTACCTTAAAACTCTGAAGGCGTGGCTCGCTCCTTGCGCCACTACGCCGCCGAACTCGCTTCGGCCGCGACCGCCACAGGCCGTCTCCGCATCACTTCATGCGCAATCGCCAACAGGTCGCGCGGCCGCACCTGTTTCGCTTCATCCGCCAGCGTCGTCACCCGCTTGTAGCACTCCGCCAATTCCTCTTCACTCGGCTCATAGCCCAGCGTGCGCAGACTCACTTTCAACGCGTTCCGCCCGGAGTGTTTCCCGAGCACAAACGACCGCGATGGCACTCCCACCGACTCCGGCGACATAATCTCGTACGTCAGCGGATTCTTGATGATGCCATCCTGGTGAATCCCCGCTTCGTGCGCGAAGGCGTTCGCGCCGACCACTGCCTTGTTCGGCGCCACCACCGCCCCGGTAATTTCCGTCAACATCCGGCTCGACTTGAAAAGCTCTTCCAGCTTGATGTTCGTCGTGACTCCAAAACTTTCCTTGCGCACGGCCAGCGCCACAACAACCTCTTCCAGCGCCGCATTCCCGGCCCGTTCGCCAATCCCGTTGATCGTGCATTCAATCTGCCTCACGCCCGCGCGAACTGCCGCCAGCGAGTTGGCCACCGCCAGCCCCAAATCATCGTGGCAATGCGCACTCAGCGTAATCCCCTGCGGATCATCGAGATGCGCGCGCACCTGCTCGAACATCGCGCCATACTCGTCCGGCACGGCATAACCCACCGTGTCAGGCAGATTCAATACCGTGGCGCCCGCTTCCACCGCCACCTGGCAAACCTGGCAAAGAAATCCAATGTCGGTACGCCCCGCGTCTTCGGCGGAAAACTCGACTTCCCCAACGTGCTTCCGCCCCAAACGAATCATCGAGCGAATCGCGTCCAACGCCTGTTCCCGCGTCATATTCAGCTTCGCGCGAAGATGCAAATCCGATGTCGCCAGAAATATGTGCAGCCGCGGCGCAGCCGCCGGTTCAAGCGCCTCAATCGCTGCGTTCACATCCTGCTGCTTGGCTCGCGCCAACGCTGCAATCGGCACGCTCCGCACTTCGCGCGCCACCTGCTGCACCGCCTCAAGATCGCCGCGCGAGGAGATGGGAAATCCTGCCTCGATCACGTCCACGCCCAGCGCCGCAAGCTGCCGCGCCATGCGAATCTTTTCCTCGGTGTTCATCGAGAATCCCGGCGATTGCTCGCCGTCGCGCAGCGTCGTATCGAAGATGCGTACGGAGTCCATGGAGTCCCCCTAAGATAGTAGTAGGACAGAAAGACCCCTCACGGTCAAATTTATCTTTGTTCTGCTTTTGATAATCTTACCTTATACTCTCAGGAGAGGAAGTCGCCGTGGACCTCGGGGAACTCCAGGTATTTCTGATGGTTGCAAAGGAAGGCAGCTTTTCGCGTGCCGCCGAACGCCTCTACCGGACCCAGCCGGCCGTCAGCCTCACGATTCGCAAACTCGAGGAAGGCCTCGGCCAGCCGCTGTTCGTTCGCGGCGCGCGCCCCGTACGCATGACCGATGCCGGAACTCTTCTGCAAGACTACGCCGAGCGCCTGATCAATCTGCGCGATGAAGTCAAAAAAGGGCTCAGCGAACTCGAAGGTCTATCCCGGGGCGAACTCTCGCTCGGCGTAAACGAAAGCTCCATCCACGCCCTCCTCCCAGCTCTGGCCACCTTTCGCCAACTCCATCCCGGCGTCCTGGTTCGCGTTCATCGCATGTTCTCCCGGGATATCCCCCACGAAGTTCTTAATTATCGCCTCGACCTCGGCGCCGTCTCCTTCGTCCCGCAGGAGCCGCAGCTCCAAGCCACCGAAATCTTGAAGGACGAGCTGACTCTCGTCGTTCCGCCAAAACATGTCCTCGCGAAAAAGCGCGAAGTCGACGTAGAGGACCTCGGCAATGAAGACTTCATCGCCCACAGCGTTGAGTCTCCCTATCGCCGCCGTGTGATCGAGCTTTTTGCTCGAAACCGCACCGCGCTCAAAATGCCCATCGAAATGCCCACCATCGAAAGCATCAAGCGCTTCGTGCAAATGGGCATGGGTGTGGCCATCGTGCCGCGCATGTGCGTGCAATGGGAGATCGAGCACGGCTGGATGAAGGAAGTGAAAATTCGGCAGATGAATATGCCGCGCCATGTCTACATGGTTTCACGCCGCGGCGCCCGGCTTCCCCACGCCGCCGCGGAACTCATTCGCATCCTGCGGGAACCTTGAAAGTTCGCGACAGGCTTAGGCTCCAGGGTCAGGGTTGCGTTATGAAGCGCCACGAGGCGCGGTTTCCCGTTGAGCCGCACTAAGAACTTGCCGCAGCAGCAGGACGAACATTTTCCACGGTCAAGACGTACTAGTTGCGCGAGCACCGCAAGTTAGCTCGGGACGAACCATCCCTGTATTAAAATTCACTCATAATCGACTCGCTTGCCAAAACCCTCGAAAAGCCCGCCAATATGAACTTCTGAGTGTATTAAATATGTAGATATATTCTGTTGACGCCAGACTCTTTTCGGACTACCTTCAATTCGCCCTTGCTTCTCTCTCTAATTGTTTGAAGTGCCGCTCATTTCGCCGGCCAAGGAAGACACATGGCCCAGAAACCCGAATTTCCCATTCCTCCGGGCAAAGTTCCCATCTCTCGCGCAATGAATTATTTGAAAATTCTAATGATTCGCGTCGTTCTCGCTGCTGCCGCCGTGAGCGTTCCCCCCGCGCTTGCGCAGTTCCAGCAGCCCTTGGTCTTTTCCTCCGGCGGCGCCGTCGCCGTGCGCAACGACCAATCGGGATCGCTTGCCCCAGTTAGCGGCTCTCCCTTCGTCGCCGCCAACCAATCTTTGACGATTGACGTCCAGGGCCGCTTCCTCTTCGCCCTAGGCACCAACAGCATTCGGATGTTTCAGATCACCGATTCCACTACCGGTGCTTATCAAGAAGTCGCCAATTCGCCTTTCGCCTCACCATACACGAACCAGCCGGCGTTCATCGCGGTCGAGCCGAGCGGACAATTCATTGCAGTAGTCAATCGTGCCGGGCAAAACCCGGGTGACGGTATGGTCGAAACGTTCCAGATCGCACCGGCGGCCTCCGGCGGCCCCGCTCTTATTCCTGTGTCGGGATCGGCAACTGAGCTCGACTCCACGGCCATCGGTTTCGCTCAACCTCCCGATAACAAGGAATTTCTGATCTTCATGGGCCCAAACCCTTTGTCTCAAGACCCCACCATCGCACGCGGCTCGGAGTTTCAGGCTCTCTCTATCGATCCGCAAACCGGCTTCCTTACCGGCTATCAACAAAATGCCGCCCTTCCCCAACATGGCGACAGCTTTGCCATGGATCCTCAAGGCCGCTACTACGTGACCGGCACGCAAGACAGTCTCCTCGAGTTTGGCATTGTTCAGCTCTTCGGAATTGGAGGAAACGGTCTTCTCGGCAACATTCAGCTCCCTCAATATAACTACCCAACCGGCCTGTGGATCGACAGCACGGGAACATTTCTGTACGTCGCCACTTCGGATCTATCGAATCCTGCCGTCGTGAACGTCTATTCCGTGAGTCTGCAAACCGGCCAGCTTACCGAGACTTCGAGTTCTCCTCTGCCGGGATTCACCTCGGTTCCCGCTTTTTACGCCGATCCCACTGGCTCTTTC
Organism: uncultured Acidobacteriota bacterium; assembly: GCA_963753745.1. Taxonomy (GTDB): domain Bacteria; phylum Acidobacteriota; class Terriglobia; order Acidiferrales; family UBA7541; genus Acidiferrum. The sequence continues at coordinate 79,347 of CAVWDX010000021.1, forward strand.
AACTTCGGATTTGGCACGGACCAAAACACGGCCATCGCCTACACGGTTGACCCGCAAGCCGGATACTTTGTCTCGACGGCCAACTCTCCATTTACCATCCCCCAAATCGTGGGCGCTCTCACTTTCCGCATTCCGCCCGGCCAGCAGGGCGTCAGCGGCCCCTCGGCTTTGCTCTCCGCCTCGAGCCTTTCCTTCGGGTCGATTCAAACCGGCACGTCCAGCACGCCGCAAACTCTGACCCTCACCAGCAATGGCGGTCAAGCACTCAGCGTCAATTCCATCTCCCTCGGCGGCGTGAACCCCAGCCAATTCCAGGAGACCGACACCTGCCAAGTTCCTTCCGTGCTTCAACCCACAAAATTCTGCTCCATCAGCATCACCTTCTCGCCCACCAATACCGGCTCACAGCAGGCTACTGTCTCGATAACCGACGACGCTCCTGGCAGCCCCCAATCGGTGGCGCTCAGCGGCACCGGCGTCGCTCCGCCGCCGCCCGCACCCGCAGCGACCGTGACGCCAAACCCCGTCAGCTTCCCCACCATCACCCAAGGCACCACGAGTTCCCCAATCGCAGTCACTGTCACGAACTCCGGCAACGCCACTCTCAACATTTCTTCAGTCCTTCTCGCTGGCAACAACGTCACCGACTTCAGCATGACAAACGGCTGCAGCGGTCCCTACGCACCGAACGCTACCTGTATGATCACCCTGATTTTCACGCCTCTTGCTGCCGGCCAACGTTCTGCGGTCCTTTCGATCTCGGACGATGCCCAGAACTCTCCTCAGTCCATCCAAGTCAGCGGCACGGCTACAGCCGCTTCCCCGACAAATCCCGCAGTCTCCCTCACTTCTACGAATGTTTGGTTCGGGGTGATCACCCAAGGTACGGCCGCGGGGCCGCAAACAGTCACGGTAACAAACTCCGGCGGAGCTCCACTCCACATTTCTTCTGTTCTTCTTGGAGGAGCAAACAGCGGCGACTTCAGCATGACCAACAGTTGCACGGCCACGGCCTACGCGGTGAACGCCACCTGTACGATTGCCGTTTCTTTCGTCGCCGCTTGGCATCGGATCGCGCGCGGCCACCATCACTCTTACAGACGATGCGCTAAATTCACCTCAGACCATCAATGTCGGCGGCAATGCAAGCCCAGCCATCATCGTGGGTCCTGCTCCAGGTGGATCCATGTCGGTAACAGTCCATGCGGGACAATCAGCGGTATACAACCTTCAAATAACGCCCGGCCCGGGTTACAGCGGCAGCCTTGCCCTTGCCTACAGCGCGCCGCCGCTCGGCGCAAATATTCAGGCGCCGTCCACGGTGCAAATTTCGAATGGGAATGCCGTGGCTCTTGCGGTGATGGTAACGACCAGCGGCAGCGCCGTCGTGCCGCCGTTCACTTTTGCTCCGCGCGCCACACCACTCTCTGCTCTGCGCGCCGTACCAGCTCTGGCCGCCGGCGTTCTCTTGCTTTTTCTGCTCGCTCTCGCCACCAAGCGCGATTTTAGTCTGCCCGCAGGGCGCCTGGCGCTTGGTCGCGCCTTCGCGACGATTGCCGTCTTACTGGTCCTGGCCACTGCAGGTTGCGGCGGCGGCACAAGTGTCGCTGCGCCTCCGCCGCCTCAAATCGTCACGCCCCAAGGATCATTCAATATCGTGGTCACACCGGCAGCAACTTCTGCCACCGGCCAGCCCCTGCAGTTGCAGCCGATTCAATTGACGCTGACCGTGAACTAGGCGCGCGGCCTACTTCGCCACCGAGATACGGTAGATCTTCCCCGCGCCATCATCCGCAACAAGCAACGATCCATCCGGCGCCACCGCGACTCCTACTGGCCGGCCATATACATCCGGTCCATTTGGATTAGGCACCAGTCCCGTCATAAAAGGCACAGGATCCGCTGACGGTTTCCCATCTTTGAACGCCACAAAGGCAATCTGGTATCCCGCGCGCGTCGCCCGGTTCCACGATCCGTGCTCCGCCACGAACGCACCGCCCCAATAGCTCTCTGGAAACTGCTTCCCCGTATAAAACGCGAACTGCAGCGGAGCCACATGCGCGCCCAGCAGGACATCCGGAATAATCGCTCGCGCCACAAGCTTCGGCTTCTGCGGCTTCACCCGTGGATCGACATTCCTTCCAATATAGCTGTAAGGCCAGCCGTAAAAGCCTCCGTCCTTCACCGAAGTAAAATAATCCGGCGGCAAATTGTCTCCCAATTCGTCGCGTTCATTCACGCTCGTCCACACTTCCCCTGTAACCGGCTCGATCGCTAATCCCACCGGATTCCGCAGGCCGGTTGCATACAGCCGGGCGTTCTTTCCGTCCAGATCGCAGATCGTAATCGCCGCGCGAATCGGCGGCTCGCCCACCCCAATGTTTGAACCTGATCCAACCGAAACGAACAAATGCTTGCCATCCGGTGCAATGGCCACGGAGCGCGTGCTATGCCCCCCGGAAGGAAAATCCATCAGGTGCTCGCCTTCCCCGAGCCTTTTCGATGTTTTCGGGTCGTACTTGAATCTCAAGAGTTCGTTCGTATCTCCTACGTAAACGTAGTCGTCGTGAAACGCAATGCCAAATGGCCGCCGCAACCCGCTCGCGAACACTTCGCGCTCTTCCGCGACTCCCGTATCGTGCGGGTCGCGCAAAATGTCTACCTGGTCCGCTCCATTTTCGGCCAGAAAAATATCTCCATTCGGCGCCACCATCATCCAGCGCGGCACCTTGAAATCCGCCGCAAATACATTTATTCGGAATCCTTTCGGCACCGTCGGAAGAAAACCTGCGGGAGGTGCTTCCTTGTCCGGTCCGTTGCCCGCGGACTTTGTCGCATAAGGCGCCGGCAACTTCGGTTTCTTGCCGTGCGTAATTTGCTGTGCGGAAAGCATGGCAGGCAAAATCAAAAGACTGCTGATTGCGGAAACAACGTGGAAGCGCAATGTCATAGAACTCTCCTCAGCTTCTTTTTTCAGACCTCTGTATGATGCCGCGCAACCGAAGACAATTCCAGCTTTGAATTTGTCGTTCTCTTGGGAAGCGCTTCCACTTGACATCGACATGTACTTTGTAATATAAAGCAGACAGGTAAGGGGGCCCTTTAAATGCAAACCGCCAAACCGTTCCGATTGTCCGTCTTTGCCATTGCAGAGTGGTTGATGCTGTTGCCCGCTACTGTGTTCCTGGCGGCAGCCGCATTCCGCGGCCTGCAACCTCGTCAGTTCGAACCCGCTCGCGCCAGCTGGGCTATCTTCGACTGGACTACCACGCATATCTCCCGCCTTGGCGCAGCCGCACTGTTCATCGGTATGCCCGGTCTGGTTATCCTCGCGGGTTGCGTTTCTCTTCTTCGGATCTGGCGCGAAGATCAGACGCTGCGCCACGACGCAAGCCTTGGACTCGCAATTCTCCGCCGAAATCTGGCGATCGCTCTCCTAATGACGGCAACCCTGCTGGCTGCGGCCATCTTCACACTTGCTGTCGCTCACCTGATCACGGATTGAGGCGAAGGGAAAAGCGGGACGAATCCTAACTCTCGTTAGAATCATTCATCTCGTCGCGGGCATTGCGGCTTCGCAATTTGGCTAGGACCCCGTCCCTACAAGCCGAATATGTACAGCACGCGGTCGGCGCTGATTGCAATCCTCTGCTTCCCATCTACCGTGAACGAAATGGGATTCGCGGCAATTGCCCCGCCCGTCTGAAAATCCCACAACGCCTTTCCTGTCCGCGCATCAAGCGCATAAAAATTTCCTTCGTCCGACCCGGAAAAAACCAGCCCCCCCGCCGTCGAAAGCACGCCCGCCCATGGCGGCGAGTGCAACTTGAAATTCCACTGCGTCTCTCCCGTTTTGGCATCCAGCGCCCGAATCTCGCCCCACGCATCGTCTGGCGGCAACTCATCCTCGCCGCCCCCCGCGTAAAATGTCCCTGGTTTGTATTCCGACTCTCGCTTGAAGTACACGGAACCGATCTCGCGCACCGCCACGTAAAAGAGCCCCGTTTGCGGGCTGTACGAAGGGCTGAACCATACCGTTGCTCCGTTCAAGTTTGGCCAGATGAGCGCGCCTTTCTCCGTCGGCTCCGAATCTGCCAGCATAATGGGCCGCCCTTTTGCATCCAGCCCGCTCGCCCACGTCTCCTTCGCGTACGGGCGCCCGGCGATGAATTCGCCGGTCTCGCGATCCAGCACATAGTAAAACGCATTCCGGTTCGCGCTCGCGATCAGCTTGCGTTCACGTCCATCGATCTTCGCGTCGAATAGCACAGGCGTATGTGCGGCATCCCAATCGTGAGTGTCGTGCGGCGTGAATTGAAAGTGCCAGCGAAGCTTCCCGGTTTCTCCATCCAAAGCAACGAACGAGCACGTATAGAGGTCGTCGCCCCTCCTCGCATCGCCATTCCAGTCCGGGCTCGGATTCCCAACTCCCCAATACACCAACTTTAACTCTGGGTCGTACGCACCCGTCACCCAGGTCGGCCCGCCACCGGTTTTCCAACTCCCATCGGCCCAAGTCTCATGCCCCGGTTCGCCAGGACCAGGAATCGTCCAGAATCGCCAGGATTGCTTTCCCGTTTTAGCGTTGTACGCATCCACGAATCCTCGAATCCCCGCTTCCCCGCCGCTCACTCCCACAACAATCTTTCCCTCGATCGCCAGCGGAGCCACTGTCATGCTGTATCCCAGCTTGTAGTCCCCGACCTTTGCTGCTCCAGCGTTCCGCTCCGCTCTTCAAGTCCAACGCGACCAGGTAGCAGTCCAGCGTCGCTACATACAGCTTGTCGTCCAGCACTGCCGGTCCACGGCTGACCCGCCCAAAACCTATGTTGTGATAGTCCTCCGGGATCGCACGATTCCAGGACCACAACCTGCGTCCCGTATGCACATCCAGCGCAGCCGCCCAGTTTGGCCCAGTTACGTACATAACGTTGTCCACAACGATGGGCGATACCTCGCTCCTCTCGTTGGGAAGCTGAAGCGCCCATTTAACCTTCAAAGCCCCGACGTTCTCGGTAGTAATTTCATTCAGCGGCGAGTATCGGTGCCCGAGCAGGTCTCGCGAGTAGGTGAGCCAGTTCCCCGGTTCTTTGTCGGCGTTCACAATCCGTTCGAACGGCACTTGTCCGAAAGCCGCAGCGGACAAAACGGCGCTCAACATTCCAGCGAAAAACACTCTCATTGCTTTCCTCGCTGCGAAGCCAGAAACGCAACCAGATCCTGCATCTCCGTCGCGCCCAGAACCCCTTCGAACGCTGGCATCGGCGTCTCGCCCCGTAGTTTTCTCAACTCCGCTATCTCCGCTTTCCGCAGACTATGATAACCACCGCGCGCATCTTTGATCTGAATCGTGAACGTGTCTTCATTCACCCGGATCCCTTCGATCCTCTCGCCGGAAGCTTTCGTGGCCCTCACCAGCATAAAATTCTCGGGCAGGGCTGCGCTGGGTTTGCCAATCGCTTGTTGCAGGAAGGAAGCGCTCCTTCGTTCCCCGATGCCCGTCAGCTCCGGTCCGTACCCTTGGCCCGCGCCGTTCAGGATATGGCAGTTGTTGCATCCGCTCTTGGCGTAAACGCGCGCGCCACGCGCTGCATCGCCGGGCAACTTATCCGCCGGTATTTTGCTCAGCGAGCGCACAAACGCGGCCACATTTATCACGTCTTTGTCGTCCAAGAACCAACCGTCGGGCATATTCGGCGGGATGCCGTTCACGATCACCGATTTCAGTTCCTCGTCGTCCGGAGCGTGGGCGAGATGCGCTCGATTGAGCGCCGGACCCCGCCCGCCCTTTCCGTCGATCCCATGGCAAAGCGAGCAATGCCCCTCAAACAGCCGTTTCCCCGCCGCAGCATCCGCTCTAGGCGTCTTGCTTTTCGCCCTATCTTGGCGCGGCCATGCTCCCGTCAACATGCCGCAGCCCAGCAATCCACCTGCTACGAAGATTGCCGCCCATTTTCCCGTCACGATGACCACCTTTGAGCGCATCCGGAAAGAAGATGCCGGAATCTCTCTGGAGCGTAGCGTCAGGCCTGCATGCTGTCAATTCCAGTTCGTAACACAGCGCAAGCCTGAAACATCCAATGTCGTCGGGCGAACGTATACTGATAGCAGCCGATTGTTCGCGGAGTGCTGACTATGCGAGCTGTTTTAATTGCGTTTCTAATTTTGACGGGTCTCGGCGTGCTCGCCTGGGCCACGGCCAAACCCGATGATGGCCGCGCTAACGCTAAAGCCGCATTTCCCCAACCCGCCGTCGATGCTCCGCTCGCTCCCGTGAAAGGTCAGGAAACGGCAGTCGTCGCCGGGGGTTGTTTTTGGGGCATTCAAGGCGTGTTCCAGCACTTGAAAGGCGTCATCTCTGCCACTTCCGGCTATTCCGGCGGTGCGGCAAAAACGGCCCACTACGAAGAGGTCAGCACCGGTTCCACGGGCCACGCCGAATCCGTTCAGATCGTCTTCGATCCTTCGCAAATTTCCTATGGCCGGATTCTCATGATCTTTTTTGCCGTCGCCCACAACCCCACCGAGCTCAACTATCAGGGCCCGGACTACGGCACCCAATATCGCTCTTCCATCTTCTATTCGAACGAGCAGCAAAAGAAAATTGCCGAAGCCTACATCGCTCAGCTCGGCGCCGCTAAAATCTACTCACAGCCCATTGTCACGAAAGTCGTCCCGCTGCAAGCTTTCTACTCCGCCGAGGATTATCACCAGGACTACCTCAAGCACCACTCGTTCGAGCCCTACATCATGATCAACGACCTGCCTAAGATCGCACGTCTCAAAAAACAATTTCCCAATCTCTATCGCAACGACTGAAAATCCCGTCCCCGCTTCTCGGGAAAACCGCAGCATCGCGGCGCTTCCCTTAAATTCTTCTACGGGCGCTCCGTCACCGGCCTCTCTCCGCCCCCAGGCAATGCGCTCTTGTGTCCTCCGCTCGCTTCGCTTTGCAGCAGCGCCTCAAGGCTCGGATACGCGTAAATCGTCGGCGCGTAATTCTGCATTAGGCCTCCGGTATCCGCTGTCGGCCCGTAGTTGCTGTGCAAATCATGCGCCAGCATCCTGAGCATAGCCATCTGCTGCCCACGATGATGCGCGGTGTGCGCGATGCGTCTCGTTAGCACCCACGCGCGTGTCCGCGCGACGTCGAAAAACTTCGTCTCGCCTTCGAACCACGCTTCTTCTTTCGCGCGCAACGTTTCCAGCCGCTTCCCGCTGAAATCCGCATATCGCTTGATGAATTCCAGTCGCGTCTCTTGCGCCGGCAAAGGCTGCGCACCCACCTCGATTCCCAGCATATTGCGAAACCATAAATCTTCACTCACGCATTGATGCACCATCTGTTCCCGCACGCTCCGGCCCCGGGCATCCTTCGCGTTCGGCCGGAATTCCATCTCCTCGTCTCGAAACTCGCTCCATACGCTCGCCACCTTCATCCGCTCCGTCTCGTACGTCTCCACTAGAAAGTCGTATCTCATCGCCGCCCTCCTCAACAACAAGCTATCCGGTTTCAGCCTCCGATCTCGACCGCACAAGATACCACTATTATTTTCACCCTCTTGGTCTGAGGCGCGCCCCGGCCCCACACGCCGGCCACGAACTTTTTGTCGCGCCTCGCGCGGTCAATATATAATCCCATTCAGTATCAACGTCCCTTCGCCGGCTTCTCGCCGCGATTCGAGGTGCGCTTCATGGACGGCCGAAAAGCCATCACCACCTTCGCCCGCACTTTCATCGGCTCCCACTATTTGTGGGGATCCGCCGGCGCCCACCCCGGGCACCTGAATGGCGCACGCTACCGCGCCGGATCCGTTCCTTGGAACGAGCCTTCCCTCCATGTCTCTGACCTCTCTCTCTGCGCTGCCAAATGTGACGTGCAAGGTCATTATGTCTGCGCCGGACGCTTCAAAAACGTTGGCAACCAAATTGTCCCGCCCGACGATCCCGCGCTTAAAGACTTTCTCTCCCGTTATGCAAGCGCGCCCCTTGCCGAATGGGACTGCATGACCCTCCCTCTCACCCCACGCGTCGTCCGCGGCACAGGTGTCCCCGCAGCGAACAAAATCGTTTGGGGCGAGAACTGCACCGGCGTCCGCCATTTCGATTGCATCAGCTTCATCAACTACGTGCTCAGCGAAACCACCAAGATCCCCGACTCGAAAAATGGCTGGAGCGGCGACATCCAGCAGTGGTCTCAAATGTGGACTACGGACGTGCCTCTCACCGATCCCGCCGTCGCCGGCGACATTCTCATCCGCTATTACGACGACGAGAAAGGCCGCCACTTCAGTCACATCGCTTTCCTTGATGACAACAACATTGTCGTTCAAGCGCAGGAAGCCGCCAAGGGAGTCCACGCCGAAGAGCGCTACATCCCTAATCCTAAAGTCTGGCAAATCCGCCGCCGCTTGCTGAACATGTATATTCGTGCGGACATGTCCAATGCGGCGTGATCTCCCGCTCGTCTCCGCTGTCTTCACCCTATCTGGCTCTTACGTTGGCTGCTGATCCACGCTTGACACCAGACAGGCTCTGACCTACTGTTTTGATTCTAGAAAGTGGAAGTCGCAAGTTCCCCCCTGCTCCCGATGATTTCCGCTTCGGAGGTCTCCCATGCCAATTAGTCTTGCAACTCTTTCCTTCGTTTCTTCCCGGGTCTCCATGCACGAAGGCCTGAAGATTCTTGAACGCGATGATTACCGCTGCCAGTACTGCGGGCTTGATGGCCGTGCCGGCTTCGAAAACGCCCTTGTCATGCGCGTCGATTTCATCCATCCTCGCGCCCGCAAAGGCAAAAAGGATCCCGCCAACCTGGTCGCCTGCTGCGTTCCCTGCAACACCATCAAAGGCACCCGGGTTTACGCCAATCTCGACGAAGCCAAATCCTTCGTCCTCAAGCAGCGCGAAAGCCTGCGCAAAGCCTGGGAAGCCAAAACCGCGCGCCCGCACTCCAAATCCGCCATCGCCTAGAACACTTCCGCATCAGTTCGTGCTCAGGGCAAGAGTCGTCGCGGTTTGGTACTCCGTCCAAAGGCTTATCAACCGCACTCGCTCCGCTTAAAACGCTGCTGCACGTGTCTGCGCACCACTCTGTGTACCTCGTCATTTCAAGAGGCTTCCCCTACGTTTCTCATTGTCTCGGTTCGCAGTTCAGAACTGAATCGAGGCAGGTCCACCGGCATCGATCGAACGCGACTTATCCCATACTCGTACGTGCCGTGCGCTCATTTCTTCCTTGCTTCTTTGCTTCCGCTTTTTATCTCAATCAAACAAATCCGGCTGCTCCCTCGAGATGCGATCCCACAGCGGCTGGAATTGGAACCATCCCACCATCGGCGATCCGACTTGCGAGTACGTGAGCTTCGCCGTCTCGTGAGGAATTCTGCGTGGCTCGCCCGCGGCTTCCGCCAGCAATTGCGCCTGGCACGAACGGTCCATGGTGATGAACCACCACGTCGCTGCGTCCACCGTTTGTCCCACGGTCAGCAATCCGTGATTGCACAAAATCGCGGCTTTCTTCTCGCCCAATGCCTTGCCGATGCGGTCGCCTTCGTCCGTCTCGTAGACCACGCCGGTGTAATCGGCGAACACCACATGATCTTCATAAAACGCGCAAGCATCCTGCGTCAGCGGATCGAGCAGACGCCCCAGCGAAGACCACGCCTTGCCGTTCAGCGAATGCGCGTGCGCCGCCGCGATCACGTCCGGGCGCGCTCTATGAATCCGCGAGTGAATCGCAAACGCCGCAAGGTTCACCTCGCGCTCGCCTTCCACCACCTCGCCATGATCGTTGACGAGCAAAAGATCCGACACGCGTATTTGGCTGAAGTGCATCCCAAAAGGATTCACCCAGAAATGGTCGAGCTTCTCCGGATCGCGCGCCGTGATGTGTCCCGTCACGCCTTCGTCAAACCCGCACTTCGAGAACAACCGGAACGCCCCTGCTAACCGCTCTTTCCGGTGGCGCCGCTCCTCCGCAACCGTCGCGAAAACCGGCGGCCGCGGCATCCGTTCCAATCGCGTTTTTACGTCGGGCATCTGGTCCTCCCTGCTGCGTTTCGCCTACTATATCGAATTCCAGCCCAGTGTGACGCCCGTTTTTCTCGCCTTCGCTCCGCGCACGGCGCCGCCCCGCTTCTTTCTAAGCAGCAATTTTCCCGGCGATTCCTAGAAAAAGAAAACGCCCCCGGTGCCCCCCGGAGGCGTCTTCAGAAAACAAGTTGTGAGAAACCTATCCGCCGAATTACCGCTGATTCGGTTTCACCGGCGGTTTGGCTGCGGGCTTGGCCGCTGCCGGAGCCGTGCCCGCTTTAACCGGATACGCCTGATCGTACAGGCGAACGATGTCCTGCGTCACGTCGATCTGATTCGAGGCATACAGGATCGGGGAATTTTGGCCAGAGGTGTCCAGCACGATGCTGAAACCGTTCTCGCGCGCGTAGCGGTCCAACACGTCCACCATTTTTCGCCCGATGCGCTCCAGTACGTCTTGTTGCGCGGCGCTCGCGTCTTCTTGAAAATCACTACGCCGGCGGTCGAGCCGCTGCGTGAGCCGCTGTCCTTCGGCCGTCAGCCGTGTTTCTTCTTCCTGGCTCAGCTTGCCCTGGCCGGCCTGCAGCTTCTGCTGCAAGTCATTGATCTGCTTCGTCAGGTTATCGATTTCGGCGGATCGCGGCGCAAACTGCGATTGCAATTCCGCGGACGCTTGCTTGCCTTCCGAGGTGCTTCCAATCGCGCCGCGCAAATTGATGATGCCCACCAGCTTGGATGTTCCCGCGGCGCCGGCCGCGGGGGCGGCTTGCGCCCAAGCTGCCCCTGTGCCAATGAGGCATGCTGCCGCTATAGCCGCGGATCTCAATACGATTCTCAAATTCACTTTATTCTCCTTGTTATGGATGATCCCGATTTTATCGGAACCAACCGGAACCAATTCTTGATTGGTCTGAAATTCTTTTCCGTCCGCCGGCGCAGTCCGCGGGCACCACACAAACCTTGAAGTATAGCCGAGCCCCTCGCCTTGCCGCAATCAGAAAGCGTCAGCGAACCCCGCTGCTTCAATTTCATCCTCGCTCCTAAATCCCTCTTCCTTAGTTGGGCATCGGGAAGATCAGCAGCCGGTTGTTGGCTTGATCCACGATGACCGCAAGATTCGTAAACTGGTCGATAGCCACGCCAAACTGCCCCGAGCCCGGCAGCCCAAACGTCTCAACTGTCTTTAACGGGCTCGAAGTAGTGTCAACGATGGACGTCGTTTGTCCGGCCAAATTCGTTGTCAGGATAGCTCCGGTCTCCGGGTTGATCGCCAGCGCCGTCGGGTTGATGCCAACGTTTACTGTGATGGCTTGGCCATTGTCCGGGTTGAACGACGAAATCACATTCCCGCCACTGGAACTTACATAGAACACGCCGATGTTCGCCGTGCCGGTCGATACGGTGGGGTCGAACACGATGCCCGTCGCCGGCGCTGTAACCGTGCCGGTCGCGGACGTCGTGCTGAGTATGGGAGTCGTGGCCCCGATATCTACGACTTGCAATGCCCCTTGCGGCGCAGACCCGCTGACGAGTTCCAGCGCCGTCACCACCGCTATGCCCTGATTGTTTGTGCCGCGGTCTGGGTCTATGGCGACCGCCGTTGGCTGTTGGAAGCCGCCGATGCTCACGGGTGTTAGGGTAGTCGCGGGACTGCTTCCAAAAAGTAATCCAAGGTTGAGTTCGGATACCGTGTTCGAGCCCGTGTTTGCGACGATGGCTGCACCCGTTGCATCGTTGATAGCTACTCCCGTCGGGTTCGTTCCTGTGGCTACGGAAGGTACAGCGAGTGAATTCGTCAGCAGATTCACGATCGAGGCGGTGCCATCCCCGTAGTTAGCGACTACCGCCAGTCCGAAGGGCTGGCTCACCGCTATTCCCTCCGGAGTCGAACCAACGGCAATGCTCTTTAGAATTTTGCCGAAGTTGGGGTTAAGCATAGCTTGACCGTTAAGCGTGGTTGTTGGATTGATATCCACGACGGAAATGTTGTTGCAACCGCTGTTGGTGACCACGGCGATGGGCGAAAACGGTCCGTTGGCGAGCTGGTCTGCAATTGCAACGGAACTTGGGTGCGTCCCGCCCGAGGGCATGCACACGTTGGATAGATCCACCGCTTGAATAACGAAGAGGTCCGTTGCGTTGGACTGCACACCGCTTCCATTTACCACGTCAAGCGCATAGCGATGCGGGAACGATAAATAAGAAGCCGGAATTGTGGCTGTGATCTGCCTGGGGCTCACGAATTGAACGTCCGCGGAAGGGATTGCTGTCCCGTCCAGGCGCACTTGGGTCGTCCCATCAAAACCGGATCCAAAGATTTGCACGCCGCTCAAGTCAGTCGCTGACGTGAGCGTTCCTTGAGGCACGGTCGCATTGGGAATGCCCCCGACAACGCCAAGTCCTGGATTGGGACTTGGCACAACAATTTCGGATATTTGCGCCGGTTTAAGAGAGTTGAACGAATTGGGGCACCCGTTCGTAGCCTTGCAAGGTCCAAGGTCGATGATGTCGATCTGGTTGCTGCCGGACATTACGACGAATGCCTGGTTGGTGGCTGGATCGACGGCTAGGCCGCCGAACAACTTGAGAGTGTTGCTGGTGCCATTCACCACCGTCAGCGTGGCTACGCCAGTGCCGGGCAGCGTGGTCTGCCCGTTAAACGTCTGTTGGTCCGTCGAATTTTGCGGGTTCACCACGCAGGACAAGAATGGTGCATTGCAGGCAAACGCATAGCGGGTGCGGCTCACCGGATCGGAAATGGAAACCTGGTTCAATTCCGGGTTGTAAGAAACGATGGAATTGGAGTACGGCTGCCAGGCGATGTCTGCCGTGCCCAGCAACTCAGGGCCGTGGGCACACGGGAGCGTGGTCGTGTAAAACGTGCAGGTGGCAAAGAAGGATATTGAGCTGACCGTCTGATCCAGGTTATTGATCAAATTGATCTGCGGTCCATTGGAACCCGTGGCGTTCGCATCGGCAAGCGCGGCGGTGTTGGTGACCGGATTGATGGCGATGCCTTGGGTAGTCTGAGATAACCCGCCAAAGAGCAAATTCGGAGTGCCATAAAAGACCTTGGCCGTCGTCCCGCTTGGGATTGTGACTGTCCCGCTCGATGTGGAATTCAGAATGTAGCTGAAGCTCGTGTCACTCAAAGCAGACACGGTGAACACGCCGTTGAAGTTTGCCGTGGAGCTATTGCTCGCGGTTCCCGGCCCCGGCACACCAGAGATCAGCACTGCGCCGGAATTTCCGGGGACCAGTCCATTCGATGCTGTTGTGGTTACCGTCACGATTCCCGCGGCAAGCGTAAGCGACTGGATGTCGGCCGAGGTCGAGGCTTTGGTCACATCTACGCCCTGTAATGCTCCCTGGCCACCTGGTGTTACGAAGGCAAGATGACCGTGGGGGGCCATCGCAATCTGCGGATAGGCGCCCGAGTTCAAGGTCACCTGCGCCGTGAGGCACTGGCCTATTTGATTGGAACCAGGATTAACGATCACACCGAGCGCACATCCATAGGGGTTCGAAGGATTAGCCACCGTTCCCGTGTTGGGGTTCAAGTTGACGAGAAAGCCGAGGTTCGCCGAAGAAGAAGTCGACGTCGAGGAATAGGCCACCAGCGCCATATTCGTATCGGGGTCGACGCCTATCGCGTACGGCAACGGCGCCGGCGAAACCTGGCCTTGCAGTGCGTTGGAAAGATCCACGGTGAACGGAGTGCCGGGAGCCTGCACGGGGGCCCCGGGAATCGGCAGAACCGTTACGCTTTGATCCTGATAGTTTACGACCGCCACCGTGTGGTTGTTCCGATTCACAGACAGACCCGTGGGAACTTTACCCACTGCCACCGGGCCGTTCAGCGCGGTCAAAGTGCCATTCCCGATCGTATAAAACTGCACGGCATTGGAACCCGTTTCAGCAACGGCAAGCACTCCCAGCGTGGGATCAATATCGATTGCGCTCGGATTGGTGCCCGCCGCCACGGTCACAGTATTTGCCACGACCGGCGGATTCGTCGCATAACTCGGAAAAACGGCCAAATTCGTCACTGCCGGGTTGTTCTCAAACGGTAGCGGCGGGGTGGTACGGGCCACGGAGAGAGAATAAAGTCCCGGAAGCCCCGCGTTGATCGGGCCGCTGGGGAATTCCACCTGGAGTTGCTTTGCGTATGAAAGAGTCTGCCCTTGACCATTGGTCTTGGCGGGAATCGTGTTGCCCTGAAAAAGTACGTTAGCCAATTGTCCTTTAGTCCCAAAATATCCGCCGTCAATCGTCAGACCGATGTTGCCGGAAGACACGATTCCTTGAACAATGTCGCCCGGATACGAAACCACTGCCGTCGGGCGAACGGGCAAGATGTTGTAGGTAAACACGCCACCCGCAGCGGTTGTCACCGGCTGGCCGGGATCGGTTACGGAGACAGTGACCGGCCCCGCGGTCGCCAGCTGGCTCGCCAGCAGCCTAATTCGCGCGCCCGTCGAGGGTGGATTAGCCACGGTGCCCGTGGGAATCGGAAAAAGCACTTTGACTTGGCCAGACGCCGAAGAAAGTGTCGTCTGACCGTTGCTGGCATCCGTCAGGGTGATAAGTGAAGCCGAAGAAATATTCGGGGCATTGAGATAAATGTCCCAATACTCGGCGCCCTGCGGAGCGATAGTTGGCGAGATCCCGTTAAAAGTGATTGGCCCGCCGGCTGTGATCGTGATGGTGCCGAGAGCATAGCGTGTGGGATCTTCGACAGAGGTCGCCACGAGCGTGACGTTTTGCGGCGTGGTGCTCGTACTTGTAGGCGTCGTCGCCGTGGGCACTACCGTGGGCGCGGTATAGACGCCGTTCGCATCAATCGAGCCGCACCCCGAGGCATTCCCGCTTACCGTACAAGTGGGAAGCCCCGCGTAGATGTTGGGGGTCGTGGGAGTGGTCGTGCTGGGAATCGTCTGCGTGAGGGACCAGGTCACACCTTTGCTTTGCAGGTCATTGGTGAGAATGGCAAAGAAGGGCTGTTTTTCATTGGTGGGCACGGCGGCGCTTGTGGGAGTGATGCTAACCGAGACGCCTGAGTCGATGTACAGCGAGATGGTGCCCGTGCCGTGCTTACTTGTGTCCGCGACGGATTGCACGGTAATGATGATTATCAGCCCGGGATACTTGGTTGGATCGGGAAGAATCGACGGGGCTAGGTACGTCGCCGTACCGGTGGTCTGCTGATTGGACAGCGTGCCGAAGGAGCCGTCCGTCGGACAGTTTTTTGCGGCATTCGTTGTGACTGTGCCCGTGGAAGAAGTGGTGGTCGTGGTGTACGTGCATGGCGTACCAGTCGGCAACCCTGGCTCCCAATTGACATCCAAGTTGGTTGGACCCACGACCGTCGCCGTGAGCGTCGTCGACTGACCCAAAATGAGCGTACTACCGACGGATGAGATGATCGATACGGAAGTCACGGTGGCGCCGCTGCTGCCGCTGCCGCATCCGCTAAAAAGCAAGCATGGCGCGAGCACTGCCAGCGTTAAGTAGCTCGAAATCTTCCCCAACTTCATTTGCCTAACCTCCCCACGTTCGCGCGCGCCGCAATCGTTGCGGCCGCTCCGGCCTAATTTCGTACCTCGACGATTCCTGTCTTCCCGCCGCTCAGACATTCCTAAAACGTCTTTCCCACCGTAAATCGAAACGTCGTCTTCGGCTCGAAGTAATTCAACCGCCCCGGATTGTTCAAGAAGTTCAGTTGCGGCACGATTTCGTTTTCCCAAAGATTCGGCACTTCCTTGTCCAATGTCGTCTGCCACTGATTCAGCGTGCCCTGGTTCACGAACGGATTGGGCGCAGCGATCTGCGAATATAATCTGTTCAAATTGTAGGCGTAATAAATCCGGAATGGCGCCTGGATGATTGGCAGGTTGATGCCAAACTCGATGCCTGCCGAGTTCCTTAGCCGGAAATTTGTTCCGCGATAAATACCCAGAGTCTTTGCCAGCGGAGCATTCGGGAAATTGGTCGTTATGTTCGCTATGCCCGTTGGATCCAGGTGCAAAGCGCCACGATTCAGAATTCCATCCGTTCCGGCGTCCACAAAAAAGGACATGCTGGCGTAATTGCCCACAATGGGAATCCGGTATTCAATGTTGCCGACCGCCTGAGTGTCCCCCCCGGGCAATGTAGCGGTGTACACCAAAACGGGCAGGCTAAACGATCGCAACGCTCCCGCGGAAAGAGGATCGTGATAAGAGAGAGTCTGCGCCGTGACCGTGGGAATGAATACCACCGGCGAGATGGACCGGATATCAAACCCGCGAAGATCCTGCTCGCCGCCCATATAGAACCGGCTGAAAGGAGGCACTTCCCCGCCGCCGTACCCGGTGATATAGGCCGTCGAGAAGTGCAGGCCAATTGCGTTGCGCCGGTGGTACGTGGGGTGGAAATATTTGATATCGAAGACATTGGAGATGGTATTTACGTTGCCGCCCAACGGTCCGCCTTGGAATGACATCGAGTAGTAAATACTCTTGCCCTTGGTCTCGTTCATCGGATTGTCGATCGTGTTGTAACTGATCGACGGTGTGATGGCGCTCGAGACGATGCCGTTCAGCGCGCTCGGCCCCGCGATGCTCCGGAATTGCAGTTGCTCAAATAACAGCGAGGACGCCTGATTGAACGCCTGGATATTCGTCCTCGTCAGACCGTAAGACAGGCCAAACCTGGCGAACGAGAATCGCTTGAAGGGGTAGCTTGCGTAGGCCGTAAACCCTGTACTGTTCTGATTGTAATTCTGGACGTATTGCGGGTTGACGCTGACCTGCTGGCCGAGGAGCAGGGCTTCCTGCTTCGCTTGGTCGAAGTTGTACTTGCTGGTGAATACCGTGAACCCCGTCGAAATGGGACGGTCGAAGAGGTAAGGCTCCGTGAATCCGAATTGCACAGTGCGCTGGAACTCACCAAACTGCGCCGAGAGCGTTAGCGTCTCGCCCAAGCCCAGGAAGTTGTTGGTCTGATACGTCAGGCCGATAAACCCGCCGGCCAAACCGCTGACGCCTCCTTGTAGGCCAATCGACTGCTTGCCCTTCTCTTTGAGCTTAAGGTTAATGTCGACCGTGCCGTCCTTGGTGTTCTTCTGGAGCTCGACGGCTTTGTCGGCATCGATTTTGTCGAAATAGTTGAGCTGGTTTAGCCGCAGAATACTGATATCCCAATAGCGCTTGTTAAAGAGCTGGCCTTCGTCGATCAGCAATTCGCGGCGGATCACTTTGTCGCGCGTTGTCGTATTGCCGCTGAAATTGATGCGCCGGACGTAATATTGCTTTTGCTCGTCGAAGCGCAGCGTAAGGTTGATCTTCTTGGTCGCGTCATCGATGTCAAAATCCGGTTCGGCCGTGAAATCGATGAATCCATACTGGCCATAAGCATCCGTATAGTTCTTGAGAGCTTTGCGGAGTTTGTCGACATTAAAGACGTCGCCTTCTTTCAGCGGAAAGAGCGCTTTGAGGGGTTCCACTTTAAGTGACAACGCTTTGTCCGGGTCCGAGCTGACGATCTTGAGCGTCCCCATCCGGTACTGCACGCCTTCTTCGATCTTGATCGTGATGTTCACGGCTTTTCCGGTGTGCGGCCGCAGTCCGGGAATCGCAACGCCTCCGTGGTGCACATCGACATTGTCCAGAATCGGGCCGTTTCCAGCGCACACCGCCCGGAAGTAGCCATTGTCCTGGTACATGCCGCGGCAGCCGACTTCCAGGTCCTCATTGAGTTTTTCGCGATCATACGTCTTGGACAACACCGGGATATCCCAGAAATACAAGGGAATTCCATAGGGGCGGTCGTGCTTCATGGCCCGGATGAGCTTGCGGTCGCTGAACGCATGGTTCCCCACAAACTTGATTTGGCCCACCTTAACCTTGGGGCCTTCGTCAATTTTGAAGACCAGGATCACCGCGTTGCTCGAAGCGATGCGTTCGTATTCCGGGGTCACTTTCGCAAATTGGCGGCCGTGCTCTCCGAGCAATTCCTGCAGTACCACTTCGGCCTTCTTGATTTTAGTGGGGTCGAACGGGCTTTCCACGGACAGCCCGACTTTGCGCTCCTTGAAGCGGTCGAGAATGTCCGATTCCGTAACCGAGTGAATGCCGTCGTAGCGGATGCGCCGAATAATGGGCCGTTCTTTGACTTCAAAGATGATGATCTTGGCGTCCGGCCGATCCGGAGAATCTACCACGCGCAGTTTTACATCCTCGAAAAACTGCGTGTTCCACAATGCTTGAAAATCTCGCCGCAGCGTCTCTTCGCTGTAAGGATCGCCTTCGCGGCTGAAAATGCGCGCCTTGAGCGTGTCGCTGCGAATTCTGCGGTTACCAATGAATTCGATGCGCTCGATTACCGCCTGGGGCTTGGCGTTCGCGGCTTGTTGCGGAGCCGATTGCTGCTCTTGAGCCCCGGCGGTTGCCGCGCCTTCGTCTGCCGGAGAATCGAAGGGAAGCGACAAGAATCCCAAGTCCGCGAACGCAGACTCCGCCGTGAGGAATTTTTTTTGCGTTGCTGCCGGCGAACTGGCCGACAGCAAAAGAAAAAACGCCGCGATCCAGCTAACCCGAAACGCCAAAACTCCAAATGGCAAACAGACTCTCCTATAAGCGGCCGGTAAGGAATGCAAGGCCGCGCCCCCGAAACACAAGTTGTTTTTCTCCCGCCGGACCCGGTGCGGGCCGGTCGTTAGTTGACCCCGACCTGGTCGAGGTCTCCCATGCGTTGTGTCAGATTCGCTAGTGGATAACCGGGGTTGCCTCAACCACGGGACGGAACGCCAAGGCCTCTCCGGCGACGTAAATCTGCAGCGTCGCGGGCCTCTGGATTCCTCCCTGGATGAGCGCCTCCGAGAGCGGGTCTTCCACATACTTCTGAAGTGCCCGCCGGAGCGGCCGTGCCCCGTAGTTACGGTCCGCGCACGTTTTCTCGAGGATCCACTGGCGTGCTTCCGGCGACAGCACTATCTGCACCTGCCGGTGAATCAGCGTGTCGTTCAGCTGGCCCACCAGCAAATCGATAATGCGGAGCAAATCTTCGTCGCCGAGCGCATTGAAAATGATCACTTCGTCCAGCCGGTTCAGAAACTCCGGATTGAACGCCCGCTTTACTTCGTTCATCACCATCTCTTCGATGGATTTCTGACTGGCTTCATCCGCGCCAGACTGGAATCCGATCGAGGTGCGCCTCTGCAAGTGCCGCGCCCCTAGATTGGAAGTCATGATGATGATGGTGTTACGGAAATCCACGGTGTTGCCGAGACCATCCGTCAGCTGCCCGTCTTCAAACACCTGGAGAAGAATGTTGAAAACGTCCGGATGCGCCTTTTCGATTTCATCCAAAAGAATGACCGAGTAAGGCGTCCGTCGGACACGCTCCGTCAACTGTCCGCCTTCTTCATAGCCCACGTACCCTGGAGGCGCGCCGATGAGCTTCGAAACGGAGTGCTTCTCCATGAACTCCGACATATCGAAGCGTACCAACGACTTCTCCGAACCAAACAGGAATTCCGCCAGCCGCCGGGCGACTTCGGTCTTGCCGACGCCCGTGGGCCCCAGGAAGAAGAAGCAGCCTACCGGCCGCAGCGGCGATTTGAGGCCTGCGCGGCTCCGGCGAATTGCACGCGCCAAAGCGGTAATGGCTTTGTCCTGGCTGATGACGCGCTTGTGCAGCTCCGGCTCGATGCGCAAAAGCTTCTGCTGCTCGTCCTCTTTAATGGAGGTGACGCCGATGCCCGTCCAGCGCGAGACCACTTCCTCGATATCCTCGCGCGACACGATGCCCGTTGAGGCATCATCCAGCTTGTAGCGTTCGCGAAGCGTGCGCAGATTTTCCTTTTCCTTGCGCTCTTCCTCGGAGTAAAAACGCGCCTTCTCGAATTCGTGCTGGGCGATCGCCGTTTCCATCCGGTGCGTAATAAACTTCACGCGCTTCTGTACTTCGCCCACTTCTTCGGGAACGCTGGCCTGGCGCAACTTCACGCGCGCCCCGGCTTCGTCAATCAAGTCGATGGCCTTGTCGGGGAGGAAGCGGTCCGGGATGTAACGGTTCGAAAGATAAACCGAGTAGCGCAACGCTTCATCCGTGTAGCTGACGGCGTGGAATTTTTCGTAGCGTTCGCGCACTCCCTGGATCACTTGAATGGCTTCTTCTTCGTTCGGTGCGGGAACCTTGACGGACTGGAAGCGCCTCTCGAGCGACCGGTCCTTTTCCACTGATTTTCGGTATTCGCCGGGCGTCGTCGCGCCGATGCACTGAATCTCTCCGCGCGAAAGCGCCGGCTTCAAAATGTTAGCGGCGTCCAGCGAACCTTCCGCGGAGCCCGCGCCCACCAGCGTGTGCAGCTCGTCAATAAATACAATCGAGTTCTGGCTCTCCATCAACTCCTTCATGATGGTTTTCAGCCGCTCTTCGAATTGCCCCCGGTATTTTGTTCCCGCAACGATTAAGGAGAGGTCCAGCGAAAGGATGCGCTTGTCCGCGAGGAATGGCGGGACGTCGCCATCCGAAATGCGCTGCGCCAAGCCTTCGACGATAGCCGTCTTTCCAACGCCGGGCTCGCCGATGAGCACTGGATTGTTCTTTGTCCGCCGGCACAAAATCTGGATGACGCGCTCGACTTCCCCTTCGCGCCCCACGAGCGGGTCGAGAGAGCCTTCGCCGGCGGCTTGCGTGAGGTCGCGGCTGAATTCCGCCAACAGCGATGTTTCCTTGGGCCGGGCCGCAGTCGTCTTCTCGCCCGAAGTCCGCGCTAGCTCTTCGCGCAGCGTCGAGAGCCGCAGCCCGCGCTCCATCAAAATTTCCGCGCCGAAACACTTCTCTTCGCGCAGAATTCCGAGCAGCAGATGCTCCGTCCCCACGTGCTTGTGCCCCAGCCGTTCGGCTTCTTCCGCCGACATGTTCAGGATGCGCTTGCACTCCGCGCTGAGCGGCACTTCGACCGAAGTCGAGATGCGCTCGCGAATCGTGATGCGCGCCTCGATCTCCTTCCGGATCGATTCGATCGATCCTTGCTGCCGCAGAAAACGGTTCGCCAGCGCTTTGTCCTCGCGCATCAAGCCCAGCAGCAAATGCTCGGTCTCGATGTACGGGCTGCCGTACTGGCTGGCTTCGTATCGTGCAAAAAATATGACGCGACGCGCTTTCTCTGTATAGCGTTCGAACACGTTAGCTCGCTTCTCCCCCGGGGGCCTTGTTCGCTGAGGCCGCAGCCCCGCGAGTTTGCAGAACGCCATGTTCGAGTCCGAGTATCCGATCGCACCGCGCGGCCAACGCCAGGTTGTGCGTCGCGATCAGCGACGTCAGCCCATGCGTGCGGTGCAGCCGTTCCAGTAGCTCAAACACGGCCCAAGCATTCTGCTCGTCCAAATCTCCGGTAGGTTCATCTGCCAGCAGCACGCTCGGCCCAGTGACGAGCGCCCGGGCAATCGCCACGCGCTGCTGTTCCCCTCCGGAGAGTTCCCCTGCGCGGTGATCCGCCCGATTTTCCAGGCCAACCTCCGCGATCCACTTCCGCGCCGTCGTCAGCGCCGAAGCAAAAGTCTCGCCGCGCAACAACAGCGGCATGGCTACATTTTCCGCGGCCGTAAAATCCGGCAACAACTGATGACGTTGCCAGAGAAAACCCACCGCGCGGTTTCGAAATTCCGCGAGCGCCGCGTCATCATTCGTTTCAATGGCTTTATTTGCGAAGTATACTGTACCGCTCGTTGGCGTGTCTAGCGCGGCTAGCAAATGCAAGAGCGTGCTCTTCCCCGCGCCCGAAGGCGCCACGATGGCCACCATCTCGCCTTGCCGCAAACTCAGGTTGGCATCGGACAAAACGGACAAGCTTTTCTCGCCGCTCCCATAGATTTTCTTCAGGCTCCGCGCTTCCATCACCACGCCAGCGGCGCCTCGCGCACCTATATCGCTTGTTGGGACGGCTTGCCTCGCGTTGTCTTGCGGCTGGATCATCTCGTTCTCGAACCACATCCTCAGCTGCCAGGGTTACCGCACTTCTCTCTCTTTACTTAGATGCTACGTATGCTCTCCACGCGCTCGCCGGCAACGGCCTCCCGCCGCGTACGATTGCCCAAGAGTTTCCTATTTCCGCCTAGCGCCTGCCCATCACCGAAATGCCCCATAAATGCCATCTTTTAAACACACCTAAACTTCTTTTTTTCAGTGGCTTGTGGCAGGCATCTTTGCGTTGGGGTGCTGGGGGCGACAGCCCAGACCTGCCCCTTCCTCCCTGCACTCTTTTACGAGCAAACCACGCGCCATAATCCTCCCCCTAACCCCCTTAGATTCAGCCTCCGCCCTCGCCCAGCTAGCTACTCATACCGCAGAATCTCTACCGGCAGCAGCTTCGCCGCTGCTCGCGCCGGAAGTATCGTCGCCCCAATCGAAATCCCCATCGCTGCCACCGTGATCCACACGCCATCCAGCACGCTGGGATGAAACGGCACATAAGCAACTGCATAGATTTGCGGATCGAGCGGAATCAAATGATACGTCCCCGCAATCAGCGCAAACGCATAACCGATACTCAATCCGATCACCGTCCCGGTAAACCCGATAGCGATTCCTTGCCACAAAAATATCGTTCGAATCTGCTCGCGCCGCGTTCCCATGGACATCAACACCGCGATGTCGCGCGCTTTATCCGTCACCGTCATCGAAAGCACCACAAGAATGTTCAATCCCGCGACAAATGTAATCAACCCGATGAAAATCGCCGTAACCAGCTTTTCCAGGCGCAACGCCCGGAACAACGCGAAGTTTTGCTCCATCCAGGTGCTCGCCAAAAAACCCGGCCCCGCGATTTGTTCCGCCTTCCGCGCAATCTCTCCCGCGCGCTCCGGATTGTCCAGCCGGAATTCCAGCGCGTTGACGATGTCGCTCGTGCCGGCCAGCGACTGCGCCGCGCGCAGCGTCATGAAGCACCAGTTTTTGTCGTAATCGTAAAAGCCCGAATCGAAAATTCCCGCCACGCGAAATCGCCGCGTCCGGGGAATCAATCCAAATGGCGTCAACCGTCCTTGCGGACTTGTAAGCGTCACGTAGTCGCCCGGCGCCATCTTCCATTCCTCCGCCAGTTGCTTGCCGACCAGCAGCGCATCGATGCCGTCCGCATCCGGCGTAAAATCCAGCTTCCCCGCCACGATCCTCTGCAGCGCTTCGTCCCCTCGCCGCTCGCGCTCTGGTTCGACGCCTTTCGCCACCACGCCAAGCGCCTCGCCGCCGAACGACAGCAGCACCGTCTCATAAACCGCGGGCGTAACGGAGCGCACTCCGGGAATGGCCGCCAGTTTCGTGGCCAGCGCCTCGTAATTGCGGATATCGGTGCCGGGGCGCAACAGCGTAATATGCGCCTGAACCCCCAACAGACGCTCCTGCAGCGTCTCTCGGAATCCCGTGTTCATCGCCAGCGCAATCACCAGGGTCGCCACTCCCGCTGATACTCCCAGAATTGAAAACAGCGTCACCAGCCGCAGCACCGCCGGCCGGTACGGCGACCGCAAATACCGCCGCGCCACAAACCATTCAAATTGCATTGTTGAATCGCATCAGTGAAAGGATACTTTACGCACCGTCTGCTTCGGAAGCGGAGTCTTGGCGAACTTCCGGCCGCAACAGCGGAAATAGAATGACATCGCGAATAGATTGCGAATCGGTGAGCAGCATCGTCAGCCGATCGATGCCGATCCCCTCGCCCGCCGTGGGCGGCATCGCATGACAGAGCGCCCGAATGTAGTCCACGTCGAGTTGCTTCGGCACTTCCTCCCCGCCCTGCGCAATTTGCGCCAAAAAACGCCGCTCCTGCTCCGCCGGATCATTCAGCTCCGAAAAGCCGTTGGCCACTTCCATGCCCGCCACGTAAATCTCGAATCGCTCCGTCAGCGAGGGATCCTCCGGCTTCTGCTTCGAAAGCGGCGAAATGTCCGTGGGAAAATCGTAAAGGATTGTCGGCTGAATCAGCTTGTCTTCAGCCATGGTTTCGAAGAGCAATCCCGTCCATTCGCCGTCCGACAATACGCCCTTCGAAGCGGCATACGGCGCGCCAGCGGTTTTTGCCCAGGCGTTGTAGCGCTCCACGCAGGCGCGCGGCCCGCCCGCCGTTGCAAGCTCCGCCTCCGTTGGCGCAGCTCCCGCGCCAACGGGCCAGTATTTCCTGATCGCTTCGCGCATCGTGAGCCGCTGCATCTTTGAGAAGTCAAGTTCCTGCTCGCCGTACTTCACCGTCGTCGACCCGGTGATGCTTTTCGCCAGCAGCGCGAACAGCTCTTCGTTCATCTCCATCAAGTCCCGGTAGTTGCTGTACGCCTCATAAAACTCGAGCATCGTGAATTCCGGGTTGTGCTGCGTTGAGATCCCTTCATTCCGAAAGTTGCGGTTAATCTCGTAGACCCTGTCAAACCCACCCACCGTCAACCTCTTCAAATACAACTCCGGCGCGATGCGCAAATATAAATCGATATCCAATGTGTTGTGGTGCGTGACGAAAGGCCGCGCCGCCGCTCCTCCAGGAATGGGATGCATCATCGGCGTTTCTACCTCTATATATCCGCGCGCATCGAAAAATTGCCGCAGTTCCTGAATGATCCGCGCCCGCGCAACAAACACCTGCCGCGATTTGTCGTTCGCAATCAGGTCCAGATAGCGCTGCCTGTAGCGCAGCTCCACGTCCGTTAGTCCATGCCATTTTTCAGGGAGCGGCAGCAGTGCCTTGGCAAGAAAGGTCAGCTCTTCCACCCAAATCGAAAGCTCGTTCGTTTTCGTCCGGAAGAGATGTCCGCGAACACCGATCAAATCGCCGAGATCCAGCAAATGAAACAGCGCAAACCCGCGCTCGCCGACAATGTCTTTCTTTACATAGATTTGAATCCGCTTGCCGGATCCTTGGATATGCGCGAATCCTGCTTTCCCCATCAGGCGAAGCGAAACAAGCCGCCCCGCCACGCGAACTTCCCGTTTCTCCGCCTCCAGCTCCGCGGCTGCTTTTTCGCCATACTTGTCCACGAGCGCCGCGGGCGTGTCCGTCCAGCGAAACTCCCGCGGAAATGGGTCATATCCAAGGGCTTGAATCTGTTCGAGTTTCTTCTGACGTTGCTCAAACTGGTCGCGAGGCTCAAATTGCAAAGGAATTCCTTTCGGCGCGATCGCAAGCGAGTATAGCGGTCCCCGCCTCTTTGGAGCAACAGCCTGCAAATTCGTGGCGCTTCTTGTCCGGGCAAGGTTTAGTACTGTTGGTAGTCTTGCCTCCAAGAAAATCATTCGTCCGGAATTAGAATTTGTTATACTCCCCCTCCTGTTCCCGCGGGAGACACCTTGTGAAAGACCGTGTGCGCGCCCTCTCAGCGCGCGGCATGTCTGTCAAAGACGATTGGCGAGCGTGGCTTCCCGAACAAAAGGACGAAGTGTTTCGCTCGTATGTCCGCCTTCTGGAAATCTCCTACAACATGTTAAGCGTTTCCTTGGATGAAGCTCTTGCGCTTCGTCAAGGAGGGCGCTTCGAAAAGGCCAGCCAGGCCGTCGGCGTCACATTTGATCTCTGCCATCGCTTCGCTCAGCCTCTTGTGGCCCTGCTCTGGTCCCTTGGCGAACATGCCAAACATTACGGCACCGTTCCCAATGCCGCTCCTCTCGACCCCGCCAATTTCCAGGGAGCGCGTGGCCAGCGGACCGCGCGTGTCAGCAGCTTGCTCTGCCGCGTTCTTTTAAGCGAGCGCTCTCAGTTTCTCTATAAAATCAGCACTCTCGGTGAGATGGTGGATGATCTCGGTCAGGATTTCTGTGCCGCCGCTGCGGAGATTGTCAACGGCCTCCCCATCGACTCCGACGCCGAATGGCAAGCCGTTGACGAGGCTCACTACGACTTGAATACCTGCCTTCGGGAAACCATTGTTTTATTGAAGTCTTTTCTCATGGCCCTCCCTGACGTCGAGTTAAAGTCCTTTCAGTCCACCGTCTGTACCCAGATGGGTGTCGCCAAGCCCAAGAAGCTGACCTTAGTCCAGCGTTTAGTCCGGCATAGACGTGTTCTCCAAATCAGGGGAGAATAGACCATCCAGCCTTGCGGCCGGTCGCCCAGCTCACAATGAGCCAGGGTGAAATAGAATAGTGTCCACGCTTGTCTGATTGGCATCAGCCAGTCTTTGCGAGGACAACTCAAGGGGGTATTCGGTGCATCCGAAACGTTGGATGCGCCGCAATTGGACCGTTGGCCCGGAACCGACCAAGCGAGCCCAGTGTGTCGACTGTTCTACAGCCGTCAAATAGGGTGAATCTCTCTCAGTCCCCTAAGTCGGCGACTGAAGCGGAAGCTATCCGTCTGGCCCAGGCCGGGGATGCTGCGGCTTTCGAGTTGCTCTATCAACTCCACAGCCGTCGCGTTTACGCCTTGTGTTTGCGGATGGTTGGCAACCCGTCCGACGCGGAAGATCTGATGCAGGAAGCTTTCCTGCAACTTTTTCGCAAGATTGGGACCTTCCGTGGAGAGTCGGCTTTTTCAACCTGGCTGCACCGCATGACGGTTAATGTGGTCCTGATGCGCTTGCGTAAGAAGTCGCTCCCTGCGGCCTCTTTGGAAGAAACGACGGAACCCGATGAAGAGACTGGCGGCCCGAGAAAAGACATTGGCGCGCCCGATTTGCGGCTCAGCGGCGCCGTGGACCGCGTCAATCTCGAGCGCTCCATCGAAAAGCTCCCTCCCGGATACCGGACTGTATTTGTCCTGCATGACGTCCAGGGATTCGAGCACAACGAGATTGCCGGGATCATGGGATGTTCGGTAGGTAATTCGAAGTCGCAGTTGCACAAAGCAAGGACGCGTCTGCGCGAGTTGCTTCAGGAGGATTTGCGCGACCAGGCCCGTGCGGTACGTCACGCTGCAAAAACCCAAGCCGGGCTCGGCGATTGAGTTAGAATGCAGCCAACTGCTAGGCCCGAGATGGCGTCATATAGAGTAAGAGTTGTCGAGCGGGAAGGCTACCCAGGTCCTTTAGCCGCGGAGTGAACCGCCATGCAGTGTAAAGACGTTGAACTCGTTCTGGAGCAGGAAGGGCTGGAGCCTCTTCCCGAGGAAGCCCGTGCGCACTTGGCCGAATGCCACGATTGCCGCAATTACGTCGCGGATCTCACCAGCCTCGTGGACGCTGCAAAAAAGCTGCCGTCTGAAATCGCCCCTCCCGACCGCGTGTGGGTCTCTCTCCGCGCACAATTGGAAGAAGAAGGAATTATCAGAACTCCCGCGGACGTCATTCCCGTCGAGCGTGTTCCCTTCTGGCAATCCGTCGGCGACTTCTTCCGCAGCCGCACGCTAGCAACCGCCATGGTCGGCATCCTCATCGTTGCTGCTACTGTCTTCCAGATTCGCCGTGACCGGACCGCGCCTGTTTCTCCATCCGTCCAGATCGCCAAAGCTGTAGCCACACAGCCGACCCAGACCCCCGCGCCCGCACTCGCTTCCGTCGCCCCGAAAACTCCGGCTCCGCCGGAAGCGCCTCCGGTTTTCGCCACCGCTGCACGAGCTCTTGATGATCAAGAACCAGTAGCCACCGGCATGATTCTCGCCAGCACTTCTCCGGTTGATGTTTCGCTGCGCGACAATCTGAAAAAAGTGGATGAATTTATTGCGGACTGCGAGCGCCATCTCAAGGAACAGCCGCAAGACGAGCTGACTCGCGAATATCTGTCCGCTGCCTACCAGCAAAAAGCCGAATTATTATCCGCGATGATTGAGCGCGGAAGGAGCATAAACTGACATGTGCCTTCGAACGATGGGGATGGCCCCGGTCCAGCCGGGTTCTTGGGTCAAGCGCAGCATCCTACCGGTTGTAGGGGCTGGGCTTCTTCTCTCAAGCTTTGCGCCCGCACGCGCCGCCGGCGCCGGGCAGCACATCGAAAAACTATTTAACATCACCGGACGCCCCGTGGTCGTGATTCACAACGTGGCCAATGGCCGCATCGAGGTCAAGTCCTGGAAGAATGCCCAGGTCGACGTCGTCGGCAATCAATCTTCCAACAAAATTGGTTTTGAAATCGAGCAAGTCGGAGACCGCGTCGACGTTACCGCCAACGTCCTGGACGCGGCCGCGCAGCCTTTGGATCTCGAAGCCGATTTGCAACTCACTGTTCCTGAAGAAACAGAACTGCAACTCAAAACGGAAACGGGCCTGATCTACGTCGAGCAGGTCACCGGCGACATGAAGCTCGAAAGCTTCGGCGGCGACGTCCACCTAAAAGAAGTTTCCGGCTACATCATCGTCAAGACCACCGGCGGCTCGTTGGTTTGCACGCAATGCGCCGGCAAGCTCGATTTCAGCTCCATCGGCGGAAACGCGCAGGTTCTTCAGCCGCAGCTGAATAACGTCAACCTCATGACTACCACCGGAAACATTCTCTTCGATGGAGATTTCATCCGCACCGGCTTGTATTCCATGAAGAGCGGCAAAGGCCTCGTCGAAGTGCGCTTTTCGAGCAGCGATTCCTTTGACCTCAAGGCTCAGACCGCCACCGGCATCGTCGATAATCAGGCTACCGCCTTCCTGAAGCCCGATTCCCATGGCGTGAAGCACATCGCTTCCAAGTTCACTCACGGTCTTTTTGGCACCGTTGGGATGGGCCTCGCCAAAGTCGAACTCTCCTCTTACAGTGGTACAATCCGCATCACGAAGCGCGATTAATTCTTGGCGTCTCGATTTAACTTGCCCTTCGTGGCCGTTCGTTACACAAAACAGTGACCCAACCGCCCTCTTTGCGTGGTCCTTCATCCCGCGTCCAGGTCATTTGCCTCGCCGGCTTCATGGGTTCCGGCAAAACAACCGTTGGCACGCTCCTCGCGCGTCAGCTTGCGTGGCGTTTCGTTGACCTCGACGACCGCATCGAGCAATCCGCGGGACTCGCCATTCCACAGCTTTTCGAACGCTTCGGCGAACCTGCTTTTCGCCAAATCGAAGCGGATCAACTCCGCGCCGCTCTCGGCCGCGCCGCCGAGCATAAGGAAGCCACCGTCCTCGCTCTCGGCGGCGGCACGTACGCCCAGCCCGGTTGCCCCGAATTTCTCAGAACCGCCGGAGTTCCCGTTCTCTGGCTCGATTCGCCCGTCGAGCTTCTCCTCTCCCGCTGCATGACCATGACCGGCCGCCCGCTCTTTCGCGATGAAGCCAGCTTCCGCGCTCTCCATGCGCAGCGCCTTCCCTCTTATCAACTCGCGGACTATCGCGTGGACAGTTCCGGTGATCCCACTCAGGTCGTCGCGGAAATCCTCCGCCGCGGCATTGTCGCGGCAGGTGGCAGCGAAGCACATCTCGTCGTTGAAAAACCAAATTCTTGACCAGCCTTCGCTAGAATAGGCTGCGGAGTTTTTTCCTCCGCAACTTTTGTGTCGTGCTTCGCAGCAGCCTGCGAAGGGGGATTTTATGAAAACAAAACTGCGCGGCCTCCAGGTCAAGTTATCCATCAGCCTCGGAGCGCTTCTGATTCTCTCTTGCGCCATCGCCGGCCTCGCCGATCAAAAGAAGAAAGCCGCTATCCCCAGCCTCTCCGTCTTCGCCCAGGATCAGGGCAAACTCAGCATCAAGTTGGACGGAAAAACCGTTGGCCACGAGGAATTTGAAATCACGCCTTCCGATGGAGGCTGGCTCGCCAAGGGCAACGCCGAGATTAAAACAACGCAAGGCGCCGCCAGCAAAGTTACCGGCACGCTCACCCTTCAGCCCGATGGCACGCCTATCAGCTACGATTGGACCGCGCAAACCGAAAAAAAGAACGGCGCCAACATTCTCTTCGCCAACGGCATCGCCAACGTCACCGTCGAGATGGAGGGCGCGCGCGCATGCACACCTGACGAGATAAAAGATCCCAACCGCAAGCAGCCTTGCTTTTTCGAACAGAGCTTTTCGTTCAGTTCGCCCCTTATCCTCGTCCTCGACAACAATCTCTACGATCAGTACGGCGTCCTCGCCCGCCTCTACGATTGGTCCAAGCGCGGCCCGCAAACTTTCCCGGTTTTCATCCCCCAGGAATTGATGCCCGGCACCATCACCGCCGAAGCCACCGGCTCCGCCACCATCGGTGGCGCCTCTTACGAAGGCCTTCGCGTCACCACCAGCGACCTCGAAGTCGACTTATACCTCGACGCAAATCATCGCCTCATGCGGCTCGAAGTTCCCTCCGCCAAAGTCTCCGTCGTCCGAGATTAGACGTAGGGCCCTGTAAGTGCAGCCTTCTGAGACCGGCTTCATGCAAGCTGCTCGCGCAATTTCGTGGACATCCCAATTAAAAAAACGCGGTGTGACCGTTACAGTCACACCGCGCTGATTTGTGCTCTGCTCTCGAAACGAAAAACTTACTTCACTACAAGTTACCGCGCCACCGGCCGCTGAAACACCGGCCCCGTACCCGGCCGCCGCAGCACGTAACCCTGCGGCTGACCATGGGAATGCGTAAACGCATGCCCATTCGAATGGACGGCGCCAATGTGTCCATTGTGCCCGTTGCCATTCGCCGGCGCGGTCTGCGGCATCCGCGCCGGATTACCGATAGGGCGTAGAGTGACCGGCGCTGCATGGACGTGATCGCTGATCGCCTGCAGCCTCTTCAAAATCGACTGCCACTGTTCCCAGTCCAATTGCCGCAGGAACGGCCGCAATCCCTGGATGAACGGATCCTCGAGCAGCGCTTCGCCGTCGGATTCCGGGATGAAGAACCGGTTCAAGCCCACGTTTAGCGCCTCGGAAATCTTCTCCAGCGTGCCGAGGCTCGGCGTCATCTGGCCGCTCTCGATGCGGGACAAGTAGGACCGCGAGACCTTCGAGCGCGACTGCAACTGGCTCTGGGTCATCGCGCGCGATTCGCGCAACTGGCGAATCCGCTGGCCGATATTCTCGACCGTCTCCTGGTTGGCAAACTTTTCGGACGTGGGTTCAGCGGCTGCTTCCTCCGGAGGTGCCGGTGGAGGAATCAGGAATTCCAAACGCTGAGGCAAGGCGCGCACACATCGGCGGCAGTTTCCCGTGCGCGTCCGGTATTGGACGAGACCACATGTCTTACAGCGAATGACTTCCCTATCCATTTCCAACGAATTCATCGTTGTTTCTTTCTCTGTTATTTGTGCAGACACCGGTACTCCTCGCTGACTTTGCCCGGCGTGCGGATAGTGGAAGGAACGTCGGAACGTCCTACTGGGGAAGACAGAAACTGGCGCGTTGGGGAGTATCGTGCGATTGGCCATTTTCTGTCAAGAGTATTTTTCAATTATTTTTGCATATGCAATTTCATCGTTGCGACTCTACGAAGAATTTTCGCCTGTCCGTTTGGGCAGTCCTCTTGCTTTCCTCATTCACTTCCACAACCTGTTGTGCCCCCTAGCCCGCATCACCAGTCTGTTTGTGCCGCCTTCGCCACAAGACTTCCCAGCCGTTGTACGATGGTCTCTGCCCCAGTTTGGGGCACTTGCGCAAAAGCCCATGCCCGAACTTCCCGACATCACTATTTACATCGAAGCCCTCGAGACCCGCATCCTCGGCCAGACCCTCGAAGCCGTTCGCGTCGTCAGCCCCTTTCTCCTGCGTACCGCAACTCCAGCCCCTCAGCGCCGCCTCCGGCAAGAAAGTCCTCCAAATCCGCCGCCTCGGCAAACGCATCTGCATCGGCCTGGAAGACGGCCTCTGGCTCGTCCTCCATCTGATGATCGCGGGCCGCCTTCACTGGCGCCCGCTGGGTGCGAAGCTTGGTCGCGTCAAGGTATCTCCGCCGCGCGGCCTCGCCGCCTTCGATTTCTCCAACGGCGCTCTTCTCTGGACCGAAGCTGGCTCCCAAAAACGCGCCTCTCTTCACGTCGTCTCCGGTGAAGACGGCCTCCGCTCTCTCGATCCCGGCGGCCTCGAAGTCCTCCACGCCGATCCCGAGCAGTTCGCCGCTGTCCTTCTCTCCTCCAACCACACTCTCAAGCGCGCCCTCACCGACCCGCGCCTCTTCAGTGGCATCGGCAACGCCTATTCCGACGAAATCCTCTGGGAAGCTACGCTCTCTCCGCTCGCGCTCACCCAAAAGCTCTCCGTTCCCGAAATCAAGCGCCTCTACGAAGCCATCCGTTCCTCGCTCACGCACTGGACCGATCACCTCCGCGAGCAAACCGCCGGAAAATTTCCCGAAAAAGTCACCGCCTTCCGCGAAGGCATGGCCGTCCACGGCCGTTATATGCAACCCTGCCCGCGTTGCGGCAGCAAAATCCAGCGCATCCGTTACGCCAGCAACGAAACCAACTACTGCCCCACTTGCCAAACCGGTGGGCGACTCCTCGCCGACCGCGCCCTCTCCCGCCTCCTCCGCGAAGACTGGCCCCGCTCCCTCGACGAGCTCGAACTGCTCACCTCCACATCCAAATAATCCTGTTTCCAGCTCGGAGGCTGGTACCGTCTCTCTGGTACTTTTGGTCCATTCCGCGCCCGACATTCCTCCCGCTACTCTGCTTTCTGCGTGAATTCCAACTGGACATGGAATCGCCGTGCGCTTCGACGCGCCCTCGCGAAGCTTTTCCGGTGGGGTAGGAATACCCGCCAACTTCGCACGGAACTCCTTTTGTCTTTTATCTTGCTCACCGTAGGACTTACCTGCGTCACCCTCGTGGTAGTGCGCAACAATGCCCAGGCGCACGCGCAGCAGCAAATCGAACAGTCGGCTCGAAACGCAACCGTCATCTTTCAAGCCATGCAGAGGCAGGAGCTGACGGCCTTGTCCAGAAAGGCCGATCTCCTGGCAACGCTCGCGTTGATCAGGAACGGCGACGCCACTGCCGTAACGGCTGCCAGCGACGATCCCTGGAAAACCGATGACTGCAATCTCTTCGTCCTCGCAGATAAGAACGGAAGAATTACCGCGCTGCGCTCCAACGAGTCGGAGTTCTCCACGGCCTCCGCACAAGAGTTACTACTGCGTTCCGTAAAAAGGGGAGAGAGCTCGGGCTGGTGGTCGAACGGAAAAAATTTGTATCAAGTGGTTTTGCAACCGCTTTACGGCGCGTCTGGCAAAAAGGACACTCGGGGCTTCGTCGTTGTCGGCCGGCTGATCGATGACACCGTAGCCGCCGAACTTGGAAGAATTGCCTCCAGCGATGTCGTCTTTCGCGATGGAGGCTCGATCGCTATCAGCACGCTTGCTCCTCTCCAGGAAATGGAGCTCGCGCGTAAGCTCCCCCATCACTTCGAAACCTCCCAAATGAATCTCGGCGGCGAGCGCTTCTTCGCCAGTTTCCTTGATTTAACCGCTGGCCTTCATCCCTCCGCCAGCCTGCTCTTTCTGAAATCGTATGGGCCAACCGAGGTCTATCTCCAACGCCTCGACCGCTTGTTGCTGAAGATCGCCCTCGCAACGATTTTGCTTGGCAGCGGACTCATCTACCTCATCTCCGACACCGTCACTCGCCCCCTCGCTTCTCTCGTCCGCGGCGTCCAGGCTCTCGAACGCGGTGACTACGCCTATCCACTCGACTCCTCCGGTCACAACGAAATATCGCGCCTGACGCGCGCCTTCGACATCATGCGCCGTGCCCTCCAGGAAAACGCCGCCGAAAAGGAGCAACTCGAATCGCAACTCCGCCAGGCGCAAAAAATGGACGCCCTGGGCCGCCTCGCAGGCGGCGTCGCGCACGATTTCAACAATCTCCTCACCGTCATTCGCGGCCATAGCGAACTTCTCCTCGACCGCATCCTGCCCGGCGACTCTCTACACAACCACTCTCAACAAATTCTTAAAACCGCCGACCGCGCCGCTTCCCTCACCCGCCAGCTTCTGGCCTTTAGCAGAATGCAAGTGCTCCAGGCCAAGGTTCTCGACGTCAACGAACTCATCGCCGATTTGGGCAAACTCCTCCGCCGCCTGGTTCGCGAAGACATCGAGTTCAGCCTCCATCTTGGCGATTCGCTCGGCCGCTTCAAAGCCGATCCGGGCCAGTTCGAGCAAGTTCTCTTGAATCTCACCGTCAATGCCAGCGACGCTATGCCCCTCGGCGGCAAGCTCACCATCGAAACACAGAATGTCGTAGTCGATGAGAGCTACGCGCGCAAGCTCCCTTCCGCGGAGCCCGGCCACTACATTCTCGTCAGCGTCACCGACACCGGCTGCGGCATGGACGACGCGACGAAAGCCCGCGTCTTCGAACCCTTCTTTACCACCAAGGAGCCCGGCAAAGGCACCGGCCTTGGCCTCGCCACCGTTTACGGCGTCGTCAAGCAGAGTGGCGGCTACATCTCGCTGGACTCCGAGCCCGGCAAAGGCACTCGCTTCGAGTTTTACTTCCCACGCACCAAGGAGACGGTCGAAAACACTTTTGCCGATGCGACGCGCCTCGTCGCCAAATCCAAAGCACCACGAAAAACGATTCTGGTTGTCGAGGATGAAAAAGAAGTGCGTGAACTAGCTTCGGTATTCCTTAGCGCCGCCGGCTACGGTGTGCTTACCGCCGAGGATGGAGTCGAGGCTCTCGCCACCGCCGCACGCATGGGCAAATCCATCCATCTCGTTTTGACGGACATGATCATGCCGAAAATGCGCGGCCTCGAACTTGGCCAGCGCCTTCGCACTCTTCTGCCACGCGTCAAAATCGTTTACATGACCGGTTATCTCGAAAAGAACAAAGGCGCCGAAGAATTACTCGAGGACTCCTTCTTCCTGCAAAAACCGTTCTCGCGCGAGGCCATCGTCAATCTCGTCAAACATGCCTTCGAGGCCGAGGATCAGCCCCGCGAGTCTGCCGCACAACTCACTTCCGTTTAGCCGCTATTCATCGCCATTGCCATGATGGTTTTCCTGGCATTTTCGCGCCCGGCTTCGCTTCCCCCGCGAAGCCTGGCCCCGCCCACTCGACGAAGTCGAACTCCCTTTCTCCAAGCCCCAATAGGCCCCTCTGAGCAGTGCCGACACACGCGCTCGCCACACCTAGTGGCTGTTGACCGCTTCTTTGCGGCTACTTTTGGTTTGAAGAGCAATGATTTATCCGTGGCGCAGCGCATCCATCGGATCGACGGAAGCGGCCCGTCGAGCGGGCACAAAGCAAGCGAGCGCGGCAGTAGCAATAAGCAGCAACGTTACAGCGCCGAGGATCAGTGGGTCTCGCGAGCCTTCGGTGACCCACTTCGTGGCCAGTCTATTGAACGCGATGCAAAGCAAAATGCCCGCCGCCATCCCGGCTCCGACATTCACAGCGGTCGAAGAAAGCACCAGCCGCGAAACATGCCCAGCATTCGCGCCCAGGGCCATGCGAATGCCAAACTCGTTGGTCCGCGTGGCGACACCGTAGGAGACGACGCTGTACAGTCCCACTGCGGCGAGAGCCAGCGCCAAAAGGGAGAAAATGCCAAAGAGTGTTGCCACCAGCCGCTGCTGGCCGTACTCGGGGAGTTCCTTGATCCAGCCCTCCAGATTTCGCACGTCACCCATCACTTGCTGGTCGGGGTCGACCCTCACGATCTGCGCGCGAATGTCGTGCAGCACCGACAGCGGCGGGATTCGCGTGCGCACCAGGATCTGCGTAAACATCCACATCTTGAGCGTGTAAGGTACATATACGGCCGGCTTGATCGGGTTGCGCAGGCCGTCATCGCACGCATCCCCGACAATTCCAACGATTTGCAGCCAGCCGTCGCTGCCAGGCGCGACGGGGGCAAAAGGCAGATCTGCCTTGAGTCCATCCGTGCGCAACTCCTGTCCAATGGCCTTGCCGTTCGGCCAGTATTCGCGCGCCATGGTCTCGTTGATGACCGCGAGCGGAGCCCCGCGCATCGTTTCTGCATGATCCCAGATACGGCCCTGGGCCAGAGGAATGCGTAACAACGGAAAGTATTCGGGACTGACAAAATTCACTCGGACGGTTGGCTTCTCGGCGTCCGCCCGACCCATGATTTCGATCTTGTTGTCGTTGCCGTTTAAAGGCGGCGTCGCATTACTCGAGATGCCTGCGATTTCAACCTCCGGCATCGCCGCGAGGCGCGCGCGAAGCTGCTCGAAATATTCGGCCCGTTCCTGCCAGGGCATGTGAGTGTTTTCATGCACGGGGATTGGAACTGACATCGCAAAGTGCGGATCGTAACCGAGGTTCGCATTCAGCAACTTGAGAAAACCTTTGCTTGCCGCGCTCGCCGCCGCAAGCATTAGAAGGGTGAGCGCCACTTGTGCTCCCACCATTACGCTGTGAGTGCGCCGGGCGCGCAAGCTTCCGCTGACGCGCCGCGTGCTGCTTTGCATCAGCCGGGCAAGGTCTGGGCGCGAAAGCTGTAATGCGGGCCACAAGCCGAAAACCATCGTCGTGGCAAACGCCAAGGCAATGCTGAAGAGCAGAACCGGCACATTCATCTTGATCACGGATTCGGCCGCGAACGTGTGCTCGGGCAACCAGGCCGTGATCAGAGCCAGGCTTTTCCAAGCCAACAGCACTGCAAACAGCGTTCCGGCGACAGCGATAGATAGCGATTCGGTCAGCAACTGCCGGATCATTTGCCAGCGGCTTGCGCCGACAGCAGCGCGCACCGCCAATTCATGATGTCTCTCCGTGCCTCGCGCCAGCAACAAGATCGATACGTTGGCGCATCCGATTAGCAATAGCGAGGCGACCGCGCCGAGCAGCAGGTACAAAATCGGCCCAAGCGGCCGGGCATAGAGGTCCATGATGCTGCGCAGATTCACGCGGAACGTTTCGGGATAACGATTCGGCGTTTGCTTCGCGAATTCCTCCATCAACGGCTGCAACTCTGCGTTCGCCTGGGCTACCGTGACCCCCGATCGGAGCTTCAGCGACCCTCCGAAATAGATGTTCGGGTCGCTGGTGACCTTGAGCGGCAGGTAGACATCTGCCTCGCCCCAACGAAAACGCGGCGGCATGACCCCAACCACCTTATAAGGCTTGTGAACGAATTGAATGGTGCGGCCCACGACGCCCGGATCGCCCACGTAATATCGCTGCCAGAATCTATAGCTGAGAACGACGACAGCCTGCGGCTCCTGCCCGAAGGGCGCGTCGGAAGGAATTAGCCACCGGCCCATCAGAGCGCCCGTGCCCCAATGATTTGGCGCTTCCGGCGAAATATTCATTGCTCTGACATCTTCGGGAAGGTCGCCATCGGTCGTTGTGAGGTTCCACCCGCCCATCGCGACGACGTCTTCGAGCGACTTGGACTTGCGAAGTTGTTGTATTTCCGGACCGTTCAGGCCCGAGAACCGGTCGTGGCCGGCTTTGTCCTTAAGGCGAATCTCCATCATCCGGCCGGCGTCCGGGTAGGGAAATGGATCGAGCAGCACCGCATAAATGACGCTGAATACAGCGCTTGTGGCGCCAATGCCGAGCGCCAGCGACAGCACTGCGGTCAAGGTGAAACCGGGCCGCTTGCGCACTTCGCGGGCCGCATAGCGCAAATCCGAAAGCAGCGAGTTCATTGGCGCCCCACTGTGCAAGTCGCCGAAAGTTCAACAAGCTGCGGATATGGGCCCGATCGGCGGAAGTCCGCGACCCGACATGGGTCGCGTTCATCTACGGGACTGGTTGCCCTCATCACGGACTCTCCGCTGACTGGTTGGACGATCAGTTTCACTCCCGGTTAGTAGACGTTGGTAGCGTAAATTTGTTCCATCCAACCCGGAACGGCTTCTCAATGATACTTTTTAATTTCTAGGGAATCAGCCTCTTCGGCACTCTTTTCGAAGACTGCTGGGTGTCACCCCTCATAACCAGAATATTTTTCTCTTCGCTCGCCGCTCGCCGCTTTCCCAGTGAGGGGTCTCAAGTTCCCGGCAGCGGCCAGTGTGCTAGCATGCTTGAGCCTCGCCGACGAAAATGCCGCAGAAAACAAAGAACAACGGCCTGTGGTTCTCCGTCGCAGTACTGTTTGCCATCAACATTCTGAATTTTTACGACCGCCATGTCCCCGGCGCGCTCGTCGAGCCCATGCGCAAGGAGTTTCACCTCGACGACACGCAGATCGGTCTTCTCGGCAGCGCCTTCATCTGGATTTACGCCCTCATCGGCGTGCCCCTTGGGCGCATCGCCGACACCGCCAGCCGCAAAAAGCTCCTTGCCTGGGGAGTCGTCGTTTGGGCCGCGCTTACGGCTCTCGGCGGCCTCGCCTCGACCTATGCTCTGCTGCTCTTCTCGCGCGCTGGTGTCGGCGTCGGTGAGGCCTCCTGCGCGCCGACAGCGACGAGTTGGCTCGGCGATCTTTTTCCGCCAGAAAAACGTTCGCGCGTGCTGGCGCTCTTCATGCTGGGAGTGCCGGTTGGCGGCGCGCTGGGCTATTTCTTCAGCGGCCCGCTGGCCCAAGCCTATGGCTGGCGCGCCGCGATGGTCTTGGCCGCCGTCCCGGCAATATTTCTTGTTCCGGCGCTGCTCTTGCTCCACGAGCCGGAGCGTGGCGCGAGCGAGATCTATCCGGCGCCGCTTGCGCCCGCTTCCATGTGGAGTCTGCTGCGCATTCCGACGCTCTGGTGGATTATCGCGTCGGGCGCGCTGCTCAATTTTAATGCTTACGCCTTCGCGACGTTTCTGCCCGCTTTTTTGAGCCGGGTCCACGGTCTCTCCGTGGCGCGTTCAGGCGTGGCGACAGGCGCAGCGTATCTCGCGGGCGGCATCACTGGCGGCACGCTTGCGGGTTTTCTCGGCGATTACATCGTCCGTCGCCGCGAAGACGGACGCATGCTTTGCGCCTCGGTCATGGCTCTAATCGCCATCCCGCTCGCTTGCGTGGGGATTCTCCAGCCTGCCGGATCTTTATACCTCGCGCTGACTTTTCTGGGCCTGACGTACGCTGCTCTCACAAGTTATTACGGCCTGGTGTACTCGGCTCTTCACGATATCGTCGCGCCGAATCAACGTGGCGCCGCGATGGCAATTTATTTCATGGCCATGTATATGTGCGGCGCGTCCTTTGGGCCGCTGCTCACCGGCAAATTAAGCGATGTGCTTGCCCACCGCGCTGCGGCTCTGGCCGGCTCTCCCACAATTACGGAGGCGTTCCGGGCGGTCGGCCTTCAGCAGGCCATGCTGATCATTCCGGTTCTCTGCGTCGCGCTCGCTTTTGTCTTATACATGGGCTCGCGCACGATCATCGCGGACATTGCGCGGCGCGAAGCCATCGCGAACATCGTAGCGGTGGACGCGCCCTAACTCACATCAGGTAGAAGGAACAGGTAGAATGTATGGATGGAGTAATGGATGAAATCCGACAAAAAACAAATCAAAAAGTCCGATGAGAATTTCTCGCGGGCGAAGCGCGTCCAGCGCGAAGTCATCGCCTGGATGTGGGTCGCGCTTCTCTTTCTGCTGATCAACGGAACCCTTGGCCAGGCGCGGGTGATCCCCTCCGGCTCGATGGAGAACACCCTGCTCATCGGCGACCACCTGATCATGAGCCGCGTCGGCTACGACGCCGGCGTGCCTTT
The DNA here is from genome assembly GCA_963753745.1 of uncultured Acidobacteriota bacterium. Lineage (GTDB taxonomy): Bacteria > Acidobacteriota > Terriglobia > Acidiferrales > UBA7541 > Acidiferrum. Next base: position 118,800 of record CAVWDX010000021.1, read on the forward strand.
CACGCGCTGGCATGTGTCGTTATGGCGGAATCCCCAGCGCGGGCAAATCGTGATTTTCACTCCGTTTGTCGCGCAGGAAACCTCGGACATCATCAAACGCGTCATCGGCCTGCCCGGAGAAACGGTGGACATTCATGATGGCGCCGTGTGGATCGATGGACGGAAACTCATGGAGAATTATACGACCGGGCCGAGCGAGCCTTACGACATGCACACACCCTACAAGGTCCCCGAAAACTGCTATTTTGTGATGGGCGACAACCGCGGCAACTCTTACGACAGCCGGTATACGGGATGCGTCCCGCGAAAAAACATTATCGGCACGCCGGTGATGATTTACATGTCTCTCGCTGCCTCGCCGGATGCCTGGGAACCCGGGCAGATCAGCGAGCGATTTCTGGCGTACGCGGATGCCGTGATTCATCCAAGCGAAGTGCGCTGGAAGAGACTGTTCAAAACGTTTTGAAGCGTGGCCGTCTCCGCCGACTTTTGAAGAGGGAAATTGACGACATGAAAGAAACAGCTCAAGAGTACTCGCAGCGGATTATGAAGTATATCGAGGGGAAGGCCCCGCTAAAGACGCAGGCTGCGACGGCCAAAACGCTTGATCGTTTGGTGAAACGCGCGCCGGCTTCGAGATTGCGCAAACACCCTGCGGCAGATAAATGGTCGGTCAGCGAAATCATCGCGCACATGGCCGACACGGAAATTGTCATTGGCTGGCGCATCCGCTCGATCCTCGGCGCGCCGGGAACACCCATTCAGGCCTACGATCAGGATGCATGGGCCGCGGCAGGACTTTATGCGAAGCGCGACCCGCGCAAAAGCGTCGAGCAATTTCGCGCCGTCCGCGACGCCAACCTCGCATTCTACAAATCGCTCTCGCCGGAACAGTGGAAGTACTTCGGCATGCATGCGGAGCGCGGCGAAGAAAGCCTCGAACGGATCGCGCGCATGATCGCGGGGCACGACCTCAATCACATTTTGCAAATCGAGCGCATCCTCGCGCCGAAAAAATAACGATTCTCGTGTCCCAGGCCGGAGCGCCGCCGATGCTCATTCGCGGCCCCTCTTGCAAGCAGCGAGCGTTCACTCGTCGCCGCGGACACGCCACCAATCGAGGCGCTCGAATTCAGCTAGTTTTGCGGCGCCGTGCTGGCCGTACCACGTCCGCCAAGCCTGCGCATCGGCCGGCAGATTTTCATCGGTAATTTCGTGCAATGCCAAAAAAGACCAGCTGCGCATTTGCCCGTTCGTGCCTGGATCGGACACAAGAGCAAGAAACTTCGGCACCATGCGCATGCGCTGCACGCGAGTGAAATTTCCGCAATCGGAAAGATTACAGCCTGCGCGATCGCGCACGTTGTTCGAGGGATCCTGCGTGAAGGATTCAAAGAGTTCGTCGAGCGTTTCGTCCTTCCCGAGATAGCGCATGCCTTCGACGGCCCACTGGCGAACATACGCATCGGGATCGTGCTTCGCGTAGTCGAGCAGAACCGGGTGGATTTTTTCGTAAGCGATGCCGCGCCCGGCGAGCATGCCGAGAAAATACACGGCTGCGGCGCGATATTTCGAGTCCGTTCGCGCGCGTTCGATCAGCATGACGGCGGCTTGCTCATTTTTCTGCCAGCCGTCGAGTGTGAGGTTAATGTCGGCGTTGGCGTAGCGCACGCGCAAGTCGCTGGAATATTCCGAGCGGCGCTCGAGCTGCTTCATGCGGTCCGTCAATCGAATGTGGCCGACCCAGCCCCGACATTCTGTTCGAAGAGATCGAGAGCTCTCTGATCGTGGCCGATGGCGCGTTCGAGCAATTCTTCCGCCTGGTCCTGCGCTGGAAGAGCGAGCACGCGATCGACGTCCGCATCGGTCATGGATCTGCCGAAAGAACACGGCGCGCCGGAGCGGCACTCGCGGCCGAAGCCGTTTGCGCCCGAACGATTCGCACGGGAAGCGCTGGCCACCGTTTTCAGATTCGCGAATCGCAAGCCCTGCCACGTAAACATGCCCGCGACGAACAACGAAAACACCGCGAACGGAATAATCGCGGCCGCGCGCGATTGCGGCCGCGATTGTTGTAAAGCGAGCCGCACGGCCCGGAGATTGCGAAGAAGCGAAAACTGTCTGGTCGCGGAGGCTGCGGAGGAGGGCCGAAATGTGCAATCCAGTTCGACGCGGGTATCGATTTTGAGCCCGGCGAGCGTTTCGACTTGCGAAACGATCCAGCGAGCTTCCTGGCGGCTGTCGATTTCATCGGCGAGCGTGATGCGGCGGCCATTCTTCGTTCGCAAACGAATGGCGTAGATCGTGCTTCCTTGATTGGTGCCCTGCTGTCCGCCGGTGACGGGAACAATGGCGTCAATCTCGGACACGAGGAATCGCTTCGTGATTCCAATGCCCAGCGTGCGCTTGGTTGAAACGATTTCGCCGTTGCCGACGCGGATGCGCGCGGTCCCCAAGACGCTGTGAAAGACCGCGAGAATCAAGAGCAGGTCAAAGGAACCGAAGACGACGGCGAAAAGCCAGGGAGCGCTCGAGCGGAAAAGAAAATAAACGACGCCGCTCCACACCGCGGTGAATACCGCGAGAATCAGCGCTCGGGCGGGGCTGCGAAAAGCGTGGAAGTAAAATTCAGTGCCGCCGGCTTGCGAGGAAATGCTGACTTTCGGATGCGCGGGCGCGGCTACCGCTGCAGTGTCCGCGTCGCTTGGCGCGGCGTCTACGAAACCGTTCGTCTCTGAGAAGGAGGGCGCAGGCGCTTGGTTGGTTGAACCGGAAGTCCGAAAGACGGGCAGTTCGAAATCGTCGGTGTAGTCGATACCGGGAATATCGGCCTGGGCGTGCAGAAGCCAAAGAACTTGATCGGAAGGAATGTCGTGATCGGTGACATAAGCGTCTGGTGGAATAGCAAAATCCACAGGAATCGTTCTGCCGAGGGGATCCATCCCGAGTGCGCCGGAAGGGACGTTTTGATCGGCTTGCCACAGAACGGTTTGCACCGTGGAGCGGTTGTTGCCCGAGCCGGTGACTGTCCGGCGAACGCATGCGAGACGGAGGTCGATGCCGTGGGATGCGTCCGCATCAAGCTTGAGATGAATTCTTCCGGCGAGGCGGCCGGCCGGCGAGAACGGCAGCGAGTCAAACTCGAAATAGGCATTGCCGAATCGGCGATGGCGGAGACTGGCACGCAGAGCGACCACAAAAAGAATCAGGCCGATCGAACAAAAACCCGCAACCAATAGGGCGCGAGGATCGTTGCGGCGAGCGAGTTGTGGGATGGTAGCGGCGGCGACAGGAATCAACACCATGTTGCCAAGAATGCAGATCACCCACGCGGTGATTTGGCTTTTCTTGTGCAAGCTATCCGCCTTACTGCTGGCCCAATCCTCTCGCCACAACCAGGGCGACGCCGGATTTGCTTCTTCCACGGCAGCCTGCTTTTTTAAGCGTCCATAACCATAAAGCGCCGCGAATAGGATGCCTGCACCGATGGCGGAGAAAAACAAAGCGATGGCGGCCGCAGCAATCGTGTTGCTGGCGGTGGTGTTGCGGCCATTCGCGAGAAATGTAAAGAGCGCGAGCAGCCCAGGGACAAAAAACATCAGCCCAAAGAATGCCAGGAAGGCGGCTGCGCCTTTGGAAGGCTTGGTCATACGTTAATTTTAGAAGTTATCCGGGCCAACGAAATCGGTCCGAAGTACAGGTTTGTTCTTGTAGTTATAACTGACCGGGCGCGGAGAAAAGCAGAATCATCTGCGCTGCTTTCGAGCGCCGAGAAAATAGCAAAACCAAAAAATTCGGGAAAGAATCGAGCGGCGCTGAGATGTCAGCGCGCGATTAGCGGGCGGCGGCGCTTTTTGGCTGCCCGAAGGCAGGAGCGACGCCGAGCTGCTGCAGCAAGCCGAGATAATCGAGCTTGAGGTAGGAATCGATAATCTTTCCCTTGGCGATATGATGGATGGTGACGCCTTCGACGGAGATCACCTTGTTCGTTGCGGGAATGCCGCGGAATTCCCGCTTGTGAGTGCCGGAAATGGTCCAAGAGGCGACGACTTTGTCTTTTTCGGAGATGTAATCTTCCACGGTGAATTTCAGGTCGGGGAAGGCGGCAAGGAACTGCGTGCAGACACGCTTATAAGCGTCGGGGCCGACGGCCGAGCCGGTGAGATGCGGGTCGTTGAGGGCATGGCTGGGAGAGATGAGTTCGTTCACCACGTCGAGGCGGCGTTTGTTCCAGACTTCCTCATAGAGGCGACGAACAGCGGCCTTGGTGTCTGTTGACATGCACGCCCTCCATAGAAGCAGCGGATGCGAACTCCTCGGAGATGGGCCGAGCCTCGAGAAACTGCCGAGGGGGAACGGCAGGTGAGGCTTGGAAAAGCGTACTCCCAAGGAGAAGGGTTTTCAATCCGGTGCGAGAAGCACGAGCGGATAGGAGGAGCTCGCGAGAGCATGCCAATTCTCAGAGGGCTGTCGCGGCGAGGCGGGGTGGGCCCGAGAGGAGACAGCCGCTAAGAATTTATATCATTCTATTATTCTATCATTCCGTCATAGAATGATAGAGTAAATTGACATGGCTACAATTGAGATTCCCGATTCCTTGTTTGCACGGCTGCAGAAGCTGGCGGTGCCGTTGATGGATACGCCAGTTACGGTGATCGAGCGGTTGCTTGGGCCATTACGAAGCGCAGAAGGGACAGGCGGGTACAGGCGCGGGTGAGTCTGGGGCGCAGGAGAACCGCCGTGCACAGCCTCTGAGCGAATCGGAACCAGGAAAGGTGCCCAACTTCGAGGCACACGCGGATTCTGGAGGCGAAGTTCGCGGGGCGAAAGGCCGATGGGTGGAATGGACTTGGTGCATATTGCTCATATTGAGGCAGTTAAGCGTCTAGGTTCGGTGGAAGCCGTACGGCGGATCAGTACCTCGAAGCTAATGCTGGGCATCGCGAATTCGGACCGAGCAAGAGCGGGCTTTCGGTACGTTGCCGAGATTAACACCTGCATTCAGAACGTGGGCGCGAACCAAGCATGGTCAAACACATTCCGTCTGGCGAAAGCGCTAAAAGTGCCAGTGGAAGTCGAACTCGAGTGGCGGGATAAGCGCGAAGCGGCGTACCCCGGGAAGACGGCGCGGTTGCTGTGGAAACCGAAGGACGAGAGATCCACGCAGTAGCGACCACGGCGTTTAGCTCCTACCTGAAAAGAAAACCAGCCACGGAAATAACGCATCTGCAAAAGGGAGTGGAAACGAAGCCGCTCTCGCGAGGGATCGCACGGCTGGCCGTCGCGATGATGAAAACCAGCGATACTGCGATGCGCGAGGACTCATACGGCAAACGCCGGACCTCGAAGAATCGAAGCATGTGCGATAGAGTGTGGATGCAGAATTCCGGAGAATCCTAATGACTCATTTCTTGCGCCGCAACCACGGCGTAGCAGGACTTTTCGCTACTTTATTGCTGACCCTGTCGCCCGCAGCGTATTCGCAGAACTACGCGGGCCCGGAACCTACGCCGATGCCGCCGCCGATGGCCGCGCCGGCGGACACGCCATATCCGGGGACAATCTCGCTGCTGGTCGATTTGACGGACGTCACGCATCTGGTGATGAATGTGCAGGAAACGATCCCTGTCGAGGGAGATGAGCTCACGCTGCTTTATCCTCAGTGGATCCCGGGCAATCACTCGCCCACGGGGCCGATCTCGAAGCTGGCGGGGCTCGAGGTGTCGGCGCAGGGGAAACGGATCGCCTGGGTGCGCGATCGGGTCAATGTCTACGCCTTCCACATCCGCGTGCCGGCGGGCGCAAAGTCGGTGAAAGTGAATTTTCAGTTTCTGGCGCCGCTCCAGAAGAAAGAGGGACGAATCTCCTTTTCGTCGAAGATTGCGGATCTTTCCTGGAGCATGGTGGTGCTCTATCCGGCGGGACACTTTTCCCGGCGGATTCATTTCATGCCCTCGATTCGATTGCCGGAGGGATGGAAGTTCGCTACTGCGCTGGAAACCGGCTCGCAAGACGGAAACCTGGTTCGTTTCAAGGAGACGACGCTGAACACGCTGGTGGACTCGCCGCTTTACGCGGGCGTCAACTACGAACGCGTGGATCTGTCTCCGGACGCGAGCAACCCCGTATACCTCGACGTATTTGCCGACACACCCGCCGAGCTGAAGATGACTCCGGAGGAGTTGGAGGCTCACCGAAACCTGGTCAAAGAAGCGGCGAAACTTTTCGCCTCGCACCATTATGGACACTACGATTTCCTCTTCTCCCTCAGCGATACGATTGGAGGCGAAGGACTGGAGCATCATCAATCGAGCGAGGACGGCACGCGGGGCAACTACTTTACCGACTGGGGGGCGGGCGTAGCGGGCCGCGATCTGCTGGCGCACGAATACACGCACTCGTGGAACGGGAAATTTCGGCGGCCGGCGGACCTCTGGACAGCGAACTTCAATGTGCCCATGAGAGACGATTTGCTGTGGGTCTACGAAGGGCTGACGCAATATTACGGCTATGTGTTGACGGCGCGGGCGGGATTGCGCACGCCGGAGGAGACGCGCGAGCTGATCGCGCGGATCGCCGCGAACTTTGAGGCGAGTGCAGGACGCGAATGGCGGCCGCTCGTCGATACGACAAACCAGCCGACAATTTCGCAGCGGTCTCCGGTGAGCTGGGCGAGCTGGCAGCGAGGGGAAGACTATTACATGGAAGGGCTGCTCATCTGGCTCGATGCCGACACGAAGATCCGGGAGCTGAGCAGCGGGAAAAAGTCGCTGGACGATTTTGCGAAACTCTTTTTCGGGATCGACAACGGGAGCTATGTAACAAGAACGTATGATTTTGACGACATCGTCAAGTCGTTGAATGCGGTGCAGCCCTATGATTGGGCGACATTCCTGCGCACGCGCGTGGATGAGCTTGCGCCGAAGCCTCCGGAGAATGGAATTGCTCAAGGCGGCTACCGCCTGGTCTACAACGACACTGAGCCGGAATGGATGAAACATGAAAAGAGCGCGCGGGGGACGAGCTTTGCGACGTCGCTGGGGTTCAGCGTGCAAGCGGACGGCAGCCTCGTGGGCGTGTGGTGGGATAGTCCCGCGTTTAAGGCGGGGATGACGCCCGGTATGGAGTTGGAGGGAGTGAACGATCAAAGCTTTAGCGTGGCAAACCTGCGAGGCGCAATACTCTCCGCGGAAAATGGTGGCGAGCCGATCAAGCTGCTGCTGAAGCACGATGGACAGTTTGTAACGGTGTCGCTGGACTACCATGGGGGACTGCGGTATCCGCATTTGGAGCGAGTGGAGGCGACGGCGGATCGTTTGGATGAGATTCTCGCGCCCGGCAAATAACAAGGCGGCGCAAGACCTAGAATCCGCGTCTGGGGCATCCGCAATTTTGTTGCGAAACGCTGGTTTTCGATACAGTATGAGCGTCCATTTGGACGGGAAACCACGATGCAGCATATCGATATTGATTCACTTTCCGAAGAAGAACTTATTGAGTTGAATCACAAAGTTGTGGCTCGGCTCAGGTTTCTCCATCAGATGCGTTCGCACAGCGCAATGCTGGATTTTCGCATCGGGGAAAGAGTGAAGTTCCATCCCGACGGAAGAGGCGTGGTGGTCGGAACGCTGACTCGCTATAACAAGAAAACGGTCACGGTGGTCACCGATGCCGGGGAAAACTGGAACGTGGCGCCGGGGTTGCTGAGCAGAGTCGAATCCGCAGAGGGTCGGAAGAGTAGGCCGGACGATGACGGAATCGCGCAATTCCCGAATCGCACGGCTGAGAAATAAGGCCAGATAACAGGCATTTCGAGCAGCCTGAGAGGTCTGGGCCGAAACCGGAAAGCATGCGGCACGCGACAAAGAAATGCCGGCGCATGTATCGTCATTTTTGCCGCTTGGTTCGACGATTTACGACCCCCCTTGTTAGTTGAGAAAATACGGCATACCCGATGACAAAGAAAAAAGGTTGATCTGGCCGCAGACTTGCAGAAATTCCATCAGCAACAGGCAAAGATAAGGTGATGATGCGCAATGCGAGAGCAAGGCATAAGACAAGAAACCCGAGGGCGAGTATCTTGGCTGATGAGAGATCATTTAAGAATTTCTGAAACGTCTCCTCTCTCCTTGCGGGACGAAAAAGCAAAACGAGATGGCATTTGTTGGTGAACGCAACGAGTTCATTCCGTACTTTCCTACTCTTGTCCATAGAAACTCCCAAGTAATCGGAAGGGGCCGAATACCACTACGGACACTATCTTCTAAGCGTTTTCTAATTTGCGATTGAGTGTTTGCACGAGAAGTGCCACGAGAATTCGAGGATGGAGCGTGAAAGTCGCGAACTGGGAATACGCCTAACTTGTGTGGAAAGTTCGAGGATTAGTGATCTTCGAAAATCGTTCGCCGTTTGAAACATTCCCGTTATGGTGTCCCATTTTGGAACTCGTTGTCCTCGCGCTCCTAGGCGGTTTGCAGAGTAGGACTCAGCTTACATTTGGAAGCAATCTCATTTGCCAGGTTTCGGAATTCAGTTCCGCAGGTTTGGACAAGTTGAGCGTGACTGCCTATTGCTCCGTCTGCGGGGCGGAGATCGAACATGGGTTTCCGCGCATCCTGTGCCATGGGCATCAAGCTACGGTAATTACGAAGCGTTGCGAGGCAATTTTTATCTCCACTCTTGAATATCTGCATCTGCTCAGATGGCAGGCCCAGTACTGCTTCTCGGTATACCGATGGGATTCTTTCCAGCCACTTTCCGTATGCGCGAACGGGCCTATCCAACCTAACTGCATGCTGAAGGACGACGTATCCGGCCGGTTGCATGCGTCCCTCAGGCAGGTCGAAATTCGCCTTCCCAGTTGCAAGGCCTTTCATGAGCTCCCATTGTTGCTTCCATACGCGCACTGTTGGGCCTAGGTTTCTGAGTCCTTGAAGAGAGAAAAGGTCGGCAGCCAAAGGGATTACAAGAAAATCCGCCGAAAGTAGAGCAGCCCGATTGATCGCGCCCAGGTTTGGTCCGACATCCAAGAGTGTCACCGATGCACCGACGGAGACACCCGCCTGGTTGATGATGCGGTGGAAAGCTGATGTTGTTCGGAGCGATGCCAGGTCACTGCTGAACCCTTTCGACCAACTGTCCGAAAGCTTGTCCTCAAACCTAGACAGCCCTAGATCCCCGGCGAGAACAGCCAAATCGTCCGCTACGCTAATAGTCGCCGCATTCGCGATATCACCGGTCCCCTCCAAGATTGGCTGAACGCACGACAAGATGGTCTTCGTGCCGTCTTTCCAGAGAGATTCGAGCTCATCCTCATCGAAGAAAGCGGACGTCAGATTAGCCTGAGGATCCAAGTCAACCGCAAGGGTCGGATAGCCGAGGCGTGAGAGCATATAAGCGAGATGATAGACGAGCGTTGTTTTCCCGACGCCGCCCTTGTTGTTGAAGAGGGCTATCGTCTTCATTTCATCTCCCTAACAACCACCAGGACGTGAGTTGGCTCGATAGTGAATTCGGCCAGCGGATTTCCATTGGCCGCCAAAGCAGCCTGAGCCCTGATAATCCCAGCACCGAATCTCTCGACGTAACCCAATCCTTTCATAGCTTCCGCTAGGACAGGATTACGGTAGTCGCTCGTTCTTCCAAAATTCGCTTCATTCACGTGACCGTACAAACCGCCGGGACTTTGAATTTCGACATAATGATTAAACCAATTAATTCTGACTGGGGCGTTCGTTGCTTCGTACGACCTGTGAAGCACTGCATTGAGCACAAACTCGCGAATCGCGGTAAGAGGGTAGTCTGGTTGTTCCTGGTGCTGCAAACCTGAGGATTGTCGCCGAGCAGTTCGAATCTGAAGGGGAATTAAATTGTCCAATTGAGAAAGTTGAGTCATGAGGTTGCCGGCCACTTCCTTCTGGTCTTGGACTGGAGCGGCTAATGTGTCGCCATCGAGGCGTACAAATTGAATGTAGGCGCCGGGAATAAACTCTATCGGATCTTCTCCCAGAAGAAGTATGCCAGCGTTGGTGGGACAGCTTTTCTTCGTGTCAAAAAGTCTAAGGGAAGCCAGTTGCTCTTGGGTTGTCCTTTGATTCTCGGCGATTACGTCTTTGCTTACGACCGCGGGCAAATATTGTTCCTTAAACGCTTCAACAAGAATGTCTTGAATTGTTGAACCTATGCAAGGCCGGCGGTCAAACGTATGAACCCCGGCCACTTGCCGTTCCGTAAGACGTCTCTCTTCCTCCATCGTAGCGATTGCTCGACGAGGGCCGACGCGAATCCAAACCTGACCACGAAATCGAACCGGTGGTGCATCTGATGGTTGAATCTCGACAACAGCCATAGAACTTCCTTTAAGTACCAGCTTCTCTACAACCAAAGAAGGGACTGGAAGGATGTTGCCATCGTCGCGCATGCCAGCCAAAACTAGAAGAAGGTCATCGGTAATCGGGAGGTTGGTGGGCACACCGTTATCATCTACTCCCACAAAGATGTACCCGGGCCGTCCGTGGCCTGGAAGATCGTTAGCAAAAGCACATATTGCTTGACGGATTCTCTCCGGGCTCGTGACAGATTCCTTTCTTTCTACGAGGTCAGACTCCAAATTATCCAAAAGGTTTTCTAGCTCGGCTGAGGACAGCAAGGGTAATGCTCCTCCGAAGTGCCTATTCTAGTCGAAAGATGCAAATGTCGGTTCAAAAAGAAAAAGGGCCCCGACATGGCCGGGGCCCTTAGACGCACTTATAAATTTGATTTGCCTTTGACTCGATACGATCTGACAGAATCCGCCCGAATCCTGGATTAAACCAGGTTGTAAACCGAACGTGTATCCCAGCAATTCGTGAGAAAGGCGGGATACATTTGCGTGGCATGATCCGCACACCATAGCGGGTTGAGCCACGACTACTTTAGAAAGGAGGTGATCCAGCCGCAGGTTCTCCTACGGCTACCTTGTTACGACTTCACCCCAATCATGAGTCATACCTTGGGCGCTTGCTTCCTTGCGGTCAGCGCGGCGACTTCTAGTACAACTCACTTTCGTGATGTGACGGGCGGTGTGTACAAGGCCCGGGAACGTATTCACGGCGTCGATCTGATACGCCATTACTAGCGATTCCGGCTTCATGCAGTCGAGTTGCAGACTGCAATCCGAACTGAGCAGAGTTTTCTCCGATTAGCTCCCCCTCGCGGGTTGGCAACGGTTTGTGCCCTGCATTGTAACACGTGTGTAGCCCTGGACATAAAGGCCATGCGGACTTGACGTCATCCCCACCTTCCTCTCCGTTATCCGGAGCAGTCCACGTAGAGTTCCCTCCTTGCGGAGTGGCAACTACGTGCAGGGGTTGCGCTCGTTGCGGGACTTAACCCAACACCTCACGGCACGAGCTGACGACAGCCATGCAGCGCCTCCACACTTGTCCCTTGCGGGAAGGCCATATTTCTATAGCTAGTCAAGTGCGCTTCGAGCCCAGGTAAGGTTCCTCGCGTAGCGTCGAATTGAACCACATGTTCCACCGCTTGTGCGGGCCCCCGTCAATTCCTTTGAGTTTCAGTCTTGCGACCGTACTCCCCAGGTGCAGGACTTAACGCGTTAGCTCCGGGACGACGCACGAACGTGCGGCACCCCAAGTCCTGATCGTTTAGGGCTAGGACTACCAGGGTATCTAATCCTGTTTGCTCCCCTAGCTTTCGTTCCTCAGCGTCAGTAGTGGTCCAGCGCGCCGCTTTCGCCACGGGTGTTCCTGCAGATATCTACGCATTTCACCGCTACACCTGCAATTCCACGCGCCTCTCCCACACTCAAGCACAGCAGTTTCGGAAGCAGTCTCTGGGTTAAGCCCAGAGATTTCACTCCCGACTTGCCACACCGCCTACGAACCCTTTACACCCAGTAATTCCGAGCAACGCTGGCCCCCCACGTCTTACCGCGGCTGCTGGCACGTAGTTAGCCGGGGCTTCTTATACCCGTACCGTCAGTCCCCTTGCGGGGCATTCGTCCGGGTCGAAAGGGGTTTACACTCCGAAAAGCTTCATCCCCCACGCGGCGTCGCTGCATCAGGCTTTCGCCCATTGTGCAAGATTCCCCACTGCTGCCTCCCGTAGGAGTCTGGACCGTGTCTCAGTTCCAGTGTGGCTGGCCATCCTCTCAGACCAGCTAACGATCAAAGCCTTGGTAGGCCGTTACCCTACCAACTAGCTAATCGTGCGCGGGTTCCTCCTCCGACGCCTTACGGCTTTGAGTCCTCGAACCGAGGTCCAAGGAATGTTATGCGGAATTAGCTCGCCTTTCGGCGAGTTATTCCCCATCGAAGGGCAGATTACCCACGTGTTACGCACCCGTGCGCCGTGCGCCATCTGTATTGCTACAGACGCGCACTCGACTTGCATGTGTTAAGCACGCCGCCAGCGTTCGCTCTGAGCCAGGATCAAACTCTCGTTTGAAACTGGTAGCTTGGCGAAAAAAAATGCCCTCTGATTTGCATCAGAGAGCCAGCCTGCCAAGCGAATTATTGTCGCTCGATTTACTCAGACCATTCGTGCTCGAAAAGGACGAATGGTTTCGAACGGATTCTGGCACATCGTATCGGTTGTCAAAGAGCAAAGCCCCCCTGTCTTGCAGAAAGGCACATCTACAGCCCAAGGAGAATACGACGCGGGGGCGAAAAAGTCAACAGGAGAATTGACGATTTCCACAGACATCCACAGGGGCGGGCGAGCTGCCGTGCTAAAGCTTTTGGAGGAAGCAGGTTACGGATATTCGCGGGCTTGCTTCTTGCGAATCAGTGCTGGACTTATTGCGACTTTGAAATTAGCCTTGCGAGTTTCGCGGAACAGACAAACAGAGATACGGACATTGCTAGAATGCGCGGGGAATTGAGATAGAACTGCGAGTAGGAATTGCAAAACCGCACAGGCTGGAATGCCTGTGCTACCTAGAGAGCGGGACAAAATGACGGAAAATTGAGGAAGACGATGTGTTGTGGGGATTGATTTTGTGCGCGGGGGCGTTTGCTTCGCGCGCCGCGGAGTTACGCGCAGAACGCTGGGGCGGCTGAGGAGGCGGGGCCTTATGGGTCGCTGGAGATTCGCGGGGTGACGGTGATTGATGGGTCGGGGGCGCCGGCGTATGGGCCCGTGAATATTTATATCAAGGGCAATCGGATCGAGCGGATCGTGTCGGAAGATGCGATTTCGCGGACGCGGAAAGTTGCGGGGGCGGCGGGCGCGAAGGAAGAAAAGGCGCCGGACCGGGTGATTGACGGCAAAGGCATGTACGTCACGCCGGGATTGATTGACGTGCACATTCACGTGAACGAGAGCAAGGACGTGCCGGCGGAATACATCTACAAATTGCTGCTGGGGCACGGCGTGACGACGATTCGAACGTTCAACGTTGGGAACGACACGCCGAAAGAGATGGTGGCGGAGAAGAAGAAGATTGCGGCGAATCAGATTATTGCGCCGCGGATGTATGTGTACCCTTTCTGGGGGCGCGGGGACGATCCGCGTTTTTTTCATCCCGAGGGAGCGCGGCAGATTGTGGACGAGTGGCACGCGGAAGGCGTGGACGGAGTGAAAGTCATCGGGAAGCCGGGGCTTTGGCCGGACGTGTTTCACGCGATTGCGGACGAGGCGCGGAAAAATGGAATGGGCGTGGCGGTGCACATCGGGCAGGACGGCGTTTATCCGATGAATGCGGTGAAGGTGGCGAGCGAAGGGGCTTCGACGATCGAGCATCATTATGGGTATCCGGAGTCGTCGTTCACGACGGAGACGATTCAGGATTTGCCGCCGGACTATAACTATTCGAGCGAGCCGGACCGGTTTTTGGAGACGGGGCGGGCGTGGCTGCAGGCGGACGTGGGGAAACTGCACGGCGAGGTGATTGACTCGCTGCTGGACACGATGCATCGCACGGGATTCATCATGGTGCCGACATTTAGTATTTATGAGGCGAATCGCGACGTGACGCGGGCGGCGAATTTGCCGTGGCACGCGACGTACACGCTGCCGGTGGTGATGGATTCGTTTTTGCCGAATCCGGCGCACCATGCTTCTTATTTTTATGATTGGACATCGGACAAGGAAGCGGATTGGGCGCGGGCTTACCGGATTTGGATGGACTTCGTGAACGACTACAAGAATCAGGGCGGCACGGTGGCGGTGGGGTCGGACACGGGATTTTTGTTTGCGCTGTGGGGATTTGGCACGATTCGAGAATTGGAGATGCTGGAGGAGGCAGGATTTTCGCCATTGGAGACGATTCACGCGGCTACGGAGAATGGAGCGAAGGTGGTGAAGAATCCGGAGCTGGGAGTGATCCGGCCGGGTTATCTCGCGGACCTGGTGGTGCTTTCGGAAAATCCGCTGGCGGATGTGAAAGTGTTTTATGGAATTGGCGTGACGCCGGTGAGCCAGGACCGCAAGGAAATGCACGAGCAGTGCGTGAAGTATACGATTCGCGACGGCGTAGTGTTTGATTCGCAGGCGCTGTTAAGTGATGTGCGGGAGATGGTGGCGAAGGCGAAGCAGGGGCGGCCTGCGGCGCCTAGGCCGTAATTAGGAGGATCGCGAAATCTCTCGAGCACAAACCCCAGCAGGTCAGTTTCCGTTTGCGGTTAATCAGGGGATGGGATTCGTTTTTCGAGTCCGGGACTACCGATCGAGTCGCAGGTCGCTCTTCGCAACCATCTCGAGCCCCGGCGGCGCGACTAAGCCAACAATTGCGTAGACCACGAAATACATCGGCACTGTAGTGCCCAGTGAGGCCAGAGTCACGGTGAGACCTCGCAAACCGAAGATGATGCAAAGCAGAAGTGACGCGGCGAAGCTCAAAGGCAGAATCAATTTCACTGACAAGGGCGAAATTTTTAGGATTGCTGTGCATGCGGGGCATGGGAATCCAACCGATTGCCATGTCGGAATCTGCATTGGAGAAATCACTTCATCGCATGCTGGGCACCTTCTATCGAATCGAGACACGTGCCGCTGTAGCCTGCTTTTGCCTTCGAGTTTGGTTTTTGTTGGAACCTGTTCAAGCCGTGGTGGGGAAACTAAACCAAAAATTGCGTATATCACAAAAGATAGTGGCAAGGAGCTCGTCAACAACGCGACGATTGCGATTGAGCTTCGGGCTCCGAGCAAGAAGCCGGTATCAAGTACGAGGAAGAGCGTAACTGCCCAGACCCATTCAATGACGAGGAATTAGACGCAACAGCGACTGCATGCAGGGCAGGGGAACCACGGAGTGCCATGGAGGAATCTGTCGAGGGGAAACATTTGGCCGCCAGGCCGGACATTCCCTTCGTAGCGAGACATAAAGCGGTCAATTGGTACTCACTCAGTTTGTGAGCCGAAGGAAGGTTACTGGGAATTACTGGCTGGGAAGCGATTGCTTCGCGGCGCGCCATTGTAGGCCGTAGTCCGATAAGTTGGGTAATCTGAAAGTGAGGCAGTCTGAACCGCCGGGGAAACTCGGCCCGTCAGGCGGGCAAATACGACCAAAGCTGCTGGATCCGTGCACAAGCAGATTTCTCGAAAGATGGTAGCTCGCCGCGAGCGTTGAGGTTGCCAGGCAAAACCCGGGGCCGATCAGATTTCATCGGGAACGACGTAGGGGGCGCGATAGGTGCCGCGGAGGAGGCGGTTGGCTTCGTCGTCGTTGAGGACTTGCTCGGTGGCGGGATCGAAGGTCAGTGAGCGGCCGAGACGGTAGGAGGCGTTGGCCAGGTGGACCAGCGTTGTTGAGATGTGGCCTTCCTCGATGGGGGAATGGATGTCCTGGGCGCGGCGGCTGCGAACGCAATCGATGAAATTCGCGAAGTGGTCGCCGGCGGCTTTGCCGTGCGGGCCGGGTTCGAGCTGATCGGTGAGCCAAGTTTTGTAGGCGTCGTAACCGTCGATGGCGAGAATGCCTTTCGAACCATAGAAAATGTTGCCGATGGTGTTGGTCTTGGCGTCCTTTGGGCCGAGGGACTGTTCCTTGTCGGCGGGCCTTTTCCTTGCAGGGGCGGTGAGTCCCGCGGGAGGAACGGCGCTGGCGCCGTACGCGCCGGTGCCGATTTCCGCTTCGTGGTTGGTGATCCAGTGGCGGACTTCGAGCTCCATCATCTTGCGTTTGCCGTCGGAAGCGTCGAAATAGAAGACGGCGTTCAGTGTATTGGGTGTCTGCTGGTCGTCGTCGAACATAAAATGTCCACCCATGGCGGAGACGGAGACGGGGAAGCGGACGCCAAGGCCCCAGCGCGCGATATCGATTTCGTGGATGGCCTGGTTGCCGACTTCGCCGTTGCCGGTGTCCCAGATCCAGTGCCAGTTGTAGTGAAAGCGATTGCGGGTGAAAGGCTTGAGGGGGGCGGGGCCGGTCCAGAGGTCGTAATGAACGCCGGCGGGAACGGGCTCCTCCGGAGCGTGGCCGATGGTTCCGCGCCACTTGAAGCAGATGGCGCGGCCCATATAAACCTCTCCAACGGTGCCGTCGCTGAGATGGTGGATGGCTTCGATCATTCCGGGATTGGAGCGCGACTGGCTGCCGTGCTGGCAAATGCGGTTGTATTTTTTTACGGCGCGGACGAGCTGGCGGCCTTCGAACGTGTTATGGGAGCAGGGCTTTTCGACGTAGACATCCTTGCCGGCCTGGCAGCCCCAAATGCCGATCAGCGAGTGCCAATGATTGGGGGTGGCGATGGAGATGGCGTCGATTTCTTTGTCTTCGAGCAGCTTGCGAACATCGACGTAGGATTTGGGACGGGGCAAACCCATTTTTTCGACGTCGGCGAGGCGCTCGTTCAAAACGTTTTCATCGACATCGCATAGAGCAGCGAGTTCGACTCCCGGGACATGCGCAAAGCCGTGGATATGATCTTTGCCGCGGCCACGCACACCGCAAACGGCGACGCGGACACGATCATTCGCGCCGAGAATCTTGCCGCCAAGAGCGAGCGCCGCCGCGCCCACGGTGATGGCTTTGCCGGTCGTCTTCAAGAAGTCACGCCGCTCGATTTCCATGGTGGCCACCTTTGCATTCGAAACGGTCTTGCACGCCGGATAGTATATCGCTCTGAGCGCAACCTGCCAGCGGTGGCTTTGGGCTAAATCACGATTCGCCGAATTACCGGAAATTGACGCTGCGGGAAGACTCGACCAGTTTGGCGGGCAATTGCTACCATAGCCGCTGCATCCATGACCAAACGAGTTTCTTCAAGAACCGGGGTGCTTCGCGAGAGCGGTGCGCTTGCGCGACAAATGCTTGAGAGCTTCAAGCACGCGGGAATGTTGCGCGCGGGAGAACGCGTGGGCGCCGGGGTATCTGGCGGAGCGGATTCGGTGGCGCTGCTGCTGCTTTTGCTGGAATTGCGCGACGAGTTGGGAATTGTTTTGAGCGTGGCACATCTGAACCACAAGTTGCGGGGCAAAGCTTCGGATGCGGACGAGAAATTTGTGGCAAATCTCGCGAAGAAGCATGGGCTTGCGTTTCACGGCGAGAGCGCGGACGTGGCGGCACGCGCGAAACGCGAGAAAGCGAACCTTGAGGATGCGGCGCGGCGCGCGCGGTATGAATTTTTCGCGCGGCTGGTTGCGGAAGGAAAAGTCGCGCGCGTGGCGGTGGCGCATACGGCGGATGATCAAGCGGAGACGGTGCTGGCGCATATTTTGCGGGGGACGGGATTGGCGGGCTTGGGCGGAATTCATCCTTGCACGGAAAGCGTCGTCAGACCATTGCTTGGGGTGCGGCGGGCGGCGCTGCGGTCGTACCTGCGGGCGAAAAACCAGAAGTGGCGCGAAGACGTAACGAACCTGGATACAACGAGGATGCGGGCGCGCATTCGAAAGAAATTATTGCCACTGCTGGAAAAAGAGTTCCAGGGCGGAGTGGTGGAGCATCTTGCTTCGCTTGCGGAATTCGCGCGGGAAGACGAGGAGTTCCTGGAATGGCTTGCGCGGGAGCGTTGGGAAGCGCTGGCCAAAAAAGATGACGATAAAACAAGGATCGCGTTGGCAGACTTGCTGGGGCCGTTGAAAAGAAAAAACAATTACACAGAGGACGCGGAGTGTGCCGAGGACACAGAAAAGAACGAGGAGAAATGGGCGGCGCTGACTAAGCGGATGTTGCGTGGCTTGATTGAGGAGAGGAAGAGCGGGACGGGACAAATTACGGGGCGGCACATCGCGGCGGTGGTGGATTTGGCTCAGCATGGAGAGAGCGGGAAATTGCTGCAATTACCGGGGCTGGAGGTTCGCAGAGAACGCGAGGATTTGGTTTTTTGCACGAGGGGGAGCAGCGGAGGCCGCGCTAAACGGGAGGCGCAGAAGAGTAGTGGGGCAGGAAAATCTCCGGCGATAGAGTACGAACATAAGATCGATATTAGGAATGGCGAGGCGGTCCTGCGGGTGCCGCAAGCGGGGTGCGTTTTGCGCTTCAGGGTGATTGACTGGCCCGCGCAGAGAGAGGAAACTAGAGAATCAGGGGCGGTATTAGACCGCGACCGGCTGCGTTTGCCGCTTGTGCTGCGCAACTGGCGTTTCGGGGACAAGCTGCAACCCGCGGGACATCAGAAAGCGCACAAGCTGAAACGCTTGTTGAACGAAAAGCGCGTAAGCCGATGGGAGCGAGAGGGCTGGCCGGTGCTGACCAGCGGCGGCGTGCTTGCATGGGCGCGAGGCTTTCCAGTAGTGGCCGGATTTGCAGCAAGTGAAGGGACCAAGACGGGAATCTTGATCACCGAGGAAAAGTCTTGATGCGTGACCGCCCAGCGGTCAAGTCGAACGCACGAGGACGAGTGGCCTTTTCCGCCGCGCGGATTAGCGCGCGGGTCGCAGCGCTGGGCCGGGAAATTATGC
This sequence comes from uncultured Acidobacteriota bacterium, assembly GCA_963753745.1. Lineage (GTDB taxonomy): Bacteria > Acidobacteriota > Terriglobia > Acidiferrales > UBA7541 > Acidiferrum. The sequence goes on from CAVWDX010000021.1 coordinate 137,646, forward strand.
GAGCGTACCAGGGGCGGCGGGTGGACGTGGTTGTTACGCTGGACCGCGGATTCGTGTTTGCCGCAGACTTGATTCGCGAGATGGACACCGGCGTCGTATGCCACTTCGTGCGCGAGGATGTGCGCGACGTACATGACGGCGGGCATGAGCGGCGCGAAGTTTATTTTGGATCGCGGCCGGAATTGAAGGGCCGGGATGTGCTGCTGGTCGACGCGGTGCTGGAGAGCGGCGTGACGCAAGAGTTTCTTCTGCGGCGATTGGGAGAAAGCCAGCCGAGATCGCTGCGATTGGCAGTGCTGCTGGATAAGCCTGCGCGGCGGCGGGTGGGACTGGAGCCTGATTACTTTGGGTTCCGGACGGCATCTAATGAAGTGTGGGTCGGGTACGGCCTGGCTGCGGACAATGGAACGGGACGGAATTACCGGTCTTTATCCACTGGAGCAGCGCAGGTGAGGCGACGGCAAGGACGTACGAAGTAAGATCGAAAGATTCGCGCGTCGCTTCCTCGTGGGACGTATTTCCGCGGGGCCAAGGACAAAGGTGAGGACAACGTGAATTCCAGTTCTACAGCTAAAACAATTCTCTTCTGGATCTCCATTGTCTTCCTAGGCGTAATGCTGTGGAAGCTGGTGTCCGCGAATGGCAGCCAGCAGCGGGAGCAGCAGCCCAGCTACAGCGAATTCATGGCCAAGGTGGACGCGGGAGACATCAAGGAAGTGACGTTGTACCTTTCGCCGAGCAGCTACGAGATCCAGGGAGAATATCGCAACCCGCCAAACACGAAGTTTACCGTGACAGTATTCAAGGAAGCCGCTCCGGACATCATCAAGGAATTGCGGGACAAGGGAGCGATGATCAAGGGGATGAAGGAGGTTCGGAGCGGGGATTGGATCCTCATCCTGCTGAACGCCGCGCCTTTGATTTTGCTTGTGGGATTTTGCCTGTTCCTGATGCGGCAGATGCAAGCCGGCGGAAATAAGGCGCTGAGCTTTGGCAAATCGCGCGCGCGGCTGTTATCGGCACAACAGAAGAAGGCGACGTTTAAGGATGTTGCGGGAACGGATGAAGCGAAAGAAGAGCTGCAAGAAATCATCGAGTTTTTGAAGGACCCGCAGAAGTTCCAGAAACTGGGGGGAAGGATACCCAAGGGCGTGTTGCTGGTCGGGCCTCCGGGAACGGGCAAGACGCTGCTGGCGAGAGCAATTGCCGGCGAGGCGAATGTTCCGTTCTTTTCGATTTCAGGCTCGGATTTCGTGGAGATGTTTGTGGGCGTGGGCGCGAGCCGCGTGCGGGATTTATTCGAGCAAGGGAAGAAGAACGCGCCTTGCATCATTTTCATCGACGAGATCGATGCCGTCGGGCGGCACCGCGGAGCGGGGCTGGGCGGAGGACATGACGAGCGCGAACAGACTTTGAATGCGTTGCTCGTGGAGATGGACGGATTCGAATCGAACGAAGGCGTGATTTTAATTGCCGCGACGAACCGGCCCGACGTGCTCGATCCAGCGTTGCTACGGCCGGGACGATTCGACAGGCGCGTGGTGGTTGCGCGACCAGACGTGAAGGGACGAGAAGAAATACTTCGAGTACACACGCGCAAAGTGCCGCTAGCCGATGACGTCGAGTTGTCCATCATCGCGCGCGGCACGCCGGGCTTTTCCGGCGCGGACCTGGCGAACCTGGTGAATGAGGCTGCACTGTGGGCGGCGCGGCAGAACCGCAAGTTCGTGATGCAGGTTGACTTCGAGATGTCCAAGGACAAGGTATTGATGGGCGTCGAGCGGAAGTCGATGATTCTGTCTGATGAAGAGAAGAAGAACACGGCCTACCACGAAGCAGGGCACGCATTGGTGGCGGCGATGACGCCGGGAGCCGATCCGGTTCACAAGGTGACCATCATTCCGCGAGGGATGGCGCTGGGCTTGACGATGCAGTTGCCGGAAGACGACAAGCACACCTACACGCGGGAATACCTGGAAGCGATGCTGGCAGTGTTGATGGGCGGGCGCTCCGCGGAAGAGATATTCCTCGGACACATTACGACGGGCGCGGGGAACGATATAGAGCGGGCCACGGACCTGGCGCGCAACATGGTTTGCGAATGGGGCATGAGCGAGCTGGGGCCGCTGGCGTACGGGAAAAAGGATGAAGCGATTTTCCTGGGCCGCGAGATTACGCAGCATCGCGACTATTCGGAAGATACGGCGATTCAGATCGACAAGGAAGTGAAGAGGATCGTCAACGGCGGCTATGAGAATGCCAAGAGGATTCTTTCCACCAACCGTGAGACGCTGGAGCGAATCGCGCAGGCGTTGCTAGATCGCGAAGTGATTGACGCGAACGAAGTGAAGATGCTGATGGAAGGCAAGCCGTTGCCGGACAAACCGCGAGTACCACCGCCTCCGGCGCCAGCCGCGCCGAGCGCGGACCCTAAGGTGGTGCGGCCGGAATTGCGGCCAGCACCGGGATTCACGCGCGGAGAGAATCCAGCGAAAGCGTAAAGATCAATTTATATCCAGTGTAGGGGCACGATCTATAGTGCCCCTCTTTTTTTGGGTGGGGCGAACGCCTGTCGGCCGGGCTAGCCGGGGACGGTGACCGTTGAGAGCAAAATGGCGTAGAATGCGGATATGGGAAAGAAGGAACCGGACAATCTACAGGTGACATGCCCGTGCTGCCAGGCGAAGCTGGTGGTGGACGCGGTGTTTGGAGCGGTGCTCTCGCACGAGGCTCCGGTGAAGGCGGGGCCTAACGTCGACCTGGAAAATGCGCACGGGATTCTTGCCGAGCAGCATCGCCAGCGCGAAGACAAGTTTGCCGACTCGTTCTTCCAGGAAACGCATAAAGAAGACATCCTCACCAAGAAATTCGAAGAGGCGATGAAGAAGGCCAAGGACGCGCCCGCCGGCAAGCCGATTCGCGATTTTGATTTGGATTAGATCCTAAGGGAATTTGGGAGACAGGCATGCTTGCCTGTCTCTTTTTGTATCTGAAAGCAGGAAGACAGACAAGAAGGTCTGTCCCACTGCTGCTGGGTTAGACTGCTAGTCCGCCCTTCCGATGAACTCACGCAAGAAATTTCGGCTCAAGCTGCAGTCGCGAACGCTGATTCTTGGCGAGCGCACGCTCGTGATGGGCGTGCTGAACGTTACGCCGGATAGTTTCTCCGACGGCGGCAGATACGATGAACCCGGGATCGCCATTGAACACGCCCTTGCTATGGAGCTGGCGGGCGCCGACCTTCTCGACATCGGAGGCGAATCGACACGGCCGGGTTCCGAAGAAATTCCTGCCTCGGAAGAGCTGGACCGAATTTTACCCGTACTTGAAGGGCTGCGAGGCCGCCTCAAGATTCCGGTATCTGTGGATACACGCCGATCGACGGTTGCGGAGCTCGCCATCCGGGCCGGAGCGGAGATCATCAATGATGTTTCGGGCTTGCGCAGCGACGTGCGAATTGCGGAAGTTGTGGCGAACTATCGTGTGCCGCTGATCTTGATGCACATGCACGGCGAGCCGCGCACGATGCAGAAAGGGCCGTTCGCGCGAGATGTGATGCGCGACGTGGCGCGGGGACTGAGAGTATCCGTTGCGAAAGCGCGCAAGGCTGGCGTCGCAAAGGCACAGATCATTTTGGATCCGGGGATTGGCTTCGGGAAAAGCCATTCGCAGAATTACGAACTGCTGCAAAAGTTGCCGGAACTTGCCGCGCTTGGCTATCCGCTACTCGTGGGAACATCGCGCAAGGGATTTCTAGGTGCAACGCTTGCGCGCGAGGGGAAACCCGCTCCGCCAGAGGAACGAATTTGGGGCACTGCTGCAACAGTCGCGGCGAGTATTTTGGGTGGCGCACACATTGTGCGCGTGCATGATGTTGCGGAGATGGTGCAGGTGGCGCGCGTCGCTGATTGCGTTGTGGATCCGAGGCTGCGGAAAGGTTAGTTTCCGCGGGCGCCGAATCCTTTTTCGATCACGGCTTCAGTTCGAGGACGTCGGTGGTTTCGCGGTCGACGGACTGTTTGCTGTAGCGCAGGGGAAAATATCGGCCAGTGGTCCACAGCGCGAGCAGATCGTCATAATGGAGGCTGGTGGGCCGGCCGCTCTGGCCTGGCACGTTGACTCCAACTCCATTGTCCCAATCGCTCAGATCGAAAATCTCGCGGTAGCTTGCGCCGGCCAATTGGTCAAAGGAACCTCCCCCATAATAGGTGGCGTCGACGGTGGAACCGTCACCGGGGCGGGGGATAGGGCCGCGATCGAAGAGCGCGGCAAGAGAGGGCGTTACGCCGAGCGGATGATAGAACGAAACTCGGTGCAACTTTCCCCAGGCCCAGCTTTTGGAATCGGGGCCGAGCTTCGCGGAGAGCTTGCCTTCGGCAGCATGGAGCGATTGAAGCAGTACGGCATCGCGCGCGGAATCGGGATCTGCGCCAAAGACCGGCGAGCGCGGACGCGACAATTCCTGGACGACTCGGGGCAGGGACAATTCGCTGACGGCTTTGCGAGCCTCGGCAGGAACAATTTTTTGCGTGACCGCGTCGCGCAATTCGGCGGCCCAGAATTCGTAGAGCGACGCCGCGGTGGAATTTGCGGTGACCGCGCAATCCCAATCGAGCAGGAGTTTGGCTGCGGGACCGGGCGCGTTACCTGCGGCATGCTTCAGCAGGCCTTGCAATTCGCGCGCGGGCAGCGAAACAACATCGTTCTGCAAATTTTCCATATCTTCGATGCTGAGCTTGTGGGAGGTATTCGCGGCGGCGCCGAGCACTTCCGAGATGCGCTGGAACCGTTCGGGCGATGCCCACTGAAATCCCACGGCGTAGGGATAATTATCCGGGATCATCTTGTGATTGGCCGTGGCGACGAAATTCTTGGCGGGATTGTAGGAATGCGGCAACTGCGCGTTGGACACGAAGCCGCTCCACTCGTAGCCGCCGGTCTCCGGAACCGGCAGAAGACCGGTCCAGTTCGTTCGCAGAGGCGCGAGGCCGGTGGAGTGCTCGCCGATGTTGCCATCGCGGTCGGCGTAGACGATATTTTCTGACGGGACTTTCCAGCGCGCCATCGCTTGCTCAAATTCCTGCCAGTTTTCCGCGCGGTCGAGCAAGAGCGAGCCGAGGTAGCCGGCGGTCCCGGGCTCGGCGCCGACCCAGTGAAGCGCGAGCGCGCGCTTGCCGTCTTCCCAGAGGACGGGACCATGGCGCGTGAATTTCAGCTTCACTGGGACCGGCGCGCCGCCGCGCACGCCGATGGTTTCTGTTTTCACTTCCATGCGCTCCCAGCCGTGCTCCGTTTTGTATTCGTCGGGATCGGCGGGATTCAACTGCGCAAGATAGAGATCTTGCTGGTCGAGTCCGAAAATGGTGAATCCCCAGGCGATATTTTCGTTGTGGCCATCGGCGACGCCGGGCAAACCGGGTTCGCCGGCGCCGATGACGTCCCATCCGGGCGCCACAAGATGCACGATGTAACGTAGCGAAGGTTCAGCGATGACGCGGTGGGGATCGTTGGCGAGGAGCGGCTTGCCGGAGGCAGTGAGAGCGCCGGAGATGGTCCAGTCGTTGCTGCCCTCGGGCGGCGCCTCCGGGAAATGGACGGGCACGTCACTTCCAACGAGATTTTTCAGCAGAGCGGGCGACAGGCCGGAAAAATTAATTCCCGGCGCGGGATCGAGTTTTACTGGCGGATCGAGATCGAGAAGCTCTGCGGCCTTTTCAGGCCCGAGAAGAGCGACCAACTGGGCGTTGTGAAGTTCGCTCGCGCCGTTTCCTGTCATTGAGTAAGCAGCCAGGCGGTTCAGGCAGTCTTCCGGTTTCCAAGGCTCGGGCTTGAAGCCGGCGAGCTGGAATTCGATGGGAAGACCGCGGCCGCCGGGCTTCTGAATTTCTTCGATGTAGGCATTGATGCCGGACGTGAAGGCCTCGAGAATTTGTTTCGTGTCGGGCGCGTAGCTTTTGTATTCGGCGTCCATATCGCCGCGATATTGCAGCAGGCGTGCGTTGATATCGCGCTGTACGGCGGAAGGACCGAGGATTTCCGCAAGGCGGCCCTGGCCGGAGCGTTTCCAGAGTTCCATTTGGAAGAGGCGGTCTTGGGCGACGACGAAGCCCTGCGCGAAGAAGAGATCGTGCTGGTTTTGCGCGTAGATGTGGGCAACGCCCCAGCGGTCGCGCTGAACGCGCACACTTTGCTGGAGGCCGGGGATGTTAAGCGTTCCGCGAATTTGTGGGAGGGCGGCTTTTGCGCGGGCTTCCAAGTTCGCGGTGGCCATTTTTGTCGATGATTGCGGCAGCGCCGCGGCAGCAAGCGCCAAAGTCAGTGCAATAACGGAAAATGATTTTTTCATGGCAATGCTCTCAACAAGATGATGTGCGAGGACCCATTTCTCGCCGAAGCGCCGCGAGCTTATACTACTCCGCGTCAGGATGCACGGGCTTGCCGCGGGAAAGCAGTCGCGGCGCCAGCATTACGTTGCGGAAAGTAAATTGATGCGTGTCTTGAAGACTTGCTTCGCTTCATCCCTTCTTTACTTCTTTGCTGCGATTTCTGCGTCAGCGCAACTGCCTCCGGCGAAGGATTCTCTCGGCCCCGCGCAATCCGGGCAGAGCGCCGCTGCTTGTTCGGCGACGGATGCTTCGAGTTGCGCGCAAGCCGCTGCGAAAATTTTGCCGCAAGTGATGGGTCCTTCGCCGATGGAAGCGAATTTGCGGCGCCTGACGGATGAGATTGGCGGGCGCGTGAGTGGCTCGCCGCAGATGGCCAAGGCGGTGGAGTGGGCGGTGGCTGCGTTTCGCGCCGAAGAGCGTGGAGGTTCACACGGAGAAGTACACGCTGCCGGTGACGTGGAGCGAAGGCGATACACGGCTCGAATTGCTGGGACCGGTGAAGTTTGCTGTGAGGCTTGTGGCCGAGGGCTGGTCTCCGGCAACCCCAGCGGGCGGCATTGAAGCAAGCCTCGTCGATGTGGGTTACGGGACCGAGGACGATTTTGCGCGGGCTGGCTCGGCGATTAAAGGCGCGATTCTGCTGGTGCATAGCGACATTCGCTCGACGTGGACCGATCTCTTCAATGAATACTTGCGACCGCCGGAAATCATCCAGCACGCGCTGCAGGGCGGCGCCGCCGCGATTCTTTGGATGGGCGCACGCGAACGGTTGCTGCTTTACCGGCACACAAATTCTCTGAACGGCGAGATCGACAAAATTCCCCAGGCAATGGTGGCGCGCGAGGATGCGATGCGGCTGGCGCGCCTGACGGCTGCTGAGTATCCAGGGAAAGTGCGCGTGCGATTCAGTATGCCGAATCAAAATTGGTGGGCCGGTCGAGCAGGAAAATGTTGTGGGCGAAATTCGTGGATACGAGAACCCGGACGAGGTGGTCATTCTTGGCGACGCATCTGGATTCGTGGGAGTTGGGAACGGGCGCGCTGGACGACGGCTGCAATGCGGCGCTGGTCATTGAAGCGGCGCGGGCAATCAAGGCGACCGGGTTATTGCCACGGCGGACGATTCGCTTTGTGCTCTTCAGCGGTGAAGAGCAAGGCACGATGGGCTCGCATGCGTACGTCAAGGCGCACCGCTCGGAGATGGACAAGATTCGAGCGATGATCGCGTTTGAGGCGGGGAACGGACGCGTAACCGGGTATTCTCTCGGCGGACGGCGCGACCTCGATGCGGGTGTGCGCGAAATTTTGAAGCCGCTGGAATCGTGGGGCGCGAACAAACACACCGATGACGCGGGCTTTGGCACCGACAATCTCGATTTTCTGCTCGAAGGCGTGCCGACGCTGGTGGCGAATCAGGAAGAGGCAAATTATCTGCCAAATTATCATGCGGCGTCAGATACGTTCGACAAGATGGATATCCGCGAGCTGAAGCTGAACACGGCCATCGCCGCGCTGACAGCCTGGGGGATCGCGGATCGCACCGAGCCTCTCGGCAAACGCCTAACGCGCGCCGAACTCGACGTGCTCCTCAAAAAAACCGGCCTGGACCAGCAGATGAAGACGATTGGCTACTGGGACGCCTGGCAATCCGGGGCCCGAGGGCGCAACCCATAGCCGCGACATGACATTTTTTCAGCGAGTATTTGTTCCAGCGCTGCACGGCGCGAGTTCGCGCGGGTAAACGACGAGCCAGTCTTTGTGAAGAGCTTTTTTTTCAGGGGAGAGTTCCAGCAACCACTTGCTCCATTTGTCCCCTGATTGCGGCAACTCGATCTCCACCAAATCGTTGCGAGTCATCGCCATATACAATCCATCTAGTCCAGTTGCAATCCCGCGCAGCTCATTTTGAGTGAGGTCGTAGCTCACTCTTCCTAATGGAGTAACGCCGAGGGGACCAAGGACAAAACCACCCGTAGCCGCAGCAAGGTCGGCAAATTCGCCAGGGCCCGTTTGCTCTTCCGGGGGAATCAGACCCGGAGATTCAGAAGCCAAAAGCGAAACGTAGAAGCGTACTCGCCTGTTGACCAGGGCATTCCTCACGACCTGCATACGGGTTCTGCTTTTGTTCTCGCCGCCATCGGTGATGACGTAAATAGAGTCCGAGAAGCCTGGATCAGCGAGAAGCCGCAGCGCGGAGCGGATCGTATCAAGCAAGGCCGTAGTGCCCCGAACATGTCTCTTTGCATAATCGGTGTCGGCCGCGATCTCCGACAAGCGCCCGGCGATGGCCGGTGCGCCCTGCGAAAAATTAATCTGTTCGTTCACTCTGTCGGAGAAAATGAGCAGGGCAAGGGACGTGTTCGGCAAATTTGCCTTGGCGAGGTGCGCCGCAGCGAAGCGCGCCATCTGCCATTTGCGACCATTCGGCTGGCCCAGCATGCTGCCGCTGGCGTCCAGCAAGAGGATAATCCGGTGCGGACGCTCATCGGGCTTGACGGAAAGAATCTTTACAGGCTTTCCGCGGAACTTTCCTGCGAAATACGACGGATCGCTGAGCCGTATCAAACGCCTTTGCGAATCGATGACGTTGAGCGACAACGTCCGCTGAAGGCAGGAGACATCTTGTGCGGGCAAGGGCGAAGACAACACCAATCCCAGGATCAGCCAGGAGAGGGATGACCACGCGCGGCGCATAACCGGAGATGGAATAGCACACCCATTATTGGAGGGCAAGCGGGGCGGGGGGCCGTGTACGGTCGGAATACGGCGCGCTCTTGCCTTGTAGGCTTCACGCTATACTGGAATGGAAGACTATTAGACGAGGAAGCGTGGGGAGAGAAAACTTGGGCACGGAGCAAGCCAAAACAGCGCGCATTCTGGCGCTGGATTACGGACGGGCGCGAATCGGGATGGCGATTGCCAGTGCCGAAGCCGCGCTGGCCCAACCGCTAGGAACCCTGGAGCGCATCAACCGGAACGAGGATATGCGGCGGATACGGGAACTGGTGCGCGAGCATGGCGTGAAGCAAATCGTTGTGGGCCTACCGCTGCGGCTGGATGGAACGCGCGGGGAGATGGCCGAAGAAGCGGCGCGATTCGGGGAACGGGTGCGCAAGCAGATTGGCGTGCCTGTCGAGATGGTGGACGAGCGCCTGACGAGCTGGGAGGCGGAGCGCTTGCTCGAAGAGCAGCAAGGAAGAACCATCCACGCCACCACCAGCAAGAAACGTAAGCAAGAGAACACAAAGCTCGGAGTTGACGCCATGGCCGCGGCCTTGATCCTGAAAGAATATTTGGACCGGCGGCAGGCACCACAAGCGGTGCAAGGGGCGGAGTGAATGAGGAACGGGCGGAGTTCACGAGGCTGATTTGAAGAAAATTTTGATAGTCATTGTGGCAGTGGTGCTGGCGGCCGGGGGAACCGGTGCATGGATCTGGTACGCCTTGACGAAACCGTATCAGGGATTCGCGAGCGGCGGTGTGTTCGTGACCGTGCCGCACGGAGCCTCCAGCCGCGGCGTATCGCATCTGCTAGAACGCAACGGCGTGGTGCGCAGCGCCGTGGCGTTTGAAATCTATGCAAGGCGGCATGCCACGCGCACACTCGAGGCCGGCGAATACTTCTTCAACAAGCCGCTAACGGGCCGCGACGTTTTCTGGATGCTCGCCAAGGGCCAAGTCTATGAAGTTTCCTTCACCGTCCGCGAAGGGGAGACTCTCTACGACATTGCGCACGACTTGGAAGCCGGCCACTTTCTGGCGGCCGATGAGTTCGTGAAAGCCGCGAGCGATCCGACGCTGGTTCGCGACATTGACCCACACGCCCTGACGCTCGAAGGGTTTCTGTTCCCGGCGACCTATCAATTGCCGCGCCATCCTGCCGCGCAGGATTTGACGGTACTCATGGTGAAAAAGTTTAAGGCAGAGTGGGCGCGCATTGCGCCGCCGATGGCGGACGGCGATAAAACGCGGCTGGCTTCCGGCTACCCGATTTCTTCTATTGTGACAATGGCCTCGCTGGTCGAGCGGGAAACGCCCAAGAAAGAGGAGCGGCCGCTGGTTGCGGGCGTGTTTGAGAATCGCCTGCGCAAAGACATGATGCTGCAATGCGACCCGACGGTAATCTATGCTTTGGAACAAGAGGGCCAGTACAACGGAACGCTGACCGGAGACGACTTGCACGTGCATTCGCCCTACAACACATACGAGCACACGGGGTTGCCGCCGGGACCGATCGGGAACCCGGGAGAAGAATCGTTGCGCGCAGCGCTCCATCCGGCGCAAACCGACTATCTCTATTTTGTGGCCAATACGCAGGGCGGACATTTTTTTGGCTCGACACTGGCCGAACACAACCGGAATGTGACAAAGTACCGCCGTCTGCTGGCGGGACTCCCAGCCGATCCACCGCCGCCCCCGCCGCAGAAGCATGTCCACGCCAAAAAGAAGGCGCACGCGAAAGTGCACGGGAAGTCGCGAAGAAGCAGAGCTTGACGACGATGACAGACTCGCAAAAATCGAAGAAAGACCTGATCCTCGATACCGCTAGAGAGATCGGCGCCTCGAAGTGGACGCTCGCGGAAATCGATCAGCTGCGCCGGCGCCTGCATGCGGAACACGGCGAACCGGGAAAGACCAGCTCGGACTACATCGCGGACGTATTGAAAACCGCGGGCTGGAAAGTGATGCTAACGCTGCAGGAAGAGGCGGAAGAACAATACGAAGAAGAATTCGAGGACTTGCTGCACTTCAAGACGCTGGAAGACGCGGAAGTGAGCATCATGAGGTTGGACGAATTAATGCGGAAATTCCAGGCGCACGGCGAACATGCGGCAGTCGAACGCGTTCTGGGGATCGCGCGGCTTGGCAAGCGCCGGGCAGAAATGATTTCGCGAAATCACAAAGTGGAGCCCCACAAGCGCGCGGAAAAAGTGGAGATTGCCGATTGGTTCCGGATCTGGCTGGAGACGCCGGACGCATTTTTCGACTGGCTGGATGTGCGCAAGCAGTCGCCCGATTTTCGGAGCAGATTTCCGGAAGCGGAGTCCCTGGAATGAGCGTTCCCCCGGGCGTGCCGCCAGGCGCGCTGGATTTGCCTCCTTTTTCGCTCGACGTTGAAGCGCTGGACCTCGGATCGGGAGTGAAAGCGGTCGGCCTCGAACTGGTCGAAACGGAAAATCGCGAGCCGGTTCGCGGCAAGCAAGCCGCGGAGATTTGGTCCGCGCTCTTCCCTGCCCTAGGGGGCGACGAATTCTACGTGGTGGATTTTTTCAGCCACACCGACCGCGTCCAGGACTTTTGCAAAACGCGAAAAATCGAAATTCGCGAAGCCGGCGCGCGCTGCGTGGTGCTGCCGCAGCCGCGGCAGGGGCAACTCTTCCAGCTTTTCGAGCGCTTCGAAGGCGAAACCTTCGGAATCCGGGCCGGTAGCGCAGCGGAAACTCCTGATGCCGCGCTCGAAGGCGAACTTTCGAAACGCGGCGTGGACGCCTACCAGTTGGCTTACGAGCGATACACGTTCTGCGCCATCTGCGAGCCGGAAGACGGCTGGGTGACGCTCCTCAGCGCGGGATTGTGGGCCAGCGAAGTCATTCGCCGCGTCCGCCCCGCGGTTCAGCCTTTCGACCTCTACATCGCCCGACCGCAATAGGGCGGGTGTATGCGATGGTTCGCGGGTTCCGGGCAGACTCGTTCATAATGGTTATTGGGACGGTGTGAAGCGAAGTACGTCATTGGACCTTGATGGCGCGTTTCGACTTGGCAGTTAGATTGCTTGATTTGTGTGAAAGGGACGGAAAAGACGGATGCGGCGTGCGTTGACATGCACGGTATGGGTGACAGTGGCGGCGATTTGCTGCAGTTGCGGCGGCGCGGTCAGTCATAAGCAAAACCTGCCGGCCACGCAAATTGTTGTGGCGCAAGTTGCCACGCGCAAGGAATTGCTCGAGAAATACAATGCGATCGCGACGGGCGTGAACAGCCTGGACGCCACGGTCCAGCTCAAACCGACGGCGGGCTCACAATACAGCGGGGTGATCGAGGAGTATCACGAGGTGAAGGCGTTTCTTCTGGCGAAACGGCCAGCCTATATTCGGATGATCGGTCAAGCGCCGGTGATTGGCAAGACGATCTTCGATATGGCGAGCGACGCGGATACGTTCCACGTGTGGATCCCGTCCAAGAATAAATTCCTCGTTGGGCCGGTAGCGCTGGAACGCACCAGCAGCAAGCCCATCGAAAACCTTCGGCCGCAGCACCTGCTGGAAGCGCTGCTCTGGACCGAAATTCGCAAGGAGGAAGCCGTACTGTTTGAAGAGTTCAACGACGAGAGAGCGCGGTATTATGTTCTCACCGTATTGCGGGGTGGATATGAGACGGAAATTTTGCGCAAAATCTGGTTTGACCGAGCCAATCTGCAGATTGCGCGGCTGGAAGAGTTTGGGCCCAAGGGCATAGTGCTCTCCGACGTGCACTACTCGGACTGGGAAGCTCTTACCGCCGCGGAGCAGCCGCCCGGGGGAGCGGCCTCCGGGATTAGCACGTTCCCGCGCGTGATTCAAATCGACAGGCCACATGATGACTATCGCCTGGACTTACAGGTGACCAAGCTGATGTTGAATGAAGACTTTCCCGCGGATCGCTTCAAGCTCGAGCAGCCCGCGGGTTCGGAACTCGTGCGCGTGGGCGAGGATGCGCCGGAGAAACAGCCATGATGGCTGAACTCATCGTGCGCAACCTACTGCACCGGCCGCTGCGCACCTTCATCGGCGTCGTCGCGGTGGCCGTCGAAGTCGCGCTGGTGGTGCTCATTGTCGGGCTGACGTCGGGATTGCTCACGGAAACGGCCAAGCGGATCGAAGGCATCGGAGCGGATGTCATGCTGCAGCCGCCTGCGGCTTCCGTGTTTATAGGAATGACCGGCGCGCCCATGCCAATAAAGATTGGCGAAAAGCTGGCGGAATTAAAGTACGTGCAAGCCGTTGCGCCGACCCTTCTACAGTTCAGCTCGCAAGGCGGGGTGGACGTGGTTTATGGGATAGATCCCGAAAGCTTCCGCGCGGTCTCCGGAGGTTTTGTATTTCTGCAAGGACACGACATGGAGGGTCCGGACGATCTCCTGGTTGACGATTTGGCGGCCGCCGCAAAACATATCAAAGTCGGCGATAGATATAAGCTGCTGAACCACGAATGGCACGTGGCAGGGATAGTGGAGCACGGCAAGGGCGCGCGGCTGTTTGTTCCGTTGGCGACGTTGCAAGATCTGGTCGGGGCGCCGGATAAGGCTTCAGTTTTTTGGCTGAAGTGCACGCGCCCGGAACACACGGAAGACGTGATGGAAGAGATCCGCCACCTCTTGCCGGGCTACACCGTGCGGCCGCTCAGCTCTTTGTTGTCGCTGATGACCTCGACGAACATTCCCGGGCTGCAGACGTTTATCAACGCCATGATTGGCCTGGCGGTCGCCATCGGCTTGCTGGTGATTTTCTTGACGATGTACACGACCGTGATCGAGCGGACGCGCGACATCGGCGTTCTGAAATCGCTAGGAGCGGGCCGGGTGTTCATCATGCGCGCCCTGCTGACGGAGTCGGCGGGACTGTGCGTATTGGGCATTGTGGCAGGCGTAGGGCTGAGCTACGTTGTGCGCGCTGCGTTTCTCGCAGGCTTCCCGACGTTGTCCATCCTGATAACGACCGGATGGATTATTCGAGCTGCAGGGATAGCGCTGGCGGGAGCTATGCTCGGTGCGAGCTATCCGGCATGGATGGCGAGCCGCAAGGACGCGGTGGAATCCCTCTCCTACGATTGAGGATTTCCTGCGATCGAGGAGCGAATGAATAGAAAAAGCCTTGAAAAAAACGCGAGGGCAGCGGACATGGCGGACAATAAACGCATCGGAAGGCCTTGGTAACTAGGCAGAGATGGGAATCGCAGCTACAATACGGACGCCTGCCGAGGGGCTGATTGTCCCAGGAAAAAAGAGCTTGGAGCCGATACTTAAAACGGAAAATTTGTGGAAGCTCTACCACGCCGGGAAGGTGGAAGTCCCCGCGCTTCGTGGTGTGAATTTCGCAGTGGCCCCAGGTGAATCGGTGGCCGTTATGGGCCCTTCCGGTTGCGGGAAATCTTCTCTGCTCTATGTGATTGGGGGACTGGCGAAAGCGTCGAAGGGCCGTGTCCTGGTGGACGGCAACGATTTAACGGCCATGAGCGACGCCGAGCGCACCAAGCTGCGCCGGCATAAGATTGGGTTTGTTTTCCAGCGTTTTAATTTGCTGCCCACACTAACCGCCAAGGGCAATATCGCGATCGCGCAATTCATCCACGGAGATGGTTTTGATCCGCACCGCTTCGATGTCGTCACCAACATGCTGGGTCTTGCCGGGCGGCTGCAGCATAAGCCGTCGGAACTTTCCGGAGGCGAGCAGCAGCGCGTGGCGATCGCGCGGGCAATCATCAATGAACCTAAAATTCTGCTGGCCGATGAACCCACGGGCAATCTGGATTCGAAAAATTCCGAAGCTGTGCTCCAGATGCTTCGGCAGTTGAACAAAGACCTCGGCCAAACGATTGTCATGATCACTCACAATCCCGAAGCCACAGCCTATTTTGACCGCGTGGTGCACATGCGGGACGGCGTGATTGTGGACGGAGTGCCGGCGGACTGAGATGGCCAGTCTCGGACAGATTTTTTCGAAGACGTTTTTTTGGGCTTACGAGCGCGGCACGTGGCCGTATGACGTCGCGGTCATCCTTATTTTGATCTTTGTTTTGGCGACGCCTCGGGGCTGGTTCCATGACCAGCCACAGATGGGCTTGCCCGCCAACGCGCCAGGGCAAGTGCTTCTGCTGAAAGACGAAGGGGGGAGCAAGAGCTACAGAGTCGATGCGCGAATCCTCGCGCCGCCCGAACAAACACCAGCGCTCGAAAATGAACTGCACAACGCGCTACAGAAGGCGCTCCCCGAACTTGGCAACAAGCGCTTCACGATCGCCAAGATCGAGCCGATCCGCGACGAGCAGGGCACGGTGATCGCCTACAACGTGGAGATACACCGTTAGCATCTAGGATCAATTCCCAGGCTGGCTTGCGGGCTTTTCGGCGTAACCTCGTTCAAGTTCCTTCGCTCAACCAACTTTGGCCAAGTAACTTCGACCAAGTAACCTCGACCAAGTAACTTCGGGCAAGTAACTTCGGCCAAAGTTCGCGCATCCTTATGTATATGCTAGGATTTGAACGAGCGTAACCAGCCGCACGATCGTGTACCAACAGGGGCTTCGATTGACAAATAGGCGTTTTGTTCTCTTGATTGTAGGGAGTTGCGTGACGGCTATTGCTGCGGTGGCAAGCGCGGCCCAAACTGGGGGGCGGTGGACGACCCAGGGCGTCCTGGAGATGATGGACAGGTCCGCGAAGGATTTTCGCAGCCTGACCGCGGACATCGAGAACGTAAAATACACGGCCGTTGTGAAAGACACCTCGACGGAAACGGGACAAATTTGGGTGCGCCGGGACCAGAAAATGCGGATTGAAATTAGCAAGCCCGAGCCACGAACGATATTGCGCACCGGCGACTCCTTGTTCCTCTACAACCCTAAGCTGAATCGCGTGGAAGAATACGACCTGGGCAAGAATCGTGCGATGGTGGATCAATATATTCGTTTGGGGTTCGGGACGAAAAGCGAAGACCTTAAGAAGAGCTACCTGGTGACCGTCACCGGCGAAGAAGAATTCGATCACAGGAAGACGGTGGTGCTGGAGTTGACACCAAAATCCGACCACATTCGCAGCCAAATTTCGCGAATCCAGATGTGGATCGACGAAGCCTCCTGGCTTCCGCTTCAACAGAAATTCAATGAGACGGGCTCGGACGACTATATTTTATTCCACTACAGCAATCTCATGAAGAATCTCAAAATCAGCGATGCAAAATTCAAGCAGGACTGGCCGAAAGACGCGACCCGCGAAAAGCCCCACGCATAAGGGTGAATGGTAATTTCTGACGGGTGATTCGTGCAAACCCCACAGTGCGGAGAGTTTACACCCCGTTAGAGACCTCGCTTCGTCCTACACCGAGATATTTTGTTATTTAAACAACATGTTAAACACGTAGGCCGTCCGGTACGCTAAACCCAACTTTCCAAGTCGGCCGATATACGGCACAAAGCAATCCATTGAACAGAAGTGCAGTTTGCCAACTGTCTTCTTTTTGAGGAGCTTGGATCCCCTTGAAAGGATCCACGGATGGGGATGAGTCAATCCGTTGCGGCACGCTCAGTGGCCAATAATTGCTGTTTGCGCGTTAGGCCCCAGCGATAACCTGCCAGGCTTCCGTCCGCGCGAATAACGCGGTGGCACGGGACCACTATCGAAACGGGGTTGGTTGCGCAAGCACGGGCCACAGCGCGAACGGCCTTTGGACGTCCGAGGGCGCGGGCTACTTGCGAATAGCTGCGCGTCTTTCCGCGCGGAATCCGTTGCAACATCTGCCAGACACGGCACTGAAAAGCCGTGGCCTGCAAGTCCAGTGGAAGATTTAATTGAGCTGGCTTGCCCTCGATGCGTTGGACAATTTCGCGGACCCACCGCTGCACGCCGCTGGCGGCTGGCAAGATTTGCGCGCGCGGATACTCTTCCCGCAATTCCGCGATGAGCTTATTTTGAGCGTCTCCTAAATAGACCGCGGAAACGCCGCGCTCGGTAGCGGCCACGAGGACTTTTCCGAGCGGTGATTTAGAGATGGTGTATTCGATTTTCATACCTTTTCCTCCCTTTTGATAGGTTGCAGGCGTCATGCCCAGATGCGCGTTGCTGCGTTCATAAACGCGGCTGGATGAACCGTATCCGGTTTCATAGAGGGCATCGGTGATGTTTTTTCCCGCGCGAAGCAGACTTTTGAAACGTTTTACACGCAAAGCTTCAGCCAGTTCGCGCGGTGCAAGCCCGGTAACTTGCCGGAAGGCGCGGCGGAGAGTAGCGGCGGATGAACCCAATTCTCTTGCGAGTTCGGAGAGCCGGAGGCCCTCTTCGCGGGATTGCGCAAGATGCCTTGCGACGCGAGCAACGAGTGCTGCTGAAGCGGCCGTTTCGTTTGGGCGGCAGCGAAGACATGGACGAAAGCCCTGTTTTTCCGCTTCATCGCGCGTGCGGAAGAAAATGACGTTTCGGCGCAGCGGGCGGCGGGCCGGGCAGGACGGACGGCAATAAATATGCGTCGAGCGTACCGCTAGCACAAAAGTGCCATCGGCGCGGGCATCGCGTGTGAGCGTCGCGCGCCAAAACTGCGCCGCTTTGCGGGGCGAGATTTGCCTGGGTGCCTCTCCGTGCGAATTGTTCATCGTTGGCATACTTTGAAAATAGCGCACGCGCCCGATCAAATCTATCCGGAAAGGAGCGGCAAAGTAGATTCAAACGCGATGGCTTCGAGGACCCGCTGAAGCCGGCCGAATGGATGATTCAGGCTTCGCCGGGATTGGGCAGAACTTCGGCGGCTTCAATAGGAGTGTTATGCGGAGCCGTGATTACCAGGAGGACGGCGGTAAGAATTACGGCGGCGGCAAGGCCAGTGCGCAGCGTGATCTTTTCACCTGCCCAAAGCCAGCCAAGAAAGAGCGCCACCACAGGATTGACAAAGGGGTAGGTTCCCACCCGCGCCGCAGAAGTTTTTTTCAAAAGATAGACGTACGCCGTAAAACCAATGCCCGAACCGAATACGATGAGATACGCGAGCGCCATCCAGGAATGCGTCGAAATCGCCATGAAATGCAGGTCGCGACCTTCGCCTGAAAGGAGACCGACAATCCAAAGGGCAGTCCCGCCAACGAGGCTTTGCATGGCGACGCTTAACATCGGCGAACTGGGAAGATCGTTGTGTTTCGAGTAGATGGAGCCACAGGCCCATGCGAACGAGGAAATGACCAGAATTCCCGCGCCCGTGAGATCGACACGTTCCGAGCCTCCCAGATGCGCAGGCCCTACCAGTACGGCCAAGCCACCGAACCCGAGAACGAGGCTGGCCACGACTCTAGGGACAGGCCGCAGTCCGCCCGGACGGAGCCAATCTAGCAATACCATCCAAAACGATACAAGAGCTACAATCAGAGCCGCCACGCCGGTGGAAACCGTGCGCTCGGACAAGCAGACTCCACCATTCCCCATAAGGATAAGCAGAAGACCGGTGATGCCCGCGGTGCGCCATTGCGAGCGCGTCGGCCGAATACCCGTTTTCCACCGCAACAAGGGAAAAAGAATCAGGCCCACGGTTAAGTGGCGCGAAGCGGAAAGTAGGAGGGGAGGAAAAGACTCGATGCCGACGGAGATCGCCAGGTAGGTGGAACCCCAGATGAGGTAGATGGCGGCAAAGGCGATGACGAGGAGCATCGCATCGCGCTTAGCAGCGTTCGGCGGCATGGGCGCAGGAGCCGCGAAAATTGTAGAGCGGTCGACGATGGGTGTGCCCACTCCACGGAGGCCAAAGGCTAAGGATTAAAGAGATGAAGGTAGTGGTAGAATAGCGGAGTGTCGAGCACCATTTTGGACAAAGATATCCACAGAGCAGTGAGAGAGCTGTAGCGAGGGTCAGGTACCATTACCAAGTGTTTCAAGATAGGACACTTCGAGAGTTTCCCACAGGTTGACGTCCGGCACTGAAGGTGGCATTTTAACCACCCACTAAGCAAGATTGAGAACTCGGGGCAAGTTGGAAGGCAAGCGCAGTTGGGCCATTATTGGCAGCGACGAAGTGGCATCTCTGAGGGCGAGATGGGCGCGACGAACCGCGCAAGACCCATTCAGTCGGGGGAAAAAGAAGCGGCGGGGGCCAAGCTGGTGGCGCCGATTGCGGCGCAACAAGCGGCGGCTCAACCTGATTCGCGTTCCAGCTCTGCGTGTGACGCCATTACTTGCGCCCGGACGGCCCCGGCAATTTGTGCGGGTGCCGACTCACGCCGTGGGTGTGAATCAGGAACAGCGCGAGTATCCGCGTGCCACGCTGAAGCTTCCCCTGCGGCTGCGGAGCGTAGACTCTGTCGCCGAAGACTTCCCGGTAACGCTCGTCACTCGAGACATCAGTTCGACGGGCGTTTTTTTTCTTTGCCCAAAAGAGATTGCGATGGGAGCATTCGTCGAGCTGGAAATCGTGCTGGTTAGCCGGCCCATGGGGTACGGAAGCGTGGTGATTGCCACGATGGCGCGAGTGAGCCGCGTCGAACCCGCTGCAATGCCCGGCTGGTACGGAGTTGCGGCCTCCTTCGACGAAGTACATTTCGACCGAGATGATCGCGTGCCCTCTCGATTCCTGCAGCCCTAAGCATGAACGGATCGCTTTTAAATTAGAGAACCCTATTTTCTCTGAGCACGATCAGGCTTTCGTCGAGCCGCGGTGACACCGCGGCTGCTAAAACACAGCAATAAGCATTTCGTTGGGAGAGGTCCGACATCATCTGAATTCGATTCCGCCGAAGTTAAATCCTGCAGCGGTGGACAGACTGAAAAATTCAACAGCGAATGCTTGTGAGAGGCCCGTTCTCTGCTCGGAATTGGGGCGGGAAGGACAAAACCATGGAGCCGGGTCAAAGCGCCGTAAGGCGACTGGCATGACCGCGCGACATGTTGTAAATTAAATGTCTACGTGCCCGTTCCCCGGTAGCTCAATGGTAGAGCATTCGGCTGTTAACCGAAGGGTTGCTAGTTCGAATCTAGCCCGGGGAGCCATTCTTCTTCCTGAATCAAAATCACTTACCCAACATGTGCCAACAACTGTGTGTGGGTGCAACAGGGTGCAACTTCGAGCTCTGGCGTGCGAATCTCTTATCCAACGTTTTTGTAGCCAATAGAAGGCAGGGCACTTAAATCTTGGCTCCGTGCTTGTCAGTCGAAAGGTTCCACTCCAAATTTTCCGCATTGAAACTAAGGTCCCGTTTTTCAGCTATTTGAAACTGCGGAGAGCATTCGGTTGACCGCCGAAGGGTTGTCAGGTCGATTGAGGGTCCTGGGAAGCCACTGGAAGGAATCAATTGATATTGATATTGTACGCGATCTCCCAGAACCCCGTTTCTGGATAACTTCCGGTTGGCCGACCACTCGCCAAGTGAACGGTCAGAAACGTAGACAATAGGCCGAGCCAAGCCCGCGGTCAGTTATCTTGGGGGACTGGTTGCACTGAGCACGTGTCGCATCTGCCGTGCAAAGGCTGCGGGCTCCTCATAGAAAGGGAAATGTGCAGACTCTTCAAACCATACGATATGTTTCTCCGGCGCATTGATCTTCGAGAAGTACTGTTCCGTGAGCGATAAATGGGTCGGTGTAGTCATAGCGGCCTGTGAAGAAATAGACGGGAATGTCCACTTGTGTGATGACATCCATCAGTTCGCCCGAAATCGAGTTGTAAACGAAGTTTCTCGAATATAGCGACACGCCCTTCGGGATGTTGCGTGCATCGCGAAGGCTATACTCGGGAGCGGCCAGCCCGGTCAGCAATAGCGGCATAAACGACTTCGCGTTATGGATTTCGCCCCCAAATTTGAAGAGTAGCGTTTCCCGGACGCTCGCGCCCTTCTCTTCCAGCTCCTTGATTGCGTCTTGATCCCCCATGCGTCTTGCACTCTGGCGAATGTATTCATCCTGAATTCCAGCGATGGGGGACGAGCGGGCGAGTTGCCCTATCCCGACATAAGCGTGGTAAAGCTCTGGATGTCGCGCAATTACGAGCATTCCCAGATAGGTGCCCCAGGAGTGTCCTACAAGATAAATCTTGTCCTGGTGGAACCGGGCACGAAGCACATTGGTCAATTCAACCGTGTCCGCGACAAGTTGTTCCGTGGTGAGTGTGCTGCTGATGTCTTCGCGATAGGACTTGCCGGCAGCCCGGCGATCCCACTGGACTACCACGAATTCTTTTTCAAGTTCACGCTGAAAGGCGTGAGCCAGATACATGGCGGGCATCCCGGGACCACCGTGCAGGAAGAGCAAAACCGGGAGCGATGAATCGTTTCCACGAATGAGAATGTATTGATCTACACCACCGATGCGGATGCGTTCCAGCGACGCGATACTGTTAGGCCCGTGGATGGCGGGAGTGCGTCCGGGGGTGAACCATAAATAGAACACAACGCCCAGCCCCGCCAAAGCGAGCCCGACGATACTCCACATGGCCTTCTTCATCTACGATCCGTACACCCGCATGGAACAAGCCAAATTAAGGATCGTCCCTCTTGGCGAGTGACGGGCAAACCTGACGTCATACCAAGATTAAGAGTGCCGACAACTCGGGCGCTATCCCGCGCTGGTTAGAACCGAATTCTGCATGGGCCGTAACGGCGCAGTTTGAATCCTCTCACCTTTACTGTCGCAACGGAGTTTCGCCAATTCTGCCCTTCATCCACGCTTCGGGCACCTGTGTAGAAGTCCCGTAAATTCTCGTCAATCTTATCCTTGAACCGCTTTGGCTTGGGCGGCTCTAATCTGCGCCATCAGAATATC
>CAVWDX010000022.1:0-32267 GCA_963753745.1 uncultured Acidobacteriota bacterium
TCGCCCCGACAGGCGCGGTCACGCGCATGGTCTCTTTTCCATTAGTGCGGTCCATTTGGTACCCCTTTCAATGTCGGAGCTGGTGACTGTTCAAGGATGGATTAGGCCAGGACAAAATGGGCCACGCAATTGGACGTTGGTATTGGGCGGTTGGCGGACCTTCAGCGGCTCTTGTGTACATCATTCCCACTGAGGCCGATCTGCAGTACGATCTTGCCAGGACTTGTGTGGTGCGCCCGCAAGCATGCGTTGCGCCTGGCGCGCCTCCGAAAGCGGCAGGATTGAGCCCACACGCGCTGTGATTTTGCCCGCGTCAAATAATGTTGTGAGTGTCTGCAGGCGCGCGGTGGTCACCTCAGCGTAGAAGAAAATGGCCTCTGTTGGGAGCGGCTGCGCCGAGACCGAGGTGACGAGTTTGCCTCCGGGTTTCAATGCAGCGACGCAGCGTTGAAGCGTACTCCCCCCGACCGTGTCGAGGATAGCATCCACCTGTGGGAGGTCCCGCTCGAATGCGGGCTTACTCGAGTCGATGATGGATTTCACGCCCAAGGATCGGAGCAGGTCCTCGTCGTCGAGGTGGGCGATGGCAACGACGTGGATTCCGGCGTCTACGGCCATTTGTACGGCGTAGGCCCCGACGTTCCCCGCGGCTCCGACGACCATCACCGTTTGTCCGCGCATCGCCTGTGCATACTGGAACAGCATTTGCCAGGCGGTTACGGCGATGACGGGAGCCGATGCTGCTTCTACGTGGTTCAGCGATTGCGGTTTGCGGGCGACCGTCCCAGCCGTGGCTACGGCGAACTCGGCCTGGGCGCCACAGAACTGCGGATTGGTGACGCCATAGACTTCGTCGGCCGGTGCGAAGACCGTAACGCCGGGGCCGATCCTCTCGACGACACCGGAGAAGTCCGAACCAAGGGTGAGGGGAGGTTGCGGGCTAACCTTGCTCTTCCCCTCCCGGATGATCACGTCCCAGGGAGCGACGCCCGCGGCCATCACGCGAACCAGAACTTCGTTCGGGCCCGGCGACGGCGTCGGCACATCCTCGACCACCACGACGTCGGGCGGCCCAAAGCTATGAATCCTGGCTGCTTTCACGTCCAATTCCTCCCCGCGCCCAAGCGTTAACCGTACGTGAGGGTGGTGCTCTGTCCGACCTCGATGATGTAACCGTCAGGATCGCGGATGTAGCAGCGAATCTCGCCGTACTTGGGAATCGGCGGCGTGATGAATTCGGCTCCTCGACTTTTCCACAATTCGTAGCACGCTTGAATATCCGCAACGCGGAAATTCATAAAGCTGTTGATGTGATTCGGGTCGGGGACGCTGAGCGTTACCGTCGGCTTGTCCGGGGTCGGCCCGCCCCCAACGTTCAGAATCATCCAGATATTCGCAAGCTGAAGGTACGGAGGCGCGTTGCCGTCACCCATGGTCAGAATGCGAGCGCCGAAGACCTTTTCGTAGTAGCGAGCCGATCGCTCGACATCGGCGACGGTGAGAAAATGCGCGACGCTGATCCCTTCGCGCGGGGGCATCTCATAGCTCTTCTGTTCGACTTGTACGGCGTTCATTGATGGCTCCTTTCGATATAGTGCGCAGAATATATTAAACACGACTACAGGCATTCGAAACGTGTCCGCCAAGCATGGCTTCGAACGCGTCCCATCGTCGACGCCCAGAAGTTAGGAGCCCCGTCGGGCACGGGCCTAGCGCGCGATTTGGCCTAGGTAGTACCCGAGGCGATTTTCGACATCGCCCGGCTTATGGAAGCCGAGCGCCATCAGTGCTTTGATCCCATTCTGCGCGGCAGGCCGCCCGAGCGAAGCGATGCACGCATCCCATCCGGCACCGAGCTCTACGTCCGGCGACAGGCTGGTGTTGACGAGCCGCTTGGTCTGAGCGATGGCCCATTTGTCGAACTTGGCGATCCGGGTCGCGAGCGCGTCTACGAACGCATCTAGATCGGCGTCGGGCAGTGCGCGATTAATGTAGCCGTAGGCCTCGGCCTGCTCCGCTGTGATGTCTTCCGAGCTCAAGAGCACCTCGAGCGCGCGGTTTCGGCCGATGAGATGGGGCAGCCGAGCCATGGGGCCGCCGCCGGCGACCATCCCGACGCCCACTTCCCATTGCGAGATGATGGCCTTCTCGCGGCTGGCGAAACTCATGTCGCAAGCCAGTGTGATTTCGCTGCCGTTGCCGGTCGCGCGGCCGCGGATGAGGGCGATGGAGGCGACTGGCAAACGGGTCAGGCGTACGAGAAAGTCCGGCCAAGGCGGCAGGCCTGTGGGGCCGGGCGGCAGTAAGGTTAGGTCCTCAAGCTTGGCCAGGAAATCGGAGTGATTCAGGAAGTAGTCGTCTACCGCGCTGTCGAACACCACGGCCCGGACCTGCTCATCGGCCTCCAGAGCGCCGATGACTCCCTGGAACTCCCGGACCATTTCCGGGCCCATGACGTTGAGCGGCGGGTTATCGAACGTGACGCGCCAATAGGCGGGCGTCAGTCGCGTGATGCGAATCTGTGCGGGCTTCGTAAGTGCGCTTGCAGTTGTCATGGCATTCTCCTGGCTCTATTTGTTCGTCTCGCAAACCGGTCGGTTGGCCCCTAGGCTTTCTCGACTTTTGGATCATTCGTTCCCTGCCGGCACTGCCAGCGGTTGGTTGATTACGGCCGCGCCGGTCTTGCTGACGATCTCGTCCTGGGAATCCGTGCCTCCCGAACAACCGATTGCGCCGACAAGCGCCCCCTGTTCGATCAGTGGAATGCCGCCGCGAGAGGCAATGATTCCATCAAATGCGAGGAGATAGTTGAGATGCATAAGGTTGATACCGTCCTCGAATATTTTGGTTGGGCGCCGGAAGGTCGCGGCGGCTCGAGCCTTGTGCTCGGCAATCTGGATGGAGGCAAGCATCGCGCCGTCCATGCGTTGAAAGGCGACGAGGTTGCCGCCGGAATCGGCCACCGCTACATTCATCTTCCAATTCCGTTTCTTCGCCTCCGCCACCGCCGCGTGAATACCGCCTGGGCTCGGTCTAGTGATATCGGTGGGCCATACGGGGTGTCGAAAGGAATTTTGTCGGGCACAAAATCGAGAGGATTTATTTCCGAGGGCTGTGGCGCTCGACTACGCTGGCACTCGTGGCGGTTCCATACGTTTTCTCATGGCTTCGACACTGGCTAAACCCTCTGCTGAATTTCGGTAAGGCGGCGAAAACATCTTGGCCGCCGTCATCGATAACGACAACAAACGGGTCTGGTCGTCAACTCAAGCTGAAGCGTGAGCGGCCCTCTCCCCGAGTAGCTTCATAAGCGCTTGAGCGGCGGACGTCGACGACGCGGGGTTCTGGCCGGTGATCAGACGGCCATCAACGATGGAGAACGGCTGCCAGTTCGCCATCTTCTCGAATATCGCGCCGAGTCGCAGCAATTCATCTTCGACCAGGAACGGCACAACCTTCGTGAGCTGCATCGCCTCTTCCTCGCCGTTCGTGAAACCGGTAACGTGTTTTCCTTTGACCAGCGGAGCGCCCTGGTAGGTAACATGGCGAAGCACTCCGGGCGAATGGGCATACCAAAGCGATTGGCTTGCCGGAATTGTAGAAGGCTTCCAGAAGAGCGATCGACGTCGGGCTCTCCGCTAGATCCCTCATCGGGCCGTGCCCACCGGGGTAGAAAACGGTGTCGAAGTCTTCCGCCCTCACGTCCGCAAGCTTGACCGTGTTGGCGAGAGCCTTTTGCGCTGCCGGGTCCTCCTTGAACCGCGTCATGGCAGGCGTTTGGTTTTCCGGCAAATCGCTCTTTGGATCGAGGGGTGGTTGCCCACCTTTCGGCGAGGCGAGGGTCAGCTGCACGCCCGCGTCCTTGAAAACGAAGTACGGAGCTGCGAATTCTTCAAGCCAGAAGCCCGTTTTGCGCCCAGTGCCGCCAAGTGTGTCATGCGATGTGAGCACCATGAGTATCTTCATGTTCCTTCTCCTCTGTTCCTGTTGTGCTGCATTCCTAATGAATCGGGCTTCTGAAAAGCCATGACACCAGAAGTCTGAGGGACAAACAATTGGACCAAGGTATTGGCGATACCTTGGTATCGGTTGTATCAGGTGAAAAAGCTTATGTGGCACACGGTCGTGTCAAGCAGTCCGAAAAGCTCACGCCAATCCGCCAGTGTAAACAACGACCAGAGGATTTTTGTTTCATAACGAAACTCCCCGCCACAACTGACGGGAATCTTTGCTCTCGGCATGGCTACGCCGGGGATGAGCGGACCCGACCTTCAGCGGGAATTGAAGCTTCGCGGGCGTGAGATTCCGATCATCTTCATCACCGCTAGCACGGATAAGACTGTTCGGCCGCGCGACTACTCCAAGAAGGTGCAGTGGAGTGCCTGTTCAACCCTTTCAGCGACACTGCTGTGCTCGACGAGGCACTCAATGCCGCTCTTCAAGTGAACTGAGCGATCGGCACTCCGAGTCGCGTTTAGTTTGATTCGGCGTTTTGAGTCGCAACGTTAATTGAACACTCATGCTCGCTGATACCAAGGTGTCGCCAATACCATCGTCCAATTGATTCGCCAGAGCGCCTCGCGTGTAATCGCTCCATCGCAGCCGATTCGGTCGAAATAGCGACACTTAAAAACAGGCTTGGCCGCGCCGCTCGCCTGTCAGGAGGAAAACGATGAGTATTATCGATAAGGCGGTAGAGGCAAACCGCAACTATGCAAAAAACTACAACCCAACGCGGGGGAAGCATCCGACCCCCAAAATCGTAGTTGTAACCTGCATGGATCCACGACTCTCAGATCTCCCTGGAATCTTGGGTCTTCCGCAAGCCGATATCGACGTTATCCGAACCGGCGGACCCGCGGTAACAGAAGATGTTCTCGGGGAACTTATTGTTTCCAACCGCGTACTCGGAACCACAGAGATACTGCTTCTGAACCACACCGGCTGC
This sequence comes from uncultured Acidobacteriota bacterium, assembly GCA_963753745.1. Taxonomy (GTDB): domain Bacteria; phylum Acidobacteriota; class Terriglobia; order Acidiferrales; family UBA7541; genus Acidiferrum. The sequence continues at coordinate 4,949 of CAVWDX010000022.1, forward strand.
GGGTTCACGACATTCACAGACGACGAAATGAACGCAAAGCTCAGCGCTTCTACAGGTGATGCGTCGCCGGCCCCAATGCGATTCTTCTCCTATAGGGACCCCGAGGAAAATACCCGGGAGCAGATCAAGAAAGTCAGGTCGCATCCCTGGATCGCAAAAGATGTCCCCGTGCGAGGCTTTATTTTCGACGTGGAGACCGGTCTCCTGCGGGAAGTGCACCCAAGTGCACAGCACGCTGCTGCATGAAAGACTCCCGGTTCGCGAGAATGCAATGACGAAAACAACGAGCTTTCAAACGGACATTCGGCCCCTCTTTACGGAACGCGACATTCGAGGCATGAGCAAGGCGTTCAACCTAGGAAGTTACGATGACGTCAAAAAGCACGCTTCTGCCATGTACGATCGCCTCCGGGGAATCGGTGGAGCGGTAATGCCGCCCCCACCCCCGAAGGGAGAAGGTCCTTGGCCGCAGTCTCGCATTGAACTATTCGCTAAATGGGTGTCGGACGGATTTCCACCCTAGAAAGGATGGCTCAGACATGCCGAAAGCGACCTGGAAACCTCACGAGAAACACGGGCGGCTGACGATGCAGAGCGACTTACCGGCCAGTGTCTACGCGTTTCCGAAGCAGCGGAAAGAACCGCTGACCGATGCACGACATGTCCGTAACGCGGTCGCGCGGTTTGATCAAGTTATCGGCGTCTCCGATGCCGACCGCGCTTTGGCGTTCGCGAACATCGAGAAAGCTGCAAACTACTACGACGTCAAGCTGACGGAAACGTCACGGCACGACCTGGGCGTTCATCCCCAGAGGAATGGAAGAAAGGCTGCCGCCAAAGGCGCTGTGAAGCGCGAACGCCGAGTGCAGAGATAGGAATCCACTGGCTAGGGCAAAAAAATGGCGCAAGTGAAAAAGGGGCTGCGGGGAATCAACCGCTCTTCGAAGCCGAGTGGCAATGGGTGCGTGGAATGCCTGGCGTCACCCAAAGGTTGGTGGTTTCACCTTCGCCGATGCGCGGAGTGTGGCCACATCGGCTGCTGCGACAGTTCTCCGAGTCAGCATGCATCCAAGCATGCGGCTGCGACAGGGCACCCAATTATTGCCAGCTTCGAGCCTGGAGAAGACTGGTTTTACGACTACGAGAAGCGTGCCGAGGTCAAAGGCGTGGAATTGCCTCCACCGCACGCGCATCCCGAAAGTCAGTCCGTACCTGGACCGGGAGGAAGGGTGCCGGCCAACTGGGAGTCGCTCCTACACTAGCTCCCCGTTATAAGGACCGGTATTGCGCGATCCCGACGGCAACCTCATCGAGGTCGGCCAATATACCGAAGTCGCCCTCAACTGGTTCAAGAACCACCCCAGCGCTTGACACGAACGTATGGGCGATACCTTCGTCCAATTGTCTTTCCTTCCCTCGCTCTGGCTTAATCGCAATGATTCGAAGAGGCGCGTTGATCGGTCTTGGAAAACTTTCTTTGTGGAGGAGAATACACCATGTCTCAACCTGTGACGAAATCCGTGGCGCAACAGCAGCAAGTACGGAAGATAGAAACGCGCAACGCCGGGGGACGCATCGCCGGTTTTACGATCGTCGCGACAGCCGTGGCCGTGTTCGCCGTCCTCGTCGCGGCGGCCGTTTACGCGCAGCAGGACAAGTACTCTTTGAAATCGCCTGGCGGAATCGCGTTCTCCGACTTCCGGGGATACGAGGACTGGTCTGTCGTGTCTTCCGCGCGTACCGACGAAGTGCTCAAGGTGATCGTCGCTAGCCCAGCCATGATCAATGCGTACAAGGCCGGCGTTCCGGGCAACGGCCAGGCATTCCCCGAAGGCTCCATGATCGTGAAACTCCAGTGGAAGCCGAAGAAGAGCACGGAGGCCCCCTTTGCCGTAGATGTGCCCGACGTCTTTAAGCAGGCTTTCGTCATGGAAAAGGACAGCAAGAGATTTCCGAAAACCGGCGGGTGGGGATACGCGGTGTTCAACTACGATGCTGCATCGGACAAGTTCACGGCCGATGAGAAAAGCCTCGCAGACTGCGGACACTCGTGCCATGTGGCCGTGAAGGCGAAGGACTACATCTTCCACCCGTACCAGAAGCGTTGAGGTTCGCCTGCCCCGACACTAAATACCCCACGCAAAGGATGTTCCAGTGCGGGGCCTTGTACTCCTCGGCACTTCGCAGTTACGCGTAACGCCCGAGTTCCTCCTCGGCACTCAGCCAATCTTCGACGTCGTGGCCATCTTGCCGGCCACGTGACTCGTACAGCTTGAACGCGAGTCGGGCAATCTCGTCGTGAGTAGGAGCCCGTCGACCGCCGGTGTTGGGTCCCATCCCCCACTCTCCCGCGGCGTGCGAAGTGACGAAATGAGATGCTTCTGTCACAACTCCCTTCTCTATTCTCCCAACTTCAACGACTAATCCTGTAGGCACCTCGCTGATGCGAGGCTCGTTATCTGCCATGGTCTCAGGCTCCTTTCGCCGCAGCCGCCGCACCGCTATGTCGCAGGGCATTGAACGTGGCAATCCCGGCGCAGACCAGAGGCGCTGCCTCGAAAGATAACACCAGAGGCACGGAAACGAAACAATTGGACAATGGTATTGGGGATACTTTGGTATTGGATGGTGCAACGACTGGCTGGCAAGCACAAAGAGCCGAGGGGAGTAATTCGACCGTCGCCGGCGCGATCTTCTAGTGGACTGTAACAGATGAAAGGATAGTATGATTGGGTTCATGGAGAACTCGATCGTACTGACGGACGCGGAACGCGGGGAACTCAACCAACGAGCGGCAAGCCGCAGTGGGCGTGCCGATGATGCGCGTCGGGCGCGGCTGCTGTTGCTGCTGGATGCAGGTCACACCTGGGCCGCGATTCGCGGCAAGCTGGACTGCAATGATGCGTTTATCGATCGCTGGCGCAAACGATTTCAGCAAGAGCGGCTGGCGGGGCTGTTCAGCAGGCACGCTGGGCAAGAGGCCAGCACGCTGACTCCGGCACTGGAGGCGCGCATTCTGCAATGGACGCTCAAGCGTACGCCGCCGGACGGAGCCACGCAGTGGAGCACGCGCAGACTGGGAACGCAGCTCAAGATCAGTCACATGATGGTGGCGCGAGTGTGGGCTAAGCATGGCCTCAAGCCGCAGCGGCTCGACCGCTACATGGCCACCCAGGATCCGGATTTTGAGCAGAAGGCCGCCGACATCATTGGGCTGTATCTGAACCCTCCGGCGCATGCGGCGGTGTTCTGTGTGGACGAGAAGACGTCGATCCAGGCGCTCGACCGCAAGGATCCGGTGTTGCCACTCTCGCCGGGACGCGCCGAACGGCACGGCTTTGAGTACTTCCGGCACGGCACGCTGTCCCTGTACGCGGCGTTCGACACCCAGACCGGCGAGGTACTCGGCAAGACGGCCGTGCGACACACCTCCGCGGAGTTCGTCGCGTTCCTGGCGGACATCGTTGTCAACCAGCCGCGTGGCCAGGAGATCCACGTGATTGCCGACAACCTCTCGGCTCATAAGACCGGGCAAGTCGACGACTTTCTGAATCGTCATCCGAAGGTTCACCTGCACTTCACCCCGACCTATTCCTCCTGGCTCAACCAAATCGAACTCTGGTTTGCCAAGATCGAGCGCGACGTTATTGCGCGCGGCGTGTTCACGTCGTTAGCCGACTTGCGGAGAAAACTCATGAAGTACATCCGGCACTACAACCAAGTGCCAAAAACCGTAAAGTGGCGCTACTTTGATCCTACGCGCCGCATTACTCCCAGTTTAGCTGTTACAGTCCACTAGTCGGAACAAGACGCCCCATCAAGAAAGTTTTTCCTGGAACGCTCCTCGTCAATCCATGGAGAGTCGCGTTGATTCTCTGTCGCTAGTGTTCAAAGAGCCAGAGCTCCCCTAGCCTAACCAACGGTAAATGTGTCCAAATTCGCCCCGTATTCCGTCCCGACAGTGGACGCTGTCGCAGTGACTTATACGAATCCTTGGCGGCTCGGGTGGAAGTCGATTTAAGTTGGTCTGCGATTGACCGAGCAAACGACCGACGTTGCTGCAGATATTTTGGCTGGGTAGTCATCTCCTAGAAACAATTGTGAATCTGTCCTGCACGAAATTCATACGGCATGAGCAGAAGCGGTATGGACGATCGTCGGCAGGCGGTGTTACGCTTGCGGTCCAATCGTTCGCACGCTTGGCGAGCACGGTATCTCGAAAAACGTAATTCCGCACGCCACGACGAAATCACATGGAGTCCGATCCGATGAGTGCGCCCGAACAAGCGAGCGGGATTGTTGGTTTCGCGAAGTCTGTAGCCGCACCACTTACGCGAGCCGCGATCTTCCTGGTCGTCACGCTAAAACCGGGTTCCGAACACCTTAGAACGGTTCGGTCGCTCTGCGGAGACTTAGCCACAGTCACGCGTGCGGTGGAATTTCGCGATATTGAGGCGGGCCTCTCCTGCGTTGTGGGGTTTGGGTCCGACGCGTGGGACCGGCTGTTTGGCGCGCCGCGGCCAGTGGAACTCCACGTTTTCCGTGAGATTCATGCCGGCACGCGCCATGCGGTGTCCACGCCAGGCGATTTACTGTTCCATATTCGTGCGAAGCGCATGGATTTATGCTTTGAACTTGCGACTCAAATCATGGCGCGTATCGGTCACTCTGTTTCGCCGGAAGACGAAGTGCACGGGTTCCGATATTTCGATGACCGGGATCTCATCGGTTTTGTCGATGGAACGGAAAACCCCAGGGGACAGGAGGCGGTTGGCGCCGTTCTCGTGGGTGAGGAGGATCCAATCTTTGCCGGTGGTAGCTACGTCATCGTACAGAAATATCTTCACAATATGGACGGATGGAATGCTCTGTCCTCGGAGGACCAGGAGCGCATCATTGGCCGTAAAAAACTATCCGACATTGAATTAGACGATTCGGCGAAGCCAACCTCAGCGCACAGCGCCCTAACGACGATTGTCGAAAACGGGAAGGAGATCAAGATCCTGCGCGACAACATGCCCTTTGGCAGGGCCTCACACGGAGAGTTTGGGACCTATTTTATTGGTTACAGCCGTTCGCCCCGCACGATCGAGCAAATGCTCGAAAACATGTTCATAGGCCGACCGCCCGGTAACTACGACCGGTTGCTCAACTTCAGCCGTGCCGTCACCGGAAGCCTGTTCTTCGTACCATCTGCAACATTTCTAAAAGCCGTTGCCGAGGACCAGCCTGCGGTTGCGGACACATCCGCCGCCGCGACGGTGATCGAACCCTCTCTGTCCCTGCGGAGAGAGAACGATGGTTCGCTGGATATCGGTTCTCTAAGAGGAGAAATCTCCCATGAATAATCTGCATCGCGAGCTTGCTCCCATTTCCGATGCGGCTTGGGCGCAGATCGAAGAGGAAACTACACGCACGCTCAAGCGCTATATCGCTGGCCGGCGCGTCGTGGACGTGCAGGCTTCGGGGGGCACCGGTCTCTCTGCCGTCGGCACCGGCCACCTGCAGAAGATCGCGCCACCGAAGGAGGGCATCGTCGCCAGACAGCGAGAGGTGAAGGCACTGGTCGAATTGCGTGTGCCGTTCGAGCTGGAGCGCCAAGCGATCGACGACGTCGATCGTGGCGCGAATGATTCCGACTGGCAACCAGCGAAGGATGCCGCGCGCCAGATCGCGTTTGCCGAGGACGGAGCTGTGTTCGAGGGCTACACCGCGGCTGGTATTGTCGGAATTCGGAAGGGGACCAGCAATCCGACTTTGACGCTTCCTGCCGATGTCCGCGAGTACCCGGAGGCGATCGCCCAAGCCTTGAGCCAGCTGCGGCTTGTCGGCGTCAATGGCCCGTACTCAGTGCTGCTGGGGGCCGATGCCTACACTGCGCTCGTCGAGACAAGCGATCACGGTTATCCGGTGCTGGAGCACGTCAAGCGGCTGGTGAAGGATCAGATTATCTGGGCACCCGCCATACAGGGCGCCTTTGTGCTAACCACGCGCGGCGGCGATTTTTCGCTGCACATTGGCCAGGATGTCTCGATCGGCTATTCCAACCACACCGATACTGCGGTGCAGTTGTACCTACAGGAGACTTTTACGTTCTTACTGCTCACCCCCGAGGCCGGTGTGGCCTTGGTCCCGCCCACGAAGGCGAAGAAGTCGTAATATTTAGTGCCGGTGTATCGACTCGATTGGACCAATGGTATCAGTCGCATCCGTCAAGCCGAAATTCTAGACTGAGACGGCGGTTTTCCAAACCGCCGCCGACTCGGGTGGTTCTCATGAATTTATGTCTCCTGATAGGCGGGAACCGATCGGAGCAGTTTCGCTGTTGTTTCGCTATGGGGAAAATTCGGGGGACTCCACGCATGCGGAGCCACATTTCCGTACATCGTGCCACTACCAAATATTTTTCTAACTCGTTTGTTTTCAAAACTGAGATTGAAAAGGAAGGACTTCCAGGAGATATTACGCCTGCCTTGGGCGCAGGAGGCCTCCGGTTCAAATCCGGACGCCCCGACCATTTACTTATTTGTTTTCAATTCACTCTGCTTGACGCTGCTTGCGTCGAAGGCTGAACTTGGGTCCATTTGGGTCCAAATACAAGCCGCTCGACGCTTTCCACTGCTCGACGCTGCTCTTCCGGAATCGCGTGCAAATAAATTTCGCGCGTGATGTCCGGTGTGGAATGCCCTAGAAGCGATTGCATCGTTCCTATCGGCGTGCCCACAGAGTCGAGCATCGTTGCGTGGCTATGCCTCAGAAGGTGCCACGTGACACCAGGAAGCCCCAGCTTCTTTGCGGCAGGCTTCAGGTGCTTGCGCAAAAGATTCCAGCGATCTAACGGCAATCCCTCGCGTGTGGCAAATACCAGGGCCTTTGCATCAACAGCAGCGGGACAAATGCCGGCGAGAATTACTGCCGTCTCGGTCCCAATCGGGATGGTTCGCGCACTGCGTTTCGTTTTCGGTTGATCGAAGTGCCCGTCATACACCGTCTCGACTACGCGGAGCAAACAAGCCTTCAAATCAATACTCCCCCAGCGAAGCGCAAGCAACTCCCCTACTCGCAATCCTGTCAGCACCAGCAGCAACGTGACCGAGCGTGCAGGTTCATTCAGTACGGCGGCTATTTCTCGCACCTGGACTGGAGTGAGGACAACTCGCTCCGTTCCATGCTGCCGTCGCGGGAGTTTCGTCTTCTGAGCTGCGTTCTCGGTTATGTAACCCCATTCCTCTGCTGCTCCGAGAATCTTGCTCATACCACATTTGAAGTGGTGAACGGTTTCCCACGATAGCCCGTTGCCGAGTTTTCGGCTGAGGAAGCTTTGCAGCTCTTCCCGCGTAAGCTCCCGAAGCTGTCTTTGGCCGAAAGCTGGATTGAGATGCACGTCGAGCATGTACCGATAGTGCTTCTGGGTTGCGTATTTGAGTGTTGGCAAAACTACAGGCGTCCAATCGTTTTTGACAAAATCGGCAAATGTACGGACGGACTGCGGTCGTGCCTTACCGTTGTTGATCGACCCTAACCTCTGAGACAACACTTGCATCGCAAGACGGCGCGTCGGAAATTCGGCGACGGTCCCGATCACTTCGGACCGTCTCAGTCTGCCGAGCGTGCCGTCTGTTTGAATTACATCCTCCCACCAGCGTGCCACCCAAAGCTTTCTCCTGGTGCCGCGCTGGAAAAGCGATCCTTGCTGGAAACCTCTTCGAGCCATCGTTTCTCCCTTCCTTGGGATCTCGATGGCCCGCCCAGCTTGTTCTTCGTCGCTTTTCAGTGTAGTCCGCATGTCAAGCGGCCTGACGGCCTGTTCGCTGACGCACTACCCAAGCAAGCACTTCGTTCTCTCGGAAACGCCAATACTTGCCTAGCCGATACCCAGGCAAGGGATCAATCGAACGCTTTCGCGTGTGTCCGTAAACCCAAGAAACTGGCACCTTCAAGAGTTTGGCAGTCTCCTGAACCGTTAGAAGTTCGGTGTGATTTTCATCTCCGTTGTTCATCACTGTGACCCCCTGCTGCGAAATGCTGCGCGGACAAAACACTCTGCGCGGTCAACGCGCAGTTGGGCTGGAGCGACCTCACGGATTACTTTGGGCACGGAAACGTGCACAAAAGTGGGGTCGCTCCAGCCCAATCCGGTGTTTTGTCCGCGCCCAAATTGATCGTCGTGACATGCGCAACTTCTTCTGCTTCGGACTCTTCGGAAAATCCCATGGTGAACAGGAAAGTGAACGTTAGGGTGAACTGTGTCTTTCATGCACCGTTCACCCTCGGTAGAAGAATCAGGGCGGAAGTTTAGAAATGCTGAATGAGAAAAGTGAGCTTCTGGCGCGATGATTTCGCGTGACTGCCGCGAAGCCGCAAAACACGCTCCATCTCTTCTGTCAGAATCGGGGCCGCGAGGCGGAGCCACAGGCGAAGTGCTGAAAAATAGCAGAGACAAAATGTGTCTGAACATCACGCCGAAAAATGGGCCGCGAGGCGCACGCACTTCTGAATGGTAGAAATCTGGAGTAAATTCAAGCTTCATTTCTAGCGCCTGATCTTGACGCACAATTTCAATGCGAAAAAAAGACCGGCGACTCCTGACATCTGGCATCCCAACCGTATCTTTCGAACCGCGCATCGACAAAGCTCTCCTACAATATAGAGGGGAAAAACCCGCCAAACCTCACCAGGAAAATTCAAAAAGACCCGCGAGAGTGTCCCCTATCTATAAAGAGGCAGAAAAAGCGGAAAATGTCAGCGGGAAAATTGACTTTTCTGTGGCTTCCAAGAATTGTTTTTAGGCCTCCCTCACTTAACTTTAAAACAATTTCCTTCTATGTACCGTATGTGGTACACTCTTTTAGTGGGCAAGAAACCGAAATCCGCGACGGGCATAGGTACCCAGCCTGAGGCGCTCGAAAGGCAAGGGAAACGCGTTCCGGCTATCTTCTTTCGGACTGAGGCTGGCGGAGAGCCGGTGCGGGATTGGCTGAAGGGACTTTCGCCGGAAGACCGGAAACGGATCGGGGAGGACATAAAGACCGTGGAATTCGGTTGGCCAATCGGGATGCCCGTTTGCAAGCCGTTAGGCGATGGCATTTATGAAGTGCGGACGAGCCTGGCTCAGAACCGAATTGCGAGGGTGCTTTTCTATATCGACAAGAAGGGCCGGATGGTCTTGCTGCATGGATTCATGAAGAAAACGCGGAAGACACCGGATGAGGATTTGGACCTGGCGCGCCACAACAAGAATAAGCATCAAAGGGGACTGCAATGAATGTGAAGAAAAACCGCAAGAAAATGGACCACAGTGGGTCAACCTTCGATAGCTTCCTCGAAGAGGAAGGAATCCGAGAGGAAGTTGAGGCGGTCGCAATCAAGCGGGTGCTGGCGTGGCAACTGGAACAAGCCATGCAGGATCAGCAAAAAACAAAGCAGGCGATGGCGAAGCAGCTTCATACCAGCCGGTCACAACTGGATCGCCTGCTGGACCCTAGCAACGTGTCGGTCACGCTCGATACGATCACTCGTGCAGCAAGAGCTCTTGGCAAGCGCTTAATCATTCGCGTCGCCGATGTAAAAGCTAAGCGAGCGTAGTCCAAGGGTGCGCCAGACCCCGCTAGCCGACTAATCGGGAGTTGACCTCGAACTCAAATCGTGAACTTGGATTTATGCTGAATATATCGTGCGTTCGCTTAGGGCTTCACAACTATGGTTTAGAAGCGTCCCTAGAGTTCCAAGTGCCGTAATGTTGCGCCTTGTAGGTGGAGGGGAGGAGGCTAATCTTGTTGGTCCCCAGTTCGAATAGAAACGTCTGGTTTCTGTCCAAGCAAAACACCTGATCGTATGAAGGATTATCCGGCGGTCGTGAAGCTGAGAGGACGATGTTGCCATCGGGCGAAAAACCCTCTGCCCGGAGTTCGAATTCACAGTGAGTCGTGCGAGGGTCCGATTTCTCTTTGAAAACGTCGGTCTTATAATAGTCGTCAAAGACGTGATAGACATCCGGACGTACAAACTCGCTTTTAGCCGCGTCGTAAATGACCGGCACCCGCATCACCAGGGCATCGCTCTCGTATTCCCAAAGTACCAGATTGGCGAGTAGAAATCTGCCGTCACTGGACCAATCCACGAGTTGGATGCCGTTAACCTCACATAAATCCCTGCCTTCGATTGCGATGCAGTCACTTTTGGGTTGGCTTGAATCAAGGAGAGTTTGAAAATCCGATTGGCCACCTTTCGCGAAGAACAACTTGACGGTGTTCTCACAGAGAAGTCCAGAATAGGTCTCTTGGTATTTGGGTCTGAGGGCTGTTGCTTTTACCTCGGCGTACGAACGATAGCCGGCACTGGAGGTCATGATCGGGCTGCGACCGAGCCGGGAAGCGAGGTGGTCACTACCCTTCCAACAGCTGAGTCCCGCCGTTTCACTCGATCGCTCCGAAATCGGCAAACGCACCGCGGACTGCGCTAATTCGCGAGGAATAATTTTGTTGGCCAAATGCGCGGACCGGTATTGTTGAATTGCCGTGGAATCGATGCGTTGCTTGGCCCGAAGCTCTTCCTGGAGCCGCTCAAGTTCATTCGTAGTGACCAAAACACCGTCGTCTCCATACGAAACGTCATGCGACACCTGCCATACTCGGACATCGGCCGTGTGCTTGTTTACAGCGTAGTTCCCAACGCTAATCGAACCGATGTCACGCGCTTTTTGTGCCGTCGCATTGTAAATCCAGAAAAAGTAATAATCTGTGTTGTTCATAGTCGGGACGGATTGCACGTCCCACTTCACTTCCATTCCCTTTGCGCGGAGCTCTTTCACGACAGGGAGCAAATTAATTAAGCCCTCCGCGTCGGCGATTGTTATCGTCGGTGACGGATTTGTATTGCGATCAGTACCTAACTGACTCTCTGAACCATCAACGGGGCGTGCAGAAGTGCGGACCGGAGAAGCGGGCAGCAACCCAATGAACAGTGCGGACAGTGCACAGAATCGGGCTATACGAGTAAAATCGACCGCAGTGGTCACAAAACTGAACGGCATAGGCAGGAGCTCCAAAGACGGTTCCCCTTAATTATACCGCCTATCACTTCTATGCCTTGCACATACGGGTGTATTGGTGCCCAAGAAACAATCGTGTTCCCGCTGCCTGAACCCGTCGCGGATGATCCGTCAACTCGGGAGCGCCTAATCAGCGCGCCTGCCTGCCACCTGCCTGATCGCAAAGAAAAACTTGGGTCCAACTTGGGTCCAAGTACCGTCAAATTAGGTCCAAAACCGTGAAACATGACGTAGAACAAAGCTAGACGGACCAATAAGATAGATTTTTTGCAACTGCCTTGGGCGCAGGAGGCCCCCGGTTCAAATCCGGGCGCCCCGACCACTAACTTACTTAACTAGCTGACTTTCTATTTCCGCGATACTTCCGCAATTCTCCAACTTGCGGACATTTGGGAACAATTACTCTTCGAGTAGGTTCACGGCGTCTAGTTGTGCGCTTCCACTGGCGTGTGTATAGATCTCCAAAGTTGTCGCCATATGTGAATGCCCAAGCTGAGCCTGTGCAACTTTCAAAGGAGTTCCCTGCGAATGCAACAACGTGCCGTGCGTATGACGGAGTGTATGCCAATCGATTCGTTGCAGACCAACTCTCTTGCACGCGGTTCGTAGTGCCTTTTTTCTGAGATTATCCGTCGCGAGTGGAAGGCCTTGGCTTTTGGCGAATACCAATGCGTCTTGAGAGTGCTCTGCTGAACGCGAATAGACGTTTTTCAGTTCGCGCACAACCGCGGGAGCCAATGGAACTTCACGTCGGCTTGCACGTGTTTTCGGCGAACCGAAGTGTCCTTTGTAGCAGGTCTCTGCCACGCGCAATGTCCCGCGAAGCAGGTCAATTCGTCCCCATCGCAACGCGAGGAATTCACCGACCCGCAGTCCGGTCATTGTCGCAAGAATAATGATCGTGCGGAGAGGTTCGTTACTCGCAGCTACGAGTCGTCGAACTTCTTCTGCCGTGAGAAACCTGTGCGGACGTTTCAGCGTCCTTTCTGGCATCTTTACGCCGCGCACAGGGTTATTCAGGACGTAATCCCAATTGACTGCCATTCCCATCACTTTGCTTAGGAGATGTCGCAGATGGTTGGTGGTCTCCCATGCGAATCCTTGTTTGAGTTTCTCCAGCACGTGCTGCTGAACTTCAACTCTGGAGATGTCGCACAGGCGATCTCCACCAAACCGTGGTATCAAGTGTTTGCGCAGCAGGAGTGAATAAATGTCCCGCGTCGTATACTTGAGTGTCGGCAGCACTCCAGGCTCAAAGCAGTCCACGATGAATTGCGAAAGCAGCATCGGCCCGCAGCAACTTACAAATGGGCGGGGGTCACTATGGGCAAATCAGCCCTATTTCGTGCTTGCGTTGGACGAAGCAGCAACACGGCCGTGATGCCGAAGCATGCATTCTCCGTCAGGATCTCGATCATAAAAATAAGGCGCAGGAGAGGCGGCATCAAGGGATTCGGCAACAACAGAGGCGCCACACCTCCAGCCACCCACATGAGCAAGCCTACCGCGATGGCCGCTTGCACGCGGCTCATCCGCAAGGTGCGGATCACCGGAAGCAAGGCCAAAGCCATCAGCACTCCGCGCCCGATTTGGATGGCCCAAAACCAGAGGCCCAGCCGCGCAACAATTTCAGGGGAATGGGGGTAGTAGGGCCTGGTGAAAAAGCGGTATGTGAGGCTCCCGAAGATCAGATAGTAGAGAACATAAGAGAGGCCGGAGAGGATGACGAGCAGCGCTACCTTGTTCGCCGAGCGCAACTCGACCTTCGGCACCTCCGCATGAGGCAGTTTCAATAGCACGGCCAAGGCAGCCAACACCGCCGCCACGATGAGATAAATCACCGCTGACGCAACCAAATTGAGGACGGCATGCTGCTGGATTTCTGGTATCTGGAGAAAGATCAGCGATTCCGACCACAGGCACAAAACCGTGACAATGAGGAGAACGGGGGCGATCACGCCAAACTGAGAGAGCCCACGGCGAGGTCCGAAGAGAGCCACCGGCACAAAGGAGGCCGAGAGCACAATTCCCGCCAGCCACCACCACTCAAACCCTGCCTTTCCGAAGACCGCAGCCGTTAATGACAAGCCGCCCAGCACGCAATAGAGTACGACACGAAGTATCTTCATCACCCTTCTCCTTTGGTTTTTTCATAGGTCGCTATCGCTGCGCTTGTCCAGCGCAGTTGAGCTTCATAGCTCTGGATGCCGCTTTCGAGAGCGAGCCTGCCTGATTGCGGCATGTGCTCCCGGTTCGATCTGAAGTATTTCCGAAGAATCGGAATGTATGCGGCAAGCTCGTGGTGGAGATTTTTCACGAATCGGACGGCGGCGCCCTTCCCGGCAAACGGATCCATAAAGGCGAAGCGGAGCAGGAGCGTATCCAGGTTGCGTATGACGTCGTTTCGGGTAATCGGCTGCGTTTGCCATCTCCGGAATTCCGCGCGTCCCCGCACAGTTATCCGGAAGACTTTGCGACGGCGCAAACTCGTCCGCTCCTCCACATGCCACCGGACGAGCCCACGAAGTTCCAGACGGCGGAGGGCAGGGTAGATGGCCCCCGGACTGTCGCTAAAGGAAATCATGGGAGTGGAAGAAAAGAATTTTCTCAGGTCATAGCCGGAACGAGGCTGCTGCCAGATCAGCCCGAGAAGGGCAAAGGCGAGTGTTGAGCTGGGATTGTTCTTGACCATACGCGACGTACTATTATAGTACGCAGCGTACTATAGGAGAAAACAAATATCAAGAGTGCGCGGTGCAAGGAATTCCTAGTCTGCCTACGAATTGGGTGGAGCAGACCACTTCGTCCATCTGGCGTCTCCCCGCTTAACCCTATCTCTCAACCCTTGCTACAGCGCGAACACTTCACGGTGAATTTGCTTAGGTGTATAACGTATATGCGAGGTATTCTTCACCTTCTTTACGTGCATCCCTGTATGTTCGACGCGGAGCATCAAATGAGTCATTGGCGCTGGAACGAGATCATCTTCACGATTTTCGCAACGGTATCGTTGGTTTTTGCCCCTGCTTTGATTGGGGCTAGGCAGCATCCGACCCCGCCACCGCCTCAGCCGCGGCAGTCTCCGAACGCCCCCACAAATCAAAACGTTCCGGAGGGATTGGAGAAGCTGCCATCTTCTCCCGACACGGACAGAGCGTCGGTTGATGCGCAGAACCAGCGGGAAATTCGTCTCAGTGTCGAGCGCTTATACACTATGGTTAGCGAATTGAAAGACGAGGTCGAGCATACTAATTCCAACATGGTCCTCAACGTCTCGGTTGTGAAACGCGCAAGAAATATCGAAAAGCTCGCCAAACAAATTAAGGTTCGAGCTGGAAGGTAAGAAGACTCTTGCCGGGACTACTCACTACCGACTCTAACGTCACCGGTTGCAGCCAATCCTTGAGGCGTTCGTTGGAGAATGGCCTGTGCTCTACCTGAAGGCCAAGGATGGCAATCGCAAAATCTGTAGGCCAATGTTTTCCCAGGCCCGTTAGCGGGAGTCGGTGGTGGGAGTTTGCTGGTGGCAGTGATGCCTCGGCCCTCGACAACGGTGTAGATGGCATCAGCGGGGACGTTTGTCAGGGTCTCGACCGTGCCCATAGGCCAGCGGATTTCGACTTTCCCCATCACCGAGTCGTCGGCCAGTCCGAAATGCAGGCGTGGATCGTTGGTCGAAAGATAGCTCGATCCTGCCTTGATTTCTCCGATCTGCGAACCGGACGCAGTCGTGACGGTGATGCGGGCGCCAACGGCTTCGCGATTGCTCTTCGTTCCGATTAACTTGAAGAGCGCACGATGATTAAAGTTTTTTGTGTCGTTCAGAAAGAGCGAAGGCGGCGCCCCGACGTTAAAAATCACCATATCGATGTTCCCGTCATTGTTGATGTCGCCGAAGGCCACGCCCCTGCGCGATTGCATCGGCCCGTCGTTTAATCCCGCGGGGCCGGCAATTTCCTCGAAGGTCCGATCTCCCTTGTTGCGATACAACAAAAGCGGTTCTCGGTAGTTGACGTTTTTAGGTACGGTGTCAACATCGGGATAAACGTGGCCGCTGGCGATGAGCAGATCAGGGAAGCCGTCGTTATCAAAGTCGGCGAAGCCCGTGCCCCAGGAAACGTACGGCAGGGAACTCTGTGCGATTTTGGCAGAATAGGTAATGTCGGTGAAACCTTCTGGGCCTTGGTTTAGGTATAGGCCCTTGGGCTGGTCGGCGTAGTTGGTGATAACGAAATCGAGTTTGCCATCTCGGTCAAAATCACCCATGTCTACGCCCATATTTCCGACCTCGTTGCCCTCGGGACTGAGCGCAGCTCCCGCAAGCATGGCGACGTCTTCGAACGTGCCGTCGCGCTTATTGTGGTAGAGATAGTTCGGCCCGGTGTCGTTGGCAACCAAGAGACTCGGCCATCCTTGGTTGTCGTAGTCGCCCCAGACAACGCCCAAGCCGAATCTGGCAGAAGGGTCGTTCACGCCGGCTTTTTTGGAGACTTCTTCGAAGGTGCCGTCGCCGCGATTGTGAAATAATAGGTCGGTCTCGCCGTCCATGGTCCAGGGATTTTCGACGGGCAAGCCCTTATGAAAGAAATTCTTCGACGGATTTTCGGCCGTGGGCAAATGATTCAGGTCCGTGTGCACGTAACGGGAAACGAAAAGATCGAGGTTCCCGTCACGATCGTAGTCAGCCCAAGCCGCGCCAGAGCTAAAGCCGCCGCCCGCAACTCCCGCCTTTTCGGTAACGTCTTCAAATTTGCAGTTGCCCGCGTTGTGATACAGAACGTTCCCGTTGTAACCAGTGACATAAATATCAGGCAATCCGTCGTTATCATAGTCCCCGACGGCAATTCCCATGCCCCAGCCTTTGTGAGTTAGGCCGGCCTCCTTCGTAATGTCTGTAAATTTAAGATTTTCTCCCTGATGGTAAAGCGTAACCATGGGCATGCCGCCGGACCTGGCTTCTTCGATGGTCGAGTCGTTCACTACCAGAATGTCCAGCCTGCCGTCGTTGTCGCAGTCGAATAGCGCCACGCCGCCAGAAATCGTTTCCACAACATAGTGCTGATTTTTGGAACTAAATGGCACTTTCGTAAGGCCTGCCTCCTTGCCGATTTCGCGAAAATGAATGGCAGGAGTCTGCCCGCAGGTGACCGACGGCAATAGAACGAGCGAAAGTGAAAGGACCAAGAAGCGCATGGCGCAAATTTTGGGCGAATCTTCGGAATTGTAGGTGAAAGCACGCTGGCGAGAAAGAGCGAAAAGCCGCTGGTTTGATTTTTTTCTGTAGGCTAGAATTTCCCGCTGGGGGGCACCTTTGGGGTTGCCTGGCAAACTCGGGCATTTGCGAGTTGCGTTGCGCGCTCGTGTGGTGAGAGATGGTATCACCTACGCTTACATGGCGGTGACCATTCTCTGTGCACCCAATATCGCGCGCCCCCAGAGCGCCGAACTCGATCACGCCTTTTCTTTGGTCCAACAGGGAAAAGTGCAGGAAGCCGAGCAGCGCCTCCTGCACTATCTTCAGACTCGTCCGGGATCCCCACGAGCGAATAACCTTCTGGGCACCATCTATCTGCGGCAAGGGCGGTTTGAGCAAGCAGAAGTGCTGTTTCAGAAAGCAGTCGCTGAGGCTCCGAAGTTCCTTGAGCCGCGAGTCAACCTGGGAGAGGCATATCTGGCGGCAGGAAAGCTTGATTTGGCGCTGGCGGCTTATCAGGCCGCGGCTAAAATCGCGCCGGCGGATCCTCGGGTCAATCTTGGGCTTGCACAGCTGTACCTGGGCGAAGGAGAGTTTGCGAAATCACTGGAGGCTGCTGGAAACACGCCCACGGCGAAACGCACCGATGAGCTGCTGCCCACGCTGGCGGCGGATTATTTTGGGCTTCATGAGACGGAAAAAGCTGACGTTGAGATTCGGTCGATGCTGGAAGTGGCAGAAAAAAAACCGGACTTGGTGCCCGAACTGGCGGAATTCTTTCTCGCTCACCGCGATTTTAACAGCTCCCAACAACTTCTCGCGCTCGCCCGGAACAAGCAGCCCGTGACGGACCGCCTGCAGGTGGATCTAGCGCTCACTCAGGCAGGCTTGGGACACCTCGACGAGGCACAAAAAACGCTGGAGGACATACTGGCGCGAAACCCTGGTTCCGTGGGGGCCCTGGCCGCCGCAGGGCAAGTGGCAAGCCAGCAGTTAAATTGGGACGCGGCCATTGAAGCCTTTACGCGCGCGGCAAGCTTGGCACCCGATCGGCCGGATATCTTGTTTGGACTGGCCTCCGCGCAGCTGTACGGCAACCACAACGACGACGCACTGAAAAACGCCGAGAAACTTCACTCTCTGTATCCAAGCGAACTACGTTCAACCTATGTTCTGGCTTTGGCTCTCTTCGGCGTCAACAAGTGGGAGGAAGCCAAACATTGCGCCCAACAGGTGCTGGCTGTCCATCCGGACGATCGCGAGATGCACCTCATCCTCGCTGATGTGGCGCTGAACGACGAGCGCGACTGGCAGTCGGCGCAAAAACATGCGGACATCTGTCTGAAGCAAAATCCGAATGATCCCGGAGCGCTTTATTACTTGGGAATGGCCCAGAAAATGGAGGGGAAAGTGGGAGCGGCAATCCAAAGCTTTTCTAAAAGTGTGGCGGCCAATCCCCAAAATGCCAATGCACAGGGCGCCCTGGGAGCCCTCTGCCTGCAATCAGGGGATCTGGGGCACGCGGTCCCTGCCCTGGAGCAGGCGGTGCTCCTGATGCCTGACGAGCCCCAGAATCATTATCAGTTGGCGCTCGCCTATTCGCGCTCGGGCGCGCGGGACAAAGCCAAAATCCAGTTGGATCTCTACCAACAGATGAAAACTAAGGAAGCTAAAGAAGCCAAAGAACGGAAAGGGCCGTCCACGACCGAAATCCCGCACATGGGAATCGCAGAGCGTCCCTAGAGGTCGCCAACCTCGGGCAATGACGGACCGGTTCGCATAGGGGAGCCGGGTCAAAATCTGCCAAGTGGCGCGTCGCTGGTCGACCGTTAACGTACCCGAAGAAATTTCACGACCTTTTTTCAAAAAAAATCTTGCTGGCAAAGCTCAGAATGAACTTTTTTTTAGAATATCAATATTCCTCTTGACAAATGTACGCTCGAAAGTGATATATCGCCTCTAGTAGAAAACCACTAGGTGGGTGGTTTCGGGGTTCGGGGTCCTTTTTCGAGTATTTCAATTTTAAGCTTCCTATTGCAATTGCTGGCTGCAGTCAGGCTACCGCAGCCCACGCTACCACGTGGACTGAGGGGCCGGGGTGAAAATGCTTCTCGAGGGGGCATAGAATGTATCGCAAATCCAGTTCGTCACGTGTCGCGAGTGGAATCCTGAGCTTAACTGCGGGAACGCTCATTGCATTTTTGCTCTTGCTCTCCTCATTGCCAACGCCTGGCCAGAACTACGCGGGCTCCCTGCGCGGCACCGTTACGGATCCGTCCGGCGCGGTAGTGCCAGGCGCCACTGTCACGCTGCGCAACGTCAGTACGAACGCTACATTACAAACCACGACGACGGAACTTGGGGCGTTTTCTTTTCCCGTCGTAAGTGTCGGTACGTACGAGGTGTCCGTCAAGGCGAGCAGCTTTAAGGAGTTTATCGCCAAGAACGTTGAGGTGCACGTCTCCACGGCGGCGGAAGTAAACGCCCAGCTCACTATGGGCGCGGCCAGCGAGGCCGTGACCGTCGAAGCCAGCGACGTTCAGGTTCAGACCACGACTGCTGACGTCGGTGCGGTTATCGAAGGCACACAGGTTCGCGAACTGCCTTTGAATGGGCGCAATTTCATGGCCTTGACGCAATTGCAGCCGGGCGTCTCCGCCAATAACCAGTTCGACTCAAAGGACAAGGGTTTGCAGGGCGGCTCGGATTTCTCGGTCAACGGCAATCCGAGCACCAACAATCTATTTTTGATCGACGGCGTGAACAACAACGACGTCGGCTCCAACCGTACCATTCTGATTTATCCGTCGGTTGATGCGATCGCGGAATTCAAGATGCTGACGAACTCGTTCGGTCCGGAGTACGGGCAGGCTTCCGGCGCGATCATCAGTATCACCACGCGCTCAGGGGGAAATCAGTTTCATGGCGGTGTTTTCTATGAGGGCAGGAACGACGCCCTCAATGCTGCGGGCTTCTTTGCTAATCTCTATAAACAGCCAAAGCCTGAGTTGCGGCGCAATGATTGGGGATACTTCATCAGCGGCCCCATCAAAAAAGACAAGCTCTTCTTTTGGTGGAACGAGGAGTGGAATCGCGACATTCGGGGCCAGCTCGTTACGCAGTGCGTGCCCACTGCCGCTGAACGCGCCGGCGATTTTAGTGCGGACGTGAATTCTGCTTTGGCTTCGTTGAATTCGGGAGGGTCGGCAACAGCCACCACCACTTGCAATGCACCGGCTCCCGCGACGTTTACTCAGGGTTCGGGTGGAGTATGGACAGCGACGTCCAACATTCCCGTCGGTTTTCAAGCGAGCGGCAACCAATACGCCATTGCGAATCCGGACAAGGTCGGGCAATTGCTCGCCGCCTACTACCCTCTCCCCAATCTGACGACTCCTCTCGCTGGCACAAACTTCAACTATGTCTCGGCTGCGGCCGGACGAGTGCCATGGCGTGAAGAAAACGTCCGCATCGACTATGATCTGACGAAACGCAGCCGACTCAGCTTCCGGTATACCCAAGACTCGTGGAAGTTCCCGGCGCCAAATAATGCGTTTGGCTGGGGAGATGACAACTTCGCTACCTACCAGGGCAGCTGGGATCAACCCTCCAAAAGCATTATGGGCAAGCTGAGCACGCAAATCAGCAATACGCTAATCAATGACTTCGAGTTTGGATACTCCCACAACGCCATCATTGTGACACCGGGCGGCACAGATCCCACACTGAGCACTCAGTTTGATGCCGCAATGCCTTCCGTGTGGCCTGCTTCGGGAAAAACCAAGGGAGGCATTCCGACAGTGTGGGGTGGTTTGCAGAATTATGGAAATTTCGCCTCGATTTGGGCCATTGTCGGCTATGGCAACCATATGGATCTGTTTACGTGGCAGGACAATGTCTCGAAGATCCAAGGGAACCACATTTGGAAATTTGGCGCACTGGTTAGCCACAACATCAAACAGGAAAACCAGTTTGGCGGTCAGGACCGACCAACCTTCGGCATCAGTAATAATGGTTGGGGCCAGACCATCGTCACCGGCAATGCCTTGGCCAATGTCTTGCTGCCGGGGACCGGATCGAATCCTCAAATGATCCAGGGCGTGGGCGAAAGCAACGTCAACCCGGTGGACCAAGGCCGCTGGCACGACATTGAATTCTACGCCGGTGATACTTGGAGATTGACTAACCGTATCACCGTGAACTACGGGTTCCGCTGGTCCTTCCTCCGTGAACCGTACGATGCCAATAACCAGATGGCATCCTTCAGTCTTGCTGCTTACAATCCCAGTGGTAATCCGGCCGATGCTTGCAACGGTGTCGTCCTTGTACCCGGCACGAATTTTTGCAGCGCGGCGGCTACAGCCGTCGGTTTGCCCCTGAGCGCTGGCACACCGGGTGTCAACCGCGCTTTAACGTACAACAACAACCATAACATTGCGCCCCGGCTTGGTATTGCTTGGGACATCTTCGGCAACGGCAGAACTGCTCTGCGTGTGGGCGTGGGCCAGTTCTACCAACGCGAGCGGGTCAGCCCACAAGTCGGTTTAACCAACACGGCACCGTTTGCCATCGGCGCGTCCTTGAATCGCTCCCTGGATACGGCTCCTTCCCTGGCAGGAGCGTCAACGTCTCCCGGTACGGGTCGATCACCCCGCGGCGTTACTCCGAACACTTGGCAGTGGAATTTGTCGGTCGAGCACCAACTTGCCCGCAATACGGCTCTTCAAGTGGGCTACGTAGGTAATGTCGGTATCCATCTAACCAGCACCTACGACATTAATCAGGTACCTGAGGGTAGTTTTCCGCTAGGTGCGTTCTTGGGTAGTTCGTCACAAGGGGCAACCCCTAGCATCAACGTTTTGCGTCCCGCAAGCAATTTCGGTGCAATCAACTACTTCACGCGTGACGGCCACGCAACGTATCATTCGCTTCAGGTGATGTTCCGTTCGAAGCTGAGCAATTTCTCGACCTTCCAGGCCGCCTACACTTGGTCGCACACTATCGCCGATATCGAAGAAGATGCGGCCAATGGCGGCGCGAGCCAGGGCAGCTTCACGGATATCCAAAACCTTCGCGCGGATCGCGGCAATGCCACAATTAACCGTCCGAACATCTTTGTCTTGAACGAGGTGTTCTACTTGCCGACGCTGCAGAATCATAGCCAGTTCCTTCAGCAGACCGTCGGCGGGTGGGAATTCAATACGATTTTAACCGCCGAGAACGGCAATTCCATGAGCGTGTACCAGAGCGGAGTGACTGCGGCAACGACACTCTTGGATCCGAACGCCAATCCTACACCGTGCTCCTACAATGGCGTGTCTTTCCCTTGCGCCTTGAATTCCCTATCTGGCACCGGCTATACCAACAACCAACGCCCCAATATCGTGCCCGGCACAAGCTGCAATTCCGGCTCGCATGGTTACCAGATCATGAATCCGAATGCATTTACGCTCGTCGGCATGGTGATCGGCACTCTTGGGAATGCTCCTCGCGGGATTTGCGAAGGACCGCACTACGTCAATGCCGACATGGGTCTCTACAAGAACTGGCACATCAAGGAGAGGTTTAACCTGCGCTTCAGCGTGGACTTCTTCAATGCCTTCAACCATCCGAACTTTGACGCGAACTCCGTACAGGGCGTCGGCAACCAGGCTGGCTTCTTCTATAACGGCAGCGGTGTATATTGCGGCCCGAAGAACGGCAGCGGCTTCTATGAGCCGTGCAGCCCGACGAACAATGTGATCAGCGCCTACGGTAACGCCACGGCGGGCGTCGGCGGAGCTAACTCCGTATGGGGTCAGTCGACCTACACCAAGCCAGCACGCGAACTGCAGTACGGATTGAAGCTAACTTTCTAACGGACACGCTTTTGGCGTTCCCCACCCCGCGGCGGGGCCTGCTATTTGGGCCCCGCCGTTTTACTTGGCCCAGCACGTGATAAATTGTCGTTACCGCGGCATGCGCTATCTGCAGAAAGCCTATATCTTGCGCTGGATGCGTTTTGTTAAACTCTGAAGATCTACTCGACGCTCATGGCAGCTTCAGCTTACCTTGTTAAACCCGTCCCTCGGGCTCGCTGCATCTATCTGATACGTTGCGTGGGGTTTGTCCTAATCTTGGGCTCGCTCCCCATACGGAGCGCCCCCCAATCGCCGCCACCGGCATCTACTCCTGATGAACTGCAAACCCGTATCCAGGATGCCTCCCACGCCCGAGACTCACGCAATCCTGAAGATGTTGCGCGCGCGAATTCCCGTGTGCTTGCGCTCGCTTTTCGAAGGCTGGCGAACATCCGCGTCGCGGAAACCGCCTTCCCTCAGGCAGCCGAGCTATACCGCCAATCGCTCTCCTGGGAGGATACCGCGGAAACGCACGTGGGACTCGCGATTTGCGATCTCTACGCTAATCGCCCGGATGACTCTCTGACGGAGGCATCCAAAGCTTTGCTGTTGGACCCAAACAGCGCGCGCGCTTTTAATATCCAAGGCAAAGCTTGGATGAAAAAGCGCGACTACCGAAAAGCCGCCGCCTCGCTTCAGCGTTCCGTGGAGCTTCATCCTGAATTCGAATCTGCCTATGCGTTGGGTGTCTCGCTGCTTTCCATAAACGATCCCAAGAGCAAAGAACAAGCTGCCAAAGTGTTTGACACGATTGTCGCGTCCGTCGGTGATTCCGGTTCGCTTCGCGTGCTTTTCGGCCGTGCTTATCGCGACGCAGAGATGCAAGACGACGCCATTCGCGAACTCCGCCGCGCTGTGGCGCTTGACACGCGCACGCCGCACGCGCACTACTTTCTTGGCCTCTCCTTACTTTGGAAGAACGAATGGACGGACACACCGGAAATTCGCCGGGAGTTTGTAACCGAACTGCAGAATCATCCGCACGATTTTCTGGCTAACTACTTTCTGGGTTATCTCGATTCTAACGACCGTCGATTTGACGCAGCCAACGTTCATCTCAAGGCTGCCACCGAGATTGATTCCTCCTGGCCCGAGCCCTGGTTGTTCCTTGGGCTAAATGCCCATGCCCAGGGCAATATGGCCGGCTCCGAAAAGTACCTCCGCAAATGCATCGAGCTGACCGGCAAAGACGAATCGCGCGGCAATTATCAGGTTCGCCGCGCCTACGTAACTCTTGGGCGCATCCTGATTGCTTCCCACCGCGCCAAGGAAGCTGAGCCTTATCTCGAACGCGCTCGCGAAGACCAGAAGAAAGCCCTTACGGAAGCCCAGCAATCCGTGGCTGATCGAGCCTCCGACGAAGGCTCAGTCTCGCCTGCAGCGGTCGTCGCTCTTCTCAAACGGCAGGAAGACCAGCCGGTCGAAATGCCCTCCAAACCGGTCGATCCAACGACTCCCCCGGATCCCACCGCTGTCGCGCGCTCTGGCCTATCTGAAGAAAAGCTGAAAGCCGCTGTTACGGAGGAAAACCACCTTCGGCTCATCGTTGCCACAAGTTTCAGCGACTTGGCTACTTCCGAGGCCATTCGCCGCGACTATGTTTCCGCTCTGGAGCATTACCAGCAGGCGGAGCGCTGGAATCCCGATGTGCCCGGCCTTCTGCGCAATCTTGGTGTCGCTGCATTTCGGGCGCAAAACTACCAAGAGTGCGTACGGGCTCTTTCACAAGTCGTGGTCGGGAATCCCGCTGACTCCGTGGCGCGCGCGACCTTAGGCACCGCCTACTTTTCCCTCAACAATTACCTCGAAGCCGCCCGAACGATTGCTCCTCTGGGCGATCGTGCAACTCACGACGCGACCCTTGGCTACGCATGGGCAGCATCCCTTGCAAGGCTAGGCGACCTTACACGGGCTACTCAGATTCTTTCAGACTACGAAACGCTGGATCTTACTCCTGAGGCTATCGTTCTGGTGGGACAACTGTGGACCGACATGGGCGACTATTCCCGGGCCGTAAAGGCTTTCCAGCGCGCTCTCGACCGCGATCCTTCTCTTGCCAAAGCGCATTATTTCGCCGGGCTCGCGCAGTTGCACTGGGAGCATGTGAATGAGGCGCTCGTGGAATTTGGTGAGGCCCTGAAGCTAGCTCCTGATGACCCGGATGCAAAAATCGGCGTGGGCTACGTTTACATGCAGCAGGGCAAAACAACCGAGGCCGTCAAGCTTTTTCGTTCAGTCGTCGCCGCTCACCCAGAGAACGGAAACGCGCACTATCAATTGGGCAAGCTGCTGCTCGACGAAGGAAAAGTCGAAGAGGCAGTCGCGAACCTAGAAGCTGCGGCTCGCGCGATGCCGCAGAGTGACTACGTTCATTACCAGTTGCAAGCTGCTTATCGCAAGGAATCTCGAATCGCGGACGCCGACCGCGAATTGCAAATCTACAAGGAACTAAAAGCAAAAAATCGCCAAGCGACCGTGCCGCGGCCCGTGGAACGGCCATAGATCCCCAGGTGGTCCTGCGGTGACATCAAGATCGAACTGAACGCGTGATGCACTCGTGCAAGATGTCGTCGTCATCCTCACCGAGGAGCTTGTTATACTGCGGAGGTCCTATTTTTTGTTGGCGGATTGCTTGCTTTCGAGAAAAACTCTGGTTCTCTGGTGAATCCTTGAATTCGTCTGCCGCCGCGAAAGCCTTTCGACTTTTTGCCCTTTTTATTCTCTCGGTGCCCATGGCGCTGGCGCAAGAGGCCCATCCGCAGCCGCCTCCTCCTCCCCCCGGCCTTAAAACCATACAATGCGTTGACCGGAAAGTTCCTCAGTTCACGGACATCACCGCAAAAACCGGCATTCATTTCAAGCATATTTCTTCTAGCGATAGCAAGTATGTCGTCGAATCCATGAGCGGCGGCGTGATTTTGATCGACTATGACCGGGACGGCTACCCGGACATTTATTTCACCAACGCACCGACTGTCGCTATGGCGATTAAAGGTCAAACTGCCCGCGGCGCTCTTTATCACAACAATCACGATGGAACGTTCACCGATGTTACCGAGAAAGCCGGCCTAGCTACTCCTTGTTTCGCGATGGGCGGCGCGGTTGGCGACTACAATAACGATGGCTGGCCTGACCTTTACCTGACCTGCCTCGGAGGGAACAAACTGTTCCGGAATAACGGCGATGGCACATTCACGGATGTTACCAAGCACGCCGGCGTGGCCGATGGCCGCTGGTCCACCGGCGCGGCCTTTGGCGATTATGATGGCGACGGTTATCTGGATTTGATGGTCACAAACTATGTGGATTTTCATCTGGACGATTTGCCTGGATTTGGCTCAGCCCCAAATTGCAAATACCACGGCATTGATGTTCAATGCGGACCGCGGGGATTGAAGGGTGCGGGCGACGCTCTTTTTCACAACAACGGTGACGGCACATTCACCGACGTATCGAAAGCTGCCGGCGTGGACGATCCCAACGGCTACTACGGAATGTCCGTCATCTTTTCTGATTTCAACAACACCGGCCGGCCGGACATTTACGTTGCAAATGATTCGACTCCGAAATTCCTCTACAAGAATCTGGGCCACGGCAAATTTCAGGAAATCGGCCTGGAATCTGGCACCGCCGTCAGCGAGGATGGCTCGGAGCAGGCTTCCATGGGCATTGCCGTTGGCGATTACTTACACAATGGCTTTCCATCTCTCTTCGTTACCAATTTCTCTGACGAGTACAGCGATCTCTATCGCAATGATGGCGCGTGGAATTTCTCCGATGTCTCCTATAAATCTGGCGTGACTTTGTCTTCCCTTCCCTATGTGAAATGGGGAACGGCCTTCTTCGACGCCGACAATGATGGCTGGCTGGACCTCATAGTGGTTGCCGGGCACGTCTATCCGCAGGTGGACACACTCCCCTCGGGAGCGCGTTACAAAGAACCCAAGGTGCTGGAACTGAACCAAAAAGACGGGTCGTTTTGTGACGCCAGCGAACAAGCCGGGCCGGCATTGCGTGTTCCGCGCGTTTCCCGCGGCCTCGCTGCCGGCGACCTATTCAACGACGGAAATGTGGATATTGTCGTCGAAGACCTTGCCGGCGAACCGATGATTTTAAGGAACATTGGAGTCCCCGGCCGGCATTGGGTGAGCTTTGAGCTGCAGGGAACAAAGAGTAACCGCCTCGCGATCGGCGCAAAACTGAAGCTTGTTGCCGGCGGCATGACTCAAACTGAAGAGATACATAGTGGCGGCAGCTACCTTTCCCAGAGCGACTTGCGCGTGCATTTCGGCCTGAACACCGTCACCAAAATCGACACTCTCGAGATTCGCTGGCCCTCTGGGAAAATCGAAACTCTCAAGAATTTGGGTAGCGACAAATTCTATTCCGTACTGGAAGGCCAGGGAATCGTGCCTGGAGAGAGAATCCGTCCCGTTGCCCCGGTTTCAGCAAAACATTGAAATTCGCTAGGGTGGACATCTTTCGACGCGAAGCGCTTCCTTACTATTTTTTCACCCCCATCTTCCGCCGCTTCCGTCTATAGCAACTGGAGAAGCCAGAAGGTCCGGACGCGTTGAGGCGTTTTTGGTTTGGTCACGCACCAACACACGTATTAGAACGCTATGTCAAATCTTTCGAAGATTGCGACTTCCGTTTGGAGCGGGCAGAAAAGATAGGGTAGGTTTGGAACTTCCTGCCAGCTTAATTGGAGATATTGGCGTGCTCACCGAATTGCGGAGATCTAGGTAGATCGTTTTGAGCACCTCTTGCGTGACAGGCAGAAGTTCTGGTTTCATGCGCCGATCATTCGAATCCAGTGTGTCAAAATTGTGCCAGAAACCAACGCTTTCGTCTCATTCGGGTTAACTTTTGAGCGAAAGCAGATTCCCCGATTTGTTGGAAACGTCGATAGTTAAAGGAAATAGAAGGAGTTGTTAGAGTCTCGGGCTGTGCGCCCAAGGCGGGCACTCCCCTTGACAGTGGAAATACAGTTCGGCGAGGTTGCTCCAACTGACGACATCGCGAGAGTGTGCCCAACAAATTTATGCCAGCTTAGGGGTTCACCCCAAAAACTTGGGAACAACTTGGGAACAAACATTGACGAATACCATTCAAAACCGTGATGCATGACATAGGAAAATGCTAGACGAACCAACTACTTAGCGTTTCTGCTCT
>CAVWDX010000023.1:0-225854 GCA_963753745.1 uncultured Acidobacteriota bacterium
CATAAAACTTCTGCCCACGCCCCCCTCACCGTCCGCCCTTACCCCCGCCACACGGTCATTTCGAACGGAGCAAGCCGACGCCTTTTCTTTCCACTTCGCTCCTGCGAAGTGGTCGGCTTGCGCAGAGAGAACCGCTGCCCCATCGCACGCTCTTCGTGCGATGAAATCTCTCTTGGCTCTTTCTGTTTCTTGTTCATGCGCAACCGCGCCGCCAACCTCCCCGTCGCCAGCTCATGGAATCCCTCACCGCCCTCCGCCACGGCGTCCAAATCACCGTCCGCCCCTCTCGCAGGCAACACGGTGCCTTCTCCGTCCTCTCCGCCTGAACACCCACACCCCACGGTCATTTCGAGCCCGCGAGTCGAGAGATCTGCCCGCTAGAGACGAAGCTATAAGTAGCCGGAGTCGTATTGCCTTAACTCCCAATTCAGGATAGGGTCCAACACAGGGACCTAGAGATGCCGAGCCTAAAAATTCTCAGTCTTCGGGAAAGCCCACAAGCGAGCGCCCAAGCGAGAGGAAAGCTCTTCGAAAAGCTTGCCTCAGAGATACTCCGCCATCTCGGTTACACGGTCGACAAAATAAGCAGCGTCAATTACTCGGGCATTGAAATCGACATCGAAGGAAGGACTATAGTCGCGGCGCTTCCCCTCTATGCTGAATGCAAATGCTACGACACCCCCGTGGACTCGCCCAAATTCGTAGCCTTCTACGGTAAGTACATGTCTAGATGGATACGCGATAAGCGATCACAGGGCATCTTACTAGCTTTGCCCGCCATCAACAGCCACGCCAAGGCCTTTTATCGCGAGAACTGCGAACTAAATCAGGAAATAACCTTGACTCTCATGGAAGAGGATAAAGTCCTAGGAGCCATTTTCGATAGTAAGGCTGCAATCCCTCCCGCCGCGATTGAATCTCAAATCCCCGGCAAGCTTGGATCATGTGGAGACTCCTGGTTGATCTATTGCGACAAGGGCTATTTTTGGGTTCAATTAGTAGTCCGCCCTGGTGTCGGGTTTGCCGATGCCATTGCTTTGTTCGATTCGTCTGGAAAAACCATCACTAACACCTCAACCGTCGAGTACCTCTCTCAGTTGGACCCCGATATCTCTAGGTTCTCGCGGGTTTTGATAGACACATCTCCTGAAGCATCCGCGGTTGACGTCGCTTCGGAACCGCATACGCCCGAACCCGACGAAATCGTCCAAGTGAGAGGAAGTTCGTCATGGTTCGAATACCAATTTCCTGCCTCGCCGGAACACTTCGTCGGAAGGACTGGTGTGCTAGACGAGGTGCTAAAATTTGCGAACGAAGTAGTTAATGGAACTACATCCTCGAGAGGCATACTCTTCGAAGCAAACTCTGGTTGGGGAAAGAGTTCACTTGCACTAGCGAGTGTCGCCCGATTGAGAGAAGCTGGGCACCTTGCAATCGCAATCGACTGCCGCTCCATATCCTCGTCGTCATCAATCCTCCAGGTAGTCGACTATGCCTTAAGACAGTTCACGCCAAAGACCGAGGACTATTCCTTG
Source organism: uncultured Acidobacteriota bacterium (assembly GCA_963753745.1). GTDB lineage: Bacteria > Acidobacteriota > Terriglobia > Acidiferrales > UBA7541 > Acidiferrum. The sequence continues at coordinate 1,536 of CAVWDX010000023.1, forward strand.
TTCTCAGCCGCCACCACTCGGGAGCGGATCACAGGCTTTGACGGTGCTGCGAGAGCCCTGATTGATTTCGGTCAGTCTCTCAGAAACGATCGTCAGCTTGCATTCGTCTTCTTGGACCAGTTTGAGAACCTCTTTTTCCTGCCCGACGCGCTACGTCGGATCCGCGACCTATTAGCCGCTGTCTGCGATGCCCAAACCAATGTCGTCTTCGGATTTGCGTGGAAATCAGATTTAATCGGAACCACAAGCGAGTTTCCGTATCAATTGCGTGATGCAATCGCAGACCATAGCAAAAGATTATCCGTCGACACTTTCTCTGAAGTTGAAACAAATGCTTTGCTCGACAAACTACGAGCCGAGCTTCGTACTGAATTACGAAAAGATCTGCGGTTCCTGCTTTCCGAGTTTTCCCAAGGTTACCCCTGGCTTCTCAAGAAGCTGTGCGCGCACGTCAAGTTGCAGCGCGAAACCGGCGTCTCCCAGGCCGATATCGCGAATAAGTTGCTGAACATTGAAGAGCTGTTTCAAGACGATCTGCGCGGCCTTTCACCGGAGCAAGAGGAGGCCCTCCACCGGATTGCCAAGCTCGCTCCCGTGGCGGTGTCAGATTTGAACGATCAATTTACTCCTGAGGTCCTACAGAGCCTTGTACACCGACGCCTAGTCGTTAGAGTGGGACCCAAGTACGACATCTACTGGGATATTTTTCGAGATTACATCAATACAGGCAAAGTCCCGGTACAGGAGAACTACATCCTTCGGGTACCAATTAGCACGATCCTCAAAGCAGTAAAGTTGCTCGCTAATGAGGGCGGAAGCCTACAGATCACAGAATTCTCGAGCCGAGGGGGGCTATCCGAAAAATCCGCGTTCAACGTGGTGCGCGACCTGCGGATGCTGGGGATAGCGGCAATTCAAGATTCAGAGCTCAAATTACAGGTTCCGGTGCCCAAGACTGCGAAGGAATCCGAACTGGTTGAGCAAATTCGAGTCCATCTTCGCGACCGTCTCGTGCGTAACCGATTTGTATCCAGAATCATTGCCACTCTCAAGAGAGAGACCTCGATAACGGAAGAGCAAGTCGCACGGTTATTGGAAGACTGGTGCCCTTACGTATCAGCAACACCGAAAACATGGAGGATGTACGCCCACATTCTGGCGACCTGGCTCGACTTGGCCGATTTAGCCCTATTCGAACCCCGCGCCAAGAGACTCTCCTACTACGCACCCGCTGCAGAATTGCGAAAGCGCGACGTGTTGATCTCCATGCGACGACGAGTCGGTGGTTCAATCCTGTCAATACAATTTACACCTGTCGAGAAACTGGCGATCGAAGTCGCCGGTGCGCTCCGCGGAGTGAAACCAAAATACAATCAATTCCGGAGAACAACCTTGAGCAAGGGCTTCGGAGTCTTGGAAGATCTCAAATTCCTGGAGAGGTCAAAAAAGGGATACAGAGTATCAACCCTGCTGGACGAAAAATTCCTTGGCAATGAGGAGGTTAGGCGTAAACTCTTTGCTGAAGCCATTCTTAAAGTCGATTCTTTCTGCAAATTCCTTGAGATTCTCGTTGAACACAGCCTGGAAGGTGCCTCCCTCTCCCAACTAGGAACTGAACTAAGGTCAAAGATCGGAGCTGATTGGAAAGATGGGACAGCCGAGACCAACGCGAAGATTATGATTGACTGGGCACGACATACTCGGCTTGCCCCTGGGGTATTCTCCGAGACCCGGCGGGGCAGGCGGAAGAGAAAACAGGCGAAGAAAATACAGCTCCCACAAACAAGTTAATTTAACAGTTACCGGGGCCGGGGCGAATGTTTTTTGGATCTGTGTACACTCCTAATTCGTCTCACCAAACCACCAAATCCCCGCCAACTCCTTCCAATCGCTCGACTTCCAGCCGTCTCATTCGAACGATACCACTCAATAATAGTCCTTGACAGTAATCGAATCCCATGCTACCGTGTGTCATGTTCTCGTCGCAATCCAGCCAATCGCCCTCCTCTTCACCCGGTTTCTCTCCCTACGTTGGACTCAGCGTCTCCGCCTTCAGCCCTCTAGCCTCGGGATGTCATCCTGAGCGTAGCGATCGAAGATCCCGGGCCGCCCGGGGCCGAAGATTCCGACCCTGTCGGAAAGGATCTGCTTCTTTCCTCACTCTCGCCACTCGCCACTCCTCACCCGCCACTAACTCCTTCATAATCCGCACTTACGAAAAAAGTCCCTCTAACCCGTTTAGAATCCGCACTTCCAAAACACAGCACTTAAAGCCCTTTAGAATGAACACTTCCAAAAAAAACCCCCCGGGGGGCCAACGTCGTCAATTTCTGTGTGGCACAGACGGAATTTATCCCGACCAGGTCGGGAGTCTGTGCGCTTTCGGGAAGGATTACCTTGGAGAGGTTAAACGCGCAGGTTCAGCAAGAACCGAGAGACATCACTCCTACAACGTCGTCGACGCTACCAGTCACCAATCACAAGTCACCAGCCACTGCTCTTCACGGCTTCGCATTCGGCGAGAAAAACCCAATCGGCAAATCCCGCGCCGTCCGCAATCCCGCCGGGGCATCCAGAATCACGGGAATCGAGTTCACCACCACCGACGCCGTCGCCACATCGCCATGCGTCCCGCCGGGAATCACCAAACTAATGTTCGGATGGCCTTTCAGCGCAATCGTGTCCGCAGGCTCTTTCGCGCCGACGTACATTTGCAGCTCCAGGTACACCAGCTCTTTTCCGCCGCCCACGCCGCGCGCAATCTGGTGTACGCCCGCCGCTTGTCCCGCTTCGACCGTCAAATACTCTGTCTGCACGCGCTCCGTCGCAATCTTCGGCTCAATCGTTTCCGTAATTTCGTCCACCGGCAAATTCAAACTGTCCGCGATCATCGCCACCGACTCCGGCAAACCCACATGCTTGATCACGCCCGCTTTCACCTGTGCGCGAAATTCTTCTTCCGTCATTCCCGCGCCGATTTTTTTCTGCAACGGCAGCCGTCGCTTTCCGCCATCCACGATGCGCACCGCTTTCGCGTGTTCAATCCGTTGCGAAACCGCCGCCAGCGTAATCACCAGCTTGTCCATCACGAATCCCGGGTTCACGCCCGTTCCTACCAGCGCCACTCCCCAATCCTTCGCAGCTTTATCCAGTTGCGCCGCCAGCTCCGGATGCGTTCGCAGCGGAAACGACAACTCTTCGCACGTCGAAACGATGCACGACTCCGCCTCGAGACACATCAGCAACTGGTCCATCACCTTCGGCAGGGAAGACGACGTCGAGTGGATCACCACGTCCGCGGCCTGCTCCAGCACTTCTTTCGCATCCGCCGAAATCTTCACGCCCCACGGCGCATCCGTCGCGCCTGTCACTTCGCCAAGGTCGCGGCCCACTTTTGCCGGGTCGGTATCAATCGCGCCGATAATTTCAATGGCCTGTTTTTCCCGCATCAGCCGCGCGATCGACGCGCCGATCGGCCCCACGCCGTACTGGATCACTCGAATCTTTTTCTTCACGATTTCCCCCGTCCATTCTCAAGCCGCGCCGCACACCGCGCATTTTTCCCAGAAAAGAAACTTCTACGATAATGGAATTTGCGCAGCCATTCAACGTCCAACGCTGGCGGTGGAGGAACCCGCTTCCGCGGTCTCGGCAAATTGCGGCTTGGCTGCTGGTTCGTCTACGGCACCACCGGCAAAATCAGCGCCGATGGATGCTCTTTGTCGTGGTAAATCACGTTCGTCGCTTTTATCATCCGCGTCGCGCGCGCTTGCACTTCGCCCGTATTCATGTTTCGGTCGAATCGCGGAAAGTTGCTGCTTGAAACTTCCAGCCGCAATTTATGCCCCGCCAGAAAAACGTTGCTCGTCGCCCACAGATCCACCGTCACGTGATACATCTCTCCCGGATTCGCTAGCTCCGGTTTCTCTTGCGAATTGTGGTAACGCATCCGCAGGATTCCGCTCGTCAGATTCTGCGCGAATCCATTCGGCCAGACATCTACGAGCATCCCGGTGAAATCCGTGTCCACCGCCGAGCTGCTCACGTACAAATCCAGCTTCACCGGCCCGGTCACTTCAAAATCCTTCGCAAACGCCGGCGTCGTGAATACCAGCACATCCGCGCGTTCTTCCGCCGGCCGCTGGTCTTCCGGTCCGAGTCCGGTCGGCAGCGGTCCGCAGCAAAGCGGCCCGCCAATCGTCGGTGTCGGATCGCTCGGATCGTATACATACGTCTCCGGCTTTTCTTCCCCCGGGGCCGCTGTGCTCAGCGTTCCGTTTCCCGCAAGGCCGTTGGCTCCGTTCGTTGAATGCAAAAAATATCGCGTGTTCTTCGCTCTCGCCAACGGCCAATCATCTTCATCGCGCCATTCATTTTTCCCCATCACAAAAATTCTTACCGGCTTCTCGCTCTCCATTCCGTTCGCTTGCCCTTTCAAAATCCAGTCGTACCAGCGCAATGTAATTTCATCCTGATCGATCGGCAGCTTCTCTCCAAAATCCACTGCCCCCACGTTTCTGTTGCTCGATCCGCCCGCGTGCCCGCCTACATACACGACGAGCCTCTGCCCGTGTTTCGCCGCCTCCGTGCCGGCTTCCGTCTTCAATCGTTGATAATTCCGCAGCGTCCCGCCCAGGAAAATGTCGTACCACGCGCCAAAACTCAACACCGGCACTTGGACATTCGCGTAGTGATCTTCGATGGACCACTGTTTCCAGTACGCGTCATAACTCGGATGCGCTAGCCAATCCTTGAAGTACGGCGCGATCCCCATGGCGGATGGCGCTTCGAGCACCGCGTAGTCCATCAACGGCAGAGTCCTCGTTCCGCCGATGGCGTCGCCGTTTTCCTCCACGCGCCGGCGCATCGTGTTCATCGCCAGCCCGGTGCTCCACGATTCGTTGAACCACTGTTCGAACGCTCCGCCCTGATACGTCCACCCGTCGTGGTAATTGGACGCCGTCACCGTCGGGCAAATTCCCGCCAGATGCGGCGGCTTGGCAATCGCCGCCAAATACTGCGTCGCGCCTACATACGACCCTCCAAACATTCCCACTTTCCCATTCGAATAAGGCAGCGCCGCCGCCCACTCCACGGTGTCGTAGCCGTCCTGCGATTCATTCTTGAACACATACCATTCGCCGTCGGACGCGAACCGCCCGCGGACATCTTGCTCGACCACTACGTACCCGCGCGCCGCTCCCTTCATGCCGAACCCAGATTCGCCTGTCTTGTCGTACGGCGTGCGCACCAGCAGCACGGGAAACTTTCCCTCCGCTTTCGGCCTGTAAATGTCCGCGCGCAAGATCACGCCGTCGCGCATCTTCGCCGGCACGTTCCGTTCGACAATTACGCCATAATTCTCCGTCTCCGCCCGCGCCGCTCCCGCGGCCATCAAGACGAACATCGCGGCGAATGCAATCAACACCGCGATCCCCAGCCGGCCAATCCCGAAGCCATTCCTCATATTCATCCGCATCGCTGCGCCTCTCTTCTGAACTGCTCTTCCGTAGAATGCACCCGTAGGAAGCGGTCAACTTACCCTTGAAAGTTCTGGAGCCTAGGCCCGCCTTCCAGCCTTGTCAAGCCGTCGGCCTACTTTTGTCGGCATACTTTGCGGCTCTGCATTCGAGCCGGGCAGCAGGCAGTCAGTTTTGAAACAGTCAGTTCTGAAAACCCCTAACCCTTCCTCTTCGCGCCCTTTCTCTTTTTGCTCGCGCGAATGTAGAAGTAAATCAAACCGGCAGCGGCAATCAGCCCCAGAACTACCAGCAATTCCGGGTGCGTGTGGTGCAAAATAAAGGGCAGCATCTTTCGCCCATATCTCGCCGCCAGGTACGCAAGGAGGAGATACCTTGCAAGTCGCCCCAGCGTCATCGCCACCAGGAATTTTTTCACGGAATACTGCATGCCTCCGGCAGCGAGCAGAAATGGCACCAGGGGCATTGGCGGCGGCAAAAATGCGGGAATTGCGATCGCGGCGAAGCCCCATCTCTCGAAAATCGCGTAAACTCTTTTCAAAGTCTTGGCCGAAAATCTCCGCGAGAGTGATTCCTTGCCTCCCTTCCGCGCCAGCCTGTAGGTGACGAACCCTCCAATCACCGAGCCGAGCGTCGCCATCACCGCGTAGTAAAGCCACAACGGTGGATGCCGTGCCGCGAGAACAATCAGCAGCACATCCATGCTGCCCGGAAGTGGAATTACAGAGCTGTCGATCAGCCCGAGGGGGATGAAGCCCAACCCCCCAAGACCGTAAATCCAGTGCCTCACGCTATGCGCTACAGTCGGTTTTGCGGCAGCGATGGACTGGCGGGTGAGCATTGTTTTCGAAAACCGGCCCCCATTCTCGCATGCACCTATCGTTGATTATTAAACTGTTTTCTTTCCCCCGAGCGATCCAAGAAGACCCTCAGGAGCAGGAGAGATGATCTTCTTCTCCATCTCCCTTATTCGTCCGCGAGGTGATAGCATTCCGCTCCGAATCTGGCGAGTGCGGCGTAGCACGCAAGAAGGAATTGTGAGTCTTTGTCTCTTTCGCTTAGACATCCTCGATATGGTTGGCGGCATCTCTGGATTCATATCTTCACCAGGCCTACAAAACGACGAGGGGAACATCTGATGAAACAGAGCGCAACGAAGTGGGTCTTCGCAGCGGTGATTCTCGTACTTTCTTGCTTACTCTCGGTTGCAGTGCAGGCGCAGGAGGCCGGCGGCACGCTGTCCGGCGCCATAACCGACCCAACGGGAGCAGTCGTTCCTAACGCCAAAGTCTCCGTCAAGAACGTCGCCACGGGTCAATTGACGGAAACCCAGACGAATTCCGGCGGCTTTTACAACGTGCCAAATCTGGCGCCGGGTGATTACGAGGTTTCCATCTCAGCCGAAGGCTTCGACACCAGCGTTTCGAAGGTGACGCTCGCAGCAGGTGCCAAGCAAATAATGAACCAGACGTTGAAGGGGGTGCTTTCTCTTGGCGACCTCGGGTTCCCTGCGGCTCAGACCCAAGGCAGCGTGCAGGATCAGGCCAGGCTCGACAAACGTTCGCACATGCTGAAGATTCATCAGAAGCTTGGCTTGATCGACACCTTTCCATTGGTGGCCACGGTGATTGCAGGAGCGGGCGCCGGCGGCAGGAGCACCAGCACGAGCGATCGCTACCTGCATGCGGCTCTTGGCTCGGTTACAGCCACCTTATATTTCACGAGCGCGTATTACGCCATCCGCGCGCCCAAAATTCCGGGAACGCAAACTCGCGGGCCGATTCGCGCGCACAAGATTCTCGCCTGGATCCATGGACCAGGGATGATCCTCACTCCCATCCTGGGCGCGATGGCTTACGATCAAAAGAGCAAAGGAGAAAAGGTTCACGGAATCGCCAGGGCTCACGGACCGGTGGCCATCGTAACCGCCGCGGCTTACGGAGCCGCCATTTTGACTGTGACTTTTAAGTGGTAAAGAGAACCTATGAATAAAAAGATTCTTATCGCCTTTTTGTTGCTGGCCCTTCCCACTCTCGCGCAGACGGATAGCCAGTGGATTCTTGCAGAATCCACTCTGACGTATCACGTTTCTCACCCACTCCATCAAGTCGACGGGGTTAGCCACGCAGCTCGAGGCAAAGGCGTTTGTCACGCCGGAGAATGCGATTTTCTGATTGCCGTGCCCGTCAAATCCTTCGAATCCGGCGACACCAACCGCGATCTTCACATGCTGCAAGTCACGCGCGGCGGCGAATTTCCCATGGTCACAGTGCGCACCACTTTGCCAGAAGCCGCTTCCTCCTCGGCCACCATTCACGCCGACCTCGAAGTTCAGTTTGCCGGCCAGACCGCGCGGTATAAGCAGGTGGCCTTCGAGCAGGTGACACAGGGCTCCGAGACGAAGATCACTGGCACCATTCCGACCACGCTGTCCGATTTCAAAATCGACCCGCCTTCCCTCTTAACCATGCCCGTAAAGAACGAAATTCCAGTCCGCGTCGAAATGACCTGGCGGAAACAAAAGTGACTGGGCAAAGGGGAAATGATATGGCAGCAAGACTTTTGATCTTGGCGATTTTCCTGACATGCATTTGCTCAAATGCGGTCCGAGCGCAGAATGCAGTTCCGCCCCCCACGCCCACCGCAACCCCGGAGACCATCTCTCTCACCATCCCGAAAGGCACCGCCGTTCAAGTTGTCCTCGACAAGGAACTTAGAATCCAGAAAGTCGGCCAGCGCGTCCACGGCCGCGTCGCCGAGCCCATCTACGCCTTTGACAAACTGGTTGTCCCCGTCGGCACCCAAGTCACCGGTCAGATCACTCAGCTGGAAAGTGTTTCCGGCGGAACACGCACGCTCGACGCCCTGGACGCCGATTTCTCTCCTGATCGCAAGGTCCAGATCGAATTTGACGATCTCGAACTGCTCGACGGCCGCCACATTCCGATCCACACCACAGTCATTCCCGGCTCCGGTCAAGTGATCCGGTTCGTCACCAACACTGGCGGCGCCAAAAAGAACGCCGTAAAAGACGCTGCCACAAAAAAAGCCGATCAAGCCAAGGAGGAAGCAAAACGTCAGTGGGATGCGGCGATGAAGCAGGTCCATGAGCCCGGCAAAATGCATAAGATCGAGCGATACGCCATCGCCCAACTCCCCGTCCATCCCCAATATATTGACGCAGGCACCGTCTATTTCGCCGAACTCGAACAGCCGCTCGATTTTGGCAGCGAGCCGCTCACTCCGGAAATTGCGGCTTCGCTGACCACGCCGCCACCCTCCGGAAGTTCCGTGCATGTCCGCCTGATGACAGCGCTCAGCTCAGGAACCGCACATCAAGGTGAGGAAGTCGAAGCCGTCCTCTCGCAACCGCTTTTCGACGGAAGCCGCCTCATCCTGCCTCAGGGAAGCCTTCTGAAGGGCTCCGTCGTTCAAGTTCGCCCGGCGCGCCGACTCAGCCGCAATGGCCAGCTGCGCATCGTCTTCCACGAACTGCTCTTGCCGGATGGCCTAGACCAGAAAGTCGAAGCCACGTTGGCGGGCGTTCAAGCGGGCAAAGGGCAGGACGTCAAGCTCGATTCCGAAGGCGGCGCGGAAGCAAACTCTCCGAAGACGCGCTACCTTTCTACCGGACTCTCGGTGATGCTGGCCCTCGCCTCCGCGCATACCGACACGGACGCTCGCGCCGGCAATGTCGGAGGCAACACCAGTAATCGCGTCGCCGGTGGCGCCGGTGGATTCAAACTCATCGGCATGGCCATGGGCATCTTCGTTCATTCCCAGCCGCTCGGCATGGCCATGGGCGCTTATGGCGCAAGCATGTCCATCTATTCTCATTTCATCGCCCGCGGGCGACGAACTCGTCTTCCCAAAAAACACGGCCATGGAAGTTTCTATCGGCACGCGCCCATCCGCTCCTTTGCCCAACACTCCAAATCCTCCCGAGGTCAAGCCCGAGAACTCCAGTACAAAGTCGGGGAATTAAGTCCGATTCGACATTCGCCGGCGGTTGACTTTGGCGCCGATCTCGTTGCAAATGGACTAGCTGAAAATTCGCGCAGAGCCACACCGGACTGTCCATGAATATCCTCGACCTACTCGTTGGCAAGCCCATCAAGACATCCGAGGAACGCGCCGAACAGATCGGCCCAGCGCAGGGCATTCCCATCTTTGGGCTCGACGGGCTCAGTTCCGCGGCGTACGGGCCGGAAGCCGCGCTCAGCCTGCTCATTCCGCTGGGATTACTCGGCGTACAGTACATTGTGCCGGTCAGCGCGGCCATCATCGCATTGCTGGTGATTGTTTATTTTTCCTACCGGCAGACTATCGCCGCTTATCCTGGCGGGGGCGGCTCGTACACCGTGGCGCGCTACAATCTGGGCGCGACACCGAGTTTGCTGGCTGCAGCAGCTTTGCTGACGGATTACATTCTCACGGCTGCGGTGGGTATATCCGCGGGCGTGGGCGCGCTGATCTCCGCAGTCCCTTCGTTTCTGCCTCACACCGTTGTGATCTGCCTCGTGATTCTGCTCATCATCACAATCATCAATCTTCGGGGCGTGCGCGAGGCCGGAGTCGTTTTCATGATGCCGACATACCTCTTCGTCGGGACTCTCTTAATTACCATCGTCGGCGGCTTGGTGCGTGCGGCGCTCAGCGGTGGGCATCCCGCGCCATTGTCCCCGCTGCCACCGGCCCCGCCCGTGACTGCCGTGGTCAGCTTTTGGCTGCTCTTGAAGGTATTTTCGAGCGGATGCACGGCGCTCACCGGCGTCGAGGCCGTCAGCAACGGCGTGAAAGCGTTTCGCGAGCCGGCGGTAAAGAACGCGCAGCGCACGCTCACGATCATTATTTTTCTGCTGGCATTGTTGCTCGCGGGAATTTCTTATCTCGTGAAGGTTTATGGTATTGCGGCAACCGACCCGGGCAGGCCGGGTTATCAGAGTCTTCTCTCGATGCTGATCGCAGCGGTCTTTGGCAAAGGGATTTTCTACTATCTGACGATGGCGGCGATTCTACTGGTGCTGTCGCTCTCCGCGAACACAGCGTTCGCCGACTTTCCGCGCCTGTGCCGTTCGATTGCCTCGAACAATTATTTGCCGCACACCTTCGGCTATCGCGGACGGCGGCTCGTCTACAGTTACGGCATCGTCGTTCTGGGAGTGTTGACGGCTGCCTTGCTTATTATCTTCGGCGGCGTCACGGATAGGCTCATCCCCCTCTATGCCGTGGGTGCTTTTCTGGCGTTCACATTGTCGCAGTTCGGCATGGTCGTGCACTGGCGAAAAAATCGCGGCCCGCATTGGAAAAAGAGCGCGATGGTGAACGGGTTGGGCGGCGTCGTTACCGGGATTACCGTGGTGGTGGTGCTTGTTGCGAAATTCGCCGAGGGCGCCTGGATCACCTTGCTCTTCATTCCGCTGCTGATCGTCTTGTTCCATATGGTCCGCCGCCATTATCATGCCGTGGCGGTAGCCACCACCGTCTGCGCCGCGGCCGTTCCCGCGAATCATGACCGGCCGCCCATCGTAGTTTTGCCCGTCGATCGCTGGAGCTCGATTTGCAAGCAGGCAATCGAGTTTGCTTCGCGGCTCTCGCCGGAGATTATCGCCATTCACGTCGAGCCGGGGGAGCATTCCGAGCTGCTGCGCGAGGAATGGAAGCGCTACGTGGAGCAGCCCTTCCGCAAAGCGGGCGCCGAGCCACCGCAGTTCGTAGTTCTTCCCTCGCCGTACCGGTTCATCATCGTTCCGCTGGTGCAATACATTCTCGAACTCTCGGGAAAACATCCCGACCGGCGCATCGTGGTGGTCATTCCCGAGCTGGTCGAAGACCACTGGTACGAATATTTTCTGCACAATCAGCGCGGCCGGCTGCTGGAGTGGACGCTGCTCGTCCACGGCAACGAGCGCATTTTCACCGTTTCCTCGCCTTATTACATTTCCGAAAAAGCGCGGAGCGCCACTGGAGTCGATGCGAAAGAGAGCGAGAAGGTCTGAACCATTTCTAGGGGAGACCGATCGAAAATTATCCAAACACCGGAAACTCGGTTCGCCAGTTGCCAACTCGCAAGAGCTTGGGAGCCTTTGAGGTGAAAGAAGTTCGAGGCCCGCGCACAGCATCGTTGCCGGGACTCCCAGCATCATAAGGATACAGGCGCGAATTGGAGTTTGCGCTCCGGATGGCCTGCACAGTGGCGGCGCTGCACGTGCTAACTTATTCACAAAGAGGAATCACCTTGATCCGCACAATTAGCGTTTGCGTAGTCGTATTGATGGCAGCGTCCTTGATTTCTGGACAAGAGAAACACACGGGGAGTTCCGACGTCACGAGAGCGACCTTGGACAATGGGCTGAGAGTGGTGATTGTTCGCGATCCGCTGGCTCCCGTGGTTACCGTGGAGGAGAACTATCTTGCGGGCGGCAACGAGACGCCCGCGGGCTTTCCCGGGATGGCGCACGCGCAGGAGCACATGGCCTTCCGAGGATGTGTTGGAGTGACGGCCGACCAAACGGCGGCGATTTACGCGCAGCTTGGGGGCGCGGGCAATGCGGATACACAACAAAACATCACACAGTATTTCACCACCCTGCCGGCTGCGGACCTGGACATTGCGTTGCGTCTCGACGCGGCGTGCATGGAGCACGTGGACGATTCGCCGGCGGAATGGGACAAGGAAAGAGGAGCAATCGAGCAGGAGGTAGCGCGGGACCTCTCGAATCCGACTTATAAGTTCATCACGCGTTTGAATGAGGACATGTTCTCCGGCACGGTTTATAGCCATGATGCTTTGGGTACGAAGGAATCTTTCGACGCGACGAAGGGCGAAATGCTCGAAGAGTTTTACAAAAAGTGGTACGCGCCGAACAACGCCATCCTGGTGATAATGGGAGACGTCAAACCCGCTGAAGTGCTCGCGAAGATTAAGGAGTACTACGGAAAAATTGCGAAGAAAACGCTGCCGGCGCGCGCGGAGGTGACACTGCCGCCAGTAAAGGCGGAATCGTTCACTCTCGATAGCAACCTTCCGTACCTTTTGGCGTTTGTTTCCTATCGCGTGGCTGGAACGGAAAGTCCGGATTTCGCTGCGGTCCAGATTCTGAGCGACGTTCTGGGAAGCCAGCGAGGAAATTTGTATGCGCTCGTGCCGCAGGGGAAAGCGCTCGACACGGGATTTGGTCTTGTGGAGACGTACGCGAAGGCCAGCGTGGCTTATACCGCAGCCGCTCTTCCCGCCGAAGGAGATGCGAAACCGATTATCTCGGAGATGCGCAAGATCATGTCCGATTACGCGGCGAACGGCGTGCCGGCTGAACTCGTGGAAGCGTCGAAGCGCAAGGAAATCGCCGGGGCGGAGTTTCGCCGCAATTCGATCCCCGGCCTTGCGGCAGCCTGGTCGGAGGCTTTGGCGGGCGAAGGGCGAAATTCGCCCGAGGATGACGTCGAGGCGATGAAGCGAGTGACGCCGGAAGATGTGAATCGAGTGGCGAAGAAATATTTGGTGGATCAGGAGTCGATCGCGGCGGTGCTAAAGCCGCAGCCTACCGGCGCGCCGGTTGCGGCTCATGGCTTTGGGGGAGGCGAGGAGTTGACCGCGGCTCCCACCAAAGCGGTGGAGCTGCCGTCATGGGCCGCGTTGAAACTGCTGACGCTGGAGAAGCCGCGACCGGAGCCGCCTGTTTCGGACATGACTTTACCCAATGGCCTGCGCCTGATCGTTCGAACGGAGAACATAACGCCGACGATCACGGTGCAGGGATACGTTCGGAACGATCCGGATATGGAGACTGCGGCCGGAAAGGAAGGAGTCAGCGACGTGCTGGACGAGCTGTTTTCGTACGGCACGAAAAGTTTGGACAGGCTGGCGTTTCAAAAAGCCCTCGATGATATCGCGGCGGATGAATCCGGCGGCTTCGAGTTCTCGCTGGAAGTTTTGAAGCCGGATTTTGCGCGGGGAATGCACTTGCTGGCTGACAATGAATTAAATCCCGCGCTTCCGGAAGAAGCCTTCAAAGTCGTCAAGCCGCAGACGGCGCAATACTTTGCCGGGAGGATGAAAAGCCCCGGTTTCAAGACCACCCGAGCACGGGACATGGCTTTATATCCCGCGAACGACCCTTCGCTCCGGGAAGAGACGCCGCAGTCGGTCTCGTCGCTCACGCTCGAGGACGTAAGAGAATATTATGCGAAGACGCTGCGGCCTGATTTGACGACGATTGTGGTGATCGGCGATATCACGCCGGCGGAAGCCAGAACTGCGATCGAGAAAGAGTTCGGAGAATGGAAGGCTTCGGGAGCCAAGCCCGGTGTGGATCTTCCGCGCGTTCCAGACAACAAGGCGTCCGCGGCAAACATTCCCGATCCAAGCCAACTGCAGGATTTGGTTGATCTTTCCGAAACGGTGGGCATCACACGATTTGATCCCGACTACTATCCGCTGCAAATGGGAAATCACGTGCTGGGAGGCGGATTCTACGCCACGCGCCTTTATCATGATTTGAGGCAGGTGAACGGATATGTGTACAACGTAGACGTACGTATGAACGCCGAGAGGACGAGAACGGTGTATACCGTCACGTATGCCTGCGATCCGAAAAATGTGTCGAAGGCCAGAGAGTTGATCCAGCGGGATCTCGTTGCGATGCAAAAGGAAAACGTGACGGAAGCAGAACTGCAGCAAGCCAAGGCGCTGCTGCTGCGGCAAATTCCGCTGGCCGAATCGAGCGAAAGCGGAGTCGCCAGAGGCTTGCTCGCACGAGCTCGAATCGGATTGCCGTTGGACGAACCCGTGCGGGGAGCAGAGATCTATTTTGCGATGACCGCGGATAAAGTGAAGGCAGCATTTGAAAAGTGGATCCGCCCGGAGGACTTCGTACAAATTGTGCGGGGGCCGGCGCCGCAATAATCGTTTGAGCTTCAAATCCACGCCAACTAGGGCGGAAACGTCACGCCACTGGAAACGTCACGCTGGGCGTGGAGAAATCGAGCGCTCGCTCGACAAAATTTGGCGCCACTTGAAAGCAGGGTAGATTTCACGCCGGCGAGCGTTCACGGAAAACCGCGCAGGATCAGATTATCCGGTCGACGCTGTGGTTGGCGCCTGCCCAAGACCGGTTCCATGCTCCAGCCGGTTTCGAGTCGTTCAACCTTTGGTGTTCTAAACTGGAAAGCCCCAAGCTTTCCTCTTGCTTGGTAGGCCACCATCTCGCTTGAGGGTTTGGGCCCGTCCATTCAGAGACACCAATCTAGCCCGGCAGGCACACAGAATCCTTGGGACTAGCTGGCCGCGGAGTGTTCCGAAGTGTACAGACATTTCTATGTAAGGCGCGCAAGTTAGCTCTGCAAGCGCTATTTCGTAGTTGGGCTTGGGATCTGTGCGCGGCTATAGAGCGGGCTCAGTTTCGCGCGCAGAAATAGGGAGAAGAAATCATGTTGGGACTCATCGCGGCAGTCTTGATCATTTGTTGGTTGCTTGGGCTTTTCGCATTTCACGTCAGCAGCGGTTTAATCCACATTGTGCTTGTCGTCGGCCTTATTCTCCTCGTTTTGCATTTTGTGTCGGGGAGAAGGGTCTCCGTATAAAGAACGGGTTCCGTACGTAGAATCTGCGAAGGGTTTGAGATGTTCGCCGCGGAAAGAGCGAGGCTCGAAGGCCAGTGGGATCGCGGCGATAACGTCTCGACGGAGGACCTCCGCCTCGCACTGCAGCGCTATAGGTCATTTTTCGGCCGAATTCTCTCGGTATAGCAACGCGCGGCGACCCGGAATCGCCGAGCGCGCGAACTCGCTAACTAGGTCGAGGGCGGCGGCGATCGACGAGATAGACGAGCAGAGCAAAAACCACAAAATAGAAGATGGCGTTGACGCCGATGGAGATGCGGAGAAACCAGCCAACCGTCCAGGCAAGCGATTCGTGGGCGGCGGGCATGACGAGTTCCGCAATTTTAAGACCCGGCGAAAATAGGCAGACGAGCCAGACCGGAAGGGCAGATTCGCTGGTGGAAGCCCAAGCCAACGCCAGAAAACCCACAAACAAGCTCGCTATGGCCGGCAAAATCCAGCGGAAAAAAATACGTTGCGGCATCAGCCCGATTTTATCAAACGGCCGACAATATCGTGCCGACAGATGCCGCCGGCGGAGCGAACTCTGCAACGCAACTTTTCCGAGAACTGCCCCTGAAACGATTTGGACGCATTGCTCACTATGCAGTAGTAAGACCAATCCCAATGCAAATGCCTCCGTTCTAACCAACGGGACACCGTTGTTTCAGATGCCAGACGTGGGGGTAAATGGTCGGGAGACGCGTGGGGGAGCGCTTCAGGGAGAGTGGTGCTCCCCGCGTGTTCCGCGTGCGGCAAGGGTTGCGGCGCGCGCGATGATAAGTTAACTGCCGGTTTTCACGTCCCGCTGCGCGTAGCCAAAAAAAGCTAAACGAACTCCTCTTTGCACATGAGAAAGCTCTCTTTCCGCAAAATCCAGCAAGGGCGACATTGCGACGGAACCAAAGGAACGGGAAACGCAGCGCGTTACTCTTCGTGATCGAGCGGTTTGCCGTCCGGTCCTATCTGAATTTCAGATCTCTTCCCGTTCGTTACGACCTGAGCCTCGTAGGCGACCAGCTTGTCCTTCTTCGTGAGGGATTCGATTTTTAAAATTTTGCCTTTGCCGGCTTTGGCCTGCAATCCAGCTTTGACTTCCGGAGAAAGCGAGTCCAGTGCAACCTGCTCCTCTACTTCTACGATGGAGCCATTGGCGGTCATGGAGACGTCCTTGCCGTGGCCGTTGACGGTCATTTCCACTTCGTAGAGAGTTTGGCCATTTTCTCTTTCGGTGGAAAATCCGCGAATAGTGGCTCCCGCACTCTGCGCCGCTACAGTCTTTTCGACCGCGGGCGGTAGTTCCGAGCGCTTAATTTTCCGTTCCTGTGCCGAAGCGGTGCCCGTAAAAAGTAAAATGCCAGCTGCAAACACTGCCAAATAATATTTCTTCATAGATTCTCCTTTAAAAACAAGCGTGTCCTACTTCTGAACTCAAGTGTACGGCCCGGCTCCTAAACAGAGGGTAAACAGGAATCAAGTAGGCGTTCGCCACGAAAATAAGGGCGCGTTGCTAAGCGTCGCCTTCGGCTAAAACCAGGTGGTGGCTTTATAGCGGCGATATTCGTCGCCGAAGCGCTCTTCGAGGACGCGCGATTCGGCGCGGGCACGGGTGATCTGCAGGACGAGCACGGGCACGATGAGCAGAAGCAGAAGAGGCCGCTCAAGGAAGAGAAAGAGCCCCGCGACAACGAATGCGCCGAAAACATAAATGGGGTTGCGAATGCGGGAGTAGATGCCGTGGGTGACGAGTTTTTTTGCCTGCGGCGAGACAGAGAAAGAATTGCCGAGCTGAAAGCGCGCCAGCGTCAAAAGCGCGAGAGCTGGCAACATAAGCACCAGACCTGAGATGCGCATCGGGCTCCAAGGGGAATGCGCGAATTCGTAGATCAAAAACGGGATACCGACGAGCGGGACGACGATGACGAAGAGCACGCCGGGATTTAGCTTCATGGGCTGACTCCGCGAAACGGTTTCGGGGACCGGGCCGGAAACAAGGCCGTCGCTATGCGAAGAGAGGTCCGCCCGCGACGCTTCTCCGGATAAACACGCTCCGTCGGTTGTGCAGAGATTGTTCCTTTTCTTTCGTGGGAGCGTCCCGAAGAGCATATCACCGTTGCACTCCACCCGTAGCCGAGGGCGGATGGCTGTGCCAGGCCGCCTGCGCGGCAGCATCAGGCCGACTCTTTTGTTCCACTCGACGGGGATCCGCTGAGCGGGGGTTCAAAGCCGCTGCAACGTGCGCGCCAACTTTGGCGGAACTTTTCGCGTTCCTCGGGCGTCATCTTGTCCCAGCGCTCGTCCATGCGTTCGGCTATTCGGCGCCGCATACCTGAGCGATGAGAGGTACGAAAACCATGGCCTCCGAAGAGAATCCGGCAGAGAGCCAGCAGTGCGAGAGCCTGCCAGAAGGTAATTTGGCGCCAGCCGAAGAGCGTGGGCAGCAGCCAGTTCCAGAGATGCATGACCAGTTCGCCGCCAATCCAGATGAAAAGCGCGATCGCAAAGGGGGCCAGAATAGCAATCCCAATCCGTTTCTGAATCTTATTCATGTTGTGCTCCTTATCTGCTCGTATCATTTCTTCGTTTCATTTCTTCATAAACTCATCGTGAATTTTCTGCAAGCGTTCGCGCAGATGAAGCACGGCGTAGCGCTTGCGCGAGAGCAGAGTGTTGACGCTGACGCCGCTTTCCGCCCCCAACTCTTTGAAGCTGCGCCCCTCGAGTTCGTGAGCGACGAATACTTCTCGCTGCTCGCGGGGGAGTTCGTCGAGCGCTAATTCCAACTCATCGAGAAGTACATTGCGGAAATAGAGCGCTTCCGGCCCGGCATCGGGCGATGGCAACAGATCTTCGATCCGCAGCAGCCCACCCTCTTCGTCCTCGACCGCCACGTCGCCGAAGGTCTCGGGCTTCTTCTTGCGGAAGAGGTCGGTGATGCGATTGCGCGCGACGCGAAAAAGCCAGCCGGTGACGTGCTCGATGGGCATCAGCAGGCGATTGGCTTCCACCAATTCGTAGAAAGCTTCCTGCACGATATCCTCGGCGTCGGAGGGATCGGGCACCCGCCGGCGAATGAAGTTGCGTAGCCGCGAGCGTTGTTCCGCAACGACTTCGGAGATTTGGCGGTCTTGCTCGGTCATCGAGATGACGCTCACGGCTCATCCATCCACTTCTGTAGACGAATGTAGGCCGCGGATATTGTAGGGGAATGGTGAGCAGCGAATAGGGAGTAATGAGTAGCGGCGGCGTGGCGAATACGCTCCACAATGCTCCTTCGCTGGACTGGGCTCCCTTCGCTCGTCTCATGTACTGGTTTGGCATTCGAACGGAGGATGCGGATTCGAATAAAAGTGGTGGAAGTGGCGAGGTTTCAGGGAGCTGGGCGGGGGTTTATGGGCGTGATAGGGCTGTGGAAAGGTGTGAAAAAGTGTGCCGGTGGGCTTCCCAATGCGCCAATTCTCGGCGATGGCGATTTGTGAATTTCGGAGGAATCATTTAGACTAATCATCTAGATTGATCATCTAGGTTGTTCGAGAGGAGTCTGGCGATGCGCACTGTCGGCATATTTGAGGCGAAGCAGAAGCTATCGGAATTGGTGGAGCGGGCGTCGCGCGGGGAGCGGATCAGGATTACACGGCGCGGCAAGGTGGCGGCGGAGATTGGGCCGGCGCAAGAAAAGGCCGACCTGGAGGATCTGAAGGAGATCTTCGCGGGGATGGAACGAATCCGGAAACGTGCAAAGCCTCTACCGCCTGGTGTGACCATCAAGGATTTGATTGAGGAGGGCCGGCGTTGATTCGTTTTGTGCTGGACGCGTCGGTGGCCCTGGCATGGGTCGTCGATCGCAACCCGGATCCATACGCGGCCGGGGTTCGGCAGAGGGCGAACGCCGGCGATCGGGCTACCGTGCCGGCATTTTGGCAGCTTGAGATCAGCAACGTCTTGGCGGTGGTCCACAGGCGTGGCCTGCTGAGTACGAAGGAAATCGATGAGGGACTGAAGTATTACGAGGGTTTTCTTGTCAGACATACGGATGTCGTCGCAGCGATTCCTAGCATGCGTGAGCTTCTGCGAAAGGCCCTTGATTTGGGATTAACAAGTTACGACGCGATGTACATTGATTTGGCACTGAACGAGAATCTGCCGCTGGCGACGCTGGATAAGGGGTTGCGGGCGGCGGCGGTGAAGGCTGGGGCGGCGTTGTTGACGTGAAATAAGTGGAGCGGCAATGCGGCGGAGAATCGGTTGCGCGCTACTTGGTTGTGAGGAATTGGTTGGGAGAGATCGTTCCAAATGAAAAACCTTTTTGAAGCGGCGAGGGTGGAAGAAGTGAAGCAGCGAATCGCGCAGATGAAGCCGGATAGCGCGCGGCAGTGGGGCACGATGAGTCCCGCGCAAGCACTGGAGCATTGCTCCCGAGGCATGGAGATGGGCCTGGGGGACAAGACTCCGCCGCGGGTATTGGTGGGGCGGCTCTTGGGATGGATGGTGAAACCGAAGGTGATGGGAAACGACGAACCACTGCGCCGGAATTCGCCGACGGCGAAGGAACTCGTGGTGCAGGGTGAACGGGACCTTGGAACGGAACGCACGCGGTTGTGCGGATTGATCGACCGATTCGCCGCTGGCGGGCCTGCGGGGTGCACCAGGCATCCGCATGCCTTCTTTGGTCGGCTAACGCCGGAGGAGTGGGCGATATTGATGTACAAACATCTGGACCATCATCTGAGGCAGTTTGGGGTTTAGCGCCGAAGAAGGTTCCACGTTATCGAAAGAGAGCGAGGGCACCCGAGCGTCAAGGTGCGGCCACCGGGAACTGGCTGGTGGCAATTGACCGTCTGTGAAGAAGTCCGTGATTTCGTCGCCTCGGGTGCCATACTTCTGCGCAGTCTAAAGTTGAGAGTGGAGGATGAATTCAGAGTTTCTTTCTACCTATACTGCTAACAACTCCGACCAGTTTTGGATTTGTGGAGTCGAAGGATGCAAAATTTCTTTTCCCCATGAGTGTGGGTTCACACAAGACAGACACATGGGAGCGCGTGCAAAGCAACTCTAATCTCGTTGGCACCCCCGAGCTCGGGATTTGCTTCATGAAGCCGTGAAAATGGTCAGGCGCTGCCAAAAGCCGTCGCAACAAATTCTCCATTTATGATGATCCCTGCTCCTGTGGCCGGTGCACATACGCAGTCAGCACGATGGCGACCCGAAGCCCAGGTATAAACGAGCGAACGGGCATCCTTCGTGATTACTCTGATTTGTAGGCTCAGTTTTCAGTTTCTTCATGTATGTTGCGATAGGTTTCCTTGTTTTAGTGGGGCATCGTCGCTTTAATCCACTGGATGTGCGAACAACACTTAGTCTCTGTTTTCCTTCGTCCAAGACGTCTGCCTATGCGTAGAAGGGCAAACGAGTATTTCTTCTTCTGATGGTTTTGCACAGCGTCCACAGGGCTGAGGATAAATGGCAAAAATAATTGTTGGGGGGACTTGACGGAACCAGAAAAGCGGGTATACTTACAAATGGCTCGGGGGTTCTTCAGGAACCAGGGGCCAGCAGGGGCATCACAGTCGGGTCGAAGAAGCGTCTTCCCAGCGAAAGATCAAGCGAAGGCCGAGAAGCAGATCCTATAGTGAGGTTCTTTACGAGCACAGGATAGAAAGAAGTCGAGCATCGCGTGGAGTCACCGATAATACGGGTGATTGTACCCGGCGCTCGACGCCGGGTTTTTTATTTTGTGGAAGTGAGAAGTGGATAGTGAGAAGTGGGCGGCGAAAAAGTAAGTCCTCCTGCGGTCACGATTCATCTAACACGGAAGCAAAAGCAGAGCTGGAAGGCGAGATCGCGTAAGCGGTCGGGTAAGTCCCACCAGACAAGTCCCAAGGCGTTTAATCGTCGCGGCCGAGAAACGGCCGACTGGGACATTCCGATAGACTCGGAATAAAACGCTCTTTGACAACAGAAAGGCTGGCAAGTCCACGCCGATAACTTTGTGGGGATTACGGTCCCTGCGAGGGCAATGGTGTGGATTAATTACAAGTTTGCTCGAGAATCGAGCAATACTGTGGAAGAAAAGGCGGCTTATTCAAAGCCAGGTGGTAGAGGTTGAGAGTGAGAACTCAAAAGCTCACAGTCAACAGCTGACAGCTGGTTTCCGAGGACTACAGAGTCGAAAGCCTGCAACAGATACCTGAAGTGATTTTCCAAAAAAAATCATCAAGACTTCTTCGTGACTCATGCCCGAGTTGCGTGAAGATCGGTTGCGAGGATATAGGGAGCTGCGGGAGTCGGAGCGTCGATAGCCGGATTTAAAAAGCACGGACTAAGCACCGTGTGAATCGCGCCGGATGAAAGTCCGGAGCGGAGTCTGACAGAAGACGGATTGAGTAAGTTTTATGATTAAGCTACTAAGGGCGTACGGTGAATGCCTTGGCGCCAGAAGGCGATGAAGGACGTGGCTAGCTGCGATAAGCCTCGGGGAGCCGCAAGCAGGCTTTGATCCGAGGATCTCCGAATGGGGAAACCCGACGGGATGAACTCCCGTTACAGCCCGCTGAATACATAGGCGGGTATGAGCTAACCCAGGGAAGTGAACCATCTCAGTACCTGGAGGAAAATAAATCACAGAGATTCCGAAAGTAGCGGCGAGCGAAATCGGAACAGCCCAAACCCAAGTGCTTGCACTTTGGGGGTTGTAGGACCGCATAAGTAGAGTTACCAAACCGACGGCTAGATGAACCTGCTGGAAAGCGGGGCCATAGAAGGTGAGAGCCCTGTAATCGAAAGCTGATCGGACTCGAAGCGGCATCCTGAGTACCACCGGACACGTGTAATCTGGTGGGAAACTGGGGAGACCACTCTCCAAGGCTAAATACTCTCTGGCGACCGATAGTGAACCAGTACCGTGAGGGAAAGGCGAAAAGAACCCCTGCGAGGGGAGTGAAATAGAACCTGAAACCGTATGCCTACAAGCAGTCGGAGGGCCATGCATGGACTTCGGTCCGTGAAAGCCTGACGGCGTGCCTCTTGCTTAATGAGCCGGCTAGTTAATGTCACGTGCAAGGTTAAGCGCAAGCGAGCCGCAGCGAAAGCGAGTCCGAATAGGGCGACAAGTACGTGGTATTAGACGCGAAGCGGGATGATCTACCCTTGGCCAGGTTGAAGGTCGCTTAACCGCGACTGGAGGACCGAACAGGTGTGAGTTGAAAATCGCTCTGATGAGCTGAGGGTAGGGGTGAAAGGCTAATCAAATTCCGTGATAGCTCGTTCTCCCCGAAATGTCTTTAGGGACAGCCTCATATGAATTACCACGGTGGTAGAGCTCTGAATGGACTAGGGACCAACTCAGGTTACCGAATCCAATCAAACTACGAATGCCGTGGATAAATGTATGGGAGTGAGACTACGAGGGATAAGCTTCGTGGTCAAAAGGGAAACAGCCCAGATCGCCAGCTAAGGTCCCTAACTGTATGCTAAGTGGGAAAGGAAGTGTATTCGCTCGGACAGCCAGGAGGTTGGCTTAGAAGCAGCCATCCTTTAAAGAAAGCGTAACAGCTCACTGGTCAAGCGGATATGCACCAACAATCCAACGGGGCTCAAGCATACGACCGAAGCTGCGAAATGGTTATTTCTTCGGAAATAATCTTTGGTAGGGGAGCATTGCGTGGAGTCTGAAGGTAGACCGAGAGGACTACTGAACACTACACAAGAGACCCTGCCGGCATAAGTAGCGATAAACACGATGAGAACTCGTGTCGCCGAAAGTCTAAGGTTTCCTGAGGAAGGTTAATCCGCTCAGGGTTAGGCGGGTCCTAAGGTGAGGCCGAAAGGCGTAGCTGATGGACAACAGGTCAACATTCCTGTCCCGCCTGGCGACGTTATCACGATGGGGTGACGCAGAAGGATAAGAGAGTCAGGTGATGGATATCCTGATTGGCCACTGAAAGCCGGATCCCGGAGGCAAATCCCCGGGGTCATTCAACGGTGAGAGTGGTGACGAGGTCACACGACCGCAAAGTCTCCTATTTCACGCTGCCGGGAAAATCCCCTAAGGAGTCGTCCAGGTGCCCGTACCACAAACCGACACAGGTAGACGAGGTGAATATCCACAGGCGCTCGAGAGAACACTCGCTCAGGAACTAGGCACATTAGTCCCGTAACTTCGGGAGAAGGGACGCCGCAGTAGGGTTTATAGCCCGAAGCGGTCGCAGCGAATCGCGCTCTGCAACTGTTTAACAAAAACACAGCTCTCTGCAAAGTCGAATACGACGTATAGGGGGTGACACCTGCCCGGTGCCGGAAGGTTAAAGCAAGGGCTCAGCCCGCAAGGGCGAAGGCTTGAACTGAAGCCCCGGTGAACGGCGGCCGTAACTATAACGGTCCTAAGGTTAACGATCGCGCAGCCTTAGTAAAACTGAACCATATGCGGGGAACTCCTCAACAGCTGTCCGGTACTCGTCGCGGTGACACGCGGCAGTCAAAATCCGGCGGACATGGGGACAATCCGCAGGGAAGACTCCAGGAGATAAAAAATGGAGAACCCTCAGAGACTTAACGTTCAGTCGCATCCTGAGAAGCTAGAAGCTCAATGGGTCGTGGGATTCGTTGACGGCGAAGGTTGTTTCTACGTCGGCATCAACCCACATCCAGAAATGTCCTGCCAATTCCAAGTACTCCCCGAATTCACAGTCGTTCAGCATCGACGTGATGTTCAATTGCTCCACTCACTGAAAAGATTTTTCGGTTGTGGAGTAGTGAGACAAAATCACGGAGATCGGATGGCTTACCGAGTCCGGGGGTTGAATCACCTCACCGAAAGGATTGTTCCCTTCTTTGAAAAGCATCCGCTTAAATCAAAGAAGAGGGTCGACTTCGCGAGGTTCCGAAAGATTCTTCACCTGATCAATCAGGGAAAACACTTGAAGCGGGAAGGCGTTGAAGAAATAAGGGCTATAGTTTCGGTAATGAACACAGGACGCGAAAGAGAAAGTCCGGCTTCTCTGGAAACAGAGTAGGAGAAACCGAGCGAAATTCCTTGTCGGGTAAGTTCCGACCTGCACGAATGGTGGAATGATAGAGCGACTGTCTTGGCGAGTGACTCGGCGAATTTGTGGTTCCGGTGAAGACGCCGGATGCCCGCATCTAGACGGAAAGACCCCGTGCACCTTAACTGCACTCTGGCCATGAGTAACGGATTGATCTGCGTAGAATAGGTAGGAGCCTGTGAAACCTTGGTTTCGGCTGAGGTGGAGGCAACAGTGAAATACTACCCTGACTAATCTGTCGCTCTAACCTACCACCCGTGACGGGTGGGGAGACACGGCCAGACGGGTAGTTTGACTGGGGCGGTCGCCTCCTAAACTGTAACGGAGGCGCCCAAAGATCGGCTCAAGCGGATTGGAAACCCGCTGTGGAGTGCAAGAGCATAAGCCGGTTTGACTGTGAGACTTACAAGTCGAGCAGGAACGAAAGTTGGGTCTAGTGATCCGGTGGTCCCGCGTGGAAGGGCCATCGCTCAACGGATAAAAGGTACGCCGGGGATAACAGGCTGATCTAAGCCAAGAGTTCACATCGACGCTTAGGTTTGGCACCTCGATGTCGGCTCATCGCATCCTGGGGCTGTAGAAGGTCCCAAGGGTTAGGCTGTTCGCCTATTAAAGCGGTACGTGAGCTGGGTTCAGAACGTCGCGAGACAGTTCGGTCCCTATCTGGTGTGGGCGCAGGAGAATTGAAGGGAGTTGTCCCTAGTACGAGAGGACCGGGATGAACAGACCTCTTGTGTACGAGCTGTCCCGCCAGGGGCATCGCTCGGTAGCGAAGTCTGGAAGAGATAATTGCTGAATGCATCTAAGCAAGAAGCTCGCCCTAAGATAAGTTCTCCCAAGGCTTAATGCCTAAGAAGGGCAGTCGAAGACTACGACTTTGATAGGCTGGAGGTAGAAGCGCAGCAATGCGTGAAGCTGACCAGTACTAATCGCCCGTTCGGCTTAATCATAAAACTTTCTCATTCCGTCTTGGCCCCGGTAAGGGGCCACAGATAAAAGAGGAAGATAAAGAGAAGATCGCCTTCTCTTTCGCAGTATGTTCGACCTCGAGTCGAACCTGTAAATTGCCAGCCTTATGTATCGGCCGCTTAGCGGCCGTATCTAATTGTCGATCGCTTTGCGATCGCGCAATTTTCTGTTGTCGCCATCGCCCCCGGGAAGCGCCGGTATCTTTTATCGGCGGTTTTCTGGTCGCTACGGCAAAAAAGTTTGCAGTCGTGGTTGGATGTTGAAGGTTCTTTCGACTTTCAACTTTCGATTTTCGACTACTCTGAGTTTCCTGGTGATCATACCGCGAGGGTCACACCCGTTCCCATCCCGAACACGGAAGTTAAGCCTCGCCGGGCCGATGATACTGCACGGGCAACTGTGTGGGAACGTAGGTCGTCGCCGGGATTAAATTCGAAAAGGCCGTCTTGAGCAATCAAGACGGCCTTTTGCTTTCTGCACCACATCGTTACTGGCATTTCGCGTCACTCCCAAGTAGAATCCCGCCGTTCCTCTTTCCCTGGGAGCACGCCACCGTGCCAAATCCAAAGTTTCCCGATAAACCCTCGTCCCCCAAATCGGCTAAGCGCCCCATCGAAATCGAAAAATATCGCGGCACCGTCTCCTCACCTTTTTCGTTAGGCGATCACAAGAGGGTCGCCATAAAAGTAATCGACGATCGCGGCATTGAAAGTCTCAAGGTAGTCATCCTTGCCTGACGTCCGACTGCCGCTCATCTATCGCGTCCACGCGGTTCGCCGCATGGCCGAACGCGACATCCGCGAGGAAGATGTGGCCCACGTCGTCTTCAGCGGGAAGATAATTGAAGACTATCCCCAGGACACGCCATATCCCAGCAGCCTGATGCTTGGTTGGCGCAAAGGCCGTCCGATTCACGTTGTCTCAGCCGCCACAGAACATGAAATAATCATAATTACCGTCTACGAGCCGGACCCAGCGCAATGGCAACCCGGCTTTGAAAAGAGGAAGCCATGAAATGCGTCGTCTGCAAACTCGGCGAGACTCGCCCTGGCTTTACAACGGTCACGCTGGAGCGAAACGGGGCCGCGCTCGTCGTGCGCAAAGTCCCCGCCCAAGTCTGCGACAATTGCGGCGAAGACTACGTCAGCGCCGAAGTCACCCGCTCGCTCCTGCAATCCGTAAACGAATCCTTGCGCCCAGGTGTGGAAGTCGACATCCGCGAATTCGTCGCCACCCTGTAGTGGCGGGTCTTTAGACCCGTTCTTGTTTTCGGTTCTTGTTTTTCGCTTTTAGCTCTTGCTTCTGGTTTTTTGCCTTTCGGTTTTTGCTCGTGTACTTGTTCCATCATCCCGAGGGTAGCCGAGGGACCTCTCTTCTTTTTTCACAATCGGTCACCCGACTGGAGCGTCAGCGCTTTTTGCTGACACGCAGTGGAGGGACCTCTCCTCACTTTTTCCCCCGCACTGTCGCATCGGTGTGAGGTGGAGAGACCTCTCTCGCCTCTGCCTTTGTCATCCCGGCACTAGCCCTTGTTGTGCGCGCTTCGGTCCACCAGGATGGGAAGTGATGACTACTCGAGATTTTAAAGTGTTCCTGGAACCAGACCTGGATTACGGCGGCTATGTCGTGGTATGCCCTTCGCTTCCCGGATGCTATTCCCAAGGAAAGAGCGTGTCTGAGGCGCTCGCGAATATTCGCGAATCTATAGAATTGGTTCTAGAGGATATGGAAAGCCGCGGAGAAGAGATCCCCGACCCGAGCGAAGTCCTTGTGGGGAGCGTCGTCGTAACGCGATGAGCCCAAAAATGCCGGTCGTTTCGGGGGAGCAGCTAATTCGCGCTCTCGCGAAGTTCGGCTACCAGCCGGTCCGCCAAAAGGGCAGCCATGTCCGTTTGCGCCACCAAACAGATGCGCAGCGCCAGGCGGTCGCCGTCCCTCTCCATGACGAGGCTGCCTTCGGCACGCTTCGGAGAATTCCGCGCGACGCGAGAATCTCGGTCGACGAACTCGTGTCGGTTTTGTAGCTGAGCTCAATCTGCCCGAGCAGCGTCACGATCTGCTCCGGCCTGTATTTCTTCTTCGGCATACCAGCGCTCCTTCAGAGCGAATTCTCCCTCACTTCCGCTGGTACAAAAACCCCGGTCAGGTCAATTAACGTCAATCCATCGCCTTTTGGTTGTCAGATGGCTCCGCCGGAAATAGCCCACTTCGCCTTCCACGCCGCCCTTCTCGTTGCCGCGCGCCGGGTTGCAAAACTCCGTCTGGAATCCCCAGTGCGAACGAAAAGCGATCAGCCGATCGGTCTCCTCCCGCTGGTATCCGCGCAAAATCTTTTTCACCGCGCTCTTCAGGTTGTCGTAACGCAGCCGCCGGAACACCCCGCCGAAATAGGAAAGGCCTGTTCGTGCGCTTCCAGAAATGCTTGCTGCGTGGCGTGAAAATACGCGGTGTGAAACGCTCCGCCGCCCGCCATGCTGCGCATCGTGAAAAAGTGCGTGGTCTGGCGGCCCTCGTCGAACTCCACCGCAGCCTCGTACCAATCCACCTGGGCCTTCGCCGCCCCAGTCATAACTCTGCGGCACGAACGTCTCGCGCGCCGCCACGCCCATCTCCTGCTTTCGCCGCCGCACATAGCGCCGCACCGTCGCTTCCGCCAATGCGCCTCGGGATGTTCCTGGCGAATCCGTTCCCATATCCGGTGCGCCGTGTGCCGCTGCTTGCGCGGCGCTTCCCGATCGCCCTGCAATATCCCGTCGATGAACTCTCTCACCGGCCCCAGCTTCGGACTGCTCCGCGCCGGCATCTTGCGCTCCGGCGGAATCGCACTGGCCAGCGCCTGCCGCACCATCCGCCGATGGGTCTTCAACTTCTTCGCCACTCCCTGGATCGTTCCCGCCCCAAACCGATACTCCCGCCGAATCTCCTCGAATAGTTCCACTTTGCGTCTCCTGTCCATCGGCCCCCCGTCGATACCGCCGACAGGTTAGGCCGTCCGTGATGTACAGGGTGGGCCAAATCAAAAGCGCAAAGTGGGCCAAATCAGAGTAGCGAAATCAGCCCTGCAAGCCGCGAGTGTAGATGCGCCCGTGACATCCGATCCGCAGATGACCGACACCACATGCGCGATGTTGGCGGCGCTGAAGGTAGAGCGGGTCGCGGGCTTGGACGAGGACATCTACGAGCGCCATTGCATCGCTCAATTCGTCAAGGCTTCGGACCCTATCGTTAGGGAATTCCGCCGCTGGGTCCCGCCGTCAGAAGCATTTCTCAGCAACATCGGAATGACGCTCACGGACTACTGGACCACGGTGCTTGGCAGGGACGCATGGTGAAAGAAGTGGCAGCACCGGGTTCCCGGCTTCACAGAGCGCAAGCGAACAATCTTCCCCTCGCGGGTGAATCCGTGCAATGTGTTGTGACGAGCCCTCCTTACTGGGGATTGCGAAAGTATTCCGGCGAACAGGAATTGATTTGGGATAACGAGGGAACCTGCGTCCATCAATGGGTGGACAACTGGAAGGCAGGAATAACTGGCGGCCGCCCGCCCCGCGCCTATTCTCGCCGTTAATTAGGAGTCGAATTAATCGGCGAGAATCTCATGCCAACATCCGCGCCTCCTAACACAAGCATCCTTCCGTTCGAGCGATCACGAGAATTTCGAGGAGGAACGGTGGAAAAACGGATGAGGATAACTTTTTCTGCATCTGTAACTCGCGCTCGAATTCCATACTCCTTAAACGCTTCGTTGTGGGGTTCAATTGTCCTGGACTGATTGAGCAGCGCTATCAACTCCCTTACCTTCTCCTTTTCCGGACTTTGCTTCTTGAAGCGGCATTCTTTGGAATCCGCGCATGCGTACGCGAGTTTTTTTGTGACATCTTCTCCAAACCCAAATATCCGCTTCCCAATATATGTGAGTCTACGAGGGTCCACCCCAAGGCCTGGCATCTCCGCCAGAACCTGCTTGAGTGGTTCTACCTGTTCAGCAATGGGGGCCTCGTGTCCTTGTTGGTCTGGGCCGATACCTAGGCTGCTCGTACCGTCCGGATATGCTCGCAGATCAATTTGCACCGTGCCGTCCGCCAGGGTGAATGTCCATGTTCTCACGTGGACCGGCGCTTGGGCTAGAGCGCACGTCTGAGAAATTGCAAAAATCCATGCCCCAATAAGTGTTCCAATCCACGGTTGAGGTTTCACTGCATCCTCCAGTATTCAATCCCCTTCACGGTGTATTCTGTTGACGGAATGGTGTAATTGTCGTGGAGGTCGAGAAAGCTGCCGTTACTGAATAGGCGGGTGGCGCAGCGCTGCCGATCGGGTGCCGCACTCGCCGGTTTTGCGGGTGCGGGTTTTGAATTGGGCCCTGATCCCCGCCCTGCCCTCTGCCTCTTCCCGTCTCACCAAACTACAAAATCCCGCCAACTCCCTCCAACCGCTCCCCTTCCCCCTCTCACGGAATGCTCAATCCGCCACAACCCGGTCTGCCTCTGCACTTGGCGCCACGCAGATGTCCACGAATACTCTCTTCGTAAAGGGATCCCCCGTTCCAGCTTCCTTCAGAATGGCCGGTTGCTTTCTCCTTAGGTTCCTGTAAATTTGCATCATCTGTGGCACGCTCGGTTGCCTCCCCGGCCTCCGGAATATGTTGCATAATCCGCTGAGGGCTCCGCGCACCGTGCCGCCATGAATCCTCGGGTCAATGCCCTTCAGGTCGCTCAGCGATTTGTCGATACGATTTGCCTGGGTTTCGAAAACGAACCAGTTCGGTTTCTGCGCTTTATTCTGGCTGGCATACGCCACGCACAACCCAAGCTCGAAAGGCATATTGAATCGCGGCACGCGCGGCTTCTTGGGGTCCAACTGCACGCGTGATAGATCGTGGACCGAGTATCTACAGTTCCTAGCCAGCCTGAGGACCTTTTCCAGCCGTCGCGAACTGTCTGGGATCTCCAGCGTCGCGCGCGGCACCAATCCAAACGCACTAATCCCCGCTATGTAGGCGACGAATAGCTTTTCAAACTTGTTGTCGTAGGGAATATTCAGGAAGACTTCATCGCGCCGCTTTTTTAGCTTTGCCACGAGAGTGGTTTCTCTTTTTGGCAGAAGCCGAAGTCCTGGCCCCGTTCTTTTTTTCGGCGATTTTGCTTGAAAAAATCGTCTGTGAACTTGCGAGCCGCTTCAGCCACTTAACGCGAGCCTTTGGAACGCCGAGCACTTTTCCGACGTCCTCAGGTTTAGCGAATGTGGAATCTAGCACGATAGTCATATTCATGTCATCCCTAAACTCAAATATACTCGTCTTTCCAGAACAGTTCCACCGGCAATCCCCGCAGCCTCCAAGAGAATTGTGTCGGGTACATGAGACCGAGGGGACTGAGACCGATGGACAGACCGGACGTAATTCGTCTCACCAAACTCCCAAAATCCTGCCAAACCCCTCCAACCACTCCACTTCACCGTCTCACGTTCGAATGATAAAACTTCAGTACTGTATATTGACAGTAATACAATTCCATGCTATCATGTTCTGTGATTCGCTCGCTCCAGCCCGTCTCCCCCTCCTCTCTTCCTTCTCTCATGCTGCCTTTCGCCGGTACGTTCCTCAAACTTCCCGCAAGCCTCCCCATTTCTGGCCCGTTACCAGTTAACAAAATCTCTCCCCCGCTAAACTCTTTAATTGCAACACTTCCGCAAGTGTTCATTCCAAACAATTTAAAATCCTTCATTTTAAACACTTATAAAAAACCCAGGGGGGAGGGTCCGATTACGGTTAACCGATTCCCGCTCTCCCGTTGCCATTCCAGTTACCCCAGCTCCCGCCACGCGCTGTCGTCCGCGAATCCTTTCCTCCCATCCTTTTCCGTACGCTTTTCGTCACAGCGCACGTGGGCGCCTCGTCAAGGCCGCTCTCCCTTCCTCTCCCTTACCCGTCAAAACACCGACGCACTTATCCCTGCCGCGGCGCCTCACATCCAATTAAAATGGAACTTGCCAATCTCCTCGGCCAGGGACAACGATCTGAGCACAACTCCCAGCGAAATAAAAAACACGACCGAAGGCAAGCAGGGCGTCGCTCGCGTATGGCGGGCTTTGCGGCACCGGAATTTTCGGTTGTTCTTCAGCGGGCAGAGCATTTCGCTGATTGGCACGTGGATGACGCGGATCGCCACGAGCTGGCTGGTTTACAAGCTGACGAGTTCGGCTTTGCTGTTGGGCGTTGTGGGATTCGCGGGGCAGATTCCTACGTTTCTAGTAGCGCCGTTCGCCGGCGTGTGGGTCGATCGATTGGACCGCCAGCGAGTCCTGGTCGTTACGCAAGTTCTTGCGATGTTGCA
Source organism: uncultured Acidobacteriota bacterium (assembly GCA_963753745.1). GTDB lineage: Bacteria > Acidobacteriota > Terriglobia > Acidiferrales > UBA7541 > Acidiferrum. The sequence continues at coordinate 32,961 of CAVWDX010000023.1, forward strand.
GTCGCTGGCGCTGGCGGCTCTCACGCTCAGCAGGCACATCACCATCCATGAAATCATCTGGCTCAGCGCGTTTCAAGGGTTGATCAATGCGTTCGACATGCCCGGGCGGCAAGCGTTTCTTGTGCAGATGGTCGAGGACAAACGGGATCTCGGGAATGCGATCGCGCTGAATTCGTCGATGGTCAATATGGCGCGGCTCCTGGGGCCCTCGCTCGCCGGCTTTGTCATCGCACTGTTCGGAACCGGCTATTGTTTCCTGATTGACGGGCTCAGCTATCTCGCGGTGATTGCCTCATTGCTTATGATGCGATTGAAACCATCGTCGAGTGCCCGCGTTCTGGCGCCGATGTTTCAACAGTTAAAAGAAGGCTGGGATTACGTCTCGAAGTCCACGCCCATTCGCACCATTCTTCTGCTTTTTGCCGTCATCAGTTTGATGGGCTGGCCTTTCACCGTGTTGATGCCGATATTCGCCATTAACATACTGCATGGTGGTCCACATACGTATGGATTCTTAATGGGTGCGGTAGGTGTGGGGGCGCTGATTTCCGCATACTCTCTCGCCCTTCGTCCGAGCGTGCGTGGACTGACCAAGATGATTCCGATATCCGGCGCGATGTTTGGGGCGGGACTGATTTTCTTCGGGACGTCACGGTTTGTGTGGCTGTCGCTTTTGCTCCTATCGATTTGCGGTTTCGGAATGATGCAGCAGATGGCAGCCAGCAACACCATCATCCAGACGATCGTGGAAGAGGACAAACGCGGGCGAGTGATGAGTTACTACACCGCCGCATTCGTCGGCATGGCCCCTTTTGGAAGTTTGCTGGCGGGGACGCTAGCCCACGTGATTGGAGCGGCGAAGACGGTAATGGTTAGCGGGGTGTGTTGTCTGGCCGGGGCGTTCTGGTTTTTCACGAAGTTGAAGGCAGTGCGCCAGGCGATCCGACCGATTTATGTGGATCTGGGCATAGTGCCGCCGGCGGTGAACGCAGTACTGCAAGATGGCGGCGGGAGCTAGGATAAGCCCGTCTTGAAAAAGTTCAGGTTCCTGCGGGAATCCGCAAGCCATCCAAATGGTTGGAAAGCGTGCGGTGGGAAGCCGGATACAGCGCGGCGGATTGGTTTTTCATGACGCGATCAAAAGCACTCTGGAAGTGTTCCATTTCGGATTGCGTGCCGACGGTGACGCGGACGTGCGTGGGCCAGACCGGCCAGGGACGGCCGATAAAGACATTTTGTGCGGCCATGGCATCGATGACTTCTTTTGCGGGGCGCTTAGCGTCCACCATGAAGCAGTTGGAGTGCGACCGGACGAAGGAATAGCCGTTTGTCGAAAGCCACTCAAAGGTCGCTTCGCGGATCGTGGAGTTGATGTGCTTTCGTTCTGGGACGAGATGCGCATCTTTCAAGCTGGCCGTTGCGGCGGCTACAGCCGTGATGGGCATGGCATTCCAGCCGGAGAACGCGGCCACCTTTTCCAATAGATCGGGCCGGGCGATGGCAAATCCGCAGCGCAACCCAGCCATTCCGTAAATTTTTGAGAACGTGCGCAAGACGATCACGTCTTTGTCAGCCTTCACGAGATCGAGGGCGGAGGAGGCGTCCGCGAAATGTATGTAGGCCTCGTCCACAAGGAGGATGGAATTCTTCGGTTTGTTGGCGAGCAGAAACTCAATGTCCGAAATGCTGGTGAGCGTGCCGGTGGGATTGTTCGGCGTGCAGATATAAAAAACGCCCGCGTCGGGCGCGGACGCCAACATGGCTTTCACGTCGTGCGCGTAAGTTTTGGTCAAGGGCACCTTTACGACGCGAGCGCCTGCCATTTTTGCGGCATGCGCGCCGGCTTCATAACCCGGATCGGCAGTCACGTAACTCTTAGTGGGGGACGCAAAAGCCAGCACGGAAAAGTGCAGCGGCTCGCTCGAGCCGGGGAACGCGCGGACGTACTTGGGATTGAGCCCTTCCATGGCAACAAATGTTTTTACGAGCTCGTCGGTCAACCAGAAAGAGTAACGCCCGCCTTGCGACGCGACGTCATTGACGGCGCCGCAAGCCACGCCGCAGGGGCCGAGTGGATTTTCGTTGGCATTAATAAGCACGGCATCTTTGGGATAGGGCCGCGACGCCGCAGCGGCGAGCATTGGTTCCGTAACGATATGGAATCCAGCCGCCACGGCTGCCGCGGCCGCGGAGACTTGCAAAAATGAACGACGGGAACGACAGGCAGGATTTTCTTCCACTGGCATGATTAAACCTCCCTTATTGCGCTCACCGAGTACGAACTGGCTGCACACAAATTACCATGTTCCGGGATTCATGGATTTCCTTTTTGCATTCATTTTCTTGCTAGGGAGTATTTGTATCAGCCAACACTGTTCTGTGCGAGATGAGAGAATTTTTGGAGAACAAAAAGGGAAAGTGAAAGCCGTTTGTATAGCCGAATTCAGCTAAAACCTTTGCGTTCAGTCGATTAGAAAGATTCATACCCGGGAGCAGTTTTGGACTGCCAAGGCTGCTGCGTGGACGCTTATACGCCCGAAATAGCATCAAAGTGGAAGGAGTACTATTGACTGCGCCGCTCCGCCGAAATACCTTGGTTGTTTGCTGGACCCGGCCAAATAAGAAACCCACACCCTGTGAGGTCAGGAATGGCCACCGATACCGAAGTAAGAACTGTCGCTCTCCCATCCGGTAAGGCGCTTCAAGAGAGATGGGAAAGGCTGCGAACTCACCGGCGAATCGTCTCTCGCGTGAAATTTCAGGTTGAATGGGAAGAAGGCTCTGAGCGCCAGCGCGCAAATGGAGTCACCGTGGACGTAAGTAAATCCGGGTGCTTGGCCGTCGTTGGCGCCGGACTGCCTTTACGCCAGCGCGTTCGTCTCATCAATCCCACAAGTGGGCGCACGGCGGAAGCACAAGTTGTTTGGCGAGATCATGAAGCCTGGGACGTCGGGCTTGAGCTCGTTAAGCCGGACCCGAGCTTCTGGGGCGTGAAGTTCTAAACTAGATTGCTGGGCGCGGAGGCGTGTTCTGACGAGCAGCACGCCAACGTACACACCCCTGGGTTACTTCCACAAACTTATAGAGTTTTCATACCGGGGCGAGCGTTTAGGGCGTGCTCTGGCTTCAATGCGGCCATTTCTCCTTCGGCAAGCTCTTCTGAATGGTTTCCAGGTTTTGGAAGCCGTCTTTGATGACCGTTTGCATCACATTGTCCTTGGTAACAACCACGGGAGTTACAAAAATGGCCCGGATAGTTCTTACTCCGTCAGCAATGGTAACGGCATTCTTGACGGGATTATCTTCCGCCAGGCTTACGGCGGCTTCCGCAGCCGATCTTGCCTGTAGCCTGAGGGGTTTGTAGACGGTCATAGTCTGTGTGCCGTCCAGAATCCGGATGATGGCGGCGAGGTCCGCATCCTGGCCAGACACCAAGACTTTGCCCGCGAGTTTGTGCTCCTTTAAGGCCTGAATCGCGCCTCCCGCGGTTCCGTCATTGGAGGCGACTACGGCGGTGATATCGCCATGAGTGGAATCAAGCGCTTTGGACATGAGCGCGTAAGCCTCGGCCGGATCCCAATCCTTTGCCCAGGAATCGCCCACGATCTTTATGTCGCCACGATCGATGAAAGGTTTCAGGGCACGTAACTGTCCTTGGCGCAACACTTGTGCATTGTTATCCGCCGGTGAGCCGCCGATGAGAACGTAGTTCCCCTTCGGGGCGAGCCGTGCGAGCCACGAAGATTGCAATTCGCCGATCAACTCGGAACTGGAGCCTACGAAGAAGTCCACACCGGTACTGCGTACCAGACGCTCGTAGCAAAGCACAGGGATGTGCCTCGCGTTTGCTGCCCGGGCAATGCGTGTGGCCTTCTCCGCGTCATGCGCAACTAGAACGAGAACTTTCGCACCGGCATCCATCAGTTCTTGGGATTGTCGCAACTGCAGGTCGTCGTCTCCCTCGGCGGTTTCCAGGAGCACTTGGGCCCCAAGCTCCTTAGCGCGTCTTTGGAAAACATCGAGATCCGTTTGCCAGCGCTCGACTTTAAGAGAGTCCATCAGGAAACCGATTTTGAGCGGCGCACTTGCGGCAGATTTCGATTGCCCCAGCGCCAGGCGAACGGGTAACACCAGCAACACAATCATGGCGCCGGCGAGGGCGAATCGACGCGACAAGCGATGCATATTTATCAACACCGAGTACCTGAAACCGTAGCACTGAAGAGTCAGAGTCACAATGCGATAAGCGCTCCGCGCGGACCAAGAGTAAAGAGGAACAGGCATGTTGACCGGTTCCGGAACAGTAGGTCCTGGGAACGGCCATACGCGGGAGCTGTCCAAGAGAAGTGAGTTCGACCAAGGCCTTGTGCGGCAAGCGGTTAACAGCCTACTGAAGCTTGCAATTCGTTTGCTCGTCTCACACGCATGTAGACATCCTACATGCAGTGGGTGTAGGGTATCTACATCCTGAGGTGAATATGGCTCCACGCTACCAAAACCGCATCGAGCTCCTGCAAGGGACGCTGGATTTGCTGATCCTGCAAACCCTGCGCTGGGGACCGCAGCACGGCTACGGCATCAGCCAGGCGATCCGCACAAATTCGGGTGACATCTTGCAAGTGGATACAGGCTCGCTTTATCCGGCGCTGCACCGCCTGGAACGGCAGAAATGGGTCGCCGCGGATTGGAAGGTTTCTGAAAATAAGCAGCGCGTCAGGGTCTACCGGCTAACGACAAAAGGCAAAAAACAATTGGAATCCGAACGCTCACGATGGGCGCAGGTCACGGACGCCATCGCAGGCGTACTTAATCCCGTGAAGAGGGAGAACGAAGCATGACTTTTTCCTTTTGGCATCGTCAAAAACGCGAACGTGAGCTGGAAGAAGAGCTGCAAAGTCATTTGCAGATGGCGGCGGCGGACCGGACCGACCGCGGCGAAACGCCAGAGCAAGCCAAGGGCGCGGCACGGAGGGAATTGGGCAACGTCAGCCTGATCAAGGAGGTCACACGAGAAATGTGGGGCTGGGCGTCCGTCGAGCGGCTTATGCTGGATTTGCGTTATGGCTGGCGAATGCTTGCCAAGTCGCCGGGATTCGCGACAGTGGCCATTCTAACGTTGGCGCTGGGGATTGGAGCGAACACAGCGCTGTTCTCGGTGGTAAACGGAGTGCTCTTTAATCCCCTGCCGTATTCACATCCCGATCAGCTTGTCTGGATTGCCGAAAGCAAACCTAATTTTGCGACTGGTTCCATCTCCTATCCGAACTTTCGCGACTGGGAGAAAAACAACAGGACCTTTTCCGCCATGGGAGCCTACCGCCCTTACTCCTACAACCTTACCGGCTTGGGAGATGCGGAACAGATACGAGCCATGCTGATTACTTCGGATTTTTTTTCCGTACTGGGGGTGAATCCCCAGATCGGACGGTCCCTTGCTCCTGGTGAGGATGAGATCGGGGCGGCGCCGATCGCGATGCTCAGCGCAGGTTTGTGGAAACGCAAGTTCGGTTCTTCCGGGGGCGCGGTTGGGAAAACGCTCACATTGGACGGCAAGAACTTCACCATCGTTGGCGTTCTTCCAGCTGGCTTCGACCTTGCTCTGGGAAGCTTCCACAATGTTGACATCTACGTTCCCCTTGGCCAGTGGAGCAATCCCCTGCTTCCCAAGCGAGGAGCGGGCCTCGGAATCCATGGCCTCGGCCGGCTAAAACCCGGCGTAACCATAGCTCAGGCTCGCGCTGACATGGAGGCAGTCACGGGGAGCCTGGCGGCCGCATACCCGGATGCGGACAAAGGCATTGGCGCTGCCGTGATTCCCTTGAAGCAGGAGATGATTGGAGATGTGCGGCTATTTCTTTTGGTGCTGCTTGCAGCGGTCGGATTTGTGCTGCTGATCGCTTGCGTGAACGTTGCCAATCTGATGGTTGCGCGAGCTTCCGCGCGCGCGAGAGAGTTCGCAATTCGGACTGCATTGGGCGCAAGCCGGTCCAGGCTGCTTCGGCAGCTGCTTACGGAGAGCATTTTGCTTTCGTGCACGGGAGGAACGCTCGGCTTATTGTTGGCGGCGTGGGGCACAAAAGCCGCGTTGCATCAGTTGCCGGTCAACCTTCCGCGCTCCGGCGAAGTCACGCTGGATGCGCGCGTTCTGATCTTTACACTGCTTATTTCGCTGGCGTGCGGAATTTTTTTCGGGCTGGGGCCGGCGCTTAAATCGGCGAGTCCCAATTTGCACGATACTCTAAAAGAAGGAGGACGCGGCGGGAGCGGTTCGCGCCACCGGGCGCAAGGCATTTTTGTGGTAGTGGAAATGGCGATGGCCCTGCTGCTGCTCATCGCCGCGGGATTGATGATCCGGAGTCTCAGCGCACTTTGGAATGTCAATCCGGGCTTCGACTCGCACAATGTCCTGACGTTCGGTGTCGCGCTGCCTCCTTCGATGAACAAAAGCGGTCCGGCAGGCGCGCGTGCTGCGCTGCGTCAGTTGAACGATGCGCTTGCGGCGGTACCAGGAGTCACGGCCTCTTCGTTGTCCTGGGGTGCGATACCGATGGATAGCGACGACGAGGATCTTTTCTGGATAGAGGGAAAGCCGAAGCCTGCTACTGAGAACGACATGGATTGGGCACTGAGTTACGTCGTCCAGGAGAGTTACCTGCAAGTGATGAAGGTTCCGCTCGAGCGAGGAAGATTTTTCACTGCGCAGGACAACGAGAATTCGCCTCACGTCATCGTGGTGGACGAGATCTTCGCGCGGCAATATTTTCCGAGCCAGAATGCCATTGGGCAGCACGTCTTTCTGCAAAACAAAGGAGGACGAGCGGAAATTATCGGGATCGTCGGCCATGTAAAGCAGTGGGGGCTGGACACGGACGACAAGGAATCGTTGCGCGCGCAACTTTATTTTCCGTACATGCAGCTGCCCGACCAGGCGATGGACGCTTCGTCCTGGAGCGGGACGGGAGCGCTGGTGCGCTATGATCCAAGCAGGCCGGGAATCGCGGACGCCATTCGCGCGGCGGTGAGGAGACTGAGCGCGGAGCATGTGATGTACGGTGAGCAAACGATGGACGAGATTATTTCGAGTTCGCTCGCCATGCGAAAGGTTTCCATGGTTCTGCTTGGGGTATTTGCGGCGCTGGCGCTTGGGCTTGCATCCATCGGAATCTACGGGGTCATTTCGTATCTCGTTGGGCAGCGGACGCAAGAGATCGGCATCCGCCTGGCGCTGGGCGCAAAACGAACGGATGTGCTGCGGCTGGTTCTGGGTGCAGGAATGAAGATGGCGGCGCTCGGTCTGGTGATTGGGCTGGTGGCCGCGCTGGGGCTCACGCGGTTGATGGCTGGGCTCCTTTTCGGAGTGACCGCGACTGATCCGCTGACATTTGCTGCAGTTGCGCTGCTGCTGGCGATCGTGGCGCTCGCGGCGTGTTACATTCCGGCGCGGCGTGCCATGCGCGTCGATCCCATCGTGGCGCTGCGGTACGAATAGCACGAGATCCCGGCCGGACGGGGACTACCCAGCGGGAGATAGCCAAGCGTCGATACGAGGCGAAACCTTGGTGCAAAACTGCGCGACGCAAAGCGCTGCAAGGAGTCCGGTGAAGACGTCCATGGTGTAGTGCGCTCGTAGGATCAATACTGCGCCCATTTCAAACAGAACGATTCCGACCGCTACCATAGCTAGCCAGCGCTTGCCGAGGCGAGCCAATTCGATCCCGCCAAAAACAGCAATGGCCGTGTGCCCGGAGAAGAAAAAGTCGTTGCCCACGTTGTAAGTGACGAGCAGGGAAGGGAATCCCGGATAGTGCCAAATCATGTTCGGAGGCGCGGGGAGCGCGCAAATGGCTTGCATGATTTGGCGCAAGCCGAGCAGAAGTACGAGTCCGAGGAACGGCCGCACGCTCGGCCCGAAGAGCCAGCGCGCGAGCAGGAAAAGTCCCAGCCCATCGATCAACGCAGAACTAAAAATCAGCAGAGCGTTGGCGGCGAAGGGCGAGTGGTAGAAGTAGGAGTTGAGGCCAGCCGTCAAGGTGTGAAGCGCGTCGCCAACGCCCGAAGCCGGCGCTGCTCTCTGCGCGATCAACGATTGCGTCCAGAACCAGATTCCCAACGCAAGTGCTGTGATCACTACCCGACGAATTACGCGACGCCACTTGCGGGTGCTTTCGGGGTTCGTCATTTGCCGGGAATCCCGGCTGCGGCGCTCGGATTTTGCGTGGATGGTGTCATGCCTGTTTTACGACGTCCATCGCGAGCTCGCGCGCCTTCCGCAAATCCAGCTTGCCAGTGCCGAGATAGGGCAACTTCTCCACACGCACAAACTGATCGGGACGAGGTCTCCAAAGTGCTGGCAAATCGCACTTTGCTAGCTGTTCCAGAGCCTCTTTCAACTTATCTTCAGGGAGCGTGTGCAGCACCATCAGGCGCTCGCCTTTGCGCTCGTCCGGAACGGCGGTGACGACAAATATCTGCTCCGTCGCGGCAGCGAGTTCGTGCAGCTTATCCTCCACCTTGATGTGAGGCACCATTTCACCGCCGATTTTGCTGAAACGGCTCAAGCGGTCGGTGACGCGCAAAAATCCATCTTCGTCGAGCATGGCGATGTCGCCGGTGTTGTACCAGCCATCGCGCAAAACGGCGGCCGTTTTTTCCGGCTGATTCAAGTAGCCCTGCATCACGTTGGGTCCACGCACGAGCAGCAAACCGGGTTGGTTAACGGCCAGAGGCTGTTGCGTTTCGGGATCAATGATCTTCACAGTCATGCCGGGCAGAGGATGCCCGATGCTGCCTCGCTTTGCTCCGACTTGGCGAAATGATGCCGCGCGAAAATCAATCGTATTTACCGTCACGGCCGGCGAGCATTCCGTGCAGCCATAACCCTCCAGCGGCCGTATGCCAAAGCGGTCCTCGAAGGCCTGAGCAATGCGATCCGGCAGCTTTTCCGCGCCAGCCATTACGAAGCGCAGGCTGCCGAATTGTTCCGGCTCGCAGCGTCGCGTATAGGCATTGAGAAAAGTTGGCGTCGCCAGAAGCATGGTGACTGCGTACTTGTTGACGAGCGCGCCGATGACGCGTGAATCGAGCGGATTCGGGTGAAACACCACGCCAATTCCGGTCGCGGCGGGAAGGCAGAGCGTGCCCGTAAAGCCGAAGGAGTGAAAGAACGGCAGAATGCCCATGATGCGATCGTTGGAATGCAACAGAAAGACTTGATTGAGCTGCTCGACGTTTGCGGCCACGTTGTAGTGCGTCAGCACGACACCCTTGGGCTCGCCCGTTGAGCCGCTGGAAAAAATAATCGTGGCGATGTCTTCGAGTCTCGTTTTGCGCTCGGCTCCCGCGTATTTTGCAATGAGCCGTGCTGGAAGGAAAAACGCCAGGGCTGCACCGAGACGTTCGCTCAAGCGCGGTTTCCGCGCCAGATCCTCGAGGAAAATTGTTTCTGCGGGTGGTTGGACGTGAACGCGCTCAAGAAACGCGCGCGCCGTGATCACCGTTTTCAGGTTGCACTGCTTCGCGCAAGACTCCAGCGTCTCGTTCGAAGCTGTGTAATTCAGATTGACGGGCACTTTTCCCATCAGCATGGCAGCGAAATTCACCAACGCGCCGGGTATCGAAGGCGGGAGCAAAACGCCGACCATTCCTTGGCCTTCCCAAGTTTTCCGCAAGCGGCGCGCAAGGAAAAGAGTTCTTGCCAGCACGGCGAAAAAGTTTAGCTTCGGTGTTTGCCCGTCGGCCATGGCGAAACGAAACGGATGGCGCCGCACTGTGTGAAGAAATGTCAGCGGCAGCGGTTGCATGTGGCGCTTGCGGCGGCCAAAGGCTTCCGCGCTTAGATCTTGCACGGCCTGCCGCGCCTCTTGCGAAGTTGCCGTCGACGGGAACGGCGCGCCAAACGACACGCGGACGGGATATGGCAAATGGCGCGGGAATTTCCACAGGAATCGCCCGCCCGAAAAACTGAAAATCGAGCCCCACACACCGTCGAGATTCACTGGAATGATCGGAACGTCGACGCCTTTGATGATGCGTTCCATGCCGCGTCGAAAAGGCAGCATTTGGCCGATGCGCGTCATTTGCCCTTCGGGGAAAATGCAGACCAACTCGCCTTCCTGCAACGCCTGCGTGGCGCGGCGCAGGGAATGAATCATTTCGCGTGGACCTTGATCGGACGAGATTGGAATCACGCCCAGTATTTTCGCGAAAGGCTTCACCAGCGGGTGCTCGTAGGAACCTTTGAACATCAGGAAGCGCACTGGACGGTCGAGGGCGGCGAGGAGGAGCACGGCATCCGCCATGGATACGTGGTTGGGAACGAGAAGCGCACCGCCACGCGCCGGAACGCGCTCACGTCCGGCAACGTCCAGCCGGTAAAGCGTGTGCGTCAGCATCCACAGCAGCAGGCGCAGCAACGAGTCGGGCAAGAGCCAGAGGACGTAGGCCGTCGCAGCGAGCGACATCACCGCCGTCCAAATGAAGAAGGACTCCAATCCGACGTGCAAATAATGTGTAAAGCCAGAATAGATCGCGGAAGCGGCAATGACCCCGACAAACGACAGCCAGTTTGCAAAGGCAATCACGCTGCCTTTTTTGTCTTCAGCTGGCCGGTGCTGAATTAATGCATTGATAGGAACGATGAAGAATCCGCCAGAAAAGCCGAGCGCGGCCAGCAGCAGAATCACTTGAAGAAAAGTCAATCCATGCAGAGAAATCGCGAACGCAAAGAACGACATTCCGATGGCGCCCAACGGGATGAGGCCATACTCGATCTTCCCGGCGGAGAGAAGGCCGGCAGCATAGCTGCCAAGGCCGATGCCAATGGCAAGCGCGGCTTGCAAGTATCCACCGTGCGTTTCGTCGATATGCAAAACCTCGCGGCCGTAAAAGACAATCACGAATTGGAGAAGCGCGCCGAGAAACCAGAAGTAGGTATTGCCGACGACGGCGAGATGCAGAGTGCGGTCCGGCCGCACAATTCGAACTTGCTTGATCAAATCGCCAAAGATGTTGAAGCGGAACTTCCTGGAAGGATCAGCGGCAGGAACATGTGAAATAGCGAAACTCGTCGTCAGGCCGACCAGAGTGCAAGCGCCAAAGACGAGCCCCGCAAGGACCTCGCGCCCGTGAAACCTCTGCGCCAGCAGCGGGCCGGCTACGGCCCCCGCAATAATCGCAATGAATGTAGTGAGTTCGAGAATGCCGTTGCCCCAGGATAATAATTCGTCCGGAAGCACCTCCGGAAGCAGGCCGTATTTCGCAGGGCCAAAGAAGGCCGCTTGGGTGCTTGCGAGAAAAATCACGGCAAACGCCATCCGCGTGCTGCCATGCGCGAACGCGTAGATCGCGAAAAACATCGCACAAATCTCGAAAATCTTGGTGCCAATTGCGACACTTCGTTTGCTGAATCGGTCCGCCAGGTAACCGCCCGCCATGGAAAACAAGAGGAACGGAACAGCAAACAGGTTTCCGACATAGAAAACGAGGAGATCTTTTTGCGAGTCTGTCGGATTGGTTCCGAGGATGAGGAAAATGACAAAGAATTTCAGGCCATTGTCATTGAAGGCGCCCTGAAATTGCGTGGCGATGAGGCTCCAAAATCCGAGCCGCCACTTCCCGCCAGGCTTTTGTATCAAGGGACTTCCGTCGTCTGACATGCAGGCACACCCAAGCGTTCCAGTGGAAGCTACAGAGATAGAACGATCTTAGCAGTCCTTCTTGCAGACGAGTGCGCGGCGGCAGCCGGCTGTGCCGAAAACGAGACGTTGGTTTGTAAGGTTCGCTCGATTACGGTTTCTTGGCCGTAGACGAAGCCTTTTCCGCAGCCGGGAGTGGTGCTTTCCGCCCTGCGTTCAAGTGGTCAAAATTCAGCGCGGCATTGAGCAGCAGCATGAATTCTCCTTGCGTCTCCTGCCGCCACATAGGGTTCGTGGCGAAGAGCACGACGTGCCCGCGTCCGACCGGCACGTCGACGATGGCCGGTGCATCCGCCAATTCAGAAGCGCCCGCGAGCATTCCGCTGATCCACAAATTTTTCTCGTCAGCGAAGCGAAGCACAACCCGGGGATAAAGCGAAGGCGGCGGAAGAAACGAGCTTAGATAGGACCTCAAATCCGGATTGACGTAAAGCTCTTGCTCCGCGCGGCCACGGTGCACGGGTGGTTCTGGCGCCGTCCACGGGCGGCCCTGCGGGATGTCCGGATCGGTCAGCGAGCCTCTGCCGCTGGGGCGCGAGCCGGCTGCCTCTTCGCCAAAAAACCTTCCGAATCTTCCAGCCACCGAAACACTAAAAACCGGTCCTTGATTGAAGTACACGCCAAGCGAATCATCATAACCATAGGTGATCGGACTGTCTTTGTCCTCGACAGTCGCGCGAGCGATCATCCCTCGCGCTTGCAGTTGGTGCGTATCCTTGATGCTCACCGTATCGGTGATTCCCAGATCGATAGGCAGAAGCGTACTCGGGCCGACAGGAATAAAAAGACCTCCGTCTTCTATAAATTTCTTGAGATGGGCGACACCGTCGAATCCGAGGCCGCCACGAATGTCCGCGGCATGGTCGATGAGGCCAAAGTTCGGCGTCGTAGAAGTAGTCTCCCAGGGAATCGGTCCTCCGGCTTCGCTGCCGTCCGCCTGGGTTCGAGCCGGAATGCCATTCAGAATTTGCTGCAGCCCATAGAAAGTCGGAGGAAACAAAATCACGTCGTACTTCTCGCGGAGGTTGGGCGTGTTGCGAACGGTAATATCGGAAATGTAGGCGTAAGGCACGCCAGTTTCTTCGAGCGCGAGACGGAACCACCCTTCATTCTGCGTGTCCGTCCAGTTGTGCATCAGGGCGATCCGCGGCACGCCGACTTCGTGGCGCGCCACATTCGGGACGGATTCCGCGCTGGTCACGCGCACGCCCAGTTCCCGCGCTGCCGCGTTCAGCCGCAAATCCAGATCGGCCGGATTGCCTTCCAGCGGAAGAATGAAAGTACCGGGGACGAATTTGTGGCCGGCGGCCTCGAAGCCGTCTTCCGCGGCAAAAAACTTCACGTCTTTAAGCCGGAAACGCAGCGTGGCTAGGTTGGGCTCTCCGGTGGCGTTGATCACGTAAAATTTCGCAGCTGCCGCAGCTCTTCCTTTTTCCGAGTGCGGAGGAAGCACGCCCCCGCCATCGAATTTCGCGGCCCTATCCACCAGCGTCATCGGAGCTTTGAGGATCGCCGTATCCGTGATGCGCACGGTTTTTACGTTGCGCAATGGCCCGAGCGTCCAACCCGTGTCATCGTAAGGTCGCGGATCGCTCGTCGAGTAATACTGCGTGTCGAGCAGCATGTCCGCCATGCGGCTGTAGGGCTGGTCCATGCGAATGACGTAGCTGCCCAGCGGGAGCTTCGTGCCCTTGGCTTCTTCCGGCTTCTCCTCCTTGGCCTCTTCTTTGGACTTGCGCGATTTTTCCTTTTTCGTTTTGTCATCGGCTTCATTTTCCAGCCTGGCGTCGGTCTTCTTATCGGCGGACTTCGGAGCGGCAGGCGGCGTGTTCTTCAATTCGAAGTCCTGCTCGAGCTTTTGCACTTCGACGCCCTGTCGCTGGAGCAAATTCGCCAGTTGCGCGGCGAGCGCCGGACGTCTTCCGTCATTCACGATGGCCCAAGCCGCCGGACCTTCCGTCGTGGCTTTCGCAACGGAGCGTTTGCTCTTCTCATAGAAATCTTTCAGAAGCTCCTGCCCGTGTTGCGCGGTGTAGTCCAGCGAAAGAAGCACGCCGCTTTCCTCGAGGTTGGTGTTATCGCGCAGCGACCACATCACTTTCGGCAGCGGCGGGTTGGGCCGGAACCACGTGCGGCTCGTTGAACCCGGCCCCAGCTCGGCTTCTTTCGTTTCAGGAGTGCTATTGCCATACGTTTCGTAGAAGCGCCCGATCGAGTTGTGGCCGTTCGCCACATAAAACATGTAGTTTGGCGCCCAACCATCATAAAAACCGTGAGTCCACACACCGACGATGCCGCGCTCCGTCAACCCTTGGATATCGTTGTAAGCGAACTTCTGCCACTCGCTGATCACGATGGGGTCGAGCCACGCGTTATAGGGTCCAGTGCCCGTCGAGACATAGAGATAAGGAACGGACTCGTGCAGATCGTGCAACACTTGCGGGTGCCAATCGAAAAAAGTCTGCATCATCATTTGCGAAAGTTTCAGTCCCATGGCGATGCCGTCGCGGTTGTTGTCGTGCTGAACGTAATGCCCCCAGTAAACGAGATCTGGCTGCGGCTTGTCGGGATTGGCTTTTTTGTAGTTCCAGGAATCCACCATGCGGTCGTGGCCGTCCACTTCGACGATCGGTGTAATCAGAAAAATGGCTTTTTTGCGGATGTTCTCGATGAACGGCGTATTTTCCACCGCCAAGCGGTATGCCAGCTCCATCAACATTTCCGGCGACCCCGTCTCCGGCGAGTGAATCGAGCCGGATGCCCAGTAAAAGGGCTTTCCGATCGAAATCAGCTGCGTGGCATCGGCATCGCTGATCTTGCGAGGATCGGAAAGTTTGGCGGTGATGTCGCGCAGGTGCTCGAGTTGGGCGATGTTGGCTTCGTCGCTCACCGCGACCAGCAGGAAATCGCGCCCTTCTTCTGATTTGCCGACGCGGAAGACTTTCACTCGCGGGCTGGCCTTGGCAAGCTCGTCGTAGTAGCGGTAGATGTCCTTCGAATAGGTAAGAAAGCCCGGCGCGCCAACGATGTGGCCGAGGATTTTGTCCGGCGAGGGCACAGTGGCGGAAGCGGGGAGGTGATCGACAAGAGTGGTGATAAAAAATGGCTCGGTCGTATACTCGTGAATCTTCTTTCCGTACTCCTCGTCGTTCGCCGGGGTGCCCTGCGCGCCGGCGGAAGCGCCCGTGAAGCTGGCGAAGAGAAAAGCCGCCAAGACCGGCAACCAAATTTTCAGCAGCAATCTGTGCCCCGCCGCGTTAACTTCGCACAAGTGTCCACTCTGAAGTCTCATCATCGCCTCGCTTTTAGTTTTACCTGGCACGTCACCGTCCGCTGCACCATGTGACGGGCTAGTCGCAACAAACGTTTCAGCCGATTGCTACCAGGCTCGCGCCACGAAGGAACCGGCGTAGCATAATGCTTCCACGGCGTACTGGGAAGCTGGAGGCGAAAATGAAGAACGAGGCAGAACTTCAAAAATCCGTGTTGATCACCGGCGCAACAGATGGATTGGGCAGAGCCGCGGCGCTTCTGCTCGCGAAACGTGGCTACCGTGTTTTCGCCGCGGGCCGCTCGGCGGAAAAACGCACCCAGCTCGATGCGCTGGCTAAAGATCAAAAGCTGCCTCTGGAAACTTTGGAGCTGGATGTATGCGACGACGCATCCGTCAAGAATGTTGCGGCCGCAGTTCTCGCGAAAGCAGGTGCCATCGATTTCCTCATCAACAACGCCGGCGTCAATTTCACCGCTGCCGTCGAAGACTTGCGCCTCGAGGATTGGCGCCGCCAGTTCGAAACGAATTTCTTCGGTGTTTTGCGCGTCACGCAAGCCGTGGTCCCGCACATGCGCGAACGCCGGCGCGGCCGCATCGTGATGATGAGTTCAGTCTCCGGGTTCGTGACGGCGCCGACGCAAGGCGCATACAGCAGCAGCAAGTTTGCCCTCGAAGCCATGAGCAACGCGCTGCGCCTCGAGTTGTGCCCCTTTGGCGTGCAAGTGATCCTCATCGAGCCAGGGTACATCGTGACTGGTATCCAGCAAGCCGCCTTGGAGCTCTCCAAGCCGTACCTCGACAGAATGAATACCGGACCCTATGCGCCGCTCTATGCTCGATTCTTCGAGAGTGTTACGGGCAGCCGCGCCAAATCGAAAACAACGCCCGAAGATTGCGCGCGCGTGATCCTCCAGGCGATGGAAGCGCCGCATCCGAAAGATCGCTACCTCGTTACGCAGTTGGCGTTCGTCGCGAAATGGTGCAAGCGATTATTGTCCGATAAAGCCGTGGACGCCGTCTTCCGCCGCAGATTCGGAATTGTACGCGCAAAATAGCCCGCGGCGAGCCCGGCCAACGCATGCGCCACAGGCGAATCCCTTAAGGATTCGAGATCTGGAAAGAGAGGCTGTTCTCTCGCAGTTCCTGCCATTTTTTGGACCACGCCTCGTGAACGGGACTCTCGGCATAATCGGCGGCAGCTTCCGCGCTCGTGAACTCGATCGCATACACCCCACTGAAGTCTTTCAGTTGGTTGCGCTCCGTCTTGATCCAAATATTCTTGATACCTGGAATTCTTCCGGCCATCTCTTTGATGCCATTGATGGCGTTCTCGCGATCGTAATTCGAAGTGGTGTCCTTGAATTTGTAAATGACCACGTGCAGCACGGTTTTCGGCTGGCCGAAACGGTTTTGGGCCGCCGCACCCCGGGCATGCAGCGAACCTGCCGCGATCCCGGCGATAAATAGAGCCGCGCCCAAAGTTACTTGCGCCATGCGTTTCCTGGTTGATGTCATGTCATCCTCCCGTAGTTGGTACCCAGTCAGTCTATGAAATGCATGCCGTGCGGGGCAACCCGCCGCAAGCGTTACTGCGCGACGCCTGTGTTGCTTCATCCTCCAAACCGTTTGACGGACCTGCATGGCGACCGTTACGCTGCCAAAGCACGCTTTTTGAGGACGGAATGGATTTTTCGCCAGCTGACATGCCAGCCGAACGGACCCAGTTAGCAAAGCTACCTCCGTTCCCGCAGCTTTGGGTGGGCTACGTTCTGGGATTTGCAACTATTATTGCGGAATTCGTCGCCGCTTCGCTGCATCCCGAACTGGCCAAAGCCGAGTTCCCCATTCCGCCCCTGTATCTTTTTCTCGTGATGTTCGTCGGAGGGGTCTACTGGCTCGTCTGCGTGTACCGGTATCACGTGGTGATGCAGCACGTGCCGGGCTGGAAGCACCCGATTTCGCCGGCGCGGGCGGTTGGCTTTCATTTCATCCCCATTTACAACTTCTATTGGGTTTTCAAGTGGCCCCAAGAAATAGCTCGGTTCGTGAATTGGAGATTCGGGCAGCCGTTGATGAAACCCCAAATGGTGGGCCTTATGGTTTTTTCGGCGTTCATCCTCCGTTTTTTGTTCGATCCCGGGCTGGGACTTATACTGCTTTTTCTGGCGGCCTCTTATGTCTCGGGATGTCTCCGCCGGGCCCTTGCTTTGCCGCAAATGCCGCCAGAGAGCGCGCCGCCTCCGGCAGAATGAATTTTCACCAGGAGCTGAGAATGCTTCAACGGAAACAAAGCATGTGGCTGATTTGCATTTTCTTGGGTCTCGCGCCCTTCAGTTTCGCGCAGGGCCAGGACGATACAAAGCACCAGTCGCGCGATATTTTCAAGCAGCTCATCGAAATCAATACCACGGATTCCGTTGGCAATGTGACCACCGCTGCGGAGGCCATGGCAAAACGCTTGCGCGACGCCGGCTTTCCGGAGCTGGACGTCATCGTGGCAGGCCCCAACGAGCGCAAAAAGAATCTCGTTGTGCGCTTGCATGGAACGGGGCAGCAAAAGCCCATTCTATTCCTCGCCCATCTGGACGTCGTCGAAGCGCGCCGCGAGGATTGGACCACCGACCCATTTCAATTCGTCGAGAAGGACGGCTACTTCTACGGGCGCGGCACCGTGGACATTAAGGATGGCGCCGCGATTCTCGTCGAGAATTTTATCCGCATGAAAAAATCGGGTCTCGCGCCCAGCCGCGATCTCATCCTTGCGCTTACCGCCGATGAAGAAAACGGAAGCTTCAACGGCGTCGAATGGCTGCTTAAGCATCATCGCGATTGGATGGACGCCGAGTACTGCGTCAATCTCGATGGCGGCGACTTTATGAGCATTAGTGGTAAGAAAATCTATGGCGCAATTCAGGCGAGCGAAAAAGTCTACGTCGACTTTCAGTTCGAGGTGAAGAATCCGGGAGGTCACAGCTCCCGGCCAACGCGCGACAATGCGATCTATCATCTGGCCGGAGGGCTCACCCGGCTGGCCAACTACAATTTTCCTGCGGAGTTGAACGAAATCGCTCGCTCGATGCTGGAAAAAAGCGCCGCCATCGAAGGCGGTCCCCTCGCCGCTGAGATGAAAGCCGCGGCCAAGAATCCCCCAGACAGTGCCGCCATTGCTCGGCTCTCGGAGGATTCGTTTTACAACGCGATTCTTCGCACCACCTGCGTAGCCACCATGCTTTCCGGCGGACACGCTCCGAACGCGCTGCCGCAAACCGCGCGCGCCAATGTGAATTGCCGCATCCTGCCGGGCGAAGACCCCAATAAAATAAAAGAGACCTTGATAAAAGTTGTAGACGACCCGCAGATCAAAGTGACCTTCGTCGAGCAGCGCGACGCTGACGGCAATCTTATTTTGCCGGAGCTTGTGCCTCCGTCTCCGCTGCGGCAGGATCTGATGAAGGCCGTCGAATCCGCAGCCGCCCGCGTATGGGGACCGCTACCCATCATGCCGGTGATGGACACAGGGGCCTCGGACGGGCGCTTTTTGCGCATGTCTGGCATTCCCACCTACGGCATCGCCGGCGTTTTCCTGGATATCAACAACCGCAGGGCGCACGGCAAGGACGAACGCGTGGGAGTCCAGGATTTTTACGACGGCGTGGAATTCAATTACAAACTGATGAAGGCTCTCGCAACCGCGAAGTAAATCGTTTCATCGTCAAAAGAAATGGCCCGGTGAAAACGGCTTCACCGGGCCTTGACTTTTAAGTTTCAGATTCTATTTGTTGGGTTTATTGGGTGCGTCCCCGGCCTTTGGATCAGCCGGTGTGGCGGCGCTCGCCGCGATCGGCTTGCCGGCTTCGCTGCCGAACCGCGTCAGGTACGGCATAAACGGCGTCACCTCGAACGGCATCTTCTCGCGCTCGGCGATGGTGCCCACCGGTTTGCTCTTAATTAACTCCAGCTTGTCGTTCCACGGATCCAGTTTCACGCGGCCCCCAATTGGCAACGCCGCGATCATCTGCGGGTTCTGCTTGGGATCCGCAGCAGCGGTCGATTTCAGGTCGGCGATCGCCGGCACGCGGTCCCCCAGGTGCGCGCTGATCAGATTGGGAATCTCTTTCTGCGCGATTTTGCAGCGCGGTGAGGAAAAGCGCCGCGTTTCCAAGCTGATTCTTGTACGGCGAGTTGTTCAGCAGCTTGATGGCTTCTGCGTTGGCGGCCGCTTCCTCTGCGGGTGTGCGCCCGAACCCAAAATGCCGGAAAGTATCCTTATCATCGACCAGCAGCTGATCGAAGAAGGCAAAGTTGGAGTCCATGCGATGCCCAAGAACGACGTGTCCCAACTCATGCGCGATAATTGTCGCCAGGCTCGCTTCGTCTGGCAGAACATCTATCAGGCCGCGGCTCAGCACGATGGTGTGGCCCAGCGTAAACGACTCCAGGGTCGAGGTCATCAGTACCCGGCAGCGAACATCCGGCTCAATGTCCAGATTGTTGGTGACCTCCAGGTTGTTCACCACGGTTTCGAGTACCTTGTCCACTTCACCTTTCGGGGCCAGCAGACCGATACGCTCCAAACGATCGGCTACGTTTTCTTCCGCCTGCCGGTCCCACGAGCGCTGCGCTTGTACCGGTGTCAGATCGTTCGCAGGTCTTCGTATCGTCCTGCACCGGTGTTTCGACCAGGATCTTGCTGAGTTCTTGTTCCTGCTGCGCATGGCCGAGGTTGTATCCCCACAGCCGGGTCTGCGCTTTGAAGTCCAGCTTTTTGGTCATTGCGTAGTGCAGATCTTTTTCTTCGCTGTAGACAAACGAGGGCATCCACATCCCCGGCTGCACGTTGGTGCGCCAGCTGTCGAAGTGGAAATACCAGCTGGAGTGTCCGCCGCCGCTGTACGCGCCGTTGAATCGCACGATGTTGTAGTCCTGGTCCTCGACCCAGATGCGCCCGAGAAAACGGCCCTTGCCGGATTTCGAAAGCGGCGTGACGTCAAACACCAGGCAGCGCACTTCACCGAGGAATTCGCGGCGCACGTAGTCAAACTTATAGTGTTGCTTGTCGAAGCCGTTCGTGTCGATGAAGATCATCTGCAGAAAGCCGTCGGGGAGGAACTGCATCGCAAACGAAAAGAAATTTCCAACCGTCCCGAAGATCTTCTTTCCCCTACTCTCCGAGTCGCCCAACCCCACTAGCGTGACACCCTTCGAGAAATCGGCCCGTCCCAGGAAGTATTTGTCACCTGCGGGGACGTAGCCGAGCTCTTTGTCGGGTTTCAGGTTTTGAATGTACGTCTCCACCAG
Organism: uncultured Acidobacteriota bacterium; assembly: GCA_963753745.1. Classification (GTDB taxonomy): domain Bacteria; phylum Acidobacteriota; class Terriglobia; order Acidiferrales; family UBA7541; genus Acidiferrum. The sequence continues at coordinate 53,226 of CAVWDX010000023.1, forward strand.
TGGCGAGTACTGCCGTATCTGCTGGTTTAGACGGTTTTCGTTCGTAATGACCCGGTCGATCACTTGATCCATCGTCCGCGGTTGCTGAGGTTCGGCACGCCGCGCTGGCGATGGCCCCACACCCACCCAAGACGAATCCGAGGACAACTGTAGCTAACTTACGCATTTCTCTCTCCCCTCAGTAGGCCAGGCGGAACTGAATCCGCACGCGCGCCGGAAAATCGACCGGCTGGCCTTCGCGTTTTGCTGGTTTGAACTTGATCTGTTGGGCCGCACGGACCGCAGCCTCATCGAGGCCGTGCCCCAATCCGCTGATGACGCGGTTCACCTTCACGGTGCCATTTGAGAGGAACACCATGTCGATGACCACGTCGCCTTCTAGCTTAAGACTACGCCCCTCAGCCGTGTATTCAGGCTTGGGCTTGTCCAGGATGTCAACAGGCGTGTCTATCGGTCCTTCTGCCGCCGTCTTTTTCTTCGGCGCTTCCGCTACCGTTTGGTCTCCAAACCCTGAAGACTCCACTTTCCCTCGTCTGCCGCCGCCTGTCGGCGGGTTTGCTATTCCATTTCCAAAGCCAGTGCTGGCCACCGTCCCGCGTATTCCTTTAGCTCCGCCAGTTCCATTTCCATAGCCCGGCCCGCCTGGCAACGCCGGCGAACCCAGCCGGTTCACATTTGTCGCGTGTTTCGGATCGCCCTTGCCGGGCATCCCCTCTGGATCGCCAAACCCGCCGGTCTGCACTTTCTCGATCGGCGCTTTCACTGTCGCGGGCGCGGCGCTTCCTGAATTAATATTGTTCAGCTTCACGTCTTCTTTGGGGCGCTTCGGCTGTGCTGTCGTCGTATCGATCTTCGCCTCTTCCAAATGCGCCTGCATCTCCGGCGCCAGTGCTTCCACTTTGTGCACCTTGGGCACCACGGCCTTCGGTATTTCGAAGATGTGCGGTTTCTTTGGATCAAGTTTCGCTGGCTCGACCACTTCCGGTTTCGGAGGCGGCGCCTTTGGCCTCACAGCCTTTGGCGGCGGTGGTGGCGGCGGTGCCACGGGAACCTCCGTGACTGGCGACGCTATCTGCACCATCTGATAGCGGAGTGCTGTCCGCAGTTGCTCCGGATAGAGCAGCGGAATCAGCACGCAAAAAATCAACAAGCTAAGTTGGAACGCCGCGCTCACTCCGATGCGGTCCCAACGCGGTTTCGAGTCCGGCAATAACGCAAGACGGGCGGCTACCGGCTTCGTCCCGATTAAGGCTTTCCACGCGTCTGCATTGGGGTGTTGACGCCGATTGGCGTCCAGGCCGACGCCCAGCCGCGTCGTTCTTTTTGGTGGATCTGCAAGCATCGTTGTCATCCGCGTGCCGCCTCAGGTAATTTCGTTCTCGGGAACCTTGGATTTCTAGGAGGGCCTAGCGTTCCCAAGTTCGCCATCTAAGTAGAACGTGCGTCTTGTCAGTACTAGGGTACTGACGGGGCTGAGGGGGTCCGAATAGGACTTTCGTACTAGCGTCGCGAACTCGCTAATGCTTCCGCGAGCGCGCGATTCGCACCCGTTCTGCTAACCCGGCGAGGCGGTTCTTGTTGCGTGGTTGGGCGCGCACGCAACACGTATAGGATACCGCAATCCAAGCTCAGGGAGTCGGTACTTTTGCGTATTGGCCCGCCCAAGCTGGATTAAACTTATAGATGCCCGGATCATCTCGCAAGTTGGATGCTTTCGGCTTCGGATTCCGTCAGTGCCCTAACGGTCCATGAAGGAAGACGCCCCACACCTCTCGCAAACCACGAAGCCCGCTAGCCTCGCCGCTGAGGCTCAACTACCGGGGGTGTCCTCCACCAGTCTCGAGCAGCTTTATGTGCAGTCCAAGGCCGCTCGGTGGTGCCTCTCGCGCACAAGCTTTGCCGCTTCGCTCCAGCGCAGCGCGGGAAAACGGCTGGCCAGCGGAAGTCTGCCTGCGGATCAGCTCGAGGTTTATTTCGCCGCCTTGCACCTCGAAGATATGGCCCTTGCCACCGCGTGCCTCGAAAATTGCGAAGCTGCGTGGGAGCATTTCTTCGGCGCGTATCGTGGCTATCTCCGTTCCGCAGCTGCCACGATTTTGCGCAGCAGCGCAACTTCCCCGGAGGCTATGGAGCTCGCGGATTCCTTATTTGCAGAGCTCTATGGCCTCGAGGATGGCCACCGCCGCGAACGTTCCCTTTTCCGCTATTTCCACGGCCGCAGCTCGCTGAAAACCTGGCTTCGCGCCGTTCTCGCCCAGCGCCACATTGATGCCATCCGCGCCGGCCGCCGCTTCGAATCTCTTGATGGCGATGATCGGAAAAGCAGCGCTGCTCAGAATCTGGCGCGTGTTTCTACTCCGGTCGCGGACCCTCACCGCGAGCGCTACAACGCGCTTTTCGTCCGAGCATTGCAGGCTGCTCTCGCAGGCCTTGATTCGCGCGATGAACAGCGTTTGCGCCTGTACTACGCCAAGGAGCAAACTCTCGCCGAAATTGGCAAGCAGCTCGGCGAGCATGAGTCCAGCGTCTCGCGCAATCTGGATCGCATTCGTCTCGCTCTGCGCCGCACCGTCGAAGAGACTCTTCGCAATGGCTGTCCCGCAGCCAATGGCTCCGCCGCTGATCCTGGCCTCAGCGACGCGCAAATCTCTCTCTGTTTTGAATACGCTTCCGCGGATGCATCTTTCGACCTCGAAAAGCTCCTCCAACGCCGCGGCAGTCCAAGGCCTGCTGCCGGGAGGCCCGATCCATGAAGCTCCGGCTCATCAAACCGCGGTGTATGGATGGATGCAAGAACGCCGCCAGCCCTCGTTCTAAGAAAGGAGAAAGCAATGACGCACGATGACCGCGATCGGAATTTCGAAAAAGCCCTGGCCCGCCAATTGCGTTCCCCTTATTCTGGCGTCGACTCAAATGCCCTTGCTGGAGCCCCGCTCGAATCTTGCCCCGATCCCGAAATTCTGGCCGCCTATCACGAGCAGGCGCTCTCTTCTGGCGAACTGAGCCTTTGGAAAGAACACGTTGTCGCCTGTAGCCGCTGCCAATTCGTTCTCGCTCAACTCGCCGCGACCGAGAAAATCACTCTGGATGCTTCACCGGCGGAAGACCCGCTTCTGATCAGGGAGCGTGCTTCTTCCCGCAAGGATCGCTCTCTTGATTCACGTTCCATCGACGGGGAGAGACGCTCCCCGAGTTGGCGATGGGTTTTGCTCATTCCCGCCGGCGCCATCGCTGCGGGCCTCGTCGCTTTTATTTCCTTGCGAGAGCCCAAGCCTCTGCCTGTTTCGTCGTCGTCGCCCGTTGAAGTCGCCGAGAATCGCCCGGCTTCTCCTGTCTCCCCTGAGGCGAAACCAGCTGTCGTTGCTCCAAGTGGGCCCAAGGAGAAAGAGCAGGCTGCGGCAGCCCCTCCGGCAGCAACCGGCGGCGCCATCTCGCCAGCCCGCGATGCCCAAGCTAAGGAGCCTCAGAAGGACGTACAGCTAACTCAGCGAGCTTCGAATCAGCTCGCGGCTGCCTCCCACGGTCCTGCCTTAAGCCTGCAGAAGCAACAGCAACAGCAACAGGAATTCTCTCGAATCGTTGTGGGCGCCACCGCAGGCTCGGATCAAAAGAAGCTCGACGCGCACGGCGCCCCCGCCGTAGCAGGAAAAGCCAGGGAAGCCCTTGCTCAGCCAGCAGCACCGTCGCCACCGCCACCGCCACCACCTTCGGAACCCAGCTTCCTCGATGAACGCGCCGCAGCAGCTCCCTCGCCGAGCAGAGTCTCGCCCGCGCCTGCTGCCCCCTCATCGAATGTCGCCGTCGCCAAAGATAAGTCCGCCAATGCGGATGCCGTTTCGTCCATGAGCGAGACCGTGGAAGTTTCCGCTGAACCGCAAACTCCCGCGCAAGCTAAAGCGATGCTGCGCGTCGCCGCTCTCCAAAATCCCCGCGTTTTTGTCGCCCCAGATGGGAAGCATCTCTGGCGCCTGGGCCCTGCCGGTTCGCTTGAGCGTTCGAAAGACGAAGGGCTGAAATGGACGCTGCAGACCAGCGGCGTCAACGCCGATCTCCTCGCCGGCTCCGCTCCATCGGCTCAAGTTGCTTGGGTCGTCGGCAATTCCGGCACGATTCTGCGCACCACCGATGGCGGCGCGCATTGGAGAAAGCTCGACTCGCCCGTCACGAACGACCTGACCGGCGTTCGCGCCACCGATGCCTTTCACGCTTCCATTTGGTTTGTGGCTAATCAGCAGACCGGCCTCACCAAAACTTATGAAACTACGGACGGCGGAGCGACTTGGTCGCCGATTCCTCCAAAGTAGTACACGGTAAGCATCCGCTCCCGTCTCGTGCAAGAAATTCTCGCCCCGTCGTTCTAATCTGGAAGCTAAATCTTGGTCGAGGTGCACATCATGGAAAACGGCATTTCAAAAATTCAGCGCCGTTTGCCCTGGATTCTCTCCGGCACGGCTGCTTTGCTTGCCGCTGCCGCTTTCTTCTTTCCCGCTGGCCGCTGGCAACACGTCTTTGCCGCGCAAGACAGAGCCACACAAGAAAAAGAAGCGCCTCGCTCCACCGCGCCCGACCAGTCCACCAGCCTCAACGATCAGACCGATCTCAACGTCACCGTCTACAACTCCAACATCGCTCTCATTCGCGACGTCCGCAATCTCACTCTCCCCGACGGCTCCTTCCGCCTCAAATTCATGGACATCGCCGCCACTGTCAATCCCGCCACTGTCCATTTCCGCTCGCTCACCGATCCCGATAAACTCTCCGTCATCGAGCAAAACTACGAATACGATCTCCTCGAACCCGCCAAGCTCCTCCACAAATACGTCGGCCGCGAAATCACTCTCGTCCGCGCGGTTCAGGTCAGCGGCACCACGAAATACGAAGAAATCAAGGCCACGCTTCTCTCCGACAACAATGGACAGGTCTGGAAAATCGGCAACGACATCGTTACCGGCGCCTACGCCGAAAGCTATCGCTTTCCCGATATCCCCGCCAATCTCTACGACCGTCCCACGCTCCTCATGTCGCTCGAAAATTCCGGCCCCCGCAAACAGCAAATCGAAGCCTCGTATCTCGCCAGCAATCTCTCTTGGAATTCCGATTACGTCCTCACCGTCGCCCGCGACGACAAAGCCGCCGACCTCGACGGCTGGGTCACTCTCACCAACAATTCCGGCACCGCTTTCCACAACGCCCGCCTCCAACTAGTCGCCGGCGACCTGAATCGCATTCAGGCTAATGCCCAGTACGGCGTCGCGCGCGAAAGTATGATGGCCAAAGCCGCTCCTGCCGCTCCCCAATTCCAGCAAGAAAGTTTCTCCGAATATCATCTCTATACCCTCGGTCGCCGCACCTCTGTCGAAAACCAGGAAACCAAGCAAATCAGCCTGCTTCAAGGTTCCGGCGTTCCCGTCCAAAAAATCTTCGTCGTCAACGGCCAAAACTACTACTACCGCAACGCGCAAGCTCCCGGCTCGCCCATCAAAGATCCCGTCATGGTCTATTACAAATTCAAGAATGAAGAAAAATCCGGCCTCGGCATTCCTCTTCCCGCCGGCAACGTCCGCGTCTACCAGAAAGATTCACACGGCGGCATCCTCTTCATCGGCGAAGACCGCATCGACCACACTCCCAAGGACGAAAACGTCACCGTGCACATCGGCAACGCCTTCGACGTCGTCGCCGAGCGCAAGCAGACCGACTTCAAGCGCATCGATAACCACACTTGGGAAATGGAATTTGAAATCACTCTGCGCAATCACAAGGACTCGCCCATCACCGTCGAAGTCAACGAGCCCATCGGCGGCGACTGGGAAATGCTCTCCTCCACCTACAAATTCACCAAAACCGCCGCCTTCGCCGCCCAGTTCCATGTCCCTGTAGCCAAGGACGGCACCTCTGTTCTCCGCTACCGCATCCGCGCCAGTTGGTAATTCCTGCGTTTTTCCTCGGAGGGGCACGGCGCGCCGTGCCTCTCTTCGTTTTTACCCCGCCTCTGCCACAAAGATCATCTCTGGAGACGTGTCCACCAGCGGCGACCGGTCGAAATCCCCATACACTGCGCTCACCCGAAACCCACACCGCGCCAGCAAGTGTTCCACTTCATACCGGAAAAAATATCGCAGAGTCCACGCAAAAACCAATCGCTCTTCTTTGCCGCGCGCGTCCGTCACGTAAAAAATCATCTCCACATCATTCCGTTGCTCCGCCCGGTGAAATGCCACGACCCGCTCCATGATTCTGACGCGCCGCCCGTCCGGCATCGAGTATTCGGCCACCAAGCCTTCCTCCTGGTACGCCGGATCGTGCATGCGTTCCGCATCCGTCTGGAAAACATCCAGAATCAGTTTCCCGCGTCGTTCTCCAAACCGTCTGCCGGCGTGCAAGTGTCTTCGCACCGATTCAAGGCACGAAACCTGCGCGTCAATCTCCAGCAGGTGTTGCATTGGCCGGAAAGGAATAATAACCACGCGAAATTTTTCGCCCAGATCGAACCGCGTCATGTCCCCTTGCACCAGATGCACCCGTTCGCGCATTTCCCGTGGCAGCGCCGCTCTCTTCTGGTTGCACCGCTCCAGCATTCGCTCCGAAATATCGAGCCCCGTGACGCGATGCCCCGCTTCCGCAAGCGCCAGCGTAATGCGCCCCGTCCCGCACCCAAGCTCGAGCACCGGGTCGCCAAACTCATGCACCGCATCGCGATAAAACGCAACATCCCGCGTCCGCCCGCGCACAATCGGCGACTCGTCGTAATAATCTGCAATAAATCCGTCGTAAAGCGCTGTGCTCATCCTTTATTCTCGCCGAAGAAACTGACGGAGCCCGCGCCAAGTTCTAACGGCATCCCCCAGGCGCCAGATACTCCACTTCCGCCGCGATCGGCCGCTTTTCCTGTACTTCCTTTTTCTCCTCTATCTCCTCAACTTCATTCCACAATCGCATCCGCCTCGATCTCCACCAGCATCTCCGGCGAAATCAGTTTGCTCACTTCCACCATGCTCGTCGCCGGCCGTATCGCTCCGAAAAACTCGCCGTGCGCCCTCCCAATCAGTTCCCAATCCGCAATGTTCGTCACGAAAATCCGTGTCCGAACCACGTCTTTCAATCCCGCTCCCGCCTTCACCAACGCCGCTTCGATGTTTCTAATCGTCTGCTGCGTTTGCGCGTACGCGTCTCCCACTCCCACAATCTTTCCGTCCGGGCCCGTTGCAGTCGTCCCCGAAACCGCTATCACGTTTCCCATTTTCACCGCCCTCGAGTAGCCCACAATCGGCTCCCACGGCGTCCCGCTCGAAATATTGTCCCGTGCCAAATGCGCCTCCTTCGCCTCACGTTCCTGTGTCGCCGCAAGGCTGCGTGCTAAACTCAAGGAATTATGGCACAGCCGGAGTTCGCTGCTCTCGCCGGACTGTGCGCGGGAAGATCTCATGTTATGTAACAACATCCTCGAAGCCATTGGCCACACGCCGCTCGTGCGCCTCAATCGCATCAATCAAGGCCTAAAGCCGCAGATCTACGTCAAGGCCGACTACACCAATCCCGGCGGCTCGGTGAAAGACCGCATCGGCATCACCATGATTGACGAGGCCGAAAAGCGCGGCCTGCTTAAGCCCGGAGGCACCATCATCGAAGGCACCAGCGGCAATACCGGCATGGGGCTTGCGCTTGTCGCCGCCGTCCGCGGCTACAAGATGGTTTTCACCATCACGGACAAGCAATCCAAGGAAAAAGTCGATCTCCTCAAAGCCCTCGGCGCCGAGGTCATCGTCTGCCCCACCGCCGTCGAGCCCGATGATCTTCGCAGCTACTATTCCGTCGCAAAGAAACTGGCGCGCGAAATTCCCAATTCCTTCTATCCCAACCAGTATGACAATCCCATGAACCCCGAAGCTCATTACCTCTCGACTGGCCCGGAGATCTGGGAAGACAGCCAGGGTAAGATCACGCATTTCGTCTGCGGCATGGGCACTGGTGGCACCGTCAGCGGCGTCGGAAAATATCTCAAAGAAAAAAATCCCGCTGTTAAGATCATCGGCGTGGATCCTCTCGGCTCGCTTTATTACGATTTCTTCAAGCGCGGCGAGACTGTGAAAGCCAAGACCTACGTCGTCGAAGGCATCGGCGAAGATTTTTTTCCGGCCACCATGAACATGAAGATTCTCGACGATGTCATCCAAGTCAACGATGAAGAGTGTTTCGTCCTGGCGCGCCGCCTCGTCAAGCTTGAAGGCATCTTCACCGGAGGTTCCGGCGGAGGCTGCATTTCCGCGGCGCTTCGCCTGGCCAAAGATCTCGGTCCTGACGCGTTCATCGTCGCTTTCATGCCGGACACCGGCATGCGCTATCTCAGCAAGGTCTATAACGACGAGTGGATGCGCGAGCGCGGCTACGTGGAAGCCGCCGTGCACATCACCGCCGCGGAAGTCGTGAACGCCAAACACCAGGCCGGCAAAGTCCGCGAACTCGTCATCGCTCGGCCCTATCAAACCGTCTTCCACGCCCTGAAAACAATGCAGGAGCAGGACATCTCGCAGATTCCCGTGTTCGAGGAAAATATTCCCATCGGCACCATCTACGAAGATCAAATTCTGACCATGGCGCTGCAAGGCAAAGATTTGCGCAAACTCGTCGTGCGCGAAGTCATGAGCAAGCCGCTTCCGCGCATTCCCGGCAGTTCGCCCGTCGAGCGCGTCACCTACATTCTCAGCCACGAAAATCCCGCCGTCTTCGTCGAAATGGACAACGCAAAATTCGAAATCCTCACCAAATACGATTTGATGAGCACCGTCGCCAGCCTCATGGAACAGAAGCGTTGAGCGCTGACCTGCGGAAGTAGTTCAAGATATCAAGGCGGAAAGCTTTTGAAGATTCTTGACTTCAATGAACGGTTGAAAGATTCGATCCTCATCGCGGATGGCGCGATGGGCTCGATGCTGCACGAGGCTGTCGGCACGCAACGCTGCTTCGATGAACTCAACGCGACGGAACCCGAAGCCGTCTTCCGCGTCCATCAGGCTTACATTGAAGCGGGCGCGCAAATCATCGAAACCAACACGTTCGGCGCGAACCGCTTCAAGCTCGCCCCACTCGGCCTCGCCGACGAAGTGCAGCGTTTCAATTCCCGCGGCGTAAAAATCGCCCGCGAAGCACGCGAATCGGCCTCCCGCGAAGTTCTCATCGCCGGCTCCATTGGCCCGCTCGGCCTCGGCGTGCAATCCCGCCATCCCGAACCCGGCGAAATTCTCAACGTCTTCCAGGAGCAGGCACTTGCCCTCGAAGAGCGCGGCGTCGATTTCTATATCCTCGAAACTTTCTCGTATATCGAAGAAATTCTTCTGGCCATTGATGCCATTCGTTCCTTCTCCGGCCTGCCCATCGTTGCGCAGCTTACCTATTCCGAAGAGGGAACGACTTACGGCGACCTCCGACCGGCCGATGCTGCAGCGCAACTCAAGGCAAAAAACGTTCAGGTCATCGGCGCGAATTGCACGCTGGGTCCGCAGGCGTTGCTGCCGATACTCCAAGAGCTTACCGAAGTCGACGATCTGCGCGTCAGCGGGATGCCCAACGCCGGCCTTCCAAAGCGCGAAGGCGACCGCATCGTCTATCCAAAATCTTCGCCGGAATATTTCGCGCTCTTTGCGCGCGAAGCCGCCGCTCTCGGAGTCCGTATTCTTGGCGGCTGCTGCGGCACCACCCCCGCGCACATTCGCGCTATGGCCGAAGCCGTCAAGTTGCTGCGTCCTGCAAAATCGCACGCTGGGCATCACTCCGTCGAGGTTGTCGCGAAACCCGCGCTGATTTTGCAACGCGAACCAGAAAGCAAATTCTGGAAAAAACTCCAGAAGCAAGAATTCACCGTTTGCGTCGAAATCGATCCGCCGAAAGGCCTCTCGCTCGACCGCATCTTCGAGCAAGTCGATAAAATCATGGCTTCGGGCAAAGTGGATGCGATTGACATCAACAGCGGCGCCATGGCTCGCGTCGGCATGGATGCGCTCATCACCGCAGGCGCGCTCGAAGCGCGCGGCGTTGAAACCGTTCCGCATCTCACCACGCGCGACTTCAATATCATCGGCTTGCAAGCCGTCTTGCTCGGCGCGTGGACCGTCGGCGGCGTTCGCAACGTGCTGGCCATCACCGGCGACCCGCCGGCCGTCGGTGATTACCCGGAAACCAGCGGCGTCTATGAAGTCGATTCCGTCGGCCTCGTCAAAGTCTTGAGCCGTCTCAATCAGGGCACGGACTGGGCCGGCAAGACCCTGGGCGGCGCGACAAATTTCGCCATCGGCGTCGCGGTGAATCCCGTTGCTGACGATCTCGACGGCGAAATCGAACGTTTCCACGCCAAAATCGAAGCCGGCGCTCACTTTGCCATGACCCAGCCGATTTTCGATCCCGAACACTGGCACGCCTTCGTCAAAAAACTCGGCGGCAAACCATCCATCCCCGTGCTCCTCGGCATCTGGCCGCTCAATAGTTACAAGCAGGCGCTTCGCCTCAACAACGAAGTTCCCGGCATCGTCATCCCACAAGCGGTTCTCGCCTCGCTTGAATCTGCCGGCGTCAACGCTCGGGACCGCGGCTTCGACGTCGCCCGCCAAATGCTGGCCTGGTCTCGTACCGAACTTGCCGGCGCATATTTAATTCCGCCGTTCAAACGCTACGAGGAAGTCCTCGACATTCTCTAGCCGATTTTCTGTCTTAGTGGGACAGACTTCAGTCTGTCGCCCTTTCTTGTGATGTCCTTCTCACCGCACGCCGTAAAACCAGAGCCAGGACGACATAGGCCAATCCCACAAAAACCGGAGAGACCAAACACCACGCCACTGCCGCGTGCCACACCGTCGTCCAGAGAAATTGTGTGGCGCTCCACGCGTTCGCGCGAATCATCGCAACAAGCTGGCCCGCGGACAGGGGCAGGTGCGGCGCGCTGAAAAGTTTTTCTCCCAGCCGGAAAAATGGAATGAGCAGCGCAATCTGCGCGGGGTACACGAGATAGTTCACGAGCTGAATCGCAGGCAAATTCAGCCGCAAAATCAGCGCCGCCAGCGCGCAAAGCGCCGTCGTCGTCCCCAGCACGGGAAACACTCCCAGCGCGACGCCAAGTGCCAAGCTCAGCGCCATTTTTTCCGGCGTCACTCCCTGGCGCAACAGGTCTACAATCGGCTGCACCATCCGCCGGCGAAAAAATCCTTCCTTTCTGCCGCCTGCCATCTCCACGCGAAGCGTCCTCGCTACGATCATATTCGGCCAAACTTTACTATTCGCCAAGATTCACTCTCTCGGGAATTTGCCTTGCAAAGTGCTAAACTTCGTCCAAGACACGTAATGACCGGGAGGCTCGCATGTCAACAAATTCTGCGGCTGCCGCAACTCCGCGCGGGCGCTCCGGCACCTTGGGAGTTTTATGGATCGTTTACGCGCTCCTTCGGCTCGCGGCGGTCATCCTGCTCGTGCTTTACACGGGCACGGCCACAGTAATGTTTGGCGCCCTGCTCACCCGCGTGCCCGATCCATACACTCTGATGGCGGCTTTCCATGTCATTTACATCTGCGCGGTGATCGTTACGGCCCTCTCCGGCTTCATCGGATTCTTTGCCGGCTTGGCTCTGCTCGCCGCAAAATCTTCCGCCCGCTCCCTCGCTCTCGTCGCCAGTGTCCTCTCGCTGTGCGATCTTCCGTTCGGCACCACCCTGGGAATTTATACTCTCATCGTTTTCCTTCCCTGACGCGCAGCACCGGCGGCTCGTGCAGCTTCCCAGCCGCTTCCCGCTTCGCTTGTTCCCACATGAGCGGATACGATCCACGCTTGGTATCGATAGGCTTGCGGAGTTGGCGCTCGCGACCTATGCTCCGTGTTTCTGAGGAGGAAGGAAGACCATGACGAAGAGCTATCGCTTGGCGCTGGCGGGTGCAGCGCTGATCTTCTTGTTTGTACTGGGCGTGCTCACCGGCCGGCAGACGAAAGCGGCAGAGGGGCGCGAGGCTGACAAAGCAGCGATCGAGGCGGTGTTGCAGGCTCAGCAGGCGGCTTGGAACCGCGGAGACGTGGACGCGTTTTTGGTGGGCTACTGGCATTCGCCGGAGCTGACGTTCTCCGGGAGCAATGGAGTTTCGCGCGGGTGGGATGGAGTGCTGGCACGGTACAAAAAGAATTACCCGGACCGAGCCGCGATGGGACATCTGGACTTCTCAGAACTGGAGTTTCGATTCCTCGGGCCGGAGGCTGCGCTGGTGCTGGGGCGCTGGCATCTGCAGCGAGACTAAAGGAGATATCGGAGGCGTCTTCTCGCTGGTCTGGCAGCGGTTCCCTGAAGGTTGGAAGATTGTTCATGACCATACCAGCGCAGTCGAAACGCCATCCAATCCAAGTCATTGATTATAAAATGGTTAGAAGACAACGCCCGGAGTCCCATCGAGCTGGTACTTCGGGCCTATTGGAACGGGAAAGCATCGTAGGCACAATGTGGGTAGAGGCTACTGAGGGATGTTCGCCGCTATGCTACTTGCGATCTCCATCGTTGCGCTTTCGCAGTTCGCCTTGTATTACTGGCGGGCGATCCTTGCGGGAGTGGCAGCCCAGCCGGTTTCTGACCGGGTACTGGCTGCAGCCCATCTCGAGGCTGGGCGCATGAGGGCCCAGGATTTCGAGACACTGGCCGGATTGCACGAACTTACCCCCGAGCTGCGGCCCGTCGGCAGCGGGCTCGCTCTGGTGCGCGCCTATTACCGGATTATTGAAGGGCTCGGCGTGCTCTCTGGCGCGCGTATGCCAGCGATGGCCGAGTGGTGCGAACGCGAGCGGGTGATTTGCGCGCGTTACGCTGCGGTGCAGATCGGCTTGCGTCTGCAAGCCAACCTCGATCTGGCGGCTGCGCTGCGTTCCTGCTAACGCGACGGCCAACATTCTCTCCCCAATCTCCTTCCGCGGTGCCTACTCTCTGAACGGGTCCTCGTTAAACTCCTCTCGTTAACTGTTCCATTCGAAATACGAAAATCGAAATACGAAATTCAACACGCGAAATGGCGGGCTCTATTTGTCCGGGAGTCTAGGCGCGATTCCGCGAGCCGGAGCGCGGCTTGCGTGGCGGGATTCGGGTGTAGCCTTAGGGTGTACCCCTTCCAACTGGACTCTTCGAATGTAACCTTTTGGCGGTTTGGCGGTAATCACTCAATGAAAGAGCAAGAGCGGGCCGATACGGAAAATGACCAGGCGATGAAGTTGGCTCCAGACGAGGATCTGATGCTCGAAGTGCGCAATGGCACGGGCGAAACGCTGGGGGTGTTGTTCGACCGCTACCACCGCCCTTTGTACAACTTCTATTCGAAGCTGACGGGGGACCGGACGCTAAGCGAGGACCTGGTGCAGGAAGTTTTTCTGAGGATTTTGCGGTACCGGCAGAGCTATCAGCCAGGAACTCCGTTTCGAGCCTGGATTTACCAGATTGCGAGAAATGCGCGCGTGGATCATTACCGAAAGACACCGCGGCACATCACGTTTGAGCCGGAAATGGCTCCTCCGGTGATACCGAAAGATTCCGCGCAGCAATCGGAAGAGACGGCGCTGCTCCATCGCGCGCTCATGCAGATGCCGGAAGAGAAACGGGAGATTTTGATTTTGAGCCGCTTTCAAGAATTGAAGTACGACGAGATTGCACGGCTTCTGGGATGCGAACTTGGGACAGTGAAGACGAGGATTCACCGGGCGATTCAGGAGCTGCGTCAGAATTTCAAACAGCTCGAGCGCGGCATGATGAACAGCGACAAGAATTCTGGAGGAACGAAGTTCGTGCCTCCCAGGAGGGCCGGAAATGAAGTGTGAAGAGATTGGAGAACTCCTACCGGACTATCTGCAAGGAAACTTGAAGGCCGAGCAGGACGATTTAATGGAACAGCATATTGCGGAGTGTGCGGATTGCCGCGAAGACGTCGCGATCTGGAAGAAGCTGTCATTGCTGCCGGTGGAGCAGCCGAGTAAGGAATCGCGCCAGCGCTTCGAAGCGATGTTGCACGCGTACCAGACCGGGCGCAACGACAAAGCAGCTGCGGATCTTGGGCCGGAGAAGCGCGGGGCGTTTTGGAGCTGGCTGCGTTCGCCTATCGGCGCAGTAGCGTGGAGCGCTGCGCTACTGGTAATTGGAATTTTAGCTGGCAACCAATTTGGCGGCAGGCCAACTCATTCGAATTCTGACCAGAATGAGATAGCGGTGATGCACTCCGAGCTCACAAACATGCGGCAACTGGTGGTGCTATCGATGTTGCAACAGCAGTCTGCCAGCGAGCGGCTGCAAGGCGTGAGCTACAGCCAACGGGAAGACCACCTTGATCCGCAAGTGCTCTCTGCGCTGGTGCACACGCTGCGGTTTGACAACAGCGTGGACGTGCGGCTGGCGGCGTTGGATGCGCTGAGCCGGCACGGCAGCCAGCCGCTGGTGCACAAGGGCGTCGTAGATGCGCTGCAGGAGCAGCAATCGCCCTTGGTGCAGGTGGCCCTAATCGACCAAATGCTGGAATGGCGCGATCCGGACGCCGCTCAGCGGCTGCGCAATTTTGCGCAAACACCGAATTTGAATCCGACCGTGCGCCAGCGCGCGGATTGGGCGCTGAGCAAATTGAATTGAGGAGGCGAGCGTGCGCAGAAAAAGTTTCTTTGCAATTGTGATCGTGTATGCGGCGGCTGCAATGCTTCTACCGGTGTTGCCCGCGGGGAAAACCGCGGGCGCGCTCTCGAGAAAAAGCATCTTGCGCTCTCTGCTCGCGGCGATGGGGCCTGAAACGGTTTCCGCAGAGAGCAGAGATGATGGCGACAGTGACCTGCCAGTCCGCGAAGAAGAAAAAATGCAAAAGTCTTTTGTCATGCCGGCAAACGGCCAGAAGTCCCTGGAAATCGACGATGTGTGGGGATCCATCGAAGTGATCGCAGATGTGACGGACAAAGTGGAGATGGCGGTTGAGAGGACGACCCGAGCGGAGTCGAAAGAAAAACTAGAGCAGGCGAAGAAAGAAGTGACACTGGACATCACACAGCAAGAAGGCGCGTTGAAGCTGTACGTCAACGGACCGTTCCGGTGCCAATGCGATGATTGCCGGCATTCGCGTGACGACCAAGGCTACCGGGTGAAGATGGATTTCCAGGTCCATGTGCCGCGCGACATCGACATCAAGGTAAAGACAGTGAATGAAGGGCGCGTGGTGGTGCGCGATACGAACGGAAGTTTCGTAGTGCGCAACGTGAACGGAGACATCGAGATGGACGACGTGGCGGGATCCGGGACGGCGCGGACCGTCAATGGCCCGGTGATCATTTCGTTCCGGCAGAACCCGAAGGAAAATTCCGAGTTCAAGACGATCAACGGAAACGTGGAGCTGAAATTTGCGCCGGATTTGTCCGCGGACTTCCGGTTCAAAACGTTCAATGGAGGCATCTATAGCGATTTTCCCGTGACATCGATGCCCGTGCACGCCATGCAGGAAGAACACAAAGGCAGCAAGGTGATTTACCGGGCCGACCGCTACGCCGAAGTGCGCGTGAAGTCCGGCGGCCCGCAGATTCAAGTTGAAAATCTAAATGGAGACATTCGCATTCTTGAAAACCATGAATAACCAAACGCATCGGTTTACCAACAATTTCGCGGTAGCTGTACTTCTCGGCGCGGCAATGATTGCCCCGGGCGCGCGGGCGCAGGCGCAAACGCAATCCGGGAGCGACCGCATCGTGGTCAAATTGGACGATCCGGCGCGGCCGGCCTTCGTGAAGGCGGGCCTGGTGAACGGCGGCATCACGGTGAAGGCCTACGACGGCAAAGAAGTGATCGTGGAGGCGCGTTCGCGCAACGAGGAAGACGAGAAGCCCTCGAGCGGGCCGAAACGCTTGAATATTTCTACCACGGGATTGTCGATCGAAGAGGAAAACAACGAAGTACGCGTTAGCACGGAATCTTATGCGAGGACGATTGACTTGACCATTACGGTCCCCACGCACACCTCGCTAAAGTTGCGGGCGGTGAACGACGGAGACATTACGGTGACCGGCGTGGACGGCGACTTGGATGTGGATGACATCAACGGCTCCGTTACGTTGAACAACGTCTCCGGAAGCGCGGTGGCGCATGCGTTGAACGGCCACGTGCACGCCACGTTCGCAAAGGTCAGCCCTCAGAAGCCGATGGCGTTCAGTTCACTGAATGGCGATATCGATGTGACTTTTCCAGGGGACGTCAAGGCCAATGTAAGCATTCGATCGGATCGCGGAGACGTATTCAGCGACTTTGACGTGCAGTTGCAGGCGTCGGCGCCGCAGCAAGTCGTGGAAGACGGACGCAGCCACGGTGGCAAATATCGCGTGAAGATCGACAAGACCGTGCACGGAACGATCAACAGCGGCGGGCCGGAGTACCAATTCACGAACTTCCAGGGGCAAATCTACATCCGCAAGGCGGGCAGCGCGCGGTAGCTTCTTGACGCGTGCGTTAAATCGCAGAACTATCGATCGTCAGATCAACACAGAAACGCTCTCTCAATATGCCCAGCGGAGGAGAATGCCGCCGGTGGTGTAGCCTGCGCCGACGGCGACTAGGAGGACGAGATCGCCTTTGTGCAAGCGGCCTTGCGCTACGGCGTCGCAGAGGCCCAGCGGAATCGTGCCTGCCGTGGTGTTTCCGTATTTGTCGATGTTGACTAGGACCTTGCGATCGTCGATACCGAGGCGTTCCTGCATGGCGCGAATGATGCGCAGGTTGGCCTGATGCGGAACTACAAGCGCCAGATCGTTGCTGGTGAATCCATTGCGCTCGAGAAGGCCCGTGGCGACTTCCGCCATGCGGCGAACGGCGTACTTGAAAACTTGCGAACCTTCCTGATGGACGTAATGCATGCGCTTCTCAACGGTTTCGGCGCTTGTCGGGTGGAGAGAGCCGCCGCCGGGCATGTAAAGAAACTGGCCGCCGGCGCCGTCGATATCGTGTGAAAAATCCAAGATGCCTTCGCCGGATTCAGCCGGCTCCAGGAGGACGGCGCCCGCGCCATCGCCGAATAGAACACAGGTAGCGCGGTCGGTGTAATCCAGGATGGAGGTCATGGTGTCGCTGCCGATAACCAATACCTTTTTGTGGGTGCCCGAGCCGACAAATTGTGCGCCGACGGTTAGCGCATAGGCAAAACCGGAGCAAGCGGCGGAAAGATCAAAGCCCCAGGCCTTTTTCGCGCCGATGCGGTCTTGCACGAGGCAGGCGGTCGCGGGGAAAAGCATGTCGGGCGTCACGCTGGCGAGAACGATCAGGTCAATATCGGCGGGATCGGTCTTGGTTTTGGCGAGGAGCGCTTTGGCGGCTTCCGTGGCGAGATGCGAAGTGGCCATGCCGGGTTCGACGACGTGGCGCTCGCGGATGCCGGTGCGTGTGCGAATCCATTCGTCGTTCGTCGCGACTATTTTTTCAAGGTCGGCGTTGGTGAGCACCTTTGGGGGAACATAGCCTGCTACACCTGTGATTTTAGCCGCGATGCGGTGGGACATGATTCTCCTTGGGAGTTACTGGCAACCAGGCGAATCCAAAATTCTATGCGATGCCGATGCGAGGTTACAAGCCGAGAGCGAAAGAAACAAGCATTTGCAGAGGTTTTGAGACGCGCGGGCAGGCGGAGCGGCCACTCGGGCGGAATGAATCACTCCGCAGCCGGAAGGATTTCATGGCGCCAGGTCAACGTGGCCGTTTTTTGCAGCATGGCGGACACGGAGCAGTATTTTTGTTCACTGAGCTCGATGGCGTGCTTCACGGCGGCTTCGTCCAGTGGGCCGCGCAAACGATAGAGAATTTCTAGTTTTTTCCACACCGTCGGCGGCTCGGAAGCACGCTCGCCGGAACAGATCACTTCGAGCGACTCGAGTTTCTGCCGCTTTTTCTTGAGGATGCTCACCACGTCCGTCGCGGTGCATGCGCCCAAGGCCATGAGGACGAGCTCCATCGGGCCGGGGGCTTTGTTGGACGTGCGATCGGAATCGATGGTGATGGCATGCCCGGAAGGACTGGTGGCCACAAATTTTTCTTCGCCAACCCATTTGATCGATGCTGTTTGCATTTTGCACCCCCTAGAGAAACTTCGCGCCCTACTCAGAGTAAAGGATAGCAAGCGTGAAATAAAGTTGGAGGAGCAAAACGGAAACTCGCTACAGTTTGCTTTCCATTACCTGTTTAAGGCGGAGTGCGTCCTTGAGAAGCGGGAGACCAGGATCGGCATCCTTCCAGGCATCGAGAAGTAGATTGAGCTGACTGGAGGCCTTGGCTCTTTCGCCCCTGGCGAAATAAATGCGCGCGAGACGGTAATGCGCGGCGAGCCAGTCTTGCTGAGGTTCCCATCCGAGCGGAGGGTCCGCCTCTCCCAGGAAAAATTCGTACCAGACAGAGGCCTGGCCTGGATTGTCTGAAGCTTCGTAAGCGTGAGCCAGACCTTCCAAGGTCATGCCGCTGCGCTTGGACTTGTCCGCGAGAGAGAGCAACTCAATCGCATCGTCTTTATTGCCACGTGCGAGCTCCACCTCACCCTCAAGGGTCTTAAGGTCGCTCACGTGCTCGGGATTTTGCGGGTCTGCGAAAGGGCGGATTTTTTGCAGGACCTCCGCGGCCTTTGTGACGCTTCCAGCGCGCGCGTATTGCGTACCGAGCCAGAGCCCGGCGCGCACTTGAGCGCCCGAGGTGGTCAAGTAAGGGAGCGCGAGATCCAGTTCACGCAGTTGGCCCGCGCGGTCGCCCTGGCCATTCGCTACGATGGCGAGTAGGTTGTGCTCGCGCAAAATGCTCAAACCCCATTTGTACGTTTCGTCGGAGAGCAGGGCTTCCTGCAAGCGTGGTTTGGCGACGGCATATTTGCCGTGGTAGAGATCGAGCCAGGCAAGTGAGCGGAGACCTCTTGGTTTGAGGTCGGGCTTGGCAAAGGCGAGCTCGAAGGTTTCACGCGCTTTGGGTTCGTCACCATTGAAGAATAGCGTCATCCCATATTCGTGATTGATGTTCTGATTGATCTTCCAGGAAGGATCCAACTTAAAAGCTTGCTCGTAGTTGTGGAGCGACTCGGAAAACTTGCCGAGCCCTTTATAGGCGGTGGCGATGTCGATATAGATAGAAGGCTGGTTTGGAGAAATTCGTACCAGCTCTTTATATTGTTCCAGGGCCTCTTGCGGCTGGCCGTTGCTGCGCAGGAGTGAGGCATAGTTGAAGCGCATCCCCCAATCATCGGGATAAGCCTTCAGATAAACATCAAAGCGGTTTGTGGCCTCCGCCACGTGGCCGAGGTCTTGGGCGTAGCGGGTCTGAATGTAGAGTCGCTCGCGGTCGGTCGTGCGCTCGGAAAGTTGCAGAGCTTTGTCCATGTGCTCTTTGCCTTTCGAGGGGCTATTGAAAATGTGACTGTAGTAGGCGTCGCCGAGCGCCGCGTGGGCCATCGCGAACTCAGGGTCAATCTTGACGGCCGACTCGAACGCCTGCACGGCTGGCTCATACTGCCCCTTGCTCCAGAGTGCACCCCCGTCTGCAAACATTTTTAGGGCTTGTAACGAGCGAGTGGTTACCAGCGGAAGAGGTCGGTCGGTTTTGCTTGTGGCGGAAATGGATTCGCCCAGATCGCGGCGCACGCGAGTAGCTACCGAGCCCAGTGCGTCCAGAACATGGTCCTGGTCCTTGGCTTTTTCTAGGTAAGAACGAACAGCCACGCCGGACCTGGGATCGATCAAACGGGCGGTAAGGGCATACTGCTGCCCGATTTTAGCGATGGAGCAACTAAGGATCGCGCGGATGGCCTCGCGCTGAGAGATGTCGCGCGCCAAATCCTCGCTGATTTTTTCGTCGCCACGCTTGCCCATGCGATGCAAGCTGTCAACGAGGCGCGCGCGCGGGACGACGTTGGCGTGCGAGGATTGTTCGAGGCTCACGGTCAAAGCCGTAAGGAGCGAGCGGTCGAAAAGCGGGTCGTTGGTCTGGTTGTCAAAATCGGTGATCAAGAGCCAATCGCGCGGAGCAAACGAGAGGACTGGCCGCGCGCCGATCAACCACCATAGTGTGGCTACAGCGACAGCCAGGAAAACTGCGGAAGAGTAGAGGACGCGTCGATGTGCCCACAGAACTTCGGGCCAGCCGCGACGCGATGCTGGAGACACGGCCTGAACCGCGGAGGAAGGTGTTTGCTGCGCGGCGAGGCGTTCAAGGTCGACGCGCAATTCGCGCGCGGACTGGTAGCGAAGGTTGGGCCGCTTGTCGAGCGCCTTCAAGATGATTCTTTCGAGTTGTGGCGAACTGCGCGGGTTCCATTCCCGCAAGGGCCGAGGCGCTTCATTCAGGATTTGCTGGATCAGGCGAGGGGCTTGTTTTCCCTGGAAAGGCCGCTGACCGGCGCTCATCTCATAGAGCACGACGCCAGCAGAGAAGATATCGGAGCGGGAATCCACCGGATCGCCGCGGAGTTGCTCGGGGGCCATATAGGGCAAAGTACCTGCACCATCGGTTTGCGTAAGCGTCGCAGTGACCTCCGCACCGCTCTCGGCATCGAGTAGCCGGGCTAACCCAAAATCCAACACCTTCACTTGTCCCTTAGGTGTCACCATGATGTTGCCCGGTTTCAGGTCTTGATGGACGATGCCGTGTTCGTGGGCTTCCTCGAGCGCTGCAGCAATCTGCAGGCTGATGGCAATCCATTCCTTTTCTAGCAGGGAACCTTTGGAGATGCGCTGCCCAAGCGTCTCGCCCGGGATGTACTCCATGGCAAGAAAATCGATGTCGTCTTGAGTATCAAAATCGTAGACAGTTCCAATGTTCGGATGGTTGAGCTTGGCCAAGGCCAAGGCTTCCTTGCGGAAACGTTTGCGAGGGGCGTCTTCACGGAGCTTTCCAGGAGGGAGGACTTTGAGAGCTACATCGCGGTTGAGCCGCTGATCGCGGGCGCGATAGACGATGCCCATTCCGCCGACGCCGATCTGCTCGGTGACCAGATAGTGGCCGATAGTTTGGCCGATCATGGGGAACACACCTGCCGTTGCGTCGAATCTTAGGCCGCGCTGGTAGACAAGTCAACGCGGAGAGAAGCTGATTCTTGGAGGCCTGGCTTCGGATGCCTTAGATGCCTGTAACCTCGTCCGCGCGATTGAAATTGAGGTTAGGATAGAGGCTTGGTTGGGAAAGCACGAAGGAGCCTTATGCGGATGAGAAATGAGCGAGTGGTGAAATGGGCGGGAATCAGCGTACTCGTGCTGATGGCGATACTTTGGGTAGGGCATTACAGGGTAACGGCGGCGCAAGCTGGGATGGGGAACGACGCGACCCAGCAGCCGTTCGTCATTGAGTACTACTACAAGGCAAAATGGGGACACGCCGACGAGTTCCTTGCGCTGTTCAAGAAGAATCATTACCCGGTGCTGAAGAAGGAGATGGAACTGGGACGCATCTTGAAAGTAAGCATGACCGCGCCGCGGTATCACACCACCGAAGATGGGCGCTGGGATTTTCGAGTGACGATCGTGTTCAAGAACGCGGCGGTTGCGAATGACAATTTCGACAGCGCGCCGCTGATCAAACAACTTTATCCGGATCAGGAAACCTACACAAAAGAAGAGCAGCGGCGATTCGAGATTCTGGACGCGCACTGGGATTTGCCGATCAAAGGGGTGGAACTCGAGGGACGCTGAACGGTTTGTCCCACGGGATCTGTTCAGGTTTGAGCCACGCGGCTTGTGCAAGGGCGTGCGCGAGCTCCGCAGGACCGAGTCACTTCACTTCCGCGACCTTTTTTTGCGTCAAAGGCTGCTGCGTGGGACTTTTTGCTTCGGGGCTGCGAGGACTCCAATCGGACGGCGGAAAGGCGATTCTCCAGAAGCGGGGCGAAGCATGTTCAAACTCGACACCCACCTGAGATTTACCTGACGACCGGCTTTCGAGCGTGATAACACGACACACAAGTTCTTCCTGGGTCCGCATGTTCTTAATTCTTAGAAGCTGCCCGATTTCCACGGTCAGTGCCAACTTCAAGAGCGTTCCGTGCGCATTCACGATGAGCGTGTGAGTCTCTTCCGAAGCCACGTTTTTCCCCGGTCCATCGCGAAACACCGTGATGGGCAGGTTCAGGCAAACGCGTTGACTGCGGCGTAAGTCCGTTACCTTATTGACAGGCTGCGTTTCGCGGGGATTCATGATTCCGCCGATTACCCTCGCTGCTATTGGTTCTTTTTGGTCCAAACCTCAGCCCCAGTCCTGAAATGGAACTGCCCGTTCAGGCCCCCGACGCCAAAGGGCATCATGGGTTCATCTCTAAATACCCAGATACCGAGGCTCAAGCACACGCATTGAGTTTGGCTCATCGGAGTCGCGTTGTTGCCAGCCTGCAGGGCAGTGGGAATCATGGTCGCGGACTTCACCCGCATCTCAGTTAGCATTCCTGGGACCAAAACCTCAACTAAATCCGGAGCAAGGTGAACTTTCACATACAGCCCCGATGAACGGTCCGCAGATGGATGCAGACGAGTTTCATCGCCGGACTTCATGATGCTTTGTGACGGAAAGAACCGGAAACGATAGGAGCTTTGGACCGTGCTAAGGGCGGGACTAAGAATTGCGTGGTGCGGTGGTCGCGACTTCGATAATGGGGTTGGGAAGCTGGCGCATAGTGCGGACAAAGACTTCGACGATGGCCCCGTCAAACTGCGCGTTGGCGCAGCGCTCCAGTTCGGCAAGGGCCTCGGGAGAGCTGCGGCCTTTCTTGTACGTGCGGTCGCTGGTGATGGTGTCGTAAGCGTCGGCCACCGCAATGATGCGCGCACCGAGCGGAATGCCCTCGCCGGAAAGAGCGTCAGGATAGCCCGAGCCATCGAAGAATTCGTGATGATGGAGAACCATCTTTCGAACGTGGGCCAGGGGCGTGAGCGGGTCCAAGATCTTGGCGCCAAAACGTACGTGCCCCTTCATGGTTTCCCATTCCTCGGGATTTAGCGGCCCACTCTTATTCAAAATATTTTCGGGGATGGCCACTTTCCCGATATCGTGCAGCACGCCGCCCAGGCGAATCTCCTCGATTTCCGTCTCGGTCATGTTGAGAGCTTCGGCGATGAGCGCGGCATACGCGGAAACCTTCTGGGAATGCCCCTGCGTGTAGTGGTCCTTCGCATCGATGGCGAATGCCAGGGAGGTAACCGTGTCGAGAACGGCTTGCGGGAGACCTTCAGGGCCTTGCGAGGACGTGGGCACTGTGGGTTTACCGCCCGGAGTCTCGGTGGTAGCCAGCGACTCCGTAAATTGTTTCAGGCGCGAATAGATCTCCTCGAACGCTTCCGGACCGGTGGAAAAGAGGCGCTTGAGAGTCACGCCGAGATAGGCTTCGAGGACATCACGCTTCCACTTTTTCGCTTCGTTGGGATCGAAATGATCGGCCGTCGAGACGGCATTCCCCCCCTGATGTTTGGAGAGGTACATGGAGGCATCGGCCACTTGGATGAGCTCTTGCGGCGAGGAGCCGTGAAGCGGATAACAGGCGATACCAAAACTGGCACTGATGTTTTTCTCGCGCAGCAAGGGATCCGCGGAAACCCAGCCGCGCAGCTTGGTGGCAAGCTGGCGAGCGTGCTCCATATTGGTTTCGGGCATGAGAATTACGAATTCGTCGCCACCGTAGCGGGCCACGACATCGCTGCGGCGGCAATTCGTTTCCAGGATGTGGCCGACGCGCTGCAGAACGAGATCGCCTTCCAGGTGTCCGTAAAAATCGTTGACGAACTTGAACCGGTCGAGGTCCATCAGGACTAGGGCGAAGGCGCGGCCAGCGCGTGTAGAGCGCTTCCATTCCGCAGAAAGCGCTTCCATGAAAAAGCGATGGGTCTTGACCCCGGTGAGGCCGTCGGTGATGGCTTGTTCCTGGGCCTTCTGGAAGGAGAGCGCGTTGTGCAGAGCGCCGGCAATCAGGTCGGCGAGGGTGCGCAGAAGCAGAATTTCTTCATCCGAGAATTCGGTGGGGAGCGAAGATTCGACGTACAAGACCCCGTGGAGCTGTTCGGCGTAAAACACCGGGAGTGCGATGGCCGCATGAGAGTCCGGCAGCACCGGCTTGTGAGGGGACTCCACGGAGGCCGAAGCCTGATAGTCGGACAATTGTCCGGTCCGAGCAACGTGGCCGATAAGGCCGTTGCCCAGAGGAATGCGCCGGCCCAGGGCGCCGCGGCGAGCGCCCGCCTCGGCTTGGATGATGAGCTCGCGCGTCGAGTATTCGAGTACGCAAATGCCGATGTGATCGTACGTAAGGCCTGCTTCCAGCTGCTCGGCAATCTTGGCCAGCATTTCATCGGGATTGAGCGTGGCGATGGCATTGCGAGAAATGGTGTTCAACAGCGAGAGATGACGCGCCTTGGTGCGTTCTTCCTGGAAGAGCCGCGCGTTCTCGATGGCGATGCTCGCTTCGCTGGCGAGCACGCGCAATAGCTCGAGATGCCCTTCATCAAACGTGCGCTCGTTATCGGAAAAAACCGCCATGGCGCCGATGGCGTGGTCGTAAGCGACCAGAGGCACGCCGCAGTAACAGCCACGGTCACGAAGAGGATCCACGCCGAGCTTTTTAACCTCGGCTACATAATTCTCGCGGATTAGCACCGGCTGGCGCGTGCGGATGATGTACTCGGTGATGTGATTGCCCGCCGGACGGCTGCGCGCAGGTTTGGGCGTGCCCCCGATCACTTCCAAGTCAAACTGCATTTCATCGCGAAGCGGGTCGAGTGAGGCGATATAAAAATTTTCGACATCAAAGAGGCGGCGGAGCTCTTCCCACACTTTGCGCAACAGGTCTTCCTTGTTGAGTGTGGAGCTCAGCGCGCGGCCAATTTCGTTCAAAACATGGAGCTCTTCGGAGCGGCGTGAAGTTTGCTGGATCAGATAGCTGTTCTCGACAGCCATGCCAATCTGATGCCCGAGGGCGAGCAGCAACCGGTATTCGGCGGGCGTAAAGCGGCGGCTGTCTGGCGTGCCCAACAGCAGGACGCCAAAAGCTTGCTCCTTGGCCTGCAGGCTGATCGCGACGATGCTGCGAAGACCCTGCGACAGCGCGAGCTGGCGGAATCGGCGGATGGGTTCTTCGCGCTCGAGGGCCGCAACGGTATCGTCGTTGCGCAGATCACGGAAGCCCAGGAGGCCGCCGAGACGCGAAACAAGTCCAACGAGATAATCATCGAGCCCTTGTTCCTGCGCCGTGCGACAAAAGTTCTCGTTTAGTCCCACGGCGACGACGGAGGTGGGACCCTGCGGGTCGCCATGATGAAGGAAAAGCGCGCCGGCCGGCAAGCGTACGACGCCAAGAACGCGGTCGAGAGCCTGGGAAAGCATCCGTTGAATTTCTCCGCCGACAAAACTCGAAGTGGCGAGGTTGAGGTTGGAAAGTGCGAGCATGTTGCGCTCGACGCGCCGCTTTTCTTCTTCGTACAGGGCCATGACCATGAGCATGGCGACGAAAGCGGACGGGACAGCGGTTGCTGTCTGGAAACTGATGTCGCGGATATAGGGAGCGGTGCTAAGAAAGGAGAAAGTCATCCCGATGGCGGCCCATACGGCGAACGATATCGCGAGCAACCAGTCGGCAAGCGTTTCCTGGCGCCGGCTTTCTTGCCAGAAGACGTAGCTAACCCCAAGGAAGATAGCGGCTGCGGGAAGAATCAGCGGAACGTAGAACAATCTGAGTGAGTTTGCTCCGGCCCAAAGCACGAGCACTCCACCGACAGCTGCTGCGTGCACACTCCAAAGCTGCCGCTGGGCATAAAGCTGTGCGCCGAGAAAGAAGAGGAGTCCGGCAGCGGCATAGAGCAATTGGTCAATCGCGGTGGTGAGCGGCCAAGCGCTGGGGACGGGAGAAAGAGCGGGGCCGAGATAGCTGAGGGCCACGACGGCCCAACCGACAGTCCAGTAAAGGAGATACGGACGGCGCTTGAGGTTGTAAAGATACGCGAAGAAAGCGGCCACCAAGAAGGTAGCCGCCAACAATGCCAGTGCGATGAAGCTCTGGTTCGTCAAGGCCTCGGTCAATTCTCCGCCCTGTGTGCGGACGGCTACGCTGCACCGCACAAAGACGGTCCAGCGATTTGTGCCTGAGGGGCAACCAAAACCTCGACTGGCGCACACGCGGACAACCGTGCGTCAGCGCGAGGGAGCCGCCTCGATGCACAAAACTAAGTACTTGTGATTATGGAGGATGGGATTTTCAGGAAGCAAGCGTACCAGGGTACCGGTTGCGAAAGAGGTAGCAGGCCGGGGGGTAACAAGTAAGCGACATTTCGACAGGCTGAGCACTCTGGAGCTGGGCTGGGCAGGATCACTCAGCCCAAAGGTGCCGGGTCCGAAGCAAGGGAACTCGGCGCAGGCACGGCTTCTTGCCGCGGCAGGAGGACCACACGGAAGTCGCCGATGTCCTCGTCCAGGAGATTGGAATAGATTACGAAGAGCGCGATAGCGCCGCCGACCGCGGTGCCGAGCACCCAGAAAAACAGGGTTAAGAAAAGCGGGCTAGGCCGGAAGATTCCCACGAACCATTGCATCGGGTAGAGCACGAAGGCAAGGCAAAGCAGCCCGTAGACAACTGTGCGCCACGTAAAAATCCACCAGACGCGCAAGGTGCGCTTGAACGTGGGCTTGAGCATTCGAGCCGGAGGAGCGTCAGTGTTTGAAATCAAGCCCAGCCGGAAATGGCGAAACGTCTTTCCCAGAACATAGCGGATCATAAAAAAAGCGACCACGTAATTGATGACGTACGGGCCGTATCTCACGACGGGAACGAGCGGATTTGCGGAAACTATGAAATTCTCGTAGAGCAGACGGACCACGCCCCTCAGCAGGACGCCCAAGAGAAAAGAGATCACCATTGTCGGCCAGTAATATGCCCACCAGATGCGCAAGGCATGCCCCAGATTTGGCTGGATGTAATCGTTGAGAGCGGAATCTGGGTTGCTGACCGGAGGCGGCTCGAACATCGTGGGCAGGTTAGACATCGAGATTGCCGCGGATTCTGCCCGAAGATATCGCTCAAGTCAATAACCACGCATTGCAACGGAGGGCAGAGAAGAGCCTTCGCACCGGGCACGCGACAAAGCTGAAGTTCGATCACTTCTTCGGCGAATGCACGCGTTGGACGCGGCCGAAGGGATTCGCTAGACTGAATAATTAAATTCAGCTCGAGAGAATTCGCACACGATGACTGGACCAACCGATATGGGAAGCGCGAGCGTTCGAGTGCGTTTTGCACCGTCGCCGACGGGCTATTTGCACGTGGGCGGCGCGCGCACGGCACTGTTTAATTGGCTGTTTGCTCGGCGGCACCACGGCGAGATGATCCTGCGCATTGAAGACACAGACGCGGAACGAAACAAGCCGGAACTGGTGACCGGGATTCTGGAAGGTCTGAAATGGCTCGGCGTGCAGTGGGACGAAGGACCGTTTTACCAATCGCAACGCACAGAGCTCTACCTCGAAGCGGCTAGGAAATGCCTGGCGAATGGCGCCGCTTTTTTGTGTTATTGCCCGCCAGAAAAATACGCTGGCGGGGACCATGCGGAACCTGGGCAAGACGAAGAGCCAAAGGGCGGCGGCGCGCGGCGCGTGACGCGCTGCACTTGCCGCAGCGGCCAGCCGTCGACTCCCGGCGCGAAGCCGGCGGTGCGCTTTAAGGTGCCTCTCGGTGGAACGACGAAATTTACCGATGTGGTGTTCGGTGAGACGGAATTTTCGAACGACGAGATCGAGGATTTCGTTTTGCTTCGTTCTGGGAAAGGCGATGAGGAGTTCGGCCAATCGATGTATCAGTTGGGCGTGGTTGTGGACGATATCGATATGCGCATCACGCACGTGATTCGCGGCGCGGATCACCTTTCCAATACTCCGAAGCAAGTCCTGCTCTACCGCGCGCTGCGCGCGGAGCCGCCTTTGTTTGCCCATGTGCCTTTGATTCTCGGGCCGGACAAGAAGCGCTTATCAAAGCGCCACGGCGCGACGGACGTCAACATGTACCGCACCGATGGATTTTTGCCCGAAGCGTTCCGGAATTTTCTGGCGCTGCTGGGATGGTCGCCGGGCAACGATGACGAATATCTGCGGACGACGGAGTTGATCGAAAGATTTTCGCTCGAAGGCGTCAGCCGCACAAACGGAGTGTTTGACCGCCCTAAGCTCGAGTGGTTCAACACCCAGTATCTGCAGAAACTTCCCATCGAGGAATTGTTGCCGGAAGTCGAAGCCGAACTGAAGCGCAGCAAATTATGGAAAGCAGAGTGGGCTGCTGGCTCCGCGCCCGGTCCGGATGGAAGAGATCACGCCTGGTTTTCGCGGACCGTGGATTTGCTCCGTCCACGAATTCGGTTACTGCCTGATTTTTCTTCGTGGTCCCGCGCCTTTTTCAGCGATGAGTTTCCGATTGAGCAGGCCGCGAAGGACAAGTTCTGGAAAGATCCGAAGGTTCCGGAACTGCTCGCAAAACTTGCCGACGCGCTAGCCGCGCTGCCCGAATGGAATCACGACGCCTGCGATCATGCTTCGCGCGCCGTCGCCGAAGCCGCCGGCGTCAAAGCCGGCCTGCTTATCAACGCGACGCGCGTCGCCATCGTTGGCCAAGCGGTCGCCCCGCCGCTATTCGATACCATGGTGGCGCTGGGTCAACAGCGAGTCGTAAGCCGGTTGCGCAAGGCATTCGCCTAGACCTCGCTAAGTCGGATACTGGCACTTCTTGATCGGGCCATGCCGTGAAGAGGGAACAAACCGTTTCGGCATGCGTTAGCTCGCGTCGAGACTCCGCCCCCCAAAGTACAGCAGCTTGGAAAGCTCTTCGCCAGGAGCTATCCGATTACTGCGACGCGGTGATTGTCGCTCACTGGCACTCGCTCTTCGGAGTCCGGCTCGGCTGCACCGTAACTCAGGAATTTCATGTCACCGTCTCCCCGGCAGTAATGCAGCGATTGCTTCGAACCGTAAATGCACTGCGTGAACACCCGCGAAAACCTGGAGGCCCCAATCTGCTTAGCGACGGAAAGGATCATTTCGCAGAGAAGATCTCAGGGTGGGCTAATTTTGAAAACGAAGTGGATGCGGCGACGTTGAGGGCGGCGTTTAGCGCGAGAGTGACCGGGGGCAGGCAGATTTCCGTGCTGCAGGCCTGATAGCGGAGTTTCAGCGGAATGTGCTGCGCACCGAGAGGAGCGCTATCGAGTGCAGTAATCGGGAGGCGAAGCGTAATGGTGCCTTCATAGACGTTTAAGGGCGTTTTGGAAAACGCAAAGGTGTGCAGGGCTCCTTTGGGATAGGAAACTTCGCCGAGTTGAAAGCCGGAAGGAGCATCGGCGCGGAGATCCGTGGCGATCAGATACTCTTCCGATTTTTCGCGCGCGTTGATGTGGAAACCATTGCGAATTTTCAGGACCACGGCGATTTGGAACTGGCTGCCCCGGCCGACCGGATCAAGCGAAACGTAAGTTGTTGGAGCAACCACATCTCGCGGCGAAGGGATTTGTTGCGGCGCGGAAGGCAGTGCGACCGCCGCAACCAGTAGCAGAACACCGGCGAAAATGGCCGCAAGCAATTTCATAACTTCACCTGGGTTCCGAGCTGCTGAGAGACGACGCGGTTCATCACTTCGAAAAGATCCTCGCCCGTTTTTTCGAGCACAAAAGCGTTTTTCGCATCCGACCAACCTAGCTTGAAAGACGTAGAAAGCGCGGATATCCAGATTTCGCGAATCGGCGTGTTCGGAGACACTACGAACTTTGCTTCCTCGGGCTCCTCGAAGATGACTTCGAGTTTGCCGGCTTCGCCTTCCACGTCAAAGTCATGCATATCAGCGAGCACAAGCAATCGTTTCTTGAGCTCCGCGAAGGCGGTGTCGGCTTTTCTTTGAAAATCTTTTTCTTCAAGCATGGTTTCAGCGTATCAGAGTTGGGCTTCGATCTCTTTGCTGACTTCGTCGTAGTCGATCATGCCGGTGATGCGCTTGATTTGCCTGCCATCGCGGGAAATGAGGATGCTAGTGGGGTAGCCGAAGAGACCGCCGAATTTGTTGGCAGCGTCGTCGTTGCCAATGAGGATTTCGTAGCTCATGGGAAGCTGCTGGCCGTTGACGTCGAAGCGTTCTTTCGCAACGAAGGGAGCGACTACACTCTTGCCATCATCATCGAGGGCGATGCCCAGAACGGCGAAACCCTTGGGGCCGTATTTCTGCTGCAATTCGATGAGCCAGGGAATCTCGCCGCGGCAAGGGTCGCACCAGGTGGCCCAGAAGTTGACCAGGATGACTTTGCCCTTATATTCGCTGAGCGAGACGTCTTTTCCATCGAGATCTTTCAGCGTGAGTTCGGGGACGGGCAACCCAGTGGTTGGATTATCGGCCTTCATCAGGACATTGCTGGCTTTTGCCTTGACGCGCGTTGCCTTGTCCGCAAAGTAAGTGGCGGCGATCAAGGCCAGAACGGTTGCGATGACCAACATCGTTTTCTTCATTGCATTCCTCAATCTTAATTATACCCGAAGACGAATTCCGGATGCTTGCGGAACAATCACGCGAGCTGCTTATTTCACGCCGGTCAGCGATTTTTCCAGCCACAACACTGCATTGTTCAGAAAGCTAAGTTTGCCGGCCAGCCAGGTCAGCTTGTTCACGAAAACGAGACCGCCTACGAAAAGGAGCAGAACTCCGCTAAGAAGTTCGACGGCGTGGAGATACTTTCGGAAGCGCTGGTAGAAGCTGAGAAATTGTCCGATGCCAAGCGCCGTCAACAAAAAGGGGACGGCCAAGCCGGCGGAGTAAACCGCGAGTAGCAGAATCCCGCGAGCAATGGTGTCGCTGGCCGCGGCCAGGGCCAGCACGCTGGCGAGGATCGGGCCGATGCAAGGAGTCCAGCCAAAGGCGAAAGCGAAGCCGAGAAAAAAGCCGCTGAAAAGGCCAGGCTTCTTGCTCGTGCTGCGAAGGTGCACGTCGCGGTTAAGCCACTTTGCGAGGGCCGGGCCGAAGAAACCGATGAGCGAGAGCGAGAAAAAGTGGACCCAGCCTAGGCCGAAGAAGAGCGGGCCATGATGGAGAATGGAAACAACGCCCAAAACAACAAGAATGGAGCCGACAATGATCCCAGCGCGGAAGCTGAACTTCACCAGGGCTCCGACCAGGTGCAAGCCGAAGAGCAGAATCATTGCGCCGGCAATGGGCGCGAGAAGCGCGCGGTTCTGCCGAAGAAATGTGCCAACGGCGCTTGCCGAGGCGCCGAACGATATGAAAACGACGGAAAACCCTACGACAAAGGAAAGCGCCGAAGCGAAGAGGCCGCCGCGCGGTGGTTGGCCCTGGCGCAATTGTTCCATGCCGATGCCCGAGAGCATCGAGATGTAGCCAGGAACGAGAGGAAGTACGCAGGGCGAGAGAAAAGAAACTAGCCCGGCGATGAAAGCCGCTGACAGAGGAACGTCGATCATCTTTTTGTTTTCACAAGACTCAACACTTTCTCATTCTTCAGCCAGATGAGACTTCTCGCGTTTTGAGGTCAGGCGCAGAAGCGCGCTCGGCCAATTTGCGCGAGGCAGCCTGCGTTTTCCTAGAACCGCAATATTCTCCCACAAAGACGGAGAAATATCCCCAACCGCTAACAGCAGCTGGGCAACGGCACTCGTGTTAGACGCGGCCGAAGCCCGATTTATTCCCTCGGCAGCGAAACCCTGACACTTGAGGTGTTCGGACGACAATAAAGAAAATCCAAGCTCCGCGAAATTGCTCTAAGCCACTGACAAAGAAGAGGTTGTGACATTGATGGTTGGCATCGCGGTTGCCTTATGAACTGCGGGCGCACGGAGGGCCCGGCAGGTGGCTATGCACTGGACACCAAACAAAGTGACGGCGGTGCGCGTAGCTGTGGGATTTGCGGCGGTAAGTTTGTTCGGGCGAGGGCCGTGGGCGAATCTTGCCGCGGTTGCGCTGACCGTGGCAACGATTGCGCTGGATGCGCTGGATGGACACATCGCGCGACGGAAGAATCTGGCGACGCCGGTCGGCGCGCAACTAGACATTCTCGGCGACCGCATGATTGAAAATGTGTACTTCACGTATTTCGCCGTGGTGGGGATGGTGTCGCTTTGGCTGCCCGTTTTCTTTTTCGTGCGGGGAGCGGCGACGGATCTTCTGCGCGGGCTAGCCCTACGCGCGGGGCGCTCCGGATGGGGCGCGAACGCGATGCTGCAGACGTGGTGGGGGCGTGCGCTGGTGGCATCGCGCTGGAGCCGCGGTTTGTATGCCGCGATGAAGTGCCTGTGCTTTTGCTACCTGGGATTGGAGCTGGCGTTGACGCGAGGGCCAGTGGCGCTGCTCGGTGGAATGACCGCTGACTGGCATGAACTGATTCGTGTTGGAGCGCATGTGCTGACGTGGATGACGGCGGGCTTTTGTTTGTTGCGCGGATTGCCGGTGCTGGCGGAAGGATGGCGATATGTTTCTGAAGTTGGGCAAGTTCGCAGGGTGAAGAGAGTGGTGCAGGGAGCGATGTGATGTTGAGGAGAGAGATTAAGGAGGTAAGGGAAATAAAGGAGGTACAGGAGAAAAGCGCAGGAGTCGCGGCGTTTTTTGATTTGGATGGAACGTTATTGCCGTCGCCCTCCTTAGAGAAAAGACTCCTGCGGAGTTTGCGCGACCAAAGGTTGGTCGGAGTAAAGAATTTCTTGCTGTGCTTCGGAGAAGCTGTGCGACTGGCTACACGGGGGATCAGCCAGATGGTGCACGCGAACAAGATGTACTTGCGGGGCGTGCGAGTAGACGAGGCCGGTCGTGGGACAAATATTCCTGCCTGTCGGTTTTTGGAAGGGGCGGCAGTGAGAAAAGAAAGGAAAGAAAGGAAAGAAAGACAGGCAAGAATGCCTGTCCTACCGTTTTTCAGGGAGGCGGTTGAGCGCGTGGCGCGGCATGTGGAGCGCGGACACTTGATTGTGATTGTGAGCGGGACGTTGGAACCGTTGGCAACGCTGGCGGCACGCGCGCTGGAAGCCGAGCTTGAAACGCGTGGGCTGGCGAGCGAGATTCGAGTGTACGCAACGCGGCTGGTAGAAAAGCGCGAACGCTGGACGGGACGGATCGTGGGCGAAGCAATGTATGGCAAAGCGAAGGCGCGAGCCGTCAGGCGTCTTGCGGCGGCTGCGGATTTGGATCTCGAGCGATGCTTCGCGTACGGAGACAATTCGAGTGACCGGTGGATGCTCGATGCGGTGGGAAAGCCGGCGGCGGTCAATCCAGCGAATGACTTGGAGCGCATCGCGCGAAGAAACGACTGGCCGGTTCTTTTTTGGGGAGAAGAAAAACGTTTTACACAGAATGCGCAGAGGGCGCAGAGATCACAGAGGCCGGAAGAGAGTGGGCAGAGATTGCAGGCCGAACAAGAAAGATCGGGATACGGGACATGAACAGCCTGGAGAGAAACGGATATCGTGAGCAGGAGTTCGCGATGGAGTGGCGCGAGAGCGCAGTGCAGAGAGCCGAGACTGCGGCGACGGCCGAATCGCGGGGACAAAGCGTTAGCGCATGGACGAAGCGGGAATTGGCGGCGGCGTGGGCTGCTTGCGGAATTTTTGAATGCGTAGCGCTGGGGTACTTGGGAGTTTCGGTTGCGTTGATTATTTTTTTTGCGGAGAACGTGGCGCATCCGGCGCGGCTGATGGGGATGCAGGCTTTGGTGGCTGCGGCGATATTGGGTTTGTGCCGGATGGAGGCGCGGGTTGCGCCGGGGCAGGAGTTTGACAAGGACGCAATAAGTGAGACGGGGAGGAACGCAAGAACAGAGACAGACAGGAGTGTCTGTCCTACTTTGCGGTTTTGGCATTTTTGGAGGCATTGGTATCCACACTTGTACTTTTTATTTTGTTTTGAAGAACTGGGGCGGCTGGTTCATCTGGTCCAGCCGAGGTGGCAGGATGCGAAGCTGATTGCGTTCGATCATTGGCTTACCGGAGTAAATCCTTCGCTTTGGCTGGAGCGCTTTGTGCATCCGGCGCTCAATGAGTTCATGCAGTTTGCTTACTTCACGTATTTTTTGTTTCTCGTGATTTTGGGCGCGATTCTCTATTACCGGCGCGAATGGGAAAGCTACTGGGTGGCGATGACGTACTCAGCAGTTGGGTATTCGCTCGGGTATGTCATTGCGATGCTCTTTCCGGTGCAGAGCCCGTGGTTCACGTTTGCGGGGATGTGGCACGGGGAATTGGCAGGCGGACCGTTTACCGCGCTGATCAACGTCATCGAGAAGTGCGGGCGAGTGCATGGGGCGGCTTTTCCTTCGCAGCACGTTGCGGGAGCGACGGCAGCGTTATGGGGCGCCTGGCGGCACCGGCGATGGCTCTTCTGGGTCTTCCTGCCGTTCGTATTCTTGCATGTGCATTTCTACGGTCTACGTGCGAAACCACTATGTCGCAGATGTTTTGGGTGGAATGATTACGGGAACGCTTGGTTATATCATCGGCGATTGGCTGATGAAGACACGACACACAGTAAAATCCAGCTGACAAAAACAAGGGCCCATTTTGATTATGGCGGCTTGAATTTATCGGCACTCAGACTTGTTTCAAGCGTTCGTCACGCTTAACACATTGCCATCGGGATCTTCGAACCAGGCCACGCGCACGGCTCCCCCAGGGACAGCCAAGATGCCGAGTGCATCTTGATGGAAATGTGGATAGATATTGAAGGTGACGCCCTTTTCGCGCAGGGCTTTCACGGTTGCAGGCACGTTCTCCACATGGAAACCGAGGATGGTGTGCTCATGCGGAGTGAAATCGGGGACTGTGGAGACGCGCAGAGTGACTCCGCCTGTGTTGAAAACGGCAGCGAGGCTGTCCTCGTAGGCGAGTAACAGCCCCAAGCGTGTCGCGGTAGAACGATGTTGAGCGCACACGGTCTCTCGTGCAAATGATAATTGCGGGCTTGGCAGTTTCCAGAATCCCCATTTTTTCCATGCTCCTCTCTTGGAGAGCTTTCGAGTGTCGCGGCCCAGCATCGGTTTGGCTTGACGCGAGTGTCAGGGAGGTTCCCGGGCTACTTTGTCAGAGATGTGCCCAGTCTATTCCCCTTGGTACCCCCGGTTTTTTGTAAACGTTGCATCTAAAGGACTTAGAAACTCCGTAAGTGGTTTAGAATCAGCGTCTGCGTAGTGGTTTGCAAGTGTTGCATTTAAAGAACTTACGTGGCCCCGATATTGAATCACGGGCCTATGGTGCAGGCGGCATCCTCAGAAGAATCAAACTACACCTGCTCCAAGAAATGGGCCTCTGAAAAAGGAAAGAGCGGCAGGGTTTGCTGCCGCTCTTGCGGAAATCTACAGATTTACCTGAAGACGATTATAGCAGAGCCGGAAAAAACTTCAAGAGTTGAACCTTCGGGGAGGGCATTGAGAAAAGAAAGAGGGCACGACATGTCGTGCCCCTACAAGATTGAGGGGCGGCGGGGCTTGGGTTGGGTGCGCTCGAAGACGCGGGCGATTTGGAGGAGGCGATGCTCGTCGGCGACGGCGCCGATGAATTGGAGGCCGACGGGAAGGCCAGAGGAAGTGAAGCCGCAAGGAACGGTAATTGCGGGGACGCCAGCGAGATTGGCGGGACGGTTTGCTCGCAGAAGCAGGGCGCGGGTGGAATGATCGGTTTCGCCAAGGCGAATGGCTTCCTGGCCAATGAGAGGCGCCGCGATTGGGGTTGTCGGTACGGCTAGAGCATCGACGCTGGCGTCTTCCAAGGCCAGATGGAATTGCTGGATGAATTCTTCGCGCAGCTCGAGGGCGGATAGATAAGCCGTGGCGCTTACTTTTGTACCGATTTCTAGGCGCGAGCGAACGTCGTCGCCATAATC
Organism: uncultured Acidobacteriota bacterium; assembly: GCA_963753745.1. Classification (GTDB taxonomy): domain Bacteria; phylum Acidobacteriota; class Terriglobia; order Acidiferrales; family UBA7541; genus Acidiferrum. The sequence continues at coordinate 89,070 of CAVWDX010000023.1, forward strand.
CGCGGCGCGGGATGGAAACCATCCGGCGTGCTGGTGATAGTGAGTGGCCTCGGCCCAGGCGATTTGATTTCCGGCGTCTTCGGTTTCTTCGAGCAGAGGGAGAGAGATTTCCTTGAAGTTCACTTTCTGCTTTTTTCAGGGGCGGATCGCTTCGTCGAAGACGGAGGAGACATCGCGCTGAAACGACGTCCAGGAAAAATTGTTTGGGAATGCCGAGAGTGAATTTGCGCGCTTTGGCGGAGGACTTTTCCAAGGCTCGGGGACTGGGTTCGCCTTTGACGCGCGAGAGAATGGGTTCGAGGAGCAGAGCTCCGTCGTGAACGGTGCGAGCGAGAGGACCTGCGCAGTCGAGGCGTGGCGAAAGCGGAATGACGCCGTCCACGCTGACGCGGCCGAAAGTGGGTTTGAAGCCAACGACGCCGCAGAGAGCAGCGGGAATACGGATGGAGCCGCCGGTGTCAGTGCCGATGCTGCCGAAGCAGAGGCCAGCAGCGACAGCAGCTGCGGAACCGCCGCTGGAGCCGCCGGAAATTCGGGCAAGATCCCAGGGATTGTGGACGGGGCCGAAGTGCGGGTTGTTGCTGGTGACGCCGTAGGCGAACTCGTGCATGTTGGTCTTGCCGAGAATGATGGCGCCGGCATTTTTGAGTTGCGCGACCACAGAGGCGTCGTGCAGGGGAATGAATTTCGAGAGAATTTTTGAGCCTGCGGTGGTTCGAACGTCTTCCGTGTAAATGTTGTCTTTCAGAGAGATGGGAATGCCGTGAAGCGGGCCGCGGTCGCGATTACGGCCGCGCGGGACGAAGAGTTCGGCTTCGGCTTTTTTTGCCTGGGCCAGAGCTAGTTCCGAAGTGACGGTGATGAAAGCATTCAACTTAGGATCGAGCTGTGCGATGCGAGAGAGCATGAGCTTGGTGAGCTCGACGGGGGAAAGTTTGCGTTTGAGGAAGAGTCGAGAGATTTCTTCGATGGAGGCGAAGGCGAGATCGGTGTCGGTAGTTGGCGGCACGGTGGAATGAGGAACAGGAAAAGAATTTAACACAGAGGTCACGGGGAGCACAGAGGAGACGGAGAAGGGAGGGGCGTACGGGAGTAAGAAAACAGAAAAAAGAGGAGAAAGGGGAAGAGTTAGAAGATCTTGTCCTTGCGGCGGAGATTGCCGAAGGAGCCGATGTTGGCAATGAGGAAGGTGGCGCTGAAGCGATTCTCGGTGCGGACGGTGCCGAGATTGATGCGGCGATACTCGAGGGCGAGGCCGCAGCAGCTTCCGTTGTAGCTAATTTGGACGAGCTGGTTCTGCAGGGTTTGGTTTGTGAAATCGTAGCTGATGCCGGTGGTGAAATTGAAACCCTTGCGAGTCAGATTTCCGTAGCCGAGGAGCGCGCGAACCTGATTCGAGAGCGGCTGATTGAAGGGCACAAAGCCAGGGGGAGGCGAGAGAGGGAGATCCGCCTCGACGGGATTGTCGTTGAGGCGGAAGTGGGCGACGGTGGCGAAGAACTCCTTGTAGGGCTTTACTTTTAGAAGGGTGCCGACGGTGACGAGGCGCTGAATTTGCGGGTCGTATTGGAGGATTTGCTCGAGGTCGTAAGGGCCGCCGGGAGTGATCTTGAAGTCGCTGACAATAGGAGACCAATTGCGAGGGCCGAAGGCGAACGCAAAGGGAGAGATGGAGTCAAGCGCTTCGAGGACGTTGCGCTGGCCGTTCACGATGGCGCCGCCGAACGTGGGGTCAAAATAATGTTTTTGGAGGATGCTCCAGGTGAGCAGTTCCTGGGGCTGATCGTCGCCGGTTTTGAGGAAGAGGCGCTGCGTGAGGCCGTATTCGATTTCGTTGGTGTCCGTCAGAGTGGCGTCGGAGTTGAAGCGAATGAAGTTGACGAAATTGTTTACGCCGGTGACGTAATGATAGGTGAGCGTGGGCTCGATAGTGTGCTTGTACCTCTTGTGAGGCTTGGTTTTATCCAGGGGCGAGCGGTCGAAAAAGCGTTCAAGAGTGGGCGGGCGAAGTTCAAGGGTAAACTCGCCCGTATCGCGCAGTATCGATTGCGGACTCAATAGCCCCGCCGAATTGTAGGAGTTGCCGTAATAGGTCGTGCGGAAGGCGGCAGAAGCGGTGATGCCGAACCAAGCGCCGAAGTGAAGCGGAAGGGTGACCTTAGGCGCGAATGCGGTACTTGGTACGAAGGGACCTGTGTTCAGTGGACTGTCATCCTGCCGATGCAGGGCGCCGGCAAAAGCATCGAAAGAAAAGTAGACGGGGAGATGCTGCCAAGGCGCTTGTTCGACGGAGCCGAAGCGGGCCTCCGGAGCGTCGCGCAACGTGACGCTAACAGCCGGAGTGGTTACGCCGGTGGTAGCGGATGTGATGGGAATACTGAGGAAGGTTTTATCAGAGAGCGACGCGAGATTAAAGCTGAAGCCACGAAAATTGTTAGTGAGAAAGGTGGCGCTGCGAACTTCGGAAGTGATGGCGTCTCCGAAGGAGTCGGCGAAGGCCAGACGGAAGGTCAGCGAGGTAAGTTCGTTCACGTCGGCGACAAAGCGCCAGCCGTCGGGCAAGAGCGACTGGACTTCCAGTTGCTGCTGATGGCCGCCTTGTTTCTCGCGGATAAAGGTGTCGTTCGCTCCGGGAACGAGCAAGCCCCCGTCGATGACGCCAAAATAAGTGTATTGGATGGAAGTGTTCTCGAAAGGACGGGCGCGGAATTCCGCGCGCTCGGCGGAACCGCGCTTCGAGAAATATTCAGCGCCCACAGTCGCGTCCATCCAAGGCTTCGGCGCCAGGTAAACGGCATCACCTAGAACAAATCCCTTGGTATTGGACTGACTAATCATGGGAAGCAGGATTCCGGACTGCCGGATTTTTTCTCCGGCAGGCGCGGTGGCATAGGGCAGCCAGACGAGAGGAACGCGAAAGAGGCGAAAGTTGGCGTTGACCAAGGCGACGCTCTTCCCGAGCCGAATGCGCGCCTGCGGAGCATAAAATTCCCAGGTAGGGTGCCGAGGGTCGCAGATCGTGATCCACCCGCGGCGGACCAGGTAGATGTCGTTGGCGAAACGTTCGACCTCGGGAGCCTGGAAATAGAGGGGATTCTGAGAAATCAGAATGACGGGGTTGGCGCGACGCGCCATCTTGACGGTGCCGCGAACATTGGTGAAGAGGCCGTGCCCCGTGCTCACGTTGTAGCGGGCTTCGTCGGCTTCGAGGTGTTCGTTGTTGTAGTCAAAGCGGACGTGGCCGCGGGCAAGGGATTCAGAGGTTTTTTCGTTATATTCGACGTGGTCGGCCTGGAGGCGCTCGTCGCCATAATGAATGTCCACGTCGTCGTCGGCGATAAATAGGTCGCCACGTTTTTGTTGGGGACCGCGAGACCATATCTCGACATCGCCGGCTTTGCCGGAGTGCAGGTGGAGTTGTTGCGCCACAGAAACCGGCAGAGCTGAGCCCGCACAGGGAATAGAGAAGCGGCGTGAAAAAGAGAATAAGGCGGAGCGCGGACGTGATCCGGGCATGGGAGCGGCCATTCACGCGGAACATTTGAGCGATGAAAACAGTTGGATAGCCTAGCATGCGGCTGCGTGGATGTGTAGCCGAGACGCAGCATATGGGCCAGAGCAACCAAATGGAGAACGGCGTTCCGGCAGGCAATGAAGCAGAACGAAACGCGGAACCGGTGTTGCGCGTCTCTCTGAACACGGGTTGGTTGGCCATACCAGAAACAATTGATGCGCGCCGCGGCATTGAGGAGGTATGATGCCCGGCCTCGCACACAGGGGGAAGAAAATGCATCGCACTACGTCTGTTTTGAGGACCATTCTGGCTGCAGGGATATTTTGCGCTGGGGCGGCGTTCACCACACTGGCTGGGCCGGCGGGCCAGTCCAGTTCCACCGACAAGCTGAAGAATTTGGAGTTTCGAGAGATCGGTCCGGCGATAATGGGCGGGCGCATCGATGATTTCGCCGTCGTTGAGAGCAATCCCGACATCGTGTATGTGGGAACCGCGGCCGGCGGGGTGTGGAAGACGACGAATAACGGCACAACATGGGAGCCGGTGTTCGACAAGGAAGGGGTGTCAACCATCGGCGACATCGCCATCGCGCCTTCTGATCCTTCGGTGGTGTGGGTCGGAAGCGGCGAGCCCAACAACCGGCAAAGCTCTTCGTGGGGAGATGGAATATACAAGTCGCTGGACGCGGGCAAGACGTGGCAGAACATGGGGCTGGCGGCCACGCATCACATCGGGCGGGTTGTGATTCATCCGAAGAATCCTGAGATCGTTTATGCGGCGGCGCTGGGGCATTTGTGGGGGCCGAATCCGGAGCGCGGGGTGTACAAGACGACGGACGGCGGGAAGACGTGGAATCAAGTATTGAAAATTAATGACGACACCGGCGTGAGCGATATCGCCATGGACCCGGAGAGTCCGGATACGCTGTATGCCGCGGCTTATGAGCGGCGTCGCACGCCGTTTGGATTCAACGGAGGCGGGCCCGGGAGCGCAATTTACAAGACGACCGATGGCGGGGCCACGTGGAAGAAATTGACAAAGGGGCTGCCGTATGAAAACGGCGGCGATACCGGGCGAATCGGGCTGGATATTTACCGCAAGGATCCGAACATCGTGTATGCCATCGTGCAGCACGAAAAAGGCGGGACCTATCGCAGCGAAGACAAGGGCGAGACGTGGAAGAAGATGGGCGACATAGATCCGAGGCCTTCTTATTACAGCCAGGTGCGGATCGATCCGAATAATGATTTGCGGATCTGGGAGCTTGGCGCGCAGATGTTCTATTCGGAGGACGGGGGAAAGACGTTTTCGACACAGCGCGTGAAGGGCATCCACGGCGATTTTCACGCGATGTGGATTGATCCCGCGGATTCGAACCACGTCATCACGGGATGCGACGGTGGAATCAATTGGAGCTACGACAACGGGCGGACGTGGGATTTCATCAACACGATTGCGATCGGGCAGTACTACGAGATCGGGCTGGACAACGAGAGGCCGTACCAGATCTGCGGAGGTTTGCAGGACAACGGGAGCTGGTGCGGGCCGAGCATGTCACTTACGAGCGACGGCATCGTCAACTCAGATTGGACACTGATGCCGGGAGGCGACGGATTTTACGCGGAGATCGATAACGTCGAGCCGTGGATCGTTTACACGGAATCGCAAGACGGCCATATTTCCAGGCGCGACGCGCATACCGGGCAGCAACGGGAAATCATGCCGGAAGCCAAAGCCGGCGAACCGCACTACCGGTTCCAGTGGAATTCGCCGATGGCGGTTTCGGCGCACGATCACAATACGATTTATTACGGCGGGAACTATTTGTTCAAGTCGACGGACCGCGGAGACTCGTGGACACGACTCGGCGGCGACCTGACGACCGGCGTGGACCGGAACAAACTCGAAATCTTTGGCAAGGTGCCGGACAAGAATACGCTTTCGCGGCATGACGGTGTTGAGGACTATCCGACGATTACGACGCTGAGCGAATCGCCGGTGACCGCAAACGTGCTGTGGGTGGGAACGGACGACGGAAATTTGCAAGTGACGCGGGACGGCGGAAAGACATGGAAGAACGTCGCGTCGCGCGCGCCGGGCTTGCCCAAGGGAACGTATGTGAGCCGCGTCCTGGCGTCGAAGTACGCTGAAGGTACTGCGTATGCGACGTTCGACGGCCACAGGAACGACGACTACAACGTATACATCTTTGCGACGACGGATTATGGAGAGACCTGGAAGTCCATCCGCAAGGGAATTCCGGATTCGGCGGGCACCGTGCACGTGGTGCGCGAACACCCCAGCGACGAGAATCTGCTCTTTGCAGGGACGGAGTTTGGGCTGTGGGTGTCCTGGGACCGCGGCGCGAACTGGGCGGCGCTGAAGAATAATTTGCCGACCGTGCCGGTGGATGACATCGAAATCCAAGCACAGCAAAACGACCTGGTGCTGGCGACGCACGGGCGGTCGATCTGGATCTTCGACGATCTCACGCCGATCGAGAAGTTTGACGCCAAAGTGGAAAATTCCGATATAACTTTTTTCAGTCCGAGGACTGCCACGCTGTGGGAGCTGCGCCGGCGCAAGTGGTTCGCGGGGCAGAAGATGTTCTCCGCCAAGAATCCGCCGTACGGCGCGATTTTGAATTACTACCTGAAGGAAGCCCTGCCGGCGGAAGCGCCAAAGACGGCCAAAGACGAAAAAGACAAGGACAAGGAAAAGAAAGAAACTGCAGCTGCGGACGAAACAGCAAAACCGGAAGAGGCGGCAAAGAAAGAGGGAAAGGTAAAAATCAGCGTTTACGACAAGGACGGCAAGCTGATACGCGAGTTTGATGGGCCTGGGAAAGCCGGGGTAAACCGCACGAACTGGGATTTGCGTTGGAATTCGCCGGCGGTGCCGACACCGGAACAGTTGCAGGCTGCAGCGGCCGGTTTTGATTTTGGGCCGAGGGGGCCGCTCGTCGAGCCCGGCAAGTACACCATCAAAATCAAGGCAGGAAGCAAGGAGGCGACGCAAGAGGTGGTCGTGGAGGACGATCCGCGCATGCAAATGTCGCCGGCGGATCGCGCGTCACGCCGTGAAGCCATTGATCAGCTTTATGCGTTGGCGAAGTCAGCAGATAAAGACCGAAAGACTATCGAAGGAATCAAGGAAGGGCTGAAAGCAGGCCAGGGAACAGTGGAAGAAGGATGCCGGCAAGCCGGACATGCCAAAGATTCCCGAGGACATCCAAAAGGCCGCCGATGAACTGCAGAAAAAGGTGGATGCGGTGGCGGAGAAATACGTGCGCGAGCGCGAAGGACTCGGAAATGCGGGGCCTCCGTTCGTGTGGAAGCCGGAGCCGTTGCCGAATCAGGCGCAAGGCTTGCTCAGAGAATTGGACGGCTTCTGGGCGGCGCCGGGCGGACAACAAAAAGAAAAGCTGGCGGAGTTGACGCCGCTCATCAGCGATGCTTCGGCGCAAGTGAAGAAAATTGCGGAAGAGGATCTGCCCGCGCTGAATAAAAAGATGAATGAAGCGGGGATACCGCACATCGTCCCCGTGCAACCACAGCGAACCGGCCGTGGTGGATTTGCGGAAGTGGATGAGCCGTAGGCGGGAGCCGATCGAACTGTTCAGGGAAACAATGGAGGGTAGAGTATGAACGCGAAGCAGCATGGCTTGCGCGGACTGGCCGCGATGTTTGCGGTGTGTACGATGATTCTCGGCGGATTTGGAAAGACTGCTCAAGCGAAGCCGCATGACGCCGCGACGCAAGATAAGACCGAAAAGAAGGACGAGAAAAAGGACGAAAAGAAGGGGCTGCCGCTGAAGCCCGCGCGAAAAATCGAGTTCACGACGGACGAAGGAACGTGGCTCTCGCTGGATGTTTCGCCGGACGGAAAAACCATCGTTTTCGAATTGCTGGGAGACATCTACACGCTGCCGATCGAGGGGGGAGCCGCAAAGCTGGTGGATGGAGGGATGGCATTTGACAGCCAGCCTAAGTTTTCGCCTGATGGAAAATGGATCGCGTTTATATCCGACCGCGAAGGAAGCGAGAACGTCTGGATCATGCATGCGGATGGCACGGGCGTTAAGCAAGTCTCGAAAGATCCCAACAGCGATTTCACTTCGCCGAGCTGGGCCCCGGACGGAATGTACATTTTTGTTTCGAAAGAGCCGTTTGGAATCGGATCGAACGAAATCTGGATGTACCACATCGATGGCGGGTCCGGCGTGCAGATCACGAAAGCCAAACCCACGCCAACCACGAAACGAGCAGACCGGCCGGATGCCATGGGGGTAGTCGCATCGCCAGACGGAAAGTATCTCTACTATGCAACAAAACTGGGGTCGCTGAAGTACAACGCGCAATTTCCGATGTGGCACATCGCGCGGCGGGACCGCAAAACCGGAGACGAAGACGACATCATCGATCAGCCGGAGAGCGCGTTCCGGCCTGCGCTGTCGCCCGACGGAAAGGAGATTCTTTATGCCACGCGGTATGAGACGGAGACAGGTTTGCGGCTACGGAATCTCGAGACCGGCGAAGACCGTTGGGTGAAGTATCCCGTGACGCGCGACGACCAGGAATCGCTCTTCACCCGAGACGTTTTTCCGGGATACGCATTTCTGCCGAACGGGAAAGAGATCGTTTACAACCAGGACGGAAAAATCAAGCGGCTTGATTTGGCCGCGGGAATCGACAAAGTGATTCCGTTCACGGCACAGGTGTCACAAGAGCTAGGACCGAAGTTGGATTTTCCACAGAGAGTGAAGGAAGGCCCGGTCAAGGTGCGATTGATCCAGGATCCGGTGGAATCGCCGGATGGAAAAAAGATGGCGTTTTCCGCGATGACGCATCTTTACACGATGGACATTCCCGGTGGGAAGCCGGAGCGGCTGACGAGCGGGAACGCGAGGGAGTTCCAGCCGGCGTGGTCGCCGGACGGGAGATCCATCGCGTACGTGACGTGGTCTAGCACGGGGGGACAGCTTTGGAAAGTGGGGGCATCTGGCGGAACACCACAGCAATTGTCCACATCGGCGGCCTTGTATAGCAATCCGGTGTGGTCGCCCGACGGGACGAGAATAGTTGCGCTGCGCGGGAATGCGTATGACCGCGACATGAGCGAATTCGACTCGGGACAAACGTCGAATGCCGACCTGGTCTGGATCCCCGCGGAAGGCGGGGATGCACATTTGATCTTGCCGGCGCGCGGCGCAGGCTCACCGCACTTCACGCATGAGAAGGACAGGATCTACATTTACACGCCGCAGGGGCTTGTTTCGTTGCGGTTTGACGGCACGGATCGCCAGACGCATTTGCAAGTAAAAGGACAGGGCATTTATTTTGCCGAGGAGCCGGTTGCCGCGGACGATGTGCGGGCAAGTCCGGATGGTAAGTGGGTGCTGGCGCACGTTATGAACCAACTGTACCTGTTGGCCATGCCGGAAGTGGGGGGCGAAGCACCGACCGTGAATGTCATGACACCGTCGGTGCCCGTGAAGCGGCTGACGGATATCGGGGCAGACTATTTCAATTGGGCGGATGACGGAAAAACGATCACATGGGCCGTCGGAGCCAGTCTCTTCCGCGAGCCGCTAAGCGCTATTTCATTCGAACCGACGAAAGAAGAGGAAAAGAAGGAGGCCGAGAAGAAGAAGTCCGGCGCACAATCTGGAGACGCGAGCAAAGAGGAAAAGGAGGACGAGAAAAAAGAAGCGAAGAAATTGAAAGAAGAGGATAAAAACGTCCAGGAGATTGCGGTCGATCTGGAAGTTCCGAGGAAGACGCCGAAAGGCACCATCGTGTTGCGTGGAGCGACGGTGGTGACGATGAAGGGCGATGAAGTTCTGAAGAACGCGGACATCGTGGTAGAAGACAACCGCATCAAGAGCGTGGGAGCGAGAGGCGCGGCTCCTTCAGGGGCCAAAGTGTTTGACGTCGCCGGGAAAACGATCGTGCCTGGTTTTATCGACACGCACGCACACTGGACCGAAATTCGGCGCGGCATCCTGGACACACAGAACTGGGCGTTTTTGGCCAATCTTGCTTACGGAGTAACCTCCGGACTGGACGTGCAAACCAGCACGAACGATATGTTTGCGTATGAAGATTTGGTGGACAGCGGCGACATTCTCGGCTTGCGCGCGTTTTCCACCGGGCCCGGCGTCTTTTCCGACAACAACTTCCAGTCCGTCGAAGAAGTGAAAGGCGTGCTGACGAAGTACAAGAAATACTATGGCACGCACAACATCAAGAGTTACGTGGTGGGCAACCGCAAGCAGCGGCAATTCATGGTCATGGCGTCGAAAGAACTGGAAATGATGCCGACGACGGAAGGGGCGCTGGACCTGAAACTCAATTTGACACACGTCATCGATGGCTTCCATGGCAACGAGCACACGCTCCCCATAACGCCGCTTTATAAGGACGTCTTGCAGATGTTCGCGCAGTCAGGGATTTCGGAAACGCCGACGCTGATCGTCAACTACGGCGGTCCGTTCGGGCAGGAATACTGGTTCGAGAACACCGATGTGCACGACAACGCCAAGCTCAACCATTTCACGCCGCACAACCTTATCGATGAAAAGACCAACCGGCGGCCGGACTGGTTTCGTAAAGATGAGTACGAGTTTCCGAAACTCGCCGCCCAGATGGCGAAGCTTTCAAGGGCGGGCGGACTTGTCGGAGTGGGCAGCCACGGGCAACTGCAAGGGCTCGGATATCACTGGGAAATGTGGATGCTGGCAAGCGGCGGAATGACTCCAATGGAAGTGCTGAAATGCGCGACGGTGAACGGTTCGAAGATCATTGGGAGGCCAGAGGACCTGGGTTCCATCGAGCCGGGCAAGCTGGCCGATTTGGTCATTCTGGATAAAAACCCGCTCGAAGACATTCACAATACGAACACGATTCACTGGGTCATGAAAAACGGAGAACTTTTTGAGGGCGATAGCCTCGATCAGGTTTGGCCGGAACAGAAGAAGCTCGAACCTCTCTATTTCTGGAATTTCGACAAGCCCAAGGTTGGAGCGCCGTTGAGCTACGGGAAGACAGTGAATCCGTAACGCAAAAGCGATTGGTCAACTGGGGCTGCTGCGAGGAGCAGCGGTTCAGGGGCCCTTCCGTCTTCCTTTTCAGCAGTCGTTCATTCTTTTGGTTTTGCTTCTGCTTTGGTTTGCGTCGAGCGATACCACTCAAAGGTTCGGCTGAGGCCATCTTCAAAAGTGATTTGTGGGTCGTAGCCGAGAAATTCGCGCGCTTGCGCGATATCGGCTTGCGAATCGCGAATGTCGCCGTCGCGCGGTGGTTCGTACTTTGCTTCGAGTTTCTTGCCGGAAATCTTTCCAAGCAATTGAAACGTTTGATTCAGCGTAAAACGGGCGCCGGTCCCCACGTTGAAGGTTTTGCCGGACACATTGGGCGCTTCGCAAGCGAGGAGATTGGCCTGCACGGCGTTCTCGACGTAGGTGAAGTCTCGGGATTGCTCGCCGTCGCCAAAGATGCTGGGCTGCGTTTCTTCCAGGAAGGCCAGGCAAAACTTGGCCAAGACGCCGGAATATGGCGAGCCGGGATCCTGGCGGGGCCCGAAAATATTAAAATAGCGCAGGGACACATTTTCGAGCCCGTAACAGCGGCCAAAGGTTTGCGCATAGAGTTCGCCGACGAATTTGGTGACGCCATAAGGCGAAATGGGCGCCGGCTGCATGGTTTCGACCTTAGGCAGCGTCGGGGTCTCGCCGTAAGCAGAAGAGGAAGCGGCGAAAACGACGCGCTTCACTTTGGCATCGCGCGCGGCGACAAGCACGTTTAGCGTTCCATCGATGTTAATTTTGTTTGTGTCGATGGGATCTTTGACGGAGCGCGGGACGGAAGTACGCGCGGCGAGATGCAGCACGTATTCGGCTTCATGCATGGCCTTGCGGACTACTTCGATGTCCGTGATGCTACCTTTTATGAAGGTGATTTTGTTGCGGACTTCGGCGAGGTTATCCTCCTTGCCGGAGGAAAGGTCGTCGAGCACCACCACGCTGTGGCCGCGCCGCACGAGTTCGTCTACGGTGTTCGAGCCGATGAAACCGGCGCCGCCTGTAACGAGGTAGCGCATTCAGGAGTTCCTCCTCTATCGTGTCCCGCGAACGGCGGAGTGCCATCTCAGCCAATGACGCGGCACCAGCAAAGACGCGGGCCTCGCGTTTTGGTAACCTTAAAGTTCGCGGTTATTGTCCGGCGACTTTGCCGGGCTGCCGCGTGCAGATTTGTATTGTACGACGGAAGGCGAAAAGGCAATGGACTGTTTCCCATGAAGGTCACACAAAGAGCATGAGCTACCGGAAAGTCGTTGGCGTCGGGGTATTGGTGGTGATGGGAAGTGCGGCGGGGGGCTACTACTACTTGCGCGAGCGAAGCGAGGCATCGGCGCGAGCGTGGGCTTCAAGTCACGAGCCGGAACCAACGGCCGCTGTGACTGATGAGACTGCGGCGATCGCGCCGCCTAGCCCTTCAGCAAAGTCCACAGCTAGCAAGAACAGCGAGCCTGAGGCGGATGCGGGACTGCCCTTGCGGGGCGGCGAAGTGCTGGAATACACGGCGAACGTCGCGAACCTGACCAATGTGGCCAACTTGAAACTGCTTGTGGGCGCGCACAAAGACTTCTTCGGGGAAAATGCGTGGCATTTACAGGCGTTTGCGCACACGGAAAATCCGCTCCGGATGGTTTTCGAACTGGATGACCAGTTTGACTCTTACAGCGATGCCGCCACCATGACCAGCCTTCAGTACGAAATGCACTTGAACGAACGCGGACAGAAGGTAAACTCCGTAGAGCGCATGACGGCCACGGGGAAGGTGCCGGCTCCGCCGGACGCCAGTGAGGTGCGCGTCCTTCCCGGAACACGCGACCCGCTCGGTATGCTGCAATTTTTGCGAAACGTGGATTGGACGAAAACAGCGGAAGTGCGGTGCCCTGTTTATGATGGGCACAAACTGTACGACGTCCGGGCGAAGCTTGCGGGCGCGGGCGAGGCCGTCACCGTTCCCGCGGGAAGCTACAAGGCGTCAAAGATCGAAATACGCGTGTTTGAAAACGGCGAAGAGATGAAGGACGCCCATTTCACGATGTACATAGCAAACAACATGGCGCGCACGCCGGTACTTCTGGAAGCGATCATGCCGTTCGCAACGGCCAGAGTGGAATTGCAGCGCGCGAAGTAGACGTGCGCGCCCCGTTGCTCGCAGAGGAGAGCACCTCCTTAATCGGGCCAGGGGAAAATCAACGTGCCGGCCAAATGCGGCCGGACTCTATCCTATCGCCAACTGTTCTATCAACGCGCAAGCGATGTGGCCGATGGTGATATGCGCTTCCTGGATTCGCTGGGGATCACGCGAGGGGACGTTCAGCAAAAGATCGACCTTGCCGGCGAGCGCGCCGCCAGTTTCGCCAGTAAAAGCAACGAGATAAGCGCCGCGGGTGCGGCCCGCCTCCACACCGCGGACGATGTTCGCGCTATCGCCGCTGGTTGAAAGCGCTGCAAGAACATCCTGCGGAGCGACAAGTGATTCGATTTGCCGTGAGAAAATGTGCTCGAATCCGAAGTCGTTGCCTGCTGCTGTAAGCACGGAGGGATTGGTGGTGAGCGCGAGCGCCGCGAGGCCACGGCGCTCGGAGCGCAGCTTCACGACAAGTTCCGCCGAAAGGTGCAAGGCATCGGCTGCGCTTCCGCCATTTCCGAAGAAGACGATTTTTCCGCCCGCCCGCAGTGACGCCGCGCTTTTTTCGGCAAATTGCCCGATGCGCCCAACAAGCGCCTCGGAGAAACTGTGCTTCACGCGAGCGCTTTCCTGGAGTTGCCGCCGGATTTCATCCGCAAGTGAGGCCATCGGCGCCTAGCAGAGGACAATTTTGTTGCGATGACGCATGACCCGGCGCGTGGCGTTGCGCGTGTCCACAACCAACTTGGCGGCGTCCACAATCGCTACGTAATCATAGCTCGAGTGATCCGTCGCGATGATGACGGCGTCATAGCTAGCCAGCGTTTGGGCATTGAGCGGGACGGACTTCATATTTTCGTAATTATAGTGGCGCATTTTGTGAAGCTGTGGAAAATACGGATCGTTGTATTCGAGATTCGCGCCGCGCTGCTTGAGGAGTTGCATGATTTTCAGCGTCGGCGATTCGCGAAGGTCATCGACGTCCTTTTTGTAAGCCACGCCAAGGATCAGCAACTTTGCTCCCTTGAGGCTCCTTTTGTGTTCGTTGAGAGCCGCGGCCACCGCGTCCACGACGTGATAGGGCATTGCCGTGTTAACTTCACCAGCCAGCTCGATGAATCGAGTCGAGAAGTCAAATTCGCGAGCCTTCCAGGAAAGATAATACGGATCGACGGGGATGCAGTGTCCTCCGAGGCCCGGCCCAGGGTAGAAGGGCATGAAGCCGAACGGCTTCGTTGCGGCTGCATCGATGACTTCCCAGATGTCTATTCCCATGCGCAGGCTGAGCATCTTCAGCTCGTTGACCAGCGCGATGTTGACGCAACGAAAGATGTTTTCAAGCAGCTTGGCCATTTCGGCGGCTCGCGTGGAACTGACCGGTACGACGCGTGCGACGACTTGCGCGTATATCGCTTGCGCGGCACGCCCGCTCGGCGGATTTATGCCGCCGACGACTTTGGGAATCTGTGCCAGCCCAAATTGCTTGTTGCCGGGATCCTCGCGTTCCGGCGAGAAGGCGAGAAAGAAATCGCAGGCGACATTTTCGTTTTCCGGACCTGCGGCGATGGGGCAGTGCAGGCCGCTCTTCTCGAGGATCGGCAGTACGAGCTCTTCGGTGGTGCCGGGATAGGTCGTGGATTCGAGAACCACCAACTGGCCCCTTTGCAGGTGCGGCTGGACGGAAATCGCCGTCTGTTCGACGTAGGAAAGGTCCGGCTCACGGCGTTCGTCCAAAGGGGTCGGCACACAGATAATGATGGCGTCCGCTTCCTTGAGACGGGCGAAATCCGTGGTCGCGCTGAAGTGCCTGGAGTTGACGAACTGCTGGATCTTGGTTTGCGGAATGTGTTCGATGTAGGATTTGCCGGCGTTGAGCATCGACACTTTGTTCGGATCTGTGTCAAATCCCGTGACTTTGTGGCCAGCTTCCGCAAAACGCAGTGCCAGCGGCAGCCCAACATAGCCGCAGCCAATGATGGCGACTTTCAATTGAGCGCCTTTGAAGAATTCGGGTTTCCGGTCTACTGGCATGAGTTACGTCGCTCTCCTCGTTCTTTTTAGGGATAAAGCAGGCCATTCGGCCGACTGGATTATGACAGTTCAATATAGCAGGTTCTTCTCGAACTAAAAAACTCAGCCTGTCCGCGTGTAACCGCTTTTTCAAGAGTGGTTGCGAGACGCGGCAAGACGCGGGAAGATAGGATCCATGCACTTGGCGACCGGAAAGAACTCCCAGAGCGCAGCTGCCCTCAATCGATGACTCTGATCGTCCTGGTCCTTGGGCTCGTTGTAGGTGTGCTCGTGGGTTTGCTGGGAATCGGCGGGGGCGTGGTGCTGGTGCCGGCGCTGGTTTACTTGCTGCACATGGATCAGCACCTGGCTCAGGGTACTTCGCTCTTCATCCTACTTCCCCCGCTGGGTCTAGGCGCCCTGCGGGAATATTGGAAGCAGGGACAGGTGGACTTGCGCGCTGGGATCCTTTGCGCACTGGGAATACTGATTGGTGGATACCTAGGCGGGCTGATCGCAGTCCCGCTCTCTTCACGCCAGCTTAAAGGATTTTTTGGCTGCTTTCTGATGCTGGCAGCGTTCTTACTCTGGAAAAAACCGCAGCCCCAAAGCCAACCGGCCACTGTGGCTGGGGAGGGTTCGGACCGTGGCTGATGGACCGTTGCGCAGCGCAGGCATCTTTGTCGCGGCCTGCGTGTGCGGCGTAGCTTCGGGGCTATTCGGGATCGGAGGCGGGGTTCTGTTGGTACCGTTCTTAGCCCTGTTTTTTGCATTTGGCCAACATCGCGCGCAGGGTACGAGTTTGATTGCATTGATTCCACCTACTGGATTGCTGGCGTTTCTCGCATATGCCAAAGCGGGCTTCGTTTCATGGCAAGCGGGTCTGCTTCTCATTCCAGGCGTTTTTATTGGAGGCGTGCTCGGCGCGTGGCTGGCTAAGCGTCTTCACCCTCGGCGGATGCGGCAAGTTTTCGCCGGACTGATGTTTGCGCTGGGAATGTGGCAGGCCATTGACGCCTGGTGGCGCTAAGGAGTTTGCGAAAACCATGGTCGATGTTCACTGTCATATCTTGCCTGGGCTCGACGACGGGCCGGACAACATCGAGGTTTCGCTGGCGATGGCCGAATCCGCGATTGCGGACGGAATTACCCACGTTGTCGCGACGCCGCATTCGAGCAACCGATATTCCTTTGACTATGTGCGTGTACGAGAACTTCGGGACGAACTCCAGGAGAAAATTGGCGGCCGTCTGAATCTGGCCACGGGCTGTGATTTTCATCTAAATCCTGAAAATTTGGACGCGTTACGGGCCGATGCCCCGCGCTTCTGCATTAACCAGCATGATTACCTGCTCGTGGAATTCAATGAATATTCGATTCCACCGAGCATGGACAAGACGCTGCATGAGATTCAGCTTTTAGGGTTGAGGCCGGTGATCACCCATCCGGAGCGCAACGCTATCCTGCGTCTGCAGACGGAGCGTCTTGCGAAATGGGTTCGTCTCGGCTGCTTCATCCAGGTGACGGCTGGCTCACTGACGGGAGTTTTTGGCCCCGGCGCGCAAAAGGATTCATGGCGGTGGCTGGGCGACGGATTGGTCCATATTGTTGCCAGCGACGCTCATAATACGCGCGGGCGGCCGCTCAAGCTCCGGCCCGCATTCGATCTTGTTAGCGAGCAATTTGGCGAAGAAAAGGCCCGCGCTCTTTTTGTCGAAAATCCGATGGCGGCATTCGAGGGACGCCATTTGCCCCATGTTCCCAGTCTGCCGGACTCTACTGGCCTTCCTCGCCGCAAACGATTTTTCTTCTTCTGAATTCTTAATTCGCGGGATGCAACGGCATTCCGGCCCATGCATTCAGGATTCCCAGAGATTCGCGAACAACGTCCAACGCGTCGCTCGAGGTGCGCCACCAGTGACCAGGTTCGAACGGATCGTCCCAAGCAGCCCGTACAATTGCTCGGCCTCGACGCGCGGCGACCCGGTGCCATAGGATTCGCACGCGGCGGGTGTGCACTTTGCTTGTCACGATGATCACAGTACTGTCCTTCTCTGCCGCCATCTGAGCAGAAATGGCCGAGATCTCATCCACCGTGTTGACGATGGGCGGCTGGAGAACGTGGATGGCGTCAGCGGGCACACCGTCGTGGAGGAGGACCTGCTGATTGTAAAAATCTTCGCCGTCATAATGGATTCCCATCGCTTCAAGCGTTGCGCCGGGCTGCGTGGAATGTGTCAGCCAGACTTTTGGCGCGTAACCTTCACGATATAATTTCGCGGCCTCCATGGCCCGCAAGGGTAGGCGCCCGCTAAGGACGACGATGGCTTGAGCTTTTTCAAGAGGGTCTTGTTTTACGAGCCAGCGGCCGACGCTTAGCAGAAAGACGACGGTGCAGATTAGCGCCACGGCCACCAGTCCGAGGATAATTCGGCCCGTCCGCCGCTTTTTCAACGGTGCGACCTCTAATTTGTTCGGCGTTGCCATCTTCGTGTGGTTGCGCTTCGGCGCATCGTATCCCCCCGGGCAGCGGTGGTCAATTAGGTAGGCGCGGGCTAAACTAGCCGTCTGCGAATTTCAGGAGGCTGCATGAGAGCGGTGGTGACGGGGGGAGCTGGATTTCTAGGGTCGCATCTTTGCGACCGCCTGATGGCAGAAGGATGGGAGGTGTTGGTTCTCGACAATCTTGTTACCGGAGTCGAATCCAACGTTGGGCACCTCCTCAAGCATCCGCATTTTCGCATCGCGCGATGCGACGTATCGAAATATATCGACGTGCCAGGACCTGTTGACTACGTTTTGCACTTTGCCTCGCCAGCGAGCCCGGTGGATTATCTCAAGCTTCCCATCCAGACGCTTAAGGTTGGCGCGCTGGGCACGCACAACGCCTTGGGGCTGGCCCTTGCTAAAAAAGCAAAGTTCTTCCTGTCTTCCACAAGCGAATGCTACGGCGACCCGGAAATTTCACCGCAGCCCGAAGAGTATTGGGGCCACGTGAACCCGATCGGGCCGCGCGGCGTTTACGACGAAGCCAAGCGCTTTGCGGAAGCCATGACTATGGCCTACCACCGCTATCATGGCGTGGACACCCATATCGTCCGCATCTTCAACACTTACGGCCCACGAATGCGCCTCAACGACGGCCGCGCACTGCCCAATTTCGTTCATCAGGCGCTGACCGGGAAATCGATAACCGTTTATGGCGACGGCAAGCAAACGCGCAGTTTTTGCTACGTTTCTGACTTAATCGAAGGGATTTACAGCTTGATGCTTTCCGACGAACACCTGCCCGTGAATATCGGCAATCCGCAGGAGATCACCATTTTGGAATTTGCGGAGCGCGTTCGCTCGCATTTCGACAACGCTCCCGCAATTGTCTTTGAACCGCTGCCGCAAGATGATCCGAAGCGCCGCTGTCCGGACATCACCAAGGCGAAGCGCGTCCTAAAATGGGAGCCGAAGGTCGGGTTAGAAGAGGGCTTGCGGCTGACCCTCGATTATTTCAAACGAGAATTCGCTCTAAAAAAGAATTCTTAACGCGCGGGTTGGAACGAATCATGCGTTTGCCCCGACGGGTTCGTCCCACGGACGACTCACCGGCTCTTCGAAGCCTTCACGCTCTGCCGAACGAGTAGTATTCGAAGCCGAACTCCCGCATATTTTTGGGAGAATAAAGATTTCGTCCGTCCACGACAAGCGCGCGCGCCATCATTGCTTTTGCGCGTTGCCAATCCAGATTGCGGAAAACATCCCACTCCGTGCAGACTAACGCGGCGTCCGCACCGCGCAGTGCTTCGTAGGGGTCTTGGTGGTACGTCACCTTTGGAAAGAGAGCCTTCGTTCTTGAGATGGCTTCCGGATCACTGGCGTGCACAACCGCCCCTTCCTCCAGTAACCGCTTAACGACTTCGAGCGCGGGTGCAAAGCGAATGTCGTCGGTGTTGGCTTTGAAAGCCAAGCCCAGCACTGCAATGTGCTTGCCCTTGACCACCCAAAGCGCCTTGTGCACTTTTTCCATGAAGCGCTCAATGCGCTGCTTATTGACGCGCTCCGTGGCTTTCAGCAGATCGAAATCGACTCCCACGGAGGCCGCCAGATGAATGAAGGCCTGCACATCCTTGGGAAAGCAAAAGCCGCCAAACCCCAGGCCTGCGCTTAGGAATTGTCCGCCAATTCTGGGGTCCAATCCCATTGCGTAGGTAACTTCTTTGACGTCCGCGCCGATTCTTTCGCAAAGATCGGCAATGACGTTGGCGTAGCTGATCTTGAGCGCGAGAAACGAGTTTGAGGCGTGCTTGATGAGCTCGGCGCTATTGATGGTCGTCACCAGGAATGCGGCTTCATGGCCTGACGGGCACGGCCCGTTGTGTACCGGGCAATGGAAGCGGCGCTCGAGGATCGGGCGATAGATCTCGCGCAAATCGGCTGCGGCGGATTCGTCTTCCACACCGACCACAATGCGATCAGGGTGGAAAAAATCTCCGACAGCCGTGCCTTCTCGAAGAAACTCGGGATTCGAAGCCACACGAAAATTGGACTTGCCGCCGCCGCTATACGCGGCAAGCGCCCGCTGCAACTCCAGTCCAGTGCGCGCCGGTACGGTGCTCTTCTCAATGACTAGTTTTGGGGAACGAGCTTGCTCGGCAATCTGGCGCGCGACTTGGTCGATTGCGGAAAGATCGGCTTCGCCGCTTTCTTTCGGCGGCGTGCCCACGCAAATAAAAATGGCGTCTCCCGCGCGGATCGCCTCGCCCGCGTCAGGAGTATAGGAAATTCGTCCAGCCTTCCTTGCCGAGGTCAATATTTCTTCCAGATGCTGCTCGTAAATGGGCACCTCTCCGGCTTGAAGTTGCCTGATCCGCTCCGCATCGATGTCCGTGCAGGTCACTTCATGGCCTGCCGCGGCCAGGCATGCTCCTGTTACCAGTCCTACGTAGCCACATCCAATCACCGAAAGGCGCAAGTCAGAATCTCCTCAGGAGCGCATAAGATAACCAGCCGGCGCTTCCCCGAATCTACGGCAAGCAGTTTATTTTGGCCGAACCAAAATGTGGATGAAAGCACATTATCGCTAGCCGTTCCGCGGCCAGCACATTGTTATTCAGGCTTTTATGGGGCGCTAACCGACCTTCGTTGCCGCTGGACGAGCTAGTCTAGCCTTTCCATCCTCTCCCCATTAGCAGGCCGCGCAAACCCAGCAACACAAGGCGCGGCTGGCGGCGCACGACATTCCAAAGCAGTCGCGTGGATTCGTCCCGGTTGATCTCCCCGAGAGACTCACGCGTGGAAGCGTCGAGCAGATCCACAAGCTGCGAGTAATCTTTCTGCTGAAAATGGTGCAATACGCGCCGTATCAGCCAGTGTGTGCCAAGCTCGCGGCGAAGGGCTGCTAACTCTTTGCCGCCGCCTTCCCGCAGAATGGCCTGCCCAACTCCGAGCGCACCGCGAAGTCCCGTCACGATTCCGCCGACAGTCGAAACTTTCACCTGCGCTGCCGCATCGCCTACTAAATAAACCTCGCCATTTCCTATGCGTCGCCGCACGGGCACCCAGCCTCGATACACCGGTATCCTCGCGCCCTGCCATCCGAGGGGCGCCATCTGCTTTTTCTCGAGAAAACGCTCGAGACATTTCTTGGTGTCTCGGCCGTCCTCGCCGATGATTCCCAAAGCGCCGCGCTCCGCGGATTCGGGGATCAGCCAATAAAAATACGGCGTATCGTCCGGGACGAACCAGACGCGCGTCGTGTCCTGAGGATGATCTTTCGGCAAACGAACGATGGCTTGCACCAGGGGGACGGTCTCAATGGGAGGCCAACCGGCGCTCCGAGCCACTCGGCTGGAAGCGCCGTCCGCTCCGACGACACTCTCTGCGTGCAATTCCTCGCGCTGCCCGGCAGAATCGACTTCCACACGCAGACCCCGCGCATTCGGCGCCAGTCCAAGAAACCGTGTGTCGAACGAAAGATTGGCCCCCGCCTGTTGCGCGCTGCGCGCCAAAGCTGGGATTAAGCGTGATCTTTCGATGATGAGATCAGGCCGCGCCAGCGCGACCTGCGCCGAACGCCCGTCGGTAAACAACTCGAAGCGCCGGATTTCGTTGACAATGCTCTCGGCAGCGGCGGCGCCAAGTTGGTTGCGGAATTGGTCCGTAACGATCAGCGACCTTGCCACAGGTTCGAAGCCTGGCCGCGACTCCAGCACACGCACACGCCGCCCGCCCGCGGCTACCGTAGCTGCCGCGAACAAACCTGCGGCGGATCCTCCCACAACGATGACCTCGCCGTTTTCCCCACTCGGCCGTGGTCTTTGTTCAGTGCTTGGCACGATTTCGCTTTCCCAAGTCGCGCATACACCCGGAACTCCCACTCGCCCGGTATTCGCGCTCAAGTATCCCAAGAGGATTGATTGGTTTCCGCCCCACCCGAAGGGATCAGCACGAAGAATCGGTGAGACGGCAACCCAGTAAGTATAACGAATCCACTTGTACGGGCAAACTTGCGGCTGGCTCTCGCCAATCGGGGGACGAAGCCACCACATTTCAGGAGCAATTTAAGAGATTGTGGCTGGCTTCGGCGCTTGGCGTTCGTACGGAGCCCGTTCGAGAAATATCACTCCACCCAGCACCGCGGCAAACGCAAGTACCGCCACCAGAACTGCGGCGAGAGGCGGCAGATAGCTCACGAGCACGGCAGCTCCGCCGCTCAGGAATCCCAACAAATACAGGCTCACGACTGCGCCGCGATGTCCCAGTCCCAGATTCGCCAGCCGATGAGCTGCATGGTCTTTGCCCGGCGTGGCAAATGGCAACAAGCCGCGCCGCGAGCGGGAAACTGTGACAAGCGTCGTATCGAAAATAGTCACTCCGAGAATCAGCACCGGAACCAGCCAAGCGGAAATATGATTGGAGTGCTCGAGTCGAAGCTTCAGTCCCAGTGTGGCCATCAGGAATCCCAAAAACATGGCCCCGCCGTCGCCCATGAAAATTTTGGCGGGCTTGAAATTCCAGCGCAGAAAACCCGTCGCTGCGCCCAGTACAGCCGCCGCCAGAGTGGCGACCAGGGTTTGGCCGTTCAAGTACGCAAGCAGGGCGAAGAAAATAGACGCCGTGGCGGCTACGCCGGCGCATAGGCCGTCCATGTGATCCAAGATGCTGAAGGAGGCGGTAATCCCTACGACGAAGAAAATAGTCAGGATGGCATCCAGAACGTAGCCCGTTCGTCCGCCAACAAGAACTTCAAAGACCTGTGCGTGAATCCCGGTGATAAGCAAAACGCCCGCGGCAATCGGCATGCCGAGGAATAGCTTCACTTGATGGTGCAGCCAGCCCCGGTCATCGAGAATTCCCACGGCCGCGACGACTGTTGCTCCCGTCAAAATACCCACGATTTGCGCGCGAGCTGCTCCGCTAAACGTAAACAGAACCGCAAGAACCACAGCTCCATACATGGCCAGGCCCCCCAGCAGCGGGATCGGGCGAAGGTGGACCTTGCGCGGTCCGGGAAGATCCACCATCCCCACGCGCAACGCCAGCGCCCGGACGGGTACCGTCAGCATTATGGATGCGAATAAAGCTATTAGAAACGCCAGCAGACCTGCGGGCATCTTCCCTCTTTAATTTTTAAGGATGCTGGCCGGGGCGGTGCGGCCAGTGCCTCAACCGTCTTCTGCCGGGTTGGGGGGCCCGGCTCCCAAGCAAAAATGGCTGCCCCACGCAGCCTTAACACGATACTTTGAAAATTGTTTCGCTTCAATCAGGAATTTCTGGGGGAGAAAGCGGCAACGAAATAGGAGGACACAATACCGAACGCGGCCATATCGCGTTGATCAAAAATGCATGTTGCTTCTTTCGGTACCCTCTCCGCTGCCTTTTCTTCTGTACCCTCGCCCACTTGCCCCTATCGTTCGGTGAGCATGCGGCCAAATGTGCGTTTCACTTCTTCACGATTCTTGGTCGCGTAATACCAGTCAATTGTGCGCTTCAATCCATCTTTGAAAAGCACCTTCGGCTCCCATCCCAGCAATTTTTTCGCAAGCGAGTTGTCTGCCACGCGATTGAGCGGCCCAGTCGGCATGTTCGGAAGCAACTTAATCTCCGCTTTGTGACCGGTAAATTCACAGACCATCTTGGCCGCCTCGATTACCTTTATGCGCTCCATGGTTCCGAGATTGATTGCTGTGCCATCGTTAATCTTTTCCCCAGCGAGGATCGTTCCTTCGACGATGTCCTCGATGTACGTCCAATTCCGGATTTGCGTTCCGTCGCCCCACACTTCAAAGGGATTCTGCCCCAGAAAGGCGCGTGCAATCATGGCTATGACGGCGTGATTTTCGACGCCCCGCGGGCCGTAAACCGTGAAATAGCGGCAAGAGGCTGCGCCCATGCCGTGTTCCTTTGCATAAGCGCGTAGTGTAAGTTCGCCCATCAATTTGGCCCATCCGTAAGTGTTGTCCGCATCCTTGGGCCCATCGGTAAGATCTTCGGTCAGGTACAGCTCTTTCTTGACGTCCGATTGCAGAAAATTCGGATAGACGCAGCCAGAGGACGCGAACACCACCTTTTGGACTTTCGCGCGCAGAGCTTCCGCGAACACCAGCCCGTCCAGAAGAAAGTTGGACGCCGGGCCGGCCTGGTGGAGATCGACGTAGCCGCGGCCGCCATGATCCGCGGCGAGGTGGAAAACAGTGTCCACACCTTGCATCGCCGAGCGTGTTACTCCCGGCTCTCGTAGGTCCGCGTGGATAAACTCAATCTTTCCGCTGGCAACATGCCACTTGATGTTGTCGCGATGCCCGCTCGTCAGATCATCGACGATGCGAACCTTCGCGCCGCGCGCGAGAAGATGATCCGTAAGCGTGGAGCCAATAAACGAAGCTCCTCCCGTCACCAGCACAAGTTTCTCAGTCCAAAAAGTCTCCGATGACGTCACGCGTTCACGGCCTCCTCGATAATTTTCACGAATTTCTGCAATTCTTTGACTCTATCATAATCAGACGCGACGGCCCGGGCCGCCCGCCCCATGTCCTGCAGTTTTGCGCTGTCCTTGGCAAGGGAACGAATCGCCGCGGCAACTTTTTCCGGGCTATCTGGATCGGCGGATACCGCAAACCCGAATTTCACGCCCAGGCACGCAGCGTCCGTCTCTTCCGGCGCGACGGCTACGATCGGCTTTCCGGCCGCGAGGATTCCATACATTTTGCTGGGCACTACAACGCCTTCAAGCCCGCGTTTGACTGTGATCACATGCGCATCGGCCGCCGCGAGCACCGAGAGAATCTTGTTGGCGGGAAAGAAAGGGAGAAATCGCACGTTGTTTGCTTCTCTTGCAAGTGCTTCGACGTGTCCGCGCTGCGCTCCTTCGCCCACGAAGACGAGGCTCACGCCATCCTCCTCCAGAGTGCGGACTGCTGTGATTAAGGTGTCCCACGCGCCGTAGAAACCGAGATTTCCCGCGTGGAGCAGCACGAATTTCGAATCGCCGCGAATCGCCCGAATGATCTCGTCATCCAGCAAGGGTGGCGGCGCATCAGCTGGAAAAATATCCGCGCCATCGCGAACTATTTCGATGCCGGCCGGATTAACGTCCTTGGCGATGATGCGCGCACGCATATCCTCTCCAAGCACGATTACGCGGGTGGCGCGCCGCATCGCCCAGCGGTGCATTCTTTCCCAAATACGCGCCAGAGGACCGGGCTCGACGATTGCTCCACCCACCGCCATGTCCGGATACATGTCGCGAATGTTGTAGATGTAGCGTTTGCCCTTCAGCAGTGCAACGATCGCTCCGACAATTCCTTCAAAAGGTGGGTCGGTCATCGCCAGCACCGCATCGCATCGCACGAAGAGCGCGCGTGGAATCGCCAGTGCCACGTAACTCAAATAGTTCAGCACGCGCCGATTCATCGCGAAGCGGGGATAATCCGTTGAACCCACGCGCACGATTTTCACTCGTCCCGCCGTTTCCGTTTGCCAGAGCCGCCAGGGCCGCCGTTCGTTTGGGTCGTACGACGGTCGTCCGCAAAGCACGGTAACGTCATTCCGCTCGGAGAGCGCCTCCGCCACGGTCGCGGCCATCTTCGCCGTCGCTGAAGTGTCCGGCGGATAGTAGAGATTCAGGAGCAGTATTCTCATTCGAGCGGCGCTCGTGGCATGCGGTTCACGATCGGGTGATCAGGAAGTCGCCGAGCACCAACGCATCCATTTGTGTGCGTTGGAAGCAATCCAGCGCTTCTGCAGGACTGCAGACAATCGGCTCGTTGTCGTTGAAAGAAGTGTTCAGGACGACCGGCACTCCCGTAATCTGCTCGAACGCTTTGATCAGGCTCCAGTAACGCGGGTTAGCCTCGCGCGTCACGGTTTGCAAGCGGCCCGTTCCGTCGACGTGCGTAGGCGCCGGAATTTTCTCGCGCTTCTCGGGCCGCACCGAATACGCCAGCGTCATAAACGGCGAGGGATGCGATTTCTCGAACCACTCCCCCGTGGATTCCGCGAGAATCGATGGAGCGAAGGGCCGGAAGATTTCGCGGTGCTTGATGCGTTGGTTCAGAATTTCTTTCATTTCGGGACGCCGCGGGTCGGCCACAATGCTCCGATTGCCGAGCGCGCGCGGCCCCCATTCCGCCCGGCCTTGGAACCATCCAAGTATCTTCCCTTCGGCCACTAGCGCAGCCGTGCGCTGCGCTAGATTGTTTTCGGAAAGCTCTTCCACGCTACAACCAGTCCTTCCCAATCCGCTTGCATCAATCGCCCGCCCGATCTCTTCGCGCGTGTATCCAGGCCCCCAGTAAGCGTGATCCATCACGAAAGAGCGCGGCTTGCCCAGTACCTGATGCCACACATAAAACGCGGCTCCAACTGCGAGCCCCCCATCGCCCGCCGCCGGATGAACGTAAACCTGCTCGAAACCCGTCGCATCGAAAATTTTTCCGTTCGCCACGCAATTAAACGCCACTCCGCCTGCGAGGCACACCGCTTTCAGCCCGGTTCGTTCGGCAAGTTTCTTCAGCATCCCCAGATAAACTTCCTCGAGCCGCACTTGCAACGCAGACGCCAGATTGCGGTGCCGTTGCTCGAGCGGTTCATCAGGATTTCGCTTGGGGCCCAGCCGTCTCTCCATCGCTTCCGAAAACATCTTGCCCATCGTAGGTGTCTTGTCCGCGTCTGCCCAGCTCATTTCCGGTCCGGTACGATGATGAGTGAAATGTTCGAGGCCCAGCCGGAAACCGTTCCCATTTATGGCCACGATTTCGCGAAAAGCATCAAGCTGCTCTGCCTCGCCGTACGCCGCCAGGCCCATCACTTTGTACTCATCGCCGAATTTCAAAAAGCCCAGGTACTGCGTGACCGCGCTGTAAAAAAGGCCCAGGGAATGAGGAAACGCGATCGTGCCGTCGATCTTCATACGGCTGCCCTCGCCGCTGCCCCACATCGTGCTAGCGAAATCGCCCAACCCGTCCGCGGAAAGCAGCGCCGCTCGTTCGAATGGCGACACAAAAAACGCGCTGGCCAGATGCGCCTGGTGGTGTTCCACGCGGTGGAATTTTGCGGCGAGTTTTGCCGGATCCATCTCGAAGGCCTGCGCCAGCGCTTGGGGGATTCCCGTGAACTTCGCCAAAACCTTCATTCGTTCTCGCGCGAACGACGGCATGCGCAACGCGTAGAAAAGTTTCGTTCCCAGACGCGCGTAGGGGTTGCGCGGCACGGCCACATGGTCGATATCCTTCAGTTCCAGTCCCGCCTCGCGCAAACAATAACGAATCGCCTGTGACGGGAAGCCCGCGGCGTATTTCACGCGGTTGAAGCGCTCTTCCTCGACCGCCGCCACAAGCCGGCCATCGCAGACAATGGCTGCGGATGCGTTGCCGTGGTAGGCATTGATCCCAAGAATGTTCATCGCGAATAAATTCAGTCTACCTCAGGAGCGCGGATCATGCTGTAAGGTGATGCTTGCACCATTCGTTGAGCACGTACAACGACCAGGGGCGAGACCAGGAAGTCTTACCCTCAAGAAAAGCGGCCCAAACGCCGCGAACGCCCTCTGCGCGAACGTGCGGAGCAAGCGAGGGCGCGATGTCGGCAAAGCTGGCCTCAAGCTTCGACCGCAGTGGGCCGCGAAGCCATTCTTCCCACGGCAGTGTGAATGTCCGCTTTTGCTGCCCAAGGACTTCTTCCGGCAGCAGTCCACTCAGCGCCTGCACGAGTAGTGCCTTCTGCGTTCCCGCGCGATGGCGAGCTGCATCGGGAAGAGTGCCGACGAATTCCACCAGCGGCGTGTCCAGCAGCGGCACGCGCACTTCCAACGAACGCGCCATGCTCACAGAATCGGTATCGCGCAGCAGCGTGCTTGCCATGTAGCAGCGCATTTCGAGCCACGCGGTCGCTGCCACCGGCTCCAGTTTCCTCGCTTCGCTCGCGGTGCGATCCAGCCATCCAAGCCACGTCGGTTCGAGCGTTACGCCGTCGGCGCCCACGGTGCTCGGACGGAATCGCGGTTCGATCAGCCGCTCAAGTTGGTCCGGCGGGAAAAGCGCGCGCGCGTAGAAGTAAGGATGAGGGAGCGTGTCGGGATCGGTCCATGCGGCAACGGCCTTGCCTGCGGCATCCTTCGACTTGCGCCTCCCCAAAATCCTCGCGATCAGCGGCGCGGTAGCTCGGCGCAACGGCCACGGCACGAACCATGCCAGGCGAATGAGCCGCTGAAGCATCGCCGTATTCGCGAAGCTTGCATACCCCACGAAAAGCTCGTCGCCACCCAAGCCGGAGAGCGCAACCTTGAGACCGACTTCGCGAGCCGCCCAGGACACTAAAGATGTATTGATGCCGTCCATCGTCGGCTGATCGAGGCCCGCCACAGCTTCATCGACGCGCGCAAGCATTGCGGCGCCATCAATAGGAACCTCTGTATGCTGTGTGCCGCACCGTTCTGCGACTTTGCGGGCCAGCGGAGCTTCATCGTACGAAGTTCCCGGGAACGACAGCGTAAAGCTGCGGATTCCCGCCTGTGCGCGCGCCGCAAGCGCGGCAATCGCCCCGGAATCCAGCCCACCGGAGAGGAATAGCCCAACTGGCACATCCGCAATTAGATGTGCACGCACGGCATCTTCGAGAAGCGGGCGCAACCTCCTGGCAGCCGAGTCCATATCTCTAGGTTTGCGCGGGTCGCGCGCCGCAGGGCTCGTCTGCAGATCCCACCACGGTCGCGCTCTTGGCACCCTCCGCCGTTCCGGAACGTACAAAAGCATGCGATGGCCGGGCGGAAGCGAGAAAACTCCCTCCAGCATCGTCACTGGCTCTGATGCGCTGCCAAAAAGCAGGTAAGAAGTCAGCGCATCCTGCGAGATCTGCTTTGGCACGATGCCGCTTGCCAGGAGCGCGCGCACTTCCGACGCGAATGCAAAGCCCTCCGGCATCTGCGCGTAATAGAGCGGCTTAATTCCCAGCGGGTCGCGCGCCAAAAATAACAATGGCGCCGTCGCGAATCGTCCACGCAGATCGAGCAACGCAAACGCAAACATGCCGCGGAGTTCCGTCAGACACTCTTCGCCCCACTCTTCCCACGCGTGCACCAGAACTTCCGTGTCGGATTGTGTTGCGAAGCGGTGCCCGAGCATCGTCAAGCGTCCGCGGAGTTCTCGATAGTTATACAGCTCGCCGTTGAATATGACCGCGACATCACGCGTTTCATTCCAGATGGGCTGCTGACCGCCGGCTAGATCGATGATGCTGAGCCGCCGCATTCCGAGCGCAAGCCCGGGAGCACGCGGATCGCCGCTGAGGAATCCCTCTCCATCCGGGCCGCGATACCCCATCGCCGCCGCCATTGCGCGCACGCGCAACTCGGCATCCTTGCTGCGCGACGCAAACGCGACACCGCAAATACCGCACACGCTATTGTTTGATCTCCGGGGTCGAAAAGAAGGCTGTCCCAGCGCGCAAGACATGCTCGCGCAGATGAAAGCGAGGAATTCTCAATCGTCTGTCCGCATACCACGCAAGCACCACGCGCATCATCAAAAGGAACACAAGGGCTGTCACACTCAGCACCAGATAGAAAAAGGACTGCCGCTCTAGGAGCAAGCTCCAATCGATGTCTTCCTCCCATCCGGGAGCGATGGCACTAAACAGTCTACGAAGGCTGTGTCCCATGTAGGGCAGCCGCGATAGTCGCACATGAGCAATATGGTCGTAAGTGTAATCACGCGGATAATTCGGCATCGCGCTGATCGCCTGGCCAAAGACCTCAGGATTCTGCAGGTCCTCGCGGGTCAAGAAGTGGCCCGCGGCATCTTTCATGATGACGCGATACGTTGGATCCACGACGATCCACCGCCCACCAACCAAGACCTCGGCTACGACGTGTTTTGTGTTTCTATCGGGAGCCAGCAGCAACAAGCGGCGCACTCGCAGATCGGAGCTGCGCGCAAGATTTAAGAAGGCATTGGTCGCGGTACCGCATACGTTCAACAGTTGGACATAAGTGAGCGTTGTCTCCGGGTCGCGCTTTGCCAGAGCATCCGGATTTGTCGTGGTAGTGCGCGATGGTTCGGCGCGCATCCAGCTCAAGATCGCTTCAATCTTTTGTACCTCCGGCAACACGTTGGGTACTATCGCGTCCGAGAAACCGTCAAGATATCGGCGCACGGAATATTCCCGGACCCCGGCATACATCAAACACACCACGGCGACGGCGAGCAGCAAATTCACGGCCCGCCAAACCCCGCAGAAAATAATGTGCCTCTTCGTCGGCAACCCAATCACTCCGGTGCCTCGAATTCTGCACTCCAGACTGTCTTATTTGCAAGCTTGTTATAGAGCGTTTCCATCTCACGTACAGGCTCTTCCCAACCAAGCCGCGCGGCCGCCGCGCGGCACCCTTCCGCCAATAGTGCGTTCAATTTGGCGTCGGTGATTACGGACTTGATCGCCACAGCTACCGACTGCGGATCGTGGGGCACCACCAACCCCGCCGCACCCGCCAAAAGTGGAGCGATCCCGCACTGTTCCGTTACAATCACGGGCGTGCCTGCCGCAACCGACTCAGCTGCGGTATTGCCAAAATTTTCATTCTGCGATGGCAGCACAAACACGTCGGCATCGCGATACGCCGCCCATTTCGCCTCGCCAAAAATCGGTCTTGCGAACAGCACTTGCTGAGTCACTCCAAGCTGTGCCGCCATCTGCGTGAGCCGCGCCTTCATTCCGCCCTCGTCCGGTCCCGCGAACACCAGCCTCAAGCTCTTCACCGCTGTCTCATTTAAAATCGAAGCAAAGGCTCGCAACAGCAAATCTGGACTCTTCTTTTCCGATAGCCGCCCTAGAAAAAGGATAACCTTCGCGTCCTCCGCGATCCCCAGCCTCTTCCGAAAAATTCCCCGCTCGGGCCACGAAGCCGGCGCTTCCACTCCATTCCGGCGCAACGTGATCTTTTCACGCGCCACTCCTCCGCTCACCAATTCCTCGGCCTCCTGCTCCGACGTTGCGATGATCGCGCTCGCTCTCTCGAACAGTTGCCTCCCAAACCACGCGTGATAAATTCTTTTCAGCCGCAAACTGCGCACGATCGGCACAAACATCCCGATCGGTTCCACCACGTACGGAATCTTCTGCTTCACGCAAGCGCCTGCAACCGCCGGCCCGAGAAAATCGTAGAGCCCATAAATATGCGCCACGTCAAAATCTTTCAGCTGCGTCCGGCAGAATCGCCTCACCGCCGGGTTCCACGTTAGCGATCGGTACCGCAACCACGTCGGCAGATAAATCGCCGTCGCGCCGTTCTCCGCCCGACTCCACCCGAAAGCACCCCGTTCCGCGCTGAACGCTTCCTTTGATTTCATTCGTGCCGCGACGCCCCAGTCCGCCGTAAGCACCGTCACCTCGTTTCCATGCTCGGCCAGACCTTGCGCCAGCGCCCGCACCTTCACCGGCGGCCCACCGAACTCCAGGAAGGGCGCGTAGGTTTCCGTGACGCTCAGGATTCGCATTGTTCGCGAAGGATTTTCTTCAGAGACTTGGCAAACACGCTGAACCGAAATTCCCGTTCCACGCGCTGCCGCCCGCGTGCGCCCATTTTTTGCGCCAGGCCTGGATCAGAAAGCAGCGTCTCGATGGACGTCGCGAGCTGCGCCGCGTCGCCGTGCGGCACCAGATAACCGGTCACCCCATCTTCAATCACTTCCGGCGCGCCGCCATGTGCCCCGCCGATCACCGGCTTGCCGTGTGCCATCGCTTCCAGGTAAACCAACCCGAAGCCTTCGCCACGGCTGGGCAAAGCAAACATCTCGCACGCCGCGTAGCACGCCATAAGCTCTTCGTTACTCACTCCGTTGAGGAAGTGAACGTGCCGATTCACCCCGTTTTGTTCGGCAAGGTCTTCCAGCCACGCTCGGTCGTCGCCATCCCCCACTGCCAGTAGTTGCAGCTCCGGCCAGCGAGTCAACAGCCGCGGCAGCGCCGTGATCAGCGTGTCCATTCCCTTGTATCGTTCATTCGCCAGCCATCGGCCCACGGTAAGAATCACACGCCCTTCGGGGTATCCGTAAGGCAGCTTGCCCCGTGGCGCGTTCGCCGGAATCGCTTCGAATTCCGGATCAAGCGCCCACGGCAACACGTGTATCCGCTCCTTCCGCACTTGCTGCTCCGCCACATGGTTTGCCGTGTCCTTGCTCGGCGCTAGCACCACATTCGCGCGCCGCAGCGCCAGCCGCCGCAAGGCCGGGAGCGGTTCCCACACTTCCACGCCGTGCGTGCAGATAATCGTCCGAAGCCGTGGCGCCACAACTCTCATCGCCTGCGTGACCGGCCCCAGGTTCGGATGTCCTGCCAGAACCACCTTCGCGTGGCGTCTGGCCGCCCGTATTGCCGTCGCCGCAAATCGCGCTTTGCTTCGCTCGCAACCCGTAAACACGAATTCCTTGCCACCCACGGACATGCGGTGCAGCTCCCGGGAGTCATTCAAGCTCACCAGCCGGCAGTCCATGTGCCGGGTCGCCGCGAATTCGCTCAATACCGCCGCCAGGTGCCGGCTCGCCCGCTGCACCCCGCCGCTCCCCACTAATTCCGTAAACAGTCCAATCAGCACGCGCCGAGTCTGCCTTGTGTCTTAACGTAAGGCAAGTGCTCCCGTAAGGCCGCTGTCGCAAACCGCACCAACCCGGACCGCGAAGTTGGGAAAAACTCTCCCCTGTATGCATTATCCTGTCCGTGCATTTGACCCAAACGGGTGAAGAATTCGATTGTACAATCGTGGGCCATGTCCGGAACCCCAGCGTGTCCAGCCCGAACCACTTGCTTCGCTCTTCTGCTTTTATTGGCTTCCGCGACGAGTGCTCTTGCCGGGACTTCCTGGCGAGGCATCTTGCGCGATCCGGCGGGCCACGCCATTGGCCAAGCCGCGGTCTTACTGCAAGCCACGTCGGGAGGCCCCAGCTACTCAGCCACCACCTCGTCAAATGGGGAATTTCTGTTGCCGGACATCGCCCCCCAAAGCTACGCGATTGCTGTCCGTTTTCACGGCAAAATCTGGAAAGCCGTCGCCCCCTTAGTGATTCAGGACGGCGATACGCTTATCGCCGACCTCGCATTGTCTGCCAAAGATCAGGCCCTCTTGGTCCTACCACAAAAGAGCGACGCCTCCGCCCAGGCGAGCGGCGGCGGCCACCTTTCAAGCGGCGAAGTCTCCAGCCTTCCCCTGAACGAGCGCGACTTCAGCAAGCTTTTGCTTCTGGCCGCCGGCACCATGACGGACACTAACGGGGCGGCTAATTTCACGCAGCAATTCTCCGTCAATGGAATGCGCGGCACTGCCTCGGTTTTTGCCATGGACGGAGCGGACACCAGCGATCCCGAACTGGGCGGAGCCACCTTTGCCAACTTCAATGTGGACGCCATCCAGGAAGTCCAATCAAGCTCCGGAGTGATGCCCGCCGAAATCGGTCATGGCGCCGCAGGTTTCACAAACGTGGTCACCAAGTCGGGCACCGGTCAGATACATGGGAGCGTTTTCGAATTCGTCCGTAATGCCGCATTTGACGCCAAAAATTTCTTCGATCATGCCAGCGTCGTCGATCCCAAGCGCCTGCCCCCGTTTGTTCGAAACGAGTTTGGGTTGACCAGCGGCGGGCCTGTAATCATTCCGAAAATCTACGACGGCCGAAACAAAACATTTTTCTTCGGGGAATATCAAGGCTTTCGGCAAGTCCTCGGCACCACGCAAGTTTTTGCCGTCCCGACCGCTGCGGAACGCCAAGGCATCGACACTACCACTTTTCCAGGTGACACCTTAACGGTTCCCGTGAACCCCGCCATCGCGCCGCTTTTGGCCCGCTATCCCCTTCCCAACGAACCGCAAGGCCCGTTCGGCGCACGCACTTTTGCAACTTCCTCCAAGGTGGTCACCAACACAGACCAGTTCTCCGTGCGCGTGGACCACCGGATTTCAGACAAGGCCACCCTTTTTACCCGCTTCAGCCTCAATCAGGTAAATGGTCCAACCACAAATCCGGATCAGACCGCCATCGACCCAGGCTTCGCCGTGAATTTTTTTGACCATCAACGCAATGCCGCCGTTCGCTATTCGCGAACAGTTTCGCCTCATCTGAGCTTCATTGCGGCCTTTGGATATATTCGCAGTACGCCGATTTTCCCCGCGTCGAATCATGGCGACCCCGCTTTGGTCTACGGCGACGGCCTTTTCCAGGGATTTAACACCGCCGACGGTTCGATTTTTGGTTCGTACAGCAATCTCTACCAAATCAAGCAGGACATGACTTACCTGCGCGGCACGCACACCTTCAAGTGGGGTGTGGAAATACGCTTGAACAAGGACGCCACGATTTTCGGCACCAACCCCAGCGGCGTTTACTCCTTTGGCGGCGGCGCCGCCTATTCGCCTGTGCTAATCACCTCCGCAAGCGGCTCGCATAATATCCAACCCGGCGCTCAGCTTCCCGATGCACTCACCGGCTTGCTCACCGCCACGCCGTATTCCTATTCGATCACCGCCGCGGCTGCTGCAACTCCCACGGGCGACAAGTTTGACGAAGCCGCCGTTCGGCGCGAGGCCTACAATTTTTATTTCCAGGACTCCTGGAAGTTTTCCCCTCGATGGAGTCTAAATTACGGCCTGCGCTATGAGCTGAACAGCCGCATCAAGGAAGCCAAACACCGAACTTCGATCGCCGAACCAATTGGCCCGGACGGCAAGCCGACGTCTTACCTCACTCCCGGCGCTACGCAGATATTTTTGTACAATCCCCAGCCTGTTTATCCCATGGATTGGAACGGCCTCGGTCCCCGTGTCTCCATCGACTTCGCTCTTGCCCAGCACACGACCATTCACGCCGCAGGCGCCATCACTACGATTCTTCCCAATTTGTGGCAGGACAATTTCGTGACCGGAGGCATCCCGCTGGTCTTTCAACCCCTGGTTACCGCTTTGCCTGGCACACCTGTTCCGTTTCACAACACGGCTGTGCCATTGGCTCTGCCTCCCGCTTACACAACTGGGGGACAACTTCTCTTTCCGAACGGGAATAGTTCGAACGTGCCGCCCAACACTCAAATCGATTTGCAAAGATTTCAGAACGAGCTTAATGCTCTTACTCCCGGCAATGAGGTTCAGTTGCTGTCGGCTGCGGCCATCTCGCGCACTTTTCGCAACGGTTATATCGCAACCTCTACTTTGGGCGTCGATCATGATTTCGGCCACGTGAAGTTGAGCGCCGCTTATGTCGGCACGGCCGGAGTTCATCTTGGGAGCGTTTTTTCACCGAACGGCTATGGCGGCGCTGATCCGTCCTTCGCTCCCTTCACGCAGTTCAACTCCTCTGGCCAGGCCATCGGCGGATTTGGCCCCGAGTCCATAATGTCCACCGGCTCTCATTCCAGTTATCACGCGTTGCAAACCAGTCTCAGCCAGAACGCCTCGCGCATCGGCTTCAGCTTCCAGGCCAGCTACACGTTTTCAAAATCGCTCGATGACACCAGCGCTGTGCTCGGCGGACTTCCTTCGAATGCCGGCGTGATCCTGCAAACTTTGCCGCAGAATCCCCGCAATCCCGAGGTGGACAAAGGCCCCTCCACCTTTGACGTGACCCACGTTTTTTCGTTGAGCGTGATTCAGTCGCTCCCGCTTGATCGAGTGAGTTTCCTCAAGGCGCTCAGCAAATATGTGACCGGCGGCTGGCAGTTTCTCAATATCACTTCACTGACGAGCGGACCGCCCTTCACGGTCTACTCCGGCATTCAGCAAACCGGCGCCGGCGCAGGCGGAACGGATCGCCCCAATCTCGTTTCCATGCCCGATTTTTCCACCAGCCGTTCCGTACGTGAGGACTATTTTGGCCGCGGCTCGAACAATAGTTCATTCTTTTCCATCCCGATAAATGTGCCCGGAGGCACAGGCCCCAATTCAGGCGTCTTCGGCACTTTGGGTCGCGACACCTTTCGCGCCCCTGGCTTCCAGCAATTCGACCTTGCTCTAATCAAGAACACGCCCTTCGGCCACCGGGGAAATGGTGAACTCGGCATCCTTCAATTCCGCGCCGAATTTTTTAACGTCTTCAATATCGTGAATTTTGGGCTGCCTTCCAATACCGTTCTGGGTAGCGGTTTCGGCATCATCAGTCATACGGCCGGCCCCTCGCGTCAAATCCAGTTCTCATTGAAGCTGGTCTACTGAGCCTCGAACTTTGAGCGCCTCTTTGCCACCGCGATCTACCCCCGGCTCGCAGGTACTCGACAATAATTCACATGGTCGATAAAGAATCATTGCGAGCCTGACGTGCTATTCAAAAGCGTCGCGAGTTCGTAAAAGTGATCGAGATAAACATCTGCCGGGTGTGCTCTCCGGTCATGCACCCCAAATCCATAATTCACCGCCGCGGCCAGCGTGCCCGTGTTCCTCGCCGTCTGCACATCCACTTCGGAATCGCCGACTAAAAGCGCTTCCGCTGGTTCAGCGCCCAATTCATTCAAAATTGTTCTTGCTCCCAGCGGATCGGGCTTCTTTGTTTCGAAGCTATTCCCCCCATAGATCGCTCGAAAATATTTCGCTAGACCCATCGCATCCAGAATCCGCACGCTGATTCGCACGGGTTTGTTCGTCAAAACCGCCATCGGCATGCCCGCCAGCTTCTCCAGCGTCCCCGCAACGCCCGGATACGCGCACGTCGTATCCATCTTGTGCAGCTCGTAATAACTCAGGAAGAATTGCAGCGCTCGTTGCCGTTCATCTTCCCCGCAATCCTCCCCAAGAGCGCGCGCCACCAGTCGCGGCGCTCCGTGTCCGATGTAACCGGAAATTGTTTCTTCCGCCAGCTCCCCGCGCCCCAATTCGCGCAGCATCGCGTTGACGGAACGAATCAAGTCCTGTTTCGAATCGATCAGCGTGCCGTCCAGGTCGAAAATCAGCGCGCGCACGGAATTCAGCTTCGGATCAGCCATTATTCCTTCATCTTAATATGTTCGCCGCCGGTTTTAGCGCTGGCCGCAATTTTTAATCCATTATGAATTCCGGATTAAAGAAAAATAAAGCGCTCTATCGATTCCCAGAAACGCCCCCATTTCGCGTAAACTAGAAAGCTCGTCGCTCAGCACAGAACACGACCGGAGACCCAGACCACATGGCCCAGGTACATCCCTTCCAGGCGCTTCGCTACAACCCACAGCGTGTCCCCTTTGAACGCGTCCTCACGCAGCCTTATGACAAAATATCTCCCGCGGCGCAGGACAAATACTACGCCGCTGATCCGCATAATCTGATCTCCGTCGAAAAAGGCCGCGCGTATCCCGGCGACAATCCACAGAACAACGTCTACACCCGCGCAGCTGCCGCCCTGGAGAGCTGGATCCGCGAGAATATTGTCGTGCAGGACCCCGTCCCCTCTTTCTACGCCTACTCCCAGGAATACACCGTCCCCGGAACTGCCGAGCAGCGCACTCGCCGCGGCTTCATCGGTGCCGGCAAACTCGAGGAATATTCCGCCGGCATTGTCTTTCGCCACGAGCACACGCTCTCCGGCCCCAAGGCCGACCGCCTCGAACTTCTCCGTCACACGCGCACCCACACCGGCCAGCTTTTCATGCTCTATTCCGATCCTCAGCAGCGCATTGATTCGATCTTGAAGGACGCGGAGTCTGTCGCGCCCGCGACCACGCTCCGCGACGAGTACGGCGTTGTGCATCGCCTTTGGGTCATCGCCGCTCCGGATCGTACCGCAGCCATAATGTCCGCGATGGAAGAACAAAAGCTCGTCATCGCCGATGGCCATCATCGCTACGAAACCGCTCTCAACTATCGCAACGAATGCCGCCTCCGCGCTGGCGGCCTGCATCCTTCGGCTCCCTATGCGCTCGGCTCCTACGATTTCGCGATGATGACCTTCGTCAACACCTGCAGCGAAGGCCTCACCATTCTTCCCACGCATCGCCTCGCCGCTAATCTCCACGACTTTTCCTGGAGCGAAGCACGCCGCTACCTCGAACCCTGGTGCGAAGCGCAATCATTTCCTTTTGCGGACGAAGGGCAGAAAGCAGAAGTCCAGAGAACTTTCCTCGCTCAACTCCACAAATCGCGCACGCAAAGAGCCATCGGCGTCTATCCTGCCGCGGAACCCGGCAAGCGCGCTTACTACGTTTTAATGCTTCGTCGTGGCGCTGACCTCGCCCAGCTTCTCCACGCCGTTTCCCCTCTTCAGCGCGAGTTGGATGTTGTCCTTCTCCATGAGGGAATTCTCGAGCCCGCTTTTGGCATCACCCCGCTAGCCGTGACCGCCGAAAGAAATCTCACCTATGAGCGCGAAGCCTCCGCCGCGCTCGACGCCGTCGACCGCGGCTCCGCCCAAATCGCCTTTCTCCTCAATCCCGTGGACGTCGATCAAGTCATGCGCATCGCCACCGCCGGAGAAGTCATGCCCCAAAAATCCACCGACTTCTATCCCAAGCTGCTGAGCGGCATCACCATGTATCGCGTGGATGTTTAAGCGTGGACGCGTAACCAAACATAGAAAACTCAAGACCAGGAACGCAGAACCACGAACGCTGCCGCAGCACCCGCCTCATCCATCAAAGAAAAAGGGCACGCAGACGCGTGCCCTTCAACCAAAATCTTTCTTCGCGCCGCCTGCTTCTCTTACTTCGCGAAACTGCCGACGGCTTCCGCTTCGGTGTTGTACACGTCAAACACCGTCAGCAGTTTGGTGATCTGCAGCACTTCCTGGAACTTGGCGCCCAAGTGCGCCAGCTTCAGCGCCGCTCCTTGCGATTTCGCGCTGTGATGCGCCGCCACCAGCGTGCCCAAGCCCGCGCTGTCGATGAACGTGATGTTCGCCATGTTCAGCACAACCTTCTTTTTCCCTTCGGCGATCAAGCTCTTCACTTTTTCCCGCAGCGCGTTGCTCTCTTCCCCAAGCACGATGCGCCCGTCCAGCGCCACCACGGACACGCCGTCCACTTCCCGGTTGGTCATCTTCAAAGCCACTGTGTTTTCCTCCTCATCGGATAGCAGTTCCGGCGGCAACCCGGGCCGGGACCACAAAGCTTATCAATAATAGTCCGCGCACGACATGTAATATCCGCAGACCGGGCAAATCAATTTGCAACGCCGCGGTTCCAGCCGCTGCGAGCACACCGGACAATACCGCGAAGCGTCTTCCCCCACGACCCCCAACGACCCTTCAACCTTCGCTGGCGAGGTTTCTTTCTCCGAAACCTCCGCCCGCTCCGGCTGCACCGGGGCAAGCTCCTGTTTCGCGGCAACTTTCACGGCCCGATGTTTATAGCACATCCCCACGCAACAGTGGTAGCGCCAGCCCTCCATCAACCGTAGGGGCACGATATCGCAAGATTCCGGGCAGCAGCCGGAACATCGTGCCCTCTGTTGTACCGTATCCTCGGTTGTATCGTGCCCTGCGTTCTTCGCTCCTTCTTCTTCTCTGCTATTCTCCTATCTTGCCCATCCATGTCTCAACCTCCGCTACAGATGTCCACGGCCTCCATCTCGATCCCCAAACCCGCTGCCTCCACTACCATTCCACGCTCGACATCATCGCCATCAAAATGAAGTGCTGCGGTCTCTTCTACGCCTGCAAAGACTGCCACGACGCTCTCGCCAACCACCCCATCGAGCCTTGGCCCTCCTCCCAATTCCATCAACACGCTATCCTCTGCGGCGCCTGCCGCTCCACTCTCTCCATCTCCGCCTACCTCCAATGTAATTCTGTCTGCCCCGCGTGCCACGCCCCCTTCAACCCCGCCTGCCGCAACCACCACCATTTCTATTTCGCCGCCGCCCCTCCGCCCGTCTGACCGTGGTATTTTGTCTTCTGCCGGTGTCCGATGCTCACTCTCAAGAAAATCCTTCTCCCCGTCGATTTCCCGCACACCTCGCTCCCCGTCATCCATCAGGCGGCCACGCTGGCCCATCATTTTCATTCTGAGGTTCTCATGTTGCATGTCGTCACGCCGCGCAGTCGTGCCGCCGGTGTCCCGGCACCCGGCCACGCTCTGGCCGGTTGGAATCTGCTCGAAGAAATCTTCAAAATCGCGCGGAAAAATAAGGACCAGATTCTCGAGCCCGATCTCGAGGGCCTTTCCATTCGAACACAATTCGTCGATGGCGACCCGGCCGAGGCCATCATGGAGTCTGCGAATCGGCAGAAAGCGGACCTGCTCATGCTGCCCTCCCACGGTTTCACCTTCGATCAGTTTCTTGTCGGCTCCGTGCCTGCAAAGGTTCTTTATGCAACCAACTGCCCGGTTTGGACCGGCGGCCACATCCAGAAATCCCCGGTGCAAAAATTCGCGCTCCGCAGCGTCCTCTGCGCCATCGATTTCCGGCCTCATAACCGCAAAACGGTCTCCTGGGCCGTGCAGTTGGCCGCCGAATTTGGCGCTCGCCTCACCCTTGCCCACGTTACTGCCGGCGTCGAGTCGTGGGGACCGGGCGGCGACTACGTGAATCCCCTATGGGAAAAGGAGCTCGTCGGCGACGCTACCGCTCAAATGGCTGATCTCCAAAAAGAAATGGGCACCAACGCCGGCGTTTTCATCGGCAGCGGCAACGTCCCCAAAGCACTCAGCCAAGCCGCCAAGCAAACCCAAGCGGACCTCCTCGTCACCGGCTTCCAACCCTACGGAGGCTACCTCAAAACCCACGGCTACGACGTCATCTGCGCCCTCCCCATCCCCGTCCTCAGCATCTAAGCAGGCAAGAACGAAATTTTGCCGCTCGGCGGGCGGCCCGGACGTAAACTGGGGGACGAATCGGGGTGCCCTACACGTCGGTTTTACGTGTGGGGCTTTTGACGTGGAAACCCGGGAACAGACGGAAAGTTTTCTGATAGGTTGCAACGATGTGGCGTCGCTCGCCTCTCTTAGCGAAGAAGGGAAACGTCCCGTCTGTCCACACATCCTGTCCCCACATCCACTTCGTCGGAATTCCCACCGACCGGGAGCCTCCGGCGGCGCGATGAAGTCAGGCGGTGGGTCTCGCAGTTTGGCTCACAGCTGCGTCGATTCTTATTTAGTTTGATGAGTGCAATTTGTTCCCGAGGTTAAGTCCATGAGTCGAGCTTTGTTCTCGGCCCGCGCGGGGCGCCTCTCTCTGTGGTTGGGCGGTGCTGCGCTTGCATTCTTGGCGTTCGTACGAATTACAAGGGAATTGATCGAAGGAGACGTCGGTGCTATGGACCGCGCGATTTTGCTGGCCGTAGCAAGAACGCGGGCGCCCTGGCTTACGGTCGCGGCAATCGACGTAACAGCTCTGGGATCGATCACCCTGGTGGTATTGTTTTCTGCCTTCACTCTCGTGGTGTTGCTTGTGTTGCGCGACCGGCTAGGGGCCCTCCAGTTGCTCGCGGCTTCGGTGGGAGCAGGAATACTGACGATGGTGACTAAAAACGTTATCGAGAGAATTCGTCCAGCGGAAGCCCAGCAGCTGATTGTAGTGTCGGGCTTCTCATACCCGAGCGGACACTCGCTCTCGACTTCCGCACTCTACCTGACGATCGCGATCATCGCAGGTCGTCACGTACAACACTCCGGCGCAAGGGCCGCGATCTTTCTTGCCGTGGCCGCGGTGCTCCTGATGGTTGGTGCCTCGCGCGTGTACCTTGGCGTTCACTATGCGACCGACGTTGTCAGCGGCATCTCGCTTGGAGCGGCGTGGGCGCTGCTGCTCGCGGGGATTCTTCACATTTATCGGTCATCGTGGTTCATCCTGAGCGCCCGTGGGCCGCAGCGCGCGCACGCCGTGACCAACGACAGGGACAGTTCCCGTGCTGTTCGTCATGCGATTTATAGAAGCTAGGTAGCAACACCGGAGACCACATATGAGTTCGAGAATGCCAGTGAGTAATAGAGAACTGCACCGCACAGGACGCATTGCCTGGCTGCGTGCGGCGGTACTTGGGGCTAACGACGGCATCCTGTCGACATCGAGCTTAGTGCTAGGGGTCGCGGCTGCGCATGCAACCCACAGTAACGTGTTGGTTGCGGGAGTGGCCGGCCTGGTGGCCGGGGCAATGTCGATGGCCGCGGGAGAGTACGTCTCTGTCCACTCGCAGGCTGACACCGAACAGGCCGAGCTTGAGCTTGAGCGCGCGGAACTCCAAGGCAGACGACAAAGGCGAGCACACGGAATTGATGGCCATCTACGTCGCTCGCGGGCTTGATCCTTCCCTCGCGAAACAGGTCGCGCAGCAGCTGATGGCGCATGACGCGTTGGGCGCCCACGCACGCGACGAACTCGGCATCTCCGAGAATTTTCGCGCACGTCCGATTCAGGCTGCGTTTGCATCCGCCGGCAGTTTTGCGATTGGTGCGGCCATGCCTCTCGCGATCACCGCGATGGCTCCGGCGGCCCATTTGATCCCTCTTGTTTCTGGAACCTCTTTGCTGTTTCTCGCGCTTCTCGGAGGGCTCGCTGCGCGCGCGGGCGGCGCAGTTGTGACGACGGGCGCGATGCGCGTCACGTTCTGGGGCGCGCTGGCCATGGCGATGACCGCAGCGGTCGGCTGGTTGTTCGGAACGGTTGTGTGAGTGTGGCTTGGTGGCAGACTCAAAGTGGCGGGCGGCCCGGACGCAAACTGGGGCACCACCCTACAACATAATCCTAACCCTCTCTTCATCTATGAACATGGTATATTCGCCATCAGGATCTCAGTCCACGCGGAAAAACCACATCATGAAAACGCGTCCGGGCCACCCGCCCTCCTTTTCCCATTCCCCATGTCCGCCAAAACGAATACAATGTAATCAGATGTAGTCAGATTTGCCCAGGAGGCGTCGATGCCGTCCCAAAAAATTCTTACCTTGCGGCTGGATGGCGGACTGACCGGTAAACTGGACAAGCTCGCCAAAGCCACGCGCCGCTCCCGTTCTTTCCTCGCCGCGGAAGCTATCCGCGATTACGTCGCCCTCAACTCCTGGCAAATCGAAGAAGTCCACAAAGCGCTGGCCGAGGCCGAGCGAGCCGAATTTGCCAGCGAGTCCGAAGTAAGACGAGTGGCGAAAAAGTGGTCCCTCCGTGCGCGTTAGGTGGCTGCGCGTCGCGCTAGCCAATCTCGAAGCAGAAGCGGACTACATTGCCGAGGACAACCCAGCCGCCGCTGATCGCGTCGTGCAAAGGATCTTCCGCGCCGTCGCTCTGCTGAGCAAAAATCCCGCCATGGGCCGCGCAGGCCGCGTCCCCGGCACCCGCGAACTCGTTGTCCCCAACACGCCCTATATCATCCCCTATCGCGTCCATGCCGGCGCCATCGAGATCCTCCGCGTCTTCCACGCCGCCCGAAAGTGGCCCAACCGCTTCTGAATCCGCCTCGCCCGCCTCTTACCCTGCCGCTCCCTTGTAGGGGCACGATACATCGTGCCCTCCTCACCCGCCCCACCACACCGCACCGTCATTTCGAACAAAGCAAGCCGGCGCTTTTCTTTCCATTTCACTCCTGTGAAATCGTCGGCTTGCGAAGAGAGAAATCTCTCTGCTCTTCGTCTGTAACCCGAAGCGAGAACCGCTGCCCCATCGCACGCATTCCGTGCGATGAAATCTCTCTTTGCTCTTTTTTTCTGCTCCGCCTTCATCACTCCCCTCACCGAAAAGCGCGGCTACCGCACCAACACCCGCATCTGTAAAGTAAAACGCGAGACCGAAACCACCCAAGCCTGGGCGGGAGGCCCGGACGTAAAATGGGGCATCCCCAACACCATAATTCTAACCCTCCCTTCACCTATGAATATGGTATATTCGCCATCATGATCTCAGTCCACGCGGAAATACCACATCATGAAAACGCGTCCGGGCTGCCCGCCTCCTTCCCCTGACTGGCACTATAGAGTTGTTGCGCAGACATGTGTGGGCTATAAGATTGGTGGTGCCAGCTTATGGCCAAGAATCAACGCGTCGAGATTCCCGAAGAAGTCGCGGCTCGTGTTCTCTTCCTTTCGGACCGCACTTGCTGCGTTTGCCGCGAAGCCCGGAAGCCAGTTCAAATTCACCATATCGATGAAGACCCCAGCAACTCGATTGAGGCAAATCTTGCGGTTCTTTGCTTCGACTGCCACCACGAAACTCAAATCAGAGGAGGATTCGA
This sequence comes from uncultured Acidobacteriota bacterium, assembly GCA_963753745.1. Taxonomy (GTDB): domain Bacteria; phylum Acidobacteriota; class Terriglobia; order Acidiferrales; family UBA7541; genus Acidiferrum. The sequence continues at coordinate 132,383 of CAVWDX010000023.1, forward strand.
CCGAAAGCTCGATGCCCGCCAGGTAATGCTATACCGGGACGATTGGCACGGGATCGTTGAGCGCAGGATGCACGGCCCTGCTACTCAGGTTGAGTCACAGCCTCTGGCTCAGAGTTGGGTACAAGGATTGACTCAAGTTCGCCTGGAGCACAAAAGCGTTCGTCTGAGTTATCTTCAGGTTAATGAAAAGGATGACGAGAATCGTTACTCCCTTGGTGCCGAATACCCCGAAATCACTCCCAACGATTCCAAAAGCGCCTCAGCCATAAATCTTGATATTGCGGCCTTCATAAGTAGAACCTTGCAACGATTTCGAGGCGAAGCGATCAGTCGGGCAGATTTGAAACGAGAAATATTACGGAAAGCGCCGAAAATGTCCACAGTTTGGGATGACATTTCAGTCTCGTTCGATGTCGTTTTGTTCTGTGACGACCTCCTTGTATTAGAATTTCAAATTGGAAGTTATGTTGCTCAGGCAGCGCATCCAAACCACAGTACAAGAGCCTTTAATTTTCGTCTCCGACCAATTGTTTCGGCCCTAGAACTTCACGACTTATTCCGCTGGGGGAGCCGCTACTTGGAGTTCATTTCTCAGTACTGCGTTGTAAATCTGCATTCTCAATTGCCTCAAGCACTAAAGGAGAGCCTATCGGGGCAACCTGATTCTTGGATCATTCGAGGAGCAGTTCCGAGACATCAGAATTTCGAGAAATTCTTAATCACAAAAGGAGGCTTACGAATTCTTTTCGACCCTTATGAGGTCAGTTGTTACGCTGAAGGGCGACGTGAGGTATTCATTCCAAGTTCGGCCCTCAAAGAATACTTGAAGGAACCATTTGTTACACTCATGGACTAGCCGAAAGCGGGGCTTTATGGGCTATTTCTATTTCGACGAAAGCATTCACCCTCAGGGGCATTTTGTTCTAGGAGCACTCGCATATTCCGAGACAGCATTAGACGGCGGTGTTGCAGACGCGCTTCTGCGTAGCGGACTCACACCAGGAGTTGACGAGTTCAAAAGCGGCTCTCGCATGGATCGACAGCCTGCGCAGGCCGAGGCTCGTAGGCTTTTGAAAGGTGTTATTCAAGATCGCTGTCGCATCGGAATTGTGATCGCTCCCGACACTTCCGGTGCTGAGTTCGGTTATGAGGCGCTATTAGGATTGAAGAAGGTTTTGCTGACAAACAGATTTCGGAGTGCTTCCCACGAGGTTTTCTTCGACCAGGGTATCTTCACTAACCGTGTTGCCGCCGAACTCGCGGCAAGCCGGATTTGTGACGGCCACAATTGCAATTTTCATCTCGAACAGAACTCGATCATGATCATGGGGCTTCAGGCGGCCGATCTCATCGCTCATAATTGTGCGATGATGATGCTTGCGCAACTAGGGATAGTTAAGAAAAAGGTCAAGGCGGGACCGAACTCCGGGTACGACCCAGATTCAGAAGTGGAACTTGAGTTCGAACTGTGGGCGGGCCTGCGCTATAACTTTTTCGCTGCCGCTCCGCCTCCTGTTGATACTTGGAAATCGCAGTTGGATTTTCAAGTCGATGTCGAATCCCGAGGACTTCACCTCGCCGATTCCTGCGACAATGAGATTCGCGACGCAGCCTTAATTCGCTTTGGCCGCATGTACCTCGGCTGCATCCATTGAGGTGCGTACCTTGGCTGTTCTTCATCTTTATTCTCGCGGGCCGGGTGGCCCGGATATAAAATGGGGTACGAATCGAGGTGCGGGTGCCCCGGGTGCCGGGTTTCGCACTTGGGGGTTCTGAATCTTTTTCCCATTTTACAAATTACGCTTGACGTAACGCGTACTTCCCGCTATTCTGCGCTAGTGATCGTCAGCTACCGGGACAAGAGGACCGGGGACTTCGCCGCCGGAAAATGGGTCAAAGCGTTCTCTGGTTTTGCGCGCTCCGCACGCCTCAAGCTCGATCGTCTCGAGGCCGCCACGTCGCTAAGAGACCTGGCCGCCCTGCCCGGCAATCGTTTCGAGGCCCTGCTTGGCGACCGCAAGAGCCAATACAGCATCCGCATTAACGATCAATGGCGGATTTGCTTCGAATGGCCCGACCGTTCGCCGGGCCCGTCAAGGGTCGAGATTGTTGACTATCACTAGGAGAATCATCATGGCAGTCACTGCTGTCCATCCAGGGGAACACCTGGCCGAAGAACTGGAAGCACTCGATATGAGCGCCGCCGAACTAGCGCGAAAGCTCGACGTGCCCACCAATCGCGTCACGCAAATCTTGCATGGCACGCGCTCCATCACGGGCGACACCGCTCTACGACTCGCTCATTTCTTTGGCACCAGCGCACAGTTTTGGCTCAATCTACAGACTCTCTATGACCTGCGCCTCGCCCAGCAGAAAACCGGCAAAGCCATCAAGAGTCTCCCCCGCCTGAAACGCCCCGAGCCCGTTCACGCATAGCACGCCTTAGCTCTCTACTGCCGAGGAGGCATTTCCTTAACTCTTCGTCGTCGGTGGGCGCGTGGGACAGCCTTCGCAGCGCACAACGATTTTGATTTTGCCTCCTTCCCCGCGTGGCCGACTTTTTTGCTCTTGGTTTTTGAAATAGGCGGACTGCCTCTCGCTCGCCACCCGTACATTCGAATTGATTAACCTTGATTAATGTTGAGCAACCCTCTAAACTCTAAGTTATGGCTAGAATCGTCCGGCGTATCCCGATTACCAAGGCGCGAATCAATCTCGGCCAGGTTGCTCGGCGAGCGCACCTGAACCGGGAATACTTCATTTTGGAAAAGGACGGCATCCCCGTCGCGGGCATTCTGAGTGCCGATGAGCTGGAGGACTACCTCGAACTGCAGGAGCCCGGCCTCAAAGCGCAAATCCGCAAAAGCAGCCAGGAGTACGCGCGCGGAAAGAGCCGCGATGCTGGCCTATTCCTGGCGGAGCTGCGCCGCGGCCGCACCCCCCGCCGGACAAAGAAGTGAGCCGCACGGATGAATGGCACGTTCCGCGTAGTCACGACGCCGTCATTTGAACGCGAATTTCGAAAAATCTCTCAAAGAAACGCAAAGCTGGTTGGTGCGCTGGAGGAATTGATTGCCATTCTCGCGCAGGATCCCATGGTCGCACCGGGCAGCATCCGATCAAAAAACTGGAAGGTCTGAAATCAGGAGAGGGACAGTGGCGGCTCCGATGGCGGGAGTATCGACTCCGGTACGATATCCTTGGCACCGAAGTCGTCCTCCACTCCTTCCGCCACCGCAAAGAAGCTTACTAATTTGTCTCGACGAGCCTGCGGGTGGCAGTTCCTTAACTCTTCGTTGTGGGTGCCGCATCCTTGCGGGTTTTCAGGGTGCGGGTTTTGACCTTTCCTTGCATCTCAATCCCAACAGACTATCCGCAACCCGCTCGTTCCATAACGACTTATAATTATTACTTGACAATAAACACAAACCTGCTATAATTTTTTTGTTTCGTCGCGGAGGAGAAAGGAGTCACCGCTTTGCCTCCGCTGCCCGCCCGCCTCGTTTGCCGCTCCAACCATCGAATACCCCCTCCAGCTTCACACCTATTCCCCTGCTTTTAGCTCCGACCACTGGTCTCCGCTAGCCATTTGTCCACTCACCACTAACCACTGCTCTCAACAAGACTCCGCACCAGTATCATTCCGGGGCAACTTACGCTCCCTTTGTTTTCATACTCTTACGCACTCTTTTGCATCGCCCAAATCGCTAGTCTCCCATCCCTTTAATACTTTCCGCACTCTTTGCTCAAAACACTGGGGGTAGGGGCCTCTGCCGTGTTTGTCATTCCGAGCAACGCGATGGAACATAGCCCGAGCTGTTCGAGACCGAAGGTTCCGACCTTGTCGGAAGGAATCTGCTTTTTCTTAAACTCTTTCACGGTCGCGTCACTTCCGGGCTCCGGTCACTGATCACTGAGGTCCACCGGACACCTGCCAACTCGGCCTGTTCGCCACCCGTCACTCGCCACTCGCCACTAAGTTCCCTATGAATCCGCACTTCCGAAAAACATCCCCGTAACTCCTTCAGAATCCGCACTTCCAAAACAAAGAACTTAAAACTCTGTAGAATGAACACTTACGAAAAAACCCAGGAGGGGGGCCCCCTGTTAACCACAACGAGCCTCTTGAAACCGCCACTCCAAATGGCGCATCTCTATAGATGTAAGAGCAAGAAAGGCCCGGCGGCCCGGGAACCCAGGTACTCACCATGCGCCGCTTCCTGATTTTCGCAGCTTCTCTCGCGTTCCTTCCCGCGATCGGCCACGCACAAGGCCGAGGCGGTGGCCGGGGAATGAGCGCCGGAATGGCCCGACCCACGATCGCCGGTCCCACAATGGCTCGCCCCGCAATGTCTGCACCGCACTTCGCCATGCGCACCTCTCAATCCACAGGTAATCGCATGGCCGCCGGAACCTCCGCTTACCCGGGGGTGCGTTACGTCCGCACCCGGTCAGGCGCCATAGTTCTCCGACCTGCGCCGCGCCAAACCAGCCCTGGGCAAACCTCTCGCGCCAACCGCGCAATCCTTTCGGAAGATGTTCCTGGGCTTGGTTTTGATTACGCCCACGTCGCGGCAACCCATCCGCAGGGAACTCACGGCCGGGATCACCACCGCGGACGCAACGACGGCTTTGTCGGCGCGTATTTCCCGTTTTATGGCGGCGGATATTATTTGCCAATTTTTCCCGGCGACGAGGAAGTAGCCGAAGCTCCGCCAGCCGACGAACAGCAAGCGGAAGCTCAACAGGTGGACAACGGCGAGCCCCAACCCGCGCAAACCGCGGACATAGAACGCCCTGCGGAACCGTCGCAAGACTACGTGCCAGCGCCGCAGGCTCCTCCGCCGCAAGATTCCGACGAGTATGTTTTTGTTCGCCGCGATGGAACGCTATTTTTTGCCGCAGCTTTCGCGTGGGAGAACGGCACGCTCCGCTACATCACCCGCGAGGGAGTACGCCACACGCTGACTTTGGACCAGCTCGATCTGAACGCCACGCAACAGTTCAACGAACAACGCGGCCTGAATTTCCGCCTGCCCGCCTGAATTTCTAAATGCTCGTCCAAAATTCGACCCGTGGCCGGCCCACCAAGCCCGGTCTCCGTCGCTTTCTGCGCGCGCAAATTTTATTTTTGCGGTCCAGGTTTTCGCTCTGCAGAATTTCCGTCGAGGGAAATTTATTTTTTCACGGGTTCCGGCATCACGTAGCCCGAAACTGCCGGAAGTCCGGCTCTTTCGAGTTGCACCGTTGTGTGATCGATGCTGAACTCCTTCGCGGCCTTCTCTTGAATCGCAGCCAGCAGGCGCTCGCATTGGTCGAGGTGCATGTCGGGAATTCGCGCGTGCAAACTCAGCGCGTTGTGGCCGCCGCCGAGCGACCAGATGTGCACGTCGTGCACTTCCTGTACGCCTTCCACGGTAAGGATGGCGCGTGCAACTTCCTCGACGCGCATCTCCCGCGGCCGCCCTTCGAGAAGAATGTGCGCAGACTCGCGGAGAATGCCGATGCTCGACCACAGCACGAGCAGGCCGATGGCGATGCCGAGGAGCGGGTCGATCCACAGTGCTCCCGTCATGCGAATAGCAATCGCGCCGATGATGATGGCGATATTCGAGAGCGCATCGCCGAAATTGTGAATCAAAATACTGCGCAAGTTTAAATCACCGCGGCCGCGCACGAGAGCTACAGTGATGCCGCCATTCACGGCGAGCGCCGCGATAGACGTCCAGATCATCCAGCTTTCGACCACGCGCACAGGGGAGCGGAAACGACTCGAAGGCTTCGTAGCCGAGCCAGAGCGAGAGCAGCACGAGCAAGAGCGCATTTGTAAAAGCGGCGAGAATGCCCGCGCGGTGATAGCCATAAGTCTTTTCGGTGTCCGCGGGACGCGCGGCCCAGCGCATCGCAAGCCAGGAAATGCCAAGAGCAGGAACGTCGGATAGATTGTGAACGGCGTCATTCAGCAGAGCGACGGACCTGCCGAGGACGCCGCCGAAAACTTCGGCAACGACCAAGCCAAGCGTGGCGGCCATGGCCCAGCCGAGGACCGACGGGCGCAGCGGAGGGTGCTCGTGACCAGGGTGATGGTGCGAATGGGGGTGGTGCACATGACCGTCGTGATGACCATGTTCGGAATCATGGACTTGATCACGAGCTTGATCGTGACCGTGCTCAGGGTTTTGAACTTGAGAATGCTCGTCCATCCGTTCCATTTTACGCACTTGCGGGACGCCGTGCAGCCCTTGCTACCTTAGTGGGCAGTTTGACACGTCCCCGGCGTGATTTCATTGACGCATTTCGCCGCGGCTGCGAACATCGAACGAGCTTCCTTTTCCGCTTGCAAGGCGGCGGAAATGGCCTGCGCGCAGGGTGTGCGCCGAGGGACATGACGGCTCCCATTGCAAAACTAAGTTTCTGGGGCGTTCGCGGGTCGACGCCGACGGTGGATCCCGCCACGTGGCGTTACGGCGGGAACACTCCATGCCTCGAACTGACCGCGCCGGACGGCACGCAATTTATTTTGGATTGCGGGACGGGGCTGCGCATGCTGGGGAGCCGGTGGGGCATGCCGAACGGCGGCGGAAATCCCCAGACACATATTTTCGTGACGCACTATCACTGGGATCACATTCAGGGGATTCCATTTTTTTCGCCGTTGTACGCGGAAAACAATGAATTTCATTTTTATAGTTTCCGTTCGAAATTCCTGGGACGCGACAGCTTGAAGCAAGTGTTCGAAGCGCAGATGGCCTTGCCGTATTTTCCCGTGGATATGTCCGCGATGAACGCGAAGCGCAAGTTCAAGGAAGTGGAAGGCGGAGATACGTTCACGATCGGCGAAAATAAAATCACGGCGAGGTGGCTGAACCATCCGCAGGGATGCCTCGGGTTTCGCATCGAGACACCGGCGGGAATTGTGGCTTACGCGACGGACAACGAGCCGGGCGATCCGAAACTGGATGAGAGTTTGCGGGAGCTGGCGGCGGGCGCGGACATATTTATCAATGATGCGCAGTTCACGCCAGAGCAGCTGAAGACCACGCGGAAAGGCTGGGGCCATTCGTCTTGGAAAGAAGGCGTGAAGCTGACGCGCGAAACAGGCGCGAAAACGCTGGTGCTGTTTCATCACGATCCAGACTCAACGGACCGCATGGTGGATTCGATTTTGCGGCAGGCGCGCGAAGAGTTTGATTCGGTGTTTGCGGCGAGCGAAGGCATGGTGATTACGCTCGGCTCCGCGGGAGACAGCGTGCAGGCGCACATGCCGGGGACGCGGACAACTTTCCGGCGCGAGGCGCAATTCCGAGCGAAAGTTACCGGGGTGACGGAAGGCGGGAAAGAATTTCAGGAAGAGACGGTGGTGCGGGATATTTCTTTGCAAGGCGCGCTGATTTCGCTGCGGAACATGCCGCAACTGCAATCGGAATTGCAAGTGACGATGGAGACTCCGGGCGAAGATGGTCTGCAATCGTCGATGCAGTTGAGGGGTTACGTGGTGCGCATCGATGCCGGGCGCGGAGAAGGGGCATAGCGCGGTAGGCGTGGTTTTTACGGATTAGGGTTCGATCAGCTCAAGGCTTTTATTTCCTGCAGGAATCCTCAGGCAGGAATTCCCCTGTATGAGTCCTGAAAAGAGTTAACAGAAATGCCGAGGAGCGGCTGCTCGACGTTTCGAGAGTTAGCATGAGACTAAGAGACAGGTTTTCGTTTGCGTCGGCTGCGAGATTCCAGGACAGGAGCGGCTACCGAGATTCGCGGATCTTCAACAAAGTAAGCAACTGCTGGTAGAGGCCATCGACGGCGCGAAAAAGATCGGCAACGCCGGTGGTTCCGTCGGTCACTTCATGGGAATCCAAATCCGAGGTCAGCGCCCTGCTCAGCTGGGTGGCGCGGCGGACGCGCTCTTCGGTCAGCAAGGAGCGGACCGTGGCGGTATCCCGTTGTTGGGTCTGGCGCTCCTGCAATTCTTGAAGAGCCCAGGCGGTCTTGCGAACATAATCGACGGCGTCGCGAAATTCGCGAAGCACGCGAGTATCCATTCCACCAGACCGGATGTCTTTCTCCAGTTTTAGCAGGCCGTCGGTCGCCAACTTCAGCCGGTAGGTCACGCCCCAAAAAGTCTCGCTAGGAGTCAGAAGCTCGACAGCCACGCCCAACACTTCGCTCTTTACGGAAGTACGCAGGGAGGCCACTCGCGCAGAAACTGTTTTAGCTGAGGTAAGATTCGTGAGCTCAATAATGCTGCCGATGCCGGGGCGGCCCCGCATGTTGAGCAGCCCGCCGTGCATATTGACTTCTTTGGCTTCGGCAAATTCGATGATGCCAGCGCCGCTAGCCTCTAACCATTTCACCTTAACGGGAACAACTACGGGATATCGGTCACTTCTCCTTTGTTTTCCCTTTGCGTCGGTCAGCTCCGAATCCGACTTATCTTTTGTCACGAGCTATCTCCCAGCGGCGGGGCCCGCATTCAGCGGCATACTATCAGCGACAACCTCCATCATAAACCTCATCATCTTTGCGCAAAACATATGCCCGCCGCCATCAGGAGTCAAGGCCGGTTCAGAGTCACGCGCGGTCAGCTAAATTAAACCACAGAGTCAGCTAAGACCGCGGACAGAGGATCCGCGGAGTTCTTTTTCGAGGGGCACGATTCTGGAAAATCGAGACTGCGACGTCCAGCTTCGCTTGTGCGGAAATTTCGGTAATCGGAAGTTGACCCGATATCGAGTTCTTCAAAGAGAGGATGAGTGAAGCACACCGCGCTACAATTTTGTCCTTAGGTCCAACTCTGATCCGCGAACGGCAAATTTCGTTCCTGCGAGTGTTTTAGATGGGAGGCGCCCATCGAAGGCCGCGCTGATCCGGCGGGCGCCGGACACAGAGAACGCTGAAGACAGAATTGAGGCCGCGCCAGCGAAGCTAGATCAGCTCGGAGATCTTTTTGTCGAGATGAGCGAGAGCGGCTTCAAGAGACTTGCGATGGTTGGGGTGAGTCGCGGACTCAAGATCATGTGCGATGCGGGTCCGGGATAACTGCAAGTCATTGCGTTCCTGCTCGCGGCGAGTCTGTTCCGCGCTTTTGGTGTTGTTGCCGTAGTGCCCCGGTGGCGCCTGGCCGGATTCCACCTGCGCTTCCACGTCTTTGCTTTCCCATCCTCTGGCCATAGCATTATTTTGACACATTTTGCGGCAGGAGCGGGGTGTTAAAACAGAAAAAGTTCGAGAAGCATTCAGGCGCTGGCGGCGCGGCTTCTAGGCAAAACGGGAAGCGGGGAGTGCATCACGCTGCCGATGGTGCTCTCGGCTACTCGAGCGAGGTGCTCGGCAAAAATACCCAGATAGGAAAATTCGGCGGCGTTTTCCGGCCAGCGAACCTGCAAAATCCAGCGATCTTTTTTTTGAAGCGCATGCACCGAGGAGATTTCAGCGGCGGGAATTACAAGAAGCGGCTGAAGATGGGAATCGAGCGCCCAGATCTTTTGCGCGCCGACGAAAAGCTGGACAGCCGCAGGAGCAGCATTACCGGGCTGATATTTTCCGCCGTTTAGGATGACGAGAGCGCCTAGTTCGCGGGCTTTGTCGTCCGGAAGCGTGTACGGATTGGCGGGTGGAAGCAGGATTGCGGCCAGAAACATCGCTAGACCGGCGATGGCGGCGAGCCAACTGTTCCAAAGACTAAGCGGGAGGATGACGAGCGCTGCGCCGGCAAAGCCGAGGACAATACGGAAGGCCATCCAAGATTGAGCATTGCGGCGAATGCGAATCAGTTTTGGAATCAGCAAAACGACGGCAAACAGGGCAGAAATCGCGAGGTTGCGGAGACGCGCGACTATTCCTGTGTGATGCGATGGGGCAGTAGCCGGGGCCGTGCTCATCTTGCTTCCTTCTGCTAATGAGTAAGACTACGCTGCGCGCATCATGGTTTCAACGAACTGATTTCGCGCATGCGGGCAAAGGCGCGGCGCACGTGAGGAATGGCAATGGAGCCGCCGACGATCAGCGCCACATTTAGGGCGTCAATCACTTCATCGCGCTTCCAGCCTTCTTCGCCACAGCGAACGAGATGATAGGTGATGCAGTCGTCGCAGCGGAGAACGGCGGAGGCGACGAGCCCCAGAAGCTCTTTCGTTTTCGTGCCGAGGGCCCCTGGCTCATAGGCCTGATGATCGAGAGCGAAGAAACGTTTCATGCCGAGGTGGCCGCAATTGAGAATTTCTTCGTTCAGGTCGGTGCGGAATTTCTGAAAATCTTCGAGGCGGTCCGCCATGATTCCTCCGAAAGTGGCGAGGTTATTATGGACTAAGTTTGTGGAGTTTAGTTCGGGAGCACACCGCCGGGGCGGGGGATGTGGGCTGCCCGAAGGGTTTTCAGTCCGCGACGGGGGCAAGGGCTTTTTCTGCCAGTTCTTTTGCGCCGGGTTTGCCCGACAGAATGCGGTCCGCCCATTCCGAGCCGACGTGGGACAACCGGACGGCCTCGCTGGTTAATGATTCGGGGCCGCCGGAATCGTTGCCGCCGAAAAAAATGCGGTCCATCGGATGTGCTGCCGTGATCCGGTTCTTTGTGTATTGTCCTGGCGTGGCCATGAACATGGGATGGCCGCGGCGATAGATGCGGACTTCGACAGGATCGACATTGAATTCGGGAAGAACATTCTGAAAGTCGCTCAGGACGCGAGCGGCGAGCGATTTGCAATCTTTCTCGTCGAGGAGAGTGGAGCGCTGCGCTTCGCGGAGCGGAGTGTAGAAAGTAAGGATGTTGTTTTTTTGTTTGTAGCCGGGATTGTCGCGGATAGTCCAGTCGGCGACGATGAAATCCGTGAAGGAATTGCCGGGGCACCAATTGTCGTAGCCGCGATTGTAAACGGGTTTGTCGAAGATGACGTTGATGACCGGATACGGGGCATAGCGCGTGCGTTGCATGGCAGCTTTCTGATCGGAAGGTAAGCCCAGGACGATGCGCGAAGTGATTTGCTTGGGAGTGCAAATCAAGACGGCTTTTGCGGACACGGTGGTGAGCTTTCCATCGCGCAGATAGGTGACGTTGACCGAGTCTTTCTGTTGGACGACGGCGACGACGGTGGCATCGCCGAGCATGCGTTCTTTGTAATGAGGATGGAGGACTTCGACAAGCTTGTGCGTGATACAGCCGAGACCGCCGGGCAAAATGGCGCGCTTGGCATCGCCACCGATGAAAAGATCTTTCGCGTTGTAGAGGCCGACGTAGGCGGAAGTGTCGTGCGTGGCGGCGCCCCAGTTGGAAGGGCCGAAGATGTCCCACCACTGCTGGACTTGCGGAGCGTAGGCAGAGGTGAATTTCGAGAAGGGCAGAGCGTCCAGCTCGGCCATGCGCTCGGTAATTTTCATTTTCAAAACGTCATCGCGGAATTTTTGAAAGCTGGCAACGACGTCTTTCGGGTAGGGAAGCTGAGAAATGCCGGTTTTCCAGGTGTCGGGGACGTAGGTTTTATTGACGAGCGTGGGATCGGGCATGTTGACGAGCGGGAGTTGCAAACCGAGTTCGGTGGCGAGTTGATCGCCTTGATCGCCGCGGTAGGCATAAGCAGCGCCGGTCGAGAACGGCTGACCGTCGAATTCTTCCTGGTAGGCGTTGCCGCCGAAATGGCCCTCTTTTTCAAGCAGGAGCCATTCTTTGCCGCGCAAGAAATAAGCGGCGGAAAGGCCCGCGACGCCGCCACCGACGATCACGATGCCGGCTTTCGAGGAGGCCGCGGGGTGTTCGAAATGGTGGCCATCGCGGACCTGGTGACAGATTTCGAAATGTTCGCCATCGACGAGCGGCGCGCTAACTGACCTGGGATCCGAAGACTTACTACTCGGGAGCGCGGAATCCAGTGCAGGAATCAGTGCGGCATCGACGGGGCAGCCCGCCGCGACTGAACCGGCCACCACAAATTTGATGAAATCACGGCGCGATTGAGACATTGGTCCTCCCAAATCTTCTAAGGTCTTTCGAGCAACTGCTGAGGTTCCGTGCCGACGCTGCGCATGCGAATGCGATACCAGATGATGATTAGCGCAACGGAGACGGCGAAAATCAGAGTGGAGACGGCGTTGATCTCCGGCGTGATGCCGCGGCGCAAGCGGCCCCAGATTTCGAGCGGGAGGGTGTTGTCGCGGCCGATAAGGAAAAAGGTTACGGCGATTTCGTCCATCGAGAGAGTGAAGATGAGGAGCGCGGCGGCGACGAGAGAAAGTTTGAGATTGGGAAGCGTGATGCGCCAGAAGGTTTGCCAAGGCGTGGCGCCGAGATCGAGCGAGGCTTCTTCCTGGGCACGATCCGTTTTTTGGAGGCCGGCGAACAGTTCCGTGGTCGCTACGGAGATGAGCGCGGTGCCGTGGCCGAGGAAGACCGTGAGCAGGCTCAGGTGCAAGCCGGCGAAAACAACGAACATGAGCAGAGAAAGCCCGGTGATGATGCCGGGAAGAATGAGCGGGAGAAGAACGAGCCGGCGGAAAAGAGCTTTGCCAGGGAAACTTGCACGATCGAGAGCGAGCGCGGCGAGCAGTCCTAGAGTGAGAGAAAGCATGACGGCGCCCGCGGCGACGATCAGACTATTGAGCACGGAATCCCAGATGGGGCCGTCGGCGAAGAGTTGGCGATACCAATCGAGCGTGAGATGCCGCGGAGGAAAGCCGCCGACGCCATCGCGATTGAAGGAATAAAGAATGAGCACGGCGATGGGCAAGTAGATAAAGGCGAAGACGAGCATCGTATAAACGGCGAGCCAAGGAGAGCGGCGAAATGGGGAGTTGCTGGTCATTTGGAGGACCAGCGTTTTTCGAGGCGTTCAGTCAAGAAGAGCAGTGAAAGAGTGATGAGCAAGATACAGACGGAAATCGCGGCGCCGAGCGGCCAATCGAAGACCGCGCCGAAAAGAGTTTGCACGATGTTGGCGATCATGGTGCCCGAAGAGCCGCCGACGAGGAGCGGAGCGAGGAAATCGCCGAGAGAGAGAAGGAAGGCGAAGGTGGCGCCGGCGAGGAGGCCAGGCATCGAAAGCGGAAGAATTACGCGGAAGAAAGTGGACATGGGACCAGCGCCGAGATCCTGCGAGGCTTCGACGAGCGGACGCGGGATGTGTTCGAGGGAAGCGTAAATGGGAAGGAAGACGAACGGCGTGTAGATGTGAGTGAGCACGAGGACCACGGCGAAAGGGCTGTAGAGGAAGAAGCTGACGGGCGCGTGGGTGATGTGAAGATACTGGAGGAAGCCGTTGAGGACGCCGTCGCTGCCAAGTATTGTTTTCCAAGCGTAGCCGCGCACGAGGTAGCTGACCCAGAGGGGAACGATAACGAGTTGGTAGAGCAATTCCTTGCGCGAGCCAGAATGAAACGAGAGGTAATAAGCGAGCGGATAGCCGAGGAGGAGAGAGCAGAGCATCACGGACGCGGCGATGCGCATGGTGCGGAAGAGAACTTCGGCGTAGAGCGGATTCGTGAAGAGTTTTTCGTAGTTGCCGAGATTCCAGTGGCGGAGCAGGACGCCATCCTGTACGAGCCAGAAGCTGTGAGCAAACATCAGTGCGTAGGGAAGCAGAAGGAAGAGCACTACCCAGAGGAGAGGGGGAGCGGAGACGAGCGTTTTGTAAGTGCGCGAGTACATGGGAAATGGGTGGTGATCAGTGACTGGTGACTTGTGACGCGTGACTGGACACTCGTCTTTGGCTTTTCATCGAATACTCCTTAGTCTTTTGCCCAGGTCAATCCGCCGCCCTACACAATTCCAATCTGCTATTCGCAAAGCATCATTCCTGAACGCGAATAGCGTCCGCGATCGAAAAAACGAAATCGTATTCGCCGGTGAGCGGGCCGCACGCGGAAAGGCGGACGCGCAAGAATTGGCCGCCGCCGCAATCCACTTGGAGCAGTTCGCTGGCGCCGCTGTAGATTTGCTGGGAGATGGTGGCGCGAAATTTCACTTCGTGGGTTTGGCGCTTTCCGTCCGGGGAGAGGCGAATTGCCTCCGGGCGAACCGAAAAAGAAACCGGGCCGTCCGCGTCCTCGAAAGGCCAGCGCAGGGCGCCGCAAGTTGCGATGCTGCGGCGGACTTCTCCGCGGAGCAAATTGGTTTGGCCGATGAACTGCGCGGTGTAGGCGGTGGCGGGGCGCGCGTAGATTTCGCGTGGAGAAGCGACTTGTTCGAGCGCGCCATCGCGGAGCAGCGCAATGCGGTCGGAGAGGGCCATGGCTTCTTCCTGGTCGTGCGTGACGAACAAAAAGGTAATCCCGATTTCGCGCTGCAGGGCTTTCAATTCACTTTGCATCTCTTTGCGGAGATTGGCATCGAGCGCCGAAAGCGGTTCATCGAGAAGCAAAAGTTGCGGGCGGTTCACCAGAGCGCGAGCGAGAGCGACGCGCTGCTGCTGACCGCCGCTGATGCGGGACGGGCGCGCGCCAGCAAATTCCGCCATTTTCACCATATTCAAGGCTTCGCCGACGCGTCCTGCGATTTCTGTTTTCGGAACTCCGTGCACACGCAACCCGTACGCGACGTTGTCCCGCACGCTCAGGTGCGGGAAAAGCGCGTAGTTCTGAAAGACGGTGTTGACGCGGCGTTTGTAGGGCGGGAGCTTGTCCAGCCGCTCGCCGGACATCCAGATTTCGCCCGCCGTGGGCTGCTCGAAACCGGCGACGAGGCGCAGAAGAGTGGTTTTGCCGGAGCCGCTTTCGCCGAGCAAGGTTAGAAATTCGCCGGAAGAGATATTCAGCGAGATGTTTTTCAGGACGTCGTGTGCGCCAAACCGCTTCGCCACCGCGCGCACTTCCAGTAGCGGAGGGGCGGCCTCCACGGGATCGAGCGGCGGGATGGGGGCGGAGCTCACTGCTCGGCCTTAACCTCGTTCCATACTTCGTTGTACTTGGCGCGGCGCGGAACATCCTGCCAGAAATAAATGCGTTGCATGTAGGCGTCGGGGTCGTCCATGTGCAGGTTTTTCTTTTCCGCCTCGGTCATGAATGTCGTGGATGACGGATTCGCCGGTGCATAGCCGGTCACATCCGTCACTTTTTTCTGGGTCTGCGCTTCGATCATGTATTCCAGGAATTGCGCAGCCAGTTCTTTCTGCTGGCTGGCCGCGGTGATCATCAAGTGATCGATCCATCCGGTGGTATTTTCTTTCGGGATAGTTTCGCCAATCGGGAATCCGAGTTTGCGGAGCTGGTTAGTCATCAGGGGCCAGCCCATAGCAGCGATGATCTCGTGATTCTGGAAGAGATTGGTCAGCTCGCCTCCGGTGGACCAATACTTGCGAATGTTCGGTTTGAGCTCGATTAGTTTTTTCTTGACCGCTTCGAGCTGGTCGTCGCTCAGATTATAAAGCTGGTAAGGATCGGGCTTATCGTAACCGAGCACTTGCGCAGCCATGTAGACGCTGGAAAGCTCATCCCACAGCGAGATTTTCCCTTTGTATTTCGCGCTCCAGAGATCGCTCCAGGAATCCGGCGGCTGCGTAAAGGCCGTCGTGTCATACAGCAGGGGATTGGGTCCCCACACAAAGGGGACGCCGTAGGTTTGGCCATTGATTTTGACGAGAGGAGAATTGCGAAGCCTGGCGGAGAGTTGGTTGTACGATGGGAATTTGGATAGGTCGAGCGGCGCCGCAAGGCCGGCGCGTGCGATGGAGGTGGCGACGTCGCTCGAAGGCGAGATGACGTCATAGTTGGAGGCGCTTCCGCCGCGCAGCTTGGCAACGAGCTCGTCGCTTGAACCCATGTACGACGCGACGACTTTGCAGTAGTGTGCTTCCTCGAAGGGACGTACGAACGAGGGATCCGCGTAGCCTTCCCAGACGAGCAAACTGAGCGTGGCTTCTTTTTTCTTACAGGCGCCGCACGACATCGCGAGCGCGAGGATTCCCAGGACGATTGCGCGCCGGTTCATTCAGTCACCCGCTTCCGCAACATGTGCATCACTCCGCGGCCACGATTACCAATTGTAGGACCGCCACTTCTCAGAATGTCGGAGGCGTATTCACCCACAACAGCCAGGTTTCGGAACGCCCGGGATTTCTCCAGCGGTGCGCCGTCGAGCTTTCGAAATAGAGGCTGTCGCCAGGTTTAAGGCGGTAATGTTCCTCGCCATCCAGCCAAATTTCAAAATCGCCGCGAAGGATGTGCAGGAATTCTTCTCCTTCATGCGAGTAGGACTCCCCGCTGCCACCGCCGGGTTTTACGCGAAAAAGATGGGGTTCCATGGCGGTCTGGCCCCAGGCCAGAAGCTCCATGCGCACGCCGGGAGTGGTCTCGAGGACTTTTCGCTGGCCCGGCCGGACAAGGCGCGGGTTTTCCGCGGCGGTTTCAAAGAGCGAAAGAATATTTGTGCGGTAGAAGCGGGCGATGCGGCGGAGCGTGGAAATGGAAGAACGCATTTGGCCGCGTTCGAGGGCGCTGAGAAAACCGACCGAAACCTTCGTGGCGCGCGCCACCTGCGCGAGCGACAGGCCGCGGCGAGCGCGCAGCCGCCGGAAGCGCTGGCCGGGAAGCGGAGCGCGCTCTGCTGGCGGCGAAACAACGCCCTGGCGCTTCAGCACGTGAACAATGGCCGCCGGATTTAGTCCGCGGGCGCGACGCAAGAAGACCGCGCGCTGCAGCAGACGCACATCAGCTTGCGCATACAAGCGGTAACGGCTCTTGGTCCGCCGCGGAGAAACGAGGCCCAGCGCTTCCCAGGCGCGCAAGGCAGAAGACGAAACGCCTACACGCCGCGCCACTTCGCTGATACGCAACAGGCGAGGCGCCGTTCGATTTGTTGATGGCTTGGAGAAATTCTTTCCGCTTGACACGGCTCCCGGCTTTCTCTAAGTTTGCTGGATTATAGTAAGGTTTTAGGGGCACAGCAACCTCGAAGAATCCGCTGCCAAGAGAATTCTTCGAAACAAGGGGTGAGTTCATGAAACTTTCCGCAGGACTTTGGCAGAGCCATTCGCGCTGCCACCGCAACATTCTTTCCCTGTTCTTCATCGCGCTGGCCATGCTGCTCGCGGCGCCGTTTGCAGGAGCGCAGAGCACCGGTGGACAAATACGCGGGACGATCAGCGATCCCAGCGGCGCTTCGGTGACCGGCGCCACCATTTCGCTCGTCAACGAAGCGACCGGTTCCCAGCGCGAAGTGCAGAGCGGCGCGAACGGAGAGTACATCTTCATCGAAGTGCCCGTCGGCAGATACGAAATAGACGTTACCCAGACGGGGTTCAAGAAGTTTGTGCGCAAGGGAATCGCGCTGGACTTGAATCAGGTCATCAGCGTCGATATCGCGCTGCAGATCGGCGCCGCAACGGAGAGCGTGGAAGTCACGGGCGCGCCGCCCGTGGTGGATACGACTTCGACGCAACTCGGCGCGGTGGTCAATTCACGCGATGCGACGGAATTGCCGCTGAACCAGCGCGACGTGTATCAGTTGCTGCAGTTGCAGCCCGGCGTTCAATCGCAGCTGGGCAATGATTTGTTTTACGGGTCGGACAAAGCCGGAGTCGTGACCGTCAACGGCGGCCGCGGACGTTCAAACAATTATTCGGTGAACGGCGGCGACGGTAACGACCTCTTCGCGAATCTACCGGCCATCGAACCTTCGCCGGACAGCATCGAGGAATTTCGCGTCATCACGAACTCGTTTGACGCCGAATACGGGCGCAATTCCGGCGCGGTAGTCAACGTCGTAACGAAGTCCGGCACCAACGCCTTTCATGGCAGCTTGTTTGAGTTCCTTCGGAACAAATCGCTCAACGCCAAGGGCTACTACGATCCGACGAAGCCTGATTTCATTCAAAACCAGTTTGGCGGCACAATTGGCGGCCCAATCAAGAAAGATAAAACGTTCTTCTTCGCGAACTATGAGGGCCGGCGCATCAAAAGAGGAATCTCGTCGAACCCGGTGCCTTTGCCTACGAGCGCCGAGCAAAGCGGAGACTTTTCCGGCGGAGTTCCCGGCGCGCAGTTTAGCGGAATGCTGACTACACCGACGATCGCAAATATCCTGCAGACACGGTGCGGTTCGTCGTTGAGCGCTGCGGCGAACACTGAGCTAACCAATATTCAGAACGGCGGGACACCGACTCCGAAGAACAATTATGCGATTATTTTCCCCAACAGCCAAATTCCCACGGCTTGTTTCGACCCGCTCTCGACGAATCTGCTGAGCACGTATGTTCATTCCACATCCGACGGCGTTTTTCAGGCGGCGCCGGACTCGCGGGACCGCGGCGACCAAGTAACCCTCAAAATCGATCACG
This sequence comes from uncultured Acidobacteriota bacterium, assembly GCA_963753745.1. Taxonomy (GTDB): domain Bacteria; phylum Acidobacteriota; class Terriglobia; order Acidiferrales; family UBA7541; genus Acidiferrum. The sequence goes on from CAVWDX010000023.1 coordinate 150,636, forward strand.
AGCTGAACAAAAACCAGAAGTTATCCTTTTACTACTACTTCGACGACGACAACACCCTCGATCCTTTCGCGAAATTTCAGGCTGCCGGCGGCAACTTGGGCAATTTCCCCGGAGTGTTCGCGACGCGCACGCAGCAGCTTAACGCCTCGCATACCTGGACAATCGGTTCGACCGCTGTGAACGAACTTCGTTTTTCGTACTTCCGGGAAGGGCAAGGCAAGTTCAACACTCCGACCGTGACCAGCCTGGTACAGGCTTCTTGCGGGAGCGCCGTCTCGAGCATTTGCTTTACGGGGAATACGGATGTGCCGATTGTGGATGGCAATGGCAACACGGTTGCTCCGACTCCGGATCAGGGGATTCATCCCGGTCTCGGCGCCAGCAAGGAAGGATTGCCGTTTATCTCCGTGTCCGGCGGATTTTCGCTCGGCAATAACTTTGAAGGGCAACTACCCCAGGTCGGAAATACCTTTCAATTCTCCGACAACTACAGCAAGATCAAGGGCAATCACAGTCTCAAGTTTGGCGCCGACGTGCGCTACCAGAAATTCGACCAGACGCTCTATTACAACGTAAACGGTTCGATTACGTTTGGACCAGGTGGCGCCAATGACGTGGGCGGCGCCGATAACTATCCAAACTATTTTCTCGGTTTGCCCAGCAGCTATAGCCAGGGTTCGGCGCAGGCAGAACTCGTCCGCAGCAAGTCCGTCTACCTTTTTGCGCAGGACAGTTGGAAAATCAGGCCGAACTTAACGGTGAATTATGGGTTGCGATGGGAACTGAACACACCGCTGACCGACATCGGCCATAAGGTGCAGACTTTCCGTCCCGGGCAGAACTCCACAATCTATCCCTGTCAGTTGTCCGCCGCTGACATCGCGTTCTACCAAGCTGCTCCATATAACATCGCCAATCCTGATTGCAATAACACCGGCGTGCAACCGACGGGGCTCGTATTCCCCGGAGACAAGGGTGTTCCGATGAGCCTGACGGACACCTACTACAAGTCGTTCGCTCCCCGGCTAGGGTTAAATTGGAGCCCGTCCGCTCACGATGGCCTACTGGGCAAGCTGACGGGAGGTCCGAGCAAGACCAGCATCAGCATGGGCTGGGGCATGTTCTACAATCCCATTGAGCAACTCGTGCTCGAGCAGTTCAGCGCCGAGCCGCCATTCGGCGGCAGCAACTATATTAACAATCCGTTGTTCCAGGCGCCCTTTCTCGATCAGACGGGAAGCGCATACCCCAACCCGTTCAACGGCATCTTGAATCCTCCCCGCGGATCAAACATCGATTGGGCTAGTTTCCGCTCAATTCTTCTCTTTGGAGAATTTCCCAGACAGCTTCGCAGCCAGTACTCGGATCAGTACAATCTGACCATCAAGCGCGAATTGCCGGGGAACATTCTCTTGCAGGTTGGCTACGTCGGATCGCAGGGGCATCGCTTGCTTGCATCCTATGACATCAATCACGGAAACCCGCAAACTTGCAATGACCTGCAGGCGATTTCCGTGGCGGCAGGCGATCCTAGCCTCTCTTGCAGCACATTTTCGGCGGACTACGCATATACCATCGGCGCCGGCGAGATTCCTGCAGGCTTCACACTGCATCTGCCGTATGGGCCCACACCGACGGTTACCGGTCCAAACGCTAATCCGATCACTCTCGTTGGCTTGCGAAAATACTCGTCACCGAATTGCGATCCGATGACCGGTACCGGTTGCCCGGTCGATGGCATCCCGGTGTTCTCGAATATCTTCAGCGAGGATACTATCGCGCATTCCAACTACAACTCATTGCAAGTTCTCTTGGAGAAGCGTTTCTCACACGGATTGCAGTTCCAGGCAGCGTACACTCTCAGCAAGTCATTGGATAACGCATCGAGCTTTGAGAATTCCTTGAATCCGGTGAATTTCAATTCGACCTATGGTCCGTCCCTCTATGACGCGCGGCACCGGTTCGTATTCAGCTACGTTTGGGGATTGCCGGTCCCGAAATTTGAAGGGTTTAAGGGGCAGCTCCTGGATGGCTGGCAGCTCTCTGGAATTGTGACGTTCCAAACCGGTTTCCCGATACGCATTACTTCCTCGGACGACATCGAACAATTCAGCAGCGTGTTTTTTGAGGCCCCAGGCGAACCCAATCTTGCGGCGCCCTTCAAAACCGCCAATCCGCGCAATACCGTTTGCGCGGCAGGCACTGGCCCGCTGGCGCAAACTCTGGATCCTAGCGCCCCGGCTTGTCAGCCGGTTTCGGGCTACGCGTTTGATCCCAATCTATTCACCAACGCTACGGTTGCGCCTGGTACGATCGGAAATGCACCGCGCTCGATCTGCTGCAGCCCGGGCATCAACAACTGGGACATGGGCTTCTACAAGGGATTCCAGCTGGGTGAAAAACTGAACATGGAATTTCGCGGGGAAGTCTACAACATCTGGAACCACGCGCAGTTCTACAGCATTGACGGCAACATCTCAGACGGCTCAAACTTTGGCTTCGCGCAAAAAGTGCGCGATCCTAGACTCTTCCAGTTCGCGCTCAAGTTCCGTTTCTGACGGACGAGCTTAGAACAAGATCGGTTCTAGAGGCGCCCCAGCCCGGTCGGGGTGCCTTCGTACGTTCGAAGAAAGAGAAAGAAGCAACGCGTCTCGAAGATTTTGTTAGCACAAACTGACCGCAGGGAACAGACCTGCCAGCGTTGGCCGCTTCGCGGCCACACAGCTTATGGAAGAAGGAAATGCACGAAGCCTTGCAGAAGGAAATCGCCACTTACGAGAAGCGCACACCGAAATCCGCGGACGCATACAAGCGCGCTTTGCAGCGCATCCCGCTCGGCGTGGCCAGCAATTACCGCCACTACGAACCCTATCCGCTGTTTGTAAGGGACGGCAAGGGCAGCAAAATTCACGACCTCGATGGAAACGAATACATCGATCACAACCTATGTTTCGGCGCGCTGATGGCCGGGCACTGCCATCCCGCAGTCGTGAAAGCCGTCGAGCAGAAGTTGCACGAAGGAACGACGTTCGGCATGCCGCACGACATGGAATGGGAGCTTGCTGAAGAAATCTGCAAGCGCTATCCCATCGAGATGGTGCGTTTCGGCTCGAGCGGCACGGAAGCCACCATGCATGCTTGCCGCATCGCTCGCGCCGCCACGGGCCGCGACAAAATTCTAAAGTTTGAAGGCGCGTATCACGGCTTGCATGACACCGCGCTCGTCAGCGTCAAACCCAAGGCCGAGGAATACGGCGATCCCGACGCGCCCAATTCCGTTCCCGGCGGAGGCGGCGTGCCCAAGGCATCGCTTGCCAACGTCGTCGTCGCTTCGTTCAATAACCTCGGCAGCGTCGAGCGGCGCTTCCGCGAAAATCCCGGCCAGATTGCCGCGATTATTCTCGAGCCCATCCTGATGAACGTTGGGCTGTGCATGCCGCAGCCCGGTTTCCTCCAGGGCTTGCGCGAGATCGCCACAAAAAACGGCGCCCTGCTCATCTTCGACGAAGTGAAAACCGGAGCGAAACTTGCCTGGGGCGGCGCCAGCGAATATTTCGGCGTGAAGCCGGACATGATCTGTCTGGCGAAATCCATCGGCGGCGGTCTCCCGCTCGCCGCATTTGGCGCAAGCCGCGCCGTGATGGATCTGATCGCGCAACACAAAGTCTTTCATGGCGGCACGTACAACACCAATCGAGTGTCCATGGCCGCGGGGCTCGCCACGTTCCGCGAAGTTCTGACTCGCGAGAACTATGCGCACGTCGGTACGTTGAGCAAGAAACTCACCGAAGGCTATCGCGCTATCGTCAAGAAAGCTGGCCTGCAAGCCTACGTCGCAAGCGCCGGGGTCAACGGCGCGCTGATGCTTTATCCGCAGGAGATTCGTAACTACCGGGACTGGACGAAGATCGACATCGATCTTTGGCGCCACTACTGGTTCGCCATGGTCAATCGCGGCGTGCTCGCGCAGCCGTATTGGTGGGACGAGCAGTGGACCATTTCCGTTCAGCACAGCGAAGCGGATATCGAAAAGCATCTCGCCGTTTTTGACGAAGTCGCGCCCGCTCTAACAAAAGCGCAGCACGAGCGCGGCGCAGCCTTCGTCGGCGCCGCAGGGCACTGATCAGAGGGAGATCACCCGATTGCAGAACGAGGCCGCCATTGCGTCCGCCGCGTCCATCACGTCCGCAGCACAAGACGCGCCTCACTTGCGCCGCGTCCTGGGACGGATGGACCTCGTTCTGCTCTTCGTCGTCGCTGTCTTCAACCTGAACGTCGTTCCCTCGATTGCCGCGAATGGCGGCGTCACCGTCTGGCTCTGGATCATTTCACTGGCGTTATTTTTCTGGCCGCAAGGAATTGCCGTCATCGAGCTTGCCCACCGCTATCCCGGCGAAGGCGGCGTCTATCTCTGGGCCAAGGAAGTCTTCGGAGACTTCCACGGATTTCTCTCCGGATGGTGCTACTGGACCAACAACATGATGTACGTCCCTACGGTCATGCTGTACTTTGTCGGTGTCTCCGTTTTTGCGCTCGGCTCCGGACACGAGGCGCTTGCGGACAATAAAACGTTTGCGCTGACCGCCTCGCTTCTCTTGCTGGTTTTTCTCGTCGTGCTGAATATCGTCGGCCTCGGAGTTGGCAAATGGATCAACAATTTTGGCGCTATCGGCACGGGCATCGCCGCGGCGGTCCTCATCGGACTGGGCATAGTCGTATGGTTGCGTTTCGGGACGACCGTGACCTGGGCCGACTTTCGCATCCCGCCCAACCCCAGATTCGTCCTCAATTCTTTCGCCGTGATTTGCTTCGGATTGGTCGGCCTCGAGCTCGCTTCCGTCATGGGCGACGAAATCGAGAACCCGCAAAAAACTTTGCCCGGAGCCGTGGCCTGGGGCGGCGTGCTCTCCGGCGCGCTCTATATCGGCGCGACGCTGACGCTGCTCATCGCGATCAACAAAGGCGACATCAACGTGCTGCAAGGAATTGTTCAAGCTGTCGGCCATATGGCCAGCCGCGTGGGAGTTGGATGGATCGTCGCGCCGTTTGCGCTTATGTTGAGCCTTTCCATCGCCGGCATTGCTTCGGCGTGGCTCGGCGGCTCGGCGCGAATCCCGTTTGTCGCGGGGCTCGATTCCTATATGCCGTCGTGGCTCGGCAAAGTGCATCCGCGATACCACACGCCGTACGCCGCATTGATCGTTCACGCCGCCGTATCGATGGTGCTCGTCGTGCTGAACTTCAGCGGCTGGTGGATCTGGAATAAATTGATTGGGTTGTCGTTCGTCGCATACATCTTGCGAACTTCCGGATTTGTCGTGGCAAATTTAATGGCTAGTCCAACTGGCGTGCAGGAAACTTTCCAGAAACTGCTCTCGCTTGCCGTGGTTCTTCAGTTGATCCCATTTGTTTATATGTTTGGCGCACTGTTGAGGATCGCTTTCCGTGATTCGTTTGCGAAAGCTTGTTATGGTAAGACGAAATTAATTTTGTCCGGTGCCAGTGGGCTGATCACCACCATTCTGGGAATCGCGCTAGCTTTCTTCCCTGCACAGCAGGTCACATCCATCTTTTCATACGAGGTCTGGATGTTTGGAGGTACGCTGTTTTTCATCGGCCTCGCCGCGTTTTTCTTTTTTGTTTATGGACGGCGCAAAACAGCGAGAAAACTCGCGGAAGCAGTTCCACTTCTTTAAGCGTGTTGCGCCCTCGCCGGGGCGCGCACTGGATGACGATTGTTGGAGGTTGTGATGTCTAGCGGTGCGACAGCAGGTGTTCGAACGTATCAGAATTATATCAACGGCGAATGGTTTGCCAGCGCCTCGGGAGAAACATTTCCCGTCTATGACCCTTCGACCGAGGAAGTCATCGCGCAGGTTGCCGCGGCTGGCGCTGCCGACGTCGATCGCGCCGTAAAGGCAGCGCGCGCCGCCTTCGACTCTGGCCCATGGGCCACCACCGCGGCGCAAGACCGTGGCCGCATCCTTTTCAAGCTCGCCGAAAAAATCCGCCAAAACAGCGCCCTGCTTGCGGAAATCGAATGCCGCAACACCGGCAAGCCCATCGTCGAAGCTGAATACGACATCGCGGACGTCGCCACCTGCTTCGAATACTATGGCGGCCTTGCCAATAAAGTTCTGGGCAGCGTAAATCCTGTCCCCGCAAACGCGCTTAGCTTCACGCTGCGCGAGCCCGTCGGCGTCGCCGGACAAATCATTCCCTGGAACTATCCTTTACTCATGGCCGCTTGGAAACTTGCCCCCGCGCTTGCGGCCGGCTGCACGTGCGTTCTAAAGCCCGCTGAACAGACGCCGCTGACCGCGCTCGAATTTGCCAACTGGTTCGCGGAAGTTGGTCTGCCGCCTGGCGTGGTGAACATTATCAATGGCTTCGGTGAAACCGCGGGCGCAGCGTTGGTCGCGCATCCCGGCGTCGACAAGATTGCTTTCACTGGCAGCGCTGCCGTCGGCAAAATCATCGTCAAAAGCGCTGCGGACACCCTCAAGCGCGTCACGCTTGAGCTCGGCGGAAAATCTCCAAACATTTTCTTTACCGATGCCGATTGGGAAGCTTCCATCGACGGCGCGCTGTTCGGTGTGTTCATCAATCAAGGCGAAGTCTGCTCGGCGGGGAGCCGCATCCTGGTCGAAAAGAGAATCTATGCGAAGTTTGTCGAGGCCATGACCGAGAAAGCCAAACACATCAAGCTAGGCGCGCCATCCGAGCGCGAAACGAAAATGGGGCCGCTCGTCAGCAAAGAACAATATGACCGCGTCAGCTTTTATCTCGAAATCGGCAAGAAAGAAGCAAAAGTCGCCATCGGCGGAGGCCGCCCGAAGCAGTTCGGCAAAGGCTACTACCTCGAGCCGACAATTTTTTATGATGTGGATAACACCGCGCGCATTGCCCGCGAAGAAATCTTTGGTCCGGTCGCGTCCGTGATTCCCTTCGACGGCGAAGCCGACGCTATCCGCATCGCCAACGACACGCCGTATGGCCTCGCTGCCGCTGTGTGGACACGCGACATCTATAAAGCTTTCCGCGTCGTGAAAGCGCTTCGCGCCGGGATCGTTTGGGTCAATCACATGCAGCCGACTTACGTCGAAGCGCCCTGGGGCGGCTATAAGCAGTCTGGCTTTGGGCGCGAGCTCGGTCCCTGGGGCCTCGAAGAATATCTCGAAACAAAGCAGGTCTTCGTCAATCTCGACGAAACGCCTATCGGCTGGTACTGAAAGGTCCGGACGCGCTCGCATCTCGCGGCGAAAAGGAAGCATGACATGGCTACCATTCAACTTAGAACGGAAATTCCCGGGCCGCGTTCGCGCGCGCTCATGGCTCGCCGAGAAGCCGCCATCCCGCGTGGACCCGCCAACGCGACGCCGATTTTCGCTGCGCGAGCCGACGGCGCGACCATGGAAGACGTTGACGGGAACCGCTTTCCTCGATTTTGCCGGTGGCATCGGCTGCCTCAATATTGGCCATCGCTCCCCGCGCGTCATTGCCGCAATCCGCGAGCAGCTCGAAAAATATTTGCATCTGTGCTTCGCCGTCACGCCGTATGAAGGGTATGTCGCCGTGGCGGAAAAACTGAACTCACTGGCTCCGGGCAATTTCCCAAAGAAAACCATTCTTCTCAATTCCGGCGCCGAGGCCATCGAGAATGCCGTCAAGATCGCTCGCGCTTATACAAAACGTCCCGCTGTCATTTGTTTCGAAGATGCCTTCCACGGCCGCACCCTTCTCACCATGTCCCTCACTAGCAAGACGCATCCTTACAAAGCAGGCTTCCAGCCGTTTGCGAGCGATATCTACCGCATTCCTTTCGCCTATCCATATCGCAATCCAGCCGGCACAACATCCGCGGACTTTGCGCATCATCTCGAAGACGCGTTCAAGCGCTCCGTCGCGCCAGAATCCGTCGCCGCTGTCATTGCCGAGCCCGTGCTTGGCGAAGGTGGCTTCGTCATTCCGCCGCGCGATTATTTCAAAATTCTCCAAAATATTTGCCGCCAACACGGCATTCTTTTCATCGCGGACGAAATCCAGTCCGGCTTTGCCCGCACCGGGAAATGGTTTGCCTCCGAGCATTTCGGCATCGAACCAGATTTGATCACCATGGCGAAATCGATGGGCGGAGGAATGCCCATCGCGGCCGTCACGGGCCGCGCGGAAGTCATGGACGCGCCCGGGCCCGGCTCTCTCGGCGGGACGTATTGCGGTCACCCGCTATCTTGTGCCGCGGCGCTCGCTGCCATCGAAACCATCGAAAAAGAGGGTTTGCTTGCGCGCTCGAAGGCCATTGGCGAACTTTTTGAAAAGCGCGCTCGCGGCTGGCAGAAAAAATGGAACCTGGTCGGCGACGTCCGCGGCCTCGGCGGCATGTGCGCCATCGAATTGGTGCGCGACGCGGAGAAGCGCGAGCCGGCCGATTCCGAGACAAAAGAGATCGCCAAGTATTGCTACGAGCACGGCCTCATCCTCATCACCGCAGGCACCTTTAATAACGTCATTCGTATTCTCGTTCCACTCGTTGTTACGGACGGGCAATTTGACGAAGGACTGGATGTGATCGAGGCTGCGCTCGCAGGTGTCGCCGAACGCAAGCACGCCGCGCTTTCTCACGCTTAGCTGCGCGCTATGCCTCGAAACAGGTCTAAACGATGAAGTGCTGATGGAGTGCTGATGTGTTTAGCTTGCCGAATCCATCTTTGCAATTGGAAAAAGCATGCGCAGCCGTTATTATCTTCCCGCACTCAGGTTTTCAAAATATCCCGCCGAAGGTGAATATGAAGATTGCGATTAGCATATCCGCGCCACTGCTTTGGCTGGTCTTGGCTATTCCGGCTGCCGCCCAGAGTCAGGCTGAGCCTGCGCTCCCGTACTCGCCGAGTTTGAACCTGACTTCCATCGACAAGTCCGTCGATCCCTGCGTGAATTTTTATCAATATGCTTGCGGCCGCTGGCAGAAGGACAATCCCATCCCTTCCGACCAAACTTCCTGGAGCGTTTACGGCAAGCTTTACGAAGACAATCTAAATTTTCTCCGCGGGATTCTGGCCCAGGCAGCAGGGAAAAACGGCACTCGCGACGCCGTCACCCAGGAAGTCGGCGACTTTTATTCGGCCTGTATCGACGAACCGCAAGTGGAACGGCGCGGCATCGGCGCCCTCGAACCTCAACTGGACGCCATCTCTCGTTTGAATTCTACGCGCGCTTTGGCCCCGCTGGTCGCCAGGCTTCAGCTCTTCGTTGGCGGTTACCGGTCCCTTCTTTTTGCCGCGGGTTCTAGTCAGGACCCCGACAATTCCGAACAGGTCATCGCCGATCTGGGCCAAGGGGGTCTCGGTTTGCCCGACCGCGATTACTACACGAAGGAAGACGCAAAATCGAAGGAGATTCGCGAGCGCTACGTGCAGCACGTGCAAAAGATATTCGAGCTGCTCGGCGATAACGTGGAGGTTGCGAAGAAAAATGCGGAAACCTTGATGCGCATGGAAACCGCACTTGCCAAAGCCTCCCTCACACGCGTCGAGCAGCGCGACCCCTACAAGCTGAAGAACAAGATGGATTTGGCAGGGCTGAGCAAATTGGCTCCGGACTTTGATTGGCAAACTTATTACAAGCTGTTGGGCTATCCCGCGTTCGATATCCTCAATGTCGAGGCGCCCGCGTTTTTCAAGGAACTCAACCAGGAATTGGCTTTGGAGAGCGTCGAAAACTGGAAGAACTATCTGCGATTTCACGTGGCGGATAGCGCTTCTCCTTATCTCTCCTCGCCTTTCGTCCAGGAAAATTTCGATTTTTACCGAAAGTATCTGCGCGGCGCCAAGGTAATCCAGCCGCGCTGGAAGCGCTGTGTTCAGTACACGGATCACAATTTGGGTGAAGCTCTGGGCCAGGCTTATGTGCGCAAGGTCTTCTCTCCGGAACTCAAGAAAAGCACGCTCGAAATGGTCCTGCGCATTGAAGATGCGATGGAACAGCGCATTCGCGCGCTCGATTGGATGAGCCCTGAAACGAAGCAGCAAGCCCTCGTCAAGCTCCACGGCATCCGCAACAAAATCGGCTATCCCGACAAATGGCGCGACTACAGTTCCGTTAAAATCACGAGCGACGATTTTCTCGGCGACATTCAGCGCCTCACCGAATTCGAGCACCGCCGCCAAATCGCCAAGATCGGAAAACCCGTGGATCATGGCGAGTGGGAGATCAGCCCCACGACCGTCGATGCTTACTACGACCCGCAGATGAACGACATCAACTTCCCCGCCGGCGTTCTTCAGCCTCCTCTCTATGATCCGAAGATGGACGACGCTCCCAATTACGGGGACACCGGCGGAACCATCGGCCACGAACTCACGCACGGGTTCGACGACGAGGGCAGCCAATTTGATGTCCACGGAAATCTCAAAAATTGGTGGACCAAGGAGGACCGCGAGAAATTTGACCAGCGCACGAAGTGCGTCAGCGACCAGTATTCAAAATACGTGGTCGTGGACGACGTGCACATCAACGGCCGGCTCACCATGGGAGAAGACGTCGCGGACCTGGGCGGAGAAATTCTCGCTTACATCGCCTGGCAAAGCGCGACCAAGGGTAAAAATCTCCAGCCGGTTGACGGACTCACCCCCGAGCAGCGCTTCTTCATCGGCTACGCGCAGTGGGACTGCTCCAATGAACGTCCCGAAGACATGCGCATGCGCGCGCAAGTTGACCCGCACTCGCCCGCGCAATATCGCATCAACGGCGTCGTCGTCAACATGCCGGAATTCGCGAAGGCGTTCTCTTGCAAAGCTGGCCAGCCGATGGTCAACCCGGCGGAAAAAGTCTGCCGCATCTGGTAATTCCAAGTCTCACTCGGCGATAGGGTGACCCAGTCGTCCGTCAGCTCGTCGTTCGAACCTCAGCGGCTGCATTAGTTTGAATTCAAACTGATCTCTGCCGGCTTTCACTCCCCGCGCTTCCGCCGCACCGTTTCGTTCTAGGGCTTCGTCGGTTCCGTGGGTTGCGGCGGCGGGGCCGGCGGCGTGGGTTTGTAAACAGTCGCAGGCCTCGGCGGCTGATACGTCACCTTAATTTCCTTCTTCTTCGGCTTCTTTTTCTCTCTGCCTCTTGTATCTCGATTGCCCATCGTTTTGTCCTCTCCATCCTGAGATGCGTCCGCACAGATTAGTTTACCTGACCCGCACTTCACCTGCCGTCTGCCACGAAATCCGCGCCTTTTCCATGTTCGCAGATATCCACCCCACCGCTGGTGCCACGAAATTTCAGCTCAGCCGGTTGGGAGTAAATCTCACTGTCATCTCCATCACCCGCCGGTAATAGTCCCGCTGTTTTAATTGTGCCCCGGCAGCTTCGTCGATCACGAACGTTGCGTCCGGATGCAGTTGCAGGCACGAGGCCGTCACCGAAGCGGTAATCGGTCCTTCAATCGCCTCCGCGACCGTCTCGGCCTTCGCCTCGCCCGTCGCTAGCAACACGATTCTTCTCGCTTCCAGAATCGTCCCGATCCCCATCGTAATCGCGCACTCCGGCATCTTTTCCGCGGGTGAAAAAAACTTCCGGTTATCTTCGATCGTCTCGTTGGTCAGAACTTTCAACCGCGTCCTCGAACCAAAGCTCGAAGTCGGCTCATTAAACCCGATATGGCCGTTCCGTCCGATTCCCAGAATTTGCAGATCGATGCCTCCCGCCTCGCGAATCGCGCGCTCGTACGAGAGGCAATACTCCTCATAATCTCCGCCGATCATTCCGTCTGGTATATGAATCTTCGCCGGATCGGCGTTTACATGATCGAAGAAATTCTCCCTCATGAAACGGTGAAAACTCTGCGGATGGTCCGCCGCGAGCCCCAGGTATTCGTCGAGGTTAAACGTCGCCACCTTCGAGAAATCGAGTCCCTGCTCCTTGTGCAGCCGCACGAGTTCTTTATACATCCCAACTGTCGTGCTCCCCGTGGCCAGCCCCAGTGTTGCCGCCGGATTGTTCCTCACCGCGCTCGCAACAATGCGGGCAGCCTCCCAACTCAATTCCTCATAGCTTGCTTTTAGCAGGACCAGCATCTTCCCCCTGTTTTTCCGCCGTCTCCGCCATCTCCATGTAGAATAGCAAACGTCATGGCTTCACCCGCGGCGGCTTTTCCTCTCTTCATTCGAAATCAATCGATCGCGCGCGAAGTCAGCCGGTGCTATATATATCAACCCAGCGCATTTCGAAAGATATTTCGGAACAACCTCGAAAATCTCCAATTTCGGAGTAGAATGGCCAGTCCATTTTATCGTCACTCTTCAGAGCTATATAGCAGTATGCTGAGCTGCAGTACGCACCAGAAGTTCACGCTTCGCGCGGAGTAAAACGAAAAATGGTTCTCACCGCCATCGACTGGATTGTCGTCGCCGCCTACCTGCTCCTCAATCTCCTCATCAGCCTTTACTACCGCCGCCGCTCCTCCGGCAGCACCGAGGAATTTTTCGTCTCCGGCCGCAACGTATCCTGGTGGCTCGCCGGAACCTCCATGGTGGCCACGACTTTCGCCGCCGATACTCCGCTCCTCGTCACCGGCCTCGTTGCAAAAAACGGCATCGCCGGGAATTGGCTCTGGTGGTCGCAATGCCTCTGCGGCATGATGACGGTTTTTTTCTTCGCCCGTTACTGGCGCCGCGCGGAAATCCTGACCGACGTTGAATTTGTCGAGATCCGCTACCAGGGCAAGCCCGCCGCCTTTCTTCGCGGCTTTCGCGCCCTCTATCTCGGCGCGCTGATGAACTGCCTCATTCTCGGCTGGGTCATCAAAGCCATGATCAGCATCACCACCGTCCTCTTGGGCGACGCCATCGCTCAAGGCCGCGTCTTGCAACTCTCTCTCGGCGGCCACGAACTTCTGCATTACACGCTCGGCGCGCCGGAACACACCGCCCTCCTTATCTGTGTCCTGCTCCTCGTCCCCTTCACCGGAATCTACACCTTCATCGGCGGTCTCTGGGGCGTTCTCGTCACCGACCTCTTCCAATTCGCCCTGAAAATGTCCATGATCATCGTCCTTGCCTGGATCGCCGTCGCAAAAATCGGCGGCATGGCCGCGCTCAAACTCCAGCTATCGCACGTCGACGCCCTCGCGCACGCCTCCGGCCAATCCACCGGTTCCATTCTTTCCTTTTTCCCCTCGTTTCATCTTGGTTGGACCACCGACGCGCTCTGGACACTTCCCGTCATCACTTTCTCTCTGTACCTCGCCGTCCAGTGGTGGGCCAGTTGGTATCCCGGCGCGGAGCCCGGCGGCGGCGGTTACGTCGCCCAGCGCATGTTCAGCGCCAAGGACGAAAAAAATTCTCTCGGCGCGACTCTTTGGTTCAACATCGCGCATTACGCCATGCGCTCCTGGCCTTGGATCGTCACCGCTCTCGTCGCCGTCGCCGTCTATTCCCCGCACGGCGGCCTGCATCCCAGCGCCGAATTTGCCGCCGAACCTGAAAAAGGCTACGTCATGGTCCTCCGCGATTTTCTTCCGCCCGCCTTGCGCGGCCTGATGATCGCCGCCTTCCTCGCCGCTTTTATGTCCACTGTCGGCACCCAGCTCAACTGGGGCACTTCCTATCTCATCAACGATTTCTACCGCCGCTTCCTCGTTCGCAAAGCCGGCGAAAAGCACTACGTTCTTGTCAGCAAGCTGATCATCGTCCTGCTCGTGATTCTCAGCGGCTACGCCGCCGCCAACATCACGAGCATCCAATCTGCATGGCAACTTCTTCTCGGCATGGGCGCGGGCACTGGCTCCGTTCTTGTGCTTCGCTGGTATTGGTGGCGCATCAATGCCTGGAGCGAAATCTCTTCCATGATCGCCGCGTTCATCGTTTCGATGTCCCTCACGCGCATCGAGTTCGCCGGAAACAGCTCGGTCGTGTTTGCAAAAACTGCGCTCATCACGACGGCAGTCACTACGTTCGTCTGGCTCGTCACCACGTTGATCACCAAGCCAGAGCCTGAAGCCAAGCTCGTCCAGTTCTACCGTCGCGTCCGCCCCACCATCCACGGATGGAAACACATCGCCGCTCTTGCGCCAGAAGTCACGCCCGTCCGCGATTTCAGCGCCAACACCTTCGATTGGATCATGGGCTGCGCGCTGGTTTACTGCACTATGTTTTCTATCGGTGAATTCGCGTTACACGAATGGCTGATGGGCATCCTTCTGCTCGTCGCCGCAGCGCTCTCCGGCTACTTCATCTACTGGAGCCTCTCGCGCCGCGGCTGGCAAACTCTCTCCGGCGCGGAACCTGTCGTCCCACAAAACGCCAAGCCCCAACTCGAGTCGTAATTTGTCGCCGCAACGCCACTGCAAAATGTCATTCCGAGCGAAGCGACCGTAGGTTCCGACCTTGTCGGAAGGAATCCGCTTTTCTCTTCTCTGTGCCCTCTCCGTGTGCTCTGTGTAGAATCCTTTTCTCTTACTTCGTAACCTTTGCAATGAATACGGAATAAGGCTCCATCGGCATTTGCGCAAACATCCCCTTCACCCGTTTGTGAAAACTGGTCAACAAAACCTCCAGTTTCGGCGCTGAAAATCCCGCCTCGGAAAGGTCAAATGGCACCTTTTGCACTGTGGCCGACATATTTAAAATGACCAGAATCGCTTCACCGTTGTATCGCCGAAGATACGTCAGCACGTTCGGGTTATTCTCGTTTAGCGAAACATAATCCCCGTCCAATAGCGCCGCCTGCGAATGCCGCAGCTCCAAAAGGGTTCGGTAAAAACTAAGAACGGAATCGGGATCTTTCATCTCGTCCGCCACGTTATGTGTACTCGCGCTAGCCGGCACCGGCAGCCACGGCTTCACCGTGCTGAATCCCGCATTCGCGCTGTCATTCCATTGCATCGGCGTGCGCTCGCCATCGCGCCCTTTTTCGAGAGGCCAGCCCAGTTTTCCGATTGGATCCTGCACATCCTCTTTTCTCTTCGGATCGTTGTTCTCCATCCCAATCTCTTCGCCGTAGTACATGATCGCCGAACCGCGCAGCGTCAAATAGAGCGCCGCCATCATTTTCGCGATCTCATCGTCATGCTTTCCATCGCCGTACCGCGTGTACGACCGCACAATGTCATGATTCGTGATCACATAGGTCGGCCACTGACCCGCCGCGTTCACCGCCGCGATGTGCTTCCTATATTCTTCTGCGGAAAGTCCTTCGAAGCCCGTCATCATTAAATCCATCGGCATTTGCAGTTCGTCGTGCTTCTCTCCGTAATAATCCTTGAGCTGCTCGACATTGCTTGTCCACGTTTCCCCGATCAGCACCGCGCCGTACTCGTCCGCCACGCTCCGTAATTTTCGCATCGCATCGTGTACTTCCGGCAGCTTCTTGTCGTATTTCTCGTCCATGTTAGGACGCCCGAATCTGTCCGTTCCGGGGAGCACCGGATTGTCCGTAAGGTTTGGGTCCTCATATAAGCGTATCCACCGCATCCAACCGGAATCCTGCCACTCCCCGCTTGTACCAGAAGCGAGTCACATCCAGCATCGCCTTCTCCACTGCTGGATTCCGCCAGTTCAAGTCCGGCTGCTGCGGGTAAAAATAGTGGTAGTAATACTGATTCGTTTTGGGATCGAACGTCCACGCGGGGGTCCCGAACGTCGATAGCCAGTTATTTGGAGGTTGCCCTGGCCCTTTTCCGTCGCGCCAGATGTACCAGTCGCGCTTGTCCGAAGTCCTTGATGACTCCGAATCGATAAACCACTTGTGCTTGTCGGAAGTGTGATTCACTACAAAATCCAGAATCACGCGAATCCCGCGCTGCTTCCCCTCTGCCACCAGGTGGTCGAAATCAGCCATCGTTCCGTACATCGGATCGATCGCCTCGTAATCCGAAACGTCGTAACCGAAATCCACCTGCGGCGAAGGAAAACACGGCGTAATCCAGATCGCGTTGATCCCGAGCTCTTTCAAATAATCCAGCTTCGATGTGATGCCCTTCAAATCGCCGATCCCGTCATTGTTGCTGTCCGCAAAACTCCGCGGATAAATCTCATAGAACACCGCGTTCTGCCACCATTGGTGCCCTGCCGCATCCAGCCCCTTCTGCTGAGCCCTTGCTCCCGGCGCAACCTCCGGGATCCCCAGCAGCATCGCTCCTGCAAGGATCGTCCCTGCAAGCACCATCTTTATGAATTGTTTGCGCATCATGTTCTCCTGCCTCGCCGTGCCGCCAATAAGAACCCCGCGGCTACTTCTTCAATGATTTTCGCTGCGTCTTGATCTTGGGTAGGCGAAAATAAATCACCACCCTCTGGCGTGAGTATTCTTCTCCTGTCCGCGCCGCAAACTGAACCCGCAATTCTGCGCTGCCCCCCGCATCCTTCACTAGCTCCGCACCCTGCACAGATTCAATTAGCCCCGGGTTCCACACTTCCATCTCGTACGTCGTTCCAGCGCGCCCCTCCAGGTCCAGCTCCATCGGCGAATGCGCATCGGGTATCGTTTTGGAAAGGATGCGCAAGTCTTCGCTCTTACTTCCCAATTCTGGTAACTGCGATTCATACGACACGCCAAAATCCCCCGGTGCGCGGATCCGGATGGTGTTTTTCCCTTCCTTCAGCGCAATGCTGATTTTTACATGATGATCCTCGGAAGAAATCTCATTGTCGAAGCTCTGCACTCGGCCATTCACGTCCACTCGCACGTCCCACGCCGTGTTTGGCAGGGGCAGTTCATAATCAAGCCTGCAGTCTCCGCCTGTCCTCGTCGCTTCCAGCGTGATTTCCCCGAGCGTCTTGTGATAGCTGAGGCCAACGATGCTGGCGCCGACTCGCACATTTTTGATCTGGAATTCCGTCCAACTCGCGGGAACGTGAGGCACGAACGTCAGCGTCTTTCTCGTCGCATCCTTTTCTAGCCCGAACATTCCTTTCAGAAGCGGGCTCACCACCATCGCCGCCGACCAAATCTGGTGCGGCGAGCTCGTCGATAGCGGCTGGTAATAATCTCCCGAAAGCACTTCCGTCACATGCCCCAGCGATCCGTCGAGCGCCAAAAGAGCGTTCGCACGCAAATTCTCATACGCGGAAGACTCCTGGTGATACCGGTATTCGGCAACCGACGCCCATCCCGTAAACAGCGGCCAGACCGATCCGTAGTGATATCCGCCTCCGCTATAAACCGGCGACCGATCCGAAATGATCCTCATTCCCCAATCCGTCTGAATCGCCGGGTCGGCAAGTTGGTGCAGATGATCCACCCTTCGGGCCGCCGTCATGTCCACCGTTGATCCAAACCACATGGGCGCTGTCGCCAATACATTCAACTCATCAACTTGCTTGTCATTCTTGTCCAGCGCGAATGCGTACCGCTTCTTGTCTGCAATCCAGAAGCTCTGGTCCACCAACGTTTTTTGCTTCTCGAACTCTTGTTCCAGTTCTGTTGCGGAATTCGTTTGTCCTGTTAGCCGCGCCAAATTCGAAAGCGCATGCAGCGCTTCGGCACCCAACCCGCTCTGATAAAACTCCGTCTTCACCGGGAGCAGCGGACCGCCTTCCACCCACCCATGGCCAATTCCAAAGTTTTGCGGAAGGCCCTGCGTATCGTATGTCGATTTCAAAAACTGATACGCCTTCCACAAGCTGGCCCACTTCTCCTTCGCGAAATCCACATCGCCGCTGTTTGTCACGTAATCATTCGTCGCGATGATGTACAGCGGCGTCGCGTCCGCCGATGCGTACGGATACGGATAATCCTTGAACCAATTCACAAAATTCGCGCCCTGCGAAATTTCATGCGGAATCTTTCCATTATCGCGCTGAAATTTGCTGATGAATTCCAAAGCCGTCTTCGTGTTTGCAAAATCCCCTTCCGCATTCAGCGCCAGCGAACTCCAAAACGAATCGCGTCCAAAGTACCACGCGAATCCCGGCCGCTGGCTCTCTCCCGATGTGCGATATCCCGCCACCAATCCCGTCCCAAGGAATGGATTCGTCACCATCCCCTGCACCAGGCTGACTCTCGCCCAGTCGTAAGCCTTTTGCAGTTGTTCGTCGGGCAGCTCCACGGTCACTGTCTGGTTGAGATAGTTTCGGTAGTAATCCGCCGATTCGCGCAGCAGTTCGTTGTAATCCGTGGAAAGATGCTCGTACGTGGCTTCCGCTTCGGCCAGCCCTGTCATCGCCCCTGCTATAACGATCAGCTTGGTTTCCTTGCCCTTCGCCGTAACGCCCAGCCGGAATGAACTTTCCTGCGATTCCGAATAGTTCGTCTGAAATTCTTCGTGCGCGTCTTCCGCGCTTGGCGACCCCACAATCGCTTCGAATTTCTTCTGCTCCTCGCCCAGTGCGAATGCGTGCAGTTTCGCATCCCAGCTTTCGTACGTTCCGCCCAGCGCCGCAGGCCATTCCAGTTGAAAATCTCGGTGAAAGACCGCTTCAATTTCTAGCGGGCTCTCCGTTTCCACATCCAGCAAAATCACCGCCCCTGGTTCCCCCACCGGCACAAAAAATGTCTCTCGCACCGAAAATGTATCGCCGCTGTAAACAATCGTGCTCGATTCCGGCCGCGTGATCAGCGTCCGCGCTAGTGATTCCGCCTGAAGTGTTCTGCCATCCACGTGAAGGTTCAAATGAAAGTCGCGCAAAATCTTCAGCGGGTATACCCACGCTTCCATTCGCCCTGATTCATTTCCCAGCAGCCCCGCCCGCATTCCCACTGCCGCTAAGAATTCCCACGGACGTACCGCACGCGTAAGCTCCAGCGGCCTCGCCGGCTCTTGCGCGCGCGCAAGTTCCTGCCCCTCTGTCGTTTTCGTTATTTCCGCCGATTCCTTCACCTTTGCCGATTCATGCCCGCTCGCGGCTCTTTGTGCTTGCTCCGGTTCCCGCGCTAGCGCATTCATATCGCCAAGAAAAACGAGCAGCGCTGCCACAAGGACGCTCGCGAAGGATAGCCACTTCTTTCGAGTTGTGTTTTTTTGGTCGGTCACGGTAGGAAGGTCCGCAGCACTGGAGATCCCCAGATTCCTCCGGGCCGCTCAGCTCGAATCGCCACTTTGGTCGTACAATAAACAACAGCGGCAAATCTTAGCATGAGCCAAACCCGGGAAGGTATTATTCCATTTGTCTTCCTCACGTCGCGCTTTTCTTAAATCTCTCAGCCGTTCCGCGCTCGTCTTGCCGCTAGAAAGCGTTCTGGCTCTCGCGCGCCCGCTCCGTGCCAACCAAGTCCCAGCGAGCAATGTGAATCCGTATCCCGTACCTCCAAAAGGCATCGGCGTCAGCTTCCTCAATGTCGCGCGCGAATCAGGCCTAAATGCAAAAACCATTTTTGGCGGCGAGCACAAAAATAAATATTTACTGGAAACGACGGGCTGCGGCGTCGCTTTCTACGATTACGACAACGACGACTGGCTCGATATTTTTCTGGTGAACGGATGGCGCCTCGAAGGATTTTCCAAGGGACAAGAACCCATCTCGCATCTCTTCAAAAATAATCGTGACGGCACCTTTACCGACGTCACGAAAGCATCAGGACTCACTCACTACGGATGGGGACAAGGCGTTTGCGTGGGCGATTACGACAACGACGGCTTCGAGGATCTTTTCGTCACGTATTTTGGAAAAAATGTTTTGTATCACAACAACGGAAACGGCACGTTCACCGACGTTTCGGAGAAAGCCGGCGTCGCCACCAACGGCAAACGGTGGAACACCGGCTGCGCTTTCGTCGATTACGATCGCGACGGCCACCTCGATCTTTTTGTCGCAAACTACATCGATCTCGATTTGGCGACCGCGCCCGTCCCCGAATCTGGCCCTTGCGAATACAAAGGAATTCTCGTCGCTTGCGGACCGCCGGGGCTACTCGGAGGAAAAAATATTTTGTTCCACAACAACGGCGACGGCACATTTTCGGATGTTTCTGAGCGCTCCGGAATTCTCCAGGCCAACGGAACGTTCGGACTTGGCGTGCTCACCGCCGATTTCAACAACGACGGCTGGCCGGATATTTACGTCGCGAACGACTCGACGGCCAGCGCGCTTTATCAAAACCAAAAGAACGGCACTTTCTCCGACGTGGCCATGGAAGCGGGGTGCGCGCTGAGCGCGGACGGCAAACCCCAGGCCGGCATGGGCGTTTCCGCCGCGGATTACGATCTCGACGGAAAACTCGACATCGTAAAAACAAATTTTGCGGGCGACACGCCCTCCCTCTACCACAACATCGGCGGAGGAAATTTCGAAGACGCGACCTTTCCCGCCGGCCTCGGCAAACATACCCAGTTTCTTGGCTGGGGCGTCGGCTTTTTCGACATGGACAACGACGGCTGGCCGGACATTCTAATTTGCAACGGCCACGTGTATCCCGAAGTCGAGCAACTGCGCACCGAAGCGGGATATGCACAGCAGAAAATTCTCTACCGAAATCTGCGCAACGGCCACTTTGAAGACGTTTCCTCGCAAGGCGGCCCGGGCATCATGGTTCCGGCTCCGTCGCGCGGCGCGGCGTTCGGCGATTTTGACAATGACGGCGACATCGACGTGGTGGTGAACACCATCAATGATTTTCCCCAGCTGCTGCGCTGCGATTCGCGGCTTGAGAACAATTGGCTGAAAATAAAAACGATCGGCACAAAATCGAACCGCAGCGGAATCGGCGCGCGTTTGCGTTGCGTGACGCATCCGCCGGGGGAGACGAAGCCGCATCAGCAGATCGATGAAGTGCGCAGCGGCGGAAGTTACATTTCGCAAAACGATTTGCGCGTGCATTTCGGCATCGGAAAAGCGGAAAAGGTCGAACTGCTCGAAATTCGCTGGCCGAGCGGCGCGGTCGACACGTTGAAGGACGTGAAGCCGAATCAAATGATCGTGGTGAAAGAAGGCGAAGGAATCGTGCGGTCGGTCCAACTCGGGACGTGGAAGCCTGCCAAGTCAACGAAGTCTGCGAAGTAAGGAGTTGCCCAGAATGCATTTTCACCAGCGCAAAATATTTCTGCCGATTTTGTTTTTCGTTTTCGCGTCGCTCAGTTGCGCGGCGGCAATTGCAAATTTGCCATTCGGTGCGTGGCAGCGCGCATCGGAAACGCCGATTCTTTCGCCGCAAGGCAGCGGCTGGGAATCGGCAGGCACCTTCAATCCGGCGGTCGAAAGCTTCGAGTCGCCGTTCTGGCTGGTCCATGAAACGAAAGTCGTGACGCGGAAATTCGTAATGTTGTACCGAGCGCAGGATGCGAAAGGGACTTCGCGGATTGGGTATGCGGAGAGTGCGGATGGTATTCATTTTAAGCGGCGTGCGAAGCCGGTTCTTTGGCCGGAAACGGACTACGAAAAAGATGGCGGAGTCGAGGATCCGCGGCTGCAGAAATTCGGCGACACGTACTATCTGACGTACACCGGATACAACAAGAAGGACGCGCAGCTTTGCCTGGCCACGTCGAAGGACCTGATTCATTGGGAGCGCAAAGGCGTGATCCTGCCCGCATACAAAGGAAACTGGAACGTGGCGTGGACGAAATCTGGCGCGATCGTGCCCGAAAAAATCGGGGGTAAATACTGGATGTACTGGCTGGGAACCGCGGCGGACAAGACCGACCAGATGGGGCTTTCTTATTCGGACGATCTGCTTCACTGGACAGAAGCGACGCAAACTCCGGTGCTGCCGCGGCGGCCAGGAAAATTTGATTCGCGCGTGGTGGAACCGGGACCGCCGCCCATTCTGACGCCTGCGGGAATCGTACTGGTCTACAACGGCGCGGACGACAAGCTGGTGTGTCGCACGGGAATCGCCGTCTTTGACCGAGCCGATCCGCGAAAACTGATTTCGCGGACCGATGAGCCGGTCTTTGCGCCGGAAAAGGAGTGGGAGAAAATTGGCCAGGTTCCGAACGTGGTGTTTGTCGAGGGCATAGTGCAGTGGGGCGGCAAGTCTTTGTTTTATTACGGCGGCGCGGATAAATATGTGGGAGTCGCCGAAGCTCCCGCGAACGTGGTTGCCGCTCCTGGAAGCCATTAGATGCGATCAGAGCAAGATCCATTCTGGAAAGGGGCCCCCCGGGGGTTTTTTCAGAAGTGTTCATTCTAAAGAGTTTTAAGTGCTGTGTTTTGGAAGTGCGGATTCTACGGGACTTACAGGCACGTTTTTCGTAAGTGCGGGTTGTAAAGAACTTAGTGGCACGGGTGAATAGTGATCCGTGACTGGTGAAAGGCGAGTGGCCACAGGATTGGGAAAGAGAGCCGCGGACACTCGGAGGCTTTGGCTTGAAAGATGTGACCCCCGGGTGTTTTTTGCAAGAGTGGCAAGCAAAAGACTTATGGCTGACGCAGCTCGTAAGAGTGGCAGGGAAAGGGCTTACGAACAGGATGTTTCGCAAGAAGCAAGGTGCGAAGGTTGAAATGTCGAAAGTCAAGAGAGAACGAGGACTTAACGCGGAGGCACTGAATTCACAGGAGGAAGAACCGGGCGAAGGACAGAGCGATGGGCTTGTTTGCGACGAGAACATGGGACAGGGTAGCATCTCGTTGGCGGACAAGTAAAGTGTTTTATAGGGAATGGTAGAAATTCGGGGTTGAACGGCGTTTTTGGGGAGTGAACGGTTGAGCGTTCGGCTGCGATAGACGTGCCGGTGATTAACCCGTTCAAGTAAGTGAAGCGCCAGCCGCAAAGTCAAAACCCGCGCCCTTGAAAACCACAAGGGATGCGGCACCCCACCTGCCTCTCGGCCACCCGCCAAAAGAGACCTTGCGACGGATGGTCCGAAGAGGCGAGGATTGAAGAGGCAAGAAAAAGAAAGACCCACCCTTGCATGAACCAAATCCGCAAGGATGGGGGCACCCGCGCTATCGGGGACACAGCAAATCCATGCAAAGCAGATCGGAGGACACCATGAAGGTTGAAATCGTGCACTGCCCGACGTGACAGAACAACAAGGTAAAGGTCACGAGTCTCGTGAACCTCATCAAGAAACGCCTAAATGTGGATGTGGTGCTTACGCCGGGAGAGACGGGTCAGTTTGATGTGTTGGCGGATGGCGAGAAGATCGCGGAGCGAGGGGGAAACTGGCTCACGCGGAGCTTTGGCGCTGGGTATCCGGATCTGGATAGAGTGGTCGAGAAGCTAGAAAAGCACCGGAAGTGACGCAGCGCCCGGTCCGCAATTTCTCGAGCGTAAGTTGGTTGCGACCCGCCAGATTCAAAACGCGCGCCCTCGAAGACCACAAGAGTTGCGGCACCCCACCTGCCTCTCGGCCACCCCGCGGTTCCTGAACTCTCGTCCACCAGCGGCTAACATAACCTATTCGCTGTGACGCGGCGTCGTTCACCGCCGATCCGGTGGCCTTCGGACTCGGAAAAAAAGAAAGGGAAAATGATCTTACACAGAGGCCGCAGAGAAGAGAGGAGAAAAGTGGATCCCTCGCTTCGCTCGGGATGACACGCGGGAGGGTGGCGCTGGAAAGAAGATTTCGGAGCCCGGTAGTCAGAAGCTAGTCCACAGGATGTCGATCTTTTTTTCTACGGCGGCGAAGTCTTTGTCGCTGGTGACGAGGTAGGCATTGCGTTGGGCGGCCAAGGCGGCGGCGAAGCAGTCGGTGTAGGGGAGCTTGTGATCGGCGCGGAGTTCGGCGGCGGTGCGCGTGAGGTCCAGATTGGCGTCGACGATTTCGATGGGGAGTTGGCTTATGTCTTCGAGGATTTTGCGGGCGACGCCGGGGCCATGGACGCGCCAGGTGGAATAGTAGACTTCGCCCCAATTGACCACGGACATTAGCAATTGACGTTTGCCCGCGACGCCGAGATGGATGAGGTCTTCGACCTTGTCCGCGCCGGGACGGTTTTCGAAGAAGGTCATGACTGCGCTGGCGTCGAGAACAATTCGTTTCATAGCTCGCGCTCGCGTTTACGGTCCTCGAGAAGAATTTTCAGCGCGGATGGATCACCTTTTAGGGAGCCGCGAAGGCTGCGGACGAATTCCGGAGTGAGAGGCTGGAGGATCAGGCGATTCTGTTCCTCGACAAACGCAACTTGCGTGCCTTTGCGGATGGCGTATTTGCGGCGCAGTTTGGCAGGTATGACGAGTTGACCCTTGGTGGTGACCGTAGAGACTTCGCTTTTCATGGGGAATCCTAATTGGTAGCCCGACCTGCAAGAAGTGTACTATTGTTGGGAATGTAAGTCAAATATAGCTGTGGCTTACTTTGGTAAGGAGTCTTGGCGGGCCTAGAGGAAATGATGGTAATCGCTGGCGAAGCGGCTGAGGTCGGTCCATTGGGGATTTGGGGATGCGAGTGGGGCGACTCTTTTGCGGCGGCGAGTGGCCGGAGAAGTGTGCAATTGTGAACACTGGTGTCGGCGCCACGCGTAATTTTCGTCACGCAAAGTTGTGATGTGTATCACCGCGCTTCGGGCGAGGAAAATAGTGAAATGCGTCCAACGTGCACATTGAAGCGACGTTCTGAGGGAGGGAGCTATGGAGATTTCGATTGCCGTCGATGCCAGGTCAGCGCGCGTGAAAGCTCTGCACGGAATGACAGACAGACGGTGGCCAAGCAAGAGCAAATTCGAAACAAAACACATGGAGAGGCAAGCTTTTGATGTCCAAACTTTTCTCCATTCCGCCGGCGTGGCCAGGAGGGTTGTGAATTATGGGGAAAGGGAAACCGTTTTCGCGCAAGGCGATCCAGCGCCGAGCGTGTTGTACCTGCAAAAAGGCGGAGTGAAGCTGACCGTTATCAATGAAGACGGCAAGGAGGCCGTTATAGCGATATTGGGACCGGGCGACTTTTTTGGAGAGGGGTGCCTTGCGGAGCAACCGCGGCGGTTAAACACGGCCTCGACAATAATGCCGACCACAATGCTGGTGATCGAAAGGCCCGAGATGGTTCGACTGCTGCACGAGGAACAAGCGTTCTCCGATAGGTTTATCAAGCACGTGCTTTCGAGAGGCATCCGAGCCGAAGAAAATTTAATCGATCAGCTCCTGAACTCCAGCGAGAAACGGCTGGCGCGAGTTCTTCTTCTGCTCGGCCGCCATGGAGAACCAGGCAGGCCTCAAGAGAGGGTTCCGAGCCCATCACAAGAAATGCTCGCGGAGATGGTTGGTACAACAAGGCCCCGGGTGAATATGTTGATGAACAAATTCAGAAAACTAGGTTTCATCGAGTACGGCGGGCTGCGAGGATTGGAAGTCAACGATTCCCTTCGAAGCGTCGTCCTGCAGGGCTAACGCTTCGAGTTTTGAGAGAATGGCTGCTCATGAAACCCCTGGTTTTGACCTGGGGCCGAATCACGCGGATTTCCGAATTCTCAAATGAACACCATGGAGCGGCCAAACACTGAAGAAGGCAATTTGAGCCTGAGCGATAAGAACCGCGATGGCCGTGGCGCATACATCCTACTGAGCTGTTCGCTTCTCTGCGGTGTTCTGGCGGCGGGAGTCCTTGATGTTCCAGAGGTGGCAGCAGCCTCCAGGCAGGCTCCGATAGAGGTTTTGCACGTTCCGGAATTGGAGGCCGGCTTTCACCTTCTCTACGAACTGAAGCCCCAAGAAGCGCGCAACCATTTTGAGACTTGGCAGAAGTCCCATCCGGAAGACGCTTTGGGAAGCGCCTCGGAAGCGGCGAGCTATTTGTTTGAGGAGTGCTACCGGCAAGGCGTGCTGACGTCTGAGTTTTTCCTGAA
Source organism: uncultured Acidobacteriota bacterium (assembly GCA_963753745.1). Lineage (GTDB taxonomy): Bacteria > Acidobacteriota > Terriglobia > Acidiferrales > UBA7541 > Acidiferrum. Next base: position 176,282 of record CAVWDX010000023.1, read on the forward strand.
CGACAAGCGCTTTCTGGGCAAGATCCCTCTGAAACCGGACCCGCAACTGCGCGCGGCATTCTTCGCAGCGGACAAGCATGCGCAGGAACTGGCGCAGCTTCGACTGAAGACGGACCCGGACGATACCAACGCTCTCTTCGCCATGGCCCTGAGCGTAGGCATGCAGGCCGACTATGCAAGTCTGATCGACAAGCAGCAACTCGACAGCCTGAAAAAGATCCGCGAAGCCGATAAGTACGCGAATCGACTATTGGCGATCGCACCGGATGCGGCGGACGCCTATCTTGGATTGGGCACGGCGAATTACGTTATCGGGAGTCTGCCGGGAATCAAGAAGTTTTTTCTCGGGTTCGCAGGAATTCACGGCGACAAGAAAAAAGGAATTAAACAGCTGGAGATCGCAGCGGAGCGCGGCCATTACTTGCGGCCGTTTGCGAAGATCTTGCTGGCGCTGGCGGCGCTGCGCGAGAAAAAGCCAGAAGTGGCCCGCATACAACTTGCAGAACTCGTTGCGGAGTATCCGGAAAACCCGCTTTTTGCCAATGAGCTGGCCAAGCTCAATGTTTCTCCTGCCGCGGCAATGCCGCCAGAACCCTGAATCTCTCCCAAACCCAATTTGCCACGGCAGTCTCAGCGTTTTGTAGTGCACTCCGGGACGTTAGGGGTACTCAGTTCGGCGTCTGTGCGACCCCGTAGAAATGTCGGATTCAGGGATGCGCAATCACGCCCGCCGGAGGACTGTCTCTTATTGCACAGTGCAGAGTTCTGATTAGCGCACACTGAAGAGTGACTTATGTCACGGACGCTGGACGGATTAAGACTCGAAGATAGGAATGAAGGGAGCATGTCAATGAAAAGAATCTTGTCGTTTTTGGTTGTGATGGTTTTGGCTGGGCTACCTGCTTATGCGCAAAAGGATGAAAACAATCGCATTCGGAACGCGGGCAAGGTGATGGTTGAGATTCTCAACGTTCCCGATGATATTCCGGCGGATCTTTTGGATAAGGCGGAATGCGTCATCGTTTTGCCCTCGGTCATGAAGGCAGCGTTCATTGTCGGCGGCAGCTACGGCCGAGGCGTCATGTCATGCCGGAGCGGGCCGGATTTCAACGGGCGTTGGAGTGCGCCTGCGATGATGGCGCTTGAGGGCGCCAGCGTCGGCTTTCAGATTGGGGGCCAGGCGAGCGACTTCGTCCTGTTGGTAATGAATAGGCGCGGGGCTGAGTCCATCCTCACCAGTCAGGTCAAGCTCGGCGGCGACGTGGCTGCCGCGGCGGGACCGAAGGGCCGCAACGCTGCAGCCGCCACGGATGTCACCATGCGGGCGGAAATTCTGTCGTATTCGCGTTCGCGAGGTTTGTTCGCCGGGGTCTCTCTAGCGGGCTCGACTCTTCGCCCCGATAACGATGGTAACGAGAGGATCTACGGAAAGGGGATCACCGCGAAGGAAATCGTAATCAATAGTTCGGTCCACGCACCCGCCTCGGCGAGATTGCTCGTTTCCACTCTCAACAAGAGGTCCCCGAGGAACAGGTCCGACCGGTAGGGCTGCGTTGCGAAATAGTTGCAGGCCGGCCAAACGAGCGTGTCTGCAAAAAGAGGGAGGTCAATAGATCATGCCATTACTTCAAATACTGATCGTGCTGGTCGTGGTGGGCGTCCTGCTGTGGCTGGTGAACACCTACATACCAATGCAGAGGACGATTAAGTCCATCTTAAATGGAGTCGTGATCATTTGCGTGGTGTTGTGGCTCCTGAATGTATTTGGTCTTTTTCATTCGCTTTCTAGCATCCACACCGGCAGTTGAACGGGCCCAAGCCGGCAAGCGGGAAAAAGAAAGTCGTGAGGTGACCACCTTGGTTGTTGGGACAAGGGATAAAGAAGCTCGAATCGGTTCTGAGAGGAGAAGAAGGTGCTTTGGACAATTTTCGTGATTTTGGTGGTGCTGTGGCTATTGGGCCTGGTGACTTCCTACACTCTGGGAGGGTTCATCCACATTCTGTTGGTCTTGGCCGTCATTATTCTTGTCATCAGACTCGTTCAGGGACGAAGAGTTGTTTGAGTAAGGAGACTCGAACATGAAACCGATCAGTTGGCTTGGGATTTTGCTGATTGTTCTGGGCGGACTGGTCCTCGCCTATCAAGGCATCAACTACACACGTCAGAAAAAAGTGATCGACGTTGGATCGGTACACGTCACCACGGAATCTCACGAGCACATTCCCCTTCCTCCGATACTTGGAGGTCTGGCATTGGCTGGAGGAGTCGTGTTGCTAGTGGTGGGGGCGAAGAACAAGTCATAGCCGGCACTGACGGGCGGCCCTCGAGACTTTTGCGGCAGAGCGCAAACGGAGGGAAGTTCGTGACAGGAATTCCGGGCCGGAAGTTGAAAGGACAATTTCGATGCTATTGCTAGTGATTGTTCTGCTGCTGTTGTTCGGAGCAGGCGGAGGGTATTACGGATATTCGAGATGGGGTGGCCGCGGGGGTCTGGGGATAGTTGGGACGGTTCTGCTCATCGCGTTGATTTTATACCTGCTCGGCTTCTTGCGTTGAGCTTGTGCGCGCCGAACTGGCGCGTGACGGCCAAGAACGCTAAGCGGTGACTCGCAAATTGAATCGGGACAAAAGACCATGCTCGAGGGGACAAGCGAGGAGTGCATGAAATGACGGTAAAGGAGGCAATATTTATGAAAGCAGTCAGATTTATGAGCACGGGAGTTCTGCTCCTTCTTCTCGGAGCTGTTGTTCCCAGCTACGGGCAGCAAGAAGAGGCTAAGTCTCCGAAGCAGGAGCAGCAGGCTAAGCCTGAAAAGAAGCAACAGGACAAGACCGCAACACAGCAACCGCAGGCCAAGGGTCAGCAGCAGCAGCAACAGAAACAGCAGCAACAGGCCAAGGGCCAGCAGCAACAACAGCAGCGTGCTCAGCAACAGCAGCAAGACCAGAACAAGCAGCAGCAACAGAAACAGCAGCAACAGGCCAGGGGCCAGCAGCAACAACAGCAGCGCGCTCAGCAACAGCAGCAAGACCAGAACAAGCAGCAGCAACAGAAACAGCAGCAACAGGCCAGGGGCCAGCAGCAACAACAGCAGCGCGCTCAGCAACAGCAGCAAGACCAGAACAAGCAGCAGCAACAGAAACAGCAGCAACAGGCCAGGGGCCAGCAGCAACAACAGCAGCGCGCTCAGCAACAGCAGCAAGACCAGAACAAGCAGCAGCAACAGCGTCAACAGCAAGCAGGGCCAGCACAGCAACAGCAGCGCGCTCAACAGCAGCAGCAAGCCCAGGGTCGGCAGCAGGCTTCACAGCAAAGGCAACGGGTGCAGCAAAGTCAACAGCAGGAGGTGTGGCAGCAGCATCGCGCAACTAACTGGCAGTCCCAGCACCGCGACTGGCAGCAACGTGGTGGCTACGACGGCTACCGTATTCCAGATGACCGCTATCGTGGCAACTTTGGTCCGGATCACTGGTTCCGCATCTACAGCTACCCGATGGAGTTGTATGGCGGGTATCCGCGGTTCCAGTACGGTGGCTTTTGGTTCGGTTTGATGGACCCGTGGCCCGAATATTGGGCAGACAATTGGTACGACAACGATGATGTGTACATCGTCTACACCGACGGCGGCTATTACCTGTACAACCGGCAGTATCCTCAGGATCGCCTTGCCGTCACCATTTACTTGAACTAAAGGTTTATAAACAGCAAACCCATCCAGGCTGCCTAGCGGATGGGCAAATCGCACCGGACCGTGATAACTGCGCCCGACGCGCCGAGGAAGCGCACATGAAATCACCCTAACGGAGGAAACACTCATGAAACTAAGTGGAATTATCAGCGCGGGGGTTCTGCTCCTTCTTCTCGAAGGCATTGCTCCCACGTACGCACAGCAACAAGAGGCTAAGCCTCAGAAACAGGAGCAGCAGGCTAAGCCTGAAAAGCAGCAGCAGAAACAACAGCAGCAAGCGAAAGGCCAGCAGCAACAACAGCAGCGCGCTCAGCAGCAAAACCAGAACAAGCAGCAGCAACAGCGTCAACAGCAGCAAGCGAGAGGCCAGCAGCAACAACAGCAGCGCGCTGCAGCAGCAAAACCAGAACAAGCAGCAGCAGCAGAGACAGCAGCAAGCCAGGGGCCAACAGGAGCAACAGCAGCGCACGCAGCAACAGCGAGCCAGAGGCCAACAGCAGCAGCGTCAGCAGCAGGCCAATCGGCCTTCACAGCAAAGGCAACGGGTGCAGCAAAGTCAACAGCGGGAGGTGTGGCAGCAGCATCGAGCACATAACTGGCAGTCCGAGCACCGCGATTGGCAGCAACGTGGCGGCTACAATGGCTACCGCATTCCACAAGCCCGTTATCGTCTGCGCTTTGGTGCGAATCACTGGTTCCGGATCCATAGGTACCCGATGGAGTTGTACGGCGGGTATCCGCGCTTCCAGTACGGTGGCTATTGGTTTGGCTTCATGGATCCGTGGCCCGAATACTGGGCAGACAATTGGTACGATAACGATGATGTGTACATCGACTACACCGATGGAGGCTATTACCTGTACAACCGCAGGTATCCTCGGGATCGGATTGCAATCATGGTCTACTTGAACTAACGGTTCATCGAGGGCCATGCCATCGAACCCGCGGCCGCTCATTTTGAGGAAGTCTGTCGTGACGGGATGAGCGGCCGGGCTGCGACTCTGTTTCCCCGCCAATCGACTCACGCAGGCGTCTGAACGCTTCGCAAGAGCGAAGCGGGGAGAAAAACCGGCCGGCAGTCTTTGAAATGATGGTGGGTGAGGTTGGTTGAGAGAATGGCGATGCTGGGACATGCTTAAGTGAATTGTCTGCGGAGGGGCGAGGGAGAGGTCGGTCAGAATGAAGGAGGCGCCAACTCGTTCGGGAAGAGATGCTGAAGACGCTGGGATCGATAGGCGAAAATTTGGGAGACTTCACGGGCCACGAACAGTTTGTTGATGAGCGTGCCGCCGAGGGGGCGTACTGCAGAGAGTCTTCGCAGATGGTGCCGCCTTCTTGCTCGGTGAAGCGGTGTTCGTGAATCCACAGGCGGTACGGGCCGCGGACTTGTTCATCTACAAAACTATTGGGGGGATCCCAGACCGTGATCTTGCTGCGCCATCGAACTGGAATTCCGCGGATCTTCAGGCGATAGTCGATTTCCAAGTCTTGCTGGACGCGAATCGGTGTTGGAGTAAGTACGTGAAAGCGCAATGAGGACGGAGTGAGCTCCTCAAGATTAATGGCATTGGAGAAAAATTCGAAGACTTCGTTTCTTGGACGTGGAAGCCAGAGGCGGGCTTCGAAGTGAAAGATCTTCATTGAATACCTTTCGTTGAGATTCCCATGCGCCACGCATGCATCTTGCTTTGCCGCCCGCTATCTATTTCTCCATAAGGGAAGACGGTTAGCCAGCAAGGACAATAGGCACGAAGAGTGCAGCCAAGTGAATCGCGGTTAAGACTGCGAGGCTTTTTGCGTGCAGATTAAACAGCGGCCCACCTGGGTGCGTAAATTTTCCGATCTCCAGCAGCAAGTTTTGTTGGCGTGATGCCTATGTGATGCGAAGAGGGTACCATCTATAGCCATTGAAGGCGTCTTGGCCACGGAAAGGGGCGTGTGCAGGTGGATTCCGAGTCTGCAGAAATGCCGGCTGCGCAGGGTACGATCACGATTCGGCGAACTTCAAACGAAGACGCGCAGCAGCGGCAAATCATCGTGAAGCTGGACGGAGAGAGTGTCGGGGAGTTGTTCTATGGGGATACAATTTCGGTGCCGGTGACGGCGGGGCACCATCGGTTGCGGGTGGATAATACGTGGAATTGGAAGACGGTGGAGCTGGACGTTGCGGCAGGAGAGCACTTGAAGTTTCAAACGATGAGCCGTGCAGGGCGTCTTACTTGGTTTCTGGTGAGCCTGTTTGGAGCGGGACCGATCTATGTGTCCATCAAGCGCGAAGAGTGAGGCGGTTTGGTCCGCTGAAGCTTAGCCGGATGGTATGAAGTGACGGATGCAGAGTGCTGGGAATTCACCTGATGGATTTTTTCTCGGCGAGTGCGATGGCGGCTTCGACTACTTTGTCGATGCGGCGAGCGCGGGCATCGGGCGAGCGGTAATAGAAGATGGCGATTAACTGGCCGCGGCGATGCAGAGGGGACATAAGGTTCCAACCTGCGATAGCGCGGGGATCGCGCGTGAAAGCAAGGTTCAGCGCGGGCGGGAGTTCACGCTCGGCTTCCATGGCGGAGAGAAGCTGCTCGGCAACCTGCTCGGCGCGGCGGACGCGGGCGACAGCGCTCTTTGGCTGATTAATCCAGTCGGCGAGCCATTTGCGCGTGGAATAGTTCAGCGTGGCAAACCAGGGACGGAAGGCGGGGGCTTCGGCGAGGATGCGCTTGAGTTCGGCGGGGATGGCGACGAGGCGCTCTTCGATGTCGGGTTCGAGGAGGAATTGCGCTGTCGTGCCTTCGGTCGCGTGAGCTCCAGCTTGCATTTTTTTATTCACGAGCAGAAAGTGTTCGCCCTTGCGGGTGGGAAAAAGTGAGGTGCGAAAGGCGAAGCCGTTGATTTCGCCCCGGACCTTGAGACGGCCTCGGCTGCCCCAAACTTTGTGGACGTTGAAGGGAATCCAAATAATAACCCAGCCGAGATTGGAGCGGAGGCGCACGAGCGTGGCTTCGAAAGATTTTTTGACGAGCTTCTTGGCTGGCTTGAGTTTTGGTTTGGGTTTCGTTTTCATTGCGGCGCCGTACTGAACGCGCGAGATTTTAGTATGAGCGATGCAAAGGAACGAGTCACTTTTCTGGCTGAACCTTGACTGCGACGCCGGAGCCTTCCTTCAGAGTGTGAATCCTGTCGATGGCGAAATTGGTGAAATCTTCAGCGAGGCCGCTGGGCCAGCGGACTTCGATGGAATCGAGCTTCGTGATGGAGCCGAGGCCGAAGTGGACGCGGATGTCGCTGTTCGAATCGTAGCTGGAACCGCTGCGAACTTCGTCGACGAAGAGGCGGGAGCCGGCTTTCATGGTGATGCGAGCGCCGATAGCGTCGCGTGAGGAAGCAAAGGAGGCAGAGGAAGTTGAGGAGATAAAGGAGGAAGAGGCAAGCGGAGGCGGCGCCTGGGGGGCGGACGCCGGCGCTAAAGTTGGATTTCGTTTGTGTGAAGACGTGGCGTACGAAGTGCCGATTAGATGGAAAGCGATCCAGTGATTGGGAGAGCGCACGTCGTTGACGAGAAGGCTGGGTGGGGCGTTCATGTTGCTGATGACGGCGGAGAGTTGACCGTCGTTCCAGAGATCGCCGATCGCGAGGCCGCGCGAGGAATTCGGAGTGGTGATGCCGGGACCGGCATCGGCGGAAATGTCGGTGAAGGTGGCGTTGCCGTTGTTGTGATAGAGGATGCGGGGTTCCTGGAAGGTGCTGCCGAGATGCTGGCTGTCGACTTCGGGATAGACGTGACCGTTGACGAGGAGTAGATCGGGCCAGCCGTCGTTATCGAAGTCGAAGAACATGGCGCCCCAGCCGAGGTATTTGGTGTTGAGGCCGAGGCCGGCGGGATAGGTGACGTCGTCGAAAGTGCCGTTGCCATTGTTGCGGTAGAGAGTGGAAGTATCGTCGGAGAAATTGGTTTTGAAGATGTCGAGTTTGCCGTCGCCGTTGTAGTCGGCGACGGTGGAGCCCATGCCGGCTTGAGCGCGACCGTCGTCGTTGAAGGCGGCGCCGGCAGTGACGGCGACATCGGTGAAAGTGCCGTCGCGATTGTTGTGATAAAGAATGCTGGCGGTGCTGTCGCAGGCAACGAAAATGTCGGGCCATCCATCGTCGTCATAGTCGAGGGTGGAGACGCTCAGCGAGTAATGGCCGTCGGCCTGATCGATGCGGGATTTTTTCGTGACGTCTTCGAAGGTGCCATCACCGCGGTTGTGGTAGAGAATATTTTTTGCGGGAGTGAGGCCGCGCGGGCCGCACATCACGGGAACGCCTTTCCACATGCAGGAAGGGCGATCACCAGGAGCGGGTGCGCTGGCGAGATCGAAGTCGACGTAATTGGCGACCATTAGATCGAGATGGCCGTCGCGGTCGTAGTCAACGAAGGCGCAGCCATTGCCCCAGGCTTTGCCGGAACCGGCCACGCCCGCTTTTTCGCTGACATCGGAGAAAGTTCCGTCGCCATTGTTGCGATAGAGGACGTTTTTTCCGTAGTAGGTGACGTAGAGATCTTCCCAGCCGTCGTTGTCGTAGTCGCCGACGCAGACGCCCTGGCCCCAGCCGGTGTGGGTTAGGCCGGCTTTTTGCGTGACATCGGTAAAGGTTCCGTCATGATTATTGTGGTAGAGATGGCTCGTCGGAGCTTTTGAGGAGGGAAGCGCATCGAGGGTCGTGCCGTTGACGATGAAGATATCCGGCCAGCCGTCGTTGTCGTAGTCGAAAATGGCGACGCCGGTTCCGGTGGTTTCGATGATGTATTTCTTGGTGTTCACACCGCCAAAAACTTCGGTGACGGTGAGGCCAGCCTTCTTGGCGATATCGGTGAAATGCGCGATGGGTTTCGGATTGCTTTTGGGGAGCTGGCTGGCGCTTAAAAGAAGTGAAATGGGCAGGAGAAGGGCGAGCAAAGCCCCAGAGCGTTTGAAATGAAACGGCGAACGATGGGTCGGACCGGAAATCATGAACTCTTGGCATACTAAGGTGCGGGTTCAGCAGGGTCAAGGCGGACAGCCTGGCGAAGTCTTGCCGAGGTTGTCCGGCAAAATGGGATGGAAATTGCGATGGGGGCGGTTTTCTTTGCGGACTTTCACGGGATCTGACGTGCACTTAGTCACTGTTCCTCGCGGCTTGAAGGCCAGGTTGAGAATTGGCGCGCTAGTTCTGCCGCTTCTGCTGGGTTGTGGCGATGCGCACGCACAAGCGGAAAACGGGAAGGCCGGCGTCGAGGACGAAGCGGCCAATGCGGCTTACAAGAAGGGAATGCTGGCGCTCGAGCGGCGTGATTTGGCAGGGGCGCGCGCGGCGTTTGAGAAGACCGTCCATCTGGCGCCGCGGAGTCCGGAAGCGCACAACTCGCTCGGATGGGTCTTGCTGGCACAAGGAGAAAGCGAAGCGGCGATTGCCGAGTTCAAGGCCGCGGTTCGACTAAAACCGGATTTTGCACAAGCGCACATGAATCTTTCCAGCGCGCTGCTGCAGAAAGGAGATGCGCAGGGCGCCATCCGGGAGTCGCGGGAAGCGGTGCGGCTGGCGCCAAAGGATTCGGAGATGCACCATATTTTGGGGCGTGCGCTCTCGTATTCGGGCGATGCAGCGGGAGCGGCGCAAGAATTGAAGGACGCGATCGAGCTGGAGCCGAAGAGGGCGGAGTTGCACGATGACCTCGGATCGGTTTTGGTTCAGCAAGCGAAGACGGAGGAAGCGGCGACCGAATTTTCCGAAGCTATGAAGCTGCAGCCGCAATTCGCCGCGGCGCATTTGCACCTTGGAGTATTGCGGCTGGAACAAAAAGACCTGGGAGGGGCGGAGTCTGAGTTGCGCGCGGCCGTGACGCTGGAGCCCGCTAATTCGTTGGCGCATTTCTACCTAGGCGAGACGCTGGAATCGAAAGGGGAGTCCAGTGCGGCGTTACAGGAATTTCAGTCCGCGGCAAAGTTGGATCCGAATAATGCCGGCGCGCAAAAGCAGTTGGGTATTTTGCTGCAGCGCTCGGGTAGCGGGGAAGAGGCGGTGGCCGCATTTCGGCAAGCGGTAAAGATCCGGCCCGAAAGTGCCGATGCGCACAATGATCTTGGGCTCGCGCTACTGCAGATTGGCGACGCGGAAAACAGCATACTGGAATTTCAAACAGCGCTGAAATTGAAACCCAGCGACTCGGGCTATGAAGGGAATCTAGGAGCAGCCTATTTGCAGAGGACGGATTTTGATTCCGCAGAAGCGCATTTTAAGACGGCGATAAAAATGGCGCCAGAAAACGCAACGTATCACTACGATTTGGGGCTGGCGTTGAAGATGAAGGATCGATTGCCCGACGCAATCGCGGAATTCAAAAAGGCGGAGGAACTCGATCCCGAGTTGGCGGATGCGCACTACACTCTGGGAGTGACGTTGTGGCAGCAAGGGAACTTAGCGGCAGCGGCGGAAGAATTGCGGGCGGCCGTCCGGGCCAAGCCCGACTATGCGGAGGCTTACTATACGCTGGGTTCGGTGCTGAAGCAAAAAGGGGACTTGCTGCCGGCGGCGGACGCCCTGCGGGAAGCGATTCGTTTGCAGCCGGATTTTGCGGGAGCGCACACGAATCTGGGAGCCGTTCTTCGGCAGCTCGGGGACGCGGACGGAGCGGCGACCGAAAGCCGCAAAGGCATGGAGCTGTTGAAACAAAAATCAAGCGAGCAGGCGGCGGTCTTTGCGACAAACTCCGGCAGGAGGCTCTTGAACGCGGGGGATTTGGACGGCGCCATTTCACAATTTCGAACGGCCATCCAAACGATGCCGGAGTACGCCGCTGCACATTACCAGCTGGGATTGGCGCTGCAAAGGAAGGGCGAAAAAGAAGAGGCAGCGAAGGAGTTCGAGAAGGCGACCGTACTGGATCCGCGCTTGAAAGCGCCAGGCTAGCAGGAAGGTAGCGAGAAAGGAGACGAGCGCTAGAAGCCAGTCTTGCGAATGGCCACCAATTCGGTTTCCACCGGAACACCGCGGGCGACTTTCACTCGAATGACGGCCTCAAAAGGCTTGAGCTCGCCGTCCTGCGAAACGGAAAGGCGCAAGAGCAATTCCTCGACCGAGCTTTGTCTGCAAACGTACTCGACCGCAGCCTGTGTGCCGATCGTCGTAGTTCCCGCGAGAATCAATATGAATTGTCCTTGAGTCATCCCCTTTACGAGCCCGAGTACGGCGTAATCCTCGGTGAGAGGCTCGCCAGAGGGAGTCGCCAAGAACTCCTTGGCCTCATCGGCCTGAGGGTGCACGTTGATGATGGCTTGATCACCCTTGCGCGGGCCGGTGGTCAGCCTCCTGAAAACGAATTCCGTGGTACCGGGCATTTCCAGGAGAGAGAGATTCTCCGAAGGGGAACCTATGAATATCAGATTGTTGTTCTTGGCGTCGTCCAGGGAGAAAAGGCTGCCGCGTTTGACGCGGATGCGGCGGTGAAGAAGGGTGAACACGCCATCGAGTTGATGTACCGCCAGCACCTCACCCACACCAGTGTAATGGTCGAGGATAGGAACACCCGCATCGCGTTTTGGATCGCGGTAGCGCATCCCTGTTTCAGGACGGCCGACAAAGGCCGCGTTGCTGAAGACGACCCACGGCTCATCCGGCCCCGAAATAAAACCCTTCCAAAAGACGCGGAACGCGGCGGGCGCGAGCTCAGGTTGGCTGGCAAGACTCACCGGAGGACTATTGCGGGTCGCCAGCAACCAAACAATCACGGTGATCGCTGCTGCCAGGAAGATCGAAAGGGAAATGACTTCGGTTCCCCATCTGCGTTCCGAACTTTTCTCATGGGCTTCCTTCCGGACGATGCCGTTCAAGTTTCCAGAGGCGGGCTTGGAGGCAGAAGAATTACGGTGGTGAAAGGAAAGCAGATAAGTGCCCTTGGGGAGTTCGACCACAACGGGGTCGTCCAGACCGTCCGTACTGTAATACTCCGCCAGTTTTGAACGAAGGCGCCCGGCCTGTACACGCACCATGGAATCGAGCTGGGGATCGAAGTCAGTCGAGCGGCCGAAAACCTCGGTGGCGATTTGAAACTCCTTAATGGGGGTACCCGGGTGATCGACGGCGTGCTTAGCCAAATAGCGCAGTAATTTGCAGAGGGACTCCGAGCCATGCAGAGGATGGCTGCTTGTGAGACGGTTAATCTGCTCGATAAGATGCTCCCGTTCGTTCACAACAGTCCTTGATACCTTGGAGTAACAGGAGTGTAACAAGTCACGCATCTCTCTGCAAGATGAAGAGTTATTTGATGTAACCGTATCAGACGCATTGAGACTTCCAAGTTGACCCCAAAAAACAAATAGTACGCATCAATATTGCAACAATAGCCGCCTGTGAACTGGTGCCAGCGCGAAGTTTGCGCTGAGGGCGGAAAAGCGGCGAAGTGCAACGCCGGGTGTATTTGTGCAAGGCGCAAGTCGAGGGCGCTGAAGTTTTTCGCGGGGGTGCCTTTCACGGTTGAGCCTGGCTCGATCTTTGCGAGTGTTGGCGCAGCCTTCCTTTGTAAGTTTACAACCAATTTGAAAGTGCATGGACGCTTGGCAGAGTTTTGTCGGCGAAGTTGAAGAGCCAAGCTTTTCGGAGTATTGAACTGGGGATGCCTTTAAAAATTACTGGGATACGGGTCGGTAAGGAGGGGTGGGATGAAAAGGCAAGCGGTTGTCGGTTGGGTTTTGGTTCTTTGTCTCGCGCTTGGGTTTGGCGTGAGCACAGCCTTGGGTCAGGCGGTTTTTGGGAGCATCATCGGCACGGTGACGGACCCCCAAGGCAATGCCGTGGTCGGAGCCAAAGTGAAGGTAACTTCAGTCACCAAGAGCTTCACGTATGACACGATAACCAATGAAAGCGGCAACTACTCCGTGACGCACTTAATTCCTGATACCTACAAGATTCACATCGAGGCGGCTGGCTTCAAAGCCTACGACGTCCCCAGCGTCGTTGTTTCAGCGGACACGGCTGCAAGCGTCCCTGCCGAGCTTCAACTCGGCGCTGTCTCCCAGACCGTCGAAGTAACCAGTGCGGTTCCCCAACTCCAGACAGACCGAGCTGACGTCGACGTCCAGTTCAACCAACAGTACATTCAAGACTTGCCGGTTCTAAACCGGAATTTCACGAATTTTGAGCTGCTCTCGCCCGGCACCCAGAAACTCGTCGGCTGGAGCCACGCGGCGACCGAAAACCCGCAAGGTGGGGGCCAGATCTTTGTTAATGGCCAGCATTTCTCAGGCACAAATTTTGAGCTCGATGGCACGGATAACCAGGATCCCATCCTGGGTATCATCGTCGTCAATCCCAACCTCGACGCAATCGGCGAGACAAAGATCGCGCTACAGGATTACGATGCGGAATCCGGCAAGGCGGTCGCTGGCACGGTCGGCGTGCAGATCAAGTCCGGTTCGAACGAGTTCCATGGCAGCGGCTTTTACTATTATCGGAACAGCGATCAGCAGGCACGCGACCCCTTCACCAACAAGCCCGGTGTTCCGCTCGCTCCTGCAACCTGGAAGCAGTTTGGTGGTTCTGTAGGTGGGCCCATCATCAAGGACAAGCTCTTTTTCTTTGGCGACTATCAAGGCACGAAGCAAATCCAAGGTATAACCAACCAGTACACCATCCCAACCGCGGAAGTATTAAGCACTTGCAATCCCGCTACGAACGCTACAAGCGCGACACCAGGCTTCTGCGATTTGAGTCAGTATCTTGACGCCTATGGGCCGGTTGCAAATGGGGTTCACAGCGGCCAAATCTACAACCCCACCACCGGAAACTTAGCGGATGGGTCAGGTCGCACTGCCTTCGCGAATAACATGATTCCCATCTCCATGATTTCGGCGGGGATGGGCAAGCTCCTCGCCGAGTTTCCGACGCCGACGGTTCCTGTTTCAGGTACAGGTACAAGCATAACGGGAATCAATAACAACTTCGTGTCGACGGGCAACGGTCCTTACAATCAGTATTCCTTCGACACTCGAATCGATTACAACGCTCCGCGAAACTTCCAGGTGTTCGGGCGCTTCAGCCTTGACTATTTCAACTTGTCGGGTCTAGGCGGCTTGGGTGCCCTTGGTGGTGCCGGCTTTGGGCCTGGCGGTTTGAATGGCTCTTCCATTAACCACGACTACAGCCTCGCAAGCGGCTTCACGAAAGCAATCGGCACTCATTGGCTTACCGACTTCCGCCTCGGATGGTTTCAGTACAATCCGGTGACACATTACTCCGACGCATCTGCAAGCCCCATGGACGGATTCAATTTCCCCGGCCTGAACTCAGGGCCCGGCATCCAGGGTCCGCCTACGACGGGCGGTCTCTCAGGTTTCCAGTTTTCGGGAAATGGCAGCCTGGCCGCTTTTGGCGATGGATTGAACATCGGCCGTTGCAACTGCCCCTTGACGGAAAGAGAACGTCAGATCCAGTTCGTAAATAACTGGACGCGGACTCAAGGAAATCACACGATTAAATTTGGCGCTGACATTCGCTACGCCACTAACCTTCGCATCCCCAGCGATTCCAGCCGCACAGGAATCTTGAACTTCGACGCCGGCGCTACTTCCCTCGCGGGAAGCAACGGCTTGGCGTTGGCCACCATGGTGCTCGGCGACGTCACTTCGTTCCAGCGTTTCGTAAGCCCGCCCAACGTTCAAGCCATCGGCCACCAGTGGCGCCAATTCTTGTATGGCCAAGACACCTGGAGAGTCAGCCCGAAGTTCACCATGACCCTAGGACTGCGCTGGGAAATTTACAATCCAGAGGCCGTCACCGCCAAGGGCAACGCCGGTTTTGCAGACTTGAATAATGGTAAGCTTCTCGTGGCGGGCTATGGCGGCACTTCATTCAATGGCGGCGTGGCGAACACGTATAAAGCCTTCGCTCCACGCGTCAGCTTTGCTTATCAATTCGATCCCAAGACCGTTCTGCGCCTCGGTTACGGCCGCGGGTTCGACATTGGCGTGTTCGGTTCCAATTTCGGCCACGCCGTCACGCAAAACCTACCAGTTCTCGCATCACAAAATCTCTCAGACTCAATCATCAACTCCGCGAACACTGATAATCGCAGCGCGGTTTTCAACCTTGTTAACGGCCCGCCAGCATACCCATTTGCGAATCTTATAAACGACTTGACTACGAATGGTTATTTGCCACTGCTCGGGCCCGACGGTACAGCATCCACGTATATCCGTCCGAGGGTTCAGAGGCTTCCAACGATCGATGAATGGAATGCCACGGTTCAGCGCCAAGTGACCTCTACTCTTAACATCACCGTGAGTTACGTCGGCAACAAGGGAACTCACATGTTTAACGGAGATGGTCCTTCCTACGGCCTGAACGACGTGGCTATCGGCACCGGTAGCGCTCCTGTAACTTGTAACCCGAATTGCTCGGTGTCCTTCCATCCGAGCATACCGGCAAACGAGCGCCGCGCGTTTTTCTTGAACGGTGTTTACTCCTTTCCTTACACGGGTACAGGCTACACGCCTTGTTGCTCAGGGGGCGTTGGCAATTATTTCGGCAACGACGCCAACAATAATTACAATGCACTTCAAATAAAGGCTGAAAAACGGACGAGCTACGGACTGCAGTTTCTTGCGCATTACACCTTCTCGCGAGCCTACGCGTATAATGGGGGCTATTACGACGTGAACAAAGTGTTCGCCTACGGCCCTAACGACCAAAACAGAAACCACGAATTCGTGGCCAACACTATTTACGAACTGCCCATCGGCAGGGGTAAAAAGTACATGAGCAATATTGGCCGCGCCATGGACTATGCGATTGGCGGCTGGCAAGTCAGCAACACGTTGACCTGGGGCGGCGGCCTGCCATGGACGCCTAGCATTGGGGAATGCGGCGTCATCGCGGATGCTGGACCTTGCCTGCCAAATGTGATTAATGGTGAGAAACTGAAGACCGGCACTCAGAGGGTGAATGGAGCGTTGTACTGGTTCGTTCCAGTAGCTCCGCTTTCCTACGGGAATCAGGTTGGTGCAGCGAACGCGGGCGTTGACTCCTGTACGTTTGCCCGACCGACGTCTGGGCCCTTCTCTCTTCCAGCTTGCGGCCAGATCGGCAATCTCGGGCTCTTTTCATATCGCGGGCCGCACGTCTTCTACGATGACATGTCGTTGACAAAGAGCTTCACCATCACGGAGCGCGTCAAGGCGCAGTTCCGCTTCGATGCCTACAACGTGTTCAACCATCCGGTCTTGGGCTTCAATGGCAACCAAGGCAATGCTTGCGTCGACTGCGGCGGCACCGCGGGTCAAATCACGGACATCCAGGGCGATAACTCACCGGGTTCTCCGACTGGCATGCGGCAACTCCAGTTCGGGTTCCGGGTCACTTTCTAACAAAGAAAAGACAACACACACCCAACCGACGGGGAGCCCTCACCGGCTCCCCGTTTTTTATGCTCTAATCGTTTTAGGATTTGAACAGGGTAGACATATGCCGAAGAACCGCTGGTTTGCCGCCGCTCTTTTAGGCATCTTGATTTTGAGCGCGGCGCCTACGTGGGCGGAAATCCCTCAAGAGCCGGAGAAATCGTCCCTGCCCGATGCTCGCCGCCCATCTCAACAACCCTCTCAAATCCCCGAGCTCGATTTCGATCAGGAACGCCGTCTCCTGCGGCAGGGGAAATATGACGAAGCGATCTCGGCTCTCCTCGACTTAGAAGCGAAGCATCCGGGGATGAAAGGGCTCACGCACGAGCTGGGAGCCGCGTATTACAAGAAAAGCGATTATATGAACGCGATCGCATCCCTGAAGAAAGCACTGGAGGAGAATCCGAGGGACAGCGAAGCAGAGCAACTTCTGGGCTTGTCGTACTACCTGGCGGGGCGGCCTGCGGAGGCGATTCCGGAGCTTGAAAAGGTGCAGACGTGGTACGCGAGCGCCAATGTGGATGCGTCGTACATCCTGGGGATTTGCTACATCCAGACGAAGGACTATCCCAACGCGCGCAAGGCATTTGCGAAAATGTTCGATGTGCCTGCGGAGTCGGCGGCCAGCTATCTGTTCACGGCGCGGATGCTATTGCGGCAGGATTTCAGTCCCGTGGCGGAAGAATACGCACACAAGGCCGTGGAACTCGATCCAAAACTTCCTTTAGCGCACGAACTTCTCGGCGAGGTATACCTTTATCATTCCCAAATAGACCAGGCCATCGCGGAGTTCCAGAAAGAGCTGGCGATCAATCCCGGCTATGCCGCGGCGTATTACAAGCTTGCGGACAGTTATTCACGTGTGCAGAAATTCGACGAGGCGGAGCGGCTCTTGCAGCGTTCTATTTGGCTGGATCCCACTTCGACGGGGCCGTACATCCTGCTCGGCAAGGTCTTGGAGAAGAAAGGCGAGACGCAGCTGGCCGTCCGCGCGCTGCAGCGCGCGCTGGCGATGGATCCGAACAATCCCATTCCGCACCATCTTCTTGGAGAGGCCTACCGAGGTTTGGGAAGAAATGACGACGCAGACCGGGAACTCAAGGTGGCCGCCCAATTGGAAGAGAGGCAGAATGCGAAGCCTTGAAGGTGATGCCCGATCCGATGAACTTATCCTCTAACATGCTTCGCGGAACGTTCGCGGCGGCCATTTTTTTCGCATATGCGCTTGTAGTGCTGCCGCAGAAAACTTACAACGAATGGTGGCGGCCACAATACCATTTCACCCCGCCGAAGAAATTCATGAATGATCCGAATGGCCTGGTCTATTACAAGGGCGAATATCATCTGTTCTACCAGTACAACCCGCAGGGAACGGAATGGGGCCACATGAGCTGGGGCCACGCGGTCAGCGCGGATATGCTGCATTGGAAGAATTTGCCGGTCGCGATTCCCGAAGAGCCGGGGAAGTTCATGATTTTTTCGGGCAGCGCAGTTGTTGATTGGCATGATTCGAGCGGGCTCTGCACCGTCAGGGATTCTGGTGAAACTTCTTGCCTGATGGCCATCTATACGGCGGCCGGCACCAATTCGCAAAAACAAAATCTCGCTTTAAGCAACGACCGCGGCCGCACTTGGACAAATTACTCGGGGAATCCGGTCGCTGATTTGCGACAGCCAGACTTTCGAGATCCCAAGGTATTTTGGTATGAGGCGCAAAAGAAGTGGGTGATGGTGGCGGTGCTGGCTGACGAGCGAAAAGCTGTGTTTCTTGACTCGCAGGACTTGAAGAGTTGGGTTCTACGAAGTTCCTTCGAAGCAGGGGGCGAAGAAAAAGGCCAATGGGAGTGCCCAGATCTTTTTGAATTGGCTGTGGACGGAAATCCCGCGGACAAAAAATGGGTGCTCGTCGTGAACCGCAATCCCGGCGCGCCCGCCGGCGGTACCGGCGTGGAATATTTCGTGGGCGCTTTCGACGGCGCGCGTTTTGTGGATGAAACCGCCGCGGCCCAAGAGCTGTGGGTCGACTATGGCAAGGATTTTTACGCAACGAATTCGTTTTCGGATATTTCTCCCACAGATAGGCGAAGGATTTGGATGGGCTGGATGAGCAATTGGCAGTACGCGAACCGCGAGCCTACTGTGATTTGGCGCGGCGCACAATCGTTGCCACGCGAGCTGGGTCTAATGAAGTTTCCGGATGGAATCCGGCTGGTGCAGAGACCCATAGTCGAAGCGAAACGTCTGCGCCAGAAAGAGCTGCTGCAAGTCTCGAACGTTTCTGTTCCCGAGGCAATCCAAGCGATGCACTCGGCGAAGGCGAGCGGGGACACTTTAGAAATCGAAGCGGAGTTAGCTCCCGCAGACGCGAAAGAGATTGGTTTCCGGTTGCGTAAAGGTGGGGCCGAAGAAACTGACTTAGGATTTACTCCCGAAAAGAGGGAAGTGTTCGTCGATCGGACTCGGTCCGGAGAAGTTTCCTTTGCGGCAGAATTTCCTGGGCGCCAAAGAGCGACCGTCCGGCAAAGCTCGCGAGTGAAACTCCATGTTTTTTTGGACCGCTCGAGTGTGGAAGTATTCGTCAACGATGGCGAGGTGGTCTTGACAGACCGCATCTACCCGTCACGCGGGAGCGACGGAATTGAGCTGTATTCGGATGTCGGGCGTGGCAAAGTGCTTTCGCTGTCGATCTGGAAACTTGGCGCGGTATGGCAGTAGCGCTTGGGATGACGCGACGTTAGCTGGGCGCGAAGAGGCGCAATGGAACTCTACGCAAACGCGCGGTCTTGCCGAGGGAACGCGGGTCGTCCATGAAAAAGTTTACGACGGTGGGGCTTGGCGAGTTGCTCTGGGACATTTTCCCGGACGGCCGTCAACTTGGCGGCGCGCCCGCGAATTTTGCCTACATGACGAGTCTGCTGGGCGATGAGGGCATCGTCGCCAGCCGCGTCGGAAACGATGAATTGGGCGCAGATGCAAAACAGCGCCTCGAACGCCTTGGTCTCAGCACATCCTACCTCCAGTTCGATCCGACCTACCGCACGGGGATTGTCCAGGTCGAAGTCGATGCGAAAGGACAGCCGACGTTTCAAATCGCAGAGCCTGCGGCATGGGATTCTTTCGAATGGACATCCGCCTGGCAGGCATTGGCGCAAAAGGCCGATGCGGTATGCTTCGGATCCCTGGCACAAAGATCTCCACAATCCCGCCAGACGATTCACTCTTTTTTGAAAACCATTCGTCCGGAAACCACGCGCATCTTCGACGTCAATCTTCGCCAGTCTTACTATTCCGCGCAGATTTTGGCTGATTCCGCGAAGCAGGCGGACATCATCAAACTGAACCACGATGAACTGCCGACGGTGGTGCGACTGCTTGGTTTTCCGTATCACGACGAAGAGTCCGCGGCGCAGTGGATGCGCCATACCTTTCATACAAAACTTGTGTGCATTACGCGTGGAGCGGCTGGAAGCCTGTTGGTGAGCGAGTATGCCAAACACGAGCACCCCGGGATTCGAGTGGAAGTAGCGGATACCGTGGGCTCCGGAGACGCGTTCACAGCGGCGCTCGTTTATCATTATCTGCGTCGCGATTCTCTTGCAACGATGAACGAGGCGGCAAACCGGATGGGTTCGTGGATTGCGAGCCAGACAGGGGCTACGCCCGCTCGAGATGAAGCGCGCCTCGAATTAATCCGGTCAGCGGAAACGTGAGCGACGCAATCCAGAAGCACTAGCGTGCGCCGACGGGAGTCTGATCCTGTTCCTTGGCCAGCCGCGCGGCCTCGCTCTTCGGCAGTTCGTGCAAAAGCGCCAAAAACACGCCGTTGGTCCAGCCAAAGCCAATGATGTTCACGTGATAGCCGGCGGTCACCTGTGTTTCCGAGGAGCGTTTCACCGCGTCGTATTTCTCGCGGATCGTGCCGTCGCGCTGAAAATTCTCCATGACCATGGAAAGGAATTTGTAGGAAACACGGTTGGCGTCGTCATTGAATCCGTAGCGACGCAGGCCTTCGTCGGCCATCAATTGGTTCGGCGCCCAAGCATACGGATAGTCCCATTGGCCTCCGGTTTCGTATGGACTCATCACCAGGCCGCCGGACCGCTCGAAAATGCTGATGTGCTGCGCAACCCTACGAGCCTGCTCGGGCGTTGCGATGCCGGCCCAGAGCGGATAAAACGTGGTCACGTAGTCATACGTCGAGCGCGCTTGCTTTTCGAAATCGTAGTCGAAGAAGAGGCCGCGTTCGCTGTCCCACAGATATTTCTGGATGTTTGCCTTTCGTTGCTCCGCGCGCTGGCGCCATTTTTCCGATTCTTCGTTACGGCCCAGCGCCGCGCTCATTTGTTCGAGGTCCTTCTCGGTCTTGTAAAGCAGGCTGTTGAGGCACACCGGAGCGAAGTGATGCGTTGCGGCGCCGTAAGGACCGAAGCGAAAGGAAATGTCGAATCCGGACTCGCGCATGGCACGATCACCTTTATAGTAGTCCGCGCTTAACGCGACCGTTCCGGCGGGATCGCAGGCCGGCTGCGCCATGGTTCGCGCGACGTCGCAAATCTGCAGTGCAAACAGGGGACCTGCGGCGAGCGGAGAAGGCTTCGATGTGCTCGTTTTCACCAAATACTCCTGGCCAAGGTCCGGCTGGCCAAGAAAATAGGCCGCCACTTGCCGATAGTGGCCCGTTTCGTCCTTCACGCTTTCCGCCGCCGGGCCATTGCCGAAATCGAAGTAGCGAGAGAGTCCTGTCGATCCCGCAAGATGAGGCTCACTGGTCCACAATTCGTGGTCTTTGACGGCATAGCCATAGGCTTTCGCGAGCCATTCATCGTTCCGGTGGCCGTTGGCTTTCTCTGCGTCGTATACCGCGAGGATCATGGACGTGAGAAAAGGCGGTTGGGAGCGCGTCAAGTAATACGTGCGGTTAGCATTCAGAATCCCGCCATAGTGCTCGATTTCAAAAAAGAAATTCTCCACCATGCCTTTTGCGAGATCAATCCTACCGTCGCGCACCAAACCGCGAATGATGAAGTAGCTGTCCCAGCCGTACATTTCGTTGAATCTTCCGCCAGGAACGACGTAGCGATTTTCGAGATAGAGAAGCCCGGCGGGATCGATTTTTCCGGGATCCATTTCTCCGATGTGATGAATCACCGCCGGCAAATGAAGGACTTCTACTTTGCACCGCTTCTGAAGCTGCTGCACCGAGGCAGGCTCCGGAAAATCTGCGGGAAGATAGAGAACGGAAGCGGAAGCAAGCTTGGTGTCCACCACCGTGGCGCAATCCGTGAGCGACCGAGTGAGAGAATTCCAGCCGGTCGAAATATAAGTTTGGATGTGGTCGAGAGGGCTTTCCTCGGCTTTTGTATCCGTCCCGGCGGAGGAAGGAACGGCGTTCAACAAAAAGACGCAAAGCAGGCAGACGCAAAGTTTCTTCAGTTTTTGCATGAGGTCAGCACCCCGCGGAACGTCCTCGGCGACGCCCGATGCGGCACTAGAAGCATAGTCGGTTGTGCGCGCGGGAGCAACCGTTCTGCTGGGCCAGAGAGGGAGCTGCCCGGCTTGGTAAGGGCTGGATTTTCGCCAATTAAGCCCAGTGTATGGAGCATGTTACGGGCGATCAGTTCGAACTAGACACATCTTAACGAGGGCAAGGCTCGGCGTTCTGTCAAGGCTTTTGTGAGGCGAAATTTACGGCGAGATTCGGCATTGGCGCCCATCTTTTTCGGAGCCTAAACCGTGCTCGATTCAACGCTGCGAAACGGGTTAAGCATAGCCCCGACGGACTGTCATGATGCACGTTCCAGCAAACCTGATCTTGTTTTCTCGCCCGCTGAACATGTCATCCTTGCCCCCCGCACCGCCGACACCTTCGACCCTTGAGGGGCTTCAACGCATGTGGTTGCTGCGCGGCTCAGCCCTTTCGATGTACGATGTTGAGCAGAGGCAGGGCTCGTAGCTCAGCGGTTAGAGCAGCGGACTCATAAACTGAGGTAGGGCACCTCAAACAAACGAGATAGCTGAAAACTCAAGAGTTTAGCTCCCCTTCACAACCCATCACTGCCCATCATTTCCAGTCTTACAACGCAAAAAGAACGCAAACTGAACTTGCAGCTTTTTCTCCTCAACGCTCAGGGTGGCCGCGCGGTGATCGTCCTTGGTACAGCGGCTTGTCGAACCTAGATTTCATCCGTGAGAACCGCTTTGCTCGGCGGCGGTTTGGAAAACCGCCTAGCAGTTATCTTCCTCGGCTCTATCTGGAGCGTTTGGTGTGCTGCTGTCACTGCAATGTCACGGAGAGGGAGAGCTAGGCCTCGTCTCGGAGGCACGCCCTCAGTGAGACGCGCTAGAGTCTACCGGACAGGATGGAAAACCCGAATCGCAGCCAGTTGAGTCCCTTGGCGACACACTGCCAAAAACAGGCGGTCAAGTTCGGGTGAAAAAAGCCTGTTCGCGTCCCCTTGACCGTGGCGATTCTAGCGGACTCCTTGTAGTGGTCTGGATCCTGCTGTTCAAAAACGGAGGTCGCCCCTTCGCCGCCGCTCGCGTAAATTCGCTTTCTGGCTTTGTCGTAGGATCACAGGGCCAATCCTAGTCGTGAATACAAAGTTAAGAAGACTTTCGCCGGCGGGTTCTTGCTAACCACATTTTCACTTGACAGGTGCCGAGCCTTGCGCGTATTGCTTTCCTGTCCAGCTTGTTTCTCAACACGTTCCTGTTGCCCTGTGAGCAGACCGTCAGGGAGGTATTCCAATGTTTACGTCAAAGGCTGACGCCTTTTGTGTAATCGCAAATCTCGGCTGGAAATTTCTTCAGCCGATTAATAACGCACTACGAGAAGGAGCCTTGCCCACACCAAAGTGGGCTCCCGGACCGCTGCTCAAGTGGGGACAACGAAGATCTTTGGAACTGGGTGTTCCCAGAAAAACGACTTCGCTCTGCCCTGATTGCAACCGCGAAGCGGCAGAGGCGGTTCTGAGGGGCGAAAATGAGATTGCTGATTTCAGAGACCGACCCGGAATGATTGAATCAGAAATACTGGAGGAAGGCGGGCGCATCCTGATGCGCAAAGCGTGCGACAGGCATGGCCCGCTTGAAGACGTGTTGTCCAATCACCCGGATTTTTTCCAAAGGATGGAGCGGCTTGCTTTTGGTCAGGATTTTGAATGCTCTTACGACCATGAGGTGCACAATCACGGTCCCAACAGCATTAGATCAGGCCGGGGATCATATTTGATCGTCGATCTCACCAACCGATGCAACATGAAGTGTTCTCCCTGCTTCATGGACGCGAACGCCGCGAGCTACGTCCATGAATTAGACATGGAAGACATAAAGGTCCTCTTTGACAATGCGGGCTCGTTTAAGCCTCAACGAGAAGTCAACGTTCTGTTCTCTGGAGGAGAGCCCACACTTTCACAGATTTTTCTTGATGCCGTCCGACACGCGAAGAGCAGGGGTTTCCACCGTCTTCACGTTGCGACGAACGGTGTCCGTTTTGCCGAGAGCAGAGACTTTGCTTTCCAGGCGAAGGCGGCCGGATTGCACGCCGTGTATCTCCAGTGCGATGGCGTCTCGGAAGAAAAGAACAAACATCGCGGGCTCGGAAACTACATGCAGGTGAAGCGGCAGGCTTTAGAAAACATCGCTGCGTCTGGAATGCGAACTACGCTCCAAGTTACGGTAGTCAACGGCCTTAATCACGGTGGTCTTGGTGACATTGTCCGTTTCGCAATCGAGAACATAGACCAGATTCACGGCGTGCTGTTTCAGCCTGTGATGTTTACCGGTAGAGATGAACGCATATCCAGCGATGACCGCTACGCGAAGCGTTATCCGCTCTCGCAACTCGCCTACGACCTGCAGGAACAGGGTTCGATTACCTGGCGGCCCATGCGTGATTGGTTCCCGGTCTCAGACTATGGAATTTTCGCCCATTTGTGCGACGTCCTAACCCCGCATGCAGAGTTAGGGAGCCTTTTCCCGGACACACACCCAAATCACGGGATGTTCAGCCTCCTGCTGATAGATTCGGTCAAAAAGCTAGCGGTCCCCATTCCGTCCTTCTTTAAATTTGAACAATTTATGCGCGACGTCATGGAAATAACGGATAGTGGCAGGGGGCCGGCCATAACAAGAGCTCTCGTGTGGTTGTCCGTGCTGCGCAATCTCGATCAGCAGAGAGCACCCTTAGGCTTAGATCTCACGCAGGTTAGGGGTTTGCTCGAAGACTGTTTCTACCGTGTTGCTGGTAGTAGCGATGATTGGTCGCCGAAAGCATACACACACAGAGGGCGTTGGAAAGTCATGATTGTTAACGGCTTGTGGTTCCAGGACGCTTTTAATTACGATTTTTCTGCCATTTCCAATTCGAGTACGCCAGTGGCAACCCAACAAGGAGAAATTAGCTTTTGCGCCTACAACGGTGGCGGTTGGCGAAAAGTCGTCGAGCACATGAATCATACGGCAACACATGCTGACTGGTATAGAAGCCATCCTCGCCATGAGATCTATGCCAAGGGCAAGAAAGTTGACCTTGGCAAAGGGCTCCTCGACCATGAAGCAGGACTGATTCAGATCGAGATGGATACGCCGCAGGCTCCGGCTGCGGGGCCGAAGTCTCTTGTGTAACGAAGATACCGAAACGAGGGGCAAAATCCGGCTTGCTGAGACGATAAGGGTTCAAATTTGAGACGAGGCTTAACGGCGAGCAGGTTAGCAAAGTGCGAAGATTCGCCGGAGCATGCCGCTTCGTCTACAACAATGCCCTTGCACTCACTGATGATCGATACACTAGGAAAGAGAAACGCCTGGGGTATGTTGGCTTGGCCGCTCTGCTACCTGCTTGGAAGCAAGAATTGAGGTATTGAGTACGAGTCCTCCTCCGAGAGGGCAGACGCTCCTGGCAGGCGCTACCGGAATCTTAATTGTCGTATCAGCTTGCCCTCGGAATACGTCGATGACCGCGGACCAAAACACTCTCTGGAATCCTGAGCACAGGCAAGAGGCCAACCCGCCGAAGCGTTCCTAGAGCTGGGAATTCTCCAAAGCGGCTTTTGCCTCTGCATTCCGCAATTCCACATAGTGGTCCAATTCAAAACGGTAGACAACCGGCCGCTTTCCGATCACAAAGGGAGGAATTATTTTCTCTGATTGACTTCCTCAGGAACCCTGATCGACTTCACAAGAATTCGCAATGTACCCCAATAGTGGACAGTATCTGCAATATTGGTTACTATTAGGGACATTATGAGAAAACTCCGTTTCCTGCATGCATTGCCGATTCCGGCGAGAAACGCCCTGCGAAAACTGGGCGCCGACATCCGGGATGCACGTTTGCGCCGCCGGTTGTCGACCACACTGGCGGCACAGCGCGGCTTTCTAAATCGTAAGACCCTTAGGAAGATCGAAAAGGGGGATGCGGGGGTGTCGATAGGTGGGTACGCGAGTTTGCTGTTTGTGCTCGGGATGACGGATCGACTCGGGGACCTTGCGGACGCGCGTTTTGACCGCGTAGGTCTAACCCTCGAAGAGGAAAGGCTTCCGAAACGCGTTCGGGCGAGAAAAAAAGAAAGGGCCGGAGGACGCACATAAATGGACGAGCTGGTCTTTGTGTATGTCGGTTTGGACGGAGCGCCGCAATTTTGCGGACGGCTGTGGGCACGCGCGCGCAAAGGCCAGGAAAGCGCGAGCTTTGAGTATGACGAAGGATGGCTTCGGTCAACGAACCGCTTCTCGCTCGAGCCCGCACTGTCGCTTGGCCCCGGCTCATTCCATACCGGGCAAGGGAAGGCACTGTTTGGAGCCATAGGCGACTCGGCTCCGGATCGCTGGGGCCGCATGTTGATGGGGCGGGCCGAACGCCGCGCGGCTAAACGAGAGAAGCGCACGGCCCGAACGCTCCGAGAGATCGACTATCTGTTGATGGTTGACGATGAGGCCCGGCAGGGCGCGCTGCGATTTTCGAAAGAGCCGGGCGGACCATTCCTCTGGCCCGTTGTCGCCGACCGGATTCCGCCGATGGTAAAGTTGCCACGGCTGCTAGTGGCAGCGGAACATTTTGAAGGTGATGCAGAAACCGAGGAGGACATTCGCTTGCTCCTCGCTCCGGGATCTTCGCTCGGAGGGGCGCGACCGAAGGCTTCAGTTCGGAGCAAGAACGGCGATCTATTGATTGCAAAGTTTCCCCATAAAACGGATGAGACGAATGTCGTGCTATGGGAGGCCCTAGCCCTGCGTCTGGCACGGAAAGCGGGGATCAAGATTCCTTTATCGAGTGTGGAAAAAATATCCCGAAAGTCCGTGCTGGTATTGGAACGATTCGATCGATTAAACAAACGGCGAATCCCGTTTCTATCGGCGATGAGCATGCTGGGCGCGAAGGACAACGAGACACACAGTTATCTGGAGGTAGTTGACGCCATTCGGCAACACGGTGCCGGGATTGACGCGGATTTGGAAGAACTGTGGCGACGCATCGTCTTCTACATCCTGATTTCCAATACGGACGATCACCTGCGGAACCTTGGGTTCCTATATGCGGGAAACGAAGGTTGGAGGCTGGCCCCAGCGTACGATCTAAACCCGGTCCCGGTGGAAACCAAGCCGCGCGTGCTTTCGACCAACATCACTTTGGATGACGGAACGGCGTCGCTCGACCTGGCATTCGAGGTAGCCGACTATTTCAAGCTATCCGCGAAGCGTGCGCGGGCGATTGTAGGCCAGGTGGGGAAGGTTGTCGCGCGTTGGGACGAAGACGCCCGCGAGCTGGGAATCGGGAAGACGGACCGGGAACGAATGACTTCCGCGTTTAACCACGACGATCTGCAAAAGGCCACCCACATCCGCTAGTTCGAAGAGGAAGAAGAGACAAACATTTCTCAGTCGGGAATGGGAACCTATCCGATGACTTCCCGGTGAAGGCGATTCTTGCTTCGCTGGACTCCGCCTCTCCCTTTCCGACGGTGTGCGAAGGCGAAATATCGGAGGGCTGGTTTGGGTGCAGGATTGGGTGCAACTAGAAAAGGAAAAATGGCTCCGAAATTCTTGTAAGCGACACCAGATAGGGAACTTAGATTTTTGATCTTCTCGGCTGTTAACCGGAGGTCTTAGAGTACCGACCCATGAGGCACCCACGCCCTTAGTGGACACGACCTTTCTGAGAACTGCTGCGACGCGGCAGGTGACCGCGGGAGCAGCGGAATTTGGATCCGCCGCAATCCGCTGCTCTCCTTTCGAAGGGATTTTTGTCGAAACAAAGAGCATGGATCAGCGTAAATACTTAGGCTGAAACCCTTCTTGCTTCCGCTATACAATAGCTACAGTGCGAAAAATGCAATGTGATCGCGATTGCCCTTTCTGTGTCGGAGGCTTTCGGGCCGTGGGCAGTTAAACGGCATATCAACGGAAAAGCCAGTAAACGCAAACGCTTGCGAACGACGTGAGACGAAACTAAAATCAACTTGGCTCTTGCGTTCTAAGGCGTCATCGGTTTGTTTCGTTCGTGCCAGGAACGTGCAAGCATAAGGGAAGATGGAAGCACGATTGTCGCCGATCCATCGAGTGGAGGGTGATTTGTATCAGGCGGCGCATTTGTGATTGAATGAAGCGCAACGACCTCCGAAGTTGAGTAGACTGCAACGCAAGAATGACGCAAAATTGTTGAGGTCGTTTTAAGTGGGCAATAAGTCCTTTATTATCAAGGGGCCCGTAGCTCAGCGGTTAGAGCAGCGGACTCATAATCCGTTGGTCCCAGGTTCAAATCCTGGCGGGCCCACCAACTAATTTTTAAGTCGTGCGTTTGCAATCAGTTGGTTTTCCCGCTTGGTGCGTTTTCCTCCAACTCGAGAACATTCGAGAACAAAACTCTCGTAACCCCTTCCACTGCACGCCTTTGCGAGTCAGGGATCACGTGGGCATAGGTGTTGAGCGTCGTTCCAAGGTCCGAGTGGCCTAGCAAAGCCTGCGCGGTCTTGATCGACTCTCCTACTTCCGTCAGCAATGTTGCATGCGTGTGCCGGAACGAGTGCCACGAAACGCGTGGCTGTTGAATCCGATCACACGCCGGCGCAAGCACGCGGTTGTAGAGGTTTTTTTGGTTAAGAGGCGTTCCGCTCGGCGTGCAGAACACCAGGTCGTCCGGCGCTCTGCAGTTCGTGCTGCCTCGATAGGATTCCAAAAGATCACGAAGGAATCCGCTGATGGGGATAACGCGGTTGCTGCTGCGAGTTTTCGGCGGACCAAACTCGCCGTCAGAATACGTCTCGGCGACTTGGATCGTGCCGCGAAGCAGGTCCACACGTTTCCATCGAAGAGCGAGGATCTCCCCGATCCTCAGCCCGGTAAGCACGGCAAATTGAACGACGGTGCGGCACGGCTCCGTTAGCTCAGGCAAGAGCTGACGTACCTGTGCAGGGGAATAGAATCGGGGGTCGACCCGAATTCCCGTCGTGCGGATGCGGATGCCATGCGCCGGATTTTTGTCGAGATAGCCCCGTTCCATGGCGGACTGCAACACTGCTGAAAATGTTGTTCGAACGCCACGGAGCGTACCGCTCGCATGTCCCTTCTGCCTCAGGTCTGACAGGACTCCCTCAATCTGCGCTCTGCTGATGTCGTAAAGCGAGCAATTGCCGAGAGCAGGGATGATGTGCCTGTCGAGTTGGAAGCCGTAATACTTCACCGTGCTCCTCTTCAGTGCTAGCGCGACATTAGGCCGCCATTCCGCTCTAACGAACTCTTCGAGTGAGATGGTTGCGCGAGGTCGGCGCTGGCATAGATTAATGGTGGCTGCTTTGTCTTGCAGGAACGCTCGTGCCTGCTGCCGGGTGATCTTGCTGACCGGCCCCAAGGTCTCGGCGCGCTGTATCCTTCTCACCGAGCCATCGGGTTGCAGAACGTTCTCTCTCCAGCGAACCACCCACATCTTTCTTCGTTTACCACGGGTCCACAAACAACCTTCTTGATAACGCGGTCGAGTCATACGCTCCTTTCGGCTGACTCTTCCGCCTCTTTCTGCGTCGGCAATGATTGTACCGCTCGCGTCAAGCATGGAAGCGCGTTCCCATGCGCTGACGCTCGATCCACGCCCGAATGTCGGCCTCGCGAAAGCGCCAATACTTTCCGAGACGGTATGCCGGCAATCGTTCCAGCGAGCGCCTGCGAACACGCTCATAGACCCAAGACACAGGGACCTGCAATAGTTGAGCTACTTCCTGCACGTTCAGAAGAGGGCCTTCGTCTCTCTCCATTTTCCCTGTGGCCGCGTTTTGGGACGCGGCATTTAGAGGGCTCTCGGAAACTCTCGCTGACAGCGCGTGGGGCTGCGAAATCAGCGGAGTCTCCGGATCTTCTGCTACCAGTGAATCACCGTTCGAATGCGGATCGACTTCCAGGCGCGAGGCATGCTGTCGTGGGGACGCTGTATTCTCGCGCTCACCGAATTGGATTGGGCGGAGCTTCATAGTTTGTTACGCGGTCTTTCGTGGGAGCCTCTCCTTGATTCCGTTCTGGATTCTCGTCGTTGGCGTGTTGGCCTAACCAGACTTTGAATTCGTCATCGCGTTTGAATAGGACTTTCAGCGCCTCCGTGATGACGTAGGACGGAGTGGAATCAATGAACTTTGCGTATTGATCGAGCTGCGCTTTCACCGACTCCTCGACTCGCGCCTGGATCGTCACTGACTTTGGTTGTTTGGGTGGTGCCTTGATGATTGCCATGCTTTCTTCTGGTTCCTCCTTTACGGTCTTGTCTTACATCCCGTCATACAAAGCTTCTAATTCGCTTCTCCTTCGCGGCCAAAACATGAGCTGCGGATTCCAGCAGCAAGAGGCGGGAGTGACCCCCGAAGCCCGAAGGGATCGGGCCGCGATTTTGCGGCACGATGGGGTCGCTCCCGCCTCTGATCGTGTTTTGGCCGCGCTCCGTTTCTCTGCCGTTTCTGTCGCATCTGCCTGCTCTTTCCGTCACTTATCTCCAGGCCAGGGTGATCGCCGGGGGTGAAATCTCCCGAGAAAGATGTCTCCTCGGAACTTTTCACGGGTATATTTACTGGCTGATGCGGGTGCCGCTCGAACAACGCCGCCTGTCCGTTCACAGTTGCTGAAATAAAGGTGACCTGCGAAGGCATCTGGAACTTCACCGATTCAGACCGCACCGTGTTCTCGGTGATCTCCCCGGCACGCCATCTCTGGTACAGATTCTCCATGCCTGGATTGCCAAATCTCTCTTTGCCCTGATTCATGAACAGCACGTCGTATTCACTCAGTTTGCCGTACTTCTTCTCGTCCCACGTTCGCCGCGTGCGGAAATAATCAAACAATCCACGAGGGGCTGCCGGGTTCCAAAGCCTCTGAAACGTTCCATGGAACAGCTTCCCGGCGCGCTCGAAATTCGTGTCGCGGGTTGCGACGTAATAGAAACGGAGCTGCGAAAGCTTGGTGAAGAGCGTCAAGTACGCGTCCACATGCGTCTTGAAGCTATCCATGCTTTCAAACCCCGGATCGATGAAACTGAAGGTCATCACAGGGGAGAGAGAGACGGCAGGGTTGTAAAACATGGGGAATTTATCCACGAAATAGCGGTCGGTGAAGTCGCCCTTGATAGCCCCGGAGTAGCGTTTGTGGGGCAGGATTTTCTTGTCGATTCCCAGTTGGTTGCAGAAGAAAGACAGCTTCTGCTCCTCGGATTCCAGATAAGTGAACTCTTGATTTCGCAGAATGAAGTCAAGAGCAATCAGCCGTGTTCGGATGTATTCGGTTGAGTGCACACGCCGGAAACGGACATTCTCCCTGCCAATTGCTTCGTACAGATTGCGTGAGAAAAGATGAAAGACGCGGCCATGCCGAAGGTATTCCTTCGAGCTGGCGTGCTTCTTTTCCACCACTTTTCGCGCAAAAGCAACGCTGCGCTTGCCGGGTTTCATCTTGATGAATTGGAGAAACTGCTGGCAGGTGAAATACCCGGAATGCGTAGCCACAAGGTAGAGGAAACGGGACTCCTCCTCCGTATAGCCGAAATAGCGGAGCGCTTCCGTATGGATGGGGAGGATTTTCATAGGGCGAAGATCCTCGCACTGATTTCCTGAGTGTCGAGGACGCGGCGCAATTTGGCGTGGTCTTGCTGGCGAGCGAACATATGGAATCCGGCTTTGGCCTTTTCGCCGAGGCCGTGGGGCCGATAGTCGCGTGTCGCGATCTCGAGGTCGAGCCGCCGAAGCTCTCTGCATTCGTCCTCGTATTCGATCCGCAAGTCGGGGATAGGAATCTTGTCGTTCACAACTTTGAGGTCGAATTCGTTAGCGACCCTGATTCGTTCGTACGCTAATTTCTTGTTGGGATCGACCTGAGCCATCTTCCTGTAGAGCTCCTGTTTGAGTTCGTAGTCAAGGACGACACGACGAACCTTGCCGCCCACCTGAGCAATCTCCCGGGCGACCTTGTGATAGAGCCGGTAAAGATCAGCGTCGTGGCGCGCTTCCTTGAGTTTGACGAAGCCGTGGTAGACCGCCTGCCGCTCAGAAACAAGACGTTCCCCGTCGAGAAGCCGATGGCCTTCCTTTGTCAGAGTCAGGACTTTCATCGCATAGGACGAATGACCTTCGACACTCCGCTGTTGAATCAGTCCCTGCCTGGTCAAGTTTCGAAGGTCGGTTTCCATCATGGAGCGGTCTCCGTGATAGCCCAATCGGGCGAGGTCGTCCCCAGGAACGATGCGGAATTTCCCAAGGTCGGTGAGTGTCTGGACTTCCGATTCCCGCAAGGAATATTCTCGGTTGCGGCCGCGAAAGATCGTTCGTGAACGGTCATCGCCGTTACGCGATTGAGCTGCATCCTTTTGACCCTCACGATCCTGGCGGATGCGGTGGCCATCCTGAGACCGTGCGTCGATTCGAGGGGCTCTCTCATGTGCGGAATCTCCGTATTTTCTGAGAAATGCCGCGAAGTCAGTAATGTCATAGGATCGAGCCACAGTTTTTCCCCTAATGCGTCGAGGCGCACGAAAGCGGCCGTTCGCACGGCGCTCCGAGTCATCGGCAGTTGAGCTGCGCTGGCGTAGGGCAAGCCGCGAATGACGCGAATCCCGCCAGGCATCGGGCAGGAATATGGCGAGGGCTGCCCTTATAGATATAGAGGGATTATTTTGAAGAAATGCCTCAGAATTTTTTGAAGGGCTTGTCCCGCGCGGGAAATTCTTCAAAACACGAGACTTCTAGGAGAACATGTTCTCCACGTCAGCGAGCATTTCTTGCTCATCATGGTGGGTAATCCGAAATCTCACTCCGAATACCGACTTGACGCGAAGCAATCTAAAGAGGCGTAGCGACCAAAGGGCTTGGAACAGATTTGTCAGACGTACATTTCGTTGACGCTTACGCTCAGCTTGAAGGACCTTGTCTATCCCCAGCCTTCCGTTGGTTTCGAAGGCTTCTCGTATCTTGCGCACAGATCGGCTGTAATGCAGCCGGGCCGCGCGGTTCGACATTGCCATGTCGTATGCGATCTCGTCCCAGGACCGGCCTTCGATTCGCTCCCAGACTATCCACCTTGTCTTTCGGTCGCACATGCGGAGAATCTGTTTTAGAAGAAGACGCGCCTCTGCGATCTCGTCAAAGCTTTTGCCTTCGATTAAACGAAACTGCTCTTCAAATGCGTCTTCCATTTGCAACTCGGTTTGCCGGTACGCACTGACTCTGCGAAGGAAGGCGCGATACAAATATGCACGCATGTCGCGAATCGGCGGCAGATTGGATGCGCGTTTTGCAAGAACGGCTTGCGAGACCGTTGCGGCCGCCTCTTCCAAAAGGTTTATCGCGATGCAAGGATCGGCCAGATACTTTTGAACGTAGGAGACGGCTTGCGGAGCGCTTTCTTGAGCGACAGAAAGGACGACTGGCTCAATTGGTCTGCCCAGACGGTCAACACAGTTCACGAGGGGTGGTCCAGGGCGTGCTGGTTCTCTCTGAGGATGTTTAGATTGCGCCATAATTGACCATCGCAAATCACATCTTGTTAGCCAACGACGGAGGAAACGGATTCGCGGTGCGCGGGAAGGGCTGCGCTCGAGGATGGAATGGGGATGAGTTGGCCATGCCGCACATGGTATGTTAGGCCCCTCCACACAATCTTATCTGTGAAGAAACCTGCCAACCAAATAATGAAAGCTGATGGCATCTCGAAGTGGAACAAGCCAGAGGATTTTAAGCAGTTGATGATCGCGGATTCCCCATTTGCCTGTCGTCCAAGTCAAGCCCAGCCGAAGAAGGAGATATGCGGCGAGATAGGAGATAGCCAGCGCCACGGATCCCGTCGAAATGCAGACCGCAGCTGCCAGTAGAGCCCACGGCAAGCCGTGGGTGAAGGCAAGTCCCCAGTAGCCCAGGGGGCGCACGCTTCTCAGTCCAATCGACCAGCGCAGCTCACGGCGCAAATGGTCCAAGAGATTCTCCTTTGAAAAAACCATAGTGACAGGCTTCCGGAGCAGACTCAACGCTGTGACCGCACTTGTGCGATACGCTTTCCCAATTCAAAATCGTCTGAATGATAGTTGGCCATTGCCTCCCACCCACCGATTTCAGCAAGGTGTCTCTTGGACGTCGCCATGGTCCAGCCGAAAGCGAAGCGCATCTTGCCTTCGATTTTGTTCGCCACGAGGGCGCCGGGAGCGGAGTCCATGTACATCTCCAGAGCATCGAGGTTCGAGGCTAGATTTCCAGCGCTGAGACTCTTGTAGAACGCAGTTACTGCACCGACTTCTGGATTGGCGAACGGAGCCATGACTTCCTTGAGATAATCAGGTTCGACGCGCACATCGCTGTCACTCATGACAAGGAAATCGTACTTCGCCTTCTGCACGAGTTGGCAAAGATTATTGACTTTGTCGTTCGCTGCCGACGATGACGGAATATTCAGTAATCAAGCGGATTGAACAAGCAGGAAAATCGGCACGGAGCTTTTCGATGACCGGAATAACTGGATCACTGGCGTCAGACACCGCGAACACGACCTCGTATTCCGGATAATCCAGGCGGCAGAAGCTGGCGAAATTCTCGTAGGCTTCATGGTCCAAGCCGCGCACAGGTTTAAGGATGCTGGCGGGGGGAGTGAAAGAAACGTTGGGTCTTCTGCACTTTACGCGCGCCGCGAAAATAGGCGATCACGCAATAAAGAGAAAGCAGGTAATAAATGAAGGGCAGCAGTGCCAACACCAGCACCGCAATAATTACAATTTGCACCTCAACTCCTCAGATTTCCGTCGTCCGTCACAGCAGGACAAATATGGGAGATGATACACCGTTTTGGCTGGCGGAGAGCGATTAAAAACTTACGGACTGATCGAGTAGCCATGGGCGCGAATGGTTTCCACGGCTTCGCTCCGGCTCCCGGCGTCCACCTGTTTCAAGATGCGATGGATGTGATTTCTCACAGTGTACTCTGAAAGATTCAAATGGGAAGCGATTTCCTTGTTTGTGAGACCTTTGGCCACGAGTGTGACCAACTGTTGCTGCCGGAGAGGTAAGATCGGGCCTCGAAGTTGGGTTTTGGAGAGATAACTCTCTGGGCGTTTGAGCTACGAAATGGAACAACGCAGAGCAAAGCTGGGGCGGACAGACGGCCTCGCCGCGGGAAACGGCACGCACGGAGGTAACGACGTCCGCAGCAGATGCATCCTGCAATAAGTAACCGCTTACGCCGCAGCGCACTGCCTCCAAGAATTTGCCTTCGTTAGAATCCATCCCAATGAGGATGATCTTACATTCGGCCGGCGCTCCACCGGTGGCGGCGAGGCACGCCGGCAGGCGGCCGTGAACGAAAGTATCGCACACCAAAACGTCGCACCGGGTCTCAATGATGCCCACAGCTGTTTCGCCAGAGGCGGAGGTTTGGTCAACGACGACAACGTCCGGCCTCTTACGGAAGAGGCGAAACAAGGCTTCGCGCAACAGGCGATTATCTATTAATAGGAATACGCGAATAGATGAAACGGGGACACAGTCGTTCATCGTTCAGCCGATCTAGTGCTTAACACTTCGCACCCAACGATCAAAAGGGCAACGTATCGAAGCAGGGATAGTTGACCTTGTCCGGGGATGGTAAATCGTCATACTTAACTATGTCAAGGATGAATAGTTTAAATTCACTTAATCCGTGCAACAAGACGTACCGAATGCCTACCTGATGGGGACAGTACGCTCCTGGTACTGCGGCCAAAACCTTGCCGAACCTAAACTCAAGAGCCGGGATTTTCCGCGGCGGTGTCGCGTCATGCCACCCGGTCCAAGGCGCGGCTACGAAGGCTCGGTACTCGGTATAGGTCATTATTGGTGCGTACCTAAAATTCCGTACTCTCAGCGAATCGCTTGAACCAGTACTACCGTATGGATGTTTTTTGATGCTTACTTCATGTGGCCTAAACATGGAGACTTCCAAGGCACGGAGTGTGCCATGGAAAAATCCATTCGGGTCCTCGTGGCGAACCATCCCCGCCTCATGCGAGAAATTGTACTGACAACGTTTGCAGATCAGCCCGACATAGAAATTGTTGGTGAAGTCGCGGATGAATCGCAGATCTCCGACAGCGTGAAAAAGACCATGCCGCATTTCGTGGTCATTGCGCTCGACCAGCCGGGCAGACGGCCAAGCATCTGTGATGTTCTGCTCCACGAGCATCCGGACGTGCACGTCATCGCAGTTGCACCGGAGAGCAATTACATCGTGTACTACTGGGCTTCGTTCGAAATTCATTCCAACAATATCGAAGCGTCCGAACAAGGAATATTGAGCGCCATGCGAAAGAAACTGGTCGCGAATGGCACCAATTGAAGCAGTTGACGCCCAGCACTAAGGTGAATTTATGGTGAACTTCAAGAAATCGAATCACATGCTCTCGAGCCTGGCTTTGGCGTTCTTGTTCTGCGCGCCGGTCCTCGCGCAACAGCAAGACGAAAGGGCGCGTCCGGCAGGCCAGCAAGGCAGAAACGAATATGGGGTTGAACAAACTCCTGACTTGAGCCAGGAAAACCTGGGCCGCGTGGCGGCTTCCGCAACTGAAATTCGTGGGATCTTGAGTTGGAATCAAGGGCTGATGGTTGAGTTGAAGCGATGGGTAGCGAAGGAGGCTACGGATAACGGCCAAGTCGTCGAGGATTCGAAGCTGACGGACCAAGCCATTTTCGAACGCTTGGAGCGGGACGTTGCGTTTCGATCAGTAGCCACAAGGCTTCTTGCAGCGATATGGCTACTTGATGCCCACCCCGAATCCAGATTCGGACTTCGCAAAAGAAAAGCAGCTAGTGCTCCAGGAGCGGGCGCGGCGGCTGGTTCAAATTGAAGCACAGGAAGATTCAGATTCGCTTAAGCCGCAAAGAAGCGATCAGGAGCTCGAACGTACCACGACGTGTGATCCACGCCGAGACGAAAATTGTTCGCAGCAGTGGCCAGCGCAAGCCGCCAAAATACGCGCACGCCCAACGGAATGTCCTCGCCTCAGGCGAACCCGCAGGCGGTGCCCGAGCAACTCCCGTCGCAGAGTCCGTCGCGAATCCTGCGAGCCGACGGATTACCCCAGGACATGGATCCGCTGAGCGGTGCTGGCGCTGACAATTTACCACCAAACCTGCAATTGACTTCCGGCTCGATCAAGCGCGACACGAATCCGTTGTCGGGTTCTCAATCGCTTGGTCAGAGTGCGATCGATAGCTTGCCATCCGGCCCCAACTTGCCCTCCATGCCCGTGGATCGAAGGAGTACCGACGAGTTATCGCCAAGCAAAAACGGAATGGAACAGCCTTCGCGCACAAGGACTCCCTGGGGAGGAACTAACGAAGAAGAGATGACGCCGGTGCGAATGGTCCATCGCGCGAATCCTTACGCCGATATCCCGTCGCTTTACGACATGTACGTGCAAACCTCCGCTCGCCAGCGCCCACTCGAGCGTTTTGGCCTGGACGTTTTTCGCAACACCACAAATGACCCGCTCGCCATTCCTATGGATCTTCCCGTCGGCCCAGACTATGTCCTCGGCCCCGGCGACAGTCTCGAAATTGATCTCTGGGGCGGAGTTTCGCAGCGGTTGTTCCGCGTCGTTGATCGCGAAGGACGCGTTTCGCTGCCGGAAGCCGGACCGCTCCTCGTGAGTGGCCGAAATTTGGGCGATGTGCAGTCGGCAGTACAACAGGTGCTTAGAACCGAGTATCGGGATGTTTCAGCGGATGTTTCCCTTTCGCGTTTGAGAACGGTTCGCGTTTACGTAGTCGGGGACGTTGCGGCGCCCGGCGCATACGACATCAGTTCGCTCTCGACTCCGCTGAATGCCTTGTTTGCCGCGGGCGGGGTAACGGCTCGCGGCTCGCTGCGCGCGCTCAAACACTATCGTGGCAAGCAGCTCGTGGAAGAAGTGGATGCTTACGATTTGCTTTTGCATGGAGTGCGTTCCGGCATGGGCCGGTTGGAGAATGGCGACACGCTCCTCGTCCCTTCCATCGGACCTCAGGTGACCGTAGAGGGAATGGTGCGGCGGCCGGCGATCTACGAGCTGCATGGCGAGAGCTCCCTTGCGGACGTGCTCGATCTGGCCGGTGGGATTCTGCCAACAGCCACGCTTCGGCACATCGAGGTGCAACGCGTCGAAGCACACGAGAAGCGCACCATGTTGGCCCTGGATCTTTCGCCTACCGAGGACGCGGATTCCGCAAAGAAAAAACTTGATGCATTCAAGGTCAGCGATGGCGATGAAATTCATATCTTTCCGATAGCTCCGTACAACGAAGATGCCATCTACCTTCAAGGACATGTATTGCGGCCTGGACGATATTCCTACAAGCAAGGGATGAGGCTGTCGGACCTCATCGGTTCGTACAAAGATTTATTGCCGGAACCCGCGGCGCACTATGCGGAAATTGTCAGATTAAATCCACCGGACTTTCACCCAAGCGTCGAAAGTTTCGATCTGACGGCGGCTCTGGCGAATCCTGCTTCCGCGCCGAAACTGGAGCCGCTGGACACGGTTCGCATCTTCAGCCGCTACGATTTTCAGCCGGCTCCGGAGATTTGGGTTGGCGGTGAAGTTCGTGAGCCGGGAAAGTACCGCACGTCCGGTCAAGCTCATTTAAAGGACGCGGTTTATCTCGCGGGTGGAATCACACAAGATGCTTCACTCGACTCAGCGCAACTGTTCCGTACACAGCCAGACGGCACGTTGAAAATTTTGAGTGTCGATCTCCGCGAAGCCCTGGCGGGAAATCCAATTGATAACATATTGATTGAACCTCGTGACCGTTTGCTGGTGCACCGCAATCCAGCCCGAGTCGATCCTCCGACGGTCTACATCACCGGTGAAGTGGCCAAGCCGGGGCGTTATCCCCTCACCTCGAACATGCACGTCGAAGATTTGGTTCGCGTGGCCGGTGGAATGAAGCGCAGCGCCTATACCGAAAGTGCGGATCTTTCCCGCTTCGACCCGAACGCCTCTCGAACGACCCCGAGCGACCGTTTGGACGTCAACCTCACGGCCGCCATGAGCGGGGATGCGAAGAACGACGTGCCCTTGCGCGACGGAGACGTTCTGACGATTCGCCAGCTTCCACGTTGGAACGATATCGGCGCATCCATGACCGTGCGCGGCGAAGTCTTGCATCCGGGTACGTACGGGATCGAGTCTGGCGAACGGCTTAGTTCAGTCTTGGCGAGGAGTGGAGGATTCGGTCCAGAGGCATATCCCTATGGCGCGGTCTTAGTTCGAAAAGAAGTTCGCGAGTTTGAGGTGAAGTCACATGTAGAACTCGTGCTGCGGCTAAAAGCCGAACAAGACTATTTGAAGTCCTTGCCAGAAGCGGATACGGACCAGAAAAACGCAAAGCTGACAGCCATTGCGCAAACGCAATCGACGCTTGACCAGCTTCAGGCCGCCGCGCCGATTGGGCGCGTTGTCATTCATGTTCGATCGGATGTGCGTTCTTGGCGGAATACCCCGGCGGACATTCCTGTGCGTGACGGCGACACACTCATCATCCCCAAGAGTGCGAACTACGTGACCGTGTCCGGCCAAGTGTTCAACTCCACCGCCGTCGCATACCTTCCCGGCAGGAGCGCCAAGTGGTACCTCAGCCAAGCTGGCGGTCTGACACAGCTTGCGGATAAGAAAGCAGTGTTTGTCGTCCGGGCAGATGGCTCTGTGATCGCCGCAAAAAACAACGGCGATGGTTGGTGGGCTGGCGATCCGATGCGCGCGACCTTACGAGCAGGGGATTCCATTGTAGTGCCCGAGAAATCACCGAAGATCGGCGGCAGAAATTGGGCGCTACTCATGCAATCGGCGCAAGTGGCTTCGTCTGTAGCTTTGGCAGTGGCGTATATCCATCCGTGACGAGGAATGTTCATGATGCGGAGGTGTTTCATCGTGCTTGCGTTTAGCTTGGTTGCGTCGAGTCTGACGCTGACAGCAACCGTTTCCAGGTCTGCGACGCCGCAAGCGCGGGCGCAAAGCGATGAAGACGAGAAACACAGCAGCGCGGATGCAGATGTAAAGGAAAAAAATACGAAAAAGAAACGACGCGAGACGACCCGGAGCCGGATTCGCCCCTGCCGCCGCCGCGCGGCGTGAAGGGGCTTGGCAAAGGAATTTTTGCAAGACCAAAAGCAGATCTGGACAAGTCCGGCAAAAATCCGGCTTTCGGATACTCAATGGCTTTTGCCTATGAGTGGCATCACCGCCGGGCTTTTCGTGACAGATAGCGATTACAGCAGGCACCTTTCGAACAGTCCAAGCACCATCAGCCGATACAAGAATCTTTCCAACGCCGGCATCGGCGCGCTCGTCGGCGGCGCCGGCGGGATGTGGTTGTTGGGTCACGTTAAGCACAACGACCACTGGAGCGAGACAGGATTTCTTGCCGGTGAAGCCGCGTTGAATAGTTTGGTCGCGGTCGAAGTCCTTCAAATACTCACTGCGGCGCGAACGGCCTTATCAGGGCGACGGAACTGGGCCGTTTTTTCAGAGTGGCGGAACCTCGTTTCCCTCGGAACATGCGGCTGCGGCTTGGTCTGTCGCAGGGGTGATCGCGCATGAGTATCCCAGCCCGTTCGTGAAGATCATGGCCTACGGCCTGGCCTCGCTTGTGGACTACTCGCGAATTCGAGCGCGCCAGCATTTTCCTTCTGATGTCTTCGTCGGTAGCATGATGGGCAATCTCATCGCACAGAATATCTACAGCCGAAATCACGATCCCGAACTCGGCGGCGAAGCCTGGCGCTCCGTCAGCCAGCTCTTTCGCACCAATGGAAATCTCACTCCAAGCAATATGGGTTCGCCTTATGTCCCCATGGATAGCTGGATCTACTCTGCCTTCGATCGCCTCGCCGCCATGGGCTATGTGCGGAGTGGAATGTTCGGAATGCGCCCGTGGACACGCTTGGAATGCGCCCGGCTTCTCAACGAGGCTGAAAATCGCGGCGTGGAGGACAGCAGCTCCTCGGAAGCCGCAAGAATGTATGCGCAGCTATTAAAGGAATTTGCGGGCGAATTCCGAGAAATGACTGCTGGTGAGAACAAAGCGGTACAGGTCGAGTCAGTCTATACCCGCGTCACCGGAATCTCCGGGCAGCCGCTGACAGACGGCTTTCACTTTGGACAGACGATCATCAATGATTACGGGAGACCTTACCAAGAAGGATTGAATTCTGCCGATGGCTTCTCCGCATGGACTTCTGAAGGCCACTTGGTAGCCTATGTGCGCGCCGAGTATGAACATGCTCCTTCAGCTCCCCCTTTATCTCAAAGCTCTCGCCAATTCATATACTCGACCAATAGTCTTCCCTCAGTGCCCCCGGCGACGCCATTCTCTGCCGTTGATCGCTTTCAATTATTGGATTCCTACGTAGGTCTGAACTTCTACAACTGGCAGATTACCTTTGGTCCGCAGACTTTATGGTGGGGCCCCAGTTTGGGCGGGCCACTGATGTTCAGTGACAACGCCGCGCCCATTAACATGCTTCGCATCAACCGTGTGTCGCCGTTCAAACTCCCCGGTTTCTTGGGTTGGCTCGGACCGTGGCGCATGGAGTCGTTTCTCGGGCAGCTTCGAGGTCAAGATTTTGTCTCTCAGACGGACACCGGCCTCGTCGGTCAATTTGGTCAACCTTTAGGTCGTCAACCCTTCTTGGATGGAACCAGATTCAGCTTTAAGCCGCTACCTAATTTTGAACTCGGATTTTCTCTCACTGTTGTTTTTGCCGGTGGTCCAACCGCGCTAACGACTCATACATTTTTTCATAGCTATTCTACGGGGCAAGGCACTAACGGTGTCCAAGGTGGCCCGGGTGATCCTGGAGATCGCAGATCGGGACTCGACTTTGCTCTCAGAGTTCCAGGCGTGAAAGATGGGTTGACCTTTTACTCAGAGGCGTTCGTTGAGGACGAGTATTCACCCATAGCCTACTGGCGGAATGCCGCGACTTGGTCAGGGTTGTACCTCGCCCAAATTCCTAAGCTCAACAAATTGGATTTCCGAGTGGAGGCTGGTTATACCGATCTTCCGGGCAATCTCCAGACTGGTGCCGCTGGCTCTCATTACCCTCCTGGTATTTTCTACTCC
This sequence comes from uncultured Acidobacteriota bacterium, assembly GCA_963753745.1. Lineage (GTDB taxonomy): Bacteria > Acidobacteriota > Terriglobia > Acidiferrales > UBA7541 > Acidiferrum. Next base: position 217,962 of record CAVWDX010000023.1, read on the forward strand.
AATGACCGTTACCCAAGTGGTTCCTACACCAATGATGGAAACCTGCTCGGAAACTGGATGGGTAGACAAAGTCAGGGAATTCAGGCTTGGAGCAATTATAGATTTAGCCCGCGGAGTTTTATTCAGGCCGGCTTCCGGCATCAAAAAGTTAGCCAGCAATACATGCCTGGGGGTGGCACGCTAACGGATTTATCGCTAGGAACTAACATTTGGCTCCGCGACGACTTAAGCATTTCCGGAACGGTTCAGTACGAGCGTTGGCTCTATCCGACCATCACTCCTGGAACCCAGACCAACATTACGACCTCCCTGCAGCTAGCATTCTGGCCGCGGTCTTGGAGAGGAATAGGGGCAAATTGATGATCGCGCGATTGGAAAAGTTTCCTACGCTGAGCTTGCACAACGGACTGAACACGCACGGCGGGTAAATGGGACCCAAGATGGCCAATTCGGAGGACACGACCCTGGACCAGCCGGCAGGAATCGATTTGCGCCTCGAGGAGATGGAAGACCGTCTGTGGCGCGAGAGGTTGCTTGCAAGAGCACGTTTGTTTTGGGATCAGCGACGGTTTTTTCTGCGCTGCGCGTTAGTGGGGTTGCTCGTGGCCACGTTAATTGCATTTCTAATACCCAAGCAGTTTGAATCAACCGCGGAACTGATGCCTCCTGATACGCAGCCCTCAAGCCAACTTGCCATGTTGGCGGGAATGACGGGTTCAGGGGGTTTGGGAATGCTGGCTGGAGACCTGTTGGGGGTGCAAAGCACTGGTGCATTGTTTGTAGGCGTCTTACGAAGCCGCACGGTTGAGGATCGCATCGTGGACCGATTTAACCTGCAGAAGGTTTACGGAGAGAGTTTATCGATGCAGGCCCGGCAGAAATTGGCTGACCGGACGGCCATTAACGAAGACCGCAAGAGCGGGATCATCACCATCACCGTGACTGACCGCGATCCGAAACGGGCCGCAGCTATGGCCGCCGCCTATGTTGATGAGCTCAACACTTTGATTGCACAGTTGAGCACATCATCCGCGCGCCGAGAGCGCGTCTTTTTGGAGGGAAGGCTGGTCGCAGTAAAACAGGAATTAGAGTCCGCGGAGAAAGACTTCAGCCAATTCGCCAGCAGTAAGGGGGCCATCGACATCACCGAACAGGGCAAAGCGATGGTCGAAGCGGCGGCCACTCTCGAGGGCCAGATGATCGCTGCGCAATCCGAGTTGGAAGGGCTAAAACAGATCTACACAGATAACAATGTGCGCGTTCGGGCGGCTCAGGCTCGCATCGACGAATTGCGTCAGCAACTGCGGCGGCTCGGCGGCAAAGCGGGAGGGAATATTCAAGAGACCGCCGGCAATGCCAATTCCGATGCCCCGTATCCCACATTGCGCCAGTTGCCCATTCTTGGCGTGCCTTTCGCAGATAAGCTGAGGCGCTTGAAAGTGCAAGAGGCGGTATATGAGACGCTCACGAAGCAATATGAACTTGCGAAAGTCGAGGAAGCCAAAGAAGTCCCATCGGTAAAGGAATTGGATTCACCGGTAGTGCCGGAACACAAGTCGTTTCCACCGCGGCTGTTAATCATGGTTATGGGGACGTTGTGCGCGGCAGTTCTCGGCGGGGTTTGGATTCTCGGACAAGCGCGCTGGCGGGAGATTGATCCACAAGATCCCGGGAAATTATTTGCACAGGAAATCTTCCATGGAGTTACGGCGCTCGCTCCCTGGGTTTCACGAAATGGAAACCGAGAGAATTTGAAGGAAGCGGAAACGAAAAAAGAGGAAGAAGAAAGTCGGCCAAGCGCGAAAGGCGCTAGCGCGGGGAGTTGACGTAAAGATTTAGTAATCGTCAGAAAACAAAAGGGTTATGTCACAAACGCCCTGTAAGTGACGGGGCGGAGCTATAGATAAGCACAGTTGGGCGAGAGGAATCTAGGTGGGTCAGACACACATCGCAAACGTGAATTCTCAGGGTTTGGTTTCCTGCGTCCGGCCAGTTGCGCAACCTTGCTGGTATGCGCTGCACACGTGCGCGAATCACGAGAAGATGGTGGCCCGGCAGCTCGAACTTCGCTCCTTCGAGTGCTTTCTGCCTCTTTTCGAGAAGATGAGCCGCTGGAAGGACCGCCAGGTCAGGGTGCAGTTGCCACTTTTCTCCGGCTATGTCTTCGTGCGCATGGCGCTTACGGAAAAGCTGCGCGCACTTCAGATTCCGGGGGTGGTTCGATTAGTTGGCTTCGGCGGCCAAGCCGCTCCGATTGATGACCACGAAATGCAAGCGCTACAGCGTGGATTCGATGGCGGACTACTCGCGGAACCTTGCCCGTACTTGACCATCGGACGCCGCGTCCGAGTTAGGTCCGGGCCGCTGCAAGGGCTTGAAGGCATTCTCTCCAGAAAGAAAACAATTTGCCGCTTCGTTCTTTCATTGCACTTGATCCAACGCTCCATGGCCGTGGAAGTGAACGCGGAAGACCTGGAGGCCATTGGATAGCTTCCCGGCGAGGTGATTTCTTCTCCGGCGAAGGGGCACCCCACTCCCCGTTTTTTGTAAGTGCGGATTCTAAAGAGTTTATGTGAAGGGAAAAGCAGGCAAGTTTCATACCAGGATTAAGAATTGCGGAAAACAGGATAACGCCCGGTTGCGAGTCAATTTCAAATATAAAAGTTAGTCTATATTAATAATATAATGTATATATTATCTATATTTAATTTACGGTATCGCCGTGGGCGCTGGAATAAATGCGGCTGCCGGCACTTGAGGTGGAGAGTGTCGCCACACCGCGCCGTTGGAGCTTGTTGGGGCTGGCTGAAGATGTAGTCAAGCAAGGTCCAGAGTATGCAAGCACCTTCATCACGCAATTCGCTGATTTGGCATGCCAAATCCTAGCTTATAAACTCGCGGCGCGCTTTCTCGGGAAACAAGGATTTTCAGAATACGCTGTGGCGCGCCGCGCTATTTCAACCATTTATCCTGTGACTCTTCTTGGACTCGGAGTTGCTTTGCCGAGATATATCGCTCTCTCGATGCGGGATCATCAGGCGGCCATGCGCGACCGTTTCTTCGGAGCCGCAGTCTGGTGCGTTGGGCTAGCGGTCCTGGTAATCGGACTGATTATCAACATCATGGCGTCTGAATTTTCTTTCCTAATCTTTGGAAGGAGCTCGTACCGCTCACTGGCATTTCCCATAACGCTCTTCATAGCAGGCCTGGCCCTCCATGGAGTTGTGTACGGGTATTTCCGGGAACACCTGCAAATGAACCGTGCCAACCTCCTTCAGATCGTCAACTCAGGGATAGTTCCTCTCATCATGCTTCTCTGGGGGCCTCGCAGCGTGGGTCCCGTTCTCGAGGAAACCGGAGCGGTCATCCTTTTTGTTTCTGCGCTGGGCTACTGTGGACACCCTGGCGGCACTTTGCTTCGAATTGCAGCTCCGAAGCAAAAGTCCTACTTCGTTATGGCCTCCCCCGCGTCCGGCGACTTTGCATTGATAGCTCTGCTGGGGCTGCCGACATTCTTGGTCGCGCATCTGATGGGGGTTCAAGATGCAGGGTACGTCGCATTCGGCGTCTCGGTACTAGGGATGATCGCTGCGGTCTTTAAGCCGTCGGTTTAGTCTTGTTGCCAAAGGCTAGCGGATTTATCGCCCGTGGCGCAAATGAAGAGCTCAGGAATCATATTTCCGCTATCTTACAGCTTTCTCTAGTCGTCTCTGTTGTTCTGACCATAGCTGTGGAGATTTCCGCTGGCACGGCGATACGGCTTTACCTTGGAAGTGATTTCTCGGGGATAGCGATGATCGTCCGCGTTATCATGCTCGGCGCGGTGCCTTACGCTGTTTTCACTGTGCTTCGGAGCGCGGTTGATGCTCGACACTTCAAGGCGATCAATGCCAGGAACTGTATCATCGCTCTTACAGTTTTTTCCTGTTGCTCAGGCCTGCTTTTTTTACTGCGCGATAAATCTGTACTATTTATGATCATGCCGTTGCCGCTAAGTCTGTTTGTTCTGGGCACGCTGACTTGGCGCGAAACAAGTGACTTACTTCGGGATGAACATACCGGTGGCGATATCTGGAGTTCGTCGTAGTTAGCTTTCTGTGAAGCTAGGCACTTCCGAATGGCTCCGTTCAGTATAGGCACAAACCCGTCGGCGCAGAGATGGACAGAGGCAGTCTGTTGGTCGGTGCTCCTGACAGCCACCTTTGTTCTTTGCCTTGAATTTGTCGGAGTGTGGGCTGGCTTTGAATCGGCGGCGGTCGTCGGGTTGTCGTGGTGGCTGGTTAGAAAGACAACCCAACCTTTCAACTTCAAGCGCGTCACAATCATGGGGTTTTGGTACCTAACTTACATGGCGATGATATTTCTGCCGGCTTTCTTCGTGTTTGCGGACCAGGAGGGCCCATATCGATCCCGGTACTTGTTTGCGGTTCACTCGGTACTGATTACAGTGCCGGCCGGCTGGCTCCTGGCCAAGTGGTTCTGCCGGTTCCGCGAGCACGAAAACGAACGCTATTTCCTCCGGAGTATCGTAGGCACTGGCCACAGGAAACGGACAAAGTTCGCGTATTGGGTGCTGCTCATCCCATCGCTCATGCTGGTGGCACTTTACATCCGTTCCGTTGGAACCATTCCCCTCTTTTTTCTTGTGAGACACCCCGGCGACTATATGCAGGCAGAGCTCCTTCGCGAGGACTCCTTTAAACTACTGACAGCCCCTATCTTTATGCTTTTGCTTTAGCGCTCCTTGTTATTTTCCCGTTGCTAGTCATGGTGTCCTTTGGATTCTATCTGCAGACGCGGAATAAGAAGTGGCGCAATCTGTTTATCGGAACGCTCGCCGCGGCCGTGTTCTATTGTTCTCTTTCTGTGGCGAAAGTCGCCCGTTGCCGCAATCATCGCGATGCTGGGGTTCTTCTACTACTACTATCGGAGCGGTCGAATCGGCAAGAAAGCCCTAACCGTATTCCTGGCTGCTCTGCTTCTCTTTCCTTTAGCGGTCATCTGGCTAGCCTATTGGGGGGTACCCACCAAGGGCGCATTTTACGCCATTGGGGTAAGGCTGTTTTATATCCCATCGGAAGTAGTCTATTACTACTTCGAAGTCTTCCCACATTGCATGGATTTCTTTACGGACGCTCGATTGACAAGTTTCCGACTATAGGGATAGTCCCTTTTGACACGGCCAACTATGTCGGCGTATATGAAATTCCTCATGGGCTGGAAAGCATCTCTGCGAACGGCGCCTTTATTGCCGACCTCTACGCGGATTTTGGCATGCCCGGGGTCCTGGTGGGCGGAATCGTGGCTGGTTTCATCATGCAGTGGTTCCATATTCATGCTATTCGTCGAAAAAAAACGATCGTAGCTATCGCGCTTTATTCCTTTTTAACCTTTACCTTCTGGTTTTTGAACTCATCGTCTCTGCCAATCGTCCTCGCCTCCAATGGTGCTATCTTGGCACTCGTCATCTCGTGGTGGTTTGACAGGCGGGTCTCTACCTTCAATGGAGGCCTTACAGTTCAAGATTTCAATCGACTCAGTGAGCAAACATAGGCTAGAGCTGGATTTCCAGTGGAGAGTTTTGCCTTCGCTAGCTTGCCTTGCCCTTATGGTGGGCGTTCCCGGGAACGAGACGCAGGAGAATGTGACGATGCCGATTAGCTTGAAAGAGATTCGGGGACGAGTGGAGTCCGAAGTGCACCGGATGTTCAGGAGTCCGGGAGAATTGAATCGCTTGCAAGGTCACTCGGGCGCTGTCGGCGGTGCGATCCGGAGCGCGATAGAGCTGGAGATCGCTCCGGAGGAGAGCAGATACGTCCAGGCAATCGAAAACCTGCGTGAACAGATGAAAGGCAGTACCCAGCAATTGGAGTTTGTCGATTTTGGCTCGTCGCACCCAGGGGCAACGATTCACATATCACTCGGAGAGATATCGAGGCACTCAAGCAAACGTGGTCGACAGGCACTCATGATGCTGAAGCTAGTACGTTCGCTTCAGGCTGCAAATGTCCTTGAGCTTGGAACAAGTGTAGGCATTTCGGGCGGGTATCAAGCTGTCGGATTGAAAATAAATGGCCGTGGACGGTTGTTTACGCTGGAGGGTGCGCCTCCGCTCGCAGCGATTGCGAAGAGTAATTTGGGCCAGCTTGATCTGATCCACTGTGTTGACGTTATCGTTGGACGTTTCGCTGACACACTCCCCGGAGTGCTCCAGCGGATGAAGTACATAGATTTTGCGTTCATTGACGGCCATCATGATCACACCGCCACGCTTCAGTACTTCAACCAGATCAAACCTTTCCTTCAGCCGAACGCCGTTGTGATTTTCGATGATATTGATTGGTCGCAGGGTATGGCGGCGGCATGGGAAGAGATCGTCCGCGACCCTGCCGTTTCGACTACGGTTGACTTATTCTCTATGGGCTTGTGTATGCTGACCGGGCCAAAGCAGGCATTTCGCATAGCGGTATGAACTTCCAAGGCGCGCGGCCCTAGGTATTCGAGAATTCAACCAGCTTGGCCAACACGCATAAGAGTCGTGTAGTTGGAAAACTTAGCAAGGTTCGCGCGGCTGGGGAATTGCAGTATGTGGTAGTCTCTTCAGCCAACTATATGGAGATCAACATACAACGAAGCGACTTCATAGACGGGCGCAGCAATGATTCTGCAAGAGCAGAGCTAGCTCACCCGCTTGCCGATGCCATAGAGGAATGGTTTGACCATTATCCTTTACCGCAGATCCCTGGTCTAAGCGTGGGGGCGGGGCCGAATGACTTTTTTGAACCGTCTCTAGTCTGTTTATAAGAATGCTGGGCTCTTTTGATTGCGGGGCTAAAAATTCTGGATCTGGGGTGCGGCTTCGGAGAGGATGCGATCACGCTGAGCGGAGAGACTAACCGGATATGGGGCATCGATATTGCGGAACCGCGATTGAATGCGGCACGAGCCGCTGTTCATAGAGCGCACAGATCTAACCGGATTTTTATCGAAAAAATGGACGCGCATGATTTGCAGTTCCCGGACGGCTTTTTTGACCTCGTCGTCGGGAATAGCTTCTTGATGTGGGTCAATAAAACGCGCGCAGTCGAAGAGTGTCATCGAGTCCTCAAACCCGGTGGAAAAGTCCTTTTCCCTTGCGAGTCCATGGGAAAGAACCCCTTTTTGGCGTTGCACCGGCACCGTCAATCCATGCAGGCTCGCGAAAGTCTGGTCTCCCGAATAACACTGCCAGAACTCGGCGACCTAGCTTCACGGTTCTCTGCTGCACAGTGGGAACAATTTTATCTGATCTCAGCGCTTTTTTATCCACTTGCATTGCGTTTCCCAAAGAGCGGAATACTCCGACGGATCATACGATCAGTTCAATTACTGGACACGAGGATTCTCCACTCGTTCCCGAAATCGCGTCCTTATGCGTGGGTGAGCGTAATCCAGTTTACGAAATAGGGTAACTGAGCTCCCCAATAGTATAACTGGCTGCGCAAACGTAGATGAGCGTCCTCAAATTGCACTGTCTTATTAAGTCCAAACAACCGAGGTGAGAGATGAATGAAAAGCTCGTGCGATTTCTGCGCTGTCCGATGTGCCTGGGTCGATTGGAGTTGACCATCTACGAAAGTCGCGCGTCGAAGACTTACATTTCTGCCGGTCTTCTCCGTTGCGTATGCAGGGCGAAGTATCCGATTTGGAGAGGAATCCCGCGGATGCTGTTGCCGGCGGACAGGACGTTGCCTCCAAACTACGTAGAGCAGTTCAAGGATCGACTTCTTAAGGAGGCTCCGGAATTCCTGACCGAAGCTGTCGAGCGGAAGCGAAGCAGGGGATATTCTTTCGATACGCAATGGTCGATGTATGAATATGGCGACCTCACGTGGGAGCTGAACCTCCAAACGC
>CAVWDX010000024.1:0-7146 GCA_963753745.1 uncultured Acidobacteriota bacterium
GATTCCTGCGAAGCCGATCAGCATTCCTGGGTGATTGCCGATCACGATTCCTGGCTGATTCCGATCAGTGTTCCTGGACGAAAGCGATCACCATTCCTGGGGCAAGCCGATCAGTGATCGAGGCTTGCAGGAAGGGTGATCGGGATGGTCAGGAATTGGCTGTGGAAAAGAGTGTGGCGCCGCTGGACATCAAAGCACGGGTACCGTGACCTCCGACGAGGAGGTGACCGGTGCCCGGAAAGCGAGTGTCCATGCGCAAGACGCGAGAAGTTCTTCGGTTGTATTTCGATCTGAAACTGGGGCAGCGGCAGATAGCCCGCAGCGCCAACGTCAGCCAGAGCACGGTGCATGACTACCTGGAACGTTTCAGGGCGGCGGGGTTGAGCTGGCCGTTGCCGGCGGAGATGTCGGAGGCCGAGCTGGAAGCGGCGTTGTTTCCCGCCGATCCCGGCAAAGGCCGTGAACCGACCGCCGAGCGTGCGCTGCCAGACTTTGCGCGCCTTCACGAAGAGCTGCAGCAACACAAGCACACTACCCGGCAACTGCTGTGGGAGGAGTACCGCGCCGCGCATCCGGACGGCTACGGGTACAGCCGTTTCTGCTATCACTACCAGCGCTGGAAGCGGGAACGCGATCTGGTGCTGCGCCAGGAGCATCGTCCGGGCGAGAAGTTGTTCGTCGATTGGGCTGGCGCAACCATGCCCATCTACGATCCGCACAACGGCGAGGTTCGCCAAGCCGCGCTGTTCGTGGCGGTGCTGGGCGCCAGCAACTACACCTACGCCGAGGCCAGCGAAAATCAGCAGATGGTCGCCTGGATCGGGGCGCACGTACGCACCTTCGAATTCCTGGGCGGCTGCCCGCAACTGGTGGTGCCTGACAACACCAAGACGGGAGTCGCGAAGCCGTGCCGCTACGAGCCGGACTTAAATCCCACCTACCAAGAGATGGCCGCGCATTATGGCGTGGGGGTGTTGCCGGCGCGTCCACGAAAACCGCGCGACAAAGCCAAGGTTGAAGTCGGCGTGCAGATCGCCGAGCGCTGGATCATCGCCGCGCTGCGTCATCGCAAGTTCTTCTCACTGCACGAACTGAACCTGGCCATTCGCGAACTGCTGGAAAAACTCAACCAGCGCCCCTTCAAGAAACGCGAAGGCTCACGCCGCAGCTTGTTTCTGGAAACTGATCAACCGGCGCTGCGGCCGCTGCCTGCTGAGCGTTTTGATCTGTCGGTGTGGTCGCAAGCCACCGTGAACATCGACTATCACATCCAGTTCGAGCGCAGCTTCTACAGCGTGCCCTATGCGCTGGCGCGGCAAACCGTGGAAGTGCGGTCCACTCCGACAACCATCGAGATCTTCCACAAAGGACAACGCGTGGCTTCCCATGTGCGAGCCCGCAAGCCGTACACGGCAGTGACCAACGCCGAGCATCGCCCGGCTTCCCATCGAGCGCACTTGGACTGGCCGCCTTCGCGCATGATCCAGTGGGCTCGCACCGTGGGCCCGCGCACCGCGGAAATGGTAGAGAAAATCCTGGAAGCGTTCCCGCATCCCGAGATGGGTTATCGCTCTTGCCTGGGCATTATCCGCTTGGGGCAACGCTATCCCGCCACGCGTGTGGAAGCCGCCGCCGACCGCGCTCTCGTCACCGGCGCGGTCAGCTACAAGAGCCTCGATTCCATCCTGCGGCGTCATCTCGATCAACAGCCGCTAAATCCACCTGCGCCACGTCCGCTGCCCGGCCACGACAACATCCGTGGCGCGGCCTACTTCGAGTGAAAGGAGGCCGACCAATGTTGCATCAACCCACGATCGAAAAACTCCTGGCCATGCGCATGGAACCCATGGTGGAAACCTGGCGCAGCTTCGAACAGGACGAGAACGCACAGCAACTCAGCTTCGAAGAAAAACTTTCGTTGATGGTGGACCGGCTGTGGACCTGGCGCCAGAACTTGGCGCTGGAACGGCGGCTGCGTTACGCCAAACTGCGCGGCAACGCTTGCGTCGAGGACATCGACTATCGCGCTTCCCGCGGACTCGACCGCACCCTGATGCGTTCCCTGGCCAACGACTCCGGCTGGGTAGCGCGACACGAGAACATCTTCATCATCGGTCCCACCGGCGTGGGCAAAAGCTTTTTGGGCTGCGCTCTCGCGCAGAAAGCTTGCCGCGACGGACATCTGGTGCTTTACACTCGCGCCGCCGCGCTGTTCCGCGATCTGGCGCTGGCTCGCGCTGACGGCAGCCTGCGCAATCTGCTGGTACGGCTGAGCCGCGTCGATGTCCTGGTGGTGGATGACTGGGCCATGGCGCCGATGCAGGAAACCGAGCGGCGCGACTTCTGGGAAATCTGCGAGGAGCGCTATCAAACGCGCTCGACCATCTTGACCTCGCAGGTTCCCGTCGCCCAGTGGCACGAGCAGATCGGCGACGCCACCATCGCCGACGGCATCCTCGACCGCCTCGTGCACAACGCTCATCGCATCGAACTGCGCGGCGAATCCATGCGCAAGACTCGAGCCAACAAACCGCAAGCCAAATCAGAAACTTGAGTCCCAAGCGCTGCTACACGAGACTGGGCAGAGGAAGGGACTCAAACGCCGTCCCTTCCTCTGCACTCCATCCCGCTAAGCAAATAGAAAAAGCTGCCTGCCAGTTAGAAACAAAACAACCGCCAGCCTACGCTGCGCTTCGGACCACTCCCGCAAAAATCCCTTGACGATCCCGATCACTTCCGCCACAATCTGCCCGCCAGCGTCGCTGCGCTCCGATCACCTGATCGGAATCCGCAGGAATGCTGATCGCCTTCCCTCAGGAACCCTGATCGACTTCACAAGAATCCGCAGTTGGCGCAAAGGCCGTCCGATTCACGTTGTCTCAGCCGCCACAGAACATGAAATAATCATAATTACCGTCTACGAGCCGGACCCAGCGCAATGGCAACCCGGCTTTGAAAAGAGGAAGCCATGAAATGCGTCGTCTGCAAACTCGGCGAAACTCGCCCTGGCTTTACAACGGTCACGCTGGAGCGAAACGGGGCCGCGCTCGTCGTGCGCAAAGTCCCCGCCCAAGTCTGCGACAATTGCGGCGAAGACTACGTCAGCGCCGAAGTCACCCGCTCGCTCCTGCAATCCGTAAACGAATCCTTGCGCCCAGGTGTGGAAGTCGACATCCGCGAATTCGTCGCCACCCTGTAGTGGCGGGTCTTTAGACCCGTTCTTGTTTTCGGTTCTTGTTTTTCGCTTTTAGCTCTTGCTTCTGGTTTTTTGCCTTTCGGTTTTTGCTCGTGTACTTGTTCCATCATCCCGAGGGTAGCCGAGGGACCTCTCTTCTCTTTTCTTTCTTCTCGTATATAATCCATCCGCTATCCTTCCCATGGTTTGCCACATCTATATCATGGCCAGCGCTTCCGGCGTCCTCTACACTGGCGTCACCAGCCACCTCGAAGCCCGCGTCGCGCAGCACAAACAGAAACTCTTCCCCGGCTTCAGCGCATCGTACAACACCGTCAAGCTCGTCTACCTCGAGCCCTTCTCCGACGTTCGCAACGCCATCGCCCGCGAAAAGCAGCTCAAACGCTGGCGTCGCGAGAAAAAAGTCTTTCTGATCGAACGAGCCAACCCCACCTGGCGCGACCTAAGCGCCGACTTCCCCCACTGACCCGCATCACTCCCCCCAAATCTGTCATCCCGACCGGAGCGTCAGCGCTTTTTGCTGACGCGCAGTGGAGGGACCTCTCTTCCCTCCGCTCTGTCATCCCGACCATAGTGGAGGGAGCCCTCGCTTTCGACGTTAACATGGTCGAACCCGTCGAGTGCTTCGAGGTTACGGATCGTTCCCAAGGCAACGACTGGGTACGTCAGCGGCACATCGGCGAGGATTCCGGTAGAGGAATCGTCGACTGGTCCTCAATCGCCGGTTCGAGATTCCGCGGTCGGGACCCAGCGCTCCAAGCGTTGGATTTCGTTCTCGAACATGGACAGCTTGCCGACGATCAAATCGAGCTAGTCACCGGCAAATTCCCTCTCACGACGCTCGACCGTCTTCTTTCTACTCCTAGCGTCCGCACCGCAATCGGATTCGAAATTCAGAACGGGAAGTTACTGACCGAACTTCCGGCCGGCGAGGCGTTGAGACCCCTCCGGCGTATCGTTCTGGATCTTTCGGAAAAGAAGATAAACGTCACGAAGCTAAAGTCGAAAGACCAGCAAAACGAATACATCGCGAATCTCAAATCCTCCGACCGGCCAGATCTCACCAAGAAATCCGGCGCCGCCGCAGCTATCGAAAGCATGACGGCGAAGGACTTCGCAGCCAAAAAAGCATCCCCTGGCAAGAAACCCCGAACCGGAAAGGCGACGCCACGTCTTCACGTCGTGCCGAAGGGGTGCAAACTTAATGTTACCGTCCCAAAGATTGCCGGCATCTTCGAGGAACTCCGGACACTTCAGCTATCGAAACACGTGCACGCTATAGGCGTCCTTTTGCGAGTTTTTGTAGAAATGTCCGTCGACGAATATCTCACCAAGACAGCAGGTGTAGCACTTAACTTCAAACATCCGAAAAGCGGCCACGTGAACGACAAAACCCTCAAGATGAAAGTGAAGGATGCAATCGATCATATGGTCTCAAAGGGAGCGGACCCGAAGGATTTTCTCGGCGTCACAAAGGGGTTGACCGACCAAAACCACCCCTTCTCGATCGATACTCTGCACGCCTATATTCACAATCGTTTCTTTACGCCTGTCGACACGCATCTTACAGCGGCTTGGGACAACGCCCAGCCGTTTTTAGAGAAGATCTGGCCATGAGCGACACGGCTCAGCCTGCCCAACGCCGCCTCAAACACTTCACCCCTTTGCGTTACCCGGGAGGCAAAGCAAAGCTAGCGCCTTTCATCAAGGCACTTCTAAAACACAACCGTCTTCTCGACGGAGAGTACGCCGAACCCTATGCCGGAGGGGCGGCCATCGGCCTCGAACTGCTATTCCATGAATACGTCTCGCGAATATACATTAACGATATAAGTGAGCCGCTGCACGCCTTCTGGAAAAGCGTCCTCAACCGAACAGAAGAATTTTGTCGGCTTGTATGCAAAACACCGGTAACCGTCGCGCAATGGGACAAACAAAAGAGGATCCTTCGCAATGCCTCGGAACACGATTCCATCGACATAGGTTTCGCATTTTTCTTCCTAAATAGAACTAATCGCTCCGGCATTCTCAACGGGGGCATCATCGGCGGACGCGACCAGACGGGCCCTTGGAAAATTGACGCACGCTACAACGCGAAGGAACTTGCGCGTCGCGTCGAGGCCATCGCCCGCTTGGGGAATAGGATAAAGCTCACCCGCCAAGATGCCTTGAAATTCCTAACTTCTGGCGTCGCGCGTTGGCCCCAGGAGACTCTGATCTACCTAGATCCCCCTTACTTCGTGAAGGGCCGCGATCTTTACTACGACTATTACGAACCCGAAGATCACAAACGCCTGGCCGAATTCACAATCAAAAACATCACTCGACAACGATGGATCGTCTCTTACGACAACGTGCCCGCAATTCGCAAACTCTACAGAGGTTCACCTTACGCGGCGTATGACATCGCCTACAGCGCTCGTCAGGCATCACGCGGGTCGGAAGTCATGTACTTTTGCAATAAATTGGAAGTGCCGCCCTTGATTGGGCCAGTCCACCTAACGAAAAACCACGCCGGTCGCGCGTCGACCCCTGGGAGATAGCCATGATCGCACGCATTTATGTTGCGGGGCCGTATTCAAAGGGCGATGTTGCCGTCAACGTCCGAAAGGCATACGAAGCGGCTAATCGCCTTGCCGACCTGGGCTTTGCACCCTTTGTGCCGCACGCGACGCACTTCTGGCACTTGCTTTTTCCGCGCCCATACGACTTTTGGCTCGATCTAGACAACCAGTTCCTTCCATGCTGCGCGGCACTTCTCCGCCTACCTGGGGAATCAAGTGGCGCAGACAAGGAGGTCGGTCTCGCGCGGTCTCTTCAAATTCCCGTATTTGCGGAGATCAACGACCTGGTTAGACACTTTAATGACCGACCGAGCACGAAGAGCGGGAACGCATGAGCCTCGACGCCGCCAAGGCCATCGAGCGGTCAGTCGACAGCATACAAAGGATCTACGCCGTCGTTATCGCACTAGCAATTTCCCAGGCCATTCAGAGCCTATTGAAAGATCCCAACGGCTCCGCAGATTTCAGCGTTGTGCTATCTAGTCACGGATTGCCCGCATTTGCGGCATTCCTAGTAACGCTCGTACCTTTCTGGCATGGGATGAATCGGCACCTTGATCGCTGTTATCTAGAGAAGACAGGTACAGTTGTGCAAGGAGCTCTTCTACTTGATTTCGTAATGTTCTTCGTGGAAGCAATTTTTCTCTTTGCCGCCGGATGGTCACTGAAATCCGGTATCGATACTTTCAGCTATCTGGGCTATCTTCTCTGTATTGACATGCTCTGGGCAATCACATCACATCAGATTCACTTTCCCAACCAAGAGTCACACGCGAAGAGATGGTCATTCATCAATATCATTGCCATGACTCTAGCCATTTTCCTTGTCGCCTTTCCGTTTGAATACAAACCGTTAGTTCTCATGGTTGTAGCGATAGTGCGCTCAATCGCAGACTACGGATTCTGTTGGGACTTCTATTTCCCGACTTCTAAACTGTAATTTCCCCTACCCATTACTCACTATTCGCCACCCACTGTCCTTTCTCGTCTCACCAAACTCGCAAATTCCCGCCAACCCCCTCCATTCACTCCACTTCCGCGTCTCACGTTCGAATGATAAAACTACAGTACTGTACCTTGACAGTAATTCAATTCCATGCTACCATGCCCTGTGATTCGGCGCCGCTCCACGCCCCGGCATTCCTTCCACTCACGATTCACTGCCCACGACTCACGATCTTCCTCTGCGGACGCACAGGAACAGCCGCAAACCCAATCCCATCATAAGCTTACTTCACAACTCTCTGTATACCCCGGGGTAGGGGGTCTCCCGCCCTTCTCTGCGATCCTTGTGGACGGCGCCTGCTCCGGCCTCGTCGGAGCGTTAAAACCAACCCCCGCCTCCACCCCCTATCCTCCCTGTCTCGCCCTGCCTTTTGCCGGTAA
>CAVWDX010000025.1:0-306910 GCA_963753745.1 uncultured Acidobacteriota bacterium
GGAGCACGCAATGATGGTCTGCCAGTCACGCCGCAAGCGGACTCACACAGTGAACTTAACCCCTTTAAATGCAACACTTACGTTATACGCCGCAAACACTGCAAATAAAGGACTTACAAAACACTAAAGCCTTTAGATGCAACATTTACAAAATTCCGGGGGGTGCCTGTTGAGTCTTGACACTGCCCGCCGCGTTTTGAAAATCGAAGCCCAAGCCATCCAGGACGTCTTTGCCCGCCTCGACCCCACTTTTGAAAAGGCCGTTGACATCCTCTTCGCCTGCAAAGGCCGCGTCGTCGTCACCGGCATGGGCAAGTCCGGCCTCGTCGGCCGGAAAATCTCCGCCACGCTTTCCAGCACCGGCACTCCCTCTTTTTTCTCCATCCCGCTGACGCCCTCCACGGCGATCTCGGCATGCTCGCGCGCGGCGACGCAATTCTGGCCGTTTCCTACGGCGGCGAAACCGAAGAAATCATCCATCTGCTCGAAGCGCTCAAGCGTCTCGAA
The DNA here is from genome assembly GCA_963753745.1 of uncultured Acidobacteriota bacterium. GTDB lineage: Bacteria > Acidobacteriota > Terriglobia > Acidiferrales > UBA7541 > Acidiferrum. The sequence continues at coordinate 508 of CAVWDX010000025.1, forward strand.
ACCCCGCTCGTCACGCTAACAGGCAATCTCCAATCCACCCTCGCGAGGGCCAGCGATGTCGTTCTTGACGTCAGCGTGCGCGAAGAAGCCTGCTCGCTGAACCTCGCTCCAACTGCGAGCACCACCGTTGCCATGGCCGTCGGCGATGCGCTGGCCGTTTCTCTCCTCGAACGGCGCGGATTTCAGCCGGAGGACTTTGCCGAACTGCATCCCGCTGGCCGCCTCGGTACGAAACTTCTGCGCGTCGAAAATAAAATGCATGCGGGGAACGCTCTTCCTCGCGTCGCGACGGACGCGCCCATGCCCGAGGTGATTCACGAGATGAGCCGCAAGGGTCTCGGCATGACGACCGTTCTCGAACCGGACGGCCGCCTCGCCGGAATCCTCACCGACGGTGACTTGCGCCGTTTGATGGAAAAGCATCGCGGTGCAACGCTGGAAATGACGGCCAGCGAGGCGATGACGCGCAACCCGCAAACTATCGGCCCGCACGTCCTCGCCAGCGAAGCCCTCAACCAAATGGAAAAGCGCAAAATCACGAGCGTAGTCGTCATCGATGAATCCAAGAAAGTTCTGGGCGTGGTCCATCTGCACGACCTCTGGACTCTCGAGCTTATGTAACGCAGGATTTTAGATCCGTGCTTTCTTGAAATTATAGTGGCGGACTTTGTGGTCCGTGTTTTTTTCATCTCTCGACGAGGAGCAAACCTTGGCAAAAGGCATCATCAAAATCCCCGCGGGCCTCGTGAAGCGCGCAAAGCAAATCCAAGTGCTCCTCATGGACGTCGACGGCACGCTGACGGACGGGTCCGTCACCTTGCTTTCGCAACCCGACGGCCCGGCTCTCGAAATCAAAACCTTCGACGCTCACGACGGCCAAGGCTTGACCCTGGCCCGCACGGCAGGCCTCCGCACGGGCGTCATTACCGGACGCGAGAGCTCCGCGCTCTTGCGGCGCGCCACGGAAATGAAAATGGAATTCATCTATCAGAAACAGCCGACGAAAATTCCCGCACTGGAAGAAATCCTTCAAAAAACAGGCGTCCCGGAGTCGGCGGTCGCTTACGTCGGCGACGACCTGCCGGACTTGCCCGTCATGCGCCGCATCGGCCTGGCTATCGCCGTCGGCGACGCGGTTCTCGAAGTAAAGCTCGCGGCTCACTACGTTACCAAAGCGAAGGCCGGAAGAGGCGCTATCCGCGAAGCCGTCGAGCTCATTCTAAAATCGAAAGGCATCTGGTTCGAGATGATTGAGAAGGCCCGAGCCTAGGCCCGCACCGCGCTTGTATCGCAACTCCTCCCATTGTATGGTCCTCCGCGTATCGGAGGCATTCATGACCCAGCCCGCGCGCTCTCGCGTTCAGGTACTCACTTATCTCGTCATCGTTTTTGCGTTCAGCTCGCTTTTCTATTTCCTCATTCTCGATTCCGGCAGCTTGGGATACGGTCGGGGCATGTATGTTCTCGGTCTCATGTGGTGCCCTGCTCTCGCGGGCATGCTAACGCTGCGATTGAATGGCCGCAGTATCGCCGATCTGGGCTGGAAGTGGGGCGAAACCAAATACCAGATCCGCAGCTGGTATATTCCGCTGCTCTACGCCTCCATCGCCTATGCCATTGTGTGGATTTTTCATTTCGGGGCTTTCGGCAATACCGAATTCTACGATTCGCTCACGAAGTCGATGCACCTCGGCGGCCATCCGTGGATTTCCATCGTCCTCGGAATAGTGCTCATGGGAACGTACGGCCTGGTTCGCAGTGTTTCCAGCGCCCTGGGCGAAGAGATTGGCTGGCGCGGCTTTTTAGTGCCCGAGCTTTTCAAGACCACGTCTTTCACAACGACATCGCTCGTCAGCGGAATCGTCTGGTCGCTCTGGCACTATCCCATTTTGATTTTCAGCGACTACAATGCCGGCACTCCCACCTGGTATGGCCTGATGTGCTTCACCGTGATGGTCGTTTCCATCAGTTTCGTTTTTGCATGGATGCGCCTCAAATCCGGAAGCCTTTGGACCGCGGCGATTCTCCACGGCAGCCACAATCTTTATATCCAAGGCATTTTTACGCCTTTGACGCGGAACACTGGCAAAACATCGTGGTTCATCGATGAATTCGGCTGCGTACTGCCTCTCGTCGCGATTGCTTTTGCCATCTATTTCTGGCGCAAGCGCCGCGAACTGCCCGCTCAATAGCGTAATCAAGAATGGGAATGACAATCGCGCTTACGAGGGCCTAACAGAAGTTCTTCAACTGCGGCACAGCGCGGCGGCCCCGGCGATTCCGGCGTCGCTCCCGTATTTCGCCAGAATCATCGGTATTTCCGCAAACCGCTGGTTCACGCACCACTTCGCTAACTGCTCGCGGATGCGCCCGAAAAATCCGCTCATCAGCTGCGCAACGCCTCCGCCAAAAATGATCACGTCCGGTTCGAGCACGTCGATGATGTTTCCAGCCCAAATCGCCAGATAATCCGCAGTCTCTCGGAGCACTTCGGCGGCAAGCGGGTCATCCTGGCGAAACGCTTCGGCCACGACTTCGGCAGTCACGTCTTCCAAATTGCCGCCAGCCAGAAACAGCATTTTCGATTCGGCCCGCTGCGAACCGGCCTGACGCGATTCTGCCAGGCGTTTTCTTACCCGCCGCGCAATCGATGGCCCGGAACACAGCGCCTCGATACAACCTCGTTTTCCGCAGCCGCATTGTGGGCCGTTATAGTCGATCGTTACGTGCCCACCCTCGGCCGCGCTTCCCGTTCTGCCGTGATAGATCTGCCGGTCAAAAACGATTCCAGTCCCAATTCCGGTGCCGAGCGTAGCGTAAAAAACGTTCCGGTAACCAACTCCCGCGCCCCAAATCGCCTCGGCCAGCGCCGCCGCATTTCCGTCGTTGTCCACGCGCGCATGCAATCCAAAGACGCGCTGCACTTCCGCCGCAAGCGGAAAATTTCGCCAGCAAGGCACGTTTGGCGGATTGAGGATCACTCCTGTCAGAGGATCAAGCGGCCCGGGCGCGCAAATTCCAATCCCTGTCAGGCTGCCGCGCGCGTCACGGTGTGCGGTGAAAACGGCTTCGATAGCGGATTGCACTGCGCCGAATCCCGCGGCGGCGCTTTCTCTCGCCGGCATGGCCACACGCGTTTGGAAAACAATGTTGCCCTCGGCGTCGACCAGCCCCGCGGCTACTTTCGTTCCGCCGATGTCCACACCAAGCGCGATTCTGCGAGTCGCATCCAATCTGCAGATCCTATGATTTCAGCGAGCGAATCATTCGATGCCCAAACGGTGCTGCATCTCTTCGAGCGTGTATCCCTTCGTCTCCGGATAAAAGAACAGCACCACGAAGAACTGCACCACCATCATGAACGCGAAGACGACAAAGGGAATCCCGTGGGAAAACCCAAACAGCACGGGAAAAATCCAGGAAACAATGGCGTTCATGATCCAGTGAGCAGAGCTGCCCACGCTTTGACCCTTGGAGCGCACGCGGTTGGGAAACACCTCTCCGATGTAAACCCAAATCACAGCGCCCTGGGAAATGGCGAAAAATGCGATGTACGCAATCAAAAGCCACAGTAAATAATTTTGGTGGCTGTGAGTCAGAAAGATTCCCGCCAGACCCGACAAGCACGCCACCAGCCCCACCGAACCGATCAGCAGCAGTGTCTTGCGGCCGAGCTTATCGATGACCGTCATCGCCAGTAGCGTTGCACATAAATTCATGGCCCCGACCGCAACGGGGCCTAGTTCGCCGGACACTTTAGTGAATCCAGCGGCGGCAAAGATGTCATTCAAATAGTAAAGGATGGCGTTAATGCCGGCGAGCTGGTTGAAGAGTCCGATCGTGATGGCGAGGAAGATCGGCAAACGGTACTTGCGCGAAAAAAGCGGCTCGGATTTCTGAGCGCGCTCGAGATGGATAGACTCGACGATTTCATGCAGCTCGCCCTCGGGATTTGCGGAGCCCATCATCTGCAACACGGAGCGGGCCTCGTCAACGCGATTCTGCGTGGCCAGCCAGCGCGGGCTGCGGGGAATTCCGAAAAGCATGATCAAAAAAAGCGCGGCCGGCACGGCAGAAACGCCGAACATCCACCGCCAATCGTTCGCTCCCAACCCGAGCACAGCGATGCGGTAATTCGAGAAATAAGCCAGCAAAATGCCAACCACAATGTTGATCTGGAAGAGTCCCACGAGCCGTCCCCGCCATCTTCCAGGGGCGATCTCCGCAATGTACACGGGACCAAGCACGGATGATCCGCCGATGCCCAGCCCGCCCAGAAAACGGGACGCAACCAGCATTGGCCAGTTGAACGCCAGCGCACAACCCAAAGCGGAGAGAACGTAGAAGACCGCAAGGACGCGCAGAGTCTCGCGGCTTCCATACTTTTGGCCGACCACCCCGGCGGTCATTGCTCCGATAACCGTTCCCCAAAGCGCGATCGAAACTGTGAGTCCCAGCGTGGACGGAGACAAGTTGAACACCAGGGTGAGCTGATGCGTCGTTCCAGCGATTACGGCGGTGTCAAACCCGAACAGTAATCCGCCGAGCGCTCCGACGGCTGTGGCTTTGGCAAGATTGGCGTTCATCGATAATGACTCAAACGGAAACGTGTCATGCGCTTTTCTCCCAAGGAGCGTTCGCAATCACTGCGCATAGAAAACGCTCATCGCGCGATAAAAATTCCAATCGTCCACTTTCGAGGACATTTCAAATGGAGAATGCATCGAAAGCAATGGCACTCCGAAATCTATCACTTCCATGTCCTCGCGGGACATGAACCCGCCGATAGTGCCACCGCCGCCGAAGTCCACCTTGTAAGTGTGGGTCTGCCAGGGAATGCCATTGCGGTCCAGCAGCCCGCGCATCTTCGCGATAAATTCCGAAGGAGCATCGAATCCTTCTCCGTAGAGCTTGATGGTCACGCCGTAGCCGAGACGAGCCGCGTTGGTAGCCTCGGAGGTGGAAGGAAAAATCGGATTGATACTGTCATTGGCGTCCGCGGAGATCACCTGCGAATTGTGCAACGCGCGCCGCAAATCCAAATCGTTGTACGCTGCACCGCGCTGCGCGCCGATGAGCCGCGCAAAGGTGGAATTTAGAAATTGCGAGCCCGCCCCTGTGTTATTCACGGAACCGACTTCTTCGAAGTTCGAAAGATAAGCCACCGCGGTGAATTTCGGAGTGCCTTTAAGGTCGATGATGGCGCGCGCCGCGCAATATGAAGAAACGCGGTCATCCTGCCCATAAGCCCCGATGAGGCCGCGGTCGAAGCCAACGTCCGCCGGATGCGTCGCGGGCACGAGGGCCAGCTCCGCACTCACGAAGTCTTCTTCTTTGATTTTGTAGGTGGCCGTTAAGAGTCTTGTGACTTCCACCGCGACGGAATTGTTCTCGCCGGGAATACTGGCGATCACCGGATCGAGCTCCTCGCCTTGCAAGACATTGGTATACGTGCGCGTCCGCAATTCGGTATCCGAATGCGGCGCGGCATCGGGGATCACGAAAACAGGTTCGCCGGGATTCAAACCGATCGATACCTCCACGGTACGCCCGTCCGTAGTATCAATCCGCCCCACCAAAGCGAGCGGGAGGTTCGCCCACTGATACTTTTTAATTCCCCCATAATATTTCGTTTTGAAAAGCGCAAATCCACCGGCGGGATAAATCGGGCGGGCCTTCAATTCGATATGCGGACTGTCCTGATGCGTTCCAACAACTCGCGAACCGTCCACGATGGGATCGGCGCCAATCACGGCGAGGATCAGGCTGCGGCCGCGATTCGGAACGATCAAGCGAGCGCCCGGCTTAACTTGTTCGGGCTTTGTAAATTCGGTGAAGCCGGCAGCGCGAGCGCGGCGAATCATTTCGCGCGTCGATCCCGACGCCGATCTGGCGACGTCGAGATAGCTTTTGTAATCGTCGGAGAATTCTTGAACTTGCGGGCGCTGTGCCGGCGTGAGCAGAAGCCAAGCGGATTTTTTCTTCGACCAGGCATCGCCCTCGTCCTGAGCCAAAAGTGCAACGGAAAGAAATGCGAAGAGCGTAAGCAGAAATACCAAGACAAACAATGGTTGCCGCCAAGTCTTCATCGAACTTTCTCCTCGCCACCCCACTGGAATGTAAAACGGGGAGTTCGCCGGGAAGGATGGTACCTCAAAACCGCCGTGCTGCGTGCTGGGTCGGCGAACCCGAGGTGGCGCCGCAGCGAAGGTCATACCGCAAACAGTTCCTGGTTCACTGCCTGGGAGAAAAGAGATAACGTGTGCAGCATGCCTCCGAGTTCGAACGCGTATGACACCGTGCCGTATCCCAGTTTGGCGTTCTTGCAAACGCACCCGGACCGGCTTGCGGTCATGGGGACGCTGTTCGGCATGCATCCGCCTGCGGTCGAACATTGCCGTGTGCTGGAGATTGCTTGCGGGGATGGCAGTAACCTGATTCCCATGGCGTTCGGGCTTCCCGTAAGCGAGTTTGTGGGTGTGGACCTGGCCGCGAAACCGGTGGAGCTAGCGCAGAAAACAATACGGCGTGCCGGCCTGCAAAACATTCGAATTGAAAAAATGGACTTGATGGAGATCGGGCCGGGATTCGGCGAGTTTGACTACATCATCGCGCATGGAGTTTATGCGTGGGTACCGGAGCGCGTGCAACAAAAGATTCTTGCCGTTTGCGATGCGAATCTAAGCGCCAATGGCGTTGCGTTCGTCAGCTACAACACGAATCCGGCAGGACACGTGCGGCAAATCTTGCGCGAGATGTTGCAATTTCACGAACGGCGAGCCGGCGGATCGCCAGACCGGGTGAAGTCCGGCAGGGAGTTTCTCGAGTTTATCCTGAACGCGTCCGATGCGAAGACTTCGTGGAGATCGCTCCTCCAGGATGAATTGCGACTTACATTCCATCGTGATGAAAAAGTGCTGTACCACGACGATTTGGCAGAGTCCTTCCGGCCGGTATCCTTCGGCGATTTTGCCGAACGTGCGGCTCTTTGCGGTTTACAGTTTCTGGGCGAAGCGCACCTCAAAGACGTTTTGGAACCTGAGTTAGGCGCGGAAGCGCTCGCGGTACTGAACCAACTCGCGGGAGACGATTTAATCGCTTATCAGCAGTACCTGGATTTCGCGAGATATCGAAGGTTCCGGCAGACGTTGTTGTGCCATGCCGAGACCCCTTTGCAGCGCGATGGCGCGAGCGAGCGTGTGAGAAAATTGCTAGTGGCTTCGCCAATGAGGGCCTCGGCAGAGGGCGGTAATGGCGAGCTGCAATTCACGAACAGCCGGGGCGCGGGCACGCTCACGACAAATAATCCAGTCATCATCTCCGTACTTCGCCGCCTGGAACAAATTTGGCCGCGGGCCGAAAGCTTTGAGGGTTTATTGAGCAGGATACCTCCTTCGATACCTGTGGCTCAGCAGTCCGAAGCTGCGGCGGGCCTTGCGGAGGCGGTGTTGCGGCTCGGAGCCAACCTGCTGGCCGACCTGCGCACCTACAATATACCCGTCGCGGACGGGGTCAGTGAAAAACCCATTGCAAGTCTATTGGCGCGGCTGATGGTGCAGGAAGGAGCCATGGTGACGACGCTGCTCCACACGCACCTCAACATTGATGATGAGCAAGGAAGAGAGTTTCTTCAATTGCTGGATGGCACGCGCGACCGCCGGGACCTTACAGACGCTCTTGCGGCGGATTCCCCGAACATTTCACGCGAGACGATCTTGAAACAGGTGGACGGCAACCTCATCGATTTTTACAGAATGGGTTTGCTCGTTGCGTAACAGCAGAACTGGCTGGCCGCAACATTGACAGTGAGAAACGTTGGCCGGTGTGTGCCTATCTAAGGTACCTGCCGGCAAGGATTTGGGAAGTCGTGAGCGTTTCGGTATGATTTTAGGCCGTGAACATTATCCTGAGCGATGTGGAAGCAAGAGTGCTGGGCTGCCTGGTGGAGAAGGAAATCACCACGCCGGAATACTATCCGCTTTCCTTGAATGCGCTGCTCCACGCGTGCAACCAGAAATCCAACCGCGATCCGTTGATGAATCTGGATGAAGACGGCGTGCGGCAGGCTTTGCGTGGGCTAAATGAGCAGGCGCTCGCGAGGTCCGCTGGCGGCGACAGCCGCGTCGCGAAGTACGAGCATCGTCTCGCGGAGACGTTCAATTTCACGCGGCCCGAAACTGCAATTTTGTGTGAGTTGTTGCTGCGCGGGCCGCAGACGCCGGGCGAATTGCGTAGCCGCGCGGAACGCATGCATCCGTTCGAGGACTTGAGCGTGGTGCACTCGACGTTAAAACGATTAATGGAGCGGGAGCCGCCGCTCGCGGTGCTGCTGCCGCGGCTCCCCGGAACGAAGGAAGCGCGGTATGCGCATTTGTTGTCTGGAAATCCGGAAAGACAAGAAGCGGAGCCGGGACAACCAAAAGTGGAGATGCCGGTATCCAATGACATTGTGGAAGCAGGGCGCGTAGAGCAGTTGGAAAGCAGAGTTGGGGAATTGCAAAAAGAGGTTGCCGATTTGAAGCGCCAGTTCGCGGAGTTTCGAAAACAGTTTGAGTGAACGGAACAAACGCGTCGAACAAGCCGCAAAGTTGTTTTGATTTTGTTTGAATGAAGTGTTGACACGCGCCCCGGCGAGTTCATAACATGATGCTTCACCGTTGAGTTCTTGAATCTGCTTGGGACGGCTCAGAGACCGTGCATCTTGCAGCAAAAATAAAATCTTATGATCACCGTTAAAGAGCTTACGAAGAGGTACGCGCGCAACACGGCTGTCGACCACATCTCCTTTGAGATCCAAAAAGGCCAAATTGTCGGCTTTTTGGGCCCCAACGGCGCCGGCAAGACCACGACCATGCGGATGCTGACGTGTTTTATGCCGCCGACTGCGGGCACCGCAACGGTGGCCGGCTTCGACGTGCTCGAAGAGCCGATGGAAGTGAAGAAGCGGATCGGCTATCTGCCGGAGACGCCGCCACTCTATCCGGAAATGCGAACGGGAGAATATTTGGAGTTCGTCGGCAGTCTAAAAGGGCTGCGCAAGCCGGAACTCGGCAAGCGCGTGGACTACGTTTGTGAGCGCTGCGCCGTAGCCGATGTGCGGGACAAGCTCATCAGCAAGCTTTCCAAAGGGTACCGGCAGCGCGTGGGACTGGCGCAGGCCATCATTCACAACCCGGAGGTGCTGATTTTGGATGAGCCGACCGCCGGGCTCGACCCCAAGCAAATCAATGAAACGCGGGATTTGATCAAGAGCCTTGCCGGAGATCACACAATTATTTTAAGCACGCACATTTTGCCGGAAGTGGAACAAACGTGCGAGCAAGTGATCATCATCAACAAGGGGAAGGTGATCGCGACGGACTCCGTCAACAACTTGCAAAGCCGCGCGCGCGGCGCCGAATCTGTGCTCGTCGAAGTGGGCAGTCGCGATGGCCAGCTTGATTACGCGGCAATCCAGAGCCGGTTGGAAAAAGTTTCGGGAGTGAGCAAGGTGGTTTTCAAGGAAAAGCGGCAGACGCATAGCGTTTTCGAGGTCGAGAGCGGAAAAGGGCGACTGGTGCGGGGCGACTTGGCGCGCGCGGTGGTGGAAGCCGGCTGGGATCTGAATGAGTTGCGCCCTTCGGCCATGAGCCTCGAAGAAGTGTTCTTGCAGCTTACCGGACAGCCGGACGCCGCACCCAAGGATGAGCTAGTGGCAAAGGGGGCGAGCAAGTGAGAAACGTCTGGATTATCTGGCGTAAGGAGTTGCGCAGCTACTTTGTTTCTCCAGTTGCTTATCTTTTGTTGGCGATGTTCGCGGTCATCTTCGGATTTTTCTTCTGGAACATTTTGGGCTACTTCGTGTTCACGGGCATGGAATCGCAGATGCGCGGCGAGATGTTTCCGATGAACGTCAACGAACAGGTGATTCGTCCCCTGCTGTCGAATGTCGGCGTGATCGGACTGTTTTTTATACCGATGATCACCATGCGTTTGTTCGCTGAGGAAAAGCGCAGCGGCACGATTGAGCTGCTGGTAACCTCGCCCATTCGGGACGGCGAAATCATCCTGGGAAAATGGCTGGCGGCGCTCACGCTCTATGGTGTTTTGCTGCTGCTGACGGCGCTGAATTTCATTTTTCTTTTCAAATACGGGAATCCAGACTGGAAGCCGCTGGCAATCGGTTATTTGGGTTTGCTGCTGCAGGCCGGCGCGCTGCTGACGATCGGGATGTTTATTTCCACGCTGACGAAAAATCAAATCATCGCGGGCGCCGCGACGTTTGGAGTTTGCCTGCTGCTGTGGGTTTTGGAATGGGTGGGCGGTTACGAGACGGCAACTTGGGCAAGCGTGCTGTCGTACATGTCCGTGGTTGCGCACATCGGATCGTTTTCGAAGGGGCTGCTCGATTCGAAGGACACGGTGTACTACGTGTCCCTGATATTTCTTGGGATTTTTTTCACAGCGCGCTCGCTGGAATCGCTGCGGTGGAGGTCGTAGGTGAATACGGAGCTCTTAAAGGCGAGACAAACGAAGTACGCAGCGTACGCGACACTCTACATCGTGGTGACGCTGGCGGTAGTGACGGTTGCGAACGTGCTGGCGGACCGCTATGACAAGTCGTACGACGCGACGTCCAACAAGCGCTACAGCGTCTCCGATCAGACCGTCAAGATCGTGAAGGGCCTGAAGCAGGACGCAACCATCACGTATTACGACCAGGCGACCCGCTTCCAACCCGCGAAGGATAAACTCGACTTGTACGCGGATCTTTCCACGAAAGTACACGTCGAGTACGTGGACCCGGATAAGAAGCCGGAGTTGGCGCGGGAAGCGGGAATCAAAAACTACGGCACGACGATCGTGCAGATTGGTGCGAGAAAGAACGAAGCCAAGAGCACCAGCGAGGAAGATATTACTGGTGCATTTATCCGCGATTTGAAGCAGACGACGCGGACTGTCTGTTTTGTGACCGGCAGCGGCGAGCATCAGATTGACGACACGACTCGAGACGGATTTTCACGATTCAAGGACGTGCTCGGCAAGGATGATTACCAGACTAAGTCCATTAGTCTTTTGCAGCAGGCCGAAGTCCCGGGCGATTGCACGGTGGTCGTAGTGGGAGGGCCGAGCGGGGATTACCAACAACCCGAGGTCGATGCGCTGAAGAAATATGTGGAGGACGGCGGGCGCGCGATGTTCCTGCTGGATCCGCCGCTGAAAATGGGTCATGAAGACATTGCGGAGAACGATGCGCTGACGGGGCTGCTGTCAAGCTGGGGCGTGACGCCGAATAAAGATTTGATTCTGGACATGAATCCCATAGGACAGCTCGCCGGGCTGGGGCCGCAGGTGGCGCTCGTCACGCGGTACGATTCGCAGCCGATCGTGAATGATATGAAGGGCTCCGCGACAGGGTTTCCGCTCTCTCGTTCCCTGGAGACGAAGAATGGCGACAAGACCACCGTGGACAAGCTGTTTGATTCCTCGGAGAGCAGCCTCGCAACAACGAAATTGAATTCGGCAACGATCAATCCGAATGACCCGACGAACAAAAAGGGGCCGCTTACGATTGCGGCGGCGGGAACGTACAAGACGGGAAAGGCAAACTCGCAGGGGAGATTTGTGGTGGTCGGCAGCTCGGATTGGGCGGCCAATTCCTTTATCAATTTTAACGGGAATCGCGACCTCGCGCTCAACGCCATGAACTGGCTGTCGTCGGATGAAGACTTGATCTCGATTCGGCCGAAGGAGCCCGAGGACCGCCGGATCACAATGACGAAGGCCCAAATGAATTGGGTGCGCGTCACGAGCCAGTTTCTGCTCCCACTGGCGGTGGTGTTCGTCGGAATTACGGTCTGGTGGCGAAGAAGGTAAAGCGTTGTCGGACCCGCAAAGAGCGGTTCACAAAATGCCGGGGCAATTCCAATGAAAATGAATAGCTTGCTTGTTGCCGCCATCATCCTGGCGGCGCTTTCTGGAGTTTTGTATTGGTCGAACCACAAAAAGACGTCTGCGAGCGACGTAAAAGTCTCCTCGGATACGCCGCCGACAATTCTGACTCTGCCACAAGCCGACATCACCAAAGTAGAAATCAAGAAGAAGGACGGCGCTGACGTTGCTCTTGCGAAAGATGACGCAGGCAAATGGCAGATCACGGCGCCAAAAGCGCTGCGCGCTGACCAGAGTGAAGTGTCGAGCATGCTCTCAACTCTGTCTTCGCTGACCTCAGAGCGGCTGATCGAAGCAAAGGCGGATAACCTCGGCGAGTATGGGCTGGCGCAACCGGCGGTCCAGGTGGATGTCACCGAGAAAAATAATAAGACGCATCAGCTGCTGATTGGCGACAGCACGCCGACGGGAAATGCGGTATACGTGGCCCTGGCCGGCGATCCGCGCGTATTTACGCTGGCGAACTATAGCAAGACGAGCCTGGACAAGAGCGAGAACGACTTACGGGATAAGCGGCTGCTGATCTTCGATCAAGACAAACTCAGCCGCGTGGAGCTGGAGGCGAAGAAGCAGGACATTGAATTCGGGCGGAACAAGGACCAGTGGCAGATTGTGAAGCCCAAGCCACTGCGTGCGGACGATTCGAACGTGCAAGAGCTGATTCGCAAGCTGGCCGACGCGAAGATGAACCTGAGCGCATCCGACGAAGATCAAAAGAAAGCGGCAGCGGCGTTTGCATCCGGGACCGCGGTGGGCATTGCGAAGGTTACGGATCCTTCCGGAACGGAAGAGTTGCAAGTGCGAAAGGATAAAAACGATTACTACGCGAAATCGACCGCGGTCGAGGGCGTTTACAAGGTGGGCAGCGATTTGGGGACGGCGCTGGACAAAGGCCTTGATGATTTCCGCAACAAGAAGCTCTTTGATCTTGGATTCACTGATCCGGACAAAATCGAGATGCATGACGGCACAAAAGCGTATTACTTGACCAAAGGCAAAAGCGGATCAGATTGGTGGCTGCCCGACGGCAAGAAGGCGGATGCGATCGACGCGGAGGCTTTTGAAGAGAAAGTGCGCGACCTGGCAGCGAACAAATTTGTGGATTCGGGATTCACAACGCCGGAAATCGAACTGACGGCGACTTCGAACAACGGAAAAACCGTGGAGAAGGTGCTGATCTCAAAAAACGGCGATCGTTACATCGCGAAGCGGGAGAATGAGCCGGCGTTATATGAGTTGGACCCGAGCGCGGTGAAAGATATTGAGAAAGCGGCCGCAGACATGAAGCCGGCGGCGGAGCCAAAACCGGCGGCGACACAGAAGAAGTAAGCGGCCTAAGAATTCTTCGTATTGCGGAGCATGGCGCCATTCAGTGACAGTTTCTCGGCTGGCGTCAGAGCACGAGCGGCCGATTTCGGCAAGTCTCCCAGAGCGAGCGGGCCGATCGCCACGCGGATCAGGCGCAGAACTTCGATGCCTAGAGTTTCCAGTATGCGGCGGATGTGGCGGTTTTTTCCCTCATCCAGAATAATTTCCAGCCAGGAATTGCGCTCTCCTTGACGAAGAAGTGAAGCATCCTTCACAGAAAGCACGGCGCCATCGTTCGTTCGAACGCCCTTCCTGAGAGAATCGAGTAGCGCGGTATCGGCGATTTTTGCAACTTGCACGTGGTAAATCTTGTCGAGATGCGTTTCCGGCACCGTGATGCGAGCCGCCCATTCAGAGTCGTTGGTGAGGAGGAGCAAGCCTTCGCTGGCTTTGTCGAGTCTGCCCACGGGGGCGACCCAGGGAAGATTCGGGCTGAGAAGTGAATAGACGGTCTCGCGCCCTTTCTCATCGGAAGCGGTGGTGATGATGCCGCGCGGCTTGTTGAGCATCAGATAGATTTTCTTGGATGCCGCGATTGTTTGGCCATCAACCTCGATGCGATCTTTGCCGATATGGAAAGGAATTTCGGGATCGCGCCGAAGCGCGCCATTCACGCGGACTCTTCCTGCCCGAATAAGCTGCGCAGCCTGCGATCTGGAGCAAAATCCGAGCTTGGAGAGCGCTCTAGCCAGTCCCACTTTTTTCGGTTGGGCGCGGGACAAGTGCTGGTTCCCCGTCTCGCACATTCATTTTGGCGCACTGCTCGAAGCGACCGGTGTAGCAGACGTAGGCGCCGGCGAGTCGTGCTTCACGGCGCCGTAGCGGGCGGCGAGCCAGGCGCGCACTTCGTCGGGATTGTAATTGAAGGGCCCCATGCCACCGCGATAGGCGATGCGGCCGGATTCGTCGATGATATAGAAGCGCTCGGGCCAGGCGGCGTAGGCATCGTTGGCGGCGTTAGTCATGTCGTCGATGCCGAAGGCGATAGGATAGTGGAAGCGCTTGATGAAATCGTTGGCGATAGCCACGCGCTGGGCGAGGGTCTTCGGCTGGGCGTAGCAGACGTCGTCCTTGATGTTGGACTTCATTTCCCACTCGTCGGTAGGATGAGCTTCACGAACATAAACGGTCAGGAAGTCGGCGTGATCTCTGTAGTCGTTGTAAATCTGCACCACGTCGCCGACGTGGCTGCGGAAGGGCGGTCAAGTGTAGCTGCCGAAGATGACGACGAGAGGACGCGCGCCGGTGCGTTCGCGGATGTGAAAGTGAGTGGAACCGTCGAGAGCAAGCAAGCGGGCGTCCGGGGCGGTGTCGCCAACTTTGAGCGTGCCGCGGTGCATGTGCGGCAAGGCGTAGCGCACCATGAAGTATGCGTCCCGGGGGCTGCCTGCCATTTTGCTTAGAATGACCAACGCGGCAAGGAGCAGCACCAGAAAAACAGCAATCGTCCACTTCCAGAAGAGAGTCATTGTGAATCGTTCCGCCTGCTTTGTAACTCTTGCATACCGGATTTGCGTCGCACAACAACTTTTAATTTTGCAAACCCGGGAAAGCCCCCGAACACGGTCGCGGAACGTAGCATTTCAAGACCGATCGCTGAATAGTATTTTTGCATTAGTAAGGCGCGTGCGGGCTATTAGCGGCCATCCTTGGCCAGAAGATGTTCGCGTTCGGCCGTGTAACGGGCCAAGGCGCGTTCGATGACCGCCAGCGCGGCATAGGCGGGCCGGATTTCATCGACCTCGACCTTCTTGCCCTCGAGCTGCTTGTAGTCCTGAAAGAAACGCCGGAGAACGAGCAAGCGATGTGGCGGCAGGTCGCGCGCTTCGAGGTAGCTGCTGAACTCGGGATCGCCTGTGGCAACCGCAATGATCTTATCGTCGCTGGCGCCGGAATCGATCATGGACATTAGACCGATGGCCCGGGCCTTAATGAGAGCAAGAGGTTGAACCGGACTTCCTTGGTGATATTCTGTGCAAACGTTCGCAAAAAACCGCAGGGGAGAGTGGTCGGAGGGTGATTGCATGACAAACCAAAGATTATCGGAGCTGCGCAGGCTCGCCGCGAGTATTCGTCTACATGCAACGAAGATGGTCGCCATTCAAGGGTTTGGCTACCTCGGTCAGGCGTTGTCCTCAGCGGAGATTTTTGCCGTACTGTTCGGTGGCGGTTTTGTTCGTGCTGGCCGGGATCGCTTCGTGCTGTCACCCGGGCACTACGTCATCGCATTTTACGCAGTGGCGGCTGAACTGGGCATGTTGAGCGCCACAGAACTAGCGTCCTATGGCAAGGACGGCGCATTGCTCGAAGCCATCGGTACCGAGCGAACGCCGCTAGTCGATTTGGTGTGTGGATCTTTAGGCCAGGGGCTTTCGGGAGCGATCGGCTTTGCGCTGGCGAGCCATTATGCGGGGGAAGATCGCGAGACATACGCGTTTTTGAGCGATGGAGAGATGGAAGAAGGGCAGGTTTGGGAAGCGGCGATGTTTGCCTCCCATCATCGCCGCAAAATGGGCCGGCTTATTGCCGTGATTGATGCAAATAACTCGCAGGTCGACGGTTCAGTCCCGTCGGTTACCACCATTGAGCCGCTAGCAGACAAGTGGCGCTCGTTTGGATGGCGGGTTCTCGACGTAGACGGACACAATGTAGAATCGTTGTCAGGCGCGTTCGCCAGCCGCTCGACAGACGCCGAGCCACTCGTTGTAATCGCCCGGACCGATATACTCGGCCGGATGCGATCGATTCCGCCTACCGTGGATGGGCACTTCATCAAGCTCGATCGCGCCCTGGAGCGCGCTTTGACAATCGAACTGGAGGCCGCTCTTGCACGTCCCCCCCTATAAGACGGTGCTAAAACCTTACGGTGAGGCGCTTTTGGCGTTGGCGCGCCAGCGCCCGGAGGTCATCTGCCTCGGGGCGGATCTCACTCGACAAACTGAAACTGATATTTTTCGCGACGCCATTCCCGAGCGGTTCATCAATGTTGGGATGGCGGAGGCCAACATGATTGGCATCGCCGCCGGGCTCGCCCGCGCCGGACACACGGTGTTTGTCAACACGTTCGGGGTCTTCTGCACGCGGCGATGCTACGATCAAATTGCGATGGCGATCGCATACCCAAATCTAAACGTCAAGATCGTGGGTTTCATGCCGGGTCTGTCGAGCCCGGGTGGGCCCAGCCACCAAGCGATCGAAGACGTAGCATTGATGCGCGCGTTGCCAAACATGACCGTCGTCGATCCGGCGGACGCGCTCGAAATTACCCAAGCCGTTTTAGCTGTGGCTGACCATCGTGGTCCTGTGTACCTACGCCTCAAGCGCGGCGAAATTCCGGTGATCTTCGATGACCATCACCAGTTCGAGTTGCGGAAAGCCCAGATCGTAATGAGCCGCGAGAACCCGGATGTCTGTATCATTGCTGCAGGGATGATGCTCCCGACGGCGCTATCTGCGGCGCGGACGCTCGAAGACCATGGCGTCACAGCTACCGTGATAAATGCCCCGGTCATTAAGCCGCTAGACACTCCAACCATAGTGACAGTGGCTCGAAAGAGTCGATTCGTTGTTACTGCCGAAAATCACACGACTATCGGCGGTTTGGGATCGGTCGTAGCCGAGGCAATCGCGGAAGCAGGTTTAGCGGTGCGATTGCACCGCGTCGGGATCAAGGATGTTTTCGCGGAATCCGGGAGTCGCGAATTTCTGTTCAGCCGATACGGCCTCGGCACTCAGGATATCATCGAAGCGGCGTGGCGCGGCCTCGCGATCAATCGGCCGGTGCCAGTCGCTCCCGTGCCCGAAACTATACCGGGGGCCTACGCTCCCGTGTAATTAATTGCGCCCGAGATACTTCGTTTGGGCTGATTAGATGACATCGGAGTCAACCGCCTGGTGCTGGCGCGCATGGCGGGGCTGGTGAAGTAACGCTTGGTGCTGAGCGCCGCAAGCTCAATCCAGATGTTCGTTTTGCCGGAGATTTCGCAGATCAATATCAAGAGAGATCCTTCGGGCTACAAGAGGAGTCTCAAAAGAATGCGGTACAATCCACAACCCGTTATTTGATGTTGTTTTCCCTGCCTTCCTTGACGTACGCGACCGATGAAGCGATATGATTTCTGCCGTGGATGGACTTCTTCTTGGCCAGATGCGCAAACATCTGGATGCCAAAGCCGCCATCCAGGTCGTCCACAATTCTTTTTTTCCAAGGACGCCGTATGATTTGCGTGGTAAGACGACGCGTAATGCGGGGCTGGGTCATGATGTGGTCGGCAATCTTCCTGGCGCGATCCAGAAGTTTATCCCGTGGCACGACTTCATTGACCAATCCGTACTCCAGAGCCTTTTTCGCGTCAATCGCCTGGCCCGTGAGCAAAGCATAGGCCCCGCGCTTGACGCCCAGCAACTCCAAGAAACAGCTATGAATGCCATCTCCGGGAACGGAGCCGATGTCATAGTGGAGATCAAAAATGATGGCGTCTTCACTGCAAATGGTGATGTCGCACATGAGGCAAATTTCCGTGTGAAAACCCGGCCCATTCAGAACACCGATGGTCGGAATTTCCAGATCGTTCACCAAAGAGCTGACATTGATCCGGCCATCTTTATAGGCATACTCGTAGGCCCAATGCTGCAGATCCTCTTGTTCTAGTTTGAAGCCTTCGGGATCCGCGTCCATCATGAAGTCTTCGCCCGTCCCCGTGAAGATCATGACTTCGTTTTCAGGATCCGCGCCGATAGTCTTGAAAAGCTGGCCGACAGAACGATGATTCTCGACGCTCAACTGAATGGGTCCGCCTGCCGTGTGCGCTTGCACGAGAATGACGCCGTCCTCGCTACGTTCCAGTTTGTAACACTGCTTGAATCGCTCTTTGTATTCCTCGAACTTGGGGGTGGGGACAAAATCCACTAATGACATGACTGATTCTCCTTTAAGTAGTCCGATCAGCTATGTAAAGCAGCCCGCGAGGCGGCGCCGGGAGATTGTGCCAAGCGTAGCTGATTTAGCGGGCTCTCGACTGGGGGACGTTACGCGACCAGGAGCGTTCGAGTCAACGGCTGATTCCGTTGGCGATGCAGCGCGGCAAACTTTCGAAAAGCTTTCCAAATATTGTTGTGGAAAGTTTCCATGGGAAGCTGCGGGACGACAGCTTGAAAGCGAGCTGTTTCGGGAATTTATTTGAAGCACAGGTCAAGATCGAAGCGTGGAGAAAAAAGTACAACTAAGAGCGGCCGCCCTGCAGTTTGGCGTACCAGGCGCCGCGGGAGTTCGCTCGCCGAGGCGCGGCGCTCCGGTTGCCACGGCTCCCCACACGCCGCAATTCGTCCCACTGCCGGAGGCAAAAGCTGTGCAGTTAGATGATTCGAGTATCGTATGATTCCGTGCGCGGAGCTAGGAGGCAGACAAGAAGCCCATCAAAATAGTGGAGTTGGTAGGGGCGGTGGGGATCGAATTTATCAAGGCGCAGAATCTAAAGGAACTCTGCGGAATGTGTTGTAGTCGTAAGTCGTTTGTTGTCTTGAGTCGGAACTACTACTGCCCCCGGATTGCCCCCGCGTTTTTGTGAGCAATTTCACGCAGTTTTTCTTTCAGGCAAAATCATTCGAACGACCTTGCTATTCGCTTCTCGCAGTGCTGGTGACACTGTGTGTTTAGCGCCGGATTTTTTGGACAGTGAATTGAGTGTATTCATGCAGCGGCTCCGAGTGCAAGGAGCTGCTGGCGAGCCTCGGCGGGCGTGAGGTAACCCAGGCGCTGGACGATTCAGCGTTGGTTATAGCGCTCACGAAATTCCGCCAGCGCGCCTCGCAGTTCCTCGACGTTCTGGAACACCTTGACCCACAGCAACTACTCCTTCAGCGTGCGAATGAATCGCTCGACGCAGCCGTTACATTCCGGTTGGCGCACAAACGACGGCGAAGACGCCGTGCCCAGGAACGCGATTTCGTTCTGGTAATCGTCGCTCATGTATTGGCTGCCGTGATCGTGTCGGTTGCGGATGCCCGCCGCCGCGCCGGCGCGAAAGCCGCCGCAGTAATCGCGCACTCCTTGCCGCAACGGTTCCAGGGCTTCGAAGCGCGTGGCTTTTTTCGCCGCGTGCAGGCCCACGCATTCCGTGGTGCAGTGATCCACCGCGACGAACACCGTCACCGCGCCTTCTTCGACCGTAGCTGTCAGAGTGTGATCGCTGGCCCAGATTTCGTTGGGCCGCGCGGTGATGATTGTCCCGGTGTGCGGGTTCTCGGGCTTCGCCAGCGTGCGTGACGGCGCCAGCAACTGGGCTTCACGCATCAGCCGCAGCACGCGCGCCTTTGACGTGCGCACTCCCTGGAAACGCAGCCGTGCCCACACTTTGCGATGCCCTTCGCCGTAAAACGGCGATGCCGCCAGCACTTCGCGGATTTTCTCGAGCAACATCGCGTCGCTCCAAGCTGTCTTCGGCCCGCGCCGCCCGAGTACGCGCCCGGGCTGTGCGGTGATTTCTCGCTGATAGTAAAAACTGGAACGCGCCAGTTCCCATTCGTGCGTCACGCGCACCACGCCATAGGTTTTCTTCGTGAAGGGCGAAGCGGCGCGGCTCATGGCTTCGACCTCCGCCAGACCAAAGGGCGTCCGGCCTCCATACGGTGAATCTTTTCGCGCAGCAGTTCGTTGCTCATGCTCAGATCGGCGACCAGCGATTTCAGTCGCTGCGTCTCTTCGTTCTCGACCTCTGCTTCGCGGGCTTTCAAGTGCGCTGCGCCGCCCTTCAGAAACTGCTCGCGCAAACCGGACAGCGTCGCGGCGGTCACGCCCAGTTCGCGCGAAAGGGTTTCGAGGTCTTCCCCCCGCAGCAGCCGGAGAATCGCTGCGTACTTGCGTTTCGCCGACCAGCGGCCCCGGCCATCGCGCCGCTCTTCGGGAGCCACGGAGGGAGCCCGGAGGGCGACCGGAGTGGCTCCCGAAGCTGGTTCTCGTTCCTTGCTCATACACACCTCCTCGTGATCTTTGACTCATTTTCATCACAATTCGGTGTCCAAGAAATTCCTAGGGCGCGGGATAAGTAGGAGCCATGAAGATCAGACCGGTTTCCCGCACTCCACGGAGATTGATCAGGGTAATGAGCACGAGAATGCCAAGGCACAGCGCAAGCGTATGCGCCTGCAGCCTGGGCACGGCGGAAACAAGAGCGCCAACACCGGCGGAGATTCCCACGGCAACCACAAGAACGTAGTCAATCATCAAAGCAGCGGCTGCAAGGAGGCCGGCAGAGACGCCGAGATTTTGGCGCGCCACAGTGTACGATCCACCGCCACCGGGGTATGCCTGAATCGTCTGACGGTAAGAGAAATAAACGATGGTGAGCAACACGATGATGCTGGCGCTTATCGGAGCAATATAGGCAATTCCCGCCGCGCCAAGAGGAATGAGCAGCGTCAGGGCAGCCTCAGGGCCGTAAGCCGCGGAACTGAGGGCATCCAGGCCGAAGATCGGAATTCCAGCTGCCGGGCCGACGCACTCGGCGCGGGCTTCGTCCGACGCCAGAGGCCGCCCCAGAAGCAGATCCAGAACAGTCATACCCTTATGAACTCCTTAGGATCCCTTCACGCGTTCCTAACTGCTTGTGCTCTAGCCTTGCAAACGCTGTTTCCAAAGTGACGGGTTGTTCGCTTACCTATTTGTAGAGCACGCAGAAACGTGACAGACCAATGAACTATGCAACCATTCTCGTGGTTGACGACGAGGCGCAAATCCGCCGCGTCCTGCGAGCTACTCTTTCCAGTAACGGCTACGACGTCATAGAGGCAAAGAACGGCCAAGAGGCCATCGACATGGTCATCCGGGAGCGCCCCGATCTGATTCTCTTGGACGTAAACATGCCGAACATGAGCGGATTTGAGGCTTGTAGCAAGATTCGATTGTCGTTCGAAGGACCAATCATCATGGTGACAGTCCGCAACTCGGAACATGACAAGGTTGTGGCGCTGGATTCGGGGGCGGACGATTACGTCGTAAAACCCTTCGCAATCGGGGAATTGCTGGCGCGCATCCGAGCAGCGCTGAGACGCTCCAGTTCTGTCGAGCCGCTTCCGAAAATCGAGACTCCGGAATTGAGCGTGGATCTCGAGAAAAGAATGATCGAGGTCCGAGGCGAAAGGGTCCACTTGACACCCAAAGAATTTGACGTCTTGCGCACTCTCGTCTCTCAAGAGGGAAAGCCGCTTACACATAAGAGGTTGCTGCAAACTGTGTGGGGACCGGACCACGGCGAGGAAACGGAGAATCTTCGCGTAGTAATAAACCAACTGCGCAAGAAGATGGAGAGAGACCCTGCGCATCCCCGCTACATCTTGACCGAGCCCTGGCTGGGATACCGCTTTCAGCTGCCAAGCATGGCCTCCGATAAACGCCTACGCCGTAAATCGTGACTCCTATCGCACCGTATGAAAGGTATCGAGCTCCAGATTCAGTTCCAAAACATTCACGCGGGGTTCGCCAAGGAATCCCAGGTCGCGGCCGCGTGTGTGCCTCTGCACAAGGGCGCGCACATCGTCTTGTTTCATCCCGCGCGATTGAGCAACACGAGGAATCTGGAATTCAGCTGCCGCTGGCGAAATGTCCGGGTCAAGGCCGGAGCCCGAGCTTGTCACCAAATCCACTGGAATCGGAGCATTTGGATTCTCTGCCTGAAGCTTCTGCACGTCACCCGTTACCCGCTCAATCAAATTCTTGTTCGTGGGTCCAAGATTCGAGCCGCTGCTGGAAGTCGCATCGTATCCTGTTCCAGCATTGGATGGCCGCGAATGGAAATAGCCCGGCCCAGTGAAGGTCTGACCGATGATTCTCGAGCCCACAACCTTGCCGTTTCTCTCGATTAACTGTCCGTTGGCCCGGCCAGGGAACAACGTCTGAGCAAGACCAGTGATAGCAAGCGGGTACAGCACACCGAACATCACCGTGGTAACAAAAGTGAACAACAGAGCAATCAGAAGGTTTTTTTTCATAAGGTCCTCAAACAACCCGAAGATACGTCAGCAATACGTCGATGAACTTGATTCCGATAAACGGCGCAATAATTCCTCCCACGCCGTAGATCAACAAGTTGTTGCGAAGAAGGGCCGCCGCACCCAAGGGCCGGTACCGTACGCCACGGAGTGCGAGTGGAATCAGAGCAATGATAATCAGGGCGTTGAAAATTACGGCCGAGAGGATTGCCGATTCCGGCGTGTGCAGATGCATCACATTCAGGACGCCGAGGACGGGGAAAGCCGCGGCAAACATGGCGGGTATGATCGCGAAGTACTTGGCAACGTCGTTGGCCACTGAGAACGTGGTAAGCGCACCGCGCGTAATCAATAATTGCTTACCGATTTCGACAATCTCGATGAGCTTGGTGGGATTGGAGTCGAGATCCACCATGTTGCCGGCTTCCTTGGCCGCTTGCGTTCCGGTGTTCATGGCCACTCCGACATCTGCTTGAGCCAGAGCTGGGGCGTCATTCGTGCCGTCGCCGGTCATCGCCACGAGCTTTCCTTTTGCCTGTTCCCTCTTGATGAGCGCCATCTTGTCTTCCGGCTTAGCTTCGGCGAGGAAATCGTCGACTCCAGCTTGGCGGGCGATGGCAGCCGCGGTCAACGGGTTGTCACCCGTGATCATCATGGTGCGAATTCCCATGGCGCGAAGATGGTCGAAACGCTCTTTCATGCCCCCCTTGACGATGTCCGTAAGAGCAATCGCGCCAAGTACGCGGCCGTTCTCCGCAACCAGCAACGGTGTGCCACCGGCGTTCGAGATTTCTCGAACGCACACTTGCAGTTCGGCAGGAACGCTATTGCCACGGTCGGTGCTCAACCGGCTGATTGCTTCCAGAGCGCCTTTGCGGATTTCCCGGCCGTCCATGTCCACGCCAGACATTCTTGTTTGTGCGGAGAATGGGATGAAAATCGCCGCGTGAGAAGCAAGATCGCGGCCACGGAGCTTGTAGCGCTCCTTGGCGAGCACAACGATAGAGCGTCCTTCCGGAGTCTCGTCCGCCAGAGACGAGAGCTGCGCGGCATCGGCGAGGTAGGCCTCTTCGACTCCGGGCGCGGGAAAGAATTGGGTGGCCGCGCGGTTTCCCAGAGTGATCGTTCCCGTTTTATCGAGCAACAGAACATCTACGTCGCCCGAAGCTTCCACCGCGCGTCCCGACATCGCAATGACGTTTCGCTGAATCATGCGATCCATGCCAGCAATACCGATTGCCGACAGGAGCCCTCCGATCGTCGTAGGGATCAAGCAAACGAGAAGCGAGACCAGTACGAAGATATTCTGCGGAGCTCCGGAATAGATGGCAAACGGCTGAAGTGTCACGACAGCGAGGAGAAAAATAATCGTGAGACCAGCCAGCAAAATGTTGAGCGCAATCTCATTCGGAGTTTTTTGACGCGAGGCTCCCTCGACGAGCTTGATCATGCGGTCGAGAAAGGTCTCGCCGGGATTGGACGTGATGCGCACCTTGATTTCATCGGACAGAACGCGTGTTCCACCGGTGACCGCGGAACGGTCTCCGCCGGATTCGCGGATGACCGGCGCAGACTCGCCGGTAATTGCTGATTCATCGACAGAGGCCACCCCTTCGATCACCTCGCCATCACCTGGAATGAAGTCCCCTGCCGTAACGACTACGATGTCCCCTGAGCGCAGTTTCGAGCTGGGTACGAGCTCGATCTTGTTATCGCACGTAAGCAAGTGAGCTTGGGTTTCCGCCCGCGCTTTGCGCAGCGTGTCGGCTTGCGCCTTGCCCCGGCCTTCGGCCATGGCCTCAGCGAAATTCGCAAAGAGCACCGTAAACCACAGCCAAAGCGTGATCTGTAGTTCAAAACCGAACTGCCCGGCACGGTGAAACGCGTTCCACGCGAGCTGGATCGTCGTCAGGACGGCCCCCACCTCGACCACGAACATGACGGGGTTCTTGACCATCGTGCGAGGATGCAGCTTGACGAAGGAGTCCAGCACTGCTCTCCAGAGAATTCTCTTGTCCGCGAGCGACTTCACCTTCCCTGGGTGATGAAGCTTTACCTGATCCATACGCACCTCAGAAAGCCTTCCCTGCATGCATCAGCAGATGTTCGAGAATCGGCCCCAAGCTAAGAGCCGGAAAAAATGTGAGAGCACCTACGATCAAAATCGTGGCAACAAGCAGGCCCGCGAAGAGACCCCCGGTTACGGGGAAGGTCCCCGCCGATTCCGGAACAATCTTTTTCTTGGCTAGACTTCCGGCAATGGCAAGCACCGGAATAATCATGAAGAATCGGCCAAGCAACTGCGCAACAGCCGTCGTCGTGTTGTACCACATTGTGTTCGCATTCAAACCCGCGAAGGCCGAACCATTATTTCCGGTGGATGAAACGTAAGCGTAGAGGATCTGGGACAGCCCGTGCGGACCTGGATTCGTGATGCTGGAGGTCCCATAAGGCTTGACCACGGAGACCGCGGCAAAGCTAAGAATCGTGAACGTCAGGATCAAGACGGCCAGCATGGCCATTTTCACGTCATACGCCTCGATCTTCTTGCCAAGATATTCCGGAGTCCGGCCCACCATAAGCCCAGCGATAAATACCGCGAGCACAACGAACACGAATATGCCGTAAAGTCCCGCACCAACACCGCCGAAAACGACCTCTCCCAGCATAATGTTGATCAGCGGAACCATGCCGCCAAGCGGAGTATACGAGTCGTGCACACCATTCACGGCGCCGCAGCTTGCGTCTGTCGTCACGGTTGCGAACAGTGTCGAGTCCGCGATGCCGAATCGCACTTCCTTGCCTTCCATGTTTCCACCAGCTTGCAGCACACTGGCCCGCTGGTCGGTTCCCGCCAGAAGTGGGTTGCCTTTGGCTTCGGCCCAGTAAGCCGTCGTCACGCCGGCTAAAAACAGGAACGCCATTGCCGCCCAGACCGCCCAGCCGTGGCGCTGCGAGCCCGTCATCCGTCCGAGCGTGTAGGTCAGCCCGGACGGGATCGCGAAAATCAAGACCATTTCAAAAAAGTTTGAGAAGGGCGTCGGGTTTTCAAAAGGGTGCGCGCTGTTGGCGTTGAAAAACCCGCCGCCGTTGGTGCCAAATTCTTTGATCACCTCTTGCGAAGCTACCGGCCCTTGGGCAATGACCTGTTGCGTCACAGTTTGCGTCGTGGTCTTGCCGTCCGGACCCGTGACCTGGGCCGTGTAAGGCTGAATCAGATCGGCGGTTGTATATGGTTTCAAGTTCTGCACGACGCCTTCAGACACCAATACGAAGGAACCCACAAAACAAACAGGAAGCAGAACCCAGAGAAGACATCGGGTTGTATCCACCCAAAAATTTCCAAGCTTGTCCGTTTCCCTTCTCGCTATGCCACGAATAACCACTATGGCCAGCACAATGCCGACCGCAGCAGAGGCAAAGTTGTGATAGGCCAGCCCCGCCATTTGGGTCAGATAACTCATGGTGGATTCGCCACTGTACGCTTGCCAGTTCGTATTGGTGGTGAAAGATGCAGCCGTACCGAACGCCAAGCCAGGCTCCACATTGCCAAATTTCTGTGGGTTGAATGGCAGCCATTTCTGTGTCCGCTCGATGAGGTAGAGCAAGATCATGGAGACGCCGCTAAACAGGAGCATGGCAATCGCGTATTCCGTCCAGCGCATCTCATGTTTCTCGTCGACGCCGGTCAGTCGGTATACGACCCTTTCGATGGGTCGGAGTATGGGATCGACAAGAGTCTTTTCCCGGTTGAACACTCTCGTCATGAAAATACCGAGGGGTTTAGTCACCAAGAAAATCAGCAGGAGATAAAATCCAATTTGAAACCAGCCGTTTGCCGTCATGGGCTAAAACTCCTCCGCCTTCAACAGGGCGTATAGCAAGTACCCCAGAAGTAGCGCGCAAATCACCAGCAATGCTGCATCCCCTGCATGCATAGGTTCACTCCTATTTCAAACGTTCGCAGCCGCGAACGTAGAAGATTCCCAGTCCGAAAAAAAGCGCCGTTGCTGCAATGAAAATGACGTCCAGCATGACTTTTCCCCTTCCCACTCCTCGCTCGCTGCCAGCCTGCCGTGGTCGTTCGCTCTGACACTAGTGATCAGTCGCGAATCGAAATATCGAAACCTCTATTCAGAACTTGACGAGAATCGCCATGGTAGCGCGATTCTCGGTCTTGCGAAGATCCGGGAACCAAGTGTTCGTTGGCGAGCCATTGCACACTGTGAATCCGGCAAGACAGACCAATGAGCCGGGCGCGCCGTTGTTGCCACCGGGGGGCGTGACGCCGCCGGAGCCGGAGAAATAGGGCACATTGGCCGCGCGATGGTTGTACTCCCAACGGAACGTAATGTATTGGCTGGGCATCCAGTCAAAGGTCCCGGACACGTCCCAAGCTTTATATGGATCCCCGGGATTCTCCGTAAAGTAGGGCGTTCCGGAAGTCGCGGTGGCTCCGTTGATCGGCGGCAGCAAGACCAAGTACCGCCCGGGATTATTGATTTGCCCGCCGCCAATAGTTAACCCGTACTTGTCATGATCGAACCACAAACGGTTGTATAACATGTAGCCCAGAAAGCTCTGCTTGGGCCCTTTCGCGGAATTTCCGGCGCAGCTGACGCCGCCGCCATGCTCGCATCCCATATCGCCGGTCAATGAGAAGGCAGCTTTGGAGAGGAGATTGTCCGGTTGCTCGTAATATTTGATCTGAATGCTGTCATCAGTGTGATAACGCACCCGGCCCGGTGTGTTCAGCGCATCCTCTCCCAACATGTACTGATTGCCAAGAACAGATAGCCATCCGTTTGGCCGCCATAGAATTTGCATTCCGATGCCAGGCCGGTTGTTGAAACGCCCGTAAGACTGCCAGCCATTCACAAACCACGGCTCGATCTTCAAGTGCTCTGTGGGAAAAATCTGAACGCGCACGCCATTGAAGAACCACGGTGTGTTCGAGGAAACATACGACGGCTGATAAGCCCAGTTGTCAAATTGGTAGTAGCTGAACAGTCCCACATACGACATGAAGATGCCTGCTTGGATGTTGATCCCATGCAGCGCGTTGAAGTGGTAGCCGCCATACGCCTCGGAAACATACCGATAAGCGTCGGCGAGGTTCCACTGGCCGCGAGCGGGACTCGCGTCGTTGCGCGGAGTGGTCTCTGAATACATCCCAAACTGCGTCATCAGCCGGGCCTGGACATTGTCAAAGTGGAAATCGCCGCCAACGCCCAGTTGCGTCACTTGCACTTCATTGGATCTAAAAATCTCACTCGAACCGCCTATCGTATCGTCTTGCGGATGTGCGAAGTCGTAGACGTAGTCGACATCCGCTCTGATTTCCGGTGTGAAGAATTTGGTGTCCATCGGCGATTCTTTGGTCCGCGCGTTTCCGTTGAGCCAGGTGAAATCGGCGAACGCAAAGGGCTCCGCCTTCGCTGGTTTCGTGGAGGCCTTTTCCTGCCGGCGTGGCGTAGCGGACACTGCACCCGAGGGGGCAACGCTCGCCACTTCGCCGCTGCCGGCAGTTCCTCCTATGCCAGGCTGCGCGCTCACTGGCAGAACCGTGGACGGTGGCGACCCGGCCGGCTCGCCAGAGGAGGGAGCCGCCGGTTGGCCCTTGGCCTCAAGCTCGGCAACGCGCTTTTCGAGTTGTTCCATGCGATCCAGCATCCAGCGCTCTCGCTCGGTCAACGGCGCGGGCGCCTCCGTCTTAGCCGCCCCAGGCTTTGCCGTGTCGGTCTTCGCCGACGGAGTATCGCCGTCCTTGCCGTCCGCACGTACCACACCCGGCACCGCGCTGGAATACAGCAATCCAGCCAGCAATAGCCCCACAAAGCCCCATTTCTGTCCGAACGCACACATATGTCTCTCCTGAACTGCAATTTGCAAAGAAGGTGAGTTCTGAATCTATACCGACATCGCACGAATGATGTGACTTGTGTTACAGGTTGCGGTGTACAAACTCACCCAGTTAGATTCTCCTGCCCGAGCTCCACGCTCTCGCGATCGTTTCGTATGCATTGTGTTCGCCCTGATGGCAAGCGGGCGCGCTACCGCGCGCTCGCCCTGCCATGCTTGCATGCCGCAGTGACCTGGCTGCGAAGCGGCCATGACTTTCCGGAGCCCTACGGGAACCAATAATATGTGGCCGCTTCGGCTCGCGGTTCTCATCGGCTTTGTTTTCACCAGCCGAATGAGTTGCCCTCTTGCGCTTCGTGTCTCCCATCCAGTGAATCAGGACGTAAACGTAGAAGGCACAAGCCAGGAAGCAAATCGCTGTCAGGACGATTAGAGTCATAGCACTACCCACGCGCGAGTTCCGTTGCCTTCTTCAAACTCGCTGAACTCGAAGAACGCAAACGACCTCGACAACCGTAGACACGATAGCGAAACACCGCTGAAGAAGTCCTGAGCGATTCATAAGAATTTCGTAAGCAACGTTGAGTAGGCCTCAAGAAAAGCAAGGATTTAGCGCCACATCCAGGCAGCCGATACCTTCTCGCTCGATTCAAGAAACCATGCAAGCCATCCACTCTTTAGTGGAATCGCTCACAACTGTTTTACGGACGCTGTATTTTCCAGACTTTGCTGCTTGTTAACCGACGATGTGAATCGGTGATACATGATATTCAAAGTTTGCATTTGCTGTAGTGCGAAGCAAAGCGTCAGGATGCTTACAAAATGGGGGCGTCGAACGCTCCTTTCGTTCTCAAGGGAAGCAGTTCCGCGCATCTTCTTGCCTTAGGAGGAGAGCAACATGAAATTGCCAGCGGTGATTTCGATGATCGCCTTTCTGACGTGGACGCCGATCATGGTTCAAGCGGGGCAGAACACAGACTCCGCCCAGGATCATGGTTCTTGGGCACGCAAGATGTCTAAGAAGCCAGCCACCATCTCGGGCAAGGTTGGTAGCGATGGCAAGACCTTCACCACAGATAAGGACGGTAAGATTTGGAAGGTCAACAATCCGGAAGCGCTTAGTGGGATCGACGGGCGGCACGTAAAAGTAAGACCACACGTGGATACAGCACAGAACCAAATTCGAATCGTGTCGGTCAGCGCGATTGCGGAGGAACGAGGCGGCACAAAGTTTGGCGACGCTGCCTTCAGAAGGTGAGCGGCGGAAATGGCGAGCTCAACGCGAACATTCGCGATTGACGCGACCGCCACCACCCGACACAAACATAATTAGAATCCTAATTCTGTAGATTGCGCTCGGTCGAGCATCCGACTGCTGATCTCGGTGCATTCCGACACCAATGTATCTGTATTTCTCCCGGCCAGTGTTGCCGCGTCTATCTCCGTGATCAACAAGACCGCCGTCGCCACGTCTGCGCTGCACTCAAGACAAAACTTGTCCATCCTTCCTGGAAGCGCGAAGAGTTCCATGACTCGACCACACACACTACAGTGACCGATCGATTCCTGACTTACGCCCTCGAAGTTGAATAACACCGCTGTTCCTTTCTCGGCCAATACGATACCCTGCCCGAATATCATCACGAGGCAAACGGACTGTCCGGCAAGTAAACGGCGCCGTATAACAGTCCCATCGTAAGTAAAGTCGCATCAGGAAGTCCTGATGGGTTAATTAGAAGTCTGTTAGTCTTGAACAGCCCCGGTTGGACAACGTCACGCCATCGAACGCTCCCGTTTTCACGCTTCCTCTCTGCGTTGTGAGCTTCCTGTTTAAGGTTTACACTTAAGTTTGCAATGCGCCTCTCCGAACCACCAAGGCCGAGCCCCGAGCGCCTCCTCAAGCAAGTGCAAGCCGAGGAGAACAAGCGTTGGGGCGCGAAACTCAAAATTTTCCTGGGCTACGCCCCCGGCGTAGGCAAGTCATATCGCATGCTGGATGAAGCGCGGCGGCGACACGAACGCGGTGAAGATGTTGTCGTCGCCGCCATCCAACCTCAACAATCCGAGGATCTTCAGTCTCTCGTACAAAAATTGGAGTTGGTTCCTATGCTCCAGGCACGCGAGGGGCGGGGCATAGACGTGGAAGCTGTTCTTAGGCGCTCACCGCAAGTCTGCGTTATTGACCCGCTGGCGGCCAAGAATCCGCCTGGGAGTCGCAATTCTCATCGCTGGCAAGATGTCCACGAACTTCTCAGGAACGGCATTTCCGTCCTGACCAACGTCAACCTACTGCATGTCGAGGAATATAAGGAGAAGGTTCAAGCCATCACCGGGAAGGACACTGCAGAAA
The DNA here is from genome assembly GCA_963753745.1 of uncultured Acidobacteriota bacterium. Classification (GTDB taxonomy): domain Bacteria; phylum Acidobacteriota; class Terriglobia; order Acidiferrales; family UBA7541; genus Acidiferrum. The sequence goes on from CAVWDX010000025.1 coordinate 31,004, forward strand.
CGATCCCCAAATCCTTTCTACTCGCGGCTGATGACATTGTCATTGTCGACGTCCCTACCGACCTGTGCTTGTGGCGTCTCGGAGAGAAACTCACTTCGATTGGAATCAGCAATTACCAGGAGCGCCAACTCTCTGAACTGCGCGAACTGGCCCTGCTGCTGACTGCGGAAGTCGTTGATGCCCAGCTGGAATCCTATGTTCACGCGCACGGAATCAAGCAGGTCTTCGGGACACAGGAGCGGTTCCTGGTTTGCATAACACCTCACTCAAGCGCTCTGGCCATGATCGAAAGTGGCAGGCGAAACAAAGAGCGATTCCAGGGTGAACTCCACGTTGTGTATTTGCTTCAACGTGGCCGGTCTGAGGACGAAAACCCCACTGTCGAAACTTATCTTGAAGCTGCGCGTAAGGCTGGCGCCGCGACTGAAGTGCTTGAGAGCGACGATCCAATCCCTGCGATCACCAAATTCGCTCGTGAGAAACGAATTACGCAGATTTTCATTGGACATAGCTCCCACGAAAACTGGCGCGATCGGTTCTTCGGTGACCCAATCCTTCGGCTCATTCGCGCCGCCGAAGGTATCGATGTCCGAGTTTTCCCAGATTAGCTCTCCGCCATGCCCGCACCAGAAAAGTCTCAACGAGGCAAACTGAAGGTCTATCTGGGCTACGCTGCGGGTGTTGGCAAGACTTTTCAGATGCTTGAGGACGCCCACGCGGCTGCACACCGCGGCGTCGACGTGGTGGTTGCTTACTTTGAGCCCCACGCCCGCCTGGACACGATCTCACAGGTCGAAGGTCTCGACGTCGTGCCTCATCATAAGCTGGACTACCGGGGCCGTACGTTCGAAGAAATGGACACTGACACTGTGCTCCAGCGCAGGCCACGAATCGCATTGGTAGACGAGTTGGCGCACACTAACATTCCCGGCTCCCAACGCGCCAAGCGTTGGGAAGACGTCCAGGTTTTGCTGGACGCTGAAATTGAAGTCTGGACCACGATGAACGTGCAGCACATCGAAAGCCTCAATGACCAGGTCTGGCAGATCACCGGTATCCAGGTTCGTGAAACGGTTCCGGACTGGGTCATCCAGCAGGCCGCAGAGATTGTGGCCGTAGACGTGACACCAGAAGCGCTGCTCAACCGACTGAAGCGCGGTGCGATCTATAAGCCTGAGATGGTGCAAACAGCACTGACAGGATTTTTTAAAGGTTCCAATTTAGGTGCGCTCCGGGAGCTGACGCTCCGTCAAGCTGCGCATGAAGTTGATCTCAGGCAATCCGCTTACGATGAGACGAGCGGGTTTCAAGTCCCCACAATTTCTGAACTACGTGCCGGCGAAGCAGCGGCAGAGCATTCCAAGGAACGCATTCTGATCCACATTACAGCTGACTCCTCCACCGCCATGCTCATTCGCCGGGGACGTCGGGTGGCCGATTTTCTCCACGCCGACTGCCTGGCCCTGTTCGTTCATAGGACCGCCGGCTTCTCCGACCTAGCCCGGATTTCTCACCAGGGTTGCGCAAAGAGATTTGATTTGAAGTAGAAAAAGGCCGCTAACTCAGGCATAACTGCGTTGTTGAGTCGTAGTCGATGCCAAGAGAAGGGCGGCCTTTCTAATGACAGAGTGTAACCAGTCCCAGTTCGAGTTTGAAGCGCATTTTTCGCGGCGGGTGGTGGCGGAGTTTTCTGGCGAACGGCTGACCACCGAGGGAGGGGCGTTGCTGTTGCGAGCGGCGGATCGCAAGATCGGGCTGCTCCGGCGTGTGGTGCGTTGCTTCAACGACGCTCGCGACTCGCAGCGCATCGAGCATGAGCTAAGCGAGATGCTGGCGCAACGCATTTACGGCCTGGCGTTGGGCTACGAAGACGTGAACGATCACGAAGAATTGCGCAACGATCCGCTGCTCGGGATGCTAGCTGGCAGGCGCGACCTGGACGCGCCGCTGGCCGGCAAGAGCACGCTGAATCGGCTAGAGCTGACACCCAGCGGTTCCCCGGCTGCGGAACGCTACCACAAGATCAGCTATTCCGCCGAAGCACTCGACGCCCTGGTGGTGGATCTATTTCTGGAAGCGCATTCGCGCGCACCGCGGGAAATCGTGCTGGACCTGGACGCCACCGACACGCCGCTGCACGGACGGCAGGAAGCGCGTTTTTTCCACGGCTATTACGGGCACTACTGCTACCTGCCGCTGTACGTGTTCTGCGGAGATTATCTGCTGTGCGCGCGGCTGCGGCCCTCGAACATCGACGCCAGCGCGGGAAGTCTCCAGGAAGTGCAGCGCATCGTGCGGCAGATCCGCGCCCGGTGGCCGAAGACGCGTATCATTCTGCGCGCTGATTCCGGCTTCTGCCGCGAGGAATTGCTGGCGTGGTGCGAAAGCAACGCGGTGGACTACGTATTCGGCTTTGCGCGCAACCAGCGCTTGCGACGGATCATCGGACGCGCCATGCAGCAAGCCAAGCAAGCACATCGACGCACGGGAAAACCGGCGCGAGTATTCACGGAGTTCGCGTACCGCACCAAGAAGAGCTGGTCGCGGGCGCGGCGCGTGGTGGCCAAAGCGGAGCACCTCGAGGGGAAGGAAAATCCGCGCTATCTGGTCACCTCGCTTGGCAAAGAGGCGTGGCCCGCGCAGAAACTTTATGAGCAGCTGTATTGCGCGAGAGGCGAGATGGAAAATCGCATCAAGGAACAGTTGAGTCTGTTCGCGGACCGGCTGAGCACGGAGACGCTGCGGGCCAACCAGTTGCGGCTCTATTTTTCTTCGCTCGCTTACGTGCTGCTGGAGGCGCTGCGGCGGCTGGGCCTGGCGGGTACGGAGTGGGCGGAAGCCCAAGCCGACACCCTGCGGCTGAAACTGCTGAAAATCGCCGCCGAGGTGCGCATCACCGCGCGCCGCATGTGGGTCCGTTACAGTAGCGCGTATCCCTGGCAGAACGTCTTCGCCGCAGCATACACCGCACTGCGCTGCTGAAAAAAACGGCGCTTATCAAAAAAACAAATCTCGCATCTCGAGCTCACGGCGAAGTGCGCGCAAAAACAACTCCCTCGTCAACTGGGCCCGCCATGCACGCTGAAACAATCAACAGCGACACGCTGCCCCTGTCCCGCACAATAAAAACACGCTCCCATGGCCCTCTCCAGAGCATCCATGCACAGCTGGTGAGAAATCCGGGCTAGAACCCACGCAGCGCGAGGCCGTGGAAAAACACCTTCGTTTTGCTCGAAATCTTCGGATTGATACGCAAATCCTTGCTGGTCGGGATGTGCCCCAAACCGTGGTGGATTTCGCGCACCGGAATGGGGTTGGCCAGATATTTGTGGCTCGCTCCCAAGTTCGCCTGCGAGAGCGACTACTTGGCAGAAACTATGCCGAGGACATTGTCCGCATCGCCCACGATCTGCAGGTCACGGTTGTCGCCGACCGTAGTCGCAAGCAACCATTTTGAATCCGGTTGTCACTCGCGCCACTGAAAAAGAAACACGGAACCGGATCATTGGCCTTATCTGCCCCTTTTTGCCCCCGCGAATTTTCGTTAAGTCCCAACCCATCAGGAAGATGATTGGTAGGGGCGGTGGGGATCGAACCCACGACCTTCGGCTTAAAAGGCCGCTGCTCTACCACTGAGCTACGCCCCTAAACTTTTTCCCTGCAGGAACCTGCATTGGGGTTGCTGGGACACCGTTCCGCAACATCTTCACGCGGAACGCTCAACATTCGCAGGCAGTCTGCCGATTCTATATCACAAGCCGTGCCAGCGAATGTTTCTATTCTCCGCTTCCATCACCACAATCGTAGAACGAATGCCGATCATTTTCTAGCCCAGCATCCACCTTGGCCGGCCGAGAAACACGCCCTCTTCCTTCGTCCCGGTCGTGCACAACCCTGAGGGCGGCCACCGCAGCATCATTAATTTAATGGGACGTATACAGGTTCTTCGTCCGAGGGATGTCAAGACATCCTACTCCTGTAGTCTACCATGACCCACATCCGTTCGTACCGGCCGCCCTTCGCAGCGCCGCTAAACATCGCACAAATCCACTGCTTGCCGCAGAGATGTAAGGGGATCGCGCACAGGCACAAACTCATGCGCGACATAGCCTTGGAAGTTGGCGGCGACAATCCCTCGCATCACGCCATCCCACTGCACTTCCTGCGTATCATCGAGCTCATGCCGTCCGGGAACGCCGCCCGTGTGGAAATGGCCAAGCCACTGGATATTCTGCTGGATGGTACGAATCAAATCTCCTTCCATGATTTGCATGTGGTAGATGTCATAGAGCAGTTTAACGCGCGGTGAGTCCACAGCTTGCACCACTTGCACTCCCCAAGCGGTGTGGTCGCACATGTAATCTTTATGGTTCACCTTACTGTTGAGGAGTTCCATGCAGATGGTGATGCCATGGTCCTCTGCAATTTTCTTCACGCGGTTAAGCCCCGCAATTGTATTTTTGGCTCCCTCGTCATCGGACATGCCCGCTCGATTTCCTGAAAACGTGATCACGTTCGGCACGCCGGCCTTCGCCGCGAGTGGGATGTATTTGCGAAAACCCTCCTCGATCCTTGCGTGGTTTTCAACGCGGTTCAACGCGCTGGCAATCTCGCCGCCTCCCGCGTAACCCATGCTGCAAACCAGGCCATGACGCGCGGGTATTCCGTATTCGTCAGGATTCAGCAGATCGACGCCTTTCAATCCGATCTTCGCCGCAGACGCGCACAGTTCGTCGAGTGGAATCTTTTCATAACACCACCGAGAAACGGATTGCCTGATTCGGCCTTTACGCGGGATTGGAGCTTCTTGCGCCAGCCACGACATCGAGGGGACAGCAGCCACGGTCACTCCCGAAAGGGCAGTTTTCACAATCGAGCGCCGCGAAAGTTTAGTCATGGATGTTCACGCAAATTTTATCGGAGCCAGAAGAATACCCATGAGCGTACTTCACGATGCACCAGCCCACGCCATCGCCATGGCTTGCAAGAAACAACCGTCCACATTGCGCCTTTGCTTACGCGGGATGGCGCTCGAGTGGTGTGAGAGAAGGCACGGACGGCATTGGGTTTCGCTCCGCACCGCCAGGAGGGCCGACAAAGCGGTAATTGCCGCCGCAAAGACTGAAGCGCTTGACCAGAAGTGCCGACGAATCTTGGGCATTCTTCTCTCCTTCGAATTATCTCTTGAGAATCTTCAGCTCATCCACGAAAGCAGCTTCTGGAGATCGGCTGCCGAGGTTGACTCGGTCCCGCGTGGCATTTCGGGCCCAATAATCAGCGCCTCGCTGCGATTCTCAAACCACACCAGGAAGGAGGATTGCTCGGCTCCTGGTAGCCGCTGCTGGTTCAACCAGGTGTAATACGCTCCCATATCCGCATCGATTAATGATCCCATGGGGTCAAGTTCCACTCGCTCGTCGCTTGCAGAAAGCATCTCGTTCATGGGCTTCTGTCGTTGCCGCGGGGCAAAGCGCACCAGCAGCGTAAGGGGCTGGGCGCGCCGCAAGGCTTCGCGTGACGCCCATTGGGCGAAAGTCGTGCTGAAAATCTGCGTGCCGGAGCCTTCGGTCAATAGCTTCACCTGAAAACGGTCCAGCACGGCGTCCCCTGATTTGCCCGGGCCTCGATCCGAGCCCCGGTCCGGACCGCGTTCCATGCCCAGATCCGCGGGGCGTAGTTGCGCCAGCAATGTACGCAGCGTCTCGGGTCCCATGCCGGGCCGTGCGATCTCCGCCCGTATTTTGCTGGACAAAACCACTCGCGCCGGCCCAAGTGCGTGGTAGGAAACGCACGTAAGAGCCGGATCGTAATCGGCGGATTGCCCGCCATCGATGTACCAGTGGCCGTAATCCACGGGATGTGCCTTGGCTCGAACTGCCACGGCATCCAACAGTACCTTCAATCCGTTTTCCGGCTGAACGCGGCTGAAGTACGCTCCATGCGGGCGCAGTTTGCGAAACAGGGGTTCTTCAGATGTGGTGACGCCCTGGCCAATGACCGCAATTCCAAGCCTGGGGATCGCAGGTGGCTCCGGCGGCACTGCCGCTCGCAAACGTTCCGCGTAGGCCAGCGCCGCCACCCGAAATGCATCCAACTGGTGCGTGGTCCAGAGGTGTGCCGAGAGCTGCTCGACGAACTGTGCCGGCGCGTTTACCCAATCGGATTTTTCGAGCTGTTCGGAAAGGCGAATTTGTTCGAAACCCTGAAACCATTCCTTCAACTGTTCCGCGGTAAGTGAGCTCAGATTGGCCAGTTCCCTCTCAATCGCTCTGCGTTCGATGGGGAATTTGAAATCATAGTCGATGACCTCTCGCAGTAAGCTCGGCAAGAAGCTCAACGGAAGCCGCTGCAGCGCGGCGAGATCGTTCGTAACCAGTTTTTTTGCTTCCGGAGGATAACCGTTGAATTGCTCGGGCTTGAGGTCGGTGGGGAGCATAGGGTCACACAAGTTCAACGATCGGCTTGCCTTGGGCGAGCGTCGCAGAAAATCCGAGAATGGACCCGATCGTCGGCACAAGATCGGTGGATTCCAACGCGCGATCGTAGACGACTCCTTCGCGAACGCCAGGGCCCATGGCCATCATCCACGTAGTGCGAGAAAGCGCATCGCCGGTGCGGTGGTGCTGAAATCCATTCCCCCCGGCATCTTGGTCCGAGTCGCGGCCAAAGTCCGGCAAGATGAAGACGTTGGTGTTGCCGGCGTATTCCGGCTCGCTCTGGATGGTTTTCCAGAGATCTGCGCAAAGCCGGTCGGTGCGGCGGATGCCCTCGATGTACAGCGAATACGCGCCCGCGTGCGCGATGTCAATGTCGTGCATGGTGATCCACAGCAGGCTGGGAGCGAGTTGCCGCATCAACTGGCGCGCGATGTAGACGGAAAGCTCATCCGGACTCGATAGCGTGCGCGCGTGTTTCTTGAAGTCATCCACGGAGAGCTTCAACATCATCTCTAGCTGTTGCAATTCAAACTCGCTGCCGCCCAGTTCCGGAGTGAAGAGCGGCGTCTCGTAGTTGTCGCGCAACAGGTGTTCGTAGTCCGCCCCGCCGCTCGCGCTTGCAGCCGCCAATAAATGCTTAGGCAAAATCACCCGGGCTCCCAACCCCGGGCCAAAAGAGCGGTAATCGCTTTCACCGATGCGATTGAAGCCATTGCTGGGTGCCACGACCCACGCATCGGTTGAAGGGCGTTTTAACTTTTTGCGGAAGTATTCGAACGCTGTCGGGTGCTGCGGAGGAACGGCGGAAAAATTGTTGATCGTTTCATATACGCCAGTCGCCAGGCTGGCGGTCGCCACGTAATGGCCCAGGATGCCGCGATTGACGACCTGAGTAAAAAATGACGATTGCGGAATGAGTTCCCGCATCATGTGCGGGATATTCTCCTGCCCTTCGGGCGCAAACGTTTCCTGATCGCGGGCACCTCCGCCAAACGTAATAACAACAACCTTTCGTTTCTTTTCGGGAATTCCGGTTCTGGCGGCCAGCCCCGATCCCAGGAGTGCGCTACCAAGGGCTACGCCGGCGGCGCTGCGCAAGAACTCGCGGCGGGTAAAGGCCACCCGCCTGGCTATTTCAAGAGGGCTTGCGTCCAGATGACCACTGCCGAAGGTCTGCGAACCGGTGGAGATTTGCGATGTCCCGAACCGCGATGGTAAGAGGTAGGTCATTGTAAACGCAATGCTTAGCGTAAGCTACGCCGCGCCCCAAGCGAAGTCAAGCATTTGCGGCAGGAGGCGACTCGCCGTCTCTTTTTGTTCCGTGCTTCCAGACCGGCACTGCACAGGGCAGACCCTCGTATTTAGCCAGTTGGCTAAATAAACATCTACCCCAGACATAACTATCTTGGGCGTCCGGGGCATTATGGTTTTCCAGACGGACTATCCTTTGCCGCATACACAAATTGACGGATTTCCGCCCTTTGTTTTTCGATATCGGCCAGGTGCTGTTCGTTCATCTTTTGATAGACCTGGAGCTGGGCTTGGGCGGCGTCCTTTTGGCCGGTGTGTACGTACGCTTGCCCCAAGCGATAGTGTGCGTCTGGGAGATCGGGATTCAGTTCCAGGGCACGCACATATTCCGGAATTGCCAGGGCATACTCATGTTGGTCGGAATAGAGATTGCCCAACTGCAAGTGCGCATCGGCTAGCTTGGGATCCAGCTCGAGAGAATTCTTGAGAAGGGTTTCGATTTGATGGAGATTCAGACTTGGATCTTCAGCCCGCTTCCCTTTCCACAAACTCATCGCGTAATAGTAGAGGGCTTGGGCATTGCGCGGCTGGAGTTCGGAATAACGGCGGAATCGCTGGACAACCTCGTCGGCCTGGCTCGGCGAACTATAGTAGGCCTTGGACAGAAAAAGATAACAGCGTGGATCAGAAGGATTTAGATCGGCCGCCCGGAGCAACGACTTGACGGCATCGTCGTAATTGCCGTGCGCATAAAGTGCCATTCCAAGTCCGATTGCCAGACGCTGAGACGCGGGATAGCGCTTGACAGCGTCCTGGAAGACTTCGATTGCCGGCCCGAGCGTGCGGTGGAGTAGGAGCTCGCTGCCCCAATCGAACAGGTTGCTCTCGCTCGGATCGGCGTGGGCAGCGAGTTCGTATTCGTTGGCGGCTTGCACAAACTTCCCGTCCTTTTCTTCCACCTCCCCGAGAAGATTGTGCAGCTCCGGGCTGTCTTTCAACTTTAAAAGTTCCTGGATTTGCTGGCGAGCATCGGCGAGACGGCCGGTGAGCAGATAAGCGAGCGACAAGTCATATCCATTGTCGTAGGAAGATGGATTGATGCGCTGGGCGCGCTCGAGATACGGCACGGCATCGGCTACTTTCTTGGATTGGACGTAAAACTCGGCGAAGTTATGATTCGTGTCGTAGCTCTTGGGGTCGAGTTCAGCGGCTTTCCTAAATTGCTCTCCTGCGCGATCGAGCTTTCCCAGCCGAACGAGATTTGCGGCTAGATTGGTCCGCGCAGCGGCGGAACTGGGGTTCAGCCGGACGGCTTTTTCAAGATGGGGGTTGGCGCTGGCATCTTCGGATTGCGCGGAGTAGACCAAGCCGAGAAGCTCGTGGACTTCGAAGTTTTCCGGGACTTTATGAAGCAAATCTTCGAGTTTTGCGGCGGCTTCGGAGTAGTGTCCCGAGTCATATTGAGCCACAGCTGCCTGGAACTCTTGATCGAGACTCTGGTCCTGATTGGCGCGGGTTGGCCATGCGAGAGCGCAGCCCAAGAGAAGCAATAGAGCAGGCCTGGTAGCACGGAATCCGAAGAGCACGATGTTCCTAGATTATCACCGCAGCGCGAGACTGGAAAAGAGCGAGTGAAAAAAGGGTTCCCCGCAGAGCGCCCTCGACGAGCGTTCTGCGGGGAGGTGTGGTGCAAACTTTAGAAGTACAGCTTCAAAGCGAACTGGATCTGTCGCGGATCGTAGGGAGCATCGCGCGTCGATCCGATCTCGCCGAAGTTCGAATTGCTGAAGCTGCTAGACCCGGAGATGGCGACAACACCGTTTCCGCCGAAGCCGGGCGCATTGAAGTTCGGATGGTTCAGGATGTTGAACATTTCTGCCCGGAACTGCAGGCGGAAACGCTCATTAAGCGAAATGTCTTTGAACAAGGATAAGTCCAGCCTCTTGAATCCTGGCCCCGGCACCTGGGTAACGCCACCCAGGCAGGCGGCGCTACCATTTAGAGTGCAAGCCGCCGGCTGGGTGAACGCCGCTGGGTTGCCGAACCAGCTGAGCAAACCGTGCGCATCCGTGTGCAGTCCAAGGTCGAGCGGCTGCCCGGTGTAGAGCGCGCCGCAGCCGAGGCTGGCCGCAGTTCCGTTCGGGCAACTGAGCGAAATCGGCTGGCCGCCCTGAAGCGTGGTACTCCAGTTCAGGCTCCAGCCGCCAATCATCTTGTCCTTAGCCCCAGTGGCGTCGGACATAAATTTCTTTCCCTGCCCGAAAGGAAGTTGATAGCCACCGCTGAAATGGAAAACATTGCGAATGTCGAAGTCCGCCAATCCGTAATCAAAGGCCATTCCGAGTCCAGGAACGCTTGGTGCACGGTAACCAGACACGCTGCCACCGTTGAGCAAATCGCCGGCGTCGGACATCGTCTTGGACCAGGTATAAGTGAACAGGAAGTTGAGCCCGTTCGCAAACTGTTTTTCGACCTTGGTTTGGAGCCCATGGTAAGCGCTCATACCAGCGGTGGCTGCATAGCTGGACCCGAATCCGAAATCCGGATAGGGCACGAGCGTTTTCTCCGGCGTGCCAGGAGGCGCAATGAAGGTCGGGTTATTCGAACCTGGGAAGGACTCGAGGTGCCTGGCAAGCGTAGTCACGTACCCGGCTTGTACGGACATAGTGGGTGTCAATTGGTATTGGACCGTGAGATTGCCGGCCATCGTGTAGGGCGTATCGTAATTAAATTGGATTCCGCGCAACGCCAATCCACTAGCATTCACCGCGAGCGGACTCAAAGGAATGCAAGCAAACCCGGCTTCAAAAGTTGCTGTTCCACCGTATGGAGCCGTTGCTGAGCACCCTGTAAAAGGAGTGCCACCGCTAATGGGTGTTACGTCGTTGGGAGAAAAGTAGGAGAAGTTAAACTGGAAAGGATAGTTTTCGCCAAGATTGGGCGAAAACCCGCGGTTTTCAAAGCCGTTATAAAACATGCCAAAACCGGCACGGACGACGAGCTTCGAGTTGACTTGATAGGCGAGGCCTACACGGGGAGCAAAATTGTTCTTCTGCGAATGCCCGAGGCCGGCCCCGTAGGCATTGGTAGCCTGGCAGAGGATGCCGTCAGTAGCTAGCAAAGTGATAAAACTCTGAGAGACGTTAGCAGTCGTGCAGGAGTTCTTCCCTCCAGGCAGCAAGTAAGCCGGTCCACCCAATGGGGCACCGCCCGGCACGAAGTTGGCTTGGTTGCTGTGGTGCTCCAGCACCAGGCCGAAGAAGTCGTAACGCAGGCCGAGGTTAACCGTCAACTTGGGGGTGATTTTCCAATCGTCGTTGATGTAACTCCCATAGTAGTTCTTACCATTGTCGGTGAGCGAAATGTTGGAAGCGAACACTGAATTCGCGCCGCCCACGTAACCGATACCACCGGAGACCGTTGAAGCCGTTGGGAGCAGCAAAATGGCCGCGCGGCCGGTATTTCCCTGGTCAGCGGAACTGCAGTTGACTGGGTTCACGCACCCTGTAGTCGGAATTTCAGTGTAATTACCGTTGTAGTCAAACTCACCGCGCGACCAGGGGGGCTGCAACGTCGAGAACTTGACGTGCTGCCACTCGATTCCCATTTTGAACGTATGCTTGCCATAGATTTTTGTGACGTCGTCGGTAAGTTGGAACGTGGAAGTGACTTCGTTCGAAGGCAGGAAGGCGTTACTACCCAGAGTGGCCAGGCCATTGATTCCGAAGGCAGGGAGTCCACCATTCAAGGAGTCCTGAGGGATGCCCTGTATGCCATAGGTTCCCGGAATATTCGAAAGATCATTGGCGGAAGGCGAGTAGCGCGACGTATGCAGGTAATTCAGCCCGGCGCGAAGCTCGTTAATGAGGGTCGGTGAAAATGTGTGCGTATAGCCTAGCGCGCTCTGTTCCGCGATGGCTGTCTGAGTTCCCTGTTGGAAACCGCCACCGTCCGCGACGCCGCCGAAAATGCCGGGAATAAACTGTGGGTCGTCCACCAGGCTGAACCGGTAGAACAATTGGTTTTTCTCATTGAAGTTGATGTCCATGCGGGTATCGAAGGAGTTGCTGTGCTCAAAGAGCTTGGGCGAATTCGCGTAGTTGGAAAGAAGCGAACCAACTGCGCTGGTTGTGGGATGGGGATACAGGTTCAACAACGCTATGGCGTTTTGATCCAGGCGACCGGCGGGAATCATGTTTAAGTTGCAACCAGCGACTGTAAAGGCAAACCCGGCGGCCGCCGACCCACAGGTACCAAAAGGGTCGCGGACATACACGCCGGGAGAAATCTGGCGCGTAGTCGCAGGATCCAGGATCGTACCCCTGGGCATCGTGCGCCCCAAGGCGTCAGTAAGAGTGCCCGATTGTGCCGCAATCAAGTCTTGGAAGTTGGTGTAACCGCTGCTCCGCTCCGCATCGCTGGGAACCGCACCACTCAGAATCGTGCCTTGAACCCGGCGCAAGCCCTGGTAGTCTCCGAAGATAAAGACCTTGTTACGGCCATCAAAGACGTGCGGGATTACGACGGGCCCACCAGCGGTGAAGCCAAACTGGTTCTGACGGAGCTCGCCCTTGCGAATCTGATGGGAGTTTTCAAAAAAGTCGGCGGCATCCAGCTTGTCGTTGCGGAAGAACTCCCAAACGTCGCCATGGAATTCATTGGTGCCGGACTTGATGGTGGCATTCAACACGGCGGCGCCGGAACGGCCAAACTCCGCGCTGAAGTCCGAGGTTTGCACTTTGAATTCTTGAACGGCATCGACGGGAGGAAGCACGACGTAGTTGGTGCCATTAAGGAAGTCCACCGTGTCAGAGTTGTTGTCGATCCCATCGAGAAGGTAGTTGTTCTGCGCTGGCCGATTACCATTCGCCGAAAAGGCCCCGCTTGCCGCGTTGCCGCGCGTGTCGGCTTGGGGCGTGTTAACGCCGGCAGCAAGCTGAGCCAGGAAGGTGAAATTGCGTCCGTTCAAGGGAAGATCGTTAACGCTGCGCTCGTCGACGACCTGGCCGACGGAGGCATCTTGCGACTGGAGCACGGGAGCCGCGGCGGTAACTTCAATGGTTTCCGTGACCTTGCCGGGCTTCATGGAGAAATTAACGACGACGTTTTGGCCAATGTTTACATTAACGTCGGTCTGCGTCATCGTCTGGAAGCCTGCAAAGGTAGCTGTGAGTTTATAATTGCCGATGCGCACTGGCGTGAACTTGTACGAACCATCCGATTCCGTCGTGGTGGTAAGAGCTGCGCCCGTGCCTTCATTCGTCAGCGTAACTGTGGCGCCATGGATCGCGGCACCCGAAGTGTCCGAAACAGTCCCCAAGATGGCGCCGGTATCCACCTGCGCGTAAAGGGGCCGGGGGCTGAACATCATGAATGCAAGCACGGCAATCATTGCCAACGAAGCCCGCCCGACCAACTTTACAATCACGTTTCGATTCATTGCCTATCCTCCAGAGCCCTTGGGCTCGTAAGTGCACGGCAAATGCAAGTTATTGAAGCCCGACGCCTCGACAAGCGTGGGGCCTAAAACCCTGCCTCGACGGGTTGAATTTTATTTTTTGAGGGCCAATAGACCAGGAAGCTCCGGGGCAGAAGCCCCGAGAGAAAAGAGCATTTTGGCATTTGGCACCCCAAGCCCCTTAAAACCGGATGAAACGCTTAACCAAAAGCAGCGCACAACTGCTTAACCGCTTAACCTGTGCCTTTCTATCCCACATTTAAATGGATATTGTCAAGCATTTTTTTTAATATACCTAAAGCCTGCTCTCCCGGGCCAAGAATCGGTGCGGCGTTTCTTGCAAAAAGTCGAGCAAATCATGCTATGCCTCTAACCATCCGTGATGTCGCTAAAGCTGCGGGCGTGTCCACCGCGACGGTGTCGAATGTCTTGAACAAGACCGGCAAAGTGGGCCCTCAGACGCATCGCCTGGTGCTCACGACGGTGAAGCGCCTCGGGTATTTTCCGAATGCGCATGCGCGCCATCTAGCTTCGCGCGATAGCCGCACTTTGGGGATCATCGTGTCCGACATCGTGAACCCTTTCTTCCCCGAAGTGATCAAGAGTTTTGAAACACGCGCCCGCCAGCTCGGTTACGACGCCATTCTCAGCGATACGAATTACGAGCCCCGGAGAACTCGAGAAGCCGCCGAGCGAATGATGGAGCACAACGTGCGTGGCGTGGCTATCATGACTTCGGAAATCAGTTCACGCCTCATTAAGGAACTTGAGCGCAGAAAAATTGCCGTCACTTTTTTAGACCTCGCTCCGGTTCGCGGCTACGTGAGCAAATTGCGTATCGACTACTTTTCCGGAATCAAACAAATTGTTGAATACCTCCATGGATGCGGCCATCGGCGAATCGCGTTCATCGCCGGGCGGCCAAAACTCAAGTCCAACGTCGCCCGGCTGGAAGCCTATGAAAAGTGCATGCAGGACTTGGGATTGCAGCCCGGGCCTATCGTGCACGGAGACCTGCGTTTCGAAGGCGGTCTGGCGGCAGGCTTGAGTATCGCTAAGCTATCGCCCAGACCGACCGCCGTAATGGCTGTGAACGATTTGACTGCCGTGGGCGTGATCAAGGGACTACTGAAAGGGGGCTGCCGCGTGCCGCAGGATATTTCGGTGACGGGATTCGACAACACGCGCCTGGCCGAATATAGCAATCCCTCGCTGACAACTGTGGACATCCACCGGGACATGCTGGGCGAAATGGCGGCTGACGCTCTGCATGAACTCTCCTGCTCGGCCAATCCCCAGGGCAAGGAATACCACATTCCCGCGGAACTGATTTTGCGAGATTCCTCAGGACCCGCACCCGCTGAAAAGCCTTGATCGAAATCCGGTAATTTTTTCTTTCGGGAGACTCGACTTGCAGCATTAACCTTCTCGGGCGGCCGGGGTCAGCACGGCCATCTTTGGATCAGCTTGAGCTCAGTGTTAGCATTCGAAAGCTGGGAATCACGGCGGAGTAAATCGAGAATGGCGCGTCACGAAGACGAAAACCACGCACTTTCACGGCGTATCTTCCTGAAGAGGATGCGCTGGGCGCCGATGCTCTTCCTGCCCGCCCCTATCCATGCAACGGCGTTGCGGCCGCTGCTCGCGGGCACTGCGGGCGGTCGAAACTCTGCTCTCGATCTCGCCGATTTCTGCGTATCACCCCACTACCCCGCGAAGTCGCCGCTGGATGATGTTCTGCGCAAAGTCGTTCCAGGCGCGGATGAATACATCACGGAAAAATACGCGTTTGAAATCATGCGTCCGCTCGAGGAATGGAGCCGGGCTCTCAAGAAGGAATCGCCTGCCCTGGGAGTCTTGGCGAAATTTCTGGATCCGGCGCTCGAAGCCAGTTCGCTAGTCCCCATCCAGCAAACGACTCTGCGCTCGGGAAATGGTATTGAGGTCATTCGCAAGCGGTTTGCGACGAACGCCGTACCGGGGCGCGAGCGATTCCTTCAAGAGATGAAGTACTATCTGGCCTCGATTTCTCGCATGGAGACGGCTGAATTTGAAATTACCGGCATCGAGGAAATCCCCGGAACCTCGCCGGTGCTGCGAATCGAGATTCAGTATGCACTGATCGGCGATAGCACGGACGCGGCGCGCGAGCAACGCGCCGGACATTGGCTGACCCTGTGGTCACGCGATGAGGCAAACGAATGGCGCGTGCGGCGATGGGAAGCGACGGAGGAAACCTTCAGCCGCGCGCGCGCGCCGATATTCGTTGACATTACTTCCCATGCGCTTGGCAAAACGGAATCGTACAAGAAGCAGTTGGTTCATGGCGTTGACTACTGGCGAACGGTCTTGGATGGCGCGTGCGGAATCGACGTTTATGGGAATAACGGCTTGGCCGCAGGAGATTTCGACAACGATGGATTCGATGATCTGTACATCTGCCAGCCACCGGGACTTCCGAACCGGCTGTACCACAATCGGGGAGATGGAACGTTCGAGGATGTGACGCAAAAATCCGGAGTGGGCGTGCTGGACGGCACGGCGTCTGCCTTGTTCGCCGATTTTGAGAACAAAGGCCTTCAGGACCTATTGGTCGTTTGCGGCAGTGGACCTCTGCTCTTTCTTAACCAAGGAAATGGGAAATTTTTGTTAAAACGCGATGCTTTCCAGTTTGCGCGGACTCCGCTGGGGACCTTCACGCACACTGCCGTCGCCGACTATGACGGCGACGGACGCCTGGATATTTATTTTTGTTTATACAGCTACTACCTGGGGCTGGAGCAGTATCACTACCCTGCTCCGTATTTCGATGCGCGGAACGGGCCTCCGAACTTTCTGCTTCACAACGAAGGAAACGCGACCTTTCTCGATCGCACGGAAGAGGCGAGGTTAAACGTGGAGAACGATCGCTATAGTTTCGCGTGCGCCTGGGGCGACTATAACTCGAACGGGAAGCCCGACTTGTATGTGGCCAACGATTTCGGACGAAGCAACCTATATCGAAACGACGGCGGCGGGAAGTTCACATCGGTTTCCGCGGAGGCGGGCGTCGAGGACGTCGGGGCGGGAATGAGCGCGTGTTGGCTCGATTTCGACAACGACGGGAAGCAGGACGTCTACGCTTCGAATATGTGGTCTGCGGCTGGCGTGCGTGTTTCCGAACAGAAGATTTTTCACGAAAAAGAGCCAGAGAGTATTCGCGAGCTTTATCGCCGCCACGCGCGTGGCAATTCGCTGTATAGGAATCTGGGAAATGGAAAGTTTGAAAACGTCAGCCACGTAGCTGGGGTTGACGTGGGCCGCTGGGCGTGGTGCTCCGATTCCTGGGACTTTGACCAAGACGGCTACCCGGACTTGTACATTGCGAATGGCTACATCTCAGGGCCGAGGACTTCTGAGTACGACCATGCCGACGTGGCCAGTTTCTTCTGGCGGCAAGTCGTGGCGAACTCGCCTTCGAGCCAGACCCCATCGGAGAATTACGAGCTGGGGTGGAACGCGATCAATGAACTGATCCGGTCCGACGCCTCCTGGAATGGGTATGAGAGGAACGTTTTCTACGCAAACAACCACGATGGCACGTTTTCCGATGTGTCCGGCATAGCCGGACTGGATTTTCCAGACGACAGCCGGTCCTTCGCGCTCGCCGACCTGGACCACGACGGGCGATTGGAAATTGTTCTCAAGAACCGGAACGCGCCACAGCTTCGTATTTTGCACAACTCGATGAAGGACCTGGGCAATGCAATCGCTTTCCGCCTTCGCGGAGTAAAAAGTAATCGTGACGCGATTGGGGCCGCTGTGACGGTCGAGGCGGATGGACATCGGCAAACGAAGTATCTGCAAGCCGGAAGTGGATTTCTTTCGCAACACAGCAAAGAACTTTTCTTTGGCGTCGGAAAGACGGAGGGAGACCTCCGCGCCAGCGTCCGCTGGCCTAGCGGCCTGACTCAGGTGTTCGAGCATCTGCCGACAAATCATCGCATTGAGATAGAAGAAGGCTCCGCGGAATTTGCGGCGAAGCCCTTTACGGTTGCACCTGCGACTTATGCACGAGCGAGCGAAACTCAAAAACCGGAGACGTTGCCGTCCTCAGCCGAGACCTGGCTCATCGAGCCCTTGAACGCGCCAGACTTTTCCCTGCCCGACTTCATGGGCAAATTGCGCGATCTTCGGTCATTTCGCGGCGGCTTCGTGCTGCTCAATTTTTGGAGAACGATTGCGCCTGCTTGCGTCGAGCAACTGCGCGTCTTAGCCAAGCACCACGCTTTTCTCGCTTCGAAGGGGCTTCGCATCTTGGCCATCAACCTCGATGGTTCTGGCGATATCGAGACGGTACGATCGCTCGCCGCGAAAGAAGAACTTCCCTTCCCAATCCTGCTCGGCACTCAAGAAGTGGCCGGAATCTACAACATTATCTTTCGCTACCTGTTTGACCGGCGCAGGGATCTTCCTCTCCCGGCTTCTCTTCTCTGCGATGCGGACGGCAGGATCGTCAAGGTTTACCAAGGGCCGGTAAATCCCGAACGGCTCGCGGAGGACCTGAGATCGGCGCCCGAAACTGCCTCTGCTCGAATCCGTCGAGCGCTTCCGTTCGAGGGAACGCTGTATCAGGATGAATTCCTTCGCAACGACTTTACGTTTGGGGTGGCCATGTTTCAGCGCGGCTACCTGGACCAGGCGGCCGCGTCTTTTCAACAGGTCATCGCGGCAAAGCCGCAGGATCCCGAAGCGTATTACAATTTGGGCACGCTCTACCTCCGAAAGAATTCCTTGGCGGAAGCACGCCATTATCTCGAGCAAACACTGAAGCTGAGCCCCGACTACGCGGAAGCCTGGAATAACCTGGGCATGATCGCCGGACAAGAAGGCCACTCGGACGAAGCCATTCGCGATTTCCAAACGTGCTTGAAATTGCGGCCCGCCTACGTGATTGCGCTGCTGAATCTGGGAAATCTGTACCGGAGGCAGGGTGCAGCCGAAGAAGCGGAAAAGCTTCTGAACCGGGCGCTCGAACTTGAACCCGATAATCCAGAGACCAACTACAGCTTGGGAATGCTGTACGCCCGGCAGCAGCAGCTCGATCGCGCTTCGAATTTTTTGGAAAAGGCTGTGGTTTTGCGCCCGGATTATCCGGACGCGCTCAACAACTTGGGCGTACTCCTTGTCCGTGAAGAACATATTCCCGAAGCGAAAGAGAAATTCGAGACCTGCATTCGCGTCGCTCCTGGCTTTGACCAAGCCTATCTCAATCTGGCGCGCCTTTATGTCCTTTTGAACGATAAGGAAAAGGCCAGAGAGATTTTGCAGGCGCTCTTGCACCTGCAGCCGCAGCACAAATTGGCTCAGCAGGCGCTGGAGATGCTAAATTGAACTTTCCAGCTTTTTGTTAGAGTGCACTCGGGAGAATCCTGCAAAATGTTGTGCGCCGCGATAGTACAGCGTCCATGTAGGAGAGCGGGGAGCCGGGCGGGATTGCCCCTGGTCTGTGCACTCAGTGTGATTTTCATCTCCGTGAACGGATTTGCGCAGCAATCCATTCCCATCCGCGGCAATGCCCGACAGTCTTCGAAAGCCTCGCCACTTCTTCTCGAAGCAGGGGAATTGCTCCGTCAAGGTTCCATCGAACAAGCCAAAGAAAAAATACAGGAAGAACTCCGGCAAAACCCCTCCAGCGTCGAAGGCTACAACCTCCTAGGGATTGTCGACACCAACGAGAAAGACTACGCAAACGCTTTGCAGGCGTTCCAACAGGCGCTAAAGCTTGCGCCCAACTCCACGGGCACGCGCAACAACCTCGGCAACCTCTACGTCGCGGAGGAGAAACTTGATCTCGCAGAAACGGAATTCCGGAAGGTCTTGCGTCTCGAGCCGGGCAATCGCGACGGGAACTATAACTTGGGCCTGGTTCTGCTGGCCAAGAATTTGCCCGTCGAAGCTATCGCTCATTTTCAGCGCGTTCGTCCTTTAGACAACGCAACCCGCTTCAACTTGACCCGCGCTTATTTTCGGGCCGGGAAGACGGCGGAAGGTCTGAAGCTGGCCACAGCGCTTTCCGCAGAAAACAAAAATGACGTGCAGTTACATTTCACTCTCGGCGTCCTGCTGGCCTCCCAAAAACAGTACCGTGCGGCTCAGCTTGAGCTGGAACAGGCGGACGCACTGCAACCGGAAACGGTCGATATCCTTTACAACCTCGGGCAGGATTATCTTCGAACCGGGGACACCGCGAAAGCGGAACTGGTCCTGAATCGAGCGCTAAAGCTCAAGCCTGATTCGCCTGAAACTCTCTACGTTCTGGCGCAGGTCTATCAGCAGCAGAACAGATCGCTGGACGCTCTGGACACGCTGGTCCACGCCCATAAGCTGGCGCCTCAGAACACCGACATCATTTTTCTTCTTGCGCGCGTTAGCATGACCCAGAATTATTTCGAAGACGCCATCCCGCTCCTCGAGTCCGGCCTGAAAATCGCTCCGCAGCGGGCCGACCTCCACGCAGCTCTTGGCGAAAGCTATTTCATGTCCGGCAAGGAGGAAAAAGCGATCGAGGAGTTCAAGTCGCTGGTCGCGTTGGATCCCTCGGCACGCTCTTATGCTTTCCTGGGCCTGTCTTACCGGCACCTGGGACGCTTCGATGAAGCCAAAAAGTATTTCGAGGCAGGCCTGAAGCAAGATCCGCACGACGCTTCCTGCCTATACAACATGGGCTATATCGAAGAGCGCCAGGGAAATCACGCGCGTGCCGAAGTGCTTCTTCAGGAGGCGCTTCGTTCGAACCCCGATCTTTCCGAAGCCATGCTGGAGCTGGCGAATCTACGCATCGAGAACAAAAGATTTCAGGAGGCAGCAGAACTTCTGCGGCGTTACGTCAAAGTGAGCCGCGAGCCTTCGTCCGGATACTACAAGCTGGCCATGGTGGAAAGAAGCCTCCACCAGATGGACGCGGCGCAACGGGATTTGAATGTATTTCAAACCCTCTCGAAGAATGCGCCCGCCGGACCTTATCCCTATCAGCATCTGTTCGATTACGTGAACAACCGCTCCAATCTATCCAGCAAGGACCGCACGCAACTCGACCTGACTCAGCTGACTGAGGAGGTCAGCAAGCACCCAGACCAACCTCAAAATCTCTATCTGCTCGCTGAAACCTATCTGAAGCTGGGAAAAACGGAAGACGCCCAAAAGACGCTCGCACAGCTCGATCAGTTGAGCGCCGGCGACTACCGGACGCAGACCGGGGTCGGTGTGCTGCTGGCGCGTTATCATTTGTATGACGACGCCATTCAACATTTCCAAACCGCGCTAAGCGTGGATCCCGGATCGGATGACGTGAAATTCGATCTGGCCGACGCCTACTTCCGCAAAGGCGGTTACACCCAGGCGCTCGAAACCGCCAAACAAGTTTCGGCGCAGGGCCAGCAAGACGGCGCCTTTCTCTCTTTGCTCGGAGACATTCAAGCTCATCTTGGTGACACGACTGACGCCTCCGCGATTTTCCAGAACGCCATCAACAAAAACCCGGACAATGATCAGTATTACCTTTCGCTCGCTCTCGTGGACTTGCGCGAAAATGATATTCCCTCTGCGAAAGACACTTTGCGAAAAGGTCTCGCTCGCATTCCAGGCTCCGGAAAACTCTTTTGGGGCTTGGGACTTGTGTCCGTCCTCGAAGGCAAGACGCCGCAAGCAGAAGCGGACTTCCAGCGCGCAGTGGACCTGCTCCCGGAATGGTCCGGGAGTTATTCGACGCTGGGCTTCTTCTATTTTCAAACGGGCGAAATCGCCAAAGCGCGCGAAGTGCTGGATCGATTTAAGGGCAGCAACGCCGCTGGCGGCTTGGACATCAATCGCATCGAAGAGGCGTTGTCTCAAGCGCCCGAGAGGCCGTCCACAATCAACGAGCCCATGCCGATGGCTGCCAGGAAACAGTTGCTTCAACTCGCGCTCTCGCTCGCCGACCGCACACTTTGAAGCCGCCAACGCAAACTCACGGTTGAACGCCTGCATTGCCGGGGCTAGAATGCCTGAAGCGCTTCATGATTCGAACATTTTGAAGACGTAGTTGCCGCACTATGGATGAGACGAACACCGTCGAGATAAGCTGGGAATGGGCCAAAAACCGGAGACAGGCACGCGGCGGTTCCTCGAAAGCATTTGCGGCGCAATCCTGGCCTTGAGCGCGCTGGCCGCGATCTTTCTCCATCAGAAAGTTTTCGCCGGACAGACTCCCAAATCGCAAGACCCTCCGATTTCCGTCCGCTTCACCGACGTTCGAAAGGACGCAGGAATCACCTTTCTCCAGGATTCCACACAAACCGATGAGAAATATTATCTTGAAACCATGGGCACCGGCGTCGGTTGGATCGACTATAACCAGGACGGCTTGATGGATCTTTTCTTCGTCCAATCCTCGGCAACGGATGTTTACAAGCCGGCGCATCCCCTTCGTTCCGCGCTTTATCGCAACAATGGCGACGGCACGTTTACCGACGTCACAGAACAGGCCGGCGTCGGAGGAGCCGGTCATTATGGCCAGGGCGTCGCCGTCGGAGACTACGACAATGACGGCTACCCTGATCTCTACGTCACCGGCTACGGCCGCGCGATTCTCTATCACAACAATGGCGATGGAACGTTCACGGATGTTACGGCCAAAGCCGGTGTCGCCGATGAAGGCGGATGGTCCACCAGCGCCGGATGGTTTGATTACGATAAGGACGGCTGGCTCGACTTGCTGGTCACAAACTACATCGACTGGACGCCCAAGAATAACTTGTGGTGCGGAGATCGCCGCCCAGGCTATCGTTCGTACTGCAATCCCGGCAACTACAAAGGCCAGAAAACCAAGCTCTACCATAACAATCACGACGGCACGTTCACCGACGTCAGCGACGTTTCGGGCGTCGGCAAGCCCGAATCAAAAGGCATGGGCGTGGTGCTGGCGGACTTCAACAACGACGGCTGGCCGGACATCGCCATCGCCAACGACACTTGGCCCAATTTTCTTTTTCTCAATAAACACGATGGCACTTTTCAGGATGTTTCACTCCTTTCCGGTTTGGCGGCCAGCGACGACGGACGTTACGAAGCCGGCATGGGCATCGATGCCGCGGACGTGGACGGCGATGGCTGGCTCGACGTGTATATCACCCACTTGGATTTCGAGTTGAATCGTCTCTACCACAATAACCACGACGGCACCTTCGACGATTACACCTATCGCTCCGGCATCGGAAACAAGGCCATGCTGCTGAGCGGCGTCTCCATGAAATTTCTGGATTACGACAACGACGGCTGGGAAGATATCGTGCAGTTGAACAGCGCCATGCTGGACAACGTGCAGCTCTACCACAGCGAAGTGAGTTATAAGGAGCCCCTGGTGATGTTCCGCAATTCAGGAAAGGGCGTATTCGAAAAGGTGTCGGACTCCCTGGGCCCGGACTTCCAGCGCCACATCGCCGGTCGCGGCATCGCCACAGCCGATTACGACAACGACGGCGACATCGACATGGCTATCAATAACCGCGGCGATTATCCGGAGTTGCTGCGCAACGATGGCGGCAACCTCAATCATTGGCTGGAAATTCTGTTGATCGGAACGCGCTCGAATCGCGACGGAATCGGCGCTTCGCTCAAGTTGACTTCCGAAGGATTCGTGCATGTCGAGCAGGCCAAAGGCGGCATGGGTTACATGTCGGCGAGCGACCCGCGGATCATTTTTGGCCTGGGTAAGCGCACTAAAATCGAATCGCTCGAGATTACTTGGCCGAGCGGTCAGGTGGACAAATTGACGAACGTGCCTGTCGATCGGATTATCGCGGTAAAGGAAGGCGCAGGGATCGTGCCGCATTCGTTTCCCAAAATAGCGCCAAAGGCTGCGGCTCGATGACGAAAGTGAATGCCGCAAATTTGCCGATTAACTTCTCCGTCGTCCCGCGTGGCTTTGCGCCCACGCGAGCTTCAGTCTGGATAAACCTTAGGCCATGAATCTCCTGCGAAGGCGTTTCCTCGGTTCCTCTGGCGTTCTTCTGGGCAGCACGTTGTTGGACGCGCTGGCAAGCCCACTCTGGAAGTGGAACCGCTCCCTGCTCGCAGAGGCAGCGCCTGCACCGCATCCGCTCGCGTCGAATCCCGGTGTTTCCGCTTCACCAACGGACTCGCCCGTCGTCTTCGTCGACGTAGCCAGAGAAGCCGGGCTCAATTCCCCCAACGTCTGGGGCGGCATCGATCGCAAACAGTACATCATCGAAGCAAAAGGCAGCGGGCTGGCCTTCTTCGATTACGACAACGACGGCTGGCTCGATATTTATTTCACGAATGGAACGCGTTTCAACACCGACTGGCCCGCTGGAAAAGCTCCGACCTCTCATTTGTACAAAAATAATCGCGACGGAACGTTCACCGACGTCACCGAAAAATCAGGGCTCGCCCGCACCGGCTGGCAGACGGGCGTGTGCGTCGGCGACTACGACAACGACGGCTGGGATGATCTTTTCTGCTGCTTCTGGGGACACAACATCCTGTTTCGCAACAACGGAGACGGTACCTTTAGCGACGTTACCCGCAAAGCCGGCCTTTACGATGAACAGATTCGCTGGGGCTCCGGCTGCTCTTGGCTCGACTACGACCGCGACGGCCATCTTGATCTTTTTGTCGCTCACTACATCAAGCTCAATCCGGAAAAAACTCCCTCGGCATCCGCTCCGCCCGTTTGCCAATGGAAAGGCATTCCTACGATGTGCGGCCCGCGCGGCCTTACGGGCGACACCAATGTTCTGTATCACAACAACGGCGACGGGACTTTTTCCGACGTCTCCGAGAAAGCCGGCATCTTGAAACCCGGTCCGCGATACTCCATTACGCCCATTTCGTATGATTTCGATAACGACGGGTGGCCGGATATTTATGTGGCCGTGGACTCGGAGCCCAGCATCCTATTCCACAACAATCACGACGGCACGTTCACGGATATTTCCGTTATCGCCGGTTGCGCTTACAGCGAGAATGGGCATGAGCAGGCTGGAATGGGCGTAGCCGTGGCCGATTACGATTGCGACGGATGGTTCGACATTTTCAAAACGAATTTTGCCGATGACACTTGCAACCTCTACCACAATAACGGCGACGGAACCTTCAACGATGTTACCTTCGCCTCCGGTCTCGGAATCAACAACCAGTACGTCGCGTGGGGTTGCGGATTCATCGATTACGACAATGATGGCTGGCAGGATATTCTGCAGGTCAACGGACACGTTTACCCCGAGATTGAGGGGCACGATACCGGTCAGACCTTCAAGAACCCGCGTCTGGTCTACAAAAATCTGGGCGATGGGCGCTTCAAGGATGTTTCCGCGGAGATGGGGCCTGGCATCAGCGAGCGTTTCTCGAGCCGCGGCGCGGCCTTCGGCGACTACGACAACGATGGCGACATCGACGCCGTCATTTTGAACATGAACGATCTGCCTTCCCTTCTGCGCAACGACGGCGGCAACAAGCAGAATTGGATCAAAATAAAATTAATCGGGACGAAGTGCAACCGCACCGCCATTGGCGCGCGCGTGCGCGTGGTCACGGGCAAGCATGCACAGATGGACGAAGTTCACAGCGGCTCGAGCGTTATGTCGCAGTGCGACCTGCGCTTGCACTTCGGGATTGGAAAAGCTTCCACGGTGGATTTAATTGAAGTGAAATGGCCGACCACGCAGAAGATCGAGCGGTTCACGCAAGTGAAGGCCAACCAGATTCTCACCATCCGCGAAGGCGGCGGAATCGTCGCGCCGGTCGAACACAAAGCAAAATAATTTATTCCTTTTGATGCGCTGGGGCGCCGGTCTTGTTCTCTTTCAAAATAATCAGGAATTGCCGGAGTTCCTTCTGCTGTCGTTCAGTTTTGGCCGCTTCCGCTTTCTCTGCTAGCTTGTAGGCTTCAAATTCCTGCTCAGCCTTCGCTTTCTCGCCTGTTCGTTGATAGGCCAGCCCGAGCTGGCGGTGGGCTTCACCCAGATTCGGGTTCGCCTCAATCGCCTGCTGGTAATCCCGAATGGCGCGCTCAAAATCACCTCGCACGAAGTGCATAACTCCCAGCTGCAAGTACGCTTCGTCACACTTGGGGTCGATCGTCACAGCTTTTTCCAACAACGCTTCAGCTTGTCGCAAACCCGCCGAATTTTCTGATCCCTTCGCGCGCTTCCAGAGACTTATCGCGTAGTAGTAATTGGCCAGTGCATTCCCGGGCTGCTTCCGTGCAAACCGCGCCAGTTTCTCCTCGCTGCAAGGCAACGGTCCCGGCGTCGTCTTTTCGATTTTGCCGAGGAAAAGGTACGGAGCGGGATCCGCCGGTTCCAAATCAGACGCTTCGCAGAGGCGGCGGGCCGCATCTTCCCAGGAGCCGCTCGCATAGAGCGCCGCCCCGAGTCCGGTTAGCATTCTTGCTGAATTCGGATGCTCACTGGAACCGCGCGTAAAAACTTCCACTGCCGGCTCGGCCGCTTTATGCAGAAGCAACTCCGTGCCCCATTCGAAATAATTCAGTTCGCTGGGATCCATGCGAGCGGCCCTTTCGTACTGGTGAACAGCGTCCAGCGGATCGCCCAACTGCTCGTCAAGCTCTCCTAACAGTCGATGGCCATCCGCATTGTCCGTAATCGCCAGCGTTTTCCGGACCTCCTCGCGAGCCTGC
This sequence comes from uncultured Acidobacteriota bacterium, assembly GCA_963753745.1. Taxonomy (GTDB): domain Bacteria; phylum Acidobacteriota; class Terriglobia; order Acidiferrales; family UBA7541; genus Acidiferrum. The sequence continues at coordinate 56,829 of CAVWDX010000025.1, forward strand.
GCAAAATCGCCCTTGTCTCTGTAAGCCAACGCCGTTTCGTACTGCTTGCTCGGATGGCTCTCGGTAGCAGCCTCCGGCTTCTCGGATTTCAGGGCCAGGGTTTGCTTGGCCAGTGACTCGCTGGTTCGCGAAGTGGCGGCAGAGCCGTGCAAGCCAAGATTGCTCCAATCGGTTACGCCCGCGACGGTGAAATTCGGCTCGTCCTTAAATTCCATCTCTGCAGCCGTGGCTTTGGCGGATGAGGACGCGGCAGAAGATTTAAGCTTTAGGGAATTCTGCGCAGTGAGGACCAAATCGATATGTTTTTTCTCGCCCGGCGACAATACGATCGCGTCTACGACGGTATCGAGGCATCCAGATTTTTTCGCCCGTAGAGTATACGTTCCGGCGTGGGTCGCCGTGAGGACGTAAGTTCCGTCTGCATCTGTCTTCGTCTGAATTATCGCGGAGTTGCCCTTCTCTTCCAGCTGCAATATCGCACCGGCAACCGGCGCTCCGGCCGTGTCTCGGATTGTGCCTTCGATCGTGGCGGTGGCCGATTTCTGCGGAAAGCCAGCATTCTCGAAGGGTGCCGCGCTCGCCGCGCTCATCAACGCGGCGGCCAGCATTGCAAGACAACCACAGCGTTGAATGCGTGTGCTTCCTACTAATGAGCGACGGAATCGCTGCGCGCAATTCATGACCGAGACAAGTTTCTTTTGTCCGCATGCGGAGACTCGTTCGCCTTGCCATGTTCGAGGCATTCTTGTGGACTTTGACAGCAGCCTAGCTGGCTTAGTTGCTCCGTGCAAATCCGGGATCGCTGCGGCCAACGGAGCGACTTACACCGCTTCTTGGGAACTGGCAGTAATTTCGAAGCTCACTTGTTGCGTACCCAGAAGGTGGTGCGTTGCCGTGAGCCGCGCCGTTCCCGCTTGCTCTTTCGCGCGAATCCAGACAGCGCCAGTTCCGCCGATGAGCGCAAACGGGTTGTCGCCAATGATCTCCGCCGGCCCTTCCAGGACCAGCTTGATGGAGTCGTTCGCAAATGGCCGAATGGCGCCATACTCATCGGTTACGCGCAAAACGACGCGCGTTGTATCAGCTCCATCCGCATGGAGAGTCGTGTCGTCGGGCAAGAGCACAAATTTCTGGTCGATGCCCCTGCCGGAGAGAGTCTTCGTAATCGCTAGTTTGCTGTTCAGATAGCCTTCGATCCGCAGGTCGCCCCAGTGGTCCACGGCATGTTTCAAATCGGCCACGAACGGCGCGTAGCGAAGATGGGCAAACTCGGCTTTGTTTGGATCGGCTTCCGCTACCAGCTTGTCCGCAATATAAAATTTAAGATGATCGCAATTCGAGCAGACCCACGCCTTCGTGAATCCGATCGATTCATCGCCGCGCGCCCAGTGGAATGCCGGCTCGAGCACGACTTCGTCCGAAGGATCGCATTGCGACTTGTAAAATCCCGCAGCGGGCTTTGGTTCGCGAAAGATGTCGGTCACGCCGTGATAGCAGATGCGGTCGCCGCTGCCAAAGTCCGCGTGCGTGTTGTAGTCGAAGGCGCACCAGCCGAGGCCTCCGGAATACTGAGGATCGGAAGCGAGCTGGTTGTGAATGCGCGCGTGGCGCAACATGTGTTCGGTCAACCGCTCGACTTGATCGATGGTCTTGGTGGGATACGTGTGTCCCACAAACTCCGTGTTGAGATAGCGCGGGTGGTTCGGCGGCTTCAAGGGGAAGCCGAAATCGTTCATGGTAAAAACGTCTTCCAGAAATTCAGAGGATTGGAAGTAGCGGATTCCGCAAGTCTGGCGTGTGGGATCGAGGCGATGGGCCAGAGCGTTGGTGCGCGTGTAGAAATCGTGATCGTCCCGCGATTCATTGATGCGCACGCCCCATAAAATGATGCTGGGATGATTCCAGTCGCGGTGGATCATGCGTCCGACGTTATCGATCGAAATTAGTTTCCATGCTTCATCCCCGATGTGCTGCCAGCCGGGAATTTCTTCCAGCACCAGCAATCCCATTTCGTCGCAAGCATCGAGGAAATGCCGTGATTGCGGATAGTGCGAGGTGCGCACGATGTTGCATTTCAAGCTCTTGCGCAGGATGCGCGCATCGCTGCGTTGCGCCCGTCCCGGCATCGCCTGGCCAACGAATGGAAACGTTTGATGGCGGTCTAGCCCGCGCAGCTTGATGACCTTGCCGTTCAGCTCAAAGCCGTGGTCCGTGAACTGCGCCTCGCGAAAACCAATCGTGCGAGTGTCGTGATCGATTAACTCCGGGCCTTTTAGGAGCCGCACCTGAACGGAATATAGATTCGGATGATCGAGCTCCCACAGCTTGATCCCGCTAAGTTTCTCGAAGTGCACGGTGTGCGCGACTGCTTCCGCCGTGGTGTCCGACGCCGGAACATGTTGCGCCGCTTTGGCCAGCACGCGCTCGCCTTCGCGCAATTCAACCTCGAGCGTGAACGTTTCGCGCGAAGCTTGCGTGTGTTGAAGGAAGCAGTCCACATCCAGGCTGGGATGTTCGCTGAGCACGTCCTTGGGCTTCGCGAAAACATTTTCAATGAATGTTGTGGGAACAACGCGCAGCCAGACTTCGCGGTAGATCCCGCCAAAAGTAAGATAGTCGATTTGATAGCCAAACGGCGGTATGTCCGGCCGCTCGGTCGAGTCCACGTCGACCGCGAGCACGTTCTCTCCATCAAAATCGATGTGCGGGGTAAGGTCGAATGAGAATGGCGTGTAGCCGCCCTTGTATTCGCCCAGGTTCACACCATTGATCCACACGGTTGATGCAGTCATGACTCCTTCGAAGTCGACGAAAACGCGCTTGCCGCGCGCCTCGGCAGGCAAGCGAAATCGCCGCCGGTAAATGGAAACAAACTCGTATTCCTTGTCGTCGAAGCTGTGCCACGGCAGCCGGACGTTCGTATGCGGAATCACTACGCGCTCAAATGCCGAGTCGTCGAACTCGCGCCCGTGCGCTCCTTCCACAAAGGACCGGTTATAGCGCCAATTCTGGGTGATAGGAAAAACCAGCCGGCCCTCGCCGTCGGACGCTGCAGCAGCGGGATTCGCAGCAAGGATTCCCTTCGCAAACGTAGTCCCCGCAAGCACGGTGCTCGTCGTCCTCAAAAAGTCTCGTCTGTCCATAATGTCTCTTTTCGATCTGCGCGCATGAATGAGCCACGCGAAAAGTTTGCGCCGCGCATCTTACCAGTTTCAACGCATATTTTTTGTGATTCTTCTTCGCGCCGCAAGGCTGCCTCCTGCGTCCTGCGGTTTTTCGGAGGGCAAAGCAAGATCAGCCCCACACCTTCGAAGTCGCGGGCAACCTGAAATGCATCCCGAATCAGCGCTGTTTCTTTGGTTTAATTTGCGCGACCCTGGCCTTCACAATTCTCTTTACAAGTGCGCTCGGCAGCGGCTTATCTGTCGGGAATTGGATGGTTCCCTTGGATGTGGAGAAGCCCCGGAGTTCGTTCTTAAACTTCTCGATCACAGACGCCGTGGGGAACAAACTGCAGTGGTCCGCGAACGCGGCAAACCACACCAGCGACCCGTGGTACTTGAACACCGGTATCCCGTAGCTAATGCTCTCTGTGGCCCCCTCCGGCACTGCGGACCGAATCGCCGCGCGAATCTTCTTCAAGGTGCCGCGGGCCGGTTCCGGAACGCCCGCGAGATACTCCTCCACGCTCTTCGGGGCCATGTTGCCTTTCGACGCCGCGTTGCGCTTGCGAGCATTTGCTTTTTTCATGCGCGTAATCCTGCAAGGGAGTTCGCCGCATGCCGAGCCTTCACCATTCGGCGCGACCGCGGAGCGTATCTCTATTGCGAAAGCGCCGGCACGGGAGCACGCGGCCGTTTGCGTTTCCATTCGTAATCCCTGCGCAGGCGCGATTGGTGTTTCTTCACTTGGGTCTGCAATTCAGTGAAGGCTTGCTTGCAACTGGCGCGCGCGTTCGCTCCGTTGCCGGTGGCGTGCAGCGTGCCGGTCGGCAACGATAAATTCAGCGAGAACGAAAGTTCCTCGCGTCGCGGATTTTTTGTAAACACACCGTGCAATTGCACCAAATCCGGTTCATAGCTTTTCAAAAGACGATTCAGCTTATTCGCGTAGAGCGCGACTTCCTTTTCCGCTGGTTTGTGCGGCTCGACGTTCTTGTAGCTGATGGACAGTTTCATGAATGCACCTGTAGGAGTTTTTGCAGAAGTGGCGGGTGACGCGGATTTGTACTTTGCACCGCATCTTGTATTCAGACTACCACCGCGCACCTGGCCCGGCAATCGCTAGTCAACAAAAAATGATATAGCGCCTCCGGATATCTCCGCGTGCGTTGACATTTTTGCCCGGTCCACACTACCCTGCCCTCGATACACGATTAGCACATTCCGATCATGCCTGCGCCCGCCAAACCCGCCTCCCACGTTATCCTTCGCGTCGGTCCGGCCGGCTGGTCTTATCCAGACTGGGCAGGGTACGTTTACCCCGCGCGCCGGCCGAAGGGCTTTCACTACGCGACTTATCTCGCCGAATTTTTCGACACCATTGAGATCAACTCTTCTTTCTACAATCCCATTCGTGCTGACCACGCCACCCAGTGGATTGACCGCGTCGCGGCCAATCCGCGCTTCGTCTTTACCGCAAAACTCTGGCAACGCTTCACCCACGAAATTTCTCCTGGCGCAGAAGGGCCGGCGGTGGCCGCAGCGGCGGCCGAAGACGAGCGCGCAGTTCGCGCAGGCTTCGACCTTCTCCACGCCGCCGGCAAACTCCATGCTCTGCTCCTCCAATTCCCTTTTTCCTTCCATCGCACGCGCGAAACGGTCGCTTATCTTTCCGCGCTTTTGAAGCGTTTCGCCGATTACCCGCTGGTCGTCGAAGTGCGCCATGCTTCCTGGCAGACGCCGGAGACGTTTGCGCTGCTCGAAGAGCACAACGCCGGATTCTGCAACATCGATCAGCCCATCATCGGCAAGTCGCTTGAGCCCTCCGCCGAATCCACTTCCTCCATCGGCTATGTTCGGCTGCACGGGCGGCGGTATGACACCTGGTTCTCTGACGATGCCGCTGTTCCTTCGTACGAGCGTTACAACTATCTCTACTCGGCGGGAGAACTCGCTCCCTGGGCCAAGCGCATCGCCAAAGTCGCCGAGAAATCGCGCGAAGTGTTCGTCATCACCAACAACCACTATCAAGGAAAAGGAGTGGTCAACGCGCTGCAGTTGATCAGCATTTTGAAAGGCTCCAAAGTAAAGGTCCCCGAGCCGCTGAGGCAGCAATTTCCGGAATTGGAAGCCATCGCGGATGCGCCACCGGCGGAGCCGAGTTTGTTTCCGTTGGGCAAGAAGTGAGTGGAGCGAAGTGCGTGCTGAATCGTGGGAGTGCGAGGTGAAGAATCCACTAAAGTGCGTCCCCCTCCCCGGTTTTTTCGTAAGTGCGGATTCTAAAGGGTTTTAAGTCCTGTGTTTTGGAAGTGCGGATTCTAAACGGGTTATGGGCGCATTTTGTGGAAGTGCGCATTCTACAGGACTTAGCGACGAGTGAGGACTGGCTAATGGCTCGAGCAAATGACCGGAACTGGATTGCATCGAGCGGAGTGGACTTATAGTCCAAGCAGAGCAGATTGACAGAGAGCAAAACGAGATAGCGGGAGGGTGAAGGCGGCAACGATGGGGTAGTTGTCGAGCGAAACATAGAGAATGGTAGCACCTGATTGGCGACAGAGTATAGTGTTTTCCATGGAAAGGCGGAATTTCGGGGTTGAACGGTCGTTTTGAGCGTGCGAACGGCGAATGAAAGTGGAGAGGTGGAGTGGTTTTAGACGAAGGGCTCGCGCCGTGCGGCGCGCAAATTCATTGCGTCGAGGGTAGAAGCAGCATTAGGATGCGCGGGCTAGCAGTCCAAATCGGAATTGCCGGTAAATTGGCGGAGCTTCCATGGCACTCGAATCCCACGCGGCGACACTAGGATCCTGTGCTGCGCTGGTCGAGATTCGCGACTCCCTGCTCGAAACCTACGCGAGCAACGACGCCATGAACCAGCTCATCCTGTCGAATCTCAACCCTCGTGCATGGCGCGCACAGCCGCCGGGCGAAAAAGGAAGTGGCCGGACTATCGCGGCCATCTTCGCGCATCTGCACAACAGCCGTCTCGTGTGGCTGAAGAATTCCGCGCCGCATCTGAAGTGTCCGTCGCCGCTCAATCCCGACCGCTGCACCCTGAAACAGGCTGCTGGGGCGCACAGGAAAAGCGCGGCACAGTGCCTGCGCATGTTGTCGGATGCCCTCTCGGCCGCTCCGAATCGCCGCGTTGCAAAGTTCTCTCGCGGCAGTTGGACGCAAACGTGGCCCGCCGGAGGGACCATGTTCGCGTACATGTTCTCGCATGAGGCGCATCATCGGGGCCAGATTTTGATGCTGGCCCACCAACTCGGCTACCGCATCCTCGACAAAACTCCCGGCGTTTGGCACTGGGAGAAGCTCTGGAAGCAAGTCGGCCTTACCACGCGCCCGCGCTGAGTGGAACGCGTTTTCCTGGGGCTCCGTAGCCCCGGAGGCGGTCTCACAATGGACATTGACCGGAACCACAAGGGAAGGCAAGAAGATTCGCGTGCGTGGATGTGACCTGCTGCAATTTCGGAACGGCAAAACCAATCGTAAGGATTCCTACTGGAAAATTGTCGAAGAGGGGAACCACGTCTCCCACCCATCGTTTGCCAGAAGCAGGATGCAAACTGTAGGCAACCCCGGACATTTCAGCGTGTTACGGGGATGCCACTAGCCGTACTGGCTGAGTGCGAAGGCAGGATGCTCTGTTGCCAACCAGTAGCTATTCATTAGGCTATCGCCTCCTCGTTTTACGATACCTACCAGGAACCGCAGAGGTAAAATTAGTCATGGACCTACGTTTGGCCTAGCACGTCGCACGCAAAACCTCCTGAAAACTGGAGACACTCTATGAATGTTCGACGACTTTCGTCAGTACTAGCAGTTCTAGTCGCTCTCATATTTACCGCATCCACACTCTCCGCCCAACTATTTAGCGCCAGGAAAGTTCCGAAAGTCCTGGAGGCGCGGTTCGTGACTGGTGAAGCCGTCTGGCGCGAACTGCCGGTTCGCCCTGACTTCCAAAGAGACTACGACAAGATCTGGCAGACGGCCATCAACACCATCCTCGAACACAACTTCGACATCGCAACGATGGATAAGGACTCGGGATACTTCCGGACCCTCCCGAACTCAAAAGTGGTCACGATGGGCACGAACTGGGTTTACAAGGTACAGATCAGCATCAAGCTCGTCTCGACACCCGGCGATCCCAAGGCGAATCCGCCCGTGCCGATCACTGTGGACAAAGTCCGCCTGCAAGTCTCCGGCGAAGTGACGAACATAGATGCCAGGGGCGGAATTAGAGCTGATTTCCTGGGATACGATCAGGTATTGCTTCAGAGCCTGTTTCAGGATCTCCAAGCCAAGCTCGGCGCCGGCTAAGCTGACCGTTGCTTGCGAACGACGGATCGCATGACTGCGTCGGCTCCTTTGACCGAGGTAGCTTAGCTGGCGCGTGTCCCTTAGTCCGGCCCTCGTAAGCGTAAGTGGTTTTTGAGTGCCGCATCCTCGCCGTTTGTACAAGGGTGCGGCATTCTCTTTTTCTAAATTTCTATTTTCTTTTTCGGGGCTTTTGACCTCTCTATACTTTCCCACCATCTCGCCAAGCCTTCTGAATCCCACCAACCCTTGCAGCTTTCTCGACTGACGCAAGTCTCCATCGAATCCGCGTTTACGAATATACCTGGGACAGGCTACCCAAGGGCGATGTGGAACTTTTTGTGGCCTCCAGCGTAGTATTGGGCAGAGGGCAGAATCATGTATTGCGATGGATGCGGGACGCCATTCACTTCGGGAACTCAATATTGCAGCTCGTGCGGGAAGCAACTGAAGGCAGCGCCAGCCGCAGCGGCAGCGGGACAACCCGCGCCAGCGCCGACGATGGCAACGCCTCCGCGAAGTGCTGGAGATGGGCGGGTCAGGAGAAACCTAACTATTGTGGCGGCGTTGTGGGCGGCGAGCGGCGTTTTACGGCTAATCGAATTTGGCGGGCTGTTAGTCTTCCGCAGGCTGGTATTCCACTCCGGATGGGATTGGATGGGGTCGGGGAGATGGCCGTTTGGGGGAGCGTCCGGCTGGAATCCATTGCTGCTAGGGGGACTGCTCTCGGCGGGATTTTTTATGGTGGCGTTTGGAGCGGCGTACCTGCTGCTGGCTTGGGGACTATCGGAGCGCCAGCCATGGGCGCGCATGTTGGGCATCGTGCTCGCGTTTTTGTCGCTGCTGCGATTTCCGTTTGGAACGGCGCTGGGAATTTACACGCTGTGGGTGCTGCTGCCGGAAAGTTCCGGGCGCGAGTATGACGCGCTCGCCGGGGTCGGCGGGCCGGTCAACACCGCCGGATATACTGCTTGAGAAAACCGGGCGAAGACCGCACCGCGCGATCTTGCCCGGCTCGAGAGACCCAAGGGCTTCAGAACGTCAAATGCAACGACATCTGAATCAGGCGAGGGCTGCCGAGTGTGTTCTGGATGTAGCCGGCTCCGAAGGGAGCGGTGCCGTCGCCGAATGCCGTTGTCGAGGGCGCCACTGCCGGAATGTTTCCCTGCCACTGACAGCCAAAGGCCGGACTGGTTTGGAGGTTCGGGCCGTAACAAGGATCAAGACTGATGTTGTTAGTCGGGGCGTCGAAACTCGGATGGTTAAATAAATTGAAGAATTGGGCGTCATAGCGCAGGCTGAAGCGTTCGTTCAACTTAAAAATTTTGAAGACGCTGAAGTCGAAGCGAGTCTGAAATGGCCCACGGAACTGGTTCCGACCAGTGCTGGCAAAGCCCGTCTCCGAGAAGTCACAGGCAGTGCCGCCATCGGTGGTCGGCCCACATGGAGGCACACCGTTGGTGCCTGGTGCGTTGACGGTGATACCGAATGCGCCGCCATTGAGGACAGGGTTGCCGGGATTCACACCGGTGGTGCCCTGAAGCAGAGTGTTTTTGGGCGAGCCGCTGAGTAACGGATTGGTAATGAAGTCGTCGCCCGCGCCGAAATACTGGCTGGCTACGCTACCTGAAAAATCGTAGACGCTGTAGGGCAATCCGCTTTCCGCGATGGTGACGCCGGTAACGCCCCAGCCGTTGACGACATGCTTGAGGAACCCATTCGATTTAGTGAGATTGGGAATCTGATACGTGTAGTTGATGGTGAAAACGTGGGTGCGGTCGAAAGCGGCGCTACCATAGGCGCTCCTGAGATTGAGGGGATTGTTGCCATTAAAGAAGAGTCCTTCGGAGAGCCCGCTGCCATCGTCCAGGGTGTGAGACCAAGTGTAAGAAGCGTTGACCGTGAGGCCATGGCTCAATCGCTTCTTAACGCTCAGCTGGAGGGCATTATAGTTTGAGACGCCTTCAGCTTCCCAGAAGTCCGAATTGGGGTTGTAGCCGATGAAGGGGACACGGAGGGCGGTATTTCCGTCCGCTCCGGTGAACTCGCCGATGGTGGTCGCGACCTGCTCAGTGTTGAGGGTACCGTATCCGCCATTCGAGTCGGTTGCCTGATACCCATAGGAATAAATCTGGCCATTAATGGGGTTCGTGGGTGTGGCGATGCCCGGCTGGTTAAAAGGGATGGGGAGTAGCAAATGCTGGCCGTGATTGCCCACATAGCCGACGTCAATGAAGAGGCTGTTGTAGGGCTGCCATTGGACATCGAGGGTCCAGTTCTCTGAGTACGGGAGCGTGTTTTTGGGATCGTAACCGCCAAAGAGAAACGCGAACAAAGGCGTTCCAGTCGGCGAGCAGGTTGGCGTGACGGGCTCGGCGCATCCACTCAATCCTGCCTGGTTATGGACGAGCGCCTGGATACCGGAGAGATTGTTTGGAGGCGGCGGCGGAGCGGTAGTGCCGAATGGGCTGCTACTGAGACACCGAACCCCCGTGCAAGAGGTGTTGAACGGCACAGTAAAGGGCTGCTCGGTGGTGACGCCGAAGGGCCCGCTAATGCCCAGTCCGGCGCTGGCTGAGAATTCGGTAAAGAATTCGCCGCGGTCTGCGTACAGGCCATAACCCGCGCGCACGACAAGGTTCTTGACGAACTTGGGGGACCAGGCAATACCGATGCGCGGCTCGAAAATCCATTGCCGTCCGGTGAGGGTGGAACTGTTACTCGCGCAGAAACTGGACTTAGTTGCGCAGAACTGCTTGTTGTTGCTGGCGATAACCAGGCCGATGCTGTTGATCGTGTCGGTGCCGAGGTCGTAGGAATAATTGCTGGGATAGAAGTTGGTCAGGAGACCGTTCTTTTCCGAAAGTGGGCCGTCCCAGTCCCAACGGAGACCCCCGGTGATCGTCAAATTGGACTTCAGCTTGAAATTGTCCTGAACGAAGAGGCCGGTCTGTTTTGCGCGAAAGTAACGATTGGTCTCGCCATTCAGAAGCTGTCCGCCGCCGTTTCTGCCGCCTAAATTCCCGGTCAGAAAGTTTGCAAAGTTCCGGAACGTGAAAGTGGCCACTTCGTTTTCGCGGTTGATGACGTTCAATTGGCCATAGTCGCCGCTGAAGCCGAAGGAGAGGGTGTGCCTGCCAACGCCCCAGTTGTAATTTGTACCCACCTGAAAGTGATTTTGGAAGACTCCGGCATTCGCAAAGTTGTTGGCTGGGCCGATGCGCAGGCCGTTGAAATTTCCGGAACCGGCGTTACTGATCGAAAAGCCCGGAAAGAAGGTGCTGCCTAGAAGATTGAGGTTTATGTCGCTGGGAGTGAGTTGCTGAGTAGTGCTCGCGCTAGCAAACTGGCGGATAAAACCGATTCTTTGCTCCCAGGTAGAGTTGGAGGTCAAACTAATCGTGTTGTCGAGGGAGACGACCTGGCTGCCTGCGTGGAGGGTCTGCGGGAAGCCGAGAACCTGGCTGACTGCAAAAGGGCTAGTCGAGGGGTCGTTCTGAAAATAGTATTTGCCGGCTAGTCGATCCTTGGTGCTGAACAAGTAGTCGATGTTGCCGTTGATCTGGTCCGCATTGAAAGTGCTCGGAGGCCCGTTCTCCTGGGCGTTGCCGCCAAGGGAGTTGATCAAGTTTGGGTCGGTGACGGTCGCCGAGGGAACCATGAACTTACCATTGGGCCCTTTGGCATTCATAATGGCCAGGGCAACGCTGTCCACATTGCCAACCGGGACGCCTGCGAGAGCGGCGAGCGTCGCCGCGCTGCGATCGTCGGTAAGACCGGTAGGAACGTTGGCAAATTCGGTCGATCCGTTGGTTGCGTCCGTGATTCTCTGGCCCTGGTAGGATCCAAAGAAGAACAATTTGTTCTGTTTTATAGGACCGCCGAGAGTGGCGCCAAACGTGTTGCGGTGTAGGGGCGGGCGCGAAATTGACGCTGCGTTGAGGAAAAATTGATTGGCGTCCCAGCCAGAAGTCTGGTGATATTCGTAAACACTCCCGTGGAGATCATTGGTCCCAGACTTCGTCGCGACGGCAATATGGGCCCCGCTATTCGCGCCTTGTGAAACGTCGTACATCGATGTATTCACGTGGATTTCCTCGATGGTTTCCGGCGGAGGCGTGGGAAGACCCTGCCCAATGGCGTCAAAAACGGAAGTGTTGGTTTGAATTTGGCCGCCGGCGAGAAATTGTTCGTTCGTATTCAACACGAAGCGGCTCTCGCCAATGGCGCTGGAGGATAAGCCGTTAAACAAATTGTTCGATTCGATGGCATTGAAGGAAAAGCTGTTGCTGGTATCGCGCTGACCATTGGCAAAGATATCTTGATTCCCCAAACCGGCGTTGGTACCCGCGCCTGCCAAGAGGTCCGCGTTGACGCCAGGAGCTAGAAGCGCTAGCTGCGTGAAGCTGCCGGTTCCAAGAGGGATATTTTCGATCAGTTCGCTTCCAAGAGTGTAGCCATTGGTGGTATCGGTCTGGTTCAGCAACGGAGTGCCTTCGACGGTGACGGTCGCGGATACCGCTCCAGGTTGCATGGCGGCGTTTACCGTGGCTGTGCGGTTGCCTTGAACAAGAATCGGAGAGTGGACCTCAGTTTTGAATCCATCCCGAGAGAAGGTAACGCTATATGTGCCGATAGGGAGACCAGCAATATTGAAAGAGCCATCCGAATTGGTCGAGACAGTTTGTTCCAAACCCGTGTCAAGGTTGTGGATCTTAACGACGGCGTTCTGGACCACCGCGCCGGAACTATCCGTCACCGTGCCATTGATGGAGCCGAGAGTTTGCTGTGCATGCGCGGGCAGGACGAGCAGACAAATAGAACCCACATACGCCAGGACAAGCCGTGCGATTTTCTTCATTTCTGTATACCCCTCTGCTGGATTCAAACATAATATTTGCCAACGGTGTATCACATCCCCGGGGCAGAAATCGAGTGCCGGCCTGTGGATATCCTCGGCGGCCCCGGACAAGCACGCGAGAGTATGGTGGCGAGATGAATGCAAGTAAAATCGAAAGTTACAATGCAGTGAATTGAGATTGAGCGTGCTTAGTCAGCGGAGCGCAGCGGAGCGCAGCGGACACATGATGACGCCAGCGAAGGAGCAAAGTGGCGGAACGGTGAGCAGCACCGCAGCAAAAGTTACTTGCGATAGGCGGAATCGCCGGGATTGTGGGCGACGGTTTGTTGCTGCTGGACCACCGAAGCCGAGGTGACAAAGATCTCGTCTGGCGTAGAAGTGCGGCGGTAGGTCAGCTTGGCTTGATGACCCTCCATGTCGCGCAAAACACCGGGATTGGAGACCTTCCAGACATGATGGTCTTTGTCACAGGTGAAGCTCTGCCCGTCTGCGCTGATGGCACCTAAACAGCTCACTGTCTTTTTCGACTGTCCATCCTGAGCGAGCAGGGGCATCGCGCCGAGGAGAAGTACACCGAGAGAAATGAGCATACGTTTGTTCATGGCAACCCTCCAAAAATAGAATTTGTCCTGGGCCGAGGAACACAAGAGCTCAGGTGCATCCCGTAACAAAAATAAAGAGAACACTTTGGAGGGGATTGTGAAATCGCCGGGAGAGGAACGCAAACGCAACTTTTGGATAGAGAAGATTTGGGTTTTGCAAATCCGATCGGGAAGAGAGACGAGGCGAGTGGGGAGAGCGTAAAGACGATACCGAGCGCGTACGGTACGTCGAGAAAGAAGGAAATGCGGCGGGTTATTTCTTAAAAAGATCCTCGAACGCTTGGCGGGCATCGTTGGTGCGCGGCGGGGGAGCCGCGGCAGCGACCTGGGCGGGTTGCGCGTAAGAAGTGGGCGCGGTGTCTTTTTCGATGGTCATGCGAAATTCATAGAACTTGCAATCGTTCTTGGTATCTTTGGGAGTAATCCGTTCGGGGATGGGCTGAGTGCACTCGAACTGGGCGCCAGAATCGAAGAAGCGGCATTGCTTGCAACTGTGCAGCTCAAATTGGCACTTGGGACACTGGCCGTTGGGGTCGAAGCCGGCGGTTAAGACGGCGCCACAATTGGCGCAGCGCCCGCGAGTGACGGTGCCTACCATACGCGGAGTGCGCGGGCCGAACTGATCCGCGCGGGGACCGCCTTGCGGAGGCTTGCGATCATGCCCCTTTTCTCTCTTTTCGCCTTTTTCTGTATCGCGATAACCGCGATGACCGTACTTTCGATCCACAACCGCCTCCGTCCGGGCACAATGCCGGACTCTGACTTCGACTGCTTATACTTCCGCGCAGAGATGCACGCTACCCGTGGTATGAATCCGATCGGATTGTTACACTCGGCTCACAGCGCAATCATTACCCAGAGGTTCAAAACAGGATTGGCCACGTCCAAGCAGGAGATGGGACATCTATGTTTTTAGTCCTCTGGGAGTACGATGTCAAGCCAGGATGCGAAAAAGTGTTTGAAAGCGTATATGGGCCAAATGGAGATTGGGCCCAGTTGTTTCGGCGTGAACCGGCTTACCAGCGTACTCTCCTCCTGCGCGATCCTTTTCGTGGCCTCACCTATTTGACGTGCGATTTCTGGGAAACCCGCGAAGCTTATGCAGCATTCCGGCTTGCGAACTCTCTTGCGTACCGTGCGCTGGATAAAAGGTGCGAGGAACTCACCCTTGCGGAGCGCGAGATCGGGGCGTTCAACCGACTCGCCGATGACGTCTAAAGCTCGGCGCTGATTCTCTCCTTTCCCGCTGAAGGCTTTCGCCGGAGACGTCCAGCCCACGTTCAACTCTTTGCCCAGAGCCCTGTCAACCCGTCGGGCTTCAAATCAGGCTGAAGAAATTGTTTGGGCGTTCCCGCCGCGCGCAGGATAGCTTCCGCGGCAAGGTACCCGCTTCGAACCGCGCCTTCCATCGTGGCGGGCCAGCCGGTTGCCGTCCAGTCCCCCGCCAGGAAGAGGCCGCTGATCTCCGTCTGCTGAGTTGGACGCCATCGATCGACGCCCGGTTGCGGGGAAAACGTGGCGGCGGCTTCCTTGATGACGGTGGCCTTGAGAAGATTCGCTTCGCGCGCGGCGGGAAGTGCGTGACGGACTTCCTTTAGGCAGAGGTCGATGATTTCCTGGCGAGGCTTTTGGAGCAGGTCATAAGAAGCGCTGATGACCAATTGTAGGTATTGACCTTTGTTGGGCGCGGGGGCCCCGGCTGCCGCGGCGGCGCCGGCGTTATTTGCGCCAGCAAAGAGGGCCGATTTATTGAAGATCCATTGTGTGGTGGTGTCGAGCAAGCTGACGAACGGCTCGGTCATTACCTGGCGGTCAAACCAGAAATGCACACCGGTGATGGGCGCGACAGTGATTTTGTCCAGATTGCCGAGAGCGGTGTCGGTGCGCTTGACGCTTTCGGGGAGAAGCTCTGAAAGCGTGAGATGGGGAAGGGCAAGGACGAAGGCGTCAGCGGATTCTTCGCGGCCGTCATCAAAGAGCGCAGCGGTCAGCTTGCCGCTTTCAATGCGAAGGCCACGGAGAGGCGATCGAAAGACAACTTCCCCGCCCTTTTCTTCGATGGCCGCTTTGCAACCGTCGTAGAGATCGCCAAGCGCTACCGAAGGGACGCCCATGCGATAGCCATTTTTATTGGATAGGACGGCTTTCCAGAAAACGTCGATGCCGTAGCGAGCGTCGATGCGATCGAGCTCTTCGGAAAGGGCGCTGACGAGAACAACGCGCCAAAAGCGGGAGATGGCGGCAGGACTCTGTTTGTGGCGGCGAAGCCATTCGAGCATGGAGATGCCGCCGGGCTCGTCGACGTCGTGAGGATGACCGCCGCTTTGCAGTATGGAATAAAACGCGCGGGCGATGGAGAGCTTGTCCTTGAAGCCAAGAGGAGAAAACCGGAGGAACGATCCGGTCATGTGAAAAGGAGCGGGGAGGATGCCGGCATGCATTACGCCACGGCGTCCCTGGGGATCGAGAAGCAGGAGGCGGTCGAAGAATTTGATTTTGCCGGCGGAGCCGACGCGGCGATAGAAGTCTTCGAGGTTGGTGCAGCAACCGAAAGTGACGTGCTGGCAATTGTCGACGTGCTCGCCATCGGGCAAGACGTAGGAAGCCGCGCGGCCGCCGAGAAACGGACGCTGCTCAAAGAGTCGAACACGCCAGCCTGATTCAGCCAGCGCGACGCTGGCTGCCAGACCCGCCAACCCGCCGCCGATCACGATCACGCTTTTCAAGAATATTCTCTTTCGAGAGGCGGCCGAAGCGCGCCTTTGCGATGAACAGCATTTTTTCTGTTTTCGAGAGCCGCACGCGTTCGCCGAAAACCGCGAAATCAAGAAACTCGATGCGCGCCAAGAGGGCGCTGTAGGTGTGCGCCAAGAGCCACAGGGCTCCACGGCTATCCGGATCGATGAGGCTGAACAACGCGGAGCCTTCTTCATAACATTCCCAGGCGCGGTCGGCTTCGAACCGCAGGAGTTCGCGGACACCGAGCGTGGCTTCGCGCTTGCCGAAATCCTCCGGCGAAACGCCGTAGCGCGCAAGATCTTCTTGCGGAAGATAGACGCGGCCTAAAACGTAGTCGTCGTGGACGTCGCGGATGATGTTGGTCAACTGAAAGGCCAGGCCTAGTTTTTCGGCGAGGTCGAGCGCGCGCGGATCGTGGAAGCCGAAGACGTGGGTGCAGGTCAAGCCGACCGTGCCGGCGACGCGATAACAGTATTCGCGGAGTCGATCGAAGGTTGGATAGGTGCGAAGAGTCAGGTCCATCTCGGCGCCGCTGATGAGATCGTGGAGGTAGCGCGCGGGCATTTTGTAACGTTGCATGGTGTCGACCAGGGCGGGCAAAACTTCGGCTTCGCCCGGCAGGGGCTCTGAGGACAACGGTTTTGCGGCCGTGCCGTCAAAAACCTGCGAGTTGCCCGTGAGCGCTTCATCGAAAGCCGCGCGCCATTTAGCAAGACCACGTTGCTTCGTCGCCAGGTCGTGGCCTTCGTCGGCGACATCATCGACCAGACGCATGAAGGCATAGAGCGCGGCGAGAGCGTCGCGCTTTGGTTTGGGGAGTAAGAAAAAGGCGTAGTAGAAATTGCTGTGGGCTGCGCGGGCGATTTGGTGGCATGCGGCGTAGGAGGCGGACACAGAGATGCCCGATTGGGACGCGGCGAGCTGCGCCCCATCATAGGCGAAACCGCCGGCCTCTGATTCGGGATGAACGGGCCTCGCGACCAGATGCGTCAAGAGAGAGCGTCCCAGAAGTCCCACTTGTTTTGCTTTGCTAATGGCGGGGCGCGCGTGGAGCGTGTCATATCCCATGGCTTCGATGGCATCGAGAACGGCAACGCCGCCGCGGCTGAACATTTCGAGGTCCACGCTCAGGCGGCCGCGGACCATTTTTGCCAGCGGAGCGCCTTGCGCAAATAGTTGGCGTGTGCGAGCGATCAAATCTTTCATCAGGCTGATATAACGATGATCGAAGCGGCGCTCGACGATGTCCGTTTCGGTGAGGCCGCGGGCGGTGGCAACCTCGAGAGGGATGTAGATACGGCCTTTCTCGAGATCGCGCGAAACGTCTTGCCAGAAATTGGCCAACTGCAGGGCAGTGCAAGTGGCGTCGGACAGAGTCTGGCGTTCCTCGTCGCGATAGCCGCAGAGATAGAGAACAAGGCGACCGACGGGATTCGCGGAAAAGCCACAATAGCCGATCATGGAATCCCATGTGGGATAACGCTGGACGGTTTGATCTTGGCGGAACGCCCTCAGAAGATCGGCAAAAGGCTGCTTAGGAATATTTTTGGCGATGATCGTTTCGCGCAGCGCGACGAAGACGGGATGCGAGGGGCGGCCATGGTAACAATCATCCAGCTCACGCTCCCACCAATCCAGGAGTTCGAGGGCGCGCTCTTTTTGCGGAATTTCGTCGCCGAGATCATCGGCCCAGCGGCAATAAGCATAGAGATTATAGAAATGCTGGTGCAGATCTTTCGGAAGTAGCCAGGAAACTACGTTGAAATTTTCGTAGTGATGCGTGGCCAACCAGCGGGTGTACTGCTGCGCGACCACCGGAGAGCACTTGCTCGCGGGGGCGTGCTCGGCAATTTCGAGTTCACCTGGGCGCAACATAGAAAAGCAACTTCCTCACTTCGCTCGGAATGACAAAAGCTACAGTCGCAAGGTAAGTTTACACTGGAGAGCTGAATCGATACTCTTTGGTTCGCCAGCCCCGATAGCGGCAGCACGGCTGCCGCACTCCAAAGTCACGGCCTCACGGCCAGCTTGATTTCGCCGCTGCGGCTTTTCATACGCTCGAAGGCTTGCGGAAGGTCGGTCAAGCGGATCTCTTCGCTGACGAAATCATGCCCGACGATATCACCGCGGCGGATGGCTTCGAGCGCTTCGCGGATAAAACGCGGCGTGTGATGAAAAGGCGAAATCAGCTTGATTTCGGAATAATGAATCGCGGCGGGGTCAATCGAGACGTTTGTGCCCGAGGGCAGGCCGCTAAAGAAATTCACCACGCCGCCGCGGCGGACCATGGCGAGAGCCTGCTGCCATGTCGCGGGATTGCCTGCGGCTTCAACCACGGAATCAGGGCCGCGTTCGTCGTCAGTCAAAGATTTTACGGCGGCGACCACGTCGTGTGTCTCGGTCACGTTGATAGTGGCAATCGCGCCAAGCCTGCGAGCCACGTCGAGTGGCGCGGAACGGCGCGCCAGTGCAATCACGCGCAAGCCGCGGCGCGAAAGCATACGCACGAAGGTTAATCCAATCGGGCCGCAGCCGATGACGGCCACGGTATCGCCCGTCCGCACTTCCATTTCGTGGATGCCGCGGAGAACACAGGCCAGCGGCTCGACCAGTGCGGCGCTGCCGTCGTCGACGGAGTGCGGGACCTCCAGCATATTTTCCATGGCGATGCGGCCGGGGATACGCATGTATTCGGCGTACGCGCCGTTGTTGAAGAGCAGGTCCTCGCAAAGATTCTCCTGGCCTCGGCGGCAGTGATAGCAGCGCAGGCAAGGCGCGGAATTGGCGGCGACGACGCGCATGCCGATGCGCCAGCGGGCGTCCACGCGTTTGCCGACGGCCGCAATGTCGCCGACGACCTCGTGGCCAAACACGGCTGGAGGCTGAATCATTTTGGCGTGGTAGCCGCGCTTCCAGACTTTCAGGTCGGTGCCGTCGGTCAGTGCGAGGCGGACGCGGAGGAGGACTTCGTCGGCGGCGAGGTGCGGGACGTCGATCATCTCGATCCGCAGATCTTCGCTGCCATACAATACTGCCGCCGTCATCTTCGATGGCACAGCGACCCGTGCGACGGCAAATTTCACTTCTTCTCCAACTTCCAGCTTCTTCGTCGTGGTTGTTCTCATGCGTGAGTGATCAGAATCTTCAACGATTCAGCCGTTGGCCTGGCCGCGAGCTCCAAGCCTTCCTGGATTCTATCCAGTGAGAAGCGATGCGTGACAATTTCCATGATCGACAGTTTCTTCCCCAGCACCAGATCCGCGGCTGATTCTTGGATGTCTACAGCCGCACTATAGCTGCCCAGGATTTCCTTTTCGTCGATGCCGACGGCAGCGGCAGGAAACTCGATCTTCGTAACCGGGTCATTTGCCGCGAAGAGCAAAACACGTCCCCCGGGACGCGCCGTTGCCAAAGCATCGGTTACCACCGACGGGTGCGCGACCGCAACCAGGACCGCGTCCGCTCCCCGACCCTCCGTGCGGGCCCGCACCTCTTCTACCAGCTTACCACTGGTCGGGTCAAACGACTCCAGTGCGCCTAAAGTAAGGCTCTTTTCTCGGCGCTGTAGAATTGGATCACTGGTATACAGCCTGGCGCCTTCCAGCTTGCTTACCATGAGCAACTGCAGGCCGATGGGGCCGCAACCCAGAATCAGAACGGTCTCGCCGGCGGTGATGCGCGCTTTTTGAACGGCTTTTACGATGGTGTTGATAGGCTCGATGAACGTAGCTTCTTCGAAGCTGACGTTCGCCGGAAGCGCGACGATACCCCGTTCAGCTACCCACGGCATGGCCTTGACGTACTGGGCGAAGCCACCGCCATTGGGCGTAAAGCCGGCAGTGAGGCCGGTCGTTTTATATTGCTTGCACTGGGAGAAGAGACGCTTCTCGCAATAAAAGCACCTGCCGCAGGGAGTGTGGTGGAAGCTCATCACACGATCGCCGGGCATCCATTTCGTGACACCCCGGCCAACCGCGACGACCGTGCCTGCCAGCTCGTGGCCCAGAATTTGGGGCGGCTCGACATAACGCTGAAAGATTTTCTTGATGTCCGTCCCGCAAATGCCGCAGGCCGCGACTTTGATGAGTACTTCCCCGTCGCCGACTTCGGGCACTGGGACTTCCTCGACGCGCACGACGCCTTTGTCCCGGTAGACACCCGCGCGCATGATTTTCGGAATGGGTTCAAGCAACTTCAAGGTCTCGGGAGCTGTGCCGATGCTGCTCATGTCGCGGAGACCTCTTCTATTTTGAGTACGTGGTGACGCGCCACTTCCGGCCAGTTCTGCGAAATTGCGATGATGTAGCGATCCAAAAAGTCGGCTAAGGATTTGCCGGCAGCGCGGCTCTGGCGCCCAAATTGGAGCAGCAAAGGGATACGGTAAGGGCTAAGGCCGACTTCCTTGAGCAGACCGCCCATTTTCAAGCGGCCATGAGAATCGAGAATGCGCGCAAAATCAACGGGCAAGTCTTCGTCCGCGGCGTCGCTGATGGCGCGAACCGACACGCAAGGCACAAGTTTCTGCGTCGCGGCTGCGAGGATGTACGTGGACTCCATCTCGACGATGCTTCCCTTTTGGCTTAACTCTTCCTTCTCTTGCGCGGTTGCCACGATTCTCTCAGAAGTGAGGGAAACCTGGACAGGCTTTGCTCCGGAAGTTGCGGCCAGCTCAACAAGGACAGGGTCGCTTGCCGCTTGGCAGTTTTGATCCAGCGTCTCCGAAGTACGGGCGACAACTATGTCTCCCGGAATTAAGCAGGCATCGAGCGAGCCGGCGAGTCCCGTGGAAATGCATAGATCGTGAAGTTCGATGGGAATCGAGGACATCGCCTTAGCCGCGTTTTCCGCGCCCATTCCGGTGAGAAGCACTGTAACTTCGTTTGAGCCGATATTGGCTTTGAAAAGATCGAACTCGCGGCGGCGCTCCCAGTTCTCAAACTCGTAAGGGACGAACGGGTGGCGCGAGGACCATTGCGAGAACTCGGCTTTGACGGCGAAGGTGACGAGAATGCGCATGATTCTTAGTGTTTAAGATGCCGGAACCTGACCCGGCGCTACACAGGCGCTCTGCTTCCTCAGCGCCCGTGCAAGACGAGAGCACAGGCTAAAGCCTGTACCACAAATCCTAAGCTGCGGCACGGAGCATTTTCTTGGCGCGGCGCGGCTTGACGTAGCCGTTTGCTTCGTACCAACGAACGGCGCGTTCCAAAGCCGCGGCGACCGAGCCCGGATGAAAACCCAGTTCGCGCTGCGCGCGCGCGCAGTCCACAAACATCATGTGCTGCGCGATCTTCACGCCCTCGACGGGAATTTGCGGTTCTTTCCCAAGGAGCCGCGAGAACGCCGTGCTCATGTAGGCTACACCCAAAGCCAGCCCGTGCGGAATCTTCAGCGATGGAGCGGGCAGACCCGTTATCCGGGCAAGCGTGTCGAGCATTTGCTTGAGCGTCAGATTTTCGGCGCCGAGAAGATAGCGCTCGCCGACTATGCCCTTTTCGGCGACGAGCAGGTGGCCTGCCGCGCATTCTTCCGCTCCCACAAAATTCAAACCGGTTTCGACGTAGCCGGGCATTTTACCGTTCAAAAAGTCGAGAATAATTTTGCCTGTTGGCGTGGGCTTCCAATCGCCGGGGCCGACGGGAGTGGTGGGCATAGCTACAACGACCGGAAGGCCCTCTTTCGCGGCGTTCAGCGCTTCGCGTTCGGCCATCCATTTCGAGCGCTTGTAGTGGCCGACCATTTCCTCGAGCTTGGCGTCGGTGGCTTCGTTGGGCAATTCCGGCCGGTCTACGGCGATGGTTGCGACAGTACTAGTGTAAATAAATTTCTCGACGCCGGCGCGTTTTGCGGCTTCGAGAAGATTCTTCGTCCCGCCGGCATTCGAGTCGTAAATATCGCGCGATTTTTGGGCCCAAAGCCGGTAGTCCGCGGCGACGTGAAAAACGCACTTTACGCCGGACAAGGCGCGTTCGAGTGAGGCTGCATCTCGCAGATCGCCCGTGACGTATTCGAGGGAAAGATCGGCAACGGCGCGGTTGGTGCTGGAGGGACGCATCAAGACGCGAACTTCGTCGCCGCGAGCCACAAGTTGGCGCGCCACGTGGCTGCCAAGGAAGCCCGACGCGCCTGTGACCAGAGTGGTCATCCGGCTTCGACACCTTCACCAAAAGTGTCCGGTTGCGATTCTGGATCCGGCTGGCGTTCGAAGTCGCGTGGAGTTCGCGCGGCCACGGGGAAGCCGCTTGCATCGAGCAATCTTGAAAGCAGCCCCCAGCGGCGGTTCGACAAACGTCGGTGCAGTCGGCCAGCTTCCCTAGTGAGTTCGGGAGTGCGCGCCGCAGGCGTAATCAAGAATCCGTCCACATCGAGCTTGTGGATTTCAGTGAGGAGTTCTTCCACTTCGCCGTTGGCGTCCGGGTACAAGACGAAACGCGCACAAGTGCAAAAACCGGCCAGACGCGCCATGCGTAGCGCTTCGAGTCCAGCGCGGAACGCTCCTTCACGAGAGTCGCGCTGTCCGCGGGACGGTGAACGTCCCTCGAAGCGGATGGAGAAGTAAAAACGAGAAGACGGCTGAAACGCATGGAGGCGGGGCTTCAGTGAAGCGCCAGAAGTCTCGAGAAAGACGTGACGTCGGGATGCGGCGGCCGCATTCGTGAAGCGCGCCACTCGGAGATACTCCATCGGCTCGCTACCGGCGATCCAAATGACAGACGAACGATATTGGGAAAGCATCACCGAAAGCGGCGGCGAGAAATCTTTTCCCGCTTCTTGATCGTTAGCAGTTTGTGGAACGGATTCTGAATCGAGAGTGTCGTCCGTCGAAAGCTGCAGGACCAGGGGTTGATTACGCTTGGCGCCGATTGCGCGGCCGGCCAATCCCAAAGCGAGTTCCGCGGTCAGCCGCAGAGTGGGGGACATCGCGGGCTCTAGAACCCGCTCCGCAGCCGGAATACGGCTGGCTGGAATTTCATGGCGCAGTATTCGAGCGGGCCTTGCACCTGATTACGGAATCGCGCGAGAGCGTAAAGCGGGAAGGAATTGCGGTAGAGGTGATACTTCAAATAGAAAACTCCAGGAAAACCGGTGCCGGTAAAGTCGGATTCGCTCCACGAGCCATCGGCATTCTGCTGGTGCACGAGATAAGAAACTGCCTTCTGAATAGCGGGATCGTCAGACTGCGCGCCCGCGAGCAATCCAATAAGTCCCCACGCGGTCTGTGACGCCGTGCTATTCCCCTTACCCTTGGTGGTCGGATCCGTGTAGCTCCACAGGGATTCGCCGAAGCTGCCGTCGGCCTTCTGGACGGCGCGCAGCCAACTGACCGCGCGCTGGCAAAATTCTCTGGCCGTAAGTGAAACGGTTTCGAGGGCGCGCAGCGCGCCGCTGGTGCCGTAAACGTAATTCACGCCCCAGCGTCCGAACCACGAACCATCTTCGCACTGATCCTTTAGCAAGAATTTTACGGCACGCTGGATGGCAGGATGTTCGGCGGGCCAACCAAAGCGGCCGAGACATTCGACGACGCGGGCCGTCACGTCCGCCGTCGACGGATCGATCATGGCGTTGTGGTCCGCGAAGGGAATGTTACAAAACAGCTGGCGGTCGTTATCGCGATCAAAGGCGCCCCAGCCGCCGTCCTTGTTTTGCATGCTGAGCAGCCACTGGATGCCCAGCCGAACTGACTTCTCCATGCGCTCAGGATCGGGATGCTTCACGCGTTGCAAGGCCATGAGCACGAAGGCAGTGTCGTCCACATCCGGGAAAAAATCGTTGCGGAACTCAAACGCCCAGCCGCCAGGCTCGGCGTCTTTGTTTTTGTACTGCCAGTCGCCCGGGCCCAGAACCTGCTTAGAGAGCATCCAATCCGCAGCCTTCACGAGCGAAGGATGATCGGCTGGGAGGCCAGCTTCTTCCAAAGAGACCATGGCGATACACGTATCCCAAATCGGGGAGACGCAGGGCTGCATGCGGATGGTGTCGTCTTCCTCAATCTCGAAGCGAGAAAATTCGCGAATCTCGCGGGCGGTGAGCGGATCGTCGGGACCGTGGCCGAGCGCCATCAATGCAAAAATCGAATTCATCATCGCCGGATAGATGGCCGCGAGTCCCTCGCTTCGCTCCAAGTGGGCGACCATCCAGGCTTTGCACTCGCGAAGAGCGCGATTGCGAAGCGGCTTCCAGGGAAGTTTTTCGTAGAGCTTCAAACCGCGATCGATGGCCAGAAAAACGTTGCGCCAGGAGAGGAGTTGCTTGCTCCAATCAAACGCAGCGGCTTTATGCGAGATGTCCTTGAAAAGTTCGTCGACGCGAGCGCGCTCCGGCAAGCGCCAATCTGGGCGCAGCGCGGATAGTATCGCCATAGGGATGACGATCCCGCGCGTCCACGACGACATTTCATAGATGTTCAGATAGAACCAGCTCGGCAAGAGCAAGAGTTCCGGCGGAATCGACGGAACGAGCTCCCAACCGACGGCGCCGATTAGCGCGAGGTAGAAACGAACATAGGAATTTGTGAGTTCAAGTCCGCCGAGACGGTGAACCGTTTCGCGCGCCTGCTTCATGTGCGGCGAATCGATATCGTCGCCGACGAGTTTCAGTGCGAAATAGGCTTTGCAGGTTGCGTTGAGGTCCGAGGGTCCGCCCGGGAAAATATTCCAGCCGCCATCGGGTAGTTGGTGACGCCGAACATAATTGGCGAGTTTGGAAATGCGTCCGGGATCGGCCTTGCCGAGAACGTACAGGTAATAAATGTAGTCGGATTCGAGTGTGGTGTCGGCTTCGAGTTCGCCGAGCCAATAACCTTCCTCGGCTTGCAGGGAGAGAAGGTGATTCGCGCCGTTCTCAATGGCTCGCTCGAGAGAACCAGCCAAATCTTTCTCTTGCCAAATAGGTGGTACGGCAGGAATGGGCCTATCGAGTCCCGTGCGTGTACCGGTTGCCAAAATACGTCCCCCAAATCAAGTTCTACCGAAAGGCAGGCGTATTAGATCCGCCCTATGTTGCTGCAATTGGCCTAACTGCTGTATTGCGAGTCACTTCCCCCAACATCCGTCGCGAGCGCCGACCCCATTTTCAGGCCGGGTAACACGAGTACCAGTAAATTATCGCCGTCTTATCGCAATGGGTCAACTTCTAAGATGCAGGGACGTTACAAAATCGTTGTCAGAGGGTGATACTTGGCGGCGCTTGCAACGCCCGTTCGATAAGCACTTGAAGAGGTTCAGGCAAGGCTTCTCCCTCGCGTTGCGAAACGGATGGCTTGGTGCGAAGCAGGTTGACCGGAAGTTTTAGCCAGGACGGAGCCGCCGGGGCATCCATCGAACCTCGTAATACGAGCGCATCGGCGCGGTCGAGCGCAACACGCGCGGAGTCTTTGAAATCTTCGCGGGCGGGATCGATCACCGCGAAATACAGGCTGGGTTTCAGAAATTGCAGGAGCGAATTGCTTTCGAGAATCAGCGGAAAAGAATCTTCGCCGGCTTCGCTTAAAGTTTCCTCGAGCGCATCTCGCATAAGCGGGAGTCCTTCGGCGAGAAAGCCTTGTTTCGTTCTCAGCCAAAACGAACGTTTCGCGCCTGCCGCCAGAAATCGCGCGCTATCCGTGCCGGACTCCCGGTGCGCTTCCCATTCGATGGCGCAAACATGCTCGTCTGGCGCGCAGTCGCAATCGTGGCCGTTTTGTGCGCAGACCCCGTGGCCGTACTGCGTGATTTTTCCGGCAATCCAGTTGGCTTGCGGAAAAGCACTGATGATGTCGCAGACAAGTTGCGTCTTGCCGATGCTGCGGGTGTGGCCGCCCATTACAATCACGCGCCATTGAGGAACTGCCCTCACTTCACTTCCCTTCCAACTTGGCTCTCCAATTCTTTGATGCGCGCGGCAAGTTCCGGTAGACGCGCTTGCCAGGCAAATTGTTCTTTGAACTTTTCTAGCGACCGCGCAGGAGTTCCCCATACGGTTTGTCCGCTGCGGATCGTCTTGCCGCCGAGAACGCCGGATTGTCCGCCGATGACTGCGCCATCCTCCAGGTAGCATTGTTCTCCAAAACCTGCCTGGCCACCCACAACCACATGCTTGCCAAATTCGCAGGAACCGGAAAGGCCGGCTTGCGCGGCCATAATTGTGTGCGCGCCGATCTGGCAGTTGTGGCCAATGTGCACGAGATTATCGAGTTTAACGCCTTCGGCGATGCGCGTGTCGTCCAGCGAGCCGCGATCGATGGTGGTGTTCGCACCGATTTCGACGTCGTCGGCGATTTCCACGATGCCGGCTTGCGGAAATTTCCAGTAGCGGCCTTCTCCCTGCGCATAGCCGAAGCCGTCCGCGCCGATGACCGCGCCCGAATGAATTTCGACGCGATCGCCGATGCGAACTCCGGCGTAGATAGTAACGCGCGGATGAATCCGGCAATGGTCGCCGATCCACGAGCCTGCGCCGATCACGCAGTGCGCGCCGATTTGCGTCCCTTCGCCAATGCGAGCGTCTTCGCCGATTACCGCAAACGGGCCGATTCCAGCGCTCGAGCTAACCTTCGCGAGAGGCGCGACAATCGCGGTCGGATGAATGCCGATGGCGATGGGAGCTCTTTCAAGAATGAAAGCAGCCGCTTTTGCAAACGCAACTTTTGGCATGGCGCTCCGAAGAATAGTTTTGCCTTTCAGGGCAAGATTTTCTGGCGCGATCGCGCAAAGCGCTGCCGACGCTGCGGCGCGTTCCGCGTGCTTGGCCTTTTCGACGTAAATGAGATCGTGCGGGCCGGCGCGCTCCGGCGCCGCCACACCGCGCAATTCGACGGCGCCGTCTCCTTCAAGCTTCGCACCGATTGCTTCCGCTAACGACTTCGCTGTTTGCATCATCAAAGACCTCTCTCAAAAATCATACAGTGCGGGCTCGCCTGGCGGTCTGTTCTTCCATCGCTGGTGAACCCAGACCCATTGGTCAGGATGTTTACGAATAATTTCCTCAATTATTTTGGTGAATCGTTGCGTGTTTTCAAGAACGTCGCGCTCGGTGTCGCCGGTGCGGATGAGCTCTACCGGCGGCTCGAACCGGAGTCGGTATTTTAGAATGGCCTCATCCCAATAAGCGTATCCAGGAACTACCGCTGCATCGGTATGCAGCGCCACGCGGGCGATTCCCGTTGTGGTGCAGGCGGATTTGCCGAAGAAATCGACGAAGACGCCTTCTTCCGGCATGGTGTTCTGATCCGCCAGAATGCCCACGGTTCCGGAATCTTTCAGAATTTTTAGCATGACGCGCGCGGATTCATTCTTGAAGATGGGGCGGTTGCCCGAGGCGCAGCGGTATTGGTTGACAAGGTCATCGATCCGCTTGTTATCCAGTGGCCGCGCCATGTAGTGCAGCGGATAGCCGTAGAGCGCGTGCGCGAACGAGGAGAGTTCCCAGGCGCCGATGTGGCCCGTGAGGTAGAGGACGCCCTTGCCGCGCCGCTGGCCTTCGAGAAAGTTTTCATGGCCTTCGAGGATTACCACCTTTTCGATGTTTTCCTTGGTGAGCCTCGGGAAACGCGCAAATTCGGCAGCCATCCAGCCGAGATTGCGCACCATCTTGCGCGTGGCGTTCTTGCGCTGTTCATCGGTCCAATCTGGAAAGGCCAGCCGCAGGTTAAACTCCGCCGTCTTCTTCAGCTCGGGGCGCAAGGAAAAAAGCAGGCTCGCAACGGACGCCGCAAATCCGCGTGCGGCACGCCGCGGAAGGAAGCCCAGCTTTTTCAAGATCAGCCAAACGGCGGCGTATTCGAGCCATTCTTTCATCGTTATAGAAGACGGCCGTGTGTAGACCGACGCGCGACAGTATGCAAGAGGTGCCCAGTTCGAAGATAGGGGTTCAATGCTAGACTTTCCATTCCGTGAACGAATCGCCTACCGCCAGCCCTGAAAAACCGCAGGCCAGCTCTGCAGCCCGCATCGGCTGGGGCATTCTCATTCTCGCTACATTGTACGTGTGTTACTTCAGCCATCTCGGCGCAATCGGTTTTGTGGGCCCGGACGAACCGCGTTACGCCTGGATTGCGCGCGACATGGCCGAAACAGGCGACTGGATTACCCCCCGGCTATATGGTAAGCCGTGGTTTGAAAAGCCGCCGCTCTATTATTGGGGCGCGGCGGCAAGCTTCAAAGTTTTTGGCGTGAGCGAGGCGGCAGCGCGATTGCCCAGCGCGATTTCGGGCTTGCTTGCGACGCTTGCGCTGGCCTGGCTTGCTTGGCGGATGTATGGCCCGGAAACGGCGCGCTGGCTGTTGTTGCTTCTCCCCACCACGGTCGGCATGATCGGATTTTCGCACGCCGCCGCTACGGACATGCCGTTCAGCGGAATGCTTACCGTTGCGATGGTCTGCGCCGCAGTTGTTCTGCGTCTCGTTCCAGCGAGAGCGAGCGAGGCAAACCCCGCCTCTTTAAACTCATCCACGCCATGGGGGGCCCTCATCCTGTTCGGCTTTTTTCTGGGCCTCGCCGTGCTAGCGAAGGGGCCTGCAGGAATTATCCTTTGCGGTGGCGCGGTTTTCTTCTGGGCCATTTTTACAAAACGCTGGCGAGACGCGTTTCGCCTGCTTCATCCCGCGGCTATCGCCGCATTCTGCCTCACAGCCCTTCCCTGGTACGTCCTTTGCGCTCGCCGCAATCCCGATTTCTTCCGCGTCTTCATCATCGAACACAATTTCAAACGCTTCCTCACGCCCGAATTCCAGCACATTCAGCCGTTCTGGTTCTACGGCCCCATCTTGCTGCTCGCCATGCTTCCTTGGACTGTTCCGCTTCTTTGGAGCGCACTCTCGGGCTTCTTGCGCCTCTGGCGTTCTCGTTCCGTCGATCACTTCAGTTTGTTGCTACTCTGCTGGTCTGGTTTCACCATCCTTTTTTTTACGATTTCCAAATCAAAGCTCCCGGGATATGTACTTCCTGCTATCGCTCCGATCGCACTGCTGACGACCCACTCGATCGCCTCAAGACTTAGACTCCTTCATTTTGCTCGTTGGCTATTTTCGGCTGCCGGATTGACTCTGATCCTTCTGGGTGTTCTGGCAAGCCGTTTCAGTGACTCCATTCCCTTTGTAACAGACCTTCGACCTGCGCCTGCCGTCACGCTGCTCACTGCAGTCGCTATCGTTGGCGGAGTTCTTACCACTGCTTTCGCTTTGTCTCGGCGATTCGACGCCGCCTTCTTGGCGGCAACCATTAGCATTCTTGGCCTCATGACCGTTGACACCGGCTATCTCTGGCAATTGGACGACGGAATTTCGGCCCGGCCTGTCGTTCTGACTGCGATAGAACATTTAACGGCCGGCCAGCTTACCGCCGCGACCACTTACAAGCTGCCACGAGCCTTGAAATTTCAAGTGGATTTTTATTTGCATCGCGAAACCGAAGAGTGGACGCCAAGTAACACGCAACACTCCATGATCTTCACCAACCGCAAGAACACACAGGAACTGACGAACTTGGGAGCAAGGTGTTTACACTACGTCGTGTATCCCGCGGTTGCGCTTTGTGAAGCAGGGAACGGCGAACCGCTCCTAATGCGTGGCGCCGCCGGCGGCGGGAAGCTTCAGTAGAAAAAAGCTGACCACGCGATTCTCATAGTCCCGCTTGTCGTTCTCCTCCATGGACACAAAATTGCCATGGGGAATCATGCATCTGCTCACGCGGCTCCGGAGACTTCAAAAACATTTGGCGCGTAATATCCGCAAGCTCGGGGTCGTCGGCGGCCTCGATGAAGAGTTTCGGCACGCCCGCCAGCGTATTCAGCTTCTTCGAGAGCGGCGGATCTTCGCGGTACTTGTAATTCAGCCACGTAAAACTAAATTCCGCCGAGCGCACCATCAGCGGAAACCCTCCGAGGCCGCTGCGCTCCACGCCGATTTTCACCATTTGTTCCGGCAAATCGTAGACCGAATCCAGCACGATAGCGCGAATGCGCCGGTCGTTTTCCGCTTCGCGCAAAGCCGCATAGGCCCCCAAATTGTAGCCCCACAATCCGAAGCGCCCAGGATCCACGTCGCTGCGCGCCGCGACCGTATCAACGGCCGCGCGCACTTCGTCGGCCTCGCGATATCCAAAAGTGGTAATCCCGTCATTTACGCCGTGAGCTGCAAAATCAAACACAAACACGTTGTATTGGTGGTCTTGCAATGCCGATACCAGTGTCAGAAGTTCCCCGCGGCTCGACCCGTATCCGTGGCACAGGATGATCGTGGGCCCGCCCCGCAATCCGGGGAAAAACCAGCCGTGGCGCGCGCCCAATTCCGGAACCGCAAAATCCACCAAGTCCGGCTTGCCTGGAAAACTGTTCATATCAATTTCGCTGCCGGTACGCTGGGGCTTGACGATCCGGTAGACCAGGAATCCGGCGATGGCGACCGTCGCGAGCACGGCAAAAAAGACCAGCGCCAAAACGGCCATGAATAACTTCGTATACCACCTGGTTGGATAGCGGAGTTCGTACAGGATTGACATTCGCGGTCTGCACAATGGCGCGGCAAGCGCCGCCCGTTTTTACTCCTCATCTAAAAAGCAATTCAGCCGCGATGTTAACACACCTTTTCCGTGCCACTTCCGGCAGCCTCGCACGTTTGTGTCGGAACGATATCGTTGCTCCACCCGCCTTGATTGTGCGGCCTCCGATTCGGCTATCATAGGGACTGAGCGGCAGGGGCCGCGCAGCAGTCCTCTTCTCCATGAATATTGTCGACTTGCGCCAGACGACCGTCCGCCAGCTAGAGCCGCTCCTTGAAGAGGAGGCGCGCCATTGGCGCGATGAACTCCATTGGGACTACCGGAGCGCGCTCGAATTAATCAAGCGTTTTCTGGACGCGCACGCCCTCGCCGGATGTGTGGCTTTCGAGAACGGGAGCGCCGCGGGCTATTCCTTTTACGTTCTCGAGGAGCAGAAGGGTCTTATCGGCGGACTCTATGTCTCCGCAAAATTCTCGCAAGCAACAATCGGGCAGCTCTTGCTCGACGAGATGCTCTTCTCCATGCGTGCGATTCCCCAGCTATCGCGTATTGAAGCGCAGCTCATGCCCTTCAGCGGACCGGTGGAAGTCCCGCTGAGCAATCAGGGTTTCCGCCTCTACTCCCGCCAATTTATGCTCCAGGACCTGCAGAAGCTGCCCGAAGCCAAGCCGGGGGTTGCCGCGGGAATGCGCCTGGACCGCTGGAACGACCGCTACTTCGAGCCCTGTGCCAAGCTCATCTATCTGGCGTATGCGAACCATGTCGACGGCGAAATTAACGATCAGTACCGCAGCCGTTCGGGCGCACTCAAGTTTTTGAAAAACATTATTCTGTTGCCCGGCTGCGGCCATTTCGTCCCGGGCGCCTCCTTTGTCCTGCGCCAGCCGGGAGGTGATGAACTCGTCGCCGCCGTGCTTACTAGCGAAGTCTCTCCCGGTGTCGGCCACACCACGCAAATCTGCGTGCTCCCCGGTTACCAAGGGCATGGTATCGGCCGCATGCTGATGCAGACCTCCGGCGAAACGCTGCGCGGCATGAAATTCAAGGAATTAACGCTGACGGTGACTTCGGAAAATTATGGCGCTGTTCAGCTCTATGAAAAACTGGGATTCACGACCATTCGCACGTTTACCGCCGGCGTCTGGCCGCGCTGAGAGCGCGCTCACTTCTTCGAGCGGTCCTTCAGTAAATTCTTCAGTTCCGACATGAATTCCTGGACGTCCTTGAAGTCCATATAGACCGACGCGAACCGGACGTAGGCGACCTTATCGAGCTTTTTCAGACGGTGCATGATCATTTCGCCGATTTCCGTGGTGGTAAGTTCGCGCTCCGTGGCTTCATGCACCACGCTTTCGATTTCATCCACGATGGCTTCAAGTTTTGGCGTGGCGACCGGCCGCTTTTCGCAAGCCTTCAGCAATCCCTGTAAAATCTTTTGCCGCTCAAAGCGCTCGCGGCGTCCATCCTTCTTGATCACCATGTAAGGAATTTCGTCGATGCGCTCGTAAGTGGTAAACCGGCGGCTGCACTTGAGGCACTCCCGCCGCCGCCGAATCGTGTCGCCGGCGCGGCCCTCGCGCGAGTCGATCACCTTATCGTCCAGATGCGCGCAGAATGGACACTTCACTCAGGCATCTCCTTGTTCGTTGCTTTGTAGAAACATCGCCCTTTAAACTTCCAGCTCTTTTTCCTCGCGTTGCGCCAGCGCTCGCAATTTTCCCGGCGAAAATCCCTCGCGCAACAGCAGCGGCACGCCCGCAAGACTACACGCGGCAAAGGAAATCAGCCAGAGGACAATTGCGGCCGCGGCTGCGGGTTCCTTTTCCACGCCGAGGACTGTCGTGTACGCCAGGAATGTCGCGACCTGCGCCCCTCCGCCCACTCCCGGCAATTGCACGGCCGAGCCCGCTAACGTGAACGCCAGCACCAGCAAGGCATCGCCGAGATTGATCGCGCCAAGTCTCCCGCCAAACGCATGCGACACCCAAAGATAGACCAGGGCCACCAAAAACCAATGGGCGGCGGAATAAAACGTGGCCATCACAAGTTCCCCTACCGAGCGAATCGCCTGTATGCCGCGCACAAACCCGAGCAGTATCCGCGCTGCAACTCCACGCCACCCATGAACCGCGTGCCAACCCTGCAATCGCCTCTCCAGCAGCGCGGTGCCGTGCAGTCGCAGATAGATCAGGAACACAATAGCCCCAAGCACGGCCACCGAGAATAACGTGCCCGCCGTCTTCGCCGCGGCTTCGAGCGTACTCGCCGCGTCGCCAGCGCGCTCATGAGATTTGAAGAGCAGCAGCCCAATCGACGCAATCACCGCCATGCTCGCAAAATCAAAGATGCGCTCCAAAAAGTAGATACCGAACATATCCGCGAACGGGAGCCCCTCTTTGCGCGCCAGCAGCACCGGACGCACCGGCTCTCCGGCGCGCCCCAGCAAGAAAATCGCGGAAAAGCCGGCCAGCGTCATGGAATAAATCGGCCAGAACCGCGACGGCCCCAGATTTCCCTGGAAAACCTTCCAGCGCAGGGCGCGAATCGCGTAGCAACAATAGATCGCAACAATGGAAAGAACGAGAAGGTAAGGGTTGGCATTACGGACAGCGTGAAGCAGTTTCGCGCCGCTGAAATCCTTGAGGTGGATGAATCCGCGCGAAAAGTAAATGACTAGCCCGAGGACAGCAAGCCCGAGCAGTCCTATAAGCAGCTTCCTCGACGATGAACGCATGAGCCTGCCAGACTAACGGTCGCCATCAGATGCGTCAAGGCGAGCCGCACTCTCCCAAGCGGCAGCTGGCCTTGTGTGGCAGCCAACACAGCGAGTAAGATGCCCCCACTTGCATTCGGTCGTCCGGGCCAGTACTAGAGGGAACTTTTGGAGAGCAGTTTGCGTTCCATAGTTGCAGGCCGAAGTTGGCTCCACGCAACTTTGGGGTCAAACTGGTCACCGTAGCAGGTTTCGAGGCTGATGATACGTTGGAGCAGGACGCCCAACTGGTCCAGCAATGCCTCCAGGGCGACGGTTCGGCCTGGGAGGAACTTGTGCGCCGTCATACGCGCCGCATCTTCAACATTTGCTACAGGTTTACTGGCAATGGCACAGAGGCCGAAGACCTGTCGCAAGAAGTTTTCCTCCGGGTGTATAAAACCATTGGGAGCTATCGTTCCGCCTATGGCGGGTTTGCTACATGGATGACCAGCGTTACGCGCAACCTCTTGATCGATCATTACCGGCGCACCAAGCGCGACCGCATCACGGACTCTCTCGAGGACGCTATGCCGGTGGTCGAAAACAAAGAATCCGCTGGGCGCCGCCCGGACCAGCAGCTCCTTCTCGGCGAGCTCAGTTCCCAGGTGCAGACGGCGCTGACCAAGCTTTCGCCGGAATTGCGCGAGGCCGTCATCTTGCGCGATTTGCAGCAGCTCGAATACAGCGAGATTCGCCAGGTTTTGGATGTGCCGGAAGGAACCGTGAAATCGAGAATCAACCGCGGACGTATCGAACTCGCGCGCATCCTGCAACAAATGGGAGTGCGCCCGTCATGATCCGTCTATTGATCTTGAACTTGACGTTGGACCTGGCGCGGAGACTGTCATGACTTGGACTTGTGAATTAACCGAAACGCGGCTCAGCGATTATCTCGACGGGCTCCTTACCCCGGACGAGCGGCGCGCTTTCGACATGCACACGAACTCCTGTGAAAACTGCGTTCTCACCGTGGCGAGCCTTTCTCGTTTACTGAACGGTCTGCATTCCCTCGAGCAAATCGAGCCGCCTCCGCTTTTGATTCCTTCGATTTTGAATCAAACTCTCGGCCCCCGCGAAACCAAAAAAGGCTGGCGTGCCGCTTTCGGATGGCTGAGTGGGCTGACTTCGCCTCGCTTCGCCTATAGCGCGGTCTCCCTCGCCGCTTCTCTGGCAATCCTTCTGGCCGCCTCGGGCGTCTCGCTGCGCAAGCCCAAGCTTGCCGATCTTTCTCCTGTAAACGTTTATCGCAGCGTGGACAGCCGGGCCCATCTCGTCTATGCCCGCAGCATCAAATTTGTCAGTGATCTTCGCGTCGTTTACGAGATTCAATCTCGCTTGAACAAAGACAACGAATTGCCCGCCACGCCGGAGACCACCATGCCGCAATCCGCTCCAGGAAAGGCCCCGGGCAGCACCGACGGCACCAACCCCAACGCTCCGCGCCAGCAGAACCGCGCCAACAGCATCAGAAGAGAGCTTGAGGTTCTCGCCACCGAAGTGCCGGCGATCGGCATTTCCCTGTCCGGCCAGTTACTCACAAGGAGAATTCCATGAAGTGTGCTGTCCATTCGGACGTTGACGCTACCGGCTTTTGCCGCAATTGCGGCAAGCCCATGTGCCCGGATTGCGTGCGACCGGTGCGCGACGTTCTTTACTGTGAGGACTGCCTGGCCACCAGCATGGGCCATCCTGCGCCCTCCTCCGCTCAAGCTGCCCAAGCCGGTTTTCCGCCGCAAGCCCCCATTCCGGCCCTGCCGCCTTCTGCCCCTCCCGGAATCGGGCCAAGCCCGGTTCTGGCATTCTTCCTGGGATTTCTGCCGGGTCTTGGCGCCTTCTATAACGAGCAGTACGGCAAAGGCATGATCCACCTGGCGATATTTCTGGTTCTCTTTATCGCCGGTGTCAACGGCGCGATGAGCGGCGGAGCCGAGGCCGCGCTCTGGATTTGCATCTCCGCACTTTGGATCTACATGCCCATCGACGCGCTGCGCACCGCGCAGGCCAAGCGCGCTGGCCAGACTCTATCGGACCCTCTGGACAATTTCAGCAGGAATCGCCCCATCGGCCCAATCCTCTTGATTGGCGCGGGACTTCTGCTCTTGCTCAACAATTTTGATTGGTTTCCGTGGTACCGCATTTCGCAATTTTGGCCCTTGATTTTGATCGCCGTGGGCATTCTCATGTTTCGGAACCGGATGAACCGCGGTCAGTAGGAAACTTCTTCGTGAGGTCAACCGACGATGAGTAATCATGTTCACTGCAACTGCCAGCGCTGCACGATTCGCGGCCTTCGTGGCCCCGTCATTGTTGTAACCATTGGAGTGCTTTTTCTCTTGCAGGAATTGCGCGGCGGCTTTTTCGATTTTAGCAACACTTACCCGGTCATCATCATCGTGATTGGTCTCATGAGTCTCGCCTGCGCCCTCGCTCCCAGTGAGGGCCATTTCCCCACGGCTGCTCCCACGCCGACGGGAGCTCCTCCGCCGCCCGGCGTGCCGCCTCCTCCGTCAAGCGCAGCTCCCACCACTTTCCAGGGACAGGGTCAATAAATCCAGATGGCCAGAAGCCGGCAACGCACCAGCGGAATCTTCACGGGCCTCGTGCTTCTCACTGTCGGCGCCCTCCTCCTTCTTCACAACTATCGCGGCCTGGAGCTGGGCGACGTGCTGTTGCACTGGTGGCCCCTCGCGCTGATCTTTCTGGGCCTGATCAAGCTCTATGAGCGGACCGTCGCCAGGCGCTCCGACGATCCCGACTCAGCTCGCATTTCGGGCGGCGAAATCCTGCTGGTCATCGGCATGATCACCCTCTTAAGCGTCGTCGTCGCCGTCGATTACGCCAAGCGCACCATTCCCGGTCACCTTCCCATCGAATTCTCCGGCGACGCTTATCCCTTTGACTTGGATGTCGCACCCATGAGCGTGCCCGCGAACGCTCGAATTACCGTGCGTGGCGGCCACGGCGAGATTTCCGTGCGCGCCTCGGATACCCCGGAAATTCGCGTCTCCGGCAAGAAGAATGTCCACGCCTGGAGCGAGACGGACGCCCAGCGCCGCGCCGGGCCAGTTTCCGTCGAAATTGTTCAGAACGGCGATGGATACGAAATCCATCCCACCGGCATGGGCGTCGGTGACAGCCGCATCAGCATCGACATGGATATTCAAGTCCCGAAGAAGGCCGCCGTCACGGTTCGAAACGATCAGGGCGACATCACTGTCTCGGACATGGCCTCACCCGTCTCCGTAACCAGCGCCAGCGGCGACGTCGAAGTCCGCGACACCTCTGGCGACGTGAACATTGAAATGCACAAGGGCGACGTCAAAGTCTCGGACACAAAAGGCGATATCAAAATCTCGGGAAATGGCGGCCAAGTCGACGTTGCTTCGGCCACCGGGAGTTTTACTCTCGACGGTGAATTCTATGGCCCGATTCGCGCTGATAAAGTCACTAAAGGCCTGCGCTTCATCTCTCAGCGCACCGATCTCACTCTGACTTCCCTTACCGGCCACATGGAAGCCAGCTCCGGCAATCTCGAAATTGCCGACGCCCCCGGCGACATCACCTTGCGCACCAACCGCTATTCCGTGACCATCGAGAACGCCACTGGCAAAGTCAATGTCGACAACCGGGACGGCGACGTCACGCTGCGCTTCTCCTCACCGCCCAAGGACGACATCGGCGTGACCAACACCAACGCCAGCATCTCGCTGACTCTTCCGGAGTCCGCGAATTTCAACATTCTCGCGGACTGCCACTCTTGCGATATCGATTCGGAATTTTCGGCGGACTCCTTGAAGAAAACCTCGGCGGCCTCCGGCGATTCTCACCTCGAAGGAAAGTACGGCAAGGAGCGCTGGCCCAAAATCACCCTCAAGACCAGTTACGGCTCGATCGCCATCCGCAAAACCAGCTAGCAGACGTCCCCATCACATTCCGCATTCCGAGTTTCGCTTTTCGAGTTTCGAATTTCGCTTTTCGTCTTGCCGTCTACCGTTCTGCCAGCCGGTTCAAATCCTCAAAAAACGTCGGATAGGATACCCCCGCGCAATCCGCATCGCGAATCACTGTCGCGCCTTCCGCTGCCAGTCCCGCCACGGCGAACGCCATCGCGATCCGGTGGTCCCCGTGCGGTTCAATCTCCGCGCCGTGCAGTTTTCCCGCCCGCCGGCCCTCCACCTTTAATCCATCGGGCCGCTCTTCGACCGTCGCGCCCATTCGCCGCAAATTCTCCACCAGCACCGCGATGCGGTCGCTCTCTTTCACCCGCAGTTCCGCGGCGTTTCGAATCTCTATACCCTCTTCCGTGTAGGGCCCTAGCGCGGCGAGCATGGGCAGCTCATCGATGACCAGCGGAATCTGCTCGCCTTCAATTACCCCGCCTTTCAGCGTCGCGCCTTTCACCGCAAGATCACCCACCACTTCTCCGTGCGAGCTTTTCAGCGAAAGCATCTGGATGGAAGCGCCCATTCCGCTGAACAAATCCAAAATCGCCGTGCGCGTCGGATTCAACCCCACATTGTGAATCGCAATGCTCGATTCCGGCAGCAGCGATGCCGCCGCAATGAAGAACACCGCCGAAGACAGATCGCCGGGCACATCCAGGGATTTCGCCTCCAGCTTCCCCGCTCCATTTCCGCCGAAGAGCCCGTGAATCTTTGTCGTTCGCCCCTGCCGTTCGATCATCGCGCCGAACTCTTCGAGCGCCAGTTCCGTGTGGTCGCGCGTACGTGCCGGCTCCGTCACGCTGGTCACGCCCTCCGCGAACAATCCCGCAAGCAGCACCGCCGATTTCACCTGCGCGCTGGCCATCGGCATTTGGTAGTCGATCGCGTGCAGCCGCGCGGCTTTAATTTCCAGCGGCGCAAAATTGTCATCGCGCGCGCGAATGTCCGCGCCCATCTCTCGCAGCGGCCCTACGACCCGCTTCATCGGCCGCTTCTGCAACGATCCGTCTCCGGTAAGTTTTGTGTCGAATTCCTGCCCCGCCAGAATGCCCGTCAGCAATCGCATCGTCGTCCCGGAATTTCCCGCGTCCAGCGCGCGCCAGCTGCTTTTCAGCCCTCGCGGCCCGTGGCCCGTAATTCGCACTCTAATCTTTCTCGATTTTTACGTCCGCGCCCAGCGCGCGCATGCAGCCCAGCGTGCTATGGCAATCCGCCGCTGCGGAAAAGTGCCGCAGTTCGCTGGTGCCCTCCGCCAAAGCAGCCATCATCGCGTAGCGATGCGAAATCGATTTGTCTCCCGGCGGCTCCACGCCGCCCGCCAAATGTTTTGCAGCTTCCACCCTTTGTTTTTTCACGCGAAGATTTTAGCATGCCGTGCGATATCGTTTCGCTCACGCCCCAGTCTCACCCCACGGCCTCACCCCACACTCCCGCATTTTCCCCTTCACCTCCTTTACTTCCTCTCCCTGTCCCTCCGGACAGTTTTGCGAAGGAACCATGCGACGCAGCCGTGAAATCTCCATCCCTCTTTTTTCGTAGTATGGAGTGAGGAGAGATTTCATGTCAGCCCGCAGAACGTTGGTTCATCTCGCCGCGAAAGCCACCATGGTTTTCGGCGCCATCTTTGTCGTCACCGTTTTGCTGGTCGCCATGCCCGGCCACCACGCACCTGTCGCGCAGAGTTCCGCCGCGCAAGAAGCAGCCGCACCTCAGCAGAAGGCCATGCCCGGAATGGACATGGGCGAAGCAAAAACCAGCGAAAAATCCGCTGTCGAGGACATGACGCCCGGCCACAGCGACGCCCACGCCCACCACATGTTCATGACTTCCATGCGCCCGCAGCAGCCCGGCGATCTCGAGCGCGCCAACGAAATCGTCACCCAGCTTCGCGCCGGCATCGAAAAGTACAAGGACTATCACGTCGCCCTCGATGACGGCTTCAAGATCTTTTTGCCGAATCTCCCCCAACCTGAATATCACTTCACGAACTATCGCAACGGTTTTCTCGAGGCTTTCACTTTCGATCCCGCGCGTCCCACTTCCCTGCTCTACAAAAAAACTGCCACCGGCTATGAACTTGTCGGCGCCATGTACACCATGCCCAAGCGCGCCACCGAAGATCAGCTCAACGCTCGCGTCCCTCTAAGCGTCGCCATGTGGCACTTGCACACCAATCTCTGCATGCCCCCGCGCGCTCAGCTCCGTACCGCTGACTGGACCCAATTCGGCCTCCACGGCTCCATCGCCACGGAAGATGCCTGCTTCGCCGCCGGCGGCCGCTTCCACCCCGTCATCTTCGGCTGGATGGTCCACGTCTATCCCTACGAACACGGCCTCGACAACATCTTCGCCATGCACCACCACATGGATTAACTCAACTCCGCGCTCGCTCCCTCAGTCATCCCGAGCGTAGCGAGGGATCTGCTTTTGCCTTTGCATTTCGCCGTAGGGGCACGACACGTCGTGCCCTCTCGTGTTTGGCCCTCTGACTAGTTCGGATTAGGTTTTCCTCTAGTGGTGAATCCGCAAAGTCTTTGTCCGCGGCATCTTGCGTTCGCCGTTATCTAGTTATATAACTAGACATCAGGAGGACCTTATGGGATTCCCTACCAAGGTGCAGCTGATCCAGCGCAAAGATAGTCAGCAGTGGTACATCAACTTTCCCTCCGCCGTCGCCCAGGCCATGGAGTTCAGCCGTGGCGAGGTCGTCGAGTGGATTGTCGAGGACAAGAACCGTTTGCTTCTCCGCCGCCGTAAAGCTCCCGCGCCGGCGCAAAAAAAAACCAAACGCGGCAAGGCTTGATGGCCCACTGGAACGGGCTGTTCGATCAGGCGCGTGCGGCCTTCTCGCAGCAGCGCACCCTCGAGCGGGCGCGCACGTTGGGCCTTTCCGCCCTGACCTGTTTGGGCCGTCACACGCTGTCCGGCCTGCTTTGTGCGACCGGCCAGCAGTTCCGCGACTGGTCCGCCGCTTATCGTCTGTTTGAACGCGAGCGGCTGGACGGCGATGCGTTGTGGCGCGTCCTCCTCGGCGGCGTGCTGGACACTCTGCCACCGGGCAGCCCCGTCGTGGCGCTGATCGATGACACGTTGCTTCGCAAGCGCGGCCATCGCATCGCGGGCACGTCTTGGCGGCGTGATCCGCTGGGGCCGCACTTCAGCGACAATTTCATCTGGGCCAGCCGCTTCCTGCAGATCTCTCTGGCGCTGCCCGAACACCCCGAAGCAGCGATCGGTGCAGCCCGCGCGATTCCTGTCGATCTGCTGCACGCGCCTTCGCCCCGCAAACCCTCTCGCCGGGCCGATCCCGCCGGACCGGAGTGGCAGAGTTGGCGTGCGGCTTCGGCGGCTTCCGCCATCAGCCGCCGCGGGGCCCAGCGTCTCACAGCTTTGCGAGAAGCCCTCGATCAGTTTCCAGGCGGCGACCGTCGCGTGTTGCTGGTCTGCGCCGACGCCACCTTCACCAACCGAACCGTGCTGCGCGATCTGCCCCCACGCACCACTCTGCTCGGCCGCATCCGCAAAGACGCGCGCCTGTATGCCCTTCCGACCGCCGAGCAAGAAAACCACGGGCGCGGTCGTCGTCGCTACTACGGCCAGCGCCTGCCCACTCCCGAACAATTCCGCCGCGACGAAGCCATCCCCTGGACCACCGTGCAAGCCTTTGCTGCTGGCAACGTCCACGACTTCGACATCAAATTCCTCACTCCGGTGCGCTGGAAGCACGCCGGCGGCGAACGCCAACTCTCTCTGCTGATCGTCCGTCCCATCGCCTATCGGCTCAGAAAATGTGCGCCTCTCAGCTACCGCAACCCCGCCTACCTGATTTCCACCGATCCCTCCCTAACGCCCCAGCAAATCCTGCAAACCTACTTGTGGCGCTGGGAGATCGAACTCAATTTCCGCGATGAAAAAACCTTGCTCGGTTTCGGCCAGCCGCAAGTCCGTAGCGATCCCGCCGTGCGCACCACCGCTACATTCTTTGTTTTTGTTTATGCCCTCCTGCTGCTGGCCCTGGAAAACAGCCATCTCGCGCACAGCCCGTTGCCCCGTCCTCACTGGCAGCGCCTTCGACTTCGACGCCCTCATTCCCGCATCACCACGCCACAAGCCATCTCGCTGCTGCGCGCCGACCTCTGGGCCTCCGCGTTGCGTCTGCCAAATAAAAACGGCTTCGCTGCACCGGATGGCTGTGCAACGAAGCCACTCTTAATCCAAAATCACTTACAATCCGCCGTTCTCTACGCCTCCGGATAGCCAAACACGAGGGGGCACGACACGTCGTGCCCTCTTTCTTTTTCCTCTCACGCCTCGTTGTCCGCGCCGCGCATTAACCCGGTCTTCTACTCCCGTATGGGAGGGTGCCCCACGTGTCGGTTCTACACGTGGGCGTTTCGATTTTGTTTTTCTCCCTCGGGTGCCCCATCCTTGCGGGTTTGGTTTATGCAAGGGTGGGCCTTTCCTTTCCTTTTCTTCTCTCCTCAGTTCTCCGGTTTTGCTCTGGCAATGTGCCCGACCTGAGTTCTCCCCATCCGGCGAAGCCGCGTGCGGAGTTGCCGGCCGTCTCGTGGACTAGGGAAGTCCCGGCCGAACGGGCAAATTGTTCTCTGACCGGAGTACAATTCGAATCTCCCGGACTGCTCTCTCCTGGGAGTAAGCTGGTGTTGGCATGGCTTCGCGCCGCAGAATCGCCCTTTGGCTGATCTCCATCACTGGCTGTGTTATCGTTGCGTCGATTTTGCTGGTACCTGTCTTCTTTAACCTGGATCGCTATCGGCCTCAGATCATCTCTTATTTCGAGCAGAGCACTGGGAAAAAAGTCGAAATCGAACGCGTGTCGCTGACGTTCTTTCCCAAGCCAACGATTCATCTGGATGGCTTTGCGGTGAAGAGCCCTCCGTTATTTCCGCCTAGTTACATACTTAAGGCTCCCCACACGGACGCTGTACTTGATTTTTGGGCGCTGCTGCGCCGCAAGGTGGTTATCAGGGCGTTGGCGCTGGAAAAGCCGGAAATTAATCTGGTGTCGGACCCTGACGGCCCGTGGAACTTCGAGAATCCTGCAGCGGCGAATTCCAAGAACCTCTTTCCCCTGGGAGTCATCGACAAGATGGTGATTAACCACGGACAATTGATTGCCTCGATTCTGCTGCCTTCGGACGCGCAGGGCCCCGTCTTTTTTGAAGCGCACGACATTACCAGCGAACTCGATCGCGTGGACCTCGCGGCCATCGTTAATCCTTCTTCTCCCGCGTTGAATGGCCAGGGCAACTGGAAAGCCGCCCGTTTGCGCTTCGGTGCAGTGGAAACTACGGACGTGGATGCCAAGTTCCGCCTGGAGTCGAGGGAAATTTTTTTTACCAACCTAAAAGCGGACATGTATGGCGGAAAAGCATCAGGCGAACTTCTCCATTAGTCTGGCGAAAACGAATGCCAGCTTTAAGACCGATGTGCGGGTCACCGGAATCAACACGGCCCATCTGCTGGCCGCCTTTAAGGAAACGCGCGGGATACTAACCGGAAATTTGGAAGGTGATTTTAAGCTGGCGGGAGCGATCGA
The DNA here is from genome assembly GCA_963753745.1 of uncultured Acidobacteriota bacterium. Taxonomy (GTDB): domain Bacteria; phylum Acidobacteriota; class Terriglobia; order Acidiferrales; family UBA7541; genus Acidiferrum. Next base: position 99,251 of record CAVWDX010000025.1, read on the forward strand.
GCACACCACCAGTCCGCTGGCGCGAATGCACGGAACGGGGCACGTAAAGTTGACCAATGGCCAGGTGCCAAGCCTGATGCTCAACGCCAACTTAATGAAGCTGGCGCATTTCAACGATCTCGGCCCTGCCAAGGAACACCCCTCTTCCTTCTCGTCCATTACCACCGACCTCGAATTAGAAAACCTCTGGATTACAAGCAAATCGATCGACATTGACGGCTACGGAGTGGATGTGGATGGCTCGGGTCGCGTCAGCGTATCGGGCTCCGACGAGCTGCATTATCAAGGTCTGGCGGCTATCACCACTAAACAAGGTTTTCTGACGAACACCTTCGCCCGCCTGGAAGGCGCCAAACTCACCGCTGGCAAGCTGTCATTTCCGTTCCGCATCGACGGAACCATTGAGAATCCAAAATTCTCGAAAAGCACCAACAATAAATAAAGCGCTCGCGCAACATTTCCGAGCGGCCCGTGCTGCCCCTCGATAAGAACGAAGGCGCGGGTGCCCCACGTGTCGGTTTTACACGTGGGTGTCTTGCGGTGAGGCGAAGTCGGGATCCCTACTCACCCGCCGAAATATGCAAACCAACCGATCTGCCGCTCCGGTACAGCCCGATAGCAGCCCGATTCTTGGAATCCCAGGCGGACCACACCGTCATCTGCGCGCCGGAAAGTTCGTCGGCCTCGATGCTCTGTTGCGTCACCCAATTGGAAGGGATCAGCTCCCGCAGCAACCCTACGAGATCAAGAAACTCACTCTCCCCGGCCGCCTCCGAATCTCGTGGCCAGTAGCAAACGTACTGCGCTGCTGGCCTGTCAGGTGCCCGCGACGAAGTCGCTTGAGTATCCTTTATGGATACGGGCGCGAAATTGGCGCCCGAGACGGGTTGATTTCTTTCGGAGGATCTTCTGCTCGCAGAAGGCTCCCCATGAATCAAGCAGCTTGCTGCCCCGGAAAGTTTGACCGTATCCCCGACTAAACTTGCTTCTGGAGGTCATGGAACTCCCGCTCCTAGCCCCTAGTTCCCGGAACGAACTCGCGCGGTTTTCCAATACTTTCTTAAGTCCCTGGCACAAATCGTCGCAGCCGGCATGCGTCTTCGACGCGTGCTCCGCGGAGCTCTCCACAGCGGGTTCAGAGCGCGAGTTATCTGCAGTTGCTGATGCAGGCTGCGGTGTCGATGCCGGCGTCGATGTCGATGCCGGTGCCGAAGCTGAGCGCGGTCGTGGTGATTCAGACTTCGCCGATGCCGACAACTCCAGGGATCTCGGCAGCGGCCCCGGATTCTGCGCCAGATTCACCGACGAGTTTAACCAAAAAGAAATCCTCGCCATGCCGTCAGCCTGTCGAACCGTTTGCAGATGCAAGGGGCACTGCCCGAGGTAAGGCCCAGCTACGATGTAAGGATCTTCCACGGGATGCCCGCCGTTGCCGGTGGTCTCCATCTGAGCCACCTCGCACCCCGGCTCTCCCGCGTCAACATAATGATCCGTGCCGGCAGACTCGCTCTTGAATTGCCACAAATACTGGAGCTCATGAAGGTCCTTCATTGTCTTGGCGTACCACTCCTCAGCCTCCTGGGCTGGAACCTCCGCTGAGCACATGTACACGGCCACGTTGCTGCCCAACCATAAATCTGAGTGGCAGGGCACATGGATTGCGCCCACCGAAAGGTCCGGGCTCGGCGGTGTGAGCTTGCGATCTCTAGATTCGAGCGGTGTGCTCCCGCCAAACTCGAGAAAACCGGTTTCTGCCGCATAAAGAATATATTGGAGATTCACGCAGGCCCGGTCCTGCGGGTTCTTACACTGCGCGAACGTCGGGACAGCGAATAAACTCGCAAAAAAAAGAGAAAGAAGCCCGGAAATTTTTCCGTTCATGATGTGCCTGCCTCTCGAGATGAGACACACTTGTGGTGTAAGCGGGGACAAAGGAGGGAGTGCCCCAGCGGCAGCAAGCGCGTACTTCACCGATTCCAGCTACGTACGAACTGTCCTGCAGTTGGTAAACAAACAGATGAGTTGGACGCCGAGAGGGTTGCCGATCCTCTACAAAAGGAACCGGACTCCCGCCCGCCAGCGTTCCCCATCCTCGTTCGCCTTATCCAACCCACTCTCCAACAACCCAGCGTGGCGAAAATTGTTGCGCGGTTCTCCTTGCCAGCTGGCACACCCTTTGGGTTCTGGTTTTACAAAGAGTGCGGGCTTTGAGAACTGGGGGACACAGTTGGGAGAGTTGGGGGACAGGAGAGTTGGGGGATAGAGTTGTGAGATAGACGGGACGTTTTCTATTGCATAGTGCGAGCTTTGTGTCCCGGCCATGATTTTCTCAGAAAGGCAGGTGGCGCGGGTGCCACACGTGTCGTTTATACACGCGGGTGTTTTGATTCTGCCTTTCTCCGTCGGGTGGCGTGTGGCCGCGCCTTTACCCTGGGGTGGCCTACCGTTTGCGCCTTTGTTTCTAGCAAACCCTGGGTCGCTCCTCTCACGACCGTTCGCGCAGACATGGTGAAGCCAGCAGAGGACCACTCTGCTGGCTTCCATCCGCGAAGGAATTGCGAACGAGGTGAAACATTCCATGATCCGGTCGTTGCTGGGGGCGCGCGGCGCGATGAACCTGCTCCCGACCGGGGCGTTCATAGGCGGCAAGCCATTTCCTGACTTCCTCTTCCAGCAGTTGCCCGGTCCAGTTTCTACCCCAGCCACGTCGTGTGACCGGAGCCGAAACTAGAAAAAATCGGGAATGGCTGGCCGACTTGCCCTTAGGGCCGCCCTACTTTTTGCAGGATTCGGCGACCATCTTTAGGCTTGTGACGCGCAAATCGCCGGCTTCCTTTGCTTCTGCTTCTTTGCTTTCTTTCCCCTCTGTCTTCTCTTCTTTGGCTTCCTCTGCCTTCGTTTCGTGGTGGCGCACGCCGGTAACCGTCACCGTGTGCCCGACGTGCTCGCCCAGCTTAACGGTTTCGCTGCGCAGTTCCCACCTTTTGCCATCCTTACCCGTGATGGCAAATTCATCCGCTGACTCCCCCTTCTCCAGGCAGCCGGTCACTACAATCCTCTTGGCACTAGTTTTTGGGTGCGCTGCGGTTTCCTGCGCCTGTAACGCAACCGGGCAAAGGCTGATGGACATGGCTGCAACCAACCAAAATGAAAGTTTCGCGATCCTCTGGAACATATGCTCTTCCTCCTCAGTTTTGTTCTGTGATCTGTTCTTGATATTGGTAAAGTTCCCAAGCTGCGACCGGCGCTTAGCGGTTAGATCGATGGCGTACACTTGGGAAACATCAGAGCGCAGCCCGTGTTTACACCAACCCACGAACTCTTCCCGTGCGAAGTCTAGAAGCCGCGAAGAAGTGCGTCTGTTCACTTTGGCACACATTGCCGGCCGGTCGCAGGTCCCCCACGTGTCTCTTTTACACGAGGCCATTTTATTTTTGTCTTTCTCCGTCGTCTGCCCATCCTTTCGGCGGGTACCGTCATCCCCGAATCCTGGCTCACCCAGCAAGCCCATTACGACCTCGCCCGCCTCCGCACCTCCCACCTCAAACTCAAACGCCTCCAATTCGCCTGATCGCCACCCGCCTTCTATCTCGCCCGTCTCTGGATTGCACTGACACAATGTTTATGAAACACTCTCCAGCCACTACCCACTGGAGCAGCCCATGGCACGAATCACGGGCATCGGCGGCGTCTTCCTCCGCTCAAAAGATCCAAAGGCGCTCGCAAAGTGGTACTCCGAGCACCTCGGCATTACGCTGAATGACTTCGGCGGCGCCGCCTTTCCGTGGTCCGACGAAGGCCCCGCCGGCACCGGCATGACCACCTGGTCGGCCTTCCCCGCCGACACCAAGTACTTCGGCGACGGCCCACAAGCGACCATGATCAACTACCGCGTCGACGACCTCAACGCTCTGCTCGCCCAGCTTGCTGCCGCCGGAGTCTGGATCGATCCCAAGCGCGAGGACGCCAGCTACGGCCGCTTCGCCTGGATCAAGGACTGCGACGGCAACCGCCTCGAACTCTGGCAGCCTCTGGCGGACTAGAGCGTGTTTCCTCCATGGCTTGGGGGCGCATCGTGGCAGTCTCAGGAGCTAAAGCGCCTGAGTTGCATGGGTATCTTTGCGGAACGGTTGAAGTCGCCCTTCCGTTCCAAGGTTTATGAAACACGCTCAACTCACTGCCGAGGGGCTATTTCTTCTTAGTGCGCTGGCCCAGTGCGAGACACGTATCTTTATCTTGCCGAATGAAACGCGCGATGATCGTGGCGGCAGTGCGCAGCAGAAACTCAATTTGCGCGCTCGCGCAGTTATTCGTGCGCAGCCAAATGACCTTTGGCGGTGACCCGAGAAGAACACTTCGCTCCTGAAAATCGGAGTCCTTGGAAACGATCGTCAAACCATTCTCGCGGGCATATTCCCATATCGCGGAGTCATCCGAAGCGCCCAAGCCGCATTGATGCACATGCAATGAACCGGGATAGATGTCCGCAAGCAACTCGGCAAGGCGAGGAGGGAGGTTTTCGTCAAAAAGCAGTTTCACTCGGTGATCGTTTCCAGTTTACGTTCCCGGTCCGCGGCAAAAGCGAGACAAGCGCGAATGTCCTCTTCCGTCAGATAGGGGAATTGCTGGAGCAGTTGCTCGTGCGTCATCCCGCTGGCCAGGTTTAGCACATCGTAAACAGTGATTCGCAGCCGCGAATACACGGCTTGCCTCCGCGTTTACGGGTTACACGTGATAATTCCAGAGTAATACATAGGCTTTACTTTAGGCAAAAATCCCCGCGTAGGCAAACAGAAACGTAGCGCCAGTGCGCATCCCCCACGCCCCACGCTTGCAAAACCAAATTCGCAAGGATGGCACACAGCTCGCCCTGGGCAAGCGCTAGCAGGGGGCAAGGAAGTCAAAATCCGCACCTGAAAAACCGCAAGGTGCGCCACCAGAACTCCAAGACCAGGCTCTGACACTGAGCCTGGGGCACTAGGCCACAGCTTGACAGGATGCTTAGGGACGCACAGCGCGGGAAGTTCCAGGCCATTTTGATCTGGCGACTAGACGGCTTGGGCGATCCCTACAGCACCTTGTCCGTCTGTTCGAGAACTTCCGAGCATGGAACGTGGCCCTCATCTCTTTCGGTGAAGGCTTGGACTTTTCGACTTCGATGGGCAAGCTGTACTACCAGTTGAGTGGCGCCTTCGCTGAGTTCGAGCGTGACTGCATCCGAGATCGCGTGCGAGCGGGGATGCGCAATGCCCGCGCGAAGGGACGGCACATCGGAAGGCCACGCGCAGTCGTGGATGTTGAGCGCATAGGCCAGCTTTCTGCATTAGGCACGCCCTGGGCGAAGATAGGGCGAAGTGTGGGCGTAAGCAAAAAGAATCGCTCTGAGAGACGTTTTAGGCCGCCGCAGCGTGGACACCGCCCTCGCCAGCCCATTCTGATATCATCCTGGTGAATGGCGAACAGGATTATGCGGTTTCTCAAGTCCATCCGCGACTTGCCTACCCGAGCTAGTACGTGGCGGTGGCCGTTCCAAACACTCCGGAAAGCGAACATTTCCACCGCCGAACGAGAGCTTTTCGAGCGCTATGGAGAAAACGTCATCGCCATGCAGGTCGCCGGCAGCTTTGACCAGGATGTGGAGCACGCGAGAGATTGGCTAACCGAGCGTACCAGGCCCCGCCAACGACGGGAAAGCATCACGTTTGCATTGGAAATTGTCGTTGTCCTACTCATCGGTGGTGAAATCTTTCTAGCTCTCTGGCAAGGGCACCTACAGTCATTAAACTTCGACGAGCAACAGCAGGTTCTCAAGAACCTGCAGAACAGCTCAGCCGCAACCGCCAAGACTCTAGCCTCTCTTCAGAGCGCCACCGAATCAATGAACACGGTATTGCAAATGCAACTCGACGCTGCCAGGAAGTCGGAGGCTCAAGCCGAACGGAGTGCGAAGGCGGGCGAGGCCAGTGCGTCCACAGCATCGCAAGCGTTGCATATCTCCGAGCGCGCCTACGTCCATGTGGATGCTGGCGTCACTTCTACACCAAAAGTAGGCGAGAGACTTGGCTTTCAGGCAAACTTCACAAACGCAGGACGGACCCCTGCTTTGGACGTAGTCACCAGAGTTCGCTCGGGGCTCGATGCCGCGTCCGACACCGCCGAACACGCTCGCAGCGTTGCATTCGGGCCGAGCGTTCCAATTGCATACACGAGCAAGAGAATCATTTCAGCGGGCGGCAAGGCTCAGACGACTTGGCAAAGTGAGGCCCCGCTCTCGCAAGCCGAACTAGATGGACTGACAACTCACCAAACGAGACTTTATGTCTTCGCGGATGTTACTTACAAAGATGAGTTTAATCGGCCGCATCAGACGAACTTCTGCGCCTTCCTCGACCCAACGACGAATACTCTACTGGTTTGTAGCAACCTGAACGACGCCAACTAAGTGGGTTACCACGCTGCAAAACAAGAATCGTAACCTACTTAAGCCTGCACTCGCTTCCCTCCCGCGGCGCTGCTCCGGCAAAAGGGTATGCGCGCGCATCTCTGCAAGTCGCTGAGAATACAAACTGCCTGTTGCTAGAGGTAGACCGGGCAAAAGGAAATGGTTTTGCCAACTGACGAACGGGCTTAGCGCCGGGTGCCCCACGTGTCGGTTTTACACATGGGTGCTTTGATTCTGCCTTCCTCCGGACGGGTGGCGCACCCTTTGGGTTCTGGTTCTACAAAGGGTGCGGCTTTTGACTCTCCCCGCTCAATTCGTCGACAAATCACTCCAAGCGTTGGTCGGTTGGCGTATCGCCGCCTCTTGCCATCCCATGTTAATTCCTCCTAAAGCAATATACGCACTGGCCAACTCTCGCAACCTGTGGCATAACTTCCCCGCACGGGAGCAACCGCCAATGCCGTTGGACGATGACGACATTCGACAAGTCCGAAACCAAGAACAACGCCGCGGCAAGAGACCGATCGATATCGCCGCGCAAAAGCGCAAGCAGACGCTCCTGCGGAAATTCCGAGAAGCATTGCAAAGCAAGGATGAGGATACGTTTCGGGAGGCGATTATTAACGAACTCGGGCAATTGCCCGGGACGGTCGAGTACGAGACTTCGATGAAGATTTGGCGGGACTTTCGCGGGAAGTTTCGAACTTAACGCGCGCAAAAGAAGCGACCCGCGCGTCCTGCTCTTCCACGGGCAGCGTCGCAAGATGCCGCTCGGCGATCGCCGTCAACTTCTCTGCCGCTTCTTCCAACGATAGCTTTTTCTGTCGTTTTTGACGCATGCTGATTCTCACTTCCTATCTTGACGATATCACCGAATTGAACCTGCCGCAAACGGGCAAAAGCGTCTTCGGCGTCGACCGATGCAACGCGGCCTCTCTTGATGTCGTCGTAGCGCCCATCGAGCATGTTGCGTACCTCGGTTAATTCCACAGGGTAACCCGACATGGCGTCCTCGATGAGATCGTCCGGCGCGCGGGCGGGTGACGCATCCTTTGGGTTCTGGTTCTACAAAGGGCGCCGGGTGCCGCATCCCTTGTGGTTTTCAAGGGTGCGGGTTTTGACTTTCCGTCGGGTGCCCCATCCTTGCGCGTTTGCTTTATGCAAGGGTGGGCCTTTCCGTTCTCTCCTCCCTGTTCCCTGTTTCCTGTTTCCTGTTCCCTGTTCTTCCTTTCTTCTCTCTCTCAGTTCTCCGGTTCCGTTCTAACAAAGCGCCCCACCTAAGCGCTCCGCATCCGGCGCAGCCGCGTGCGGAGTACTTTCCGAATTCCCTTTTCCACATTTCGTATTTTCAATTTCCGTCACCGCTCTCCCGTTTTCCTCTTTCAATTCGCTACCCGCAGCCTCTCCCCATTCGAATGGCGAGTCAGTAACCGCAAATCTTTGTGTTGACATCGTCGTAACTGCCTGCTACACTGTTTTCGTTCAGTAGTGCGTCTCTCAGTTCGCGGAACTTCTCCCTGATTCGATCCCTTCTCGCCCCGGAACCATGAGGCACACCCTCGCCTCGCGGCCCGCTCTGGCACCCAAGTTTGAGCCGGAATCTGATCCCCAATTTTTATCGAGTTTGAACCAATGCCGAAGTCTTACACGAAGGCTTCAAAGGAAGGCTTTCTCACGAAGAGCGACGCGCCCTAAAGCGCGCCCTCGAACATTAGGAGGCCAAAAAAACATCCGTCAATTCATTCTATCATTCTATGACAGAATGATAGAATGATAAAATGATATAAATGCGTCAAATCTGACACAGCCCTCGATTACCTAGCGATAGCTCGGGCCCCCATCCTCCGTCTCCAACGCTGCGCTATTCCACTCCGCCGAACACCGCCCGCGTAGTGTGTTTTCTCCCGCCTACTCCGCCGTCTTCATCTTCAGCTTGCTCTTGTTCTCTTCCAAGAACGTCCGCAATTCTGCCCCGACATCCAGCAACCTCACCCACTGCTCGTAATAAAGCGTGACTGGAAATCGCCCCAATCCATACACGCTAACTCCGCCTTTTTCCCCGACTCGAAATTCCAGACTGCCCTTCTTTCTTGATCCCGCCTGCTTTTCCAATTCCGCGATTCGCGCCAGCAATTCTTCTTTGCTTGGTTCTGACATTTTCTTCGCTCCCTTTTTCTCGCTCAAGGGACTCTCAAGTCCCGGAACATCTTGAGGAATCCTACCAGTTTTAGTTCTTTCAAGTCTTCACTTCGCGCCTCCACGCGCCCTTGACTGCCTGCCCCTCGCGAACTCGGCTGCCTCTCGAGTTTGCTTCCCAACCTACACTCGGCACGGCACCGTTGCCTCTCCCTGGTCTACGGTGTACCATACGCCCATAAAGTGGGTCTACGGGCCTGCGCGAGTGCCGTTCTTTATTTCTGGCGAGGTCCGCATCACAAATGAAACGAAACGCAGCTTGGGCTCACAAATTCCTTGGGTGTGAGGAGCACTTTCTTATGACACGACTCTTGCGTTTTCTGTCCATCTCTTTCTTCATGATTTTGCCTTGCGCGGCGCAGCAGACCGCCGCACCGGCGTCGTCGCAGGAACCAAAAAAGCGCGTCGCCGTCATGAATTTCGACTACGGCACCGTCAAGACCGTCGTGGCCTCCATCTTCGGCACCGATCAGGACGTCGGTAAAGGCATTACCGACCTCATGGTCCAAAAACTCGTCCAAGATGGCAAGTATCGCGTCATCGAACGCGCCGCGCTTGACAAAATAATTGCCGAGCAAAACTTCTCGAACAGCGATCGCGCCGATCCCACCAGCGCCGCCAAGATCGGCCGCATCCTCGGCGTTGACACGATCATTCTCGGCTCCATCACCAAGTTCGGACGCGACGACAAGAAAGTCGGCGGCGTGGGCGGTGGCCACAGCGGTTGGACCGGCGCCATCGCCGGCATTGGTAAAAAGGAATCCAAAGCCGAAGTTTCCATCACCGCGCGCATGGTCAATACCACTACCGGTGAAATCCTCGCGGCCGTCACAGGCAACGGCGAATCGGCGCGCTCCGGTATGTTCCTCGGTGGCGGCGGCGGCAACGGCTACAACGGCGGCGGCGGCGCGTTTGACATGAGCAGCAGCAATTTTTCTGAAACCATTCTCGGTGAAGCCGTTAACAAAGCGGTGGCCGATTGCGCCACACAGCTCGATAACGCCGCCGCAACCTTGCCCACTATCAAAGCCACGTATTCCGGCGTCGTTGCCGACGTCAGCGGAAACACCATCATTATCAACGTGGGCAACAAGTCCGGCGTGCGCGTCGGAGACACGATCGAAATCAGCCGCGCCATCCGCACCGTCAAAGACCCCACCACCGGCAAGGTTCTGAAGACCGTAACGAGCAAACTCGGTGGCGCGGTGGTCACCGACGTCGACGCGGACTCGGCCACAGCCACCTACTCCGGAGCAGCTCCGCCGAAAGTCGGCGACGTTGCCTCAAGCACTCCGTAAACCGTTCTTCCGCCGCCACTACGGAGATGCATGCGCAGTTTTAACGTTCTCGGTGCTTGAACTCGAATCGGCGAGGCAGCCTCTTAAACTTCCTCGCCGATTCCTCTATTTGAAGGGAGTCTTTCGATGAGCCAGGACTACACGATCGGACAGAAGCTCGGAGATTATGAAATCCTAGGCATTCTCGGCGCCGGCGGCATGGGCAAAGTCTACAAGGTCCGCAACACTATCTCGGATCGCGTCGAGGCCATGAAGATTCTCCTGCCGGATCTCGCCGGTCAAAAGGATCTCGCCGACCGCTTCCTCCGCGAAATCAAGCTCCTTGCCAGCCTTCACCATCCCAACATTGCCGCTCTTCGCACTGCACTGACCCTCGACAATCAGCTCGTCATGATCATGGAGTACGTTGACGGCGTCACTCTTTCTTCCCGTCTGCAGCAAGGCGCCATTCCGCCTGCCCAGGCGGTCAAATACATCGATCAGGTTCTCGATGCTCTCAGCTACGCCCATAAGCAGAACATCATCCATCGCGACATCAAGCCCGCCAACATGATGCTTACCGCCGACGGCACCGTGAAGCTAATGGATTTCGGTATCGCCCGCTCGTCCACCGATCGCAGCTTGACCTTGACCGGCACGACTCTCGGCTCCCTCAACTACATGCCGCCCGAACAAGTGAAAGGCGACCCCGCCGACAATCGCTCAGATCTCTACTCGCTCGGCGTCTCCCTCTACGAAATGGTCACCGGCCAGCTCCCCTTCCAAGCCGACAGCAACTACGCCATGATGGCCGCCCACCTCCAGGAAGCGCCCAAGCCTCCCATCGTTCTTCGGCCCGGAATCCCTCAGCCGCTCAATCAAATTATTTTAATGGCTCTCGCCAAGGATCCTGGCCAGCGCTTTCAATCTGCCGACGCCTTCCGCGGCGCTCTAAAAAGTGTCCAGGCGCATGGTGGAGGAACTCAGCCTGCCGTGGATCCGCGTTCCTACGCACCTGCAAGCGGCGCAAACGCCGGTGGCGCAACGGCACTCTTTCAAGAAACGCCTGCTTCCCAGTCTCCGACCACGGTCATGGGTTCTCCTATCTTCCAACAAACTCAGCCCGTCGCTGCCGCGGCTCCTCCCGTCGCACCGCCCCCGCCGCCTGCGGTCCGCTCCGGTGGTCATCGCGGACTCTATATCGCCCTGGGTGCATTCATCGTCGTTGCTGTCCTGTTCGCTGCCGGCCTTTACCTTCCGAGCCACATAAAGACGCTCGCCGGCGCCGGCAAGAATCCCTCGCCACCGCAGCAATCGCAGCCAGCAGATGCGTCCGCTCCTGCGTCCACCGCGCCTTCGACACCAGCTGATTCCACAACTTCACCAGCGTCCAATCCCGCCGGTGCTTCCGCAGCGACATCTGCTTCATCGCCCGCCACAACGACGGGCACAGCCGCCGCTACGCCCGGCGCACAATCGTCCTCTGACGGCTCGACTGCCTCTACTTCCCCCGCAGGAGACGCATCTTCTTCGACTTCAGCGGCCGCTGGCTCCGCTGGCAATTCCTCTCAACCGCCGAAAAAGAATTCTCCTCGCAAGACTAAAAAGAATTCCCAGTCAGCTTCTCAATCGCAGGACAACGGACAGCCTCCCGTCACCAGAACAGATAACCCGCAAACTTCCCAGACCCAGGCCGATGCGGCTGCGCAAGCCCAGGAAGTCGAGCAAAAATACGATGATCTCGACAGCCGCTCCACGGCCGCGTCGCAATCTTTGGATAATTTGCAACGCCAACAAGCTGCCGCCGGCTACGGCCTTCGCGGAGACATCGTCTCTGCCCAACAGCGCATGAAGACAGACCTTTCCAAAGCGCAATACTACATGCAAAAACAAGACACGAAAAACGCGCAGAAATATTTGGACATGGCCGAAGCCGAACTCCAAACCATCGAAAAATTCCTCGGCCACTAATCGCTCCTCTTCCCGTTCGCAGGGGCACGATACATCGCGCGCTCTTTCTTTATCCGACCCACCACCCACTCCTCTTTACTCACCAGCTCCATTTTCCCCTTGCTTACCGAGGGGAGTTTGGGTATTTTACTCTCGGTTACCGAGGAGAGTGGATGAGCAAACCTTCCGATCTGGTCCAGGGCACGCTGGACCTGCTGCTTCTGAAAATTCTCGCTCTCGAGCCGATGAACGGCTATGCCATCAGCTTGCGGCTCAAACAAGTTTCCGGCGACGTATTGCAAGTGAGCGACGGCTCGCTCTATCCCGCGCTGCACAAGCTCGAACAAGAAGGCTGGATCACCGCGAAGTGGAAGCCCACCGAAAATAATCGGCGCGCGAAATTTTACTCGCTCACACGGCCCGGTCGAAAGCACCTCGAGAAGGAATCGGCCAATTGGAGCCGCCTTTCCGTCGCCATTTCCAATATCGTGAAACTCAAAGAGGCGTGAACGAACCGTTTTTTCGCAAGGAGGAATGATGCGCCCCAACCACTGGATTTACACCTTGCCGCTCCGCCTTCGCTCACTCTTCCGTCGCAACAAGGTCGAGCAGGATTTGAACGAAGAGCTGCAATATCACCTCGAACAAAAAACTCAGGAATACAGAGCCAGCGGTCTTACGCTCGAGGAAGCGCGCCGCAAAGCCCGCCGCGATTTCGGCGGCCTCGAACTATCCAAAGAGAATTGCCGCGACGCCCGCCGCATCAATTGGCTGTTCGATGCCGGCTGCGATCTTAAATTCGGTCTCCGCATTCTCCGGCGCTCTCCAGGATTCGCCGTCTTCGCCGTTCTGATTCTTGCCCTCGGCATCGGCGGAAACGCGACAATCTTCTCCCTGGTCGAAGGCATTCTTCTCAGCCGGCCGCCTTATCCGCATCCAGAGCAGGTCGTCATGCTCTGGGAAAAGCGTGTGCGCGAACATGCGCTCATCAACCCGGTTTCCCCCGCCGATTACCTGGACTGGAAACGCCAGAACCAAGTTTTCGATAGCATGGCCGAGATCGACTATGCGTCGGCGAACTTGCTTGGTGGGCCGGAACCGCTCCGCCTTTTTTCAGCCCGTGTCGGTGCTGAGTTTTTCAAAGTGCTTGGGGTGCAGCCCGCTCTGGGCAGGTTATTCGAAGAAGCCGAAGAACAACCTGGCCGGGAACGTGTGGTGGTGCTTAGCAACGGATTCTGGCAAGCCTACTTTGCCCGTGACCCTCGGATCATCGGGCGCGCTATGAATATCAACGGCGAAACCGCAACGGTCATCGGCGTCCTGCCTGCAAATTTCGTTTTTCCGTATCACCAAGTGGAACTGTGGATGCCGCTCCCGCTCGCCGGGGATTTTCCGTACGTCCGCAGTTCTCACTTCCTTTCCGTACTCGCCCGGTTGAAGGCCGGCTTTTCGATTCAGCAGGCTCAAACGGAAATGGATACGATCGCTGCCCGCATCGAGGCCCGGAATCCAAATACCAACCGCGGGCATGGCGTTAACGTTCTGCCTCTGCGCGAAGAGCTCGTGCGAGACATCCGTCCCGCGCTGAAAGTCCTCAGCATTGCCGTGGGCTTTGTCCTGCTCATCGCTTGCGCCAACGTTGCGAATCTTTTTCTTGCCCGAGGCATCCGCCGCCAGCGAGAACTAGCCGTTCGGCAGGCGGTGGGTGCCACGCGCTGGCGCCTGGTTCGACAGATGCTCGTCGAAGGTCTTATTGTCTCGGCATTCGGAGGTATAGCCGGATGTACGTTAGCAAGCTGGGGCATCTCCGGACTCAGTCCATTGCTGCGGCAAGGTGGCTGGGACGCTCCTCTGCCATCGTTCACTTTGAATCCAGCAGTTTTGGCGTTCCTCGCTCTCGTTTCTCTCGGCAGCAGCCTGCTCATCGCCCTGGTGCCTGCCCTGGCCTCTTCCAAAGCGAACGTCATCAGTACTCTGAAAGGCGAAGGCACTCTTTCTCGCTTGCTTGGCGGGGGTCATCGACTACGCGGTATGCTGCTGGCAGGCGAGGTGGCGCTCTCGGCGCTCCTACTGATCGGCGCCAGCCTTCTGCTAAATACTTACTTTCAACTGCGCGCCACAGCGCCGGGATTCCATGCCAATAACGTCCTGGCCCTGCCTCTGCTTTTGAACGGGACTCGCTATCAGGATGCGCAAAAGCGGGTGGCATTCTTCGAGGAATTGATGGCCCGTGCGGCCAGCACTTCCGGAGTCGCATCCTCCGGTGGGATCGACATTATCCCCATGAGCGGCGATGACAGCCGCACGGGTATCTCGATCGAGAACCGCCCGTCAACTCCCGACCAGCCCACTCGCGCGCATCATCGCGTCGTCACTCCGGGTTACTTTGAAACGATGGAGATCCCTCTCCTTGCTGGGCGCACGATTCGAGAAAGTGATACGTCCACAAGCCCCCCGATCGCGGTGATAAACGAAGCCGCTGCGAAAGAATACTGGCCAGATCAGGATGCCCTGGGAAAGCGAGTCAAGGTCGGTGGTGAGAATTCCTGGCGGGAAATTGTCGGGGTTGTCGCAAACGTGAAGGACTTCGGCTTGTCTGAGGCGGTCGCTCCAGCGATGTATCTCCCGCTTCCCCAGAGCCCGACCGCCTGGATGAACGTCGTCGTGAAAACCAAGCGCGACCCGTCGGACATCGCAACGGCGCTGAAGACGGAAGTCTATAGCCTCGACAAAGATCAGCCTGTGGGATCTTTGGTCACCCTCAGCAAACTGATCGACAATTCGATCGCCTCGCAGAAGTTGAATTTGTTCCTCTTGAGCCTGTTTGCGGGTGCCGCTCTGATTCTGGCTGGTGCGGGAGTGTATTGCGTGCTGGCTTTCACTATTACCCAGCGCACGCACGAAATCGGAATTCGCATCGCGATCGGCGCCCGCCAGAATCAGGTCCTTCGGCTCATCGTGGGCCAAGGAATGCTGCTTGTAGTTGCAGGCCTCGGTGCGGGCATTCTCGCTGCACTGGCATTGACGCGGCTGATGCGAAGCCTGCTCTTTGGCGTGAGCGCAACCGACCCGCTGACCTTCGCAGGTGTGGTCGCGTTGCTGTCTCTCGTCGGATTAGTCGCTTGCTATTTACCGGCTCGCCGCGCGACACGTGTCGATCCACTTTTGGCGCTAAGACACGATTAGTCTGGCCCAGGATTACCGAGTGGTCTGAAGGAGAGTGCATGAGTTTACGTAACTGGCTCTACAGGATGCCGCTTCGACTTCGTTCGTTGTTCCGCCGCGATCAGGTCGAGCAGGATTTGAACGAAGAGCTGCAATATCACCTTGAACTGAAAACGCAGGAATACACAGCCAGCGGTCTTCCGCTCGAGGAAGCGCGCCGCAAAGCCCGCCGCGAATTTCGGCGGCCTCGAACAATCCAAAGAAAATTGCCGCGACGCCCGCCGCGTGAACTACATCCAGGACCTGATGCAAGACTTGGGATTCGGCATGCGCTATGCTGCGGAATAGCCCGGGCTTCGCACTGGTGGCAATCCTGACGTTGGCTCTCGGGATCGGGGCCAACACCGCCATATTCAGCGTCGTTCACGGCATCTTGCTGCAGCCATTGCCCTTCCCCAAGCAGGATCAATTAATCATGCTCTGGGAAAAAGACAAGGAAGGCACGCGCTCGAACACTTCCTGGGCCACATTCATGGACTGGAGGAGAATGAACCATTCGTTCACCGGCATAGCCGCGGTCAGTTTTTGGTCGCCGACCTTTATCGGCACGCGGGATGCCGAGACACTGAACGGTTTCCGCGCCTCGTCCACACTCTTCGAGCTAATGGGCGTGAAGCTGGCGCAAGGCCGCAATTTCTTGCCGTCGGAGGATGTGCGCGGAGACAATTTCGTGGCGATACTGAGCTATGGTTTCTGGCAGCGAAGGTTTGGCGGCGATCCCGCGATTATCGGCAAACCTGTTCAGCTGGGAACCCGCGCTTATACCATTGTCGGCGTCCTTCCTGCCGATTTCCCTTCCGTGCTTTCTTTCGACCCACGAAAGCCCGCAGACATTTACACGCCGCTGGCTTACGACGCGACGCTTCCTTACGCTTGCCGCGATTGCCGTCATCTTCGCGCTTTCGCGCGCCTCAAAGTGGGCGTGTCTATCGGGCAAGCAGAAGCGGAAATGAATCAGATTTCGGCCAATCTTTTCCGCGAATATCCAACGGAATATTCCGCCTCCGGAGTAATACTGACTCCGCTGAAGGATTATCTCGTGGGAGACGTCAAAACGGCTCTTTGGGCCTTGCTCGGCTCCGTCGGATTCGTGCTTCTGATTGCTTGCGTAAACGTGGCAAATCTACTGATGGCCTGGGCTTCGCGCAGGCAGCGCGAGGTCGCCCTGCGCGCGGCTCTTGGCGCTGGTCGAGTTCGCATGGTCCGGCAATTTGTCACGGAAAGCTTGTTGCTTTCGCTCCTCGGCGGCGGCTTTGGACTTGTCCTCGCGCGGGGTGGTCTTGCTTTGCTGCAAAATGTTCGCCTGGCGAATCTGCCGCGCGTTCAGAACGTGCAACTCGATGCGTGGACGTTTGCGTTCACGTTTGGGATTTGCCTTCTCACCGGCCTTGTCTTCGGCCTTCTGCCAGCGATCCGCGCCTCCAAACTCGATCTCAACGAGGCGCTGAAGGACTCCGGCAAAAGCACCGCCGGAAAAGAGCGTCACGGATTGCGTAGCGCGCTCGTTTTTTCCGATGTCGCGCTGGCTCTGCTCCTGCTGACCGGCGCCGGGCTCATGATGAAAAGTTTCGTGCGGCTCCTGGAGGTCAATCCCGGTTTTGACCCCTCGCACACCCTGACACTGACGCTTTCTCTATGGGGTCCCAAATCCGCGGACGCGCCTGCCGTCGCGTTTTTCGATCAAGTTCTACGACGCGTAAATGCGCTTCCTGGAGTCGAGGCTGCCGGCATCGTCAGCCAGCTTCCCCTAGGCGGAAACCTGGATATGTACGGCGTACATGTCGAGGGAAAGTCTCTGCCGAACCCCGAAGAAGATCCCAGCGCGGATCGCTATTCCATCAGCCCAGATTACTTGCACGCCATGCGAATTCCCCTGATGCGCGGACGCGAGTTCGACCAACGAGACGCCGCAACTTCGCCGCAGGTTGCACTCGTCAACGAATCCATGGCTCGACGGTTCTGGCCCGGAGAGGATCCTATCGGCAAGCGCTTCCGGCTGGGCGATACAAAAGGTCCATGGAAAACGGTCGTCGGTGTAGTGGGCGATGTGCTTCACAGGGGACTCGATGCTCCCCACACCCTCCAAGTCTACTTGCCGAATACCCAGTTCGCGGATTCTCTGGTGATTCTGGCAGTGCGCACTTCAAACGACCCTGCGTCCCTCGCTTCCTCCGTGCGCGCCGAGATTGCCGCACTCGACCCGCAGGTTCCGGTTTCGGCCGTCGCGACGATGGACGAGGTTGTTTCTGCTTCCGTTGAGAATCAACGATTTGGCGCACTGCTCTTCATGCTCTTCGGGGCCATCGCACTTCTTCTCACGGCGGTAGGAATCTACGGAGTGGTCTCCTACGGTGTCGCGCAGCGCACGCACGAAATCGGCATTCGCCTGGCTCTAGGTGCGGGCAGGGGTGAAGTGCTCAAGTTGATTGTGAGCGAGGCGATGAAGCCAGCGTTGCTAGGTGCGGCTCTAGGGCTATGCGCGGCCTTCGGCTTGACCCGCCTCTTGACTGGTCTGCTCTTCAACGTGAAACCCACGGACCCGCCAATTTTCGCCGCAGTTCTTGGCGTGCTAATCGGCGTCGCGCTGCTCGCGTCCTACATCCCCGCGCGCCGCGCCATGCGCGTCGATCCCATGGTCGCTCTGCGTTACGAATGAATGGCTTCTACCGCTGGCGTTCGGCGAGTGTCACTTCGCTAATAGACTTTTCCAGCGCTCCCAGGCTTCGTTGCGCGCCTTCTTGTTTGCATCGTTGGCGTCCGGGGCTTCGCCCGCGCGCATGAAGCCGTGTCCCGCGCCATCGTAGGTCACCGGCTCAAATGCTTTTCCCGCAGCGCTCATGTTGGCTATCGCATCGGGCAGCATCGCGCCGATTCGCGCATCATTGCCCGCGAAAAATCCATAAACGGGAGCTTTGATCCGCGCCATGGCGTCTTTCTCCGGCGGCGGGCCATAGAAAACAAATGCCGCTGCCAGGTCGCCTCGATTCGTCGCAAACCGGAACGATTGCCCGCCTCCCCAACAAAAGCCTGCGACATAAAGTTTCCCGTCCGCCGCGGGAATTTTCATCACGTAATCCGCCGCCGCATTCAGGTCCGCGGTTACCTGGTCCGGATTCAGATGGCTCACCGCTTCCGTGACCTTCCCTTCCGCGAATGAAGAACTTCGTCCGCCGTCCGGTCCCATGCCGGAAAGCAAATCCGGCGCGACCGCGATGTAACCAGCGGCCGCAACTTGGTCAGCCAAATCTTCCACCCAATCCGTCATTCCGAAAATCTCATGAATGATCAGCACCACCGGCCGCTTATCCTTGGACTCCGGATACACGACGAAGGTCTCCACGGCGCGCCCATCGTGCTTCACGGTCACCCACTCCTGGTGCCGGGGCGACTTCGCCAGCTTGTCCCTGGCCCAATCCTGCGCGGAAACCGTCTGCGCCACTGCCAAAACCAGAAATGCCAAAAATATCCGCTTCATCTCTTCCCCCCTTGCGCCTCGACTGCACCGATTGGCGCTCGCCGAATCTCGCGCTCGCCCTTCCCATCCAAACCGCCCGCATCATATCCGCTCTCGGTCCGAGACATCAATCCCCCGGCCGCTCTCCTTCAGAGCCTTTCCGCCACGTCTGCATCCGCAATATCCTGCCGCATCCGGCCGCATCCGGCCGAATGCCCGGTTCAAAGACGGCAAAATCCCGCAAACGGACAATACAGAACACTTTCCATGGAACAAAGTCCGTCTACATACCGTTCTTACATATTGTTGAAGGGCTCGGGACATGGCATATTTCGTGGCCGTAAAGCCTCAACATGAAACCTGTGGAGGATCCCCGATGGACTTGCTCTGGCAGGACTTCAAATACGGTCTTCGACAGCTTCGCAAAAACCCCGGCGTTACCGCGATTATGGTCTTTACACTCGCGCTGGCTATTGGCGCGACCACGGCAATTTTCAGCGTCGTGTACGGCGTTTTGTTGCGGCCGCTGCCGTACTCCGATTCGAACCGGATCATGGCGGTCTTCGAGGTGACCTCGAAAGGCAGGCCGTCGCGCCTTGCGGACCCGAACTTCGACGATTTTCGCGATCAAAACCACAGCTTCCAGGCAATTGCCAAGTACAACGACAACGCCGCGTCCGTTTCGGGAGCTTCACAGCCCACGCGCACGACGGTTGCAGGTGTCTCGTCCGACTTTCTTAAGGTGTTCGGTATTCAGCCAATCATCGGGCGGGATTTCAACGCGAGCGACGCCAAAAAAGGGGCGGGCCCCACCGTTCTTGCCAGCTATGGCTACTGGAAGCAGCATCTCGGATCGTCGCAGGACCTCTCGCAGTTACACCTGAGGATAGATGGCGCGATCTACTCCGTGATCGGCGTGCTCCCCGCCGAGTTTCACTTTCCGCCGGACGCCGAGCTGTGGCTTCCGGCCGATCTGGACGGCGAAAACCCAAGCAGGACGTCGCATAACTATTACGCGGTCGGGCGTCTCCGCGACGGCGTGACGGTCGCGCAAGCGAATCAAGATATCAGCGCGATCGCCCGGCGGATTCACGCTACTTCCAGCGAGCAAGGCGACTATCTGCTGAAAGATGGAATGGTCCTGCCGCTGCAGGACTCGATCACGGGCAAAGCTCGCCCGGCGTTGCTTGTCCTGCTCGCCGCCGTGGGATTTCTTCTGCTGGTGGCCTGCGCGAACGTGGCGAATTTGCTCTTGGCACAAGCGTCGGTTAGAGAGCGCGAGCTGGCCATTCGCACAGCGCTCGGTGCGGCGCGCGGACGGCTGATCCGTCAATTCCTTACCGAAGCATTTCTGCTTTCGTTGCTGGGCGGCGGGCTTGGCGTGTTGGGAGCGTTCTGGGGGGTGAGGGGATTAGTTGCGCTGGCGCCGCAAAACCTGCCGCGGCTGGACAGCGTCTCGATCAGTATTCCAGTTTTGGTGTTCGCGTTTCTTCTATCCACCGCCGTCGCCACAGGCCTCGGGGCGTTTACCGCTTTACGCGCGACTTCCGGCGACCCGCGCGAAGGCCTGGCGGAAGGCGGGCGTGGACAAGCAGGTTCGCAAGGCAGCCAGCGGGTTGGCCAGGTGATCGTGGCGGCGCAGATTGCCATCACATTGGTTCTCGTGGTCGGAGCGGGATTGCTCGGGCGCAGCCTGATGAAAGTGCTCGAAGTGAATCCCGGCTTCCGCGTCGATCACATTGTGACGATGGACGTCTCGCTTCCGTGGGTGGAGGATCCCAAAGCAAAGGCAGGTCAGGGGATTTTTTTTTCAAACCTGATTGACCGCCTTAAACAAATCCCGGGCGTGCGCAAGGTAGGCGCGGCGAGCGCCCTGCCGATGGTGGCGGGCGGGCTTCCCGACGGAATGTTTCTGCTGATGACGCAGAATGAGGTCCCCAAGAACTTTGATGGTTTTGGTCCGCTGCTCCAGCAGAAAGAACGCATTGGCAACGCGGATTTCTGCGTTGCCACGGACGGATACTTCCAGGTTCTCGGAATTCCGCTGATTCGCGGGCGCATCTTCGACGAGCGCGACGGCGCAGATGCTCCGCACGTTGCCGTGATCAGCGAATCGCTGGCGCGCGACCGCTGGCCAAATCAGGACCCCCTCGGCCACACCATTGAATTCGGAAACATGGATGGCGACTTGCGATTGCTGACCATCGTCGGAATCGTGGGCGACACTCACGAGTATGGCCTCGATGTGCCGCCGCGTCCCGACAGTTTACGTGGATCTGTTCCAGCGGCCACGCTCGGCGATCACCGTGACTATGCTGAGCGATGCCGACACGCGCTCCGTCACGTCAGCCGCGCGAGGAATCCTGCAAGATCTTGACCCGGAGATTCCGGCGAAGTTCGAGACATTCTCGCAAATCTATTCGGCTTCCTTGGGCTCGCGGAGATTCAACGTTTTGCTCATCGGATTTTTCGGAATCACCGCGCTTTTGCTCGCAACGGCGGGAGTGTTTGGCGTCATGGCTTATTCGGTCAGCCGCCGTACGCGCGAAATAGGCGTGCGCATGGCTCTCGGAGCGGTCTCCGGCGACGTTCTTAGGCATGATCCTTGGCCAAGGACTGCGCACGATCCTCATCGGCGTCGTATTGGCATCGCCGGCGCGCTGGCCCTGACGCGCACTGCCGCTTCGCTGCTCTTTGGCGTCACTGCCACGGATCCGCTCACTTTCGGCGCAGTGACATTGCTCCTCGTTGGCGCGGGGCTGTTGGCATGCTACATTCCCGCGCGCCGCGCCACGCGCGTCGATCCTCTCGTCGCCTTGCGTTACGAATGAGCTGCGAATAATTCACCAAGGCGACGAAACCGGAAGATCGAGCACGAGTTCCGCTCAACTTCTCTTTCAGATTTTTGTTGCGCATGCGCCCTGTTTCCAAGAGACTGTGCCCCTGTTTCTAGTCCTTCGGAGGCGACATGACCCGGCTTCGGACTCTCATCGCAATTCTCGCGCTCTGCATTTTGCTTCCAGCGCTTGCCGCTGCGCCTCAAACGCCGGTTCCCACAAAAGCTGCTGCGCCGACTGCTGCTGCCGAAGCGAAGTCCGAGCCAGCGACTCCGCCGCCCGCCGCGCACCCACTCGAAAAGGCCGACCTCGAAGCCTTCTTCGACGGGCTGGTGCCGCTGCAAATGGAGCGCAGCGACGTCGCCGGGGCCACCGTGCTCGTGGTGAAAGACGGCCAGGAGCTTCTGAAAAAAGGCTACGGCTTCTCGGACATCACGAAAAAGTCTTCCGTCGATCCGGACACGACCATGTTCCGCCTCGCCTCGATCTCGAAACTATTCACCTGGGTTTCGGTGATGCAGCTGGCGGAACAGGGCAAGCTCAACATCGACGCCGACATTAACAATTATCTCGATTTCAAAATCGCTCCGGCCTTCGGCAAACCCATCACTCTCCGCAACCTGATGACGCACACCGGCGGCTTTGAAGAAGAAGTTCGCGATATTATCTATGTCGAGCCGCACAAACCCACTTCGCTAAGAGATTTTCTGATCGCCAATCAGCCGCGCCGCATGTATCCTCCCGGCGAAATCCCCGCCTATTCGAATTACGGCGTGGGCCTGGCCGGGTACATCGTGCAACGCGTGAGCCTGGAGCCCTTCGAACAATATGTTTCCGAGCACATCTTCCAGCCTCTCGGCATGAAGCATTCCAGTTTCAATGAGCCCATGACCGCGGAGCTTGGTCCTAATGTTTCGGACGGCTATCGCAACGACACGGAAAAGCCCGCCATCGGTTTCGAGATTTTCAATCCCGCTCCCGCAGGCGGCATCTCGTCCGCCGCGGGCGACATGGAAAAATTTGCGCTTGCGCTCTTGAATGGCGGGGAACTCGATGGCCATCGCATCCTCAAATCCGAAACCCGCGACGCGATGTGGACACCCCAGTTCCAATCTTCCGACCAACTGCCGCCCATCTGCATGGGCTTCTACCAAACCTGGCGAAACAATCTGCGCTTCATTGGCCACGACGGCGATCTGATCGCTTTTCACAGCATGTTCATGATGGAGCCGACACAAAAACTCGTCATTTTCGTTTCGTACAATTCCGCCGGTTCGGCATCGAAAAATCGCGCGGAACTCCTGGACGGCTTCGCGGATCGCTACTTCCCTGCTTACACGCGCCCTGCCGTTCAACCCATCCCCGCGGACCAACTGAAAGACATTGCTGGGGATTATCAATCCACGCGCCGCGCCGATAGCACCAAGCTGGCTATTTCGAATCCCTCTGGAGAAGCCGTCGCCAAGGTCGACAAAGACGGCGTCTTGACTATCGACACGTCTAAAGACTTGCGCGGCCACATCGCGTAAATGGAAGGCTATCGGCAAGGATCTTTGGCAGGCCGAGGGCGAGCAGGCCCGCCTGTTCGCCATTCGCGATTCGTCAGGAAAAATCGTGCGTCTTGCCGTCAACTTTCCCGGCGTGCAGCTCCAGCGCGTTCCCTGGTACGAGCACAAATCTTTTGTGGGAATTTCTCTTGCGGTAAGCGCGCTGATCTTGCTTCTGGTGGTCCTCGCCAGCTTGATCCGTTTGGGCAGGAAGCTGTTCTTCGGCAATCGTCCGCCGCTCAAGCCGCAGCCCGGCACTCTGTGGATCAGCATCGGTGGGCGGCTCGCCGCGTTCACCTGGATCATCGTTGGAATTTGGCTGGCAGCCCTGGCCGCAAACCTACAAGACGCGGATCTTCCCGCATTTTCCGTCATCCAGCGTTATTTTTGGCTGATAAACTGGTTCTCGGTGCTGGCCGTTTTCTTCAGCATCTTTGCGCTCGTCGCTGGAATCCGCATCTGGAGCCGCGCCGACGTCCGCACCATTTCGCGCGTAAAATTCTCGCTGGTAGCGGCCGCCTGCCTCTTCCTAACTTGGTACTCCATCCACTGGAACCTGATCGGCCCCATTCATCGCTTCTGACCGGCGCCCGTTCAATCCGTCCTTGCTTGCAGGGGCGGGCTTGCCCCGTCCGCGCTTGACAAAAACAGTGCTCAGGCGTAAACAGGTAGAATGTCTACGGTAGACGATCCACGCAAATCTCTGGAATTCCTCCAGGGCACTCTCGAAGTGCTGATCCTTCGCTGTTTGCAAGCCGCTCCCAATCATGCTTACGGCGTATCACAATACCTCGAGCAACAGTCTGAGTACGAATTCCTCGTCGACAACGGCTCCCTCTACCCGGCTCTACAGCGCCTATTGCAGCGGCGCTGGATTAGTTCTCAGTGGAAGAAGTCTCCTAATGGGCGACGCGCTAAGTACTACCGCCTGACACCGCTTGGCCGCAAGCAGTTGGTCGCCGCGAAATCCAAGTGGATGCGCTTTGTCGAAGCCATGGGCCGTGTTCTGGCTCCCGAGAGATGAACGCTATGCGTGAATGGTGGTCAAAGATTTCTCGCGCGCTGCATTTTCGCAGCGGCCTCGAGAACGACGTCTCCGACGAGATGCAAGCTCACCTCGACCTCATGACTGCCGAAAACATCGATCTTGGTATGACTCCCAACGATGCACGCGCCGCAGCCCGCCGAAAGTTTGGAAATCTAACCAGAACACAAGAAAACGCCCGCGAAGCCTGGCAATTCCCGCGGCTCGAAACAATTCTGCAAGATATTCGCTACGGCCTGCGCGGCATCCGCAAGTCGCCGAGCTTCTCGCTGATCGTCATTCTGACACTCGCACTGGGAATCGGCGCGAACACGGCCATCTTTAGCGTCGTCTATTCGGTCCTGCTAAAACCCCTGCCCTATCCTCACGGCGAGCGGCTGGTATGGCTTGGCGAATCCACAGCCAAGGCCGAAGGCATCAGTATCACGTGGATAAATTTTGAGCATTGGCACCATGATAGCGATTCTTTTGAAAATCATGGCGGCGTTTGATGGCACGGACTTGACTCTTACTGGCCGAGGCGACGCCGTGCTCACCCACGATTGGCTCGTGACGAGCAGCTTCTTTCGCCTAACCGGCGCGAAGCCCGCATTGGGACGCTTCTTTGCCGAGGGCGACGACAAACCCGGCGCCGCTCCAACGGTGATTGCCACCGCTGAGTGTTGGCAACGCAGGCTCGGTGGCGACCCAAACGTTGTCGGTGAATCCGTGGTGCTGGATGGGACGCCCTATCAAATCATCGGCGTGCTACACCCCGGATTTGAATTTCTGACGAGGTCTGTTGACTTTTATCTGCCTCTCGGACGCGCCGCCGGCGCTTCTCTCAAACGCAGTGATCATGGTTCGATGCGGGCGGTGGGCCTTCTCAAGCCGGGAACAACACTGACGCAAGCGCGGACCAATCTCGACGCCATCATGCAACGGCTAGCGCTTAGCGATCCCGGTCCTGAAGAGGACCATCGCGCCTACGCCGCTTACTTCACTGAGGTAATGGCCGGGGACGTTCGCCCGACTCTGCTCGTGTTGATGGGTGCAGTAGGTCTCGTCTTGATCATTGCCTGTGCCAATGTCGCAAGCCTGCTACTCGTTCGCAGCACGGCGCGTGCTCGAGAAATTGCGATTCGCGTGGCGATCGGCGCGGGACGCACCCGCCTTGTCCGGCAACTGCTCACCGAGAATCTTGTTATCGCGGCGATCGGCGGCGTATTCGGATTGCTGTTGGCGGGATGGTGCTTACGCATGCTGATACTGATAGGCCCACGCGATATTCCGCGCCTCTCAGAAGCCACGCTTGATTTCCCCGTCTTGCTTTTCGCGGCGGTGATTTCCGTCGCGGTTGGATTGTTGGCGGCAGTGGCTCCTGTTTTGAATACTGGAAAAGTTGACCTAACCACCGCGCTGAAAGAAGGTTCGCCGACGTCCGGCACAGGCAAGCGCGGCCAGGCATTTCGCAGCACGCTCGTGATTGCGGAAATCGCCATCACGCTCATGCTGGCGTTTGCTTCGGGACTTCTCGTCCGCAGCTTGATCTCGGCGCAAGATGCAGACCCTGGCTTCGACCCTCAACATCTGCTTGCTATCGAACTCCAGTTGCCCGAATCGCGATACAAAAGCGATGACAGCGTGCGCCAATATTACGAGCAGCTTTCGCAGAGCCTGCGCGCCGAACCTGGCGTTGAAGACGTCGGTCTGGTGATGTGCCCTCCGGGAGCCGGCGATTGCGGCGATTATTGGTATTCGATCCTCGAAAAACCCACGCCTGCCCGCGACGATGTTCCACTATCGCTTTTCAATAGAGTGGATGCCAACTATTTTCGCGTCGCGCGCGTCCGCCTTCTCGCGGGCCGCAACTTCAACCAGTCAGACCGCGCGGGCGGCTCGCTGGTCACGATAATCAACGAACAGCTCGCGCATCAGGAGTGGTCTGCTCCGCGGCTGGCCTTAGGGCAGCATCTAAAAGTTGGCGGGCCATACATGGGAGGGCCAACGCTCGAAATCGTCGGCGTCGTGGCGAACGTCAGCCAAATGGGTCTCGACGCTGAACAAATGCCAACTTTCTATTATCCGTTTTCGCAAAAACCGGATTCAGCGATGGTCGTGACTCTGCGAACCAAGGGCGATCCCGCGCAGTCAATGAACGTCGCTCGCCGGCAGGTTTCGGCTCTCGACCGCAATGTTCCGATTCAATCGCTGCGAACTGCTGAAGACTGGCTGGGGGCAACGCTGAAACGCAGGCGCTTCGCCACTCTTCTCCTGGGGATTTTCGGTGTGCTGGCGATAATTCTGGCGGCCGTCGGAGTTTATGGCGTACTGAACTATTGGGTTGGTGCGCGACAAAGAGAAATCGCCATACGGCTTGCCGTCGGGGCATGCCCGTCCACAATTCTTCGCTGGGCGGCCTTGCACGCCGCTCGGCTTGCTACGTTTGGAATTGTTTTAGGCGCAATCGGGGCGTGGAGCGCTTCTCGATGGCTGCAGAGCTTGGTATTCGGTGTGAAGGCCGATAGTCCAATGATGATGCTCTTCGCTGGCGTCGTGGTTCTTGCCATCGCTGCGTTAGCCGCCAGCGTCCCCGTCTTGCGCGCGATGCATACGGACGCGGTTCGCAATCTCCACGAGGCATGACGCGCGGCATGAACCGCAGCTCGCGCGATTCTTCGCGACGCTTCGCTAAAGTTCCCAACCCTTGCGTCGTTCCGGGGCCACGAATTTCTGCGCCGCTTCCGAATTAATCACCTTCATGCCCACGCGGTCCCAGTGCAGCCGCTCACCCGTCATGGTTGCAACATTGCCGAGAAGCAACGTCTCCGTCACTACTCCTGTAAACTCAAAACTCGCGCCGGGCTTCGTTTTATCTCCCTTACACGCGTTCAGCCACTCCCGCTCGTTTCCCGGCGAGCGCGGCAGCGTTTTAGGCGGCTGAACAAACGCATCCATCTTGCTCTGCGGAATGAGTTTCGGATTCGATCCGTTGAAACCGCACAATATTTTTCCGCGGTCTCCGACAAACAGAAGTCCTTCGCCCTCCTCGTCTTCATGCGTCAGAGTCCGTCCTTCCTCCAACTCATCCGGCCGCGGCGGCTTCAATCCACCGTCGTACCAATTGAACTTCACCGGCGGCATATTTCCCCGCGCCGGAAAGTCGTAGCGCACGATCGATGCCAGAGGATATGTTTCCGGATAGCGGTCGGTCGAGCTCGCTTCCACCGACTCCGGCGCCTCGAGCTTCAAGACGCGGAAAAGCGTGTCGTAACTGTACGAACCCATGTCGCCCAGCGCTCCGCACCCAAAATCGCTCCAGCCGCGCCAGACAAAAGGCAAATACGCTTGATTGAACCCGCGCTCCGGCGCAGGTCCCAGCCACAAATCCCAATCCAACCCCTGCGGCACAGGCTGGACCTCCTTCGGCCGTTCAATTCCCTGGGGCCAGAACGGCCGATTCGACCAGTTGTAAACTTCCCGTACCGGCCCAATCGTCCCCGCCCAAATCCATTCGCACAGAAGCCGGGTCGCCTCCGACGCCTGATTCCCCACTGCGATCTGCGTCGCCACTCCCGTTTCGCGCGCCACTTCCGCCATTCTTCGCGCCTCATAAATCGTGTGCGTCAGCGGCTTCTGGCAGAAGACATGCTTGCCCTTTTTCATCGCCGCAATCGATACCGCCGCGTGCAAATTGTCCGTGGTGCACACCACCACCGCGTCTACATCCTTCTGCTTTTCCAGAAGCTCGCGAAAATCAACATACACAGCGCAACCGTTGTATGTCCCCGACCGCTGCTGCGTCCCGTAATATCCGTTCACAATCTTCTGGCAAGGCTCGCGCCCCGCCACGCCACTCGTCACGCGCAGCGAATGCGTCAACTGAATGGGGTCGTTGGGGCTCAGCCACTCCCACCCGCTGTCCACCCCGAGCAGCACGCGCACCGATTTGGTGAATTCGTGGTCATCCCACTGCGGATAATTTGCCGCGCTGGTGGTCACATCACAAACGGCAACGCCCTGCACATCGGGTTGTTTCAAGAACCCCAGCATCACGCGCAATCCCTGCGCCCCCACTCCAATGAATGCAATATTGACCTTGTCGCTCGGCGGCACATATCCCGCGCCACCCAGAACGTGTCGCGGCACAATCGAAAATCCCGCAGCGGCTGCGGCTGCCTTGCCCAAAAATTCCCGCCGGGACACCCCACTCTTTACCGCATCCTTTAATCGTTTCAACTCTCCCATTTCGCACCTCGCCGCGGGAATTCTACCCAATCTCCACCAGCAGGTCGATAATTCTCTACACACCCCCACACCGGCCGTGACATTTACCGGCTTCGCTTGAAAGCAATGATCCGGGTAGCCGAATAGACGGTCGGGCACAAGTGCGACGTAAGGATAAGACTGAGCAACCAGGCAGGTGCTTGCAGTTAGGCGGTGGATTCGGAGCGGAAGACGCGCTGGAAGCGCGGCCCAGTGAACTGGACCCCTACCAACCTCTCGCCCTTCGAGGGTGCGTAGACGACGTGCACGACTTTGCCGTGCGTTTCGAAAGCGGAATCCTTGCGGCGCGAGGTGTGGTGAGAAGGAGAGATGTATATTTCAATATCGGAACCGATCGCGACATCGAAGCGTGTAACAAAAGCGGCGCCGCTGCGGCAAAGATTTTCGCTGGAAGTATCTTCTTCGCTGGTGAGGCCATGTTGATCGCGACGGCGCAGCTTTAGCGGAAGGTGGACGCTGATCCTTCGTTCCGAACGATGCCCCGAGAGGGACTTGCCGGCGGGGACCGCGGGCTGGGTGCTCATATGCGCTGCTCCTCGAAGTTCAGCTTCCCATGGGATGCTTCTTCCCGGATTTCTTGATTCTCATGTTCAAACTTCAACGCTATCTCTTGGTGCTAACTTTCCGCACTCCCCAGCTTACGGAAAATCTCCGTCGCGAGACTGTCCAAAATTGGACAGTCCAAATCTCTGGCTAAGATTCTTCGCTCACCCGCGAAATCAGTAGATTTCTAGCCTTTCTCCCGATTTTTCTCCCAGGCCCAATTTCGTCCAGTCCTAGGACGCCTAGCCACTTCTTCCTACGCCCAGCCTTCCGTCGGTTTGATTGCTTCCCCGTACCTCGCCGCGTATGATTGTCTATTCATGCTCTCGGCTCGGTCTCACCTGTCCATGACTCGCAATCTCTCCCGCTTTCTCATTCTCTCGGCCCTGGTCTTTGCCGTCACACCATCGTTTTTCGCCGCCCGCGCGCAAGTCCCAGCCAGCACTGAAATTCTTCCCCTCAGCCAAGTCCGCCCCGGCATGCAAGGCTACGCCTACACAATCTTCGCGGGCGACCAAGTGGAAAAGTTCGACCTGGAAGTCATCGGCGTCATGCCCAATTTCCTTGGGCCCAAGCAATCCATCATCCTCGTCCAGCTCAAAGGGCCAAAAGTGGAGCACACGGGTGTTGTCGCAGGCATGAGTGGCAGCCCCGTCTATTTCGACGGCAAACTCGCCGGCGCACTTTCGCTAAAACTTGGCGTTTTCACCAAAGAACCGATCGGCGGCGTCACCCCCATCGAAGACGTTCTGCGTCCTCAGCCCCAACTCATCTCGGAAGCCGACCCCTACCAATCCCCGGCGCCTCAACTTTCACTTCCCCAAAACGCGGCTTCCGGCGCCAACATTCCCACCGGCTCCGCCCTCGAGCCCATCGAAACTCCTCTCATCTTCTCGGGCTACCAACCTGAAGCCCTTCGCCAATTCGCCCCGCAGCTCCAAAGCTTCGGCTTCGTAGCCGCGCAAGGCGGCACGGCCACCGCCAAGCCCGGCGATGCTCATCTTGTCCCCGGCGACATGGCAGGCATGGTGCTCGTACAAGGCGACACCTCGATCAGTTCCGCGTGCACCGTCACCGCGGTCCGCGCCAACGAAGTTTACCTCTGCGGCCATCCTTTTCTGAGTCTCGGCGAAGTCCAATTCCCGATGGCTCGCACCGAAGTCGTCACGACGCTCTCTTCCGAGCTCGCTTCCACCAAGATCATCAACGTGGGAGGCGACATCGGCACCATCACTGGCGACCATCTCACAGCCGTAACCGGCAAACTCGGGTCACCTCCTGCCATGATTCCGATCGACCTCACTCTCGCCGTCGGTGGCGTTGAAAAGAAGCTGCACTTCGAAATGGTCGATCACCCCAAGCTCACTCCCCTCCTTATGGGCCTCACCGTTTTCAACGGCCTCACGCAAAATTCTCTCTACGGCGAAGGCACAACGCTGCATCTCTCCGGTGAAGTCGTCGTCCACGGCCATGCCCCCGTACAAATTGAGAACACCTTCGCGCCTGGTGATGCTTTCTCTCCGGACGGTTTGCCCATCGCCCTCAATATTCAAAGCGTGTTCACGCGGCTCTTCACTAATACGCGCGAAGTTCCCGTCTTCGACCGCATCGCCCTTCGCGTCGAAAGCGTGCCCGGCCGCCAATCCTTTAGCATCGAAAGCGCCTGGCTGGAAAAAGGCGAAGCCGCACCCGGCGAAACGGTCCGCGTGCGCGTCTTGCTTCGCCCGTACCGCGGCCCCGCTCGAATTGAAGAAACCACCGTGCGCGTCCCCGAGCAGGCCAGTCGCGGAACCACTCTCCGCGTCCTGGTCACCGACGGCGACATGCTGAATCGCGCCTCCCGCGGGTTCACTTTTGGAGGGGCTGGCAGCGACTCCGCCAGCCTCGATCAACTGATTGCCCTGCTCAACCACGAACGCCGCAACGACAGACTTTATGTGGGCCTCTTCACGCCCACGCCCACCATCCTCTGGGACGACAAAGAGCTCCCCAACGTCCCGCTCTCGGAAATCAATGTCGTCGACGGCCGCCCTGCTCCCGGCACGGTTCAAATTTTGCGCGAATCTCTGGCCAGCGAATCTTCCATCCCGCTCGGCGGGCCTGTGACAGGGATCATCTCGCTAAATCTCCAAATCCGGTGACCATGCAAATGAACCGCTTCCTTAAGCTCTTTAGTAACCTCGTGCGCGAAACGCGCAACAGAATTCTCTACTTCACTTGCCTGTCGTCACTGGCCACGCGCCACTCCCTTGTCCTTTACCTCTTTTGCGTCGTTTGCTTCATCTACCTCCTTCCGTCTCCTCTCCACGCCGAACACACCCGCCGCTGGCTAGAAACCAGCTACGACGAATTTCTCAAAGGCACGGCCCACGGCGTCGCCGTCCGCAGCGACGGCCGTCTCGAACTCGCTCCAAAATTCACGCTCCTCGCGGACGCCGATGCCTCCTATCTCTGGTCGCTTCGGCTCGATCCGAAAGGGGCTCTCTACGCCGCGGGGGGTTCTCCTGCCAAGGTTTTTCGGTTCGATGCCGGCGGCAAACCCACTACTGTTTTTGACTCCTCCGATCTCGTCGCCCAAGCCATCGCTTTCGACTCCAAGGGCACCCTCTACGTCGCGACTTCCCCCGATGGCAAGGTTTATCGCGTCTCTGCCTCCGGAGAAAAGTCCGTGTTCTTCGATCCCAAAACAAAGTATATCTGGGACATCGCGTTCGCGCCCGACGGCACGCTATACGTGGCCACCGGCGATAAGGGCCAGGTCTTCGCCGTCTCGCCGGACGGGAAAGGCGAACTCTTCTACAACAGCGACGAAGCGCACATTCGCGTTCTCGCTTTCGACTCTCATAAAAACCTGCTCGCAGGCACGGAACCCAACGGCCGCGTCCTCCGCATCACGCGCCCCGACGCCAATTCACCGCGCAAAGAAAAAGACTCCGCCGCATCCGAGGCAGCGCGAGGCTTTGTCCTTTACGAAACCCCGAAGCGCGAAGTCACTGCTCTCGCCGTCGCTCCAGATGGCTCCATATATGTCGCGGCCATCGGCGAAAAACAGCGCTCCAGCGCCGCCATTCCCACCACGATCGTCACTTCGCCTCAGGGAACCACGACCATCACCAGCGGCGGCATCACCGGCACGATCACTGGCCAGCTCCAACAGCAAACCCCTTTTATCGCTTTCCCGCCGGCTCTTTCCAGCGGCATCTACCGGCTATCTCCCGATGGCGCGCCCGATGAACTGTGGACCTCCCGCGACGAAGTCGTATATTCCCTGGGTTTCGCTTCCGACGGCCGCCTCCTCGCCGGCACGGGCAACAACGGCGCTCTTCTCGCGATCGATGGCCGCGGCGTTTTCGCGCAACTCGCCAAAGCCGGCTCCGCGCAAATCACGGGGATCGCTCGCAACTCCGCCGGCAAAGTTTTCCTCTGCACTGCGAATCCTGGAAAAGTCTTCTCCCTCGGCCCGGAATACGAGGCCGAAGGTACTTTCGAATCACGCTCTTTTGACGCGCAGCTCTTCTCCCAGTGGGGACGCCTCGATTGGTGGGGTCCGCCTGCCGAAGCGCGCTTCCGAAAAATCCGCTAAATCTTCCGGGGCGCCGCGTCTGGAATTCTTCGTCCGCTCTGGCAACACCGAAGATCCTGGCAAGGAATGGTCCCGGTGGTTCGGTCCCTACACGAAACCGGGGAGTTCCGTAGAAGCTCCCAGCGCCCGCTTCTTCCAGTGGAAAGCCGTCATCCACGACGGCCGCCCGGGCGACGGCATTGAGTGGGTCAGCCTCGCCTATCTCCCGCGCAACGTGGCTCCGGTGATCGACGCCATTGTGCTACAAGATCCCGGTGTGCGCGCGCAGGGTGCCACGATCCTCTCCACCGGCCAAGCCCCCAGCGTCGCTCTAAAGACGGCGCCGACTCCAAATACGACGGGCATCTTCATTACGCAAACCACCACGGCTATAAAATTCGACCAGCCCCCTCAGGGCTTCCGCGAAAAAGGCTACCAATCCGTTTTGTGGAGCGCTCACGATGAGAATGACGACGATCTGCTCTATTCCGTCTACTATCGCGGCGAAAATGAACATGAGTGGAAACTACTAAAGGACAAACTCGATCAAAAGTTTTATTCCTGGGACACCACAACGCTCCCTGATGGCGCGTACTATCTGAAAATCGTGGCCACCGACGCCCCTTCGAATCCCCCCGCTATCGCCTTAAAAACCGAGCGCGTAAGCGAACGCTTCGAAGTCGACAACACGCCTCCGGTCATTGATGGGCTGAAATCCACAGAGGCACATTTCCAAAGCGGCCCCAATCGCGCTGATGTGGTACAGGTGGAATTCGGCGCTAGGGATGCAGCCAGCTCGATCGACCGCGCGCAATACAGTCTCGACGGCGGCGACTGGACGCTTTTAGTCCCCACTCGGCAATGTCAGTGACGCCCCCGAAGAGCATTACAATTTCACGCTCGAAAAGCTGGCCCCGGGCGAGCACACCGTCGCCGTTCGCGCCTACGACCGCTTCGAAAATGTCGGCAGCGCCAAAACGATTTTCACCGTTCCGGCAACAAAACCTTAATTTTTTGATTCCGCATGCAAAGCGGTATGTGGAGGGTTTTTCAACACGCGGCTATTCGAAACTTTTACCTCTAAAGTCTAATGCCCGCTTTCAACTCATCCAGCGTTCTGCGGCCGGCACCGAGTTGAATTTCACGATTTCCGCCCCAAACCCGTTTCGCCCATCGGCGTAAGCCTCATTCTTCACGTGGACGACGCGCGCCGTGCAATGCATCTCCTCGGTTTCGTTCCCCGTCACTTCTCCCGGCATCCGCAAGGTCACTTCAATGGGCATACCGACCTGTAGCGGCGCCGACGAGGCGAAATAAAAACCTCCGCGGGAAATGTTCAGCGCCTCCGTGAAGTGCTCGCTCTTATCCGCAGCCACACCCGTCGAGCGGAATCGCAGCGACGTGCGAAGATGGTGGCGGCTTAATTGTCGGCGTTCTGCAGTTGGCATTATGTCCTCCTCCGCGCGAGGAAGCTAATTCGGCGGCCCTCGCGCCGTTTGAGTGAGAAGGGGTATCTCAGCGTAGCAGACCCTTGCGCCGGGTCAAGCATCAATCCTTGGTACTAAGGGTACTCACTCGCTTGGCGGCCTTTCTGTCCTTCTACCGTCCTCTATCCTTAAAATCCCAACGTCTGCGGCGTTTCGGGCTTGCTCCCAGAAAACGGGCTTGCAAATCGCACTCGGAAGCGGAATATTGCACGCTTCCTATCGGCCCATCATTCAAATAGGCAGCTTCGCATAAAGGGAGGAATCCATGATCTTTGGTATGACCGCGCTGACCTTTTTCCACGTCCTGTTGAGTCTGATTGGCATTTTCACGGGATTCATCGCTGTGTTTGGGATGATTGCCGGCAAGCGGCTCGACGGCTGGACGGCGATCTTCCTGGTGACCACCGCGCTGACGAGTATCACCGGGTTTTTCTTTCCGTTTCACGGAGTGACGCCGGGGATCATCCTGGGCATCATTTCGCTGGTCGTACTAGCCGTGGCGATTCCTGCTCGGTACGTCAAACACCTCGCGGGCGCATGGCGCAAGACTTACGCAATTACTGCGACGATTGCTCTCTACCTGAACGTTTTCGTCCTCGTCGCACAACTCTTCGCGAAGGTCCCGGCACTGCATGCACTGGCACCCAAAGGCACTGAGCCGCCCTTCTTGATTTCCGAGGTCGTCGTGCTGGCCCTCTTCATCATCTTGGCCATCGCCGCCAGCCATCAAGTTCCGCCCCGAACTCCTTCACGTCTCGTGATTGACGGCAGGACCAGAATGGTGCTGTCAAGCGGGAGCGCAAGTCCCGCTATGGCTTGGCAGCCAGCTTGTCGAGCAAGACGTACTGCGGCCGCTGTGAATCCGCTGCAGCGTGGGGCTTGGCTGCCAGGTGCATCACTTCATATCCATCCTGCGGATCGTACCTCGGCCATTCCGGCAGCCCAGCGCCGTTTGGATTTCCTGTCTTTGCAAAATTCGTCCAGTAGTCTCCCATCTGCTCCGATAGCTCGAAGTCCTGGGGCCTCCAAGGGAGTTCCTTGGATTTCAACATTCCAAACACAAACTCGATTTCCGAGGAGTGGTACGCTCCGCGAGAAACGGCGGGTGTCCCGTCTGCATTCGATGCCATCGGCGGCGCGTCGTCGAACTCATAGCGGTACACTGCCGGGCCATCGAGCTTCGTCTGCTCCTCGATCCATTTCCACGTCCCATAGGCGATGAAGTTTGCCGTGGCCAGCAGCCCCGCGGATTCCATCGCTTGCTCATCCGTTTCGCCCGGGAAGAGCTTCAACACTTCCGCGGCCTTGTCTCCATAGGTCTGTTCGATTTTCTTCGCGTAATTTTCTTTCGTCGGCTCGTCTTTGCCGAAGAAGGTGTGGTAGTTACCCTCGTCATGGTTCCATCCCGCCAGCAGCTCGACGTGTGCCTGCTCCTTCTTGGCGAAAATCTCTGCCGGACTTTCGGGGAAAAAGTAGCCGTCAATATTCGGGCCGAATCGGAAGGCATCCTTGCCGGCCTTGGCCGCGTCCAGAATCTGCTCCGCCGTCATGGCTCGCAATTTCGCCAGCGAATCCGCTCCAATCGATGCACCCCACTTGGCGCCATCTTGTTGGCTTTCCGCCAGAGGCTTGGCGCTCAAGGTCCTCCCAAAAAACGCTCCGCTTTCCCCCATCGCGCGATGGATCAGTTTTTTTGAAACGGGCGAAGCCATCTGCGCGCTTACGGAAAACGACCCAGCCGATTCTCCAAAAATCGTCACGTTCTCCGGATCGCCGCCGAATGCTGCGATATTCTTATGCACCCATTCCAAAGCGGCGGCCTGATCCAACAGCCCATAATTTCCTGACGCATGATGCGGCGATTCCTTGGTCAACTCCGGGTGCGAGAAAAATCCAAAAACTCCCAGGCGATAGTTCATGCTAACAATCACGACGCCCCGATGCGCCAAGGCCTCGCCATCCTGCCGTGGTTCGGACGTGGCACCAGCCTGAAATCCTCCTCCATAGATCCACACCATCACGGGTAACTTCGCCATCGTCGAGGCCTCCGGCGTCCACACATTCAAGTACAGGCAATCCTCGCTCGGCCCCGCATCGCGAAACACCATGTCGCCAAATACATTCCACTGCATACAGCGCGCGCCGAACTCCGTGGCCTTGCGCACGCCCTTCCAACTCGGCACCGGGTGCGGATCTTTCCACCGCAACGCATCCACCGGAGGCGCGGCGTACGGTATTCCCTTGAAAATTTGGACTTTGCCATCCGCACTCACGGAGCCTTCGACAACTCCAGTTGCCGTTTTGACCTCGTTGGCCGCCGCAACTTCCATCCCGCCGAGCAGCGCCGCAAGAATGAAGGCAGCCGCCGCGCGCCGCATCCTCTTCGCATCCATGTGCATGAAAACTCCCATGAGCCCCCCTGTACTCCGCTTGCTCTTCCTCAAATTCCGCGAAGATAGTACCTCCCTTGCCCCGCCAAACCAATTCTTAACTTTCAAAATTTTTCTGCATCTGGTCGCAGCCCTTCACGTCGCTTCCCTGCCGGATTTCTTCCGCGTCCACTTTGGCCTGTTCGCCGAACACTCAGCCATCCCTGGCTCACTGCAGAACAATCTTCCGTTGTGCAATAATGGCCGCGTGTCCGGCGCTACCCGCGATGCCGTGCAGCAACGCACGCATAAAATTTCAATCGCGCCAAGGCTTTCATGAGCACAGCTCCGCAAGTCGAATCGCCCAACTATCAGCCGCCCACCTGGGACGCCATCCGCGAAGCTCACGTCCGCATCGCTTCCCGGATTCACCGCACTCCCGTTCTTACTTCGCGTTCTTTGGACGCCATCGGCGGGGCGCAATTCTTTTTCAAGTGCGACAATTTCCAAAAAACTGGGTCGTTCAAAATTCGCGGCGCAGCAAATGCCATCCTCTCGCTGAGCGACGAGGAAGCCGCGCACGGCATCGTCACTCCTTCGAGCGGGAATCACGGAGCTGCGGTCGCGTGCGCCGCCGCGTGGCGCGGGGTGCCTGCTTACATCGTCATGCCCAAAAATGCTCCGCCGATAAAATGCCGCGCCGTCGAGAGCTACGGCGGCAAAATCACATTCTCCGAGCCCACGATGACATCTCGCCACGAGACCTGCGCCCGCGTCCAGGTGGAAACCGGCGCAATGCTCATCCATCCCTACGACAACGACCGCATAATTACCGGCCAAGCCACCGCCGCAAAGGAGCTTCTCGAAGAAGTGCCCGACCTGGACGCCGTCTTCGCGCCCGTCAGCGGCGGCGGCCTTCTCAGTGGAACCTGTCTCAGTGCAAAAGCCATTCGTCCCGATATTGGCGTGTTCGGCTGCGAACCCGCCCGCGCCGATGATGCTTACCGATCGCTGATCAGTGGTACTCTGCAATCCCTCGATTCCAGCGATACCATCGCCGACGGCCTTCGCGCGTCTTTGGCGCCGCGCACCTTTGCCATTCTTCGGCGCCATCTTGAACGCGTTTTATTGGTCAGCGAAGAAGAGATTATTGCCTCGATGCGGTTGGTCTGGGAACGGATGAAGATCATTATCGAACCCAGCAGCGCCGTAGCTATTGCTCCACTCCTTCGCGCGGCTGCCGTCGCCGGACTCAAGCTGCCAGCCCGAGCCGATGGCGCCACGGCGAAACTCGGCGTTATTTTCTCCGGGGGCAATGTCGATTTCTCCGCTCTGCCCTTCTGAGCCAAGTCGGTATACTTCTTCTGTTCCTGAGCCGCACCCGCTGCGCAACCCGGCTTTTTCGGTCTCGTCCCGCGATCCGAAAAACGGCCTTCCCTATTCCCTTTCTTTTTAATGACTTCCAGATAAGCTCAAAAGCGCCACTGTATAACCTCTTCTCAATCAGCTAGTTACAGACTTTCTGGCAGGGTACTATTAATCTATATTCCTATTTAGCCTATCGACTAAATACAAAAGTACAAGCCTTTCGCTCTATTGCCACCCATAGAGCATCCAGCGAGTATTTTTTGCCATCTAAGGGTTTAAGTGAGTAGGCCAATACCAGAACTTCGGCTGGAGCCAGGGTCCAGGAGAAAACCATGAAATTTTGCCCCAAACTATTGACTCGCAACGGATGGCTGCCCCGCGGGGCTTTTGCAGCAGCGCTGGCGCTCTCACTAAGCGGCGTGATGCTAGCTCACCAGCAGGCACCGCAGCAGCAGCAAGATCAACCACCGGTGCAAAGCCAAGATCAAGTCCCGCAGCCAAGTCAGCAGCAAACTCAGGCACCGAACCAGGGACAAGCCCCGCCAGCACAGCAGGCACCGCCTCCCCCGGCGCAGGAGAGCAATCGGCCGCCGGTTACATCCGTGGATCGCATGCCGCAGAACTCACCGCAGAACGGTCAGGCGAATGCGCCCCAGTATGGGCGAGAGAATCCGGGCCAATACTCGCAACAGAATCCTCCCCCCAACGGCCCCAACGAGCAGTACGCTCCGGCGCCTTCTGTGCTCACGATTCCGGCCGGAACGGTCCTTATCATGCGGCTTAACGAGCCTCTTTCGAGCGACCGCAACCAGATTGGCGATCAATTCAGCGGCGTTCTGGAGCAGCCCATAGTCGTAAACGGCTGGGTTGTGGCGCGGCGCGGGCAAGTTGTGATGGGCCAGGTGAAATCGGTGAAGAAAGCTGGCCGCGTCAAAGGCACGTCGCAGCTAGGTATTGAGCTGACGGACCTCACGCTCGTCAATGGGGAGCAAGCACCGATTTTGACGGAACTGTGGAAAGGCTCTGGCGGCACAACGCACGGGGCGGACGCCGCCACCATTGGAACCGGAACAGTGTTGGGCGCGATTATCGGGTCAGCAGCGGATTGGGGCCGAGGTGCAGCCATCGGCGCGGGAGCCGGTGCGGCAGCGGGTGTCGGGGCGGTTCTTCTCACGCGAGGGCGTCCAACGATACTGGAGCCCGAGTCTCAATTGTCATTTCGCCTTGTGGATCCGGTGAAAGTGGACACGACGCATGGCCAGCAAGCTTTTCTGCCGGTTTCCCAGGAGGATTTTGGAAACGGTCGAGGCGCTCGGCCCAGGCTGCGGATGGGAAGCGGCTACTATGGCGCTTATGGGCCCTATGGTCCGTGTGGCTATACCTATCCCTGCTACTACGGCCCCGGCTACGTGGGAATCTATCCCGGATTCGGCTGGTGGGGAGGCGGTTACTACGGCCGCGGCTGGTACGGACGGCGCGGTTACCGGCGCTACTAATCGGGCTATCTACTGTGGCCTGATGGAACGAATAACTAGAGCAATAGATGCGGGCGTCCTCGAACGGGACGCCCGCTTTCGATAGGAAGCAAGTGGAAACTGGTGCTTTGGGACCTGGCTATTTGCAGGGGGGTTCCGAGTGGATTTGCCGTCTGATCGTCTTTAGGCGCGAAGTGAGTGGGAGATGCTGCGACACGCAACAAAGGGGATCTGCTTGGGGTTGGTAGTGCGTAAGGAAATGGCCGCGAAAAGTTTACACGGAAGTGATGGGAACCAAGCGGGTGGTTTTGCGGAATAAAGACATACGAGCGGCAGTTATCGTCGAAGTCGGGGTAAGTCCACCTGGGGCAACACATTTGATGTTGATGGGGCGGAAACTCAGCCGCGAGGCGGCAATCAGTACGTGATAATCTTTCCAGAGGTTTCTCAGGAGTACGCGCGTTCGGGCCGAGCCCCAGCCAAAGCAACCATTTCGCGTAGAAACCAATCTTCTACGGTACGGTTGCTCCCTCAGGACCAACGTCGGTTCCTTGAAGTGCACGCCAAATATGCTACGTGGACGGATTATGAAAACTGATTCTCAGCTGAATCGCAATGCGATT
Organism: uncultured Acidobacteriota bacterium; assembly: GCA_963753745.1. Taxonomy (GTDB): domain Bacteria; phylum Acidobacteriota; class Terriglobia; order Acidiferrales; family UBA7541; genus Acidiferrum. The sequence continues at coordinate 138,917 of CAVWDX010000025.1, forward strand.
TTATCTTTGACCGGTGCGGTACTGTTATCTGTCGCGCCGACATGGGCACAAACCACGGGGCAAAGCACCGCGGCGGTCTTCCAGGCTCCCTTCATCCCCGCGCGGATCACGCAGGCAATTGATGACACGCAACTGGTGAGGCTGAAGGGCAACGTGCATCCGCTGGCGCTTGCGCAGTTTGATCAGGGCCAGGTTTCTGACGCCGCACCGATGAAGAGGATGATGCTGGTGTTGCAGCGAAGCCCGGATCAGGAAACGGCGCTGCGGCAACTGATGGACGAACAACTAAGCAAAGACTCGCCGAATTATCACAAATGGCTGACGCCGCAACAATTTGGCCAGCAATTCGGCCCGTCGGACAGCGATATTCAAACGATTACGAACTGGCTGACGCAACAAGGATTCCAGCAGATCAAGGTGGGTGCTGGACGCACGGCAATTGAGTTTTCCGGAAACGTGGGGCAGGTGCTAAACGCATTTCACACGGAGATTCATCAATTTAACGTGAATGGGAAAGCGCGGCAGGCGAATGTGAGCGATCCGCAAATTCCGGCCGCGCTGGCGCCCGTCGTAGCGGGCATCGTGTCGTTGCACAACTTTCCAAGAAGGTCGTTCGTACGCAGCGCGGGGATTCACACGTCGGTCCGGAACAGCGAGGGCGTGCCGCAGTTCACGACGACATCGGGATGCGGAACTGGAAACTCATCGCCCTGTTATGTGCTTGGGCCGGCGGATTTCGCAACAGTCTATAACATCCCTACCACGCTCGATGGAACTGGAGAGCAGATCGCGATCGTGGCAGATTCAAATATTAATCCCCAAGACGTGGCGGATTTCCAGAACCTTTTTGGGCTGACGCTTAATCCTCCCAAGATCATTTTGAATGGGCCGGACCCTGGATTGAACGGAGACGAGGGCGAGGCGGATCTGGACGTGCAGGTATCGGGCATGGTCGCTCCGAAGGCCACGATCGATCTCGTGGTGTCCGAGGATACGCGGACAGCGGCGGGAATCGACCTCTCGGCTTTCTACATCATCGATAACAATATCGCGCCGGTGATGAGCGAGAGTTTCGGCGCGTGCGAAGCCAGCTTGGGAACTTCCGGTAACCAGTTTTATAACGGTCTCTGGGAGCAAGCCGCGGCGCAAGGAATCACGGTGACCATCGCCACGGGCGACCCCGGGGCCGCGGGATGCGATAACTTCAATACGGCGACAGCGGCTACTCTGGGACTTGCCGTGAGCGGAATTGCGTCCACGCCGTTTAATGTGGCGGTGGGCGGAACGGATTTCGATGACGCGGGGACACAAGCGAATTTCTGGAACGCCACAAACGCCACTGGAACGCGCGAGTCCGCGAAGGGTTACATTCCCGAAATCCCATGGAACGATTCGTGCGCGGCGACAGCTACGAGCGCGACGCTAAACACGGTCTGTCCAAGTTCGAACACAAATCTAAACAACATTGTGGGAGGGGGCGGAGGGGCAAGCACTATTTATGCCAAGCCTGCGTGGCAGAGCGGGATCATCCCGAAAGGAATTGCCGCGGGGGACAACCATCGTTACCAGCCCGACGTATCCCTCTTCGCCAGCGACGGACTACAAAGCCAGAGCTTTTATCTGCTTTGCCAGGCAGACTCTGTACCGACTGGCAATCCACCGTCGTGCGCAACGACCGGCTCGTTTAGCTTTGGAGGCGCGGGAGGCACTTCCGCTGCGTCTCCGGCCTTCGCGGCGATCATGGCGCTCATCAATCAAAACAATGGCCGCCAGGGAAACGCCAATCCGGTGCTGTACAAGATTGCGGCGACCTCGGGGCAAAGCTGCAACTCCTCGACCGAAGGACTCAGCGGATCGACGTGCGCTTTCAACGACGTGACGAAGGGAAACAATTCGGTGCCCTGCGTTGGAAGCAGTCCAAATTGCAGCAGCAAAACGGCCGCCACCGGCGTTCTGGTGAGCCCGGCGTCCGCGACCACTCCGGCATGGACGACGGCAACTGGGTACGATTTGGCGACAGGCTTAGGCTCGGTGAACGTGGCCAATCTGAATACGCAATGGCCAGTCGCGGCCGGCACGTTCAAAGGTACGACCACGAGTCTCAAGCTGAGCCAAACTATCTTCACGCATGGGCAGACGGTGACGGCCACGGTTACGGTTGCGCCGTTGTCCGGCACCGTCCAACCGACGGGAGACGTTTCCTTGATCGCGCCAACAACCGTGTGAATGGTGGTGTCGGGCTAGCGACTCTCTCCGCCAGCAATCCTGATACCGCGACCATAACTTCGCCCTCCTCAACCGCAGGATTCCTGCCGGGAGGAAGCTATAGCGTTACAGCGCGGTATGCAGGCGACGACACATTCTCGTCGAGCGCATCCGCCGGCGTGCCGGTGGTCGTGAACAAAGAAAACAGCCGGTTACAGTACGGAATCGTTACGTTCGATCCGGCGACCAATGCGATAACCAGCACGAACGCGACAACGTTCGCGTATGGCTCTCCGTACATATTGCGATTCGATATTTTGAACAGCACGGGCAGCGCGTGCCAGGCCGTGTCGGTGGCGAACGGAGGAACGGGAACGACCGCGGGCTGCGCGTTTGACGCAACGGGAACGGTCACTATCACAGATAATGGAATTCCGCTCGACGCGGGCACTTTCCCGGTCAATAGCGGGGGCAGCGGCGAAGACCAGCCCATCCAGCTTGGCGCAGGCACGCACCCGCTGACCGCAAGCTATACGGGCGACATAAGCTATAACGCGGCCGGACCTGTGACGAACACGCTGACGGTTACAAAGGCCGTGACGGCGACGGGGGTTGTGCCGAGCGCAACGAGCATCGTATCGGGAAGCGGCATAAGCTTCACGGCGAATGTGACAACAAACAGCAACGGGGCAGGCCCGACGGGGACGGTAGTGTTCATGAACGGTTCGACGGCGCTTTCGAACCCACAGAATTGCGTCCCTGTGGCGGCCACGAGCACGACCGCAGCATCCTGCTCGGCCACCTTAACAACCACGCTCTCGTTCTTGGCGCCTCCGTCAATTCTGGAGGGGCTTCCACGCGTTCCTTCCCTGCCGGTTTGGATTGTGACCGGCTTGCTGCTTTTGGCGTTTATATTCAGCCTAAGATACCTTCCGGCAGGCCGCCGTAGACCCGCCTTTGCGTGCCTTATGTTAGTCGTGCTCCTCATGGCAGGAACCGCGGGTTGCGGCGGAGGTAGCGGAGGCGGTGGCGGCGGTGCGAATATTCGAAGCATCACCGCGGTTTATAGCGGCGATGCGAACTATGCTGGATCGACATCGGTGGCGGTATCGATCACCATCCAATAACGCAAGAACCGACTTGATAGGACGGAACGGCCCCGAATTTTCGGGGCCGTTTTTTCTTATGTGGAATTCACGGTGAACGGAAAGAGGAAAAACCGGAGGAGCTTGCCCAGAGTTCACGGAGGGGACGGAGGCCACGGAGACGAGAGAGCCCGACCTACGTGACTGGCCTTCAGAAGCTGGAAGAGCTTTAGTTGATGACGGGCGGGAAGAAAATGCCCCAGAAATTTGGGGCGGGCGAAGTGAATTCGACGGGAACCTGCGAACCTTCATGGATCATCTGAGGCGGGCGCACGACGCGGGCTTCCACTTTGGCTTGCGTTTTGGGATTCTCGAGAGTGACTTTAGTGCCTTCCGAGAGGCCTTGGGGAAGAATCAGCATGGCGCCGCTGGCGCTGACCGTATGGGTGGAGCCTTCGAGCGACTCGGGCTTGCCGACGACTTGAACGATGACTCGGATCCTGAGAAGAACGCGCTGGGCGCGACGGCGCTCTTCTGCCGTCGGCGGCCGAGTAGAAACAACTTTAGGAGCGGTGGCCGGCTTGGCGTTCGGTTGAGGTTTAATCACAGCTCCAACCCCCAAAAGTCCATCTCCGGCGCGACGAGTTCGACGCCGTACTCCCAACCGTCGGGGCGCGGAACCCCGCGCCAAACCACGACAGCCGCATTGCTAATGTCGGTGGCAAGATTGGTGAGTGCGAGGCGATGTTCGAGCTGAAGCTCCTGCTGCAAAACAACCATGCAGCCGTAGGGATTGACGACGCGAGTGTGCGCCTCGACAGAAACGCGCTTCCCGGAACCACCATCCCATTCCAAGCGGACGGGGACCCGGGAATTCATGCGGTGGCCGCGGCGTTTATCTGTGTAGCGGCCATCCACAACCCTAGAATTGGGCGTCTTAACCTGCATTTTTGCCTCTAGAAGGCATGCTAAAGTTGAGGGGAAAAACGGTCAATGGTACGGTCGAGTGGTGGCGAACGAAAGGATAGCTGTACGAAAGGACAGGCCAGGACGGAAGGACAGGCTGGAGATTGAGAAACCTAATCGTGAACGCGGATGATCTGGGGTGGACGGAAGGCGTCAATCGCGGCATAGCGGAAGCGCATCGCAACGGGATCGTAACAAGCGCTTCCCTGCTGGCGAACGGTGCGGCGTTTGCGTCGGGTGTGGAGGTGGCGCGGAAGACTCCGGGACTGGGAGTTGGCATACATCTGAATTTGAGCGATGGAGAACCGGTGGCGCCGCGGGAGATGGTGAAGAGTTTGGTAAATGAGCGGGGCGAGCTGGAAGGCAGGACGGAGAGTTTGCTGCTGAGGCTGGCGCGGCGGAGCGTGTTGCTGGATGAGGTGGAGCGGGAATGGGAGGCGCAAATTCAGAAGGTGAGGAATTCGGGGATCGAGCCGACGCATCTTGACGGGCACAGACACGTTCAGATGCTGCCAGGATTGTTTGAGATTGCACTGCGGCTGGCGAAGAGGCACGGCATCGCCGCGATACGAATTTCGCACGAGGAATCGAGCTTGCGAGCGGCGCTTTCCGCGGGAGCGAAGCAAAAAGGAACGGTGGTGATGAGGCAAGGAGTCCAGGCGCGAGGCCTGAAACTGTTGGGAAGGGACGCGCACGAAAAAGCGGAACGCGCGGGGATTGCCACGGCGGACTATTTTTGTGGAATCGCGCAGACTGGCGAGCTGACGCGGGAGGGAGTCTTGCGGCTGTTGGAGATTTTGCCGGAGGGCACAACCGAGCTGATGTGCCATCCGGGATATGTAGACGCGGAGCTTGCAAAATCGGCGACTCGGCTGCAGGCATCCCGGCAGACGGAGCTGAAAATCCTGACGGACACAGACATACGAAATCTTGTCGCCTCCCAGGGGATTCGGCTGATAGACTATGGCTACGTAGGCCAAGAAGCCTGAGGAAAGCCCAGAACAGCAAGCATGAAGAACGATCCGCCTATCCGCTACTCGATTGTCGTTCCGTTTTATAACGAACAGGAAAATATTCCGCCGCTCTACGTGAAGTTGACGGAAGTGATGGATGCACTCGGCGAGCGGTACGAACTGGTGTTTGTGGATGACGGAAGCAAGGACAAGACGTTCAAGGTGCTTTCGGATATTTACGAGCACGATCCGCGCGTGAATATCGTGCAGCTGCGGAGGAATTTTGGCCAGGCGCCGGCGCTTAAAGCGGGATTCGATTTTGCGCGCGGCGACATCATTATATCGATGGACGGAGATTTGCAGCACGATCCGGACGAGATACCGCGATTCCTGGAAAAGATTGAAGAAGGTTACGATCTGGTGAGCGGATGGCGAGTGACGCGCACGGATCACTGGCTGACGAGACAACTGCCGAGCCGGATCGCCAACAAAATGATGGCGAAACTTTCCGGAGTGGATTTGCACGATTTCGGCACGACGTTCAAGGCGTACCGGCGGGAAGTTTTGTCGGAGATTCATTTGTACGGAGAGCTGCACCGGTTTATTCCGGCGCTGGCGAGCTGGGCGGGCGCGTCGGTGGCGGAAGTGCCGATCTCGAATATTGCACGAAAGAATGGAGAGTCTAATTACGGGATCTCGCGGACGGTGCGGGTGCTTCTGGATTTGATGAGCGTGAAATTCCTTCTGGACTATTCGACGAAGCCTTTGCAATTTTTTGGGCTACTGGGATTGGCGTGCTTGAGTGGAGGAGCGGGGATTGGGTTGTGGGTGTTCCTGCGCAAAGCGCTTTTGGATGAAGGACTGCTGGCGAATCACGGGCCGCTGATGTTGCTGGGCATGGCGCTGGTGATGGGCGGGATACAGTTTATCGCCACGGGATTGATCGGTGAGATGCTGGCGCGGACGTATTACGAATCGCAGAATAAGGCGGTGTACAGCGTGCGCGAATTTCGGAGCAGGCGCGAAGCGATGGCCGGGCGAGATGAGCCGCCACGAACGGCGGGAGCCGGGGGCTGGTAATCCGGCTGGGATTACGCGCCAAGTCACAACCTTTCGCGGCGAATTCCGGGCTGTTTTGCGGCGGCGGGGAGAACCAACACCTTCCTTTTAAATATTTGGAGAGTTTTTTCTTTCCTTTGTATTTCCAGGTGACATGCGACGAGACGCGCTGAATTATTTTGCTTGTCCGAATTGCGGCGGCGAGCTGACACTTCGCGAAGAAGGAGTTCGCGAGGAGGGTGAGCACGTGATGGCGGGCACGCTCGCGTGCGCGGCGTGCGCGGCGAAATTTTCGATTCGGGATGGCGTGCCGATTCTGCTGCCGGCGAATTTGGAGAACGTGAAACTCGAGACGGCGTCGCGGTTTGCGGAAGAGTGGACGCGATGGAGCGACTTGCGCGGGTATTATGAGCAGGAGTTTTTCGATTGGATCGCGCCGGTGACCGGAAGGGATTTCGAGGGGAAGACGGTGTTCGAAGGAGGATGCGGGAAGGGGCGGCATACGGCGATCGTGGCTGGATGCGCAGCGAAGGCGATTGTTTCGCTCGATTTGGGGGAAAGCGCGTTCGTGGCGTTTGCACACACGCGAGACCTAACAAACGCGCACGTGGTGATTGGAGATTTGCTGCATCCGCCGGTACGGGCGATTTTTGATATGGCTTTTTCGGTGGGCGTTTTACACCACTTGCCGGATCCGGCGGCGGGATTTGCGAGTCTGGCTTCGCGAGTGCGGAATGGCGGGAGGGTTGTTTTTTGGGTTTATGGGTACGAGGGAAACGAGTGGATTCCGCGATTCGTCAATCCGATTCGAACCGCGGTGACCTCGAAGCTGCCGGCGGGATTGTTGCGCGTGCTCTGCCTCGTGCCGTCGGTGTTCTTGTGGGCGGCGATCAAACTTTTTTATCGACCGCGCGCGGACGGGAAGGGACCAAAGCATTTGCCGTACGGAGATTATTTCGCGGCGATGCACAGCTATCCGTTCGATGAGATTCATGCCAATGTTTTCGATCAGCTGGTGACGCCGGTGGCGTATTACTTGAAGGAAGAAGAAGTGCGGCCGTGGCTGGCTTCGGGATTCAAGGATGAGTTGTTGCGTTCGCAGCGAGGATATAGCTGGACGGGGCTGGCCGTCGTGGACAGGCACTGAGCGATTGAGGAGGTCTGCGTGAATCGAGAACAGTTTTACGCGATTATGGGCGGCGAGGGGACGCTGGACTACGAGCTGTACTTGAACACGAAGACGCTGCTCTCCTGCCAGCTGGACTACGACAAACTGTGCAACGCGGATGAGATGCAATTTCAGATCGTGCACCAGATCGAAGAGCTGTGGATGAAATTGATGGCCTACACGCTGCTGGATATTGATGAATATTTGCAGCAAGAAAATACGAATCGCGTGATTACGCTGTTTCGGCGCGTGCATACGGCGCAGAAGCTGATGATTCAGCAGTTGGCGCTGCTGGAAACGATGTCGCCCAAGGAGTATCAGGAGATTCGGAAGAAATTGGGGAATGGGAGCGGACAGGAGTCGCCGGGATTTCGCGTGTTGTTGAAGATGTACCAGCCGATTTGGAATTCGTTCAAGACGAATTATTTGGACAAGCATGGGCTGACCATCGAGAAGATCTACGATTCGGGATACAACCATGGAGATGCGTACATGGTGGCGGAGGAACTGGCGGAGTTCGATGAATTGTTTCAGAAATTCCGGTACGAGCACATGCAACTGATTTACCGGACAATTGGATTTGGGTCGAAGTCTCTAAAGGGGCGGCCGGTGGAGATTCTTGAGGACGGCATGCGGCATAAATTCTTTCCGGAGCTTTGGGAGATTCGGGGACAGATGACGGATCGCTGGGGCACGGAGTATGGAGTGAAGCGGGATTCGCTGGGCGGGCATTAGCGGCTATCGAAACTCGAAAAGCGAAATTCGAAATGGGAAGAGAGGATCTCGACCGACGGTGATGTGAAATGGGCTAGCGGGGCGGGGCAAGTTGGCGATATTGGCTGCGGAAGAAGATCAGCGGCTCACCGGGAAACAAGTCCGCGGATTGGACTTCCCCTAGAAAAATTGTGTGATCGCCGGCAATGTAGGAGGCTACGACGCGGCAAACGATTTGGGCGATGGTGTCTTCGAGGAGGGGGATCCCGGCTGGCGTCCAGCGATAGCGAATGCCGAGATTGGCTTCGGCTTCGGGAGTTTGCTCGGCTTGGGCGAAATAGACGGAGAAGGCCTGCTGGTGCTCCTTCAAAACGTTGATGCCGAAGAAACGGTTTTGTTTTAGAAGGGGTAGGAGGTGGCTGCGCTGGTCGACGCAGACGAGAGTTAGGAAGGGGTCGAGTGAAACGGAAGCGAAGGAGTTGGCGGTCATGCCGTAGGCTTGGCCAGGGGCACGGGCAACGCTGACGACGGTGACGCCTGTGGCGAATTGGCTTAAGGCGTGGCGAAAGTCGGTGGCAGTAAGAGAAGTTGATGTCATCTTCAGGATTTTTGAAGATACCATACTTCGGGTAGAGGCCGCAGAGGCGCGGTCTGGGAGGAATTCATGCAAGCGCATCGAGCAAAGTTTGTTTGGATGTTGAGTGGCTTTGTCATTGCCGTGGCGATGGCAGTAATAAATTTTTCGATGCTGGCGCAGACGCCTGCGGCGGCGCCGGGGACTACGCAGCCGACGATTCTTTATGGCGCGGCTTACTACAACGAGTACATGCCGGCGGATTTGCAGCCGGGGCGGCTCGATAAGGATGTTGCGCTAATGAAGGCCGCGGGCATCACCGTGGTGCGTATGGGCGAATCCACGTGGAGCTTGTGGGAGCCGAGCGACGGGAAGTTTGAGTATGCGTGGATGGATCGCGTGGTCGACGCCATGGGCAAAGCGGGAATCAAGGTCATCATGGGCACGCCGACCTACTCGATCCCGACCTGGATGGCGCATGCACATCCGGAAATTCTGGCGCGGCCGCTGGGAGACGGATATGTCGGCTACGGGATGCGGCAGAACATGGATTTCGATAATCCCAAGTATCGCTTCTACGCGGAGCGTGTCATCACAAACCTCACGAACCACTATAAAAGTAATCCCGCGGTAATTGGATGGCAGATCGACAACGAAACCAGCGGCTACGGGGCCTCGAATCCCGAGGTTTTCGCCGGATTTGTCGAGCATCTTAAGAAGAAGTTTGGAACCACCGACGCACTCAACAAGGCCTGGTTCTTGAACTACTGGGGCCAGGATGTAAACGACTGGGCGGACATGCCCACGCGCGACAATGCCACCAGCACCAGTTACAAACTCGAATGGAGCCGCTGGCAGGAAATGCGGGTGGCAAATTTTCTTGGGTGGCAGGCCGCGCTGGTCCGCAAGTATCGCCGGCCCGACCAGTTTGTCACTCACGATTTCGGCGGAATGATGGGCGGCGGAACGGACGAGCCCACGGTCGCCGCTGCTCTCGACGTCGTTGCCAACAATCCCTATCACGGTACGCAGGATCACATGGATGGCGCGTGGCAGGCACTGCAGGGCGATTTTGCGCGGTCGCTGAAACATTCGAATTTTCTGGTGACCGAAACGAATGCGCAGACGCTGGGGTGGGATTCGGCCGGCCAGTTTCCGCCCTACGACGGGCAATTGCGGCTCGACGTTTACACCCACGTCTCGAGCGGAGCCAACATGGTCGAATACTGGCATTGGCATTCGATACATGCGGGGCAGGAGACCTACTGGAAGGGCGTGTTGAGCCACGACCTGCAGCCGAATCGCGCCTATGCGGAGGTTACTCGCGTGGCGCACGAACTACAGAAGATCGGCCCCGAGCTGGCCAACATGAAAATCCGCAACGACGTCGCGATTCTTTACAGCGTCGATTCCTCGCACGCCATCAGCTTCATGCCTTTCGAGCGAATGCCGGAAGGCGGCTGGGTGCCCGGCAAAGCGGCGGGAGGTTACAACGGGATCCTCACGCAGCTGCACAACACTCTGTACCTCGCCAACGTCGGCAGCGATTTTGTTTTTCCTAGCGTAACTGCGGAAGAACTCGCGAAGTACAAGCTGCTCATCGTTCCGTGTCTCTACGTCGCGGACGACGCGCTGCTCGACAGAATCTCCGAGTACGTTCACAACGGCGGACATGTGTTGATGACTTTCAAGAGTGGATTTACGAATGAGAACTCCGCCGTGCGTTGGGAGCTGGCACCGGGACCGTTGCGAAAAGCTGCGGGCTTCACCTATCAGGAGTTCTCGAATCTCGAACATCCGCTCGCGCTGAGGGACGACCCTTTCCACGCGGGCGAGGAAAACAAAGTCAGAACGTGGGCCGAGTTTCTGCAGTTGGAGACGGCCAAGCCGCTCGCTTACTACGACCATCCCTTTTTTGGCCGTTGGCCTGCCATTACGGAAAATCAGTACGGCGCAGGAACTCTTCTCTATGAAGGGACCGCCGTCTCCGACAAATTGCAGGAGGCCATCGTGCTTGCTGCGATGAAAGAAGCAGGCTTGACGAGCACTGACCAGCAACTTCCGCCAAGTGTGCGCGTGAAGCACGGCATCGGTCAGGATGGCCACAAGTTGGATTACTTCTTCAACTATTCCAGTTCGCCCGCGACGATCACGTATTCCTACGCCGCAGGGACCGATCTGCTGACCGGCCAATCTCTGTCGCAAGGCCAGCAGGTAACCATCGGGCCGTGGGATCTCATCATCGTGAAAGAGTAAGGATAAAAGCGCGGAATGGAACAGAACAGGCGTGATGACTCTTTCGATTAGAAAGAAAAAGCAGATTCCTCGCTTCGCTCGGAATGACCTTCGGTGGTAGCAGTTCAGGTAAATGCTAGAGGGCGAGGAGGGCGCGGGCGAGTTTGCGTTTTTGGGCGCGGGTGCGCATGACCGTTGGAAGGATGGCGACGTTCATTCCGAGAGCGCGGATGGTATCGGCTTGGGAGGCATCGCGGCGGTCGATGACGAAGGTGCCAGTGAAATCGGCGTAGAGTTTGGCAACGGCAGAGGCGGAGGAGCCGCAGCCGAGTTGGATGAGCATTTTGTCGGAGGGGCCTTTTAGGGATTTGCCGCCCACGATGGGGCAGACGGCGATGACACTTTCTTTGCGGGCGCGGAGCTGTTCTCGAACGCGAGGGACGGCGAGGATGGGGCCGATACTGATGAGCGGATTGCTGGGGCAGATGACGACGCGGCCAGCATCGCAGATGGCCTCGAGCACGCCCGGAGCGGCGTGGGCGTGCTTTATGCCGGCGAAGTGGATGCCGTGGATGCCGGGTTCGGTGCGATGCTTGATGAGATATTCCTGAAAGTGCATGTTGCCGTCGCGCGTTTCGATAATGGTGGGAATGGGCTGATCGGACATCGGCAAGATACGGGATTTGACGCCGAGAGCGTGACGAATCGAATCGGCGGCTTGGGTGAGAGTTTTGCCTTGGGCGAGCAAAATGGTGCGGTGAACGTGGGTGGCGAGATCGCGATCGCCGAGATTGAACCAGGTTTCACGGCCGTAGATGCCGAGTCGTTTGAGGAAATGAAAGGTTTCGCCGCGCATGCCCCAACCCGTCGTGGGATTCACGATCCCGGCGAGCGTGTAGGTGACTATATCGAGGTCGGGAGAAATTTTCAGGCCGTGGAGGACGATGTCGTCGCCGGTGTTGACGATGACAGTGAGGGCGTGGGGATCCATTGCATGATAGAGACCGAGGAGAAGTTTCGACGCGCCGATACCACCTGCGAGGGCGGTGACCGTGAGTTTCTTTGCGGGGGACATGGTGGAGATAAGGATGCCGGGAGGGAGGAGATTCAAGCAAGTGGAAAACCTGGGCGAGGGGCAGAAGGTTAAATAGCGATCCGGGCGGAATCTCCAGGGATCGCGAAAGCTCGCAGCCGACAGTTTACAGCTCATAGTAAAAAAGATTAAAAACGCGGGTCTAAAGATCCGCCACTACAACTGTGTTCAGCGAAAGAGGTCTTCTTTGGCGGGGCGGATGATACGGGCGGCGGGATCCTGGGTGGAGCGGTAGCGATAGCCGCGAATGACTATTACGGGCGTGCCTGCTGCTTTGCCCATGAGGAGACCGGCTGATGAGGCTAGCTCGTCGGCGACGGCGAGGACCGTGGCGCGGAGAAGTTTGCGATGGCGGTCGCGGGTGCCGCGGAGATCGACGAGAGCGGGGACGCCAGATGCGCCGATGGCGACGTTGGTGAGACCCAAGCGCCAGGGGCGACCGAAGGTGTCGCTGATGATGACGGAAAGGCGCTTGTTAGTATGTTTGCGCAGGGCCGCGGAAAGGCGGCGAGCGGAACGATCTGGATTTTTGGGGAGGAGTGTGACGGAATCGCGGCGCGGGACGTTCGAATGGTCGACGCCAGCATTGGCGCAGACAAAACCATGATGCGTTTCAACAATCAGAACACGGTCAGAACGGACGATACGGCGGGATTCGCGGAGGACGACTTCGATAAAGCGCGAATCGTTCGCGAGTTTTTTCGCCAAGGCAACTGCCTGAGCAGAAGGGCGAACATCCGAGAGGCGCTGGACGCGGCCTTCTGCTTTGGAAATGATTTTTTGAGCGACAACCAGGATATCTCCGTCTGCGAGGACGATTTTCGCGCGGCGAGCAGCGAGAGCGATGAGCTTGGCCAAGTCGTGGCCTTTGCGGATTTCGGGGAGACCAGGAATGACAAAAATCGAGATCGCAGATTCGGGGGGAAATGCTCGTTTGGCGGCGGGCGGACGTGGAGTTTTGACGGCCATACTCGGGAGAGAGAATCTTACGCGAGATGGGCTGACAATTTCACATCGGGGCGGAAATTAGGAGGGGCGAAAAGAGCGGGCGGGGCGCATGCCGTTTGGCGCGCGACCCGCCCGGAGATCGGAGCTGAAAAGGAGGACTATTTGTTGTTCTTCGAAGGCTTGTCTTCCTTCGGAGGCTTTGCAGGCTTCTGATCCTTCTTTTTTTCTTCCGGTTGCCTGGGTTGGGGCTTCGGCTGATTGTGGAGATTCTGGGGCGCCGGCTGATTCCGCGGTTCGGGATGCGGATTCACGATATTCGGATTCATGGCGTTGCTCGGAGGAGTAACTGGCCGAACTGCTCCGGGACGATCGCCGCGGAGATTTTGAGGTTCCGGTGGATTCCTCCTTTCCGGCTGCGGATTCACGATATTCGGATTCGTGGCGTTGCTCGGGGGAGTAACTGGGCGAACTTCTCCAGGAGCGATCGCCGCGGAGATTTTGAGGCTCCGGTGGATTCCTCCGGTCAGTCTGCGGATTCACGATATTCGGATTCGCGGCGTTGCTCGGAGGAGTAACTGGCCGAACTGCTCCAGGACGATCGCCGCGGAGATTTTGAGGCTCCGGTGGATTCCTCCGGTCCGGCTGCGGATTCACGACTGGAGAGTTCGGAGCGTTTGCAGGTGTCTTAGGCGCAGCATTTGACGGACGAACGGTGTAGACCCGCTCATGTGTTCCGGTGACGGGCGGGTTGCCGGAGTTGTTGACGCCGTTCACTCGAGCACCCGGGCGGTTCGGATTGCGCTGAATCTCGCTGTTGGCATTGGGTTGAGCAGTTCTGTCGTTGTTCGGCCGAAAGCCCCTGTTGGGGTTGTTTTGACCGTCGCGGCCGGCTTGAATGTTTCGAGGAGCGGCCACCGGGGCGACTCTCACGTTGTTGCGAACCTCGGTCCGCTCTGGCTGAATCTGATGGATTTGAGAGATAGCCAGAGGCCTGCCTCCATTGTCCCGAATAGCCTGCTGCTGCCGAGCGAACGAAGGCGGTGGAGGCGGAGGAGTGTTCTTCACAACGACGACACGATTTTCCATCACGACCGAGGGTCTAACCCTCGCGGCCACGCCAGCACCGAGAACAGCTTGTCTCGACGGAGCGACCGCAGGTGCGTCATAAGCAACGCGGGCGGAAGAAATTTCGCGCTGGTTCACAACGATTGCGTGCCTTGAAACGGGTTGCGCGGAGGTAAAGGCCGCGGAAGAGGTTGCCATGACCGCGCCAGGAACGCGCTGATTGACGTACCTGACATTGGTGACGGTGGTTCGGTTGATCACCGTGGTGTTGTAGTAGTTGTTTACGACGGTGGTTTCCACGCGGGTGTTAGAGACGTTGATGTTCGTCACGTAAGCACGGCTGACGTGATAAGACGGCATGTAGACTTCGCGCGGACCGAGGGGAAACCAGCCGACGCTGGCACCACCGCCAACTCCGATGCCGACTGCAAAGTGTGGGCCGCCAACCCAAGCAACGAGTGCAGGCGCATAAACCGGCCGCACATAAACCGCCCCCACAACGACGGGACGCGGTGGAGCAGGGATCCATCCCCAGGCGCCGCCAACGACAACCCAGCGACCATAGTGAAAGGGAGCGAAACCCCAAGGGGCGTCATCGACCCAGGTATAGCCCCAAGGCGCGATATAGTCCCAGTGGCCGTAGTGGTAGGGAGCCCAGCCGGCGACAGTTACGCGAGGAAACCAGACGGCGCCGTACTCCGGCGTTTGACGCCAGCCGCCGTATTCATCGAGGTCTTCATAGCCAATGACATCGTCGGAAACGTAGCGAGCGGAAACGGAGTGGTCAAGGCGGCTTTCGCGTTCGGAGCTCCAGTTGTCAAAATCATCGCTGGTGTCGTCCCAGCTTTGGACGTCGGCGTCAATTTGGTCGGTACCAGTGAAGGTGGCGACTTGCCGAGGATGGACGGTGTAGGCAGAGCCGCCGCCAGTGACTTCGCCCTGGCCCTCGCGGACAAGAACAACGGTGGCGTCGCCAGATTCGTTGACGTTGATTTTGTAGCTGCCGGGACGGAGAAGTGTGAAGGCAAGATTGGGAGTATCGACTTCAAAGGTTTCGTCGTCGGCAAGCCGCCGGACGCGAATATTCACCGTTCCTTCCGTCAAACTAATCTGAGCCATGGTATCAGTCAGATTCAAGAAGGAAATGCCGGTGTTGCTGCCAAGACGGATGGCGGCGGAGCCAAGGTGCAACTCGGACAAGGAGTCGTTGTCGTTCCAGAGCCTATCGCCGGTGGTCAGCGGACGATTCACGATGGCGGAAACCCAGTCTTCGGTGCCCGCGGGCTCGAAGGAAACTGATCCTTGAGCGTAGCCGAGGCGCGCGACGCGGCCGGGAGGATCGTCGTCATCGGCTGCAGCAAGCTGTGGCATTAAGAAAGCAATAGCCAGCGCAAAACCAAGCAAGCTCGCGAAGTAGAGCGCGTGTCTTTTCATATGCGTGTTCCTCTCTCCTGAAATGCCAGGCCGCTTTCGGCCTTTTTATGAGTGGCACGACTCCGTCGAATCGGGCCCTTGCGTGCTAGTCACGAGGGACCCGGGATAGTGGTGTACTTGAAAAGATAGCACCATAGAGCGGCAAGCCCGGGCCGACGGCGTTGGGCCATGTCGAAAAAAGAAATGCCCAAGCTGGAACTATTCATTTAACACCTGCGGGGGAAGAGAGTTGTGGACTGGCACGTTTGATTGGAGAGAAGCGGAGGCAAAAAAAGGCCCGCTTTTTTTCAGGAGATGCGGGCCTTTCTGCGTTGCTGGCGGAGGACAATACTATTATCTATGAGGACGGCCGCCACCACCGCCACTACCGTGCGAGGCTCCGCCACCGCCGCCACCGCGCGAAGTTGAGCCGCCGCCACCGCGAGAGCCTCCACCACCCCCGCCATAGCTGCGGCTAGGGGCGGAGTAAGTCCGGCTCGGAGCGGAGTAGGAACGGCTGGGGGCCGAGTAGCTTCGGCTGGGAGCTGAATAGGAACGGTTAGGCGCCGAGTAGCTTCGGCTGGGAGCTGAATAGGAACGGTTAGGCGCCGAGTAGCTTCGGCTGGGAGCTGAATAAGAACGGTTAGGCGCGGAGTAGGAACGTGAAGGCGGCGAATTGTAGGATGGCGCACTCCTCTGAGGCGAAGAGTAAGAACGGTTGCCACCAGAATTGGTCTGGCGATCGGCATTGGCTGTCGAGCGTGAGCCGCCATAACCGCCGGAAGCGCCTGCGCCAGCCCATGGCGGGCGATCCTGGCGATTTGTGCGAGCCGTGACACCGGAGTTGATGGAGCCCCTGCTGGAGCTGCCAAAACCTTGCGGCGCGCGGCCGCGATCCGTGCTGTTGCCTTGTGCGGCCCAGGAGCGCGTATTGTTGGTAGCGCGCTGGTTAGTTGTATTGTTCGGCGCACGATTTGCGCCTGAATTGGAAGAGAAGCTCCCTGCGCGTCCCGGCCTGAGATCATTCGTATTCATGGTGCGGACTCGCATGTCCGATGCGCCCCTGGCCGGCGCAGTGCGCGCCATGACAGAACGGTTCTGGACGGACATTGGCGGTCTGGCGACATTCCCTCTCGCGGAGGCAGCGCCGAACGAGCTTTGCTTTCCGGGAGTGAGGCGAAGGTCGTTGGTGACGCGAGCGCCGCGTAAAGATGCTTCCGTTAGATGAGCGGCACCGCGATGAATGGCTTGGCCGCCGGTGAAAGAGCTGCGCGAAGTTGCCGTCACAGCGCGTAGATTATGAGCATAAGCGTAGTTGTAGTTCCGGAAATTGCCGGCGGTGAAGATCCCGCGGTTGCGAATGAACGAGTTGCGCATGTTGACGCGCTCAAAGTATCTGGGTCCGTAGTGGTACCAGGGGCTGAACGGTTCTCCGAAACCCAGCGGGAACCAACCCGCACCAAATCCGAAGCCACCACCGAGAAAGCCGACATAGGCAGGACCGTAGATCGACACGCCAATTCTCGGGCCTGGGCACCAGCCCCACCTGCCGCCGACCAGTCCCCAGCGACCATAATGAAAGGGAGCGAAGCCCCAAGGCTCATAGTCCACCCAAGTCCAGCCCCAGGGGCCGATATAACTCCAATTGCCGTCGCTATAAGGCGCCCAATCATCTGGAACATCGTTCGGATACCAAACTGGGCCGACGTCGGGTTGCTCACTCCAGGTCCCATTGTCGTCGAGGTCGTCCGTACCGGGCATATCGGGAGGAACGTATTGTGCAGAAGCGGAGTCCTGCTCCCTTAAATCGCGATCATTGGCCCATTGATCGAGGCCATCGGGTGGAGGGGCCTGAGCGATGGTGGACTGAACATCGTTGGTGCCATCGAAAACGCCGCGCTGGCCGGGTTGGAGATCGTAGGTTTTTCCGCTGGCGGTTACCTGCCCTTCGCCGCGAATGATAGTGATGCCGGTGGAATCGCCATTTTCGCTTACGTCAATGCGGAAGGCACCGGCTTTCGTAACGTTAAATGCGAGATTCGGCGTATCCACTTCGTACACGTCGCCTTCGCGAATTTCCTTTACGCGGAAATTCATGGAGCCTTCCGCGAGGCGCATCTGAGTGATGGCCTGATCGAGATTGAGAAAAGAAAGCGCGGTCATACTGCCAAGGTGGATGGAGACTACGCCGGTCTGCAATTCCGCTCGGGAATCCTTGTCGGTCCAGAGCTTGTCGCCGATGGTCATGGGGCGGTTGAGCGGAGCGCTGCCCCAGTCGCCCGTGCCTCCGGGCTGAATCGAAACGGAGCCATCGACATAACTGATGCGTGCGACGCGGGTTGGAGGGTCGCCGGCGTCATTTTGCCCGACTTGGTCTTGCCCGTTTTGGTCCGGTCCGGCTTGATCGGGCGGGGTTTGATCAGGTTCCGCCTGACCGGCGCGCACGTTGGGAACAGCGAAGCAGAGAAGACCCGTGAGACACAGAAGCAAGCCGAGCCTGCCCTTGCCAATCCATTTGGTCTTCATGATTGTTATCCCCTTCTCCTCAGTCCGGACCCGGAATGGTTCCGGTCGACGGGAGCCTATCTACTATATAACTCCCATTTAATAAAACCCCCAAGTGGAAAAGAAGTTGCTGAGGGGAGAGAGTGAAGGCCAAATGCAGCGGTTCGAGCGGAAATCGCGCTCACCGGCTTGGCAACTAGTGCATTATCTATACCTTAGAAAAGTTGCGAGGCCGGGGAAGGCCTGCCGTTGGGAGAGCCATTCCCTTCCCGTTTGCTTGCGTAAGAGGCAGACGTCAAGGGATGGGCCCGCTCGTGAACGCTTTTAACTCTGAGCGCCAATTCCACCGATTTGATAACCGACGCCCCTGATTGTGCGAATAAGCGGGCGGTCATAGCCTGAATCGACTTTGCGGCGAAGGTAATTGATGTAGACGTCGACGACGTTGGTCATGGTATCGAAGTTGAGCTTCCAAACCTGCTCGACAATGGCGGTGCGCGTGACCGCCTGGCCTTCATGGCGCATGAGGAATTCTAGGAGGGCGAATTCCTTGGGGCTTAGGTCGATGGCTTGACCGGCGCGCTGCACAGCATGTGCAACGCGATCGATTTCCAGGTCGGCAACTTTGAGCACGGCACGGCCGGGGCGGCTGCCTCGACGGAGGACAGCGCGGATGCGGGCGGCTAGTTCCTCAAAGGCGAAAGGCTTCGCGAGGGAATCGTCCGCGCCTGCGTCGAGCAGGCGGACACGTTCTTCCGCCAAGCTGGCTCCCGTAACCATGAGGACGGGCAGATCGGGATTCTTGGCACGGATATTGCGGAGGACGTCCAGGCCGGCTTCGGCCGACAAATTGAGATCCACAATTACGAGGTCGTACGGCTGGTCCGAAGCGAGACGCTGGGCTTCGCCAGCGCTCGAGACCATCTGTACGGAAAACTGTTCTTGCTGCAACCGCTGATGGAGAAAATCCGCCAGCGGTGCATCATCTTCAGCGATAAGAATGCGCATGGGCACACCGAACAATAAATTTGGAAGGGGTAAGACGATAGTGGGGGTGAAGCAGCGAGGTGTCAACGAAGTATCGAAACGTGATAGCGGAAACGCTACCCCAGAGAGAAGCTTCGTTCTTCTCTCGTCAGCCAATGGCAGCGCATTAAGGAGCTCAGCATGCTAACCATTTTCGTTCTTAGAAGCCGCAAAGTAAGGGCCTCGGCGCAAACGACCCGCTCCGTGGGCAACTCGCTCAGCTCAGTTCGATTCCCCTCCACGGAAAACGACTGTTGCCGCTTTCTTCAGAGCGGGATCCATTTAATTTGACCTAGCCCCCCATCCGAGTATCCTAGAAAAAATACATTTTGAATGGAGGAATTCAATGAGTCGTTCTGTGCTAACTAGTTTTTTGTTTTTTTCATCGTTCGCGCTGGTCATAGCAGGTTGCGGGAAACTTACGAATCAACGGGCCAGCTCGGATGCCGCATCATCCTCTTCGGACGCATCGTCACCTTCCGCGGCATCATCCTCTTCTTCGCCGTCGCGCGATGATTCCTCGAGGAGAGAAGCGGAAGCGAGGCAAATGCCCATTGTAGTTCGTGCGGATACGTGGATCGCTGTGGTGCTCGATGACACCGTCGGGTCAAAAATCAGCGAGACGGGTCAAACATTTACGGCCACCGTGGAATCGCCGGTGGAGGTCGACGGCAGAGTCGTTATCCCCAAGGGTGCGCGCGCAACGGGCGTCGTGAGAAACGCCAAAGCCGCCGGTCGATTCAAAGGCGGCGCGGTTCTGGAGCTGCAACTGACGGCTTTGACCCTGCACGACAAGGATTATGAGATTGAGACTTCCGCATATGATGAAACCTCGAAAGGCAAAGGCAAACGTACCGCTGCGATGGTCGGCGGCGGTGCAGGAGGAGGCGCAGCGATCGGAGCAGTTGCCGGCGGCGGTAAAGGCGCGGTTATCGGCGCGCTGATCGGTGCGGCGGCAGGCACCGGCGGCGCTGGTCTCACAGGAAATCGCGACATCACGCTTCCCGCGGAGACTCGTCTTAATTTTAGACTTGTGCGGCCGTTGGAAATCAGAAGCAGGTAGTGCGCCGCGCTGGCCGGTTTAGCGCGATTCTCCGAGCCAGCCGGGCATTATTGAGACTGCGCGGGCTCGCTTATCTTTGTGGCCTGCCAAGCCACGGCTTGCCACCGCCCATTGCGTCGGACGAACGTTCCCGTGTTCCGGTAACAGGCAGTTTCCACTTTTCCGTCTGCGTGCTGCGTGCGACCCACAAGCCGGAAGGCTACAACCACAGTGTCGCCGTATTCGTGAACCATAATATCCTCGGCGGAATAGGTGCTCTTCCCTTCCGATGCCGGGGCTGGTTTCCCAACGCTTTCCATGATGTCGGCCTTGTTTCTGACGACCCCCGTCGCTCGCGTATAAATCACGTCATCGGCAAAAAACTTGTCAAATACTGCTCGGTCGCCGCGTCCAGCGGCCACCATGAACTCACGCAATAGCGCGATCACCTCCTGCGCCGCGTTGGTTTGCGCCGGTGTAGGAATTGCGCCAGCCGGACATAGCGCCATCACGATCATAAAAACTTTCGCGAATTTCATTGGCCCGCTCCTTCCGCTCGCGCACGTATCTTGATTTTCGCCGGGCGGATTCTTCCTGATAGGATAGAACGAGTCAGGAGCTTTGAAGAATCACAATGGAAACAGCCTACATTTGCGACGCCATTCGAACGCCCATCGGCCGGTATGCCGGGATGCTCTCCTCGGTTCGCACGGATGATCTAGCTGCCATTCCTATAAAAGCCCTTATCGAGCGCAATCCCAAAGTTGATTGGAACGATTTGGACGACGTGGTGTATGGCTGCGCAAATCAAGCCGGAGAAGATAATCGCAACATCGGACGGATGGCCCTGCTGCTCGCCGGACTTCCCAAGGAGGTGCCCGGAGCCACGGTAAATCGTCTGTGCGGCTCGAGTATGGACGCTGTAGCTACTGCCGCGCGCGCGATTAAATGCGGCGAAGGAGAACTGATCATCGCGGGCGGTGTCGAAAGCATGTCGCGCGCGCCATTCGTGATAGGGAAAGCGGACGCGGCCTTTTCCCGCGGGGTGAACCTCGAAGACACGACGATTGGCTGGCGATTCATCAATCCGCAGATGAAAGCAAAGTACGGTGTCGACTCCATGCCGGAAACCGGCGAAATTGTGGCGGAAGAGTTTCACATTTCGCGCGGAGATCAAGATGCGTTCGCGCTGAGAAGCCAGCAGCGCGCGGCGGCGGGCAGCGGGCTTCTTGCGCAGGAAATTGTGCCGGTCCAAATCCCTCAAAAAAAACGGGACCCTATTCTTTTCAGCGCTGACGAACACCCCCGCGCCGACACCACTTTGGCCGCGCTGGCGAAGTTGCCGGGCATCGTGAAACCAGGCGGAACGGTGACGGCGGGCAATGCTTCTGGCGTGAACGACGGCGCTTGCGCTGTCCTTTTGGCTTCGGAGGCGTCAGCTAAGCGGCACGGTCTAATTCCCAAAGCGCGCATCGTCGCGGCTGCGGCCAGTGGCGTGGCGCCTCGCATCATGGGCATAGGTCCCGCGCCCGCCTCTCGCAAAGTTTTTGCGAAGACGAAACTGAGCATTGGCCAAATGGACGTCATCGAGCTTAACGAAGCCTTTGCTTCGCAAGCCTTGGCAGTGCTCCGCGAACTTGGCGTGGCGGACGACGCTGCGCACGTAAATCCAAACGGTGGTGCGATTGCTCTTGGCCACCCGCTTGGCGCCAGCGGTGCGCGCCTGATCACTACTGCGATGTACCAGTTGCTTCGCACCGGTGGAAAATACGCGCTCTGCACCATGTGCATTGGCGTAGGCCAAGGTATCGCCATCATCCTCGAGCGCGTTTAGCTCGCGACAAGCCGGGAAGCACGACTAACTAGATCGTCCGTACGAAGGCGTTTATCGGCCGTGCAAACCGTTTAGGAAACCGTTTTCTTTCCCCGTCCGGAGTGATTACACTCAGCGCATGAACTTGCTCGACCCGTTGTTTCGCTCCCAAGCCGTCGAGAAGGTTTTCTCGAACCGCGCCACTCTGCAAGGGATGCTGGATTTTGAAGCGGCCCTTGCCCGAGCCGAGGCGCGCGCCGGATTCATTCCTGCCTCGGCGGCCCCGGCGATTGAAGCGAAATGCCGTGCCGAACTTTACGATATGAGCGCGTTAGCGCGCGCAGCGGCAAGTGCCGGCAATCTCGCGATTCCCCTGGTGAAGCAGCTCACCGTGCTGGTGGCGCAAAAAGAAAAGGACGCCGCGCGCTATGTCCACTGGGGCGCGACCAGTCAAGACGCCATGGACACCGGGCGCGTGCTGCAGTTGCGACAAGGACTAATTCTCCTCTCCACGGAGCTCGATCTCCTGGCGGCCTTGCTCGGCGAAATGGCGCACAAGCATCGCACGACGCTCGTCGTCGGCCGCACTTGGATGCAGCAGGCGCTTCCAACGACATTGGGCGTGAAAGTGGCGGGTTGGCTCGATGCTATCGATCGGCACCGCACGAGGTTGGCGGAAACGCAAGAGCGTTGTCTGGTGCTTCAATTTGGCGGGGCAGTCGGCACGATGGCGGCTCTCGGCGCGCGCGGCCTGGACGTCGCCGCGATTCTCGCCAAGGAATTGCAACTTCCCTTGCCCGAACTCCCCTGGCACAGCCATCGCGATCGCATGGGGGAAATTGCCACGACACTCGGGCTGTGCACGGGAACGCTTGGCAAAATAGCGAGGGATATTTCTCTTCACATGCAAACTGAAGTTGGCGAAGTTTTTGAACCTTCCGCCGACGGCCGCGGTGGCTCTTCCACCATGCCTCACAAACACAATCCCATAACCTGTGCCGTGGTATTGTCCGCGGCTGCGCGCGTACCTCCTCTCGTCAGCACTATGCTCGCCGGAATGGTTCAGGAACAAGAGCGCGGCCTGGGCGGTTGGCAAGCCGAATGGGAAACTTTGCCGGACATCGTCCGATTAACCGCGGGCGCTTTGCATCACCTCACTACCACGGTCTCCGGGTTGGAAATCGATCCCCCGCGCATGCGCCAGAATCTCGATCTTACGCATGGCTTGATTTTTGCTGAAGCCGTCACCATGGCGCTGGCTGAAAAAATGCCGCGCTACGACGCGCATGAACTTGTCCAAAACGCTTGCAAGCGCGCCTATACCGAGCGCCGCGACCTTCGCGCGGTCCTCGCGCAGGACGCCATCGTCAAAGCGAATCTCTCCGAGGCTGAACTCGATCGTCTCTTCACCCCGGCCAACTATTTAGGCGTCGCCGATCAGTTCATCGATCGCGTGCTAGCGTCGAGCACTGAGCATCGCGAGCATAAAAAACCACGGAAAAAGTGAGAACCATGTCTTTCGCTCAACTAGAAGACGTTCGCATCCACTATGACCTCGCTGGACCCGCGAGCGCACCCGTGCTCGTTTTCTCGAATTCCCTCGGCGAGAACTTCTCCATGTGGGACCCGCAGATGGCGGAGTTTCAAAAGCAATTCAGGGTTCTGCGCTATGACACTCGCGGCCACGGCCAATCTTCTGTCACCACAGGACCATACGCCATCGAGCAGTTGGCGCGCGATGCCCTAGCTCTGCTCGACCAATTGCAACTCGATCGCGTGCACTTTTGTGGATTATCCATGGGCGGCCAAACGGGGATGTGGCTCGCGCTGAACGCACCTGCGCGACTTCAAAAACTCGTGCTCTGCAACACTGCAGCAAAAATAGGGACGCCTGAAATGTGGAACCCGCGTATCGAAACCGTTCGCAAAAGCGGCATGAAGTCGATCTCCACCGCGGTTCTCGAACGCTGGTTTTCCGCGGACTACCGCGCTAAGTCTCCCGCCGTCGTCGCATCCACCAAGCTCATGCTCGAAAGCGCGAATCCGGATGGCTACGTCGCAAATTGCGCGGCCGTTCGCGACTTCGACGTGCGCGAATCTATCGCCGCGATTCGCATCCCAACTCTCGTGATTGCCGGAACACACGACCCCGCGACGACTCCGGCCGATGGCCGCTACCTTGCAGACCGCATCGCGGGCGCGCGCTATGCCGAACTCAACGCTGCCCATCTTTCCAACATCGAGGACCAGGACCACTTCAATTCAGAAGTCAGCACGTTCCTTCTTTTCTAAGAAGGGATGGCTATCACCCCCCGGTTCTTCAATTGCCAGTTCGTGGTGTAGTTCCATGTGCCACCACTAGCGCGCCAAAGACTCACGTCTAAGCTCCTCGATCGCAGCTGACAAATCAAAACTGTCCGATCACCTCGTTTTATCTTCCGCCAGCGGCTAGCCGGCTGTCGGTTCAGGGTAACCTCCGAGTAGCCGACAAATCGGCCACACGCGGCGGAGCCAGGGCCAGGAATCCTAAATGCAAAGCAGGCGTATTCGCCGCGAAGTGTAACCGGCCGCCAATACTCAGCCATTCCGCACGTTAGCCCCGATCAGGGCATCTCATCGGAGTTCCACATAGAGGAGGTGGCGACTTGCAGTCGGACGGACACGCCCGCACTGAGCGTGCCCGCCGCCGCTCATCAATGTGAATCGTTCCCTCCAGAGTCATGCGCCTTGCGAACGACGCCGTGGATCGCCTGGGTTCCGAAATGACCAGTCGCGGGACCCGTGAGAACCAGGGTCACATTCGAAAACTGGACCTCCGTCCCTCCGGCGATGCAGACCTGCAGCGTGGATGGTCCCTTAGCCTCAAAGGGCGCGGGGCTTCCGTTGCCGGTAATGCTGACCTGGCCGGTGAGCACTAAACCAGAGCTAGAGGTAGGAGGGTTGTTGGCAGGGCAGACGCTCGTGTCGTAGCTGACCAGGGCATCCGTCATTGTGATGTGATGAGTATGAGGGCTGCGTGCTCCCGGGTTGTCCACATTCGCGGGGTTCAGCACTATCCAATAATCGGGATGTTCCATGGTCATAACGGCAGAGAAATCGGCTTTACCGGATTCTCCTTTCAACTTTAGCGACCACGCGCCATGCATCTCCCATGGGCCAGACACGCCTGTTGCGGGGGTATAGTCATTGATGATGCCGCTCAAGTGCTCGAGCTTCGAAGTTTGGGCGAAAGCGCCGGTACCTAAAGCCAGAATGACGACCGCGATGATTCGTACAGCCCAAGGAAAAGCTTTGTTCTTCATGAAAAACCTCCAATTTTGAGTTGCACGTCTTTGTCGTCAACAGCCCCTCGCCCAACAGGGGACAAGCGGGCCTAGGCCGGGGATTTTCGACCGAGCAATTCCGTTTCGGCATGGGACGCACGAGGACACAATCCGATACCTGGGTTGGCGTCGTCAAACGGCAATGGGCAGAATTGCAGCCGTTCCTCTATTTACCGTCGAATACTGTGCCTTGCCGTCACCGGCCTCGGAGGTTACAATCCGGTCCTCAAGACCTCCGCGGAGCAATCAGGAGAGCGCGATGCGCGAATCATCCCCTGGCACGCCGCCATCCGTGAAGCCACCCGAAGACCGACTGGATTCGTGGAAGGAAATCGCGGCCTACCTCAACCGCGACATTACAACGGCCCAGCGGTGGGAGAAGCGGGAGGGGATGCCCGTTCACCGGCACGTGCATGACAGAATGGGCTCGGTCTACGCGTCTCGGGGGGAATTGGATACTTGGGTACGGAGTCGAAATCTTCGGGCAGCCGAGGAGAACGGGAACGGTGCTCCTTCGCCTGATCCCGCTGCGCCGCCGCCGGACACAGCGAAATCGACCACTTCAATTAGATGGATGTTCGTCTTACCAGCGGCAGCCGTGGGGATTGCGCTTGTGATTGTCGCAATCCTGTGGATGCAAAGAACTGAGTATTTCTGGCGAAACCCCATCGCCGGCGCTCGATTTCAGAAAATCACCGACTTTGATGGCGTGGCTCAGGCTGCCGCAGTCTCACGCGACGGTCATTTTGTGGCGTTTCTGTCGGACCGGGACGGGCAGATGGACGTTTGGGTTACGCAGGTCGGTTCAGGTGAGTTCCACAACCTGACCCGCGGGAGTGCGCCGGAACTCGTCAATCCTTCTGTTCGCACTATGGGATTCACGCCCGATGGCGCTTTCGTCACGTTTTGGGTTCGCAAGAAAGGCGGCACAAGCGACGACATCAGCATCTGGGCTGTGCCAACGCTGGGCGGACAGCCGAGGCCATACCTGGAAGGGGTGGCCGAATTCGACTGGTCGCGCGACGGCACACGACTCGCATATCACACGCCCGGCCCCGGCGACCCGATGTTCGTGTCAGACGGCCCCAGAAAATCAGGAGGTCCGCCCATTTTCACGGCGCCAGCCGGGCTCCACTGTCACTATCCGTTGTGGGCGCCGGACGGGAGGTTCATCTACTTCGTGCTGGGAGCCCTACCAGACAAGTTGGACATCTGGCGCATGGCTCCATCCGGCGGGACCCCTGAACGGATCACGTCCCATAATGAACGGGTGAGTTATCCAGTCCTTTTGGATCGACGGACGTTGATGTACCTGGCAAACGATCCCGATGGTTTGGGGCCGTGGCTTTATAGCATGGACGTCGAGCGCCGAATGGCCCACCGGCTGACCTCTGGTCTTGACCGGTACACGTCGCTGGCGGCCAGCGCTGACGGTCGCCGTCTGGTAGTCACGCTCGCGAGTCCGAAGAGAACACTCTGGCGTGTAGGGCTCGCAGAGACGCCCGCGGAGGTGTCGGCGGCTGCTCGAATCTCGCTGACAACGAGCACGGGGTTCTTTCCACGACTGGGTCCAAATTATCTTCTATATGTTTCTGCAACCGGGACGACCGAGAGTATCTGGAAGCTCGCTAATGGAACTGAAGCGGAGTTGTGGAGTGGTCAGGGAGCGCGAATCGTTGGCGGCCCCGCAATATCCTCTGATGGGCGGAATATCGCATTCTCGGTCCAGCAAAACGGGCAGACGCTCTTGTACAGGATGGAGGCCGACGGCACGAACGCGCGGATCCTGGCCGATTCGCTCGCCTTGCAAGGCGCTCCAGTATGGGCGCCAGATGGACAATCGATCACCACGGCGGCGGTCGATCGCGGCGTCCCACATCTCTTCCGCGTGCCAGTGGACGGGGGCAAACCCGTTCTCATGGTCAAGGAGTACTCGATCGATCCCGCGTGGTCGCCCGACGGCGGGTTTGTGGTCTACTCGGGACCAGACATCGGCACAACGTTTTCGCTGAAAGCCGTCACGGCCGAGGGCGCAGAGCATCCGCTTCCTCCCTTGACCCTGACTCGGGGAGCTCGACACCTGAGCTTCCTGCCTGGCGGACACGCGCTCGTGTTCCTGCGAGGAGAAATTCAACATAAGAATCTCTGGCTCCTCAACTTGGAAACGGGTGCCGAGCGGCAGCTGACCAACTTTAGTCCTGACTTCGATATTCGCGACTTCGACATCTCCCCGGACGGCCGTGAAGTTGTCCTCGAGCGAGTGCAGGAGCGCTCGGATGTAGTGCTGCTGGATCTCCCCCGGCCATAATCCAGCTTCAATTCAACGCCGCGGTCGGCACGCTCCGAATATCAGCGAAGGCAAGTTCTTGGAGCCAAGGCACTCGAATCAGGGACCAAGAAACGAGCCGCGACTTCTCGCCTCTGTCATTTCGGCCCTTGCAACGGCCCATTTTTATGGCAGATCCTTTTGGAACCTCTCCACCACCGCCTTGGATTCCGTCACCGGTGGATTGTTCAAGTACTTTCCAAAAAATACTAGGTAACGCTGCCATCGGTCTTGAATGTGACGCGGTTCCACAAATCCGTGATTTTCGCGCGGATAAGTTACGTACTCGACCGGCACGTGTCTCTCGTACAGCGCGCGATAGAATTCTTCCGACTGCGGAATCGGAACCCGCGTATCCGCCTGTCCATGCAGGATCATCGTCGGGGTCTTCACGTTCCCCACGTACTTCATCGGCGAATGGTCCCAATACTCCTGGAAATTGTCCCACGGCGCCTTCATTCCCAAAAACAGCGTCAAGTACCGGTGAATGTCTGTCTGCGAATACATCGAATACAGATCCGGCAGCCCGGCTCCCGGCGAAATCGCCTTGAAGCGGTCCGTCTGCGTGTCAATCCACATGGTCATGAAGCCGCCGTACGACCATCCGAACGCACCCAGCCGTTCTGGGTCCGCCCAACCTTTATCCACCATGGCTTGCACGCCGCTCATGTCGTCCTTGTAGTCGCCGTCACCCCAATCGTTCTGGTTCGCGGTCGCAAATTTTTCTCCGCGTCCCGACGAGCCACGGAAATTGGGCTGCAGCACCATGTACCCATTCGCCGCCAAAATCTGCTCCGTTGGACTGAATGAAAGCAGTGAAGCTCCTGTGGGTCCGCCGTGCGGATTCAGCAAGAATGGAACTTTATGCGTCCCATCGAAGTCCACCGGCTTGGTCACAATGCCGTCGATTTCCAAACCGTCTTTGCTGCTCTTCCAATGCGCGACCTCGCTCGCTCCCAAAGCGTAATCGGACAGCCACGCGTTCTGATTGGTGATCCGTTCGAGCGACCCAAAACTCAGATCGCTACGGAACACGTCATCCGGATGCGTTGGATCTCCCAGCGTCCCAACCGCAGTCTTCCCATTCGCGCTGATGCCCGCAACATTGGCAACTTCCGCTGCGCCGGTAAGAGGCCGGATCGTTCCCGTCGCCACGTCCGCCGCAAAAACTCGCATCGCCTCATGGTCGTCGCTGCTGAAATAAATCTCCTTCCCATCCGGCGACCAAACCGGCTCGCCTGCATTCAGCTCGAACGACCCGCTCAGTTTCTTTGGCGCTCCCCCAGCGGCCTCGACAACGAACAGGTTTTCTTTGTAAATCAGCAGCCCGGGGCTGCTCAGGTAGGCGATCCACTTGCCGTCCGGCGACCAGCGCGCCGTGTGCGTGGGTTCCGGCGATTCCACCAACTTGCGCTGCGTTCCGCTTGCCGAGTCCAGTATCCATAGGGTTTGCAGAGCGATGTCGTCGAGGCGCGGCGTCGGATTTGTGGTAAAGGTGATGTGCGATCCATCCGGCGCCCAACGCGCATCGCTGACCGTAAAGTCTCCCTTGCTGATCTGTTTCTCCTCGCCCGTGGCGATATTCCAAGTCCAGAGTTGTGCCATTTTGAAATCGTGATCCACCACCACGGCGTCTTCTTTTTGTTTCAGCCGCTTTTCTTCTTCCTCGCTCACTGGCGCCGTGGCCGTCAGCAGCAATGTCTTGCCATCCGGCGAAAACTGAAACCCGCGCACTCCCGATTTATGCTTCGTCACCTGCCAGGGCTCGCCGCCATCCGCGTACATGAACCACACTTGCGGCTTCGCGTCCTTCTCTTCTCCGGCGTCCATCGTGAACGCGAGAATTTTTCCGTCCGGCGACCACTCCGCATTCGATACGCTTTTCTCTCCCCGGGTGAATTGCTTTGCCGCGCTCGCCGGTCCCGCCGCCGGCACCACCCAAAGATGTGTCACAAATTTCCAAGCCTGCTCCTTATCTGTATCGTTTTCCGCAACCAGATAAGCCACCCGCGATCCATCAGGCGAAATTCGCGGCGAACTTACGCGCGCCACGCGCAACGCTTCCGCAGAGCCGAACAGTTTCTTGCCATCCTTGCTCCGCGCGGCCGCGGCCTCCTTGCTGGAAGGACTTTGTCGAGCCTTACCCACCAGCGGCGTCAGGAACACGGCCACTGTAAAAAGCACGCGCACTGATTTCGTCATCGGAAGCTGCATCGCTGGAAAACCTCCTCGCGCAAGAAACATTCGTTGCCACGCCTTGCAACGCCGCGAAGTATATTGACAACCTCCCGCCTATGCAAGGCAGACGAGAGACCCGTTCGCGCAGAGCTGCTCTAAGCGATTCCGCGAGCATCGCTGTTCCGAGATTATGCGTTCTGCTTCGCTGAAAAATCCGAAACATCTCACGCCGCAAGCAAGAACTTCGTCATGTAAGAAAATTCTACACACTTCGAATTGCTCATTTGTTTGTGTACGGTTTCTGAAGATGCCTCTATGTTCTTGAATTCCAAGTGCCTTATGAAATTTGGTGCGTTTCTGGCCGCAAAGTTGCCAAGTAAAACGCGGGACCAAGAAAAGCTCCGAGACAATCCGCCCGCTCGAGAAGTTATAAGCTCGCGAAAAATCAGACGCGTATCGCGCAAGGAGGCGTAAAAATGAAATACACAAATAATAGTCGTGTGGTTCTCGCTGCCGGCCTGCTCGCTTTCGGGACACTGCTGTTCGCAAAAGATCCGGTCAGCCCGAAGGACGAACAGGCTCGGCTTCAGAATTCCGGACAAGTCATGCAGGAAATCCTCAACGTTCCAGACGACATTCCCCAAGATCTTATCGACAAGGCGCGCTGCGTTGTGGTTATGCCTTCCGTGCTGAAGGCCGCGTTTGTAGTTGGCGGGAGCTATGGCCGCGGCACGATGGTCTGCCGCACTGGCAAGGATTTCACCGGTCCTTGGGGCGCCCCCGCCATGTATGCGCTCGAAGGAGCTAGTGTTGGCTTTCAAATTGGCGGCGAAGCCACGGACTTTGTTTTCCTGATCATGAACGACCGCGGCGCTGGCAGCCTTCTGCGCAGCAAAGTAAAACTCGGAGCCGATGTCTCCGCCGCCGCAGGTCCGAAAGGGCGCTCGGCCGAAGCCGACTCGGACGCTTACATGCGCTCGGAAATTCTGAGTTATTCCCGCGCCCGAGGAGTTTTCGCAGGTGTCTCCCTCGAGGGCTCGACCTTGCGTCCGGATGAGGACGCCAATCGCAAGCTCTATGGCGCTTCAGCGAGCGCGGCTAAAATCGTCGCCGAACCCCGCAGAGATGCGCCCGCTTCGGCGCATGAGCTCATCGCCGCTCTTCAAACGTCGTCTCCAAAACTCAAGCGTTAGCCTCACTGGCCGCGAGGAGACCGCAGCGTTGCAGGTCTCCTCGCGCTTTTCCCCGGGCGCTCCACTTCGCCTTCCGTCTCAGCGGGATTTGAATTGATGCCTCTTCACTTATTGCGCGGCGGCCCTGCCCGATTTTGGCACGAAGCAAAGTTAAGGTGATCCTCGGCTCTCATTGGGAGAAAAAATGATAAGTGCACACGCAGACGAACATGGCGAGTCTACCGAAGTCAGCGAAATTGGAGAATGTGACCGGCTGTGCGCGACCGTATCGCCGGAGAACGAAGCCATAGCCCGAGCTCAGCGGGGAGAAGCCTCCGCCTTCGAAAGTATTTATCAACGGCATAGTCCGCGCGTTTACGCACTGTGCCTTCGCATGGTTGGAAACACAGCCGAAGCCGAGGATCTCACTCAGGAAGCTTTTCTGCTGGTCTTGCGCAAGATCCGCAGTTTTCGCGGGGAGTCCGCTTTCTCGACCTGGTTGCACCGCATCACGGTCAACCTCGTGCTCATGCGTCTGCGCAGAAAAACCCTTCTGGAAACTCCCCTGGAGGATACCGAGGTGCGCGGCAGCAATCGCCACGCCTCCCGCGAAGAGCTTGGCCGGGCTGACGTCGTCCTGACCGGCTCGCTCGATCGGCTACTTTTGGAACGCGCGATGGAACAGCTTCGTCCCTTCCAAAGGCTCGTGGTCGTCCTCCACGACATGCAAGGCTATAAGCACACCGAGATTGCGCAAATAATGGACTGGTCGATTGGCAACTCGAAGTCCCGGCTTCACAGGGCTCGCATCCGCCTGCGGAGCCTGTTGCAAGAAACCCGGAGCTTGAATCGCATACGCTCGCCGCAAGCTGCACACCCTGCATTCGGTGCATAAGATGCTTCTCGAATCATTCAGGACCAAAGCCGCTCACGCTGAGCTCGCCGTGGGCAACCGACATTTTGTCTCTGGCATCGAATTTTAATGTAGCCGAAGAACGGTTCTCTCCCGCAACATCCCCAGCTAAACCTTCCGAACTGCCGGGACGATTATTTCTGTTTATTGGACCAATTCCATTCGTCCCGCTCTGGCATCAAAAAGATACGGCCTCTCGCACTCTCGACTACTTTTCTTGCAGCGATGCAAGATAATCGCAGAGGTTCCGAATTCTCTTTCTTATCGCGACCTCGTTGAAGTCCACCATATTGAAGATCGGCCCCCAAACGGGCATGTCGGATGAGCCATGTGCAGAGATCGGCTTCCCAAAGCGCACGACTCCGCCTACATATTCATACGGGAATTTCCCGCCATTCTTCTTCGCGAGTGTAGTCAGATCCGTGGGCGGCGTTTTCAAAGCCTCTGCCGCCGGACCTCCGCCCTTGGCATTTTGACCATGGCAAGACGCGCAATAATACTGATACGTCTGCCTTCCTGACGCCCCTTCAGCAGGCTCGGTACTCGCTTTCATCGCTGACGTCTTGTCTTGCGCGGTTGCCCCGCAAGACATCAAAAGTAAAGCGCCGCAAAGAATGGTGTAGCGCATGTTAAGACCTCACCGTCAACACGGGACAAGGCGCACCGCACGCCACCCGGTAGGCAGTGGTACGAAGGGCATGCCCTGCGGGGAACCCCTTGCGTCGCTTTGCCCCGAGCACGATCAGATCTGCCTTCATCTCTCGCGCCACTTCCAGAATCTCTTGGACGGGCTCGCCAAGCCTCATCCGAAGCTCAGGTTGGCACCACAATTCGGCCCCAGGCGGTACCAATTCCCCCAGTTCGTGAGTGACAGCCTCTTTCTTCAGTGCCAAGCCCTCCTCGGAATAATCCTCCGCATGCCGCACCACGTGCAGCATCGTCAGATTCGCCTGGTGTTCTTGTGCGAACGAGAACGCGTACGCTGCTTCGCGCTCCGCTCCAAGCCCGAACTCCGTTGCAAACAAAATATTCTTGAATTCCACTTCGCGCAGAGTTCCGCCCTTAGCCGTCGGCCCCACAGTCAGGACTGGGCACTTCGCTTGCCGGAAAACTTGTTCCGCGCCCGACCCGAGCAGGACTTTCTGCCATCCTCCCGCTCCCTCTGTTCCGACAACTACGAGATCGATGTGATGCTTGCTGATCAATGCTTCCATCGTCGGCCAAAATAGCCCGTGTTCAATCACTGTCTCGTGAGGCACGTCGCGCAGCCGGCCAGAAACTAAAACCTCCCCCATCGCTTCCTCTGCCGCGTGATGCACCTCTCCTTGCCGGTTCACAACCATCTCGGGTGCCAGCATCGCCGAGGTATCCGCCGTAACCACATGCGCCAAGAAAATCCGCGCCTCATAGCGCCGGGCAAGCGACAGGGCGTATTCGAGCGCACGGTCCGAGGCCGGAGAAAAATCCGTCCCCACCAAGATGTTTGCCAAGTGCACCATATTGCTTCCCAGAACCAAGTTCCTCTCGAAGACCTTCACTTCTGACTTTTCGATTGTCTTTGCCATGGCCATCGCCTCCAAATCTAGGAGCGGTATGCCTAACGCTGATCGCTCTGTACTCTTTCTGCTCCCTAAAACGCGCTACCGCAGTGAGTTGGGACATGGCTGAATGTGACACTGGTCACACTACATCTATAACGACCCGGAGTCCGTTCAATCGAGTCTGGTTCCTAAACCTACCGCGCATCCTCCACTATGAATTATCTGGATTGCCATGCACCCGCTTGTCTTGCTCGCGGCTACACTTTCGTTCGGAAACCATTCTGAAATTGACGAACTCGCAGCAACCTGCGAAATTGCTATAGGTATCACCGCTCGCAGCTGAAAGGCGTCGAAATATATGGCTTCCAGGCGATCCGTTGCCCTCGTTCTCTTTATTCTCCTTTGCTCCGGCGCGGCGTTGCTCAACGCTGCAGACACGCCGTCACCTGCCCTGCTGGTGCTGGCCAAGTCTGATCACGCGCTCTTCATTGTGAATCCCTCAACATTGACAGTAACTGGCCAGGTTCCTTCGGGACCGGATCCACACGAGGTAATTGCCGACGACGGAAGAATCGCTTATATCTCCAACTACGGCGGTGGTTCCTACAACACCATCACTCCCGTCGACCTCGTAGATGAGAAAGCATTGCCCGTAATCGATCTCGGTCCTCTGCGCGGCCCTCATGGACTCACGTTCGTCGGAGGAAAACTCTGGTTCACTGCTGAGGGAGCCAAAGTCGTCGGCAGCTACGACCCCGCAACAAAAAAGATCGACTGGGTTCTCGGCACCGGTCAGGACAGGACGCACATGATTTACGTCTTCCCTGACTTGAAGCGAATAATCACTTCAAATGTCAGTTCCGCGACCATGACTTTCATTGAAAAAGTGACCAATCCCGGACGCGGTTTCGGCCCCGGTCCTGGCGCGCCGCCACCTTCACCTGGAAGCTCCAATGGCGGGCGCCCCCCGGGCCCTCCCCAAACAACTTGGACGGAGACCGTAATCCCAGTAGGCCGCGGCGCGGAGGGCTTTGACGTTTCTCCCGATGGCAACGAGATTTGGGCAGCCAACGCTCAGGATGGCACGATTTCCATCATCGACGTTGCCAGCAAAAAGGTGATCCAGACGCTGGATGCCAATGTGCGGAGCGCAAACCGTCTGAAGTTCACGCCCGACGGAAAACTCGTTTTTGTCTCCGCGCTGACCGGCCCGGACCTGGCTATCTTCGACGCCGCCACTCGCAAAGAAGTGAAGCGCGTGAAGATCGGACACGGGGCCGCCGGCATTTTGATGCAACCGGACGGACTGCGCGCGTACGTCTCTTGCACGCCCGATGATTACGTCGCGGTGATTGATCTAAAGTCCTTGGAAATGATTGGGAAAATCTCCGCTGGCAAGCAGCCGGACGGCCTGGCCTGGGCAATCCGGAAATAATTCATCCTCCTGCAACGCTGTCCGCGGCATGCAAAGTCCCATTGGATCGGCACGCCGCAAGCCAGCTTTGGGGAGGACTTCGCGGTCCGCCTTAGGCATTTACCGGTCCAAAGGAGTTGCCGCGAAGTTGCTTTGCATTGAAAAGTACTTGACATTAGCAAGCGTTGGCCTATCCTTACTCCTATAGTTCTTACTTCACCAAGGAGGCCCTGCCTATGGACGTTACGGATCCAGTACAATCGCAAGGCTTCAGCAATTCACCCGTCGGCCCGTTTCGCGCGCTCCTTGCCAACTCCATTCGATTTTGGGAATTACGCCGTCTCTTCTACAACCTAATCCTCGCCGCCGTCGTCCTCGTCTGGCTTGTCGCCACTTGGCCTCATTTCCGCCCCGTCCTTACGCTGCACTCGCTTCTCCTTCTGGCCATCCTCGCTTTAATCGCCAACGCGTGCTACTGCGCCGCTTATCTCGCCGACATTCCCATGCTTTCTTCCCCTCTCAGCACAATCTGGATACGCCGCCGCTGGATCCTATGGCTCTTCGGAACGCTGTTCGCCATTCTTCTCGCAAATTATTGGATCGTTGACGAAATCTATCCCTTTGTTCAATGACTTCGCGTTCCCCCGCAAGCACTCATCTTTGACTAGCTTATTTCTCGCGTAAGCTTGTATTGACTCGTGCTCGGCTCCGCCCAGAATGCATCCTGCTGGGACTTCCATGGTCCTTGCGCCTATGCGTCATCTCCACTCTTAATCCGTCATCAGTCACGAGTCACCAGTCACCAAAACGGCGCGAAAACTTGCGACGAGACCGAGTTTTACGCGGAGGCGATCGGCGGGTGTAGACTGTGTTCCTATGAAGACTCTCTTCAGCGTTACTTTCTTTGCCTTCTTGATTGGCTTGGCCCTTCTCTCTTGCTTCGCACCTTGGACAACGACTCCGGCCGGCAGTTCCGCGCAGCACAACTCGCTGGGCTATGCAGCCATCTGGTCGCACCGGTTTACCGCGCTGCCTGGTGCCAGGGTCGATCCGGGAGCCTTCGCAATGCTGGCTGGAGTGGTGCTTTTTTTCGCGATTGCTATTGGCGGGTCTGCCTACTTTTTCCGCAATAAGCGCGGTCCGGAAAGAGAAGATGTTTAAATATGTGAAAATTACAATGAAGAAAACCGTTTAGCCAGATCCAACGGTTGCGCGTGGCCCAAAATGGGTGGAGCAGATTCATCCCCGCGGCTTGTCTTCCCTCGATTTATTCTGAAACTTGTCCACTAACGCACAGTATTCGCGAGCTAGAAGAGGCACACTCTGAGTCTCGCAGTTTTTCGAAGGAGACTCATGCACATCATTTCAAGAATTTCGGTAGCACTCGCAATCACACTCAGTGCTTCCGTGTACGGCCAAGCACAAACGGAGTCGCCGGCGCACCCGGGCGATCCCACACCAACCTACCGCGCCACAGTCGTCAGCCGCACGGCTCGCGCGGTCAACTATAGACACCGCAGCGGAGCGACAAAGATTGACTTCCAAGGTACCGACCTCATGCCTAGCGCAAGAGGCGAAGCCAAAGTAGAGAGCAAGCGCGGGGCGCTGGAAATTGAAGTTGAATTTGCAGACCTCGACCGACCGACAGCATTCGGCAACGAATATCTCACCTACGTCCTTTGGGCTATTTCTCCCGAGGGGCGTTCCATCAATCTCGGCGAAGTATTGGTGGGAGACAACCACCGCAGCAAGCTGGACGTGACCACCGATCTTCAGGCTTTCGCGATGATCGTGACCGCGGAACCCTATTACGCGGTGCGGCGCCCGAGCAATGTGGTGATCATGGAAAACGTGATTCGCCAGGACACCAAAGGCACCTCGGAAGCCGTGGACGCCAAGTATGAACTGATTGATCGCGGCGGTTACATTCCGACGGGCTACACCTTTGACCCGATCGTACTGAACGCCAAGTTGCCGCTGGAATTCTTTGAAGCGCGCAACGCGGTTCGCATCGCAAAGTCCGCGGGAGCCGAAAGGTATGCCAGCTCCAGCTACGAGAATGCAACCCGCCAGATGCACGAAGCGGATTCGATGGCCAGCAGCAGACACGAAGACAAGAAAGCGTTGATTTCCGTTTCGCGCGAAACCGTGCAAACGGCCGAAGACGCACGCGAAATTGCGACCAAGCGCATCGCCGATGATCGCGCCGAGAACGAGCGCAACGCATCAGCGAACCAAGTAGCGGACGCAAACGCCGCCACCGCCGATGCCGTGAGCGAGCGCAATGAAGCCGATCGAAAGAAGCATGACGCTGAAGACGCCGCTAGGCGAGCCAAGGGCGCTCAAGCCGACGCCGAAGCCGACTCCGATCGCAATCGCGCCGCAGCCGCCGCTTCCGATCAGCAAGCCCAACAAGCCAGGAGCGACCAGGCCACTGCCGAAGCCGACTCCGATCGCAATCGTGCCGCAGCCGCCGCTTCCGATCTTACGGCGCAGCAAGCCGTCAACGACCGCGAAGAGCTTCGCGCAAAGCTGCTGCAACAGTTCAACTTGATTCTCGAAACTCGCGACACCGCGCGCGGGCTTGTCGTGAACATGTCGGACGTGCTCTTTGACAGCGGACAATATACGCTCCGGCCGCTGGCGCGCGAAAAGCTCGCCAAAATATCCGGCATCGTGCTGGCCTATCCTTCGCTCCGCCTGGCTGTTGAAGGCAACACCGACAGCGTGGGAACGGACGACTTCAACCAGACGCTCTCCGAGAATCGCGCCGAGAGTGTCAGGACCTATCTCACCGGGCAAGGCGTGCCCGAAGCGTCCACGACTGCCCAAGGTTTCGGCAAGACGCGGCCCATTGCTTCCAACGATACAGCGGACGGACGCCAGCAGAACCGGCGCGTCGAGCTGGTCGTTTCCGGCGAAGTGATCGGCACGAAGATCGTTTCTCTGGTGGTACTGCCAGTCAGCGCATCGTCAACTCCTCGCTAATCGCATCACAGACAGAAAAGCCGGCTCGTCTTGAGCCGGCTTTCTCTTTTATCTTCGAGTTTTATCCGCTATCGAGAGCTGATTTGCTGAAGCAACTTTAAGCCGCGGGCCAATCAACCGTGCTCTTATGCCGCCGTGTCTTTTTGCCGAGTGGCTTTGACGCCCGAGAGAATCCCGGCTCCCGCCAGTACGATCGCACCAACAACAATCCAGTGTCCCGGCAGGTGCAGCAGGTACGCGCCATAAATCAGGCCGGCCGTTAAAACAGCAAATCCAATCGCGTAGAGTCCGAATGACATAGTATTTCCTTTCTGTTGCCCCGCCGCAGATTGATTGCCGCGCGAGGGAAGTCCCCCGACAAGAGACACTGAGACACCGAAGGCTTCCCCCGCATCAATCCGCGCGAAGGAAGCCATGTCGGTTTTCTAGCTCGGAAACAACTTCTAGTCGTGGTCTGGATGATGATGCCGCCACTTCCAATAGTCGTCTTGCTGCCGGCGGTTCGTATGACGGAACTCCCGATAGTCTCTGTGCCTTTCGCCAAGATAGATCCGGTAGGAATGATCCTCGCGGTCATTCCACTCATGGTAGTCATGATGATTTCGATCATAGTATCGAGGATGATCGACACCAGCCCGAACTACGACTTCCTGAGCAGCGGCCGCTTTTGGTGCTGCCGAAACAGTGAGTGCGGCGGTCAGGAACAGAAAACTCAGATATTTAGTTGCTAGGTGCACGTGTGGTCCTCCGTAATTCGCGAACTCCAGGATTGGAGTTCTGGCTTGTAACAAGTATGGACGAACGGGCGCCGCAAGTCTGTGCGAAACAGGACAAAACGTCCCGTATGTTTTCAAGTGAATGCAGCTCTACCAGTGACTAGTTCTGAGGAGGAGAGATCCGCTCGGATAGTCGCGATGGAACGTAGTGTGCCAAAATGAATCGCGCTCGACCAATGGGCAGCAAGAGGGAGCGTTGCGGAGCAGCGGAGTTCCGTGTACGGTAGCGGCGGCTGGGAGAAGACGCGGGCCCGATAAAATCGACGAGGATGGTGGACATGGCTGGCGAAACGGGAAAAGAACAGTGGACGCGCCGAGGATTTTTGGGAGTCAGCTCGGCGGCGCTTGCAGCGGCAAGTGTGCTGGGACCAGACCGCGCCGAAGGGCAGGGTCAGACTTCCGCGCAAATTTCGCACACGGATAGAAGCGCGAGCGACCCAGGGCCGACAAACGCCGCGTTGGACGCCGCCAATCCTTCCGCGAATCATCCCGTGCCGACAGACGCGGGCGGCGTGCAAACATTCAAATATCCATTCTCATTCGCGCACAAACGGTATCAAGAAGGCGGATGGTCCCGCGAAGTGACCATCCGCGAACTGGCAATTGCCAGGACGCTCGCGGGCGTGGACATGCGCCTCACCGCGGGAGGTATTCGCGAACTGCACTGGCACACCGCGGCGGAGTGGGCCTACATGCTCTATGGAAGTGCGCGCATTACGTGCATCGATGCCGACGGAAAAAGTTTCGTGACGGACGTGAAGGAAGGTGACCTCTGGTACTTTCCCACCGGAATTCCCCACTCCATTCAAGGTCTCGCACCGGACGGAGCGGAATTCTTGTTGGTGTTTGACGACGGGAATTTTTCTGAATATGAGACGGTGCTGCTGACCGATTGGATGGCGCACACGCCGCCGGACGTGCTGGCGAAAAATTTTGGCGTTCCCCAGGCTGCGCTGAACCGTCTGCCGCAGAAAGAGCGCTTCATTTTTCAGGCGGAAGTCCCCGGCCCGCTCGCGGAAGACCAGCGCATCGCCGCGGGATCGCTCGGTCCATCCCCAATGGATTTTGCCTTTCGTGCGACGCAATCCGCTCCCGCGAAGCATCTGAAAAACGGCGAAGTTCGCATCATTGATTCGAGTAGCTTCAAGGTGGCCACGACCATCGCCGCGGCTGTTGTTACGGTAAAGCCCGGGGGCATGCGCGAATTGCACTGGCATCCCAACGCCGACGAGTGGCAGTTCTACATCAGCGGAAAAGCGCGCATGACCGTGTTTGCGACCGGTGGGCGCGCGCGTACGATGGACTTCGAAATGGGCGATGTTGGTTATATCCAGAAAACGTTGCCGCACTACATCGAGAATACCGGCACGGCCGATCTGAAATTCCTCGAAATGTTCAAGAGCAGTTTTTACCAGGATCTTGCGCTCTCCGAGTGGCTCTCGCACACGCCGCCGGAACTCGTTGCCGCCCACTTGAACTTGGACCAGACGACGTTGGACGCCATGCCAAAAAATAAGCGGGTAATCGTGCCCTAGCACGACCGCCGCCAAAACAGCCGTCGCTTCCGCTCGGCGCGGCGAGCCCCTCCAATGAAAGCAACCACAAGGTTGCATTTGTGCTCGCTGCATTCTAATATGCAACCTAGAGGTTGCCTACGATGAACGACCGCATCGAGAAGCGCATCGAACTCAAGGCCCCCGTTTCCCGCGTTTGGCGAGCCCTGACCGATTACCGCGAATTCGGCGAATGGTTTCGCGTGAAGCTGGATGGCCCCTTTGTAGTAGGACAAGTTTCGCGAGGGCACATCACCTATCCCGGCTATGAGTACATCAAATGGGAAGCCGTGGTCCAACAAATGGAGCCCGAGCGCCTCTTTTCCTTCACCTGGCCCCATCCCAAGTCCCTTGAAAAAGCGGACTACTCGCCGGACTACTCAGGAGAACCGAGCACGCTCGTCGAATTTCGTCTTGAAAAGACCGCGACTGGCACCTTACTGATCCTCACCGAGTCCGGCTTCGAAAATCTGCCCGGTGATCGCCGTCTCGAAGCGTTCCGCCGCAACGATGGTGGCTGGATAGAGCAGATGAAGAACATCGAAAAGCATGTCGCACAAACGTCATAGCGGCAGGACCGCAAAACGGCGGCCTCGCGCAATCGTTTTTGCGGCGCTTGGCGACGAAACGCGTCTTTGGCTGATTGCGCAGCTTTGCGGCGGCCAGCCACATTCCATCTCGCAGCTAACGCGTGGTTCCCGGCTGACTCGGCAGGCAATTACCAAGCATCTTCGCGTCCTCGAAACCGCCGGAATCGTTCATAGCCTCCGCGCCGGCCGCGAAAGCCAATTCCAATTCGATCCCCAGCCGCTGCAAGAAATGAAGGATTACCTCGATCTCGTTTCCAAACGATGGGATCACGCACTCTCCAGGCTAAAATCTCTGGTCGAAATTTGACCGCTAGAAGTGCCATTAAGATCGTCCGGGCGCACCCGAAGCGATGGCAAGAGACAAGCCGCTGATCGTGTCGGCGACAATGAGAACCCGTGGAGGCAAGGTATCGCTCCGGTGGCGGACGCGATTCCGGCGAAACTACGCCGTGGTAACGAACCTAAGAAATGATCTGCGGCGTTTTCGAGTCTTGCAGCCAGCGGTTTAGTTCTGCTCGAAGCAGTCTAAACTCGATGGGTTTCGAGAGGCACGCCCTACAGCCCGCCTCCAGGATCCGCTCCTGTTCCGTCGCTAGGGCGTGTGCCGTCACGGCAATCACGGGGATCCCACGCGTCTCCGGTTTTCGGCGCATCCATACGAGGAGGTCGAGGCCGTCGTCTTTACCGAGATTGATATCGAGCAAAACGGCATCGGGAAGCCGCTTCGAAAAAACCCCGTAACTGGTCTTCAAATCTGCCGCGGACCAGACCTCATAACCTTCCACTTCGAGCCAGTCGCAGAGCAGCTCGCAATTCAGCTGGTTGTCTTCCACGACGAGGATGCCGTGTTTCATGCATCCTCCAGAATTTGGGAGGCTACCACACGCTCCAATTGCTTGATCAACGGTTCTCTCCAAGAATGTTGCTTGCGAAAGAGCGATTCCGCGTGCGCGCGGATGTATTTTTCCTCTTCCTTGGTGAGATCCTTGCTCGTCAGAACAAACACGGGAAGATCGGCCGTGCGCGGGCTACCGCGCCACTCCGCGAGCAATTCGAAGCCGCTCATCTTGGGTAGCACCAAGTCCAGAACGACTAGCTCAGGCAGAGCGTGCGCCACACGGGCACGGGCTTGGGCGCCATCGGCAGCGGTGATTACGGAGTAGCCGCGCGTCGTGAGCAACTCCTCTATCATCTCGCGAGTGGACGCGTCGTCTTCCACTACCAGATATCGGCCGTGTCGGCGCTGCTCCTCCGCGAGACCGGAGGCAGCGCTCCACAGCAGCCAGCAACGTCGCCTTGTCCACAGGTTTCACTAGATACTCGTCGGCACCGAGAGCAGTTCCTACGCCGGGCTGATCCACGATGGTCACTACAATCACGGGGATGTTTAACGTGCGCGAGTCATTTTTCAACTGCAGCAGAACCTCCAAGCCGTGGACCGGCTTCATCAGGAGATCCAAAGTGATGGCATCCGGCTGGTGTTCAGCCGCCATTGCCGTGGCGCGCTCCGGCTGATCACATCGCAGGGTCTCATAGCCTGAAGACGTGAGTTGCGACTGGATGAGTTGCCCCGTCGCCGGATTGTCCTCAATGACGAGAATCCGAGGGGCTTTGCCGGCCCTAGGCATGGCTGTGGTCGTCTGGGCGAGCTCATCCGGAGTGATGGCCATAAGGGGAAGGGAAAAATAGAAGCAGGCACCCTCGCCGCGCTGGCTTTCGATCCCCAGCTTGCTGCCATGCAGCTCGACGAGGCGGGCAGTAATGGCCAATCCCAAGCCTGTGCCCTCCGTAGCGGTGCCCGTTTGTGCCAAGCGAACAAATGCATCAAAGATTCGCTGTTGTTGTTCGGGTGGGATTCCCGGGCCATTGTCGCGCACTTCAATCCTGACCTGGTCATCCACCCGACGCGCAGCCAGCTCGATGCGGCCACCCTCTGGTGTGAACTTAATTGCGTTGCCAACAAGATTCGTGAGCACTTGTTTAAACCGCATTGCATCGGCTTGAACTTGCAGACCGGTCTCAACCTTTTGGAGTAATGCCTGCGATTTCTTGTCCGCCAGCGGTTGGAGGGCGCTGAGCACTTCACCAAACGCAGATGCGATGCTCACATTTTCACGGGTAAGCTCCATTTTGCCCGCTTCAATCTTGGAAAGGTCCAGGATGTCGCTGATCAGCTTGAGCAGGTGCTTTCCGCCGGTATGTATGTGGCTGACATAGCGTTGCTGGCGATCGTTCAGCGGACCGTAACGCTCATCGGCGAGCAGGTCCGAAAAACCTAGAACGGCGTTCAACGGCGTACGCAGTTCGTGGCTCATCGTGGAGAGAAACTGATCCTTAAACTTACTGGCGCGCTCCGCTTCTTCTTTCGCTCGGACGAGGGCTTCCTGAGCGCGCTTTTGCAAGGTGATGTCATGGAGGACCACGACGCCGCCGCGAAGAGTCCCATCCTGATCCTTGAGAGGTCTGCCAGCAAAACTGAGTAGACGACCTTCCGGCACTTTCACGTTGCGGACAAACAGCTCGACTGCGTCAAGACTCTCGCCCCGCATGGCCCGCGTCAGGGGCAGTTCGTCGACTGGATACGCGGTCACGCCGTCAGGTAAGTAAGTGCCATACTGGTCCGCCCATTGGGAGGGAGTTGTGTCCGTGGCACCATTACCGATCATTTGCTCTGCTGAACCATTGAAAAGGAGAAACTTGCCGTTTTCATCGGCAACAACCACGCCATCGCTCATGCTCGCAAGAATGGATTCCAGGATTTCTTTTTGCCGTTTTGTCTCCTCTTCTGCGCGCTTCTTTTCGGTGATGTCCCGGAAAACGAGCACAACCCCGAATCCTTCTCCTGTATCCGTCAGAATGGGCGCAGCGCTGTCTTCAATGTCAAATTCCTTGCCGTCCTTGGAGAGCAAGAGCGTATGGTCGGCCAGACCGACGACCTTCCCCTCGCGGAAGACTTTCTTGACAGGGTTCTCGACGGGGCGGCGAGTTTCCTTGTTCACGATGTCAAACACAAGATCCATGGACTTCCCTCGAGCTTCCTCCAGGCTCCACCCTGTCAGGGATTGGGCGACGGCATTCAAGAATGTCACGCCGCCATTCATGTCCGTGGCGATCACCGCGTCCCCGATGCTGGAGAGAGTGGTGGAGAGCCACTTTTCACTTTTGCCTAAAGCCTCTTGTGCCCGTTTACGTTCGGACAGCTCGCGGTTCAGCAGCACAAAACACAGCCCCAGCAACGAGATGCTCACAAGAGTCCCGACGAGGATGGTACGGGACGTCCTTTTCACGCTCTCGTTAGCCTCTTGCGTGCGAATCTTCAGTAGATCCTTCTCTTCATTTGCCATTTCCGCAACGATGGCGCGGATCTCGTCCATCCATTGCTTTCCGGAACCCTTGAGGACCGCCCGATTTGCGGCTGCGAAACCGTCACTCTTGCGGAGATCGATCGTCATTTGAAGCTCGTCCAATTTTTTTTCTACCAGGGGCTCCAGGATCTGGATGCGTTTCTGCTCATTCGGATTGTCGGAAGTGAGATTCTTCAGGTTTCCGATTGTCTGATTGATGTTCTTAATGGCCGCCCGGTACGGCTCGAGATAGGCCTCGTCT
The DNA here is from genome assembly GCA_963753745.1 of uncultured Acidobacteriota bacterium. Lineage (GTDB taxonomy): Bacteria > Acidobacteriota > Terriglobia > Acidiferrales > UBA7541 > Acidiferrum. The sequence continues at coordinate 183,161 of CAVWDX010000025.1, forward strand.
CCCGTGAGGAGATAGCCTCTCTGTCCGGTTTCTGCGTCAACGAGCTTGGCCTCCGTATTATCAAGATTCGCTAGAACCTCGTAGGTGTGATTTTGCCATGCGTCAGCCTCAGCGAATCGGGCCGTATTCCGGTAAGACAGCCATCCAACAAATACCAGAATGGCCGTTGCTATACCGAATCCCGCGAGAACCAGGCGATTGCCTATTTTCCATTTCATTTTTCCGCCGGCCTGCCACGGAGTCTCGAGAGCAGGCATTAGCTACGCGACCCTACCGGTTGCACCGGTTGATATTTCCGGACAACGGCCTCGAATTCGTCCAAGATAGACCCATCCCACCAGCCGCGCTTCACTTCTTCCCGCATGATGGCAAAGGCTTTTTCCGGGGGAAGAGCCTTGCGGTAGGGCCGGTCCGTCGTCAGCGCGTCATAAATGTCGGTAATTTGAAGGATCCGTGCCGTGAGCGGAATTTGGGCGCCCTTCAGCCCGTCCGGGTACCCGGAGCCGTCCTGCTTCTCATGATGGTGACGAATGATCGGCAGCACATGGCGGAAGGATCGGAGTGGGGCGCAAATTCCCTCACCTATCACGGTGTGTTGCTCCATAATTTTTCGTTCTTCCGGAGTAAGTGGTCCGGGTTTGAGCAGGATGTGCTCCGGCACGGCCAGCTTGCCGATATCGTGAATAAGACCGCCTCGGCGCAGGGCGACCCGCATCTCCTGGGACAAACCCAGCTTTTCTCCCAGCGCAACCGAATACTTCGAAAGGCGATCGCAGTGCCCCTCGGTATAGGGATCCTTCGCCTCGATAGTAAGGGCAAGGCTGAACAAAACCGTCTCGGCGTTATCCAGCTCATCGGTGAATTGCTTCAAGCGCAGTAGGGAATGCACGCGAGCCAGCAATTCGTGCTTATTCACGGGCTTGTTGAGGAAATCATCAGCGCCGCACATGATCCCGTGGAGGCGGTCAGCGTCACTGTTCAGACTGGTGAGCAATATTATGGGGATCAGGCGGGTTTCCGTCTTGGATTTCATCGCCTGACAAATTTCAAATCCGGTCGGGCGGGGCATCACCACGTCTAGCAACGCGAGATCTATGGAGTCGCTATCCATCTGCTTTAGCGCCTGCTGACCGTCTGCCGCGCAAATGACCTGGTAACCCTCCGCGCTCAACAGCTCGGAGAGCAGCTCGCGGTTAGCTTCGTTGTCATCGGCAACAAGGATGGCTTCATGATGGCCTAGTGGAGCGGACACATCCCCTCCTTAACGATTTTCTCGGCCGCGATGGGAGGGTGCAAACACCAACTCTTCACGGTCGAAAAGAGAATTCGACCAGCCTCAGGCAACGAACAGCCCTAGCACTTGGCTTACTTAAAAGTATCTCAGAACTATAAATGGTTCTTGTTTTCTTCCCGCGGTGCGCCCCCAAGCAGTAAACAAGACGACAAGAGCGCCCCTGATCCCTAGAGCATTTCTAATTTAAGTATATACATTTCGTGCGATAATCCTCCTGTTGGTTCGAGGGAGGTGTGGATGCAATCGTATTCACAGGATTTGCGTGATCGTGTGCTGCGAGCTTTGTCCCGGGGAGACGGCCCTTCGGCGATCGCGCGCCGCTTTGAGGTCAGCCGCTTCTATGTCTACCAAGTGCGCGACCGCGAGCAAGAAACCGGGGTACGCAACAGTTTTCCGATCGGCGGCCATCGCCGGTCCCGGTTGGAGGAAGCGGAGTCCGCTTTGCGCGGCTGGATCGCAGCTGAGCCGGGACTGACTCTTGCCGAGTTGCAAGAGCGGTTGGCGTCGCAGGGTGTCGTAATCAAAATCGGCGCACTTTGGCATCAGTTGAACAAGTGGAATCTGACTTTCAAAAAAAACGCTGCACGCCAGCGAGCAAGAGCGCGAGGACGTGCAAGCAGCGCGGCGCGCATGGAGTGAAGCGCAGCCGGCGATGGACGTCGAAAAGCTGGTATTTATCGATGAAACCTGGGCCGCGACCAACACGACACGGAGCTATGGTCGCGCTCCCAAGGGTTGCCGATGCCTGGGTTCGGCGCCCCTGGGCGGTTGGCAAACGACGACCTTTGTCGCCGGCCTGCGCCACCATCGATTGACCGCTCCGATGGTCGTCGACGGGCCCATGGACGGTGAGCTGTTCCTGGCCTGGGTGGAACAGTTCCGGTGTCCCACACTCCAACAGGAGACATCGTCATCCTCGATAACCTCAGTAGCCACAAAGTGGACGGGGTCCAACAAGCCATTACCGCGGTCGGCGCCAAGGCGGACTATTTGCCGCCCTATTCGCCCGATCTGAATCCCATCGAAAAGCTCTTCTCGAAACTCAAGACGCTGCTCCGCAAAGCCGCCAAACGATCCACCGAAGAGCTATGGAAGGAAATCGGCGAAGTCCTCAACACTGTCACGCCGAGCGAATGTGCGAACTATTTTGCCTCCTCCGGATATGTATGTACTTAAATTAGAAACGCTCTAAGGTCGCTAAAGCGCACACGAAACGGATAGAGGAACTTTTCGCCTGAGACCAATATCTGGCCGATGGATCGTCAGCAATCCGGATGGGGTTCAAAGTCAGTACAGGCAGTGTGCCCGGCACCCGGCACTCATTCGTAGCGGAGAGCGACCAATGGGTCCACGCGCGCTGCACGCCGCGCCGGAACCCAGCAAGCGACTAGGCCGGTGATGAGAAGCAGGAGCGGAACGGCGACGAGTGTCGCCGGATCGTACGGCGAGACGCCCCAAAGCTGCGTCGCGATGACTCGCGCGACACCCAGGCTGGCCGCTAGACCAATCGCCACTCCCAAAATCACCAGGCGCAGCCCCATATGAATGACCAATTTCAGGACATCGCCGCTCTCTGCTCCGAGAGCCATGCGAATGCCGATTTCATGCGTCCTGCGAGCAGCCGTATAGGCCAGCACGCTGTAAACGCCGATCGTCACAAGGGCCAGCCCGATCGTCGCGAAAATTCCCAGCAAAAAGAAACCAAAACGCGGCCCAGCATAGGAAAACTGGCTGATGTAGCCTTCGAGCGTGCCGGTAAGAGTGAGAGCGACGCTGCGATCCGTCGCCCAAATCTCTTGGCGCACGGCGTTCAACATCGAGAGTGGATCCTTAGCGGTGCGAACGAGGATTCCGCGCTCGAAGGACCCCGTCACTGTGTACGGTACCCAAACTTCGGGTTCGGGGGGATCCTGTAGTCCGCGATTTTTTGCGTCGGCGACCACGCCGATGATTTCAAACCATGCATCCTTCACGGGATCTGGAATTGTTTCCAGTTGCGCGATGTGTACACGCTGGCCAATGGGATTGTCCGCACCCAGATATTTGTGTGCGAAGGTTTGATTGATTACCGCAACTTTTCTTGCACCGTTGACTTCCGCCTCCGTAAACGTCCGCCCCGTGAGCAATTGAATCTTCAATACGGGGAAATAACCCTCGCTGCAGAGTTGAAACAGCGATGTCCATTTCTCAGCGTGCGTCTTGCCGGGGATTTCAATATCGGTATTGATTCCTCCGTAGGGCGGCAGGGTGCTTGTCTCCGTGGCGTCGAGAATTCCCGGCAGCGATTTCAGGCGAAGCAGCAGAGGACGGTAGAAGCTCGCGACTTGATCGGCCGTTTTGTAGCGGTCTTTTGGAAGCGGAAGCCTGGCTACCAATACGTGATCGGGCTGCAGGCCAAGATGCACTTCACGAAGCGCGACAAAACTGCGCATCAAAAGCCCTGCGCCCACAAGAAGCGTCAGGGATACCGCGACTTCCAGCACCACGACCGCATCGCGCAAACGTCCGTGTCGAAATCCGCCGCTGACTCCCTTGCCGCTATCGCGCAGCGGATCATTGAGGTCCCGTCGCGCGGTTTGCAGCGCGGGCACCAGCCCAAAAACCAGCGCGGTCAGCATGGAAACCGCGAGCGTGAAAAGAAGGACTATTACATTCAGCCGAATCGTCGCTTCGGCGGGAATGATTTCCTGCGGAATGATCGCGATGAGGGACTTGAGACCGCCCCAGGCAAACAATGCGCCGAGGCCCGCGCCACCCACGGCGAGAATCAGGCTCTCGACGAGCAGTTGGCGCACCAGCCTCCAGCGCCCGGCTCCGAGCGCCGCGCGGATCGCGAATTCCTTCTCCCTTGTCGTTGCGCGGGCCAAAAGCAAGTTGGCGACGTTGCCGCACCCGATGAGCAGAAGCAGCCCAACTGCTGCAAGAACGATATACAGCGTCGTGCGGAAGCGCCCGACGACCAGCTCCGTGAGCGAATGAATTTCCACCGTGAAGTGTTTTGGATAATCCTTGGGATACACAGTGGAGAGATTCTTGGCCACGACGGCAAGATCGGCCTGTGCCTGGCGTTCGGTAACACCCGGCTTGAGGTGGCCGAGCAAAAACCAGTAGCGATTGTATCCGAGCGTTGGCGTGGTATCCGCCCGGCTGGGTTTTTCAGGGATCCATAGATCGGAATCGCCCCAGGCGAAGCGCGGCGGCATAATCCCTATGAGCGTGCGCGCCGTTCCGTTCAAGACGAATACTTTGTTCAAAATTGCTGGATTGGCGTTGAAGCGGTTCACCCACGTCTTGTACCGCAGGACGAAAACTGGCGGTGCACCAGGCTCGTAGTCGGCTGGCTGCATCACGCGCCCGAGGAGCGCGGGCATTCCCAGGAACTCAAACGTACCCGGCGTGACGTACCCGCCGCTGAAACGGTCCGTGCCCTCGCCGTAGGTGTAGAGTACGTCCCCGCCGTCGTTGGCAATCACGCGGTCAAATACATGGTTTTGCGCAACATAGTCCAAATATTCGGGGCCGCTATACCCACCCCGCCCTCCGGGCCGATTTTGCTCCGTGTCATGGATTTGGACATTCACGAAGTGCTTCGCGTCAGGGTAAGGAAACGGCTCCATCAGCACGTTTTCGATGACGCTAAAGATGGCCGTGCTGGCTCCAATGCCCAGGGCGAGTGTAACCATCGCAACTACGGCAAAACTCGGACTTTTCCTCAGATTTCGTCCTGCGTAATGAAGATCTTGCCAGAATGAACCCATAACGGAACCTCGAGATCAGTCAAGAACTCTCACTTAATAGACGATCGAACGCCGAATTAGTTCCCTAGCCAGCGCTGAAATGGCGAGAAAAACGTTCTTCACCACTTCCTAATGCGGCAATGGCTAAGCCTGCTTTCCTTTCGTTCCGCGAGCATTGGATCGCGTGAACGAGAATTCAGCTCAACCAGCCCTAAATCGGCAGATTGGCGGGGGATTGTGTTTCGGCTAGGATGTGCTTGGTCCTGGATGGCGGTTTCGCGGTCCGGAAGAAAACCAAGATGCGACCGCCAAACAGTTCCGAACGACGGAGAGGAGCTTTCCATGAAACAATTTGCTGCGTTTGCGTTGGTGGTGGTGAGCGGAGCGCTGGTACCCAGCGCGTCGGCCGCAGGGCAATCATGCGAGCAATTGGCTCAGCTTGCATTGCCGAACACAAAAATTACCTCGTCGCAGACTGTCGCGGCGGGAGCCTTTGCTCCGCCCGCAACGACGCCTCAATGGCTGGCGGGCGATCCTTCCTTCTTCAAGCGGCTGCCTGCATTTTGCAGGTTGATGGCCGTGGCCAAACCGAGCGCGGATTCCGATATCAAGATTGAAGTATGGATGCCTGTGAGCGGGTGGAACGGAAAATTCCGCGGCCAAGGCAACGGTGGCTTTGCAGGCGAAATCGACTATGGCTCGCTCGAACTAGCGATCGCCCAGGGCTATGCATCGGCTGCAACTGACACAGGCCATGCGGCCGACGGCACCGACGCAAAGTGGGCTCTGGGACATCCTGAGAAAATCATCGACTTTGCATATCGCGCGATTCACGAAATGACGGTTGTCGGCAAGGCCTCCGTATCTGCTTTTTATGGCGATGCGCCGCAACATGCCTACTTTTCGAGCTGTTCGAACGGCGGCCGCCAGGCTCTAATGGAAGCGCAGCGCTTTCCGAAGGACTATGACGGGATTTTGGCGGGCGCTCCAGCGAACTATTGGACGCATCTGCTCTCGAGCGCTTTGTATGATGCGCAGACTACAACTTCGGATCCCGCAAGCTACATCCCAACGAGCAAAATTCCGACGATTGCTAAGGCCGTCAACGCGGCGTGCGATGCAAACGACGGCGTCACCGACGGCGTGTTGAACGACCCGCGCAAATGCAGCTTCGATCCCGCGAGCTTGCTCTGCAAAGCCGCCGATTCAGATTCGTGCCTTACGCAACCGCAGGTGACCGCCCTGAAAAAACTCTATAAGGGAGCACACGATTCGAATGGCCATCAGATTTTTCCTGGATTTTTACCGGGAGGTGAAGACGGACAAGGCGGCTGGGGACTTTGGATTACCGGCGCAGGGCCAGGCAAGAGTCTGCTGTTTGCGTTCGGCGGAGGCTTTTTCTCCGACATGGTCTACGACGACGCCAAATGGGATTACAAAAAAGCCAGCCTTGACGGAGCCGTTGCGGCCGCGGACAAGAAATTTGCGGGTGTCCTGAACGCCACGGACACGGATCTCAGGCCGTTTAGAGCGCGCGGCGGAAAACTGATTATCTATCACGGCTGGAACGACGCCGCGATTTCCGCTCTGAACTCTATCAACTATTTCGAAAGCGTCGAAAACAAAATGGGCAAACAAGAAGCTGATTCGTTTGTGCGCCTGTTTATGGTTCCCGGGATGCAACATTGCGGCGGCGGGCCGGGACCGGATATTTTCGGCCAGTTTGGAATGAGCCCGGTGAAGGATGCGCAACACGACATCTATATGGCGCTCGAACAATGGGTTGAAAAGGGTGAGGCGCCTTCAACAGTGATTGCAACGAAGCCGCGTAGTGGCAATGGCCTGGGGGCAAGAGTGATGACCAGGCCGCTCTGCGGGTATCCTCAAGTCGCGAAATACAAGGGCACAGGCGATTCCAACGACGCCGCGAATTTTGTCTGCGCCGCCGAAAAATAAAGGCGCGGCCAAATCACGACATCGAGAATCTGCCGGCCGGGAAAGAGCCATCACAAAAATTCGGCTCGCGTTCCTCCTACAGAAATCAGGCGGCGGATTCGGGGCGGAAGACGCGCTGGAAGCGCGGGCCGGTGAACTGAACACCGACAAGACGTTCACCTTGCGTGGAAGAATCGTCGACGTGAACCACGCGACCGGAGGTGGAGAAATCAGCTTCACTGCGGCGCGAAGCGTAGCGGGAAAAAGGAATCCGGATCTCGAGGTCGCTGCCGATGGCGACGTCAAATCGCGTCAAAAAGGCGGCGCCGCTGCGGCACAGATTTTCGCTGGAAGTTTCTTCTTCGAAGATAACGCCGCGGCTGTCGCGGCCTCGAACTTTGAGCGGCAAGCGGACAGCGATTCTACGCTCCGAGCGTTGCCTCGAGGCCGTCTGCATTAATGGGACCATGGGCTGGGTCCTCTTTTCTGGCGGCCGTGGAGTGGGCGACAAAAGATTCGTCCACAGACCGGCCAGCCCCCGCGGCGGCTCGGCTCTCGAAAAAGGATTCGACCCTCTCGACAACCTCGCTGGGCGTTCGCGCCGCATGTACGATTCGACGAAGCTCGCTGCCGTTCCCCACGCCATGGGTAAACCAGCAAGCGAACTGCTTCATTTTGCCTATACCATCGGGCAGGTTGGCAGCACAAATTTGTCCATAGTAGCCAGAAAGTAAACGGTGGCGGTCGTCCTCCGTGGGGGTGTCGTAGCGGCCGCTCGCGGCGTATTGCTGCATCTGGGAAAAAATCCAGGGATTCGTCGCGGCAGCGCGGCCGATCATGACGGCGTCGCAGCCGGTTTCGCGGACCATCCGCTCGGCGTCTTCCGGCGTGTTGATGTCGCCATTGCCAATGACGGGAATTTTCACCGCCTGCTTCACGGCCGCAATCAGACTCCAGTCGGCCGCGCCTGCGTAGCCCTGAAGGCGCGTGCGCGGGTGCACGGCGACGCCTTCGACGCCGACGCTTTCGGCCATTTTGGCGACTTCGACGGCGACGATGGAGTTTTCGTCCCAGCCGGCGCGAAGCTTGATGGTGAGCGGAATTTTCACGGCGGCGCGGACGGATTTGAAAATTTCGCCGAGCAGCGGGAGATCGCGCAGCAAGCCGGAGCCGCCGCACTTGACGACTTTCTTGGCGGGGCAGCCGAGATTGATGTCCACGGCGTCGTATCCGAGGTCTTCGACCATGCGGGCGGCTTCGGCCATGACCTGCGGATTCGCGCCAAAGAGCTGCGCGGTGATGGGATGCTCATCTTCCTGAAAATAAAGGTAACGAAGTGTCTTGGCGGCGCTGCGCGTGATGCCCTCGGAGCTGGTGAACTCCGTCATCAGCAGGCCGCAGGCGCCGAGGCCGCGAATGACGCGGCGGAAGAGGGTGTCGGTGACGCCAGCCATAGGGGCGAGGACCGCCGCGGGGCGGATGGTCAGATCGCGAATTTGGAAGCTGGCGGGAAGCATAACTTCAGTTTAGGCCTGTGCGCGCAGCCTAGCAAGACAGGGCAGGGTTCGTGTTCCGTGGCCCAGCCAACAAAGACTTACCCGAAATTAGGGCTTGCAAAGCGTTTTAGCTTTGGTAATATAACTCTCGGGTGAATCTGCGGCTCAACCGCGGTTTCGCCCTTTTTCTTTTTGCGCCGCATTCCTCCCGGCTCCCGCTGGTGTTAACTCTTTGCCCTTCTCTTCCCTGTGAACTGTTAATTGACGATCGAAGCTCCCGACCTTGTTGATGCTGTCAACCTCCTTAGGAATTGAACCATGAAAAACAAAAAACCGAACGCCGAACTTGTCTGGAAACAATTGGAAGACCAACTCGTACCGCGGCTGCGCCTCTCCGTCATCGACCGCACCGTCTATTCTCATCTCCTCCGCCACACCCGCCTGGAAGGAAAACTCCGCCTCCGCTTTTCGATTCTGTGGCTGGCCCGCAATATCCGGCTATCCACCGGGACCGCACGCGCAGCAGTGCGCCGCCTCGTCTCCCACGGCGCATTGCGCCTCGTCCAGCGAACCAAAGCCGGCCACGTCGTCGACGTGCGCCTGCCCGGCGAAATTCGCGCCATGCGACTGAATCGCGCCGAACGTCGGGCCGCCGCCAAGGAACAGCGCTCCCGCGCCGTTGTTTACAACGAGGAGGCTGACTTTCTGCACGACAAGACGCTACGCAAGGCCATCCACGCCCGCGAGCGCGGCCAATGCTTTTACTGTCTCCGCCGCACCACATCGGCCGTTCACTGCCTGGACCACGTCGTGCCGAGGTCGCAGTCCGGGCCCAACTCCTTCCGCAATCTCGTCTCCAGTTGCATGGAATGCAACGTCCAGAAAGGCGAAAAGCCCGCCGACGATTTTCTCCGCCGCCTCTACCGCGAACGCCGCTTGACCGCCGCCGAACTCGCCGCCCGTCTCCGCGCCCTCGACGCCCTCGCCTCCGGCAAGCTCCGCCCTCCTCTTCCTCACCCCGCTTGACCCGTTTACCTCCTCCCTGTTCGCGGTGCGCACCCCCCTAGGCAGAAAACCAAGACCCCCCAGGTAGAAAAACGCTACCTGGGGCACCCCGCGAGTGGGTCACCCGTCCTATTTGGGAGCAGCAACGGCAGGTTCGATCTGCGCGATCTGTTGTTTCACAAGATCTAAACCGGGTCCCGGAGGGAGGTACGTCAAACAGTTGCGCAAATGCTGCAGCGCACCGGCAAAATCTTGCTTCTCGGCCAAGGTTATAGCCAATAATTGCTCGGTGTTGGGCTGCACGTGCAATGGGTCCATCGATAGAGACTTCACAGCGCTAGCTTCCGCGATATCCCACTTACTTAGACGGTAGTTTCCCAGCGCATTGTAATACCAGAGGTCTATCGTGCCACGCGGACTGAGTTGCAGCTCCCGGGTGGTGACGTCCACCAACTCCTGCCACTTCTCGGCCTGGGCTGCCAGAAATGCCAGATGCTCGTAGGGAAGGGCGAATCGCGAGTCCGCTTCCGCCGCCTTTGTGAACGAGTTCCAAGCTTCTGGCGATTTCTGCTTTTCTTGAATCTTTCCAAGCTGATACCATGCCTCGGCGAACTGCGGATAAATCCCAACAGCTTTTTGGAGATCCTTCGCCGCGTTGTTCGGTTTGTTCGCCAGCCACTCGTTTCTTGCCTTTTCGAACAACTTCGTCGCTTCTTTCGGAGCGGCCGAGCTGGTGCTGCTCAGCCCCACATTCACTTCTCCCGCTTCTCGGCGCAGTACGATGGATCCTATATTCGGGTTCTCTTCTACATTGCGCTTAGCGACAGGCAGCAGGCTAGAATGAAATCCCGGCAAGACCGCTTCCACTGCACAGCCCACAAATTGCGCAGCGAACGGCTTCTTGTCGGCCTTGCTGGTTGTTGACCCGGGCGGCCTCACAGAACCGATCATGAAATTTCCCCTGGCATCAGTATTCGTCGTGTAAAGGACCTTTCCGTCGCAGGTCACAGAGACCGGAACGGGATCCCATGGAAGGGGACCTTGTTCCAGCTTTACATTTCCACTTAGGTAGTCCCCCGGGTGTGCTGAGTGCATCGAACCATTTAGATCGACAACCATAAACTCTTGGCTTGGATCATTCAGGGGCCGGCTGTCAGTTGACGGACTTGGTGGAGGTGGAGGAGGGGACTTGCTGCCTTGCCCGAAGCTTGCGATCTGAAACGTCACGAGCCCGATGACGAGAACCATGAGTCTTGCTTTCATGGCGACCTCTCACTCGAAGTATCCAGCAATCGGCCGCTTGAGGAAAGAAAAATCCTTCAGATCTTCGGACTGCGCACAACGCGTGGCGGAGAAAAGCCTTAGGGGTTGGGGAAAGACGGGACGTTTCCGAATCATTTTTCCTGAAACTGTGGCTGAGTTCGAGCACCGGTCATCCGACGTTAGGAAAACGTTCCGTCCCCTTCAGTCGTCCCCTTCGGTCCTGTCTCCGAGTGCTTTGAGCTTGAGCTAACTTTCGATTCTCACGATCTGGCCAGGTTGAGCGGACTCGATGCGCTCGAGGCAAACGGGCACGAGCGGCAAGAGATCTTTCAGACGGTTTGACTTCGTACGAAAAATGATGATTGCGATCTTTCGGGCATTTAGATTTTGCTGGTATTCGATGCCTTGGTCCACGGTGAGGAAAACGTCGAAATTGGCCGTTTCCGCGGCGTTAAGAAGCTCGCCGTTTTCTAACCCAGCTAGTCCAGCATACCGTGCTGTTTGGCAGTCGTAGCCGGGAAAAGAGTTCCGGAATCGCTCATCAATACATTCGTCAATCAGAATGCGCATTTAGGGACGTGCGAGCAAGAGCTGTTTTGCCTCTTCAAGAGCAGCGATGACGGATTCACGCGAAACGGTAGGAAATCCTTCGAGAAAGCCTTCGAGCGTTTCTCCGCCTTCCAGGTAGTCGAAGAGCGTCTGGATGGGCACTCGAGTTCCGCGAAACACTGGGGTTCCGCCAAGGATATCGGGATTTTTAACTATGACGCCCATGAAAGGATTGTATCACGCGCGATAGTAAGCGGGCGCATGAGCAAATTCTGAAGATCGGTGGCGTTGAGGAGGGTCTACTACGAGATGGTCTGGATTCCGGCGGCTTGGAGGCGGCGGTCGCGCGTTATGAGCGGCAGGCCGAGATGGAGAGCAGTTGCCGCGATTATGCGGTCGGGCATGTCGGGAACGATGTCACGCGGAATATTTTGGAGCGCGTCGGCAACTCCGGCGTCCACTGGCACGATGGATAATCCTGAATTTGAATCAGAGAGGGTTGAACGAAGGCGTTCCAGAGCCGTAAGCGGAACTCTTCGTCGTTCCGCCAAGTAAACTGTTTCCACGAGGGAAATAGCTGAGACGCGCACGTGGCGAGCGTCGCGGATAGCGCCTTCAATGGTTGTTCGAGCAACTGCTGACAATTCCTGGGAGTATTCCAAGTACCAGAGAACGGTGTGGGTATCCAACACCGCGCTCATAGTTTGATGTCACGTGGGAAGTTGCCCCACATTTCGCGGCGGGCCTCGGCGATATCTTCTTCCGTGACGTGGAAGTTCAGGTCTTTCCACAACCCCAACAGGCTTTTGAGCGGCTTCTTCGGGCCGTTGTATTCTTTCAGGTGGTCGACGAAGTCCAAGACTTCCTTCTGCTTTTCAGGAGGCAAGTCGCGGAGTTTTTCGAGGACCTGTTGTTCGATGGTCATATCAGCCTCTCGGGCTATCTTGGTCATTATACGCCTGCAAGCCGCTATTCCTATGCGTTGGTGGGTGCCCTGGGCAAGGCGAGAGCGGCAAGCGCATCCCCCATAATTTTGCGGCGCGCCTGGCTTTCGGTTCGCTTTGGTGTAGACTTTGCGGTGCTCAGAAACTGCCGAAGACGGCGGCTTGGGCGCGAGGAGTTTTCATGAAACGACGTGAAATGCTACGAGCGAGTGTTCTTGCAGGAGCGGCGGCGGCGCTGGGGCCTTCGCTAGAGGCGGCGCAGGATGCGGCGCAGGCATCATCGCAAGCAGCCCCGCAGCCATCGGAATTGACGCCGGCACAAAGGGGCGTTGACGCTTCGAATGAGTTCTCGGCGCCGGGATGGAAGCCGCTTTTTTTGGATGAGCACCAGAACGAGACGCTGATTGTGCTGAGCGACTTGATGATTCCGGCGACGGATACTCCTGGGGCGAAGGAGGCGCTAGTGAATCGCTATATTGATCTGGTGCTGGCTGCCGAGACACCGGAGATACAGCGCGCGTTCTTAAATTCGCTTGGATATCTGGATGGCGAAAGCATGCGGCGATTCAAAGCGGCGTTTCGCTATCTGTCGAGAGAAGACCAGGATGATTTGCTGCACGGGCTGGCGTATCCGCGCGTCGGGGGAGGATGGGCCGGTGATACGGGTGCCGTGGCCGATCCGGGTCACGCCCATTTTGAAGCGCTGAAGGGGCGCATCATGATGGCATATTACAGTTCGCAGATCGGCGAGAAAGAATTGGGGTGGGACGGTGCGTTTGCACACGGACCTTATCAAGGCTGTGAACATCCGGAGGGGGAGCACAAGTGAACGGGACTAACTTAACGGGCATGATTGGCATGGCGGGCATGGCGCAAGACCCTTTGCAGACTACGTACGATGTGGTCGTTGTGGGATCGGGAGCGACCGGCGGCTGGGCGGCGAAGCAATGCGCCGAGGCAGGGCTGAAAGTGGCGTTGCTCGAGGCAGGGCGCGCGGTCAGTCCGAAAGAGTTTACCGAACACATGCCGGCGTACAAGCTGAAATACCGCGATCACTCGCCGGAGGTGGCGCGCACGCGGCCAGTACAGAAGCAGTGCTACGCGTGCATGGAATACAACTACGACTGGTTCGTGAACGACCTGGAGAATCCGTACAGCACGCCGCCCGGCAAGCCGTTTACATGGCAGCGGCTGCGCATCCTGGGCGGGCGCTCGCTGGTGTGGGGCCGGCAGAGTTACCGGATGAGCGATAACGATTTCAAGGCGGCGAGCCGGGACGGTTATGGTGATGACTGGCCGATCAGCTACGCCGATCTAGCGCCGTATTACGACATCGTGGAGCGTTATGTGGGGATCAGCGGAGCGGCGGAGGGGAATGAGATGTTGCCCGACGGGCAATTTCTGCCGCCCATGAAAATGAGCTGTGGAGAAATTCAGCTGCGAGAGCGCGTCAAGGCAAAGTTTGGGCACACCGTGACGATCGGGCGCGCGGCGGTCCTGACGCAAAATCATAATGGACGGCTGCAGTGCCACTATTGTGGGCCATGCGAACGCGGGTGCATCACGTTTTCTTATTTCAGCAGCCCGTTTACGACCGTCAAGGACGCGCTGGCCTCCGGGAACTGCACGCTCTTGACCAACGCCGTGGTGAGCCATGTGGACATGGACAGTGGGTCGAATAAGGTGCAGGGAGTGACGTACGTGGATCGCGTAACGCGGCAGGTGAAGGAAGTCCGCGGAAAAGCGGTGATTCTGTGCGCGCAGGCGTTGGAATCGACGCGGATATTGCTGAACTCGTCCACGCGCGAGTATCCCGAAGGGCTGGCGAATTCGAGCGGCGCGCTGGGGCACTATTTGATGGATCACGTTGTCGGCGCGGGCGCCTCGGGCCGTCTGCCGGATTTCAAGACTCCTCCCAATTCGAATGAGCCGCAGCGGCCCAACGGGATTTATGTCCCCCGATTTCGAAACACGCCATCGAGCAAAAACCATTCCAAGTTCATACGTGGCTATGGTTATCAAGGCGGGGCCGGAGCGGAATTCAACTTCAGCGCCGAAGGGTACGGAGCGTCGTTGAAGAAAGCCGTGAAAGAAGGCGAGTACGGGATTTCTCTTGGCGCTTTCGGTGAATCGCTGGCGCGGTGGGACAATTACATCGAGATCGACCGCGATCTAAAGGATGCGTGGGGCATTCCTGCGCTGCGCATTAGCATGACTCACGGCGACAACGAAGCCGCGCTCATGGACGACGCGGGGGCCGCCGCGGCGGAGATGTTGGAAGCCGCTGGCGCGAAAGATATCCGCGTACAGGCGAAGGTCGAAATGCCTGGAATGGCTATTCACGAGTTGGGGACGGCGCGCATGGGGAATGATCCGAAGAAATCCGTGCTCAATGAGTTCAACCAGGCGCACGACGTGAAGAATTTGTTCGTGATGGACGGAGCGAGCTTTGTGTCGTCGGCGTGCCAGAATCCGACGCTGTCGATGATGGCCGTCACGGTGCGCGCCTGCGATCACCTGATCGAGCGTTTCCACAAAAACGACATTTAAAATTCGGGGGCGTAGCAGAAAGCGTCACTTGGATTCATTGGATGACGGGACGGCGGACTTGAGGAAAGCGTCCAGTTTAAGGAATTTGCGGCCAAGGGCGGGGCTGTAGGCGGACCATTCTTCTTCGCCGGAATCGGTGGCGAGGGCGGAACGGACGGCGGCCATTTTGGAGTCCATGTCGTCGAGGTAATGGAAGACCAGGGCTTCGCGGATCATGGGGAGTTTGGGGGAGCCGAATTCGTACTGGCCGTGATGGCTGATGAGGAGATGCTGGACTACGGCTTTCAGATGCGCAGGGAACCCTTCGATGGCGTCCATGGCTTTCGAAACGGTTTCGAGTTCCATGACGATGTGGCCGAGGAGCTGGCCTTCGGTGGTGTAGCCGATGGCGCGGTCGTAGCAGAGTTCCTCGAGTTTGCCGACGTCGTGGAGGATAGCGACGGTCATCAGCAGGTCGGCGTTGAGTTCGGGATAGTGCTCCGCAACCAGCTTTGCCAAGCCGCAAAGCCCGACGACGTGTTCGAGCAGGCCGCCGAGATAGGCGTGATGCATGACTTTGGCGGCGGGAGCACGCTTGTAGCGCGCGACAATGGCGGGATCGCCGAGGATTGCGTTCACTAATTTCTTGAGCCAGGGATTGACGATGGAATTCGCGTATTCGAGGAGCTGCGCCCAGAGCTTGCCGACGTCTTGTTTCGTGTGCGGAAGAAAGTCGGCAAGATCGACTTCTTCGGGCTTGGCGAGGCGGAGCTGCTGCAAGGTGAGCTGGAGCTTGTTGCGGTAGCTTTCGACTCGAGCATTGACCTTGACCACGTCGCCGCGGCCGATGTCTTTCCCTGCGGCCTCAACTTGATCCCACATGACGGCTTCGATAGCGCCACTGCGGTCGCCGAGCTCGAGACGAAGATAGGATTTGCCTGCGCGCGTATTGCGAATTTCTTTTTCATGAACGAGAAAGAAAGTCGTGATGGTTTGTTCGGCCGAGAGATCGGTGACGAACGGCGTCTTCATCAGTCGCCCGTGTCCCCAGGACGCTTTCCGAACACTAGGAATTTCTTGCGGCCCTTCCTGGTCTTGGTGACTTCGGGAGTGGCGCTCACTTCCTGAATCTCGGAATTGCCGCCGCCCGCGATGTCCTGATAACCGGGCTTGACGACGACGTAGCTTTGCTCGCGAAGCGTCTTGAGATAGTCGCGAAGGGCTGGCTGCATGCGTTGGCCGTAGAGCTTGTCCATGATTTCATTTTCGACTTTATCGAGCGGCTGCTGGCCTTCGTCATAATGCTCCATGACCTGCATGATGAGGAATCCTTGTTTGGTTTCGAGCACTTCGGTGAGATCGTTTTTTTTCATCTTGAAGACGGCGTCTTCGAGTTGCGGGGAAAGTTCACCGCGTTTGTAAGTGCCTAAGTAGCCGCCTTGTTTGGCGGTGGCGCCATCGGAATAGCGTTTGGCGATTTCGCCGAAGTCTTCGCCATCCTTGACGCGCTTGAGGGCCGTTTCGGCTTTTTTCTTCAGCTCGGCGACCTCGGCGGGATCTTTGCCGGCGGTATTTACTTCGATCGAACGCAGAACGACTTGCTCAGGGCGAATGTAGTCACCCTTGTGTGCGTCGTAATATTTCTGGATTTCATCCTTGCCGATGGAGATGTGAGAGCCGACTTCGCTGCTGATGACTTTTTTCGTCAAGATCCCGTTGCTGATGTTGTTCTTGAAATCTTCCCAGTTGAGCCCTTGCGAGGTGACGGCCTGCTCGAGAGCCTCCATGCTGGTCAGTTTGTTCTCAATGCGAATTTCATCCAGCTGCTTTATGGTGTCCGCTTCGACGTTAAGTCCCATATCCTTCCCGCGTTGGACGAGGAGGGACTGGTCGATCAAGTCGCGAAGGGCATTCTTCTGGCCGTCCTCGATGAGGGTTTTCAACTGCTCGGGCGTGCAGCGATTCTGGCATTCCTGCCTGGCGTCGTCTGCGGCGGTAACTTTGGAGTGGTCGAGTTCGGAGCGTGTAATGATCTCGTTGTTGACGCGGGCGACGATTTCTTCGACGACTTTGCCTTCCGCGTCGGTGCTGACCAGTTTTTTGACGGGTATTGGTTTCTTGGCCTTGGCGGCAGCGGGCGTGTCGGCAGGAGCCTCGTCTGGTTTTCCGAGAGCGGGCTGAGCCGGCTTCTGCGTTTGCGGAGCCGGATTGCTGGCCTGCTGTGCCGCGAGCGGCAGGGCGAAAAGAAGCGCCGCAATAACTGCAAGATAGGGCATGTAGTTCCTCACCTATAGAGTTTAGCTCTGCCCTTGAAGGCCGAGCAATACGTTTCTGAGAGCCCCTGGGACTGATTCCCCGCGGGCTGTTTCGAGCCAAAGTACCCCGCTGGGGTCCAGCTTAATGCCCTTTCGCGAGCGCACGACCTTGACCAGGGTAGCGGGATCCAGCGGCGTCTCCGCGTGGAAGCGGATGGCGATGCGATTGCCCTGGCGTTCAACCGCGGAGATGCGCAGCCGCTCGCACATTGATTTGAGGACGGCGTACTCCAAAAGGTTTTCTACCGTGGCGGGAGGAGCGCCGAAGCGGTCGGCCAGTTCGCGGCGCACGTCGTGCTTTTCTTCCTCGCTGGCGACCGTGGAGATGCGCTTGTAAGTGCGTAGGCGAAGATTTTCACTGGGAATGTAGTTTTCCGGGATGCGCACGTCGAGGCCGAGGCTGAGAGTGGTGCGGAGTTCGGGGGCAGATTCCTCGCCTTTCAGCTTGGAGACGGCGCGCTCGAGCATTTGGCAATACATGTCGAAACCAATGGCTTCAATGTGGCCGTGCTGCTGGCGACCGAGCATGTTGCCGGCGCCGCGAAGCTCGAGGTCGAGAGCGGCGATGCGGAAGCCTGCGCCGAGTTCGCTGAACTCTTTCATGGCGGAGAGGCGTTTACGGGCGATGTCGGAGAGGGCGGTGTCCGGAGGAACGAGGAGGTAAGCGTAAGCGCGTTGATGCGAGCGGCCAACGCGGCCTCGGAGTTGATAGAGTTCGGCGAGGCCGAGGCGATCGGCGCGATTGATGAGGATGGTGTTGGCGCGGGGAATGTCGAGGCCATTTTCGACGATCGTCGTGGCGACCATCACGTCGGCTTCATCGCGAATGAACTTGAGCATGACGCTTTCGAGTTCTTTTTCGCCCATTTGACCGTGGCCGACTACGACGCGGGCTTTCGGCACGAGCTTCTGAACGAGGGTGGCGAGCGAATAGATGGATTCGACGCGGTTATGAATGAAATAGACCTGGCCGTCGCGCGCGAGCTCGTTCTCTATGGCTCTGCGGACGAGATCTTCCTGGAAGGAAGCGACGACGGTTTGAATCGCGAGGCGGTCGCGTGGCGGAGTTTCGATCACGGACATGTCGCGCAGACCAACGAGGGACATGTGCAGAGTGCGAGGAATGGGCGTTGCGGAAAGGGCTAGCGCGTCGACGTTTTGGCGCATCTCCTTGAGACGCTCCTTGTGGGCGACACCGAAGCGTTGCTCTTCGTCGACGACGAGCAATCCGAGATCCTGAAACTTTACGTCCTTCGAGAGCAGGCGGTGCGTGCCGATGACTACGTCCACTTTGCCTGCTTCGACATCAGCGAGAATTTTCTTTTGCTGCGCGGGACTGCGAAAGCGGCTGAGCATTTCGATGCGCACGGGAAATGCGGCGAAACGCTGCTTGAAAGTTTCGAAGTGCTGGAAGGCGAGAACAGTTGTAGGAGCGAGAACCGCAACCTGCTTGCTGTCGGAAACGGATTTGAAGGCCGCGCGCATGGCGACTTCCGTTTTGCCGTAGCCGACATCGCCGCAAAGGAGGCGGTCCATCGGCGTGGGGCGCTCCATGTCGCGTTTGATGTCGGCGATCGCGGTGTTTTGGTCGACGGTTTCTTCGAATTCGAAAGCGTCTTCAAATTCGCGCTGAAAATTGCCGTCGGCAGAAAAAGCAAAACCTTGCGCGGTTTTTCTGGCGGCGTAGAGGGTGAGGAGCTGCTCCGCCATGTCTTCGAGGGATTTGCGGACGCGGGTTTTTCGGGTGTTCCAGCCGGTGCCGCCGAGTTTGTCGAGCGTCGGGTGAGCACCTTCGACGACGCGATAGCTTTGAACGAGATCCATGCGCTCGAGAGGGACGTAAAGACGCGCATCTTCGGCGTAGCGCAGCAGCATGAATTCGCCGCGATGGCCGTCCGATTCGATTTGGCGCAGGCCTTCGAACTGGCCGATGCCGTGATCGACGTGGACGATGAAGTCGCCGGGCTTTAGCTCGGCAAAATCGGTAAAAAATCCGGAAGTGCGAATTTTGTGGCTTGGGCGTTCGACCGTTGGGGCGACGTCGAACAGATCCGCGTGGCCGAAAATCGTGAGCTTGGCCTCGGGAAATGTGACGCCCTCCGCAAATGGAGCGCGGATCAGCAGCAGGCCAGCGGTCTCGAGCGCTCCCTCAGCCGTGAAACCCGCGGCCGCGTTTTCCGTCTCGCCAAGGACGTAGGGCACTTCATATTCGCGGGAAATGTCCGCGAGGCGCTCGAGTTCGCCAGTGCTGGCAGCGGTGAGGAAGACTCTTCCGCCGGAAGCGAGCTGCGACTTCACATCCCCCATGCAGGCCACAACGTCACCATGAAAGCGCGGGCTAGGCCTCGAAGAGAGTTCGAATTGCGGGGCCGAGCCGATATTGACGGTGAGCTGTTCGAGATGGGCTTGTGAAGTTTTTTCGAGCGCGGCGGCGAACTCTTTTTCGTCCAAAAAGAAGTGCGAAGCTGAAGGGGCGGTGGCGCTGCCGTGGCGCTCATAAATCTCCGTGGCATGCGCGAGATGCTTTTCCACGGCTTCGCGCAGATGTTGCGGCTCGTCCAAAAACACTACAGGTTTAAGCGAGCTTTCCGCCAGTTCGAAGAGCGAACTTTGCCCACTCTGCTCGGCAGGACCGAAGAAAGACGTTGCTTCCCAGGCCGGAGCCGCCGATGGCGATGCAGCTCGCGATGCGCCCGTAAGCGCGGCGATGTTCCATTCCGTGAGCGGCAAGAGCGTGGCGCGCTGCACGGGCGCGATGGAGCGCTGCGTGCGCGGGTCAAATTCACGCACTGATTCGACGGTGTCGCCCAAAAGCTCGATTCTGACAGGGCGAGGCGCCTCCGCCGAAAAGACATCCACGATTCCGCCGCGCGTAGCGAACTGCCCCGGCAGCTCAACCATTTCCGTGCGCGTGTAACCCACGCCCGCGAGATGCGCGATGAATTCCTCGAGGGGAACTTCCGCATCTTTTGTGAGCGTGCGCGCGAGAGACAAATACAGCGTGGCATCCTGAAAACGCCAGAGAGCCGCTTGTACTGGCGCGATGACCAACGAGACTTGGCCGTCCGTCAAGCGAAAGAGGGTTGCCGCGCGGCGTTCGAGAATGTCCGGGTGGGGACTTTGCGATTCCCAGGGCAGCGTGTCGAAGGCCGGGAGCGTGGCGACTCCTCCGTTCACTCCGGGGAAAATGCTCGAGAAAAAGCGGACGGTCTCCGCCAGAGATTCCGCGCGGCGATTTGAATCCGTGATGAAGAAGGCGGGGCGCCGCAGCTCATGCGCCAGATATGCAGCGAGGAGCGCCTTGGCAACGTCGTGCAGGCCGGCAAGAGAGATGTGCTGAGCGCCACCGCGGAGAGCGCCCAACGCGCCTTCCACCGCTGGCTGGCGAAGCACAGCATCCAATCGTTCGCGAACGGCGGGCAGAATCATGCGGAGGCGTCAGGCCTTAGAGGTTGATCCGGGCGCGGGAGCACCATCTCGAATTTTTCGGATGATGCTCGTTGTAGAGTACCCCGGCAAGAACGGAATTATTTCGACCCGTCCTCCAGCCGATTCAACCTCTTCCCTTCCCACGATTTGATTAGCCGGCCAGTTACCGCCCTTAACGAGCACGTCAGGGCGCAAGCGCATAATAATGTCACGCGGTGTCAAGTCGTCAAAGACAAAGACGGCGTCAACGCACTCGAGGGCCGAGAGGATTTCGGCCCGCTCGGCTTCAGGAATCGCCGGGCGGTCATTGCCTTTCAGTTGCTTCACGCTGGAATCGGAATTGATTCCAACCACGAGGGCGTCGCCAAGCTCCCTGGCCTTTTCTAGGCACCAGAGATGGCCCTGATGCAGCAAATCGAAACAGCCATTGGTGAAGACGATGCGGCGGCCGTTGCGTTTCTCGCGGCCAAACCGCAGAATCGCTTCGTCGAGAGTCAGAATCTCCGGGTGCAAAGGAACTCCATGAAGGCTCACGCAAAAACTGCCTTGGGGTTGGAGGAAAAGTTAGTTTATCACGCACGGGGGGCGCAGCGCCTGGAAGCCGGGCGCCTTCCATGAAAAGCAGCAAATTGATTCGCGCGGTTACTGGTGCGGGGCTCTGCGGCGTGGGGTTGTGGCTGGCGCTGACAGTTCCCTACCACGCGCATACGTTTCGCATCAACGCCGGCGGGTGCCGTCTAGTTACGGATATCGTGGAGCCCTCCGGAGGCGCACCAGATGGAGGAATGCCGCGGGGATATGTCGTCCTTCTGCACGGGCTCTCCGCGAACAAGCGAATCATGTCGTACATCGCGGCGGGTTTCGCTTCGCAGGGGCTGCGGGTTTTTGTGCCGGACTTGCCGGGACACGGACGGACCGACGGTCCTTTTTCGTACGCGCGATCCGAGCAGTGCAGTGAAAATTTGGTTCGCGAACTGATCGCACGCGGTCTGCTGGACCCGGAGCGAACGATTTTGGCAGGACATTCGCTCGGCGGGGCCGACGCTTTGCGCGTAGCGTCGCACTTGCCCGTCGCCGGCGTGATTGCGATTTCTCCGGCTCCCATGAGGCCAATCGCGGGGCTCCCGCCGGAGACGATCCCTTTTCATGGATTCGGCACGCTACCACCTCACTCGCTGGTCATGAGCGCCGCTTGGGAGGCGGGAAGAATCCGTAACGCGGCGAAAGATTTGGTGCCGATACCGGGCGACGGAACGAGTATTTATGTGGTGATTCCACGCTCGACGCACGTCAGCATCTTGTTCGACGGAGACGCGATGTCGGCCGCACAACAGTGGGCAGCTGAAGTCTTGCATTTGGAAAAACAGCCAACTCTGCCGTCCCATCGCGGAGTGCTGGGATTCTTTGCAGGATTCGCAGGGATTCTTTTATTGGCGGGACCATTTCTCCGCGAAACTCTACAGAGCAAGAACGAGGGAACGTCGCCGGCCGAGGCCACTGTCGTTGTCGCGAAAGGCCGTGTGTTCGTCGAATACGCAATCATCGCGCTCGGCAGTGTCGGACTTCTCTCTTACTGGAATCCGCTGCGCGTGTTGCATCTCTTCGAAGGTGATTATTTTGCGAGCTTTCTGCTGGTTCTGGGAGCCGTTCTGCTCGCGTTGCATGGGAACTCGTTGCGCGATTTATTCGCGTCCGGCGCTGGCAGCGCCGCTGCCGCCAGGCCTCTCTATATCATCTTTCTCGTCACAGCTTTCACCTCGTTTCTTCTGTACCTGCTGATCACTTCCTGGATTGATTTGACGTTCAGCGAGGCTTGGCTCACGGCCGCGCGGTGGGCACGCTTCGCCCCGTTCTTCCTCGCCGTACTTCCCTATCACACCGCGGAAGAGCTGCTGCTCGGTCCGGCGTCTTCTGGCAAAGGACCGCAGCGATTGTTCGCAGCCCTTTTCCTTCGGCTGATTGCATTGGGAGCAATCGTCGCGGGCATCTTCGTCTTGCACAGTGGCGAAGTGCTTTTGGTGCTTCTAGCGCCCTATTTTGGGCTATTTTGCCTGCTCCAAAGGTGGGGGATGAATGTTGTCCGGGAAGTTACCGCCTCGGCGGCAGCGGCGGCACTTTTCGGTGCTATACTCCTCTCGGGGTTGTGCCTGGTGGTATTCCCCACCACTTGAGCAGCACCATCGCATAAAAATTTGGTTGTCAAACCCACCCGCCGCCTGTAGGTTCCTCGTTAAGCGACGGAGTTCGAAACCAACAGCGAGACAGGATCATGGCTGAGATAGCAATCGTCGGCGGCGGACCATCCGGCGCGATGTGCGGTGAACAGCTCGCGCGCGCGGGGCATCAGGTTCACATATTTGATGAGCGTCTCGCGTGGGAAAAGCCGTGCGGCGGAGGCCTGACGCATAAAGCCGTCGAGTGCTTCCCTTTCCTGCTGGACAATCCTTATCCCAAAAAATTGGTGCGTAATGTGGAGCTGATCAGCAGCAACAATCATCACGCCACCCTGGAAATGACGCACCCGATCGTGATTTATTCGCGCCGCGTGCTGAATGGTATGTTGCTGGAGCGCGCCAAAGCCGCGGGTTGCCACGTGCAGCAGTCGCATGTGCTCAGCGTCGATACGAGCACGACGAAACCGCGCTACTGCATTGATGGCGAATGGCGCAGCGCCGATTTTCTCGTCCTGGCGGCAGGCGCGCGCAATCAAATCGCGCCCGAAACGCGCCCGTTGCAGCGCGACGAACTGGAGATGACCCAGGGCTACTTCGTTCCGCAGACGGCCGATTCCATCACCGTGAAATTCCTGCCACACTTCGAGGGCTATATCTGGTCGTTTCCGCGCTGCGATCATCTTTCCGTTGGGATTTGCGGAAGCATGGCCGCGCATACGAGCGCGGAGCTTAAGACACATCTGCACGAATTCGTGGAGAAACATGCAATCCCCACGGAAGGGGCGCAATTTTACAGCCACGTTCTGCCGTCGCCGAGGGAGCGGACGCTTTCCGATCGCAAGGTTTTGGGTAAGAATTGGGCGCTGGTCGGCGACGCCGCCGCTTGGGTTGATCCGCTCACGGGCGAAGGGCTTTTCTACGCGATGCGCTCCGGCGAGTTGCTGGGGCGTTCGATTGCGGAAGGCTGTCCGGAAAAGTACACGGCCTGGGTCAAAGCAGCATTCTCTTCTGAACTGGAATTGGCAGCGCGCATCGTGCGCCGCTTCTACCGCGGGTCGTTCCTCGGCACCGCCGTTACCACGCGCATGGTGCAATTCATGAGCCGCAGCGCGGTGTTTCGCCAGTTGGTGAGCGATCTTTTCAGCGGCACACAGGATTATAGCAGCCTGAAACGCCGCCTCTGGGGCCATCTGGGAATCACCGTCAGCGATTTCATCGCCAGCGTGCTGAACCTGGACCGCCCCGCTCCGGCGCAAGTTCCGCGCGGCGGCGCTGCCGGCGACTGACCGCACGAGAGCTTCCTTCCTGCAAAAACTTTATAGCGCGATTTTTCGAGTTCATAGACATGCCGGCATTACCCGAGGTTTGTAGATTGCATTCCCGTCGCCGCATCCAATAGTCTGAGATAATCATCCCAAATCATGGCCCCTGAAAAAGAACCGCCGAAGGAATCCAAGAGCGAGAAGCGCAAGAACGCCTGGAAGTCGCTGCCCGACGTCTGGGCGCTGATCAAACCGCGGCGCGGATTGCTCGCGCTGGGCTTTTTGCTGATGGCCATCAACCGCATTTGCGGTCTGGTCCTCCCGGCTTCCACGAAATACTTCGTGGATAACGTGGCGATTCACCATCAGACATACCTCTTGACGCCGATTGTGCTCGGAGTTTTGCTTGCAACCATCGTTCAAGGGCTGACTTCATTTACCCTGACGCAACTCCTCTCGAAATCCGCGCAAAAAATGATCACCGAGTTGCGCCGGCAGGTACAAGCGCACATCGGGCGCTTGCCGATCGCCTTCTATGACACAAACAAAACGGGCGTGCTTGTTTCGCGAATCATGAGCGACGTCGAAGGCGTGCGTAATCTCGTGGGAACGGGCCTGGTGGAATTCGTCGGCGGGTTGATGACCGCCGTTTTCGCGCTCGTGTATCTGATTCACACCAGCGTTTTGCTGACCTCTGTAGCTTTCTCGATTCTTCTCGTGTTTGGGTTTGCGATCAGCCGGGCCTTCAAAACGATTCGGCCGATTTTCCGCGCGCGGCCCAAAATTACGGCGGAAGTGACCGGGCGGCTGACGGAATCGCTTGGCGGCGTGCGCGTCGTGAAGGGCTATCACGCGGAAGAGCGCGAAGAAGGAATTTTCGCCACGGGAGTGCAGCGGTTGCTGGACAATGTTTTGAAAACGCTCACAGCAACCTCGTTGATGAGCCTTTCCGGCGCGACGCTTCTTGGCGTAGTTAGCGCGCTGATGCTCGAGCTCGGCGGCCACAAAATTCTGAGCGGCAGCATGACGCTGGGCGACTGGTTCGCGTTCAATCTTTTCCTCGGCTTCCTGATCGCTCCGGTGTTCCAGATCGTGGCGATTGGCACGCAAATCACGGAAGCCATCACCGGCCTCGAACGCACGCGCGAAATCCTGAACGAGAAGAAAGAAGATGAGGATCCGCGCCGCACTGCGACGATGGACCGCATTATCGGCCAGGTCGCGATGGAGAATGTTAGCTTCTCGTATGAATCTGGCAAGGAAGTTCTTCATGAAGTAAGTTTTGAGTCCCAGCCAGGAACGGTGACGGCATTGGTCGGGCCATCGGGCGCGGGCAAATCGACGATTATCGGCTTAGTCTCGGCGTTTTACGTGCCTTCGAGCGGACGCGTTCTCGTCGATGGAATCGATCTAGCCACGGTGAAGCTCAACTCCTACCGCACGCAGCTTGGCGTCGTCCTGCAAGAGACTTTTCTTTTTGACGGGACGATTCGCGAAAACGTGGCCTTTGCGCGCCCGGCCGCAAGCGAAGAGGAGATTCTCGCCGCGTGCCACATCGCGCGCGTCGACGAGTTTGCCGAATCCTTCGAGAAAAAATACGACACGGTCGTCGGCGAACGCGGCGTCAAACTTTCCGGCGGGCAAAAACAGCGCGTCTCCATCGCGCGCGCCATCCTCGCTGATCCGCGCATCCTGATTCTCGACGAGGCCACGTCCAGCCTCGACTCCGAATCCGAGGCGCTCATTCAGGAAGGCCTTCGTTACTTGATGCGCGGGCGAACCACGTTCGTGATCGCACACCGCCTGTCCACGATTCGCCGCGCCGAACAGATTTTGGTAGTTGAAGGCGGCCGCATCATCGAGCGCGGCACCCATGCCTCGCTCTACGCCGCCGGCGGCCGTTACTATGACCTCTACACAAAGCAGCACGACGTCGAGAGCAATCTCTTCCTGGCGCCCGGCGAAGGCTCAGGCGAATCGGAAGATGGTGGTGGGGCGCGCATGCCGTCGTTCGGGCGCGCTGGGGCGGCACTGCCGGATGCGATTCGTTTGATCCGCGGACAAAACAACTGAAGGCGTGGAATCTTGCGCTGGAGATGCCTCCTCAGGCGCCCACAAATCAAGATAGGTGGTCAGTTTCCGGTTACCCGACCTACGGGGAGTTGTTCGATGTCCGAAGTTTGAACTACGCAGCGATGCGAGTCGCTGTATGCTCTGCTACAAGGGGACGAGAGAGTGTCCTTTGTTGATGTACTCATTGTCATGCTGCTGATACCGATAGTCGACCCCTGATGAAAAGGAGGGCGGATGAAGCGAATTTTGCGTTTCTGCTTATTGGCGGGCTGCGGTGTTGCGTCGATGACGGCAGTGCCCCAGCCTCCACAGAAAACGTCGATGGAAGGTTCCCGCGCAAATAGGTCAAAAGCCACGATTGAGGGCTTGGTTCGAGATATTGCATGCCCCATTCAGAACCTCGATGGAAACGCGACTCACTTGAGCATCAAGTGCGCGCTTGCATGCGTGAGGGCCGGTTCGCCCGTCGCTATTCTGACTAAAGATGGCGACCTGTATCTGCCTATCTCTAACAAAATGCCGGATTACGACCAGAGGCAAAAGCTGATGCCCTTCGTGGGCAAATATGTGCGAGTGAGCGGAATCGTGTTTGAGCGCAACGGGACGCACGCGATTGTTATCACGGAAATCAAGGAAATTAAGGAAGTGCATGTGACGTTCGAGGGGGAGTAACTCGTTCCGGGAGTCCTGGTAAACGCTTACCGGAAACTGACCGAGTGCCGAAATCAAGCTTCGCTCGGAATTGTTGGGAGGCTCTGCCTGACTATGCCGTGGGGCGGCGGATGACGAGCTTTTTCGTTGCGGCCGGCGGAATCAACGTCGCCATTTTGCGGATCATGGCCAGCACCAGCCGCTTATCTCCATCGGAAAGCGTAGTGCTGAAGCGCTTGATCTCCGCGAGGAAGCGGATTTCGTCCTGCGAAAGTTCGCCCAGCATTTTTTGCGTTTCGCGGTCGCGCGGCGTCTCCGTGCCCGGGAAGAAATCCGCGAGCGAGATGTCCATGGCCTCGGCAATCTTGGCTAGTGTTTCGAGCGACGGGACGGTGTGACCGTTCTCGACGCGCGAGAGGTAGCAGCGCAACAGGCCGGTGCGGCGCTCAATGTCTCCTTGCGACAATCCCCTTTGGCTGCGATAGGACTTGATGACTTCTCCGATGTTAACGCGTGGTTTTTCTTTGGGCACGATGGCTCTCCAGGTTGAGGGGGTATCTTAGTCACTAACAGTAGGAAGAGCAAGACGGAATTTGCGGGCGATGGTTCCAATCAGACAACGCCCCGTCTCGTTCTGTGGAAATCCCTGGAGGGGAACACCGCGCCTCAGATCCGGTGCACACTGGTCCGAACTGGATGTGGTGATCTTGCGCTCAGCTCTGCGCCGGCGTAACCACAGCCGGCTGCTGCAGCCGGAATTCCAGCAAAGTTTCGCTGGGTACACGCACCCGCTGTCCCTTGGTGAATACCTGCACGCCGGCACCTGCGGCGGAGCCCACACCAGCTCCAATCGCCGCGCCTTCTCCGCCCCCAGCAATGGCCCCGATGATGGCTCCGAAGATGGCCCCGCCTCCCACTTTCTTGGCGGTGTCCGCGCCGCGGCTTTGCCCTTTCAAGCTGTAATCGCTGCTGACCAGCGGATAGTCGTGGCCGTCAATGACGATGCGGATGAGCTCGAGCTGCAGCTCCGCGCTTCCGGAGAGATGGCCTGCTTCATGCGCATTCGCCAAGCGGCCATAGATATCGGTGCCCTTGCGAGCCACCAGAGTGTTCCTGACGTAGAGATCGGTCTCAAGACTCGCGTGAAAAACATCGCCAAGGCGGTTTCTGGAAGAATCCACGCCGTCGATCATGCGGACGAGCAGCGGCTGACCGGCAGGAATGGTGACCTCTCCGTACTGCGCCGCAGGGTCTTGGTCCGCGGGCGCGGGCAGCCGGAGTCGCCGAAGTCGGTCTTGAAGCCGGGGGTGCGACGTCTCGAGACAGAACCGGCCTTCGCGCAGCCTCCGGGGACCGAGCATCTTGAGTATCTTGAGGCTCAGGAGCGCTCGCTGGGGCAGGTGGCGGAGCTGCGGCAGGAGGAGGAGCGGGAACTGGGGCGCTGGCCGCGTCGGAGTCGCCCGTAAATGTCAACGCGACGGTCTCGGACACATAGAAAGTTTGCACTTGGCCGTTAACCTCAAAGCGAAGCACGGTTTGCGTGCCGCCCAAGTAACGGCCGTGCAGCACTCTGCCATCTTTGAGTTCCAGCGTATCCGCGGCAGCGGCGCCGGAAAAAAATAATGCAAGAACAACTGCGGCAACCATTCGTCCCCGGGTCTTCATCGTCGTCCCTCTCTCAGCCGGCGTTGCCGGCTGGGCCGTCCCCTTACGCCGGCAGTCTGATCGCACCAGTCCACACATCTTATCCTATTGCATAGGATGAGGGAGTCCAGCGGAGGGTTGCGCAACTTTGCACTTCTACTGTGTAGCTTGATAAAGCAGGCGCGTAATGTCGGCCATCAACGCCGCGCTAACTTTGGTGTCCGCGATTCCACGGACAAGAATGACCAGCACGAAAGGCTTCGGCGCAAAAACGATCGCAGCGTCGTGATGGATCTTGGTGATTTCGCCGGTTTTGTGCGCCACGCGTATGCCAGGAGGCAGCCCAGCTGGTATGCCTTCGTTGAATTTCTGGCGCTCGAGGATTTCGATCATCTGCCGGGAGGAATCCTGGTCGACGGCTTTCCCCTGCGCAATTGCGTCGAGAAGCTGGAATGGGCCGCGAGCCGTCGTGGTGTTGTTCAAACCCTTTTCATAGGCTTTGATGTCTTCGACGCCGCGCAGGACATTCATTCCGTCGGCGTGAAGCGAATGAACCGTGGCGCGGATGTTGTCGACGCCGAGCTTTTCGATGAGCAGATTCGTTGCGAAATTGCTGCTGACGGTAATCATCAGCTCCGAGAGTTGTCGTAGCGTCCGCGTCTGCCCCACGGCTTGGTATAGCTCCGCTTCCGAGTCGTCCGCGGCGTCAAGCGTGTAGACGGAGCCGTCCACCAAGCTATGAAATTCGTTCTTGATGAGAAGCGGATCGTCCAGCTTCAGCTTGCCCTCGCGCACTTGGTGGAAAAGCTCGATCAAGACGGGAATCTTCATCGTGCTGGCGGCGTGGAAAGGTTCATCGGCGTGGTAGAACCATTCCGTCGTGCCATCCAGAGTCTGAAACGCGATTCCGACGTCCGCGCCGCTCTTCTGAATTCGCTCCTGGATTTGGACCGTTGCTGCGGAGAGTTTCGCATCTTGCCCGCGAACGGGCGCGTTTGCTACACCTGCCAGCAGGACGATGAATAACGCTGGATAGATTTTCAAAGCTATTCCTTTGGCGAGGCTGCCCGAAGCTTCCCGCGTCTAAGAGCAAGAATTCTACCAGCATCCCGCAAACTACCACCCAGCCAGTTCAATTTCGTTCAGCTATTTTCTCGGGAAAAACGCGGGCGGAGCTCTCTGCTCAGAGCCTTGCGACGACGAGCGTCACGAAAATGGTCCCGGAGGAGGGGGTCGAACCCACACGGCCTTGCGGCCACCGGATTTTGAGTCCGGCGCGTCTGCCAGTTCCGCCACTCCGGGTTTTTCTTTTAACTCACTGAATTGTAGCAGGTTCCGCTTTTTGCGTCTCTTCGGCCATTTCCTCCGCTATAACCTTTCTATAACTTATCGCGGCGGATTCGATTTTCTTCGCGGCGTCGGCCAGATCGCGGGCGTCCACGATTTCATATCTCCTAAATACACTGGCAGTTTTATGCCCCCTAATCCGCATGGCGACGTGCTCACTAACCCCGGCGCGTATCAAGTTCCGAACCGCAGAGCGGCGCAAATCGTGGAAGAGCAAACCAGGGCGGCCAGCGGCTACAGTCAGTTTTTCCCATGTTCCGCGAAAGTCTTGCACTGCGTTTCCGCACTTCCGAGTGAATAGGGCATCGCCCCGGACTTGCCAGCCCCTCGCCTGCCTCTACCGCATTTCAAGTCTACATTGCGGAGATTCCAATGACGGAAGGGCGGAAGCATGTGATCTTGCTTTCGACAGTGATCTTGACGGCGCGAAAGTTACAACCCCTTCTCGAAGAGGACGACGCGGAAGGCAAGCCAAACATGGGCAGAAAATTTTGGGTAGAGACCCACACCGAGAGGTCGATGGCGCGCGCGGCGCACATTCTTGACTTGATAGACGAGAAGTGGCCCCCAAAACCACATGTCCGGTAATCCGTGCCAGTTCAACCGGTCGACGCAACACCATTCAATGCGTTGATTCGACAATGCTTCCCCCGGAGAAGCGATCTGTTTGGTTGTACCCGGTCAAACCCTAGCCAGGGTAGTGTTCCGGCTGATCTAACCCTAGCGAGCGATTTGGCCTTTGTTTTCAATGCAAATCGTGTTCTACCTGAGTGTTGCGTCGACCCATTGAGACCACCCGACGCAATATAAAAGGGCGCCCCTTTTGGTATAGGTTTTGGGTGCTTGCCTCAATCCCTACGGAAAGGAACGCCCTCAATGGATAGCAAAAAGTATATCGGTATGGATGTGCACAAGGAAAGTATTTCGATTGCGGTGATGAATGGTGCTGGAAAGATCGTGATGGAAAGCCTGATCGAGACAAAAGCGAGCATGATTCTGCAGTTTATCGATGGACTGCGCGGAGACTTGCAGGTCACGTTTGAAGAAGGAACGTCGGCGGCCTGGTTGTACGACTTGCTGAAACCGCACGTGACGAAAGTGGTGGTGTGCGATCCGCGAAAGAATGCCTCCATGCGGGAAGGCAACCAGAATGACAAGATCGACGCGCGCCGATTGGCGGAACTGCTGCGCCTCAATCATCTCAACCCCGTCTATCACGGGGAACACGGGCTGCGAAGTCTGAAGGAACTGGTGCGCAGTTATCTCACCATCACCAAGGATCTTGGGCGGGTCATGTCACGGGTGAAGGCCATCTATCGCAGCTGGGCCATTCCTTGTACCGGCAAGCAGGTCTATGCACCGCGCCATCGTGCCGAGTGGCTCGGGAAGATCGGCGAACCGGGAGTGCGCCGGCGGGCGGAGTTTTACTACCAACAACTCGATGCGCTGCGGACGGTGCGTCAGCAAGTGCGGCGGGAGCTGCTGGCGGAGGGCAAGAAACACCAAGCCTGGAAACGGCTCTGCCAGATTCCTTCGATCGGTCCGATCCGCTCAGCCGTACTGCTGGGCATTCTGCAGACCCCGCACCGTTTCCGCACCAAGAGGCAGCTATGGACTTACAGTGGATTTGGCATCGAGACACAAAGCAGCGCCGATCACCGCAGAGTCGATGGAGAGCTGCAACGAGCGAAGAAGCAGAGCTCCATTCGCGGACTGAACCGCAACTGCAATCACGACCTGAAGAATGTGTTTAAGGGCGCGGCGATCGTGGCCTCGAGCAAACCCGGTCCCTTTCAAGAGTTCTACGCAGCGTTGCTGACCAAGGGCATCAGGCCGGAGATGGCGCGTCTGACCCTGGCCAGGAAGATTGCCACCATCGTGTTGATCGTGTGGAAGAGAGGAGGGTGCTTCGACGCCCAACATCTGCAACCACAAACAGCTTGAGTGTCTCTGATCGAGTCCGCTCCATCTCTGGGGATTTCTCTGGTGGTGGCTGTTGGGTTCTCGAGACACTCTGGTTCGAGAGCGAGTCTCAGCTGGTTAGTTAGGCGCTGCGTGCTTCGGGCACCCAGTCTCATACCCGACCCTAGGCCCTCTCGGATAACCAGAAAAAGCTATGGGCCACGAGTCCCGGATAGAACCATGGTTGACACCAAACGACCACGTTCTGCTTTGCTGGTTTCGGAACTGAAAGGCTTCGTCGCGAAGAAGCGATGAAAACCGCTGACAGTGAAAACCCAAACAACGGGGTTACATGGCCGCGAAACCGAGCATATGGAGCGGTAGGTCAGAACAAATCTCGCTCAATCAAGTGGGCTGAGAAGCAAGAAAAACTCCGGCCGAGGGAGATGTGTTTTTTCTTGACTTCTCCCTTTATAGAACTAATCAGGACCTAACGTTGCCCGCCTCACTGGCCGATAGTCTTGACGATTGACGCGGGCAAGAAACGATGCGGCTTCCCGCTCCACCAATCGCTTCGTACCAAATTCTTCGACCGTACCCAGCAACGTCGTTCCCTGGTCCCTCTTCGCTGTTCCGTCTGCCAAGTGCCTGGGGCCGCATAATGTTGCAGACGTCCTTCGGCTGGGCGGGTTCGGCTTTATACTGCGAGCCTCGCAGGGTTGGCCGAGATATATTGGTCGGCCTACTACTAGTTAGGCGGCACCGAGACGGTGGGGGGATGCGGAATGACAATCGGCACCATCGACGAATCACAACGCAAAGCAGCGACCGTTGTGGGATTCGCCTATCTGTTTGCGCTGCCGCCGGCGATCTTCGCCGAGTTCTACGTACGCACCCAACTCATCGCCTTCGACAATGCCGCGCAAACGGCGCAGAACATCATGGCGCACGAGCGGCTCTTTCGTCTGGGCACCGCCAGTAATCTCACTGTCTTTACGCTCGATGTCGTCTTGATCATGGCTCTTTACGTGGTCCTCATGCCAGTCAATCGAAGCCTCGCTTTGGTGGCCACGGGCTGGGGGCTGATAGAGACCGCAATCCTGGTCGTCGTCACGCTCAGTGACTTCGATGTTTTGCGGATCCTGAGTGGCGCGGACTACCTGCACGCATTCGAAGCGAACCGGTTGCAGGCACTGGCGAGGCTGTCGATGAGTGCGCATGCCGACGCGTATAACGTTGGCCTGGTGCTCGCCGGGCTTCGAAGTACTGCCTTCTGCTATCTGTGGTTCAAGTCCCGCTTCATCCCACGAGCATTGGCGGCATGGGGAATGGTTGCGTCCTTTCTGATGGGAGCGTCCGCATTCTCGTTCATCGTGTTCCCCGAGCTTGCGAAGGTCATCCCCGTTGAGATTTATGGAGCTCCTATCTTCTTCTTCGAGCTGACAATGGGTTTTTGGCTCCTGCTGAAGGGATTACCACCTTCCGGAGTTGGGTCCGATCGAGTCA
Organism: uncultured Acidobacteriota bacterium; assembly: GCA_963753745.1. Lineage (GTDB taxonomy): Bacteria > Acidobacteriota > Terriglobia > Acidiferrales > UBA7541 > Acidiferrum. The sequence goes on from CAVWDX010000025.1 coordinate 216,216, forward strand.
GCGGGCCGGCGCAGGCGGGCGCAGGCTAACCATGCCGTCCAGTCAATGGCCTTGGGCCGCGGTTGGCGCCTTCGCAGCGAGAGAACATTGACGCTGGGAGCCAGGATAGCGAAGAGGAGCTGATATGACACGCAACACGAACGCAAAAATCGCCGGATTTACGTACCTCTTCTACGCAGCGATCGGTATCTGCATCGAGCTGCTGATGCACCAGGCGAGGGGCGGCTACGGTGGTGCCGCGATGGTCGCCCGCATCGGGCAGTACGCGACAAACGTGCGGCTGGCCATACTGATTACGCTGCTCGAATGCCTCTCGTCCCTCGTGCTGGGCGTGACGCTTTACGGGATCACGCGCGACGAGGACCACGAGCTTGCCATGCTGGGCCTGGTCTGCCGCGTTGCGGAAGGCGTGCTCGGTTCGCTCAACAACATCCCGAGTTACCTTGGACTGCTGTGGCTGGCAAAGGCGGGAAGCGGGACGGGTGCGCCGGACATCCCAACAACGAACGCGCTGCGTGCGTTTCTGCTAATGCCGGGCGCGAGCGTCCCTATTGGTTCGATCTTCTTTGCCGTGGGGAGTTTGATCTTTTCCTATCTCCTCCTGCGCGGACGGATGGTGCCCGTCTCAATCGCCTGGCTGGGCGTTCTCGCGTCGGGCCCGCTCGCGGTGACACTGCCCCTGCAGCTCGCCGGTTTCTCCACAGGGCCGCTGACCGGATACTACCAGTGGCTGCCGGCGCTCGTATTCCAGGTCGTGCTCGCGCTGTGGCTGCTCATCAAAGGGGTCGCCACACCGACGACGCGATGAGCGCTACATCGCAAGATGTGTGAATCAATGGGATCAGAGCTTCAGTCGCCGGATCATCTGCGAGAAGTCTACGGAAGAGGGCGACCTAGCCTCTCCCCGAAGTCTCGGTCAAGAATGACGTACACCGCGTGCGGGACGGGGAACATGATGGTTCTCAGTTTATCGCAGCGGATGCGATGCTGTGCTGGCAAAGTCCTGGTTAACGGACAGGTGGTTTTCAGGGACAGTTCTCAAGCTGCCCAGGGCTTTAGCTTATCTATACCACAACGATGAGAAAGAATGAGTGATGGTGAGAAAGCTCAAGGCTTTTTCATCCTTTACGCAAGGTAACCCACGTATTTGCTTGAGCATCTTTGAGCACCTCAGAGGAAGTGGCGAGCATTCGTTTTTGAGTCCAGCGCGTCTGCCAGTTCCGCCACTCCGGGCCAGTACTTGAAAATAGCATGGCGTACGCTCGCACTCAAGACGCCACGACAGAAGGCCGCCTGCTGGTTTCCAGTACACCGATGAGTGTGCCGGCGGCGCAGGACCGCGCCCATTCCTTAAAAATCGCGTCTCTCCCACGGAGGAGGGACTTTCACCGAGGCCATGCCCGCCGCGGTCGCCGCCTGAATGCCCATCTCGGTGTCTTCAAACACCAGACACTCCGCCGGCGCCACTCCCAGCTTGGACGCCGCGAGCAGAAAGGCTTCGGGATCGGGCTTGCTCTTTTTGTAGTCTCCGGCGCAAACCAAGGTGTCGAATCGATCGAGCAAGTTCAGCGTAACAAGAGACGCCGTCACAGAATCCCTGGCGCTTCCCGAGACCACCGCGAAGGGAATCCGCCCGTGCTGCGCCTCGATATGTTCCAAGACTTCGGGAACCACCTTGAGCTGAGGGAGCAGCTCGAAATAGAGTTCTTCCTTTCGGCCCGCGACGCTCTCGACGGGCATCTTCAGTCCATGCTTTTGGTTTAGCGTGGCAACGATTTCCTCCGTAGGCCTGCCGCCCCAAGCGTAGAAAAGCTCCTCTTCAAATGCACAATTCCATTCTCCAAGCGCTTGCTTCCACGCGACGTAATGAAGCGGCATGGAATCGGCGATGGTGCCGTCGCAATCGAACAAGTACGCGTGAAATGACCCTTGCGGCAATTTTAGTTTCATGCGGTTGCGTGATCTCCCATTCACTATTCTACGCGAGCTTCTTGCAAACCCCGAAACTGGGGAGCCCTTAGATGGAACTCGGAACGGCGGATATGCCTCAAATCAATGTGGTCAAGCAGGAGCAAGTAAAACGTCAGGCGTTCCGGCCGTCCGCGAGGTGACAACATGAAAAAGGCGCTCATGCTCTTTCTGCTCACATCGCCAGCATTTGCACAAGGTAAGCTCACGGATACTGCGCTCACGCCCGCTTGTGGCCCGGATAATTCCAAATTCGAAGTGAAAACAACCAAATCCCGGCGACCAGCTATGCAACCGGACGCAGGAAAGGCGCTTGTGGTATTCGTCGAGGACGATTCCCAATTCGCTTCGCACCCTGCTCCCACCACCCGGGCGGGCCTCGACGGCAGCTGGGTTGGAGCAACCCACGGCGATTCCTATTTCACGTTCTCCCTCGATCCTGGTGAACATCATCTGTGCGCGAGTTGGCAAACTTCCGTAATTCTGGGCCAGGGACACAAGACTGCCGCGGCTCACTTCACGGCGCGGGCCGGGGAAGCGTACTACTTCAGAGTAAAGAATACCTTCGTGCGGGACGTGGGCAGGGCCGTGATCAGCCTGAAGCCATTGGACAGCGATGAAGGAATCCTTCTGACAAGCAAATATTCTTTGAGTACTTTTCATCCCAAGAAGTGACGATGGAACGGCACGATACTCACGCGCGGCTGCGCCATTGCGGGCAGTTGGCGTGAACGCACCTTTTGCGGGATCCGTTGATCCCCGTGAAATCGGGCCAACTCCCAATTAATTCTCAAGGCCGGAAATCAACGCTTCACTCCAGCCGGCCGCTTCGCTTGCCCGAAATTGCTCAAGCCGATAGACTGCGCGAGCGCATGCCGGAAAATCGACAAGATGGCGGACTGCTCGGCTTCTGGGCGCTCATCGCGGTGCAGTTCCAGGGCGCCTTCAGCGACAACGCGCTCAAATGGCTGGTCAGTTTCCTTGTCCTCGACGCCGCCCTCTCGAAAGAGCGCCGCGATCTTTGGTTTGTTCTGGTCGTGCCGCTTCTCTTCGCCGTTCCCTTTCTGCTGTTCTCCATTCCCGGCGGCTATTTCGCCGATAAATACAGCAAACGTAGCGTCACGCTGTGGACAAAAGTTTTCGAGCTCGGCGTGATGGGCCTGGCAACTTTCGCGTTGGCAAGCGATCGCCTGGACATCGCAGGCGTAGCTCTCTTCCTAGCCTGCACGCAAGGCGCAATCTTTGGCCCGACGAAATATGGCTTGCTCCCCGAACTTCTGCCCCTCTCCAAGCTAAGCTGGGGCAACGGCATCATCGAGCTCGGCACACTTCTCGCCGCGATCAGCGCTGCACTTGCTGGAGGCTTCCTCGCCCAAAACTTTCATGGCCGCCAAATCTGGTCCGGCGTCATCTTTCTCGCTCTGACCGTGATTGGCCTCCTCACAAGCTTCGGCATCAGCAAAGTCCCTGCCGCCGATCCCGCTCGCCGCTTTGATTGGAACGTCCCCGCGGAATTCTTCCACGAGATTCGCCACATGAGAGGCGATAGGACGCTCTGGACCGCAGTCGTCGCCAACACGTTCTTCTGGTTTCTCGGTTCCATGCTTTTGCTGAACATCGTCCTTTACGCGACGGACATCCTCCACGTGGACGACGCGCACAGCAGCTATCTCCTCGCGGCTCTAAGTCTGGGCATCGGAATTGGCAGCTTTCTGGCCGGCCTTGCGTCCGGTAAGAAAATCGAGCCGGGCATGGTTCTTCCGGGTTTAGGCGGCATACTTTTGATGGCAGCATTGCTTTCCCGGCCGGGAATCAGCTACTTGGCAGTCCTCGTTCAGCTCGCTCTCCTCGGCGTCGCCGGAGGGTTTTTTGTCGTTCCGGTGAACGCCCTCATCCAGCAACGGCCTAGGCCCGAGGAAAAGGGCCGCGCCATCGCCGTCGCAAACCTGCTCTCCTTTGTTGGCGTGGCGCTCCAGCCCCTCGCGCAGTACGCTATGCTGCGCCTCGGCCACCCCGATCCCTCGCGCGTCTTTCTGATCGCCGCGGCCATGACCCTACTTATGGGCTATATCCTGGAGCGCATGTTGCCCGAACTTTTTCCACAGGCCCTTAACTGGACTCGGCTTCGCCCTAGAGCTACTCTATAGCCCCCGTTCGCCAGGGCCTGCAAACCCTCCCGCAGCAGACGAACGGTTTCCGACGTCGAGGTATTCGATGGCTACGGCGCTGACCGCCTCGCGGTCACCCCTCTCATTGACCGCTCCCCGGTCGCCTTTCGCTGTTCCCCCGCTTGCCAGCGCGCGGCCAGAACACCGCGGACTCTCACACTGGATGAACCGCGTCTTGGAAGAGTTGGGGGGTTTGCACACCTCTCCAGACCCTGACACCGTGCATGATCTTCGGGTTGCCATTCGCCGCTGCCGCTCGGTGGCTGCCGCGATGGAGGAAGTCGACCCCGACCCCGCTTGGCCAGCAATGCGCAAAGTCGCCCGCAGGCTGTTTCGTGCCCTCGGCGACCTCCGCGACACCCAGGTAATGGAGGAATGGATCAAGAAGCTCGGCCCCGAGAGCGACCCGTTGCAGGCGCAGCTTCTCGCCTCGCTCGAAATAGATGAAAAACGGCTTTCCGAATCGGCGTTGCACGTGGCCGCAAAATTTGACGAAAAGGAGTGGACGCGCCTCGAGCGGCGGCTGCGCCAACGTGTCCGGCTTGTGCCCGTGGGCGGCCTCACTGCCGAGTGCCTGGCCCTCGAGCGCTTCGAGGAAGCAAAAGAACTGCACAACCGCGCTTTGCGCACGGAAAAACCCAAGCCCTGGCACGCCCTCCGCATCGGCGTAAAAAGATTCCGCTACACCGTCGAGGGTTTGCTTCCTGAACACTACGCCTCTTGGAGCGAAAATCTGAAGCGGCTTCAGGACCTCCTTGGGGACGTCCACGATTTGGATGTGCTTGCGGAATTGCTGGAAGACGCGAAAACGTCCGAGGCGTTGGAGGCCTCCGAAGTTCCGAAAGCTTGGCACGAAAGAATCTCGCGCGAGCGTCATGAGCGGATCGAAACCTATCGCCAGCTTACTCTCGGCAAGACCAGCCTGTGGCACGAGTGGCGGCATAATCTGCCGCATGGCCAGCGTTTGGAAGCGGCGGCCACGGCCAGGGTTCGCGCCACAGCCCGCGCCGCCGATGCTGATTCGCGGCGTACCGCTCAAGTATCGCGCGTGGCGATTCGCGTGTTTGACTTGCTTCGACGCGCACAAGCCGCGCCAGTGTTTCACGAAGCTAATATGCGCCGCATGATGGAAGCGGCCGCAAAGCTGCACGGCATCGCGGCTCTTGGCGATCGCCGCCTGTCCCAAAAAGCGCTGCGCAAGTTCCTGCTTGGGTTGACCGTTCCGCCCAACTGGACTGCTGAAGAATGGGATTTGATGACCTGGGCGGTTCGCTTTCACCGCGGGCCGGAACCCAAACTAAAAAACGGTTTCGCAAAACTTTCTGAAGAAGAGCAAACCGCCGTTCGCGCGCTGGCCGGAGTCCTGCGCCTGGCGCGCGCCCTCCGAAAATCAGGCCTGGAAGGCATGGTCGGGCTCCGCTGCGAAAAATCGTCTGATGCAGTAGTTCTGCGCATCCCCGGACTGGCCGACACGGCAGAAACCGCCGCTCGGCTCGCCGCTGCCAAACACCTTCTTGAATCCGTTTTGGAGAAGCCCCTCATCCTCAAAGCCATGCCGAAACCCAAAGAAGCGGCGGCTCTCCCGGAAGACAAATCCGAGCCACCGCTGGTTGCCGCCGCTTCCGGCTAGCCTACTCGACTTTTGGAAGGCTACTTCCCCGCGCGCCGAAGGAGCTTTGGCGGTGCGAGCCAGAGCAATTGCCCGCTCGGCGGAGAGACTCTTTTCAATTCGATCAGCGCGACCCCGGCCTTTTTTAGCGACGTGATGTGGTGCTTCAAGCCCAAAGCCGTCGAGAGGAGGTCATCCAGCTGCGGCGCATGCCCAAAAATAAAGAGCGTCGAAGTTTGTTTGTCTTTCGCAAGTTCGCGGAAAAACAGCGTCGGCTCCGCGCCCGGCAAAAGCAAATCCGTGCGCCGGATCTTTTGCTTGGGATAGTCCAGCGCCCCGGCAAAAATCTCCGCCGTCTGTATAGCGCGCACATAGGGACTCGAGAGCAGCAAGTCCGGCGCCACGTTGAACACCGCAACCGCCGCGGCCACCCGCTTCGTTTTCTCAATGCCTTCCTCGGTCAGGTATCTCTCCGGATCGGGCGGGCACTTTGGGTCTTCCCGATCGATCGCGATGCCGTGTCGCACGATGTATATTTCCATCAGCACTTCCCTCTTTCCCTGGACCACCACAAGAGCGCAGCGGCGCCCAAACGCAGCTCCGTGACAATCTCGCTACGAAGCGGCCTGCCGAAAGTACAGCCGCACGTGAAATTCCTTTTCGAAGAGGTCGGCGCTGCGGTTCGCATCCAGTAAGTCTTCCGCCGCGTCGCCTCGCGCTTTCACTTGCAAGCCCACGGCCCCCCCTTGAAACGCCGCGCGCACCTGCATCACTCGCTGCCGATGCGAATGGTCCAGCGCCTCGGCAATCCGCAAAATCGCCGAAAGACGCCGCGCAATTCGCTTGTCGCTGTTGTTCAGCGACGAGTAAGCCGCGTGATGCCCCGCCGGTTCCGATTTTCGGTTGTGGTAACGCACCATGGCTGCAACGATCGCGCGGTCACGATCTTCCAGCCCCGGAATATCACCATAGAGCGTCAGGTATTCTCCGTGCTTGTGATGCCCGCGATGGCTTATCATGTGCCCCGTGTCGTGCAAAAGCGCCCCGGCCTCCAGCAGCACGCGGGACTGCGCTGGAAGATGATGCACCGGTTGAAGCTGGTCAAACAGCAAGATGCTCAGCTCGCGCACGTGTTCAGCGTGCGTTTGGTCCTTTTGCAATCGGCGGGCGTAGCTGCGGGTTCCGACGAGCAATTGCCGTGCCGCCGCGTCGTAGCGGTGCGGCTCCGTTCTGGAAAACGCTTCGCGCGCAATCTCTTGAATCACTCCCTCGCGAAGGCCCACGCTCGGAATTAACAAATTCCGGATGTTCAAATAACGCCCGAGCGTGACGAACGTAATCGCCGCAATGCCAATCACGTCCGCCCGGTCCCGACGGATCGCGTAGCTTTTCATTCGCTCTCGAACATCGCGCTTCAAAAGGTCGGGGAGCCGCTCGCGCAACAAGGAGAGCTCCAGCGTGGGCAGCCCGTGCAGCCGCGGGCCAGGTGCGATGTTTGCCAAAGTTTCCGCGTTCCCACCGAGCGCCACGGCGATCTGCTCGCCCAGATTCGGCCTCGAGGGCAGCCGCGATTCCAATAGCGCGCGCACGTACCTACGGACTTGTTCGGCTTGCACCGGCCGGATTACGCCCGGGATATTCAGGGTGGTCATCAATCGCACCGTACCTACCGGCAGTTGCGCGCTTTGCTCCACGAGGTGATCGCGAAGAAAGCTGATTTCCAGGCTCCCGCCGCCCAAATCCGCGATGCAGCGCGGAGGCGATTCCGGCCCCAGAGCCGCCAGGACCGCTACGCGGCCAAGCCGCGACTCTTCGGGGGAACTGATCACCTCCAGCGCGATTCCCGATTTCTGTTTGATTTGCCGCACAAACGCGTCGCGGTTGCGCGCTTCGCGCGAGGCGCTCGTCGCCACCGCGCGGTAGCGCGTGACTCCAAACTCTTCCATGATTTCGTGGAAATGGCGGAACGCTTTGACGCCCTTTTTGAAAACCTCTTCGCTGAACCGGTGCCGTAGAAAAACGCCTTCGCCCAGGCGCAGCGAATATCTCTCATTCGCCAGCGGTTCGATATCCAGCGCGGAATAAGCGCGCGCCACCGCAAGGCGCAGCGCATTGGAGCCCGCGTCGATGGCGGCAATGTGGACCGGATCGGACATTTCGGAATTTACCGCCAGAGGTGCGCGAGCGCGGCCGAAGGCGTGTACTTCGTCGCGCGAATCCCCAATTGCTCGCCGATTCGCTGGCGTAGCTGTTTGTTGACGGCCGAAACGCTCGCTTCGCCGTCCAGCTCTATGAATGAGTGCCGCTTGGCCATCACCTCGAATTCGCGCTTGATCATCGTTTGATAGCGAATGAACGACCAGTACAGGTCGTGCGAAAGCGACATATCCCGCCCCGCTTCCCAGTAGCTGATGGCCTGCGCCTTTTTAAACTCGCGCGCAAATGCCGTTTCAGGGCGCACATTCAGCCAAAAGGTCAAATGCGGCCGCAGCGCCATGGCATACAAACCATTCAAATAATCCCGGTTGATGCCGCGCACCACGCCGCGCGCCACCAAAGTGAAGATGAAGCGGTCGGCGAGCACCACCGTCCCGGAACGCAACGCCGGCAAAATCCTGTGTTCCACCTGGTCAAAGAAATCCGTCGCGTACATTAGGGCCAGCGTCAACCGGGTTACGGCATTTTTCGCGAGCAACTCATCGATGTCCCGTCCAACGAGATTCGATCGGCGCAATCCGCTCGTCTGGACCGCGAACCCTTCGGACTCTAGCCATTCCTGCAGCAACGCAATTTGCGTCGAGCGTCCGGAACCATCCATCCCTTCGATCACGATCAGATTTCCGGTGATTTCGGTCGGATCAAATCCGACTAGCGCTTCCCCATAAAAAAACTGCGCCGCGCCATCTTCTCCGGGCGCAGCCGCCTTAGCCGAAGCCAAAACCTGCTGCGCCACCTGCGCAGGCGTGCCAGACGCCGCCTGCCCTTCGGCCGGAACGACAGCTGGCGCGCTCGGTTTTTCTTTCTCTTTATCCTGTTCAGGCATGCTTACTCCGGAGCCGGAATACGTGGCGCAAAACGCTTCAAATCGATCTTGGAAGCTACAATGTCTCTCATCTGTTTCTGGAGCTTATTCACTGGCAGCGTTCCGTCCAGCACGACGAAATTATCCGAGTCCACCATCTTGTCGTACTCCTCGAGGATGCGCGCCTGGAACAACCGGAAACTCTCCGCGCGGTCGTACGACAGGGCCATATCCATTCCCGCTTCGTAGTATTTCAGTTTGGGGCGCCCGCTTAGGATGCGATGCACCGCTACGTCCAGCGGCGCGCGAAAATAAAAGGTAATGTCCGGCACCGGCGCAAACCGGTAAAGATTTCTCAGCCAGCGTCCGGGACACCCGCGAGCCGCGTCGCGCGCGAACGCCGTATAGATATAGCGATCCGCCAGCACCAGATAGTCGCCTTGCAGCAGCGGCATGATTTGCCGTTCGCAGCGATCCGCAAAGTCCGCCGCATGCAGCAGCGAAAACGTGGTCGGCGTCAGCAGCCGGCGCTGTTTTCCGCGCCGCGTCGCGGATTTCACCAGCGGCGACGAATTCCACTCCGTAAAGTGCAGCCGGTATCCGCCGATTTCCAGCCAACGCTTCAACAAATAAAGCTGTGTGCTCTTACCGGAGCCGTCCGTTCCTTCCACGACAATGAGCGCGCCGGGATATGCGCGGCTCGGCACAGGCTTCCCCGGCTGCGGAAGTGTGGATTTGCCCGCTTCCGTACGCGGCAATTTTTGAGCGATGTCCTGGTTTTCCATGAAGCTCTTTGCGAGAACCGATCTGGCAACTCAGCGTAAACCCGCATTGTTACAAGCTCATTACAACATACCCCGCCGCACCTGGCAAAGTGCGCTAAAAGTCAGCTCAGAACACCGACAGCTTGATGCTCAAGAATTTCTTCGGGTTCTGGCGGAAGTCTCCGATGAGCAAACGCAAATCTCCCGTGAGGCCGGTCACGCTGTCGTAAAGCTTGGGATCGGAAAAAAGTTTGCCGATGGTCGTGGTGTTATCGTTCAGTTTGGCGGTGGCGGTTGTCACGTTATCTGCGCTTTGCCGCAACTTGGTGTAGAGCGTGTCGTCCGTCACCAGTTTGCCCAAGGTGCCCTTGCCGGCGCGCACATCTCCAATCATGGCGTTGCCATTCGTAATTGCTTGTTTCGCTTGATCGTAGAGCGATGGGTCGTACAGCAGCTTTCCGATGGTCCCTTTCTGCGAGCGCACGTCCGTCAAAATTACGTTTACGTTGTCCACTCCTTTATCCACTTTGTTGTACAGCTCCTCCGAGGTCATCAGCTTTCCAACCGTGCCTTTACCCTGCCGAACATCCGCCAGCATCGCGTCGCCCTTCGAGAGAATCCCGTTCAAATGGTTGTAAGCCTGATCGTCGGTCAGCAACTTCCCCAACGAACCTTTCCCTTGCTTTACCCCGTTGATCAGGTCCTGGACCTCTTCCGTCAGCGCTTGGAGATTCCCGAGCAAATCCGCGCTTCGTTCCACCACCTGGGTCATCGCCTTTTCCTCGTGTCCCGGCACTTCCTGTCCGTCCTTCAGCGGCACGCCCGTGATTCCGCGGCTAATATTGACGTACCGATTCCCCAGCAACCCTTCCGTAACCAGACTCGCCGCGGAGTCTGTCAGAATATATTTTTGATCGCTGCTGCTCACGCGCATCACTACTTCTATGTTGCGGTTCCGATCGCTGCCTTTTCCAGGAGAGAGGGGAGCGATCTTGATGGCTTCGACGTTTCCCACTTCCACTCCATCCAGGCGCACGGGAGCTCCCGCCGACAATAACGACGCTTCCGGCAAATATGTTACCAGCCGGTACTTCGGCCCCAGCGTTCCCGCACCCGTCACGTAGAAAATGCCGGCGGCGAGTACCGACAGGCCCACCAGCACGAATACGCCAACGCGCAGTTCCGTCCAGGTTAATTGTTTGCGCTGCGCCATTTTCTCTTCCCTCCCTTTCGTTCTTCCAACGAACTACCGATGCCTTACACCAGAAACCGCTTCAAATAAGCATCCTTCGTACCCGCAAGCTCTTCCTGTCCGCCCTCGAAATAGACCGTGCCTTCCCGCAAGACCAGGAAACGTGTCGCCGCCATCCTTGCTCCGGCTGCCGCATTTCCATTGGATGCGCTGTGCACCACTCGCTTCGTCTCGGAATCGAAGCGAAAGTTGGCCAGCGCAAAACCGTCCTGCAGCCGCTGCGTCGCGAGCAACGCGGTCACGCCGTACACGTCGCGAAGCCGCAAAATCAGCGTGATAATCGTTTGCGAAGTGACCGGGTCAAGCCCCGCGGTTGGTGAATCATACAGTACGATGGGTGGCTGATTGATCAACGCTCGCGCAATCGAAACCCGCCGCCGCATTCCACCCGACAGCTCGGAGGGAAACAGGTCCAGCGTATGCTCCAGCTCCACAAATCGCAGTACCTCGAGCACCCGCGGCTCAATCTCGTCGCTTTTCACTCCGTCTTCCAGCAACCGGTAGGCTACATTGTCCCCGACCGTCAGGGAATCGAATAGCGCCCCCTCCTGAAAAACAAATCCAATTTGCCGCCGAAACTCAAGCAGGTCATGCTCCTTCATCCTGGACACTTCCTTGCCCAACACTTGGATGGTGCCCTCCGAAGGCCGTAGCAACCCCGCCGCCAGTTTAAGCGACAGTGTTTTTCCCGTTCCCGTTTCTCCCAAAAGTACGAGCGTCTCTCGCTCTTGCACCTGGAACGACACACCCCGAAGTATGTCGCCTTCTTCGAAGCCGATGCGTACGTTCTCAAATGTGATTGCTGGAGCGGAGCCGGACCTCGGTGTGATAACGCTAGGCATCGGGTGCGCCCGCCATTATAGCGGCAATTTTGCCGTCACGCCGCACAGGAAACGCAACCTGCCCCGCGCGCGACTTAGCAATTGCGTGCCCGCCTTAAAAAAGCTTGTCTGCGAGGAACAACGCCACCTTGGTGAGGAATGCGTCGGCCACAATGATCATCACGGAAGAGAGCACTGCGGCTTGCGTCGTGGCCCGGCCCACGCCCTGCGTGCCTCCGCGCACCGTCAGCCCTTTGTAACAGCCGATGGTCGCAAGAATGAACGCGAAAAAAAACGGTTTCGTAAAGCCCTGCATCAAATCTGCAAAATCGAGAGCGTCGATGGCCCGCCGCCAGAACTCGATAGCGCTGAGGCGCAGCGAAAATACGGAAGCCACGCAGCCGCCCAGCAAACCCATAAAATCCGTCATTGCCGTCAGCAATGGCAGCGTCAGCAGCGTGGCAATCACCCTCGGCGCCACCAGCTTGCGAATGGGATCCGTCCCCATCGCGCGCATGGCGTCCACTTGCTCGGTCACCAGCATCGACCCTAGCTCCGACGCGATTCCCGTCGCGCAACGCCCCGTCACCAAGAGTCCCGTCAGCGACGGCCCCAACTCCCGCACCAGCGCGATGGCCACCACGTCGCCGGTCAGAGAACTTTGTCCAAAGCGGGTAAACTGCGATCCCGTCTGCAGCACCATCACCGCGCCGATAAAAAATCCTGACAGCAAAATGATCGGCAGCGACCCTGCGCCGATGTTGTCCATCTGCTGCAAAATATCCTGAACGTAGAATGGCGGAGTGAAAAGGGTGTAAAGCGTGCGCCCGCAGAGCACGGCGTACTCTTGCACGTCCGCCACGACGCCTTTCAGCGCGTTGACCACCACTCCCAGGACGGTGATGTGCTCTTCCGTCTTGTCTTCGCGACCTGCGATCTGGAGAGGTGTGTCTGCCACGAGTCCCTGTTTCGTCAGCTGTCTTGCTGAATTCCTGGGGCACAAAATCCTGAATCGGAAGCCTAACCGCGCGCCAGAGACACGTCAAGTAAACACTCAGCCCATCTCGCAAGAAACTAGGAGTCTTACTGCTGAAGATTCCAACGTTTTCCGGGAGAAGGAGCCTATACCAGATGGAACCCTGGGCCGACGCTTCTTCGCCGAAAGCTCTTGGGACAACTGCCCCGAATTACTCGCGCAGTACCCCCTTGACTCGCTGGACGCCCGCCGCAACCACAGTTACACTCGTTGTTTCCACTGCTCCAAGTTTCCAAGTTAATGAGGCCGTTCGCGCAGATGCTGAGGTTCTACACCGCCGGTGAATCGCACGGACAAGCGCTGCTTGCGTTTGTTTCCGGCCTCCCAGCGTCCCTCCCGGTCGATCTGAACTTCATCAATCACGAACTTCACCGCCGCCAACTCGGCTACGGTCGCGGCGGCCGGCAAAAAATCGAAAAAGATCGCGCCGATATTTTCGCGGGCGTGCGCCACGGCCAGACCATCGGCGCGCCCATCGCCCTGCGCATTGAAAACCGGGATTGGGCGAACTGGGAAAAAATTCTGCCCGTCGAAGCAACGGCTGAATCCGCGGGTCACGAGAGAAAACTTCTTGCTCCTCGACCGGGCCACGCCGATCTCGGGGGCTCCCAGAAATTCAATTTTCACGATGCCCGCTACGTTCTCGAACGCGCCTCTGCTCGCGAAACCGCAGCCCGTGTCGCAGCCGGGGCCTTTGCAAAATTGCTCCTCCGCGAGTTCGGCACAGAGATCGCCAGCCACACCATGCAAGTGGGTCACGTCCGTCTCGAACGCGCCGCAACCTGGAAAGAAATCCAAACCGTCAGCGCCGATCTGGATTCCCCATTGCGTTGCGTCGACGCCACTACGCAAGAAAGAATGAAAGCCGAGGTCGACGCCGCGCTAAAAGCCGGCAACACCGTCGGGGGAATTTTCGAAATCGTCGCCCACAACGTTCCCGTCGGCCTCGGCAGCCACGCCCAGTGGGACGAAAAGCTCGACGGCCGCTTGGCCCAGGCGCTGATGAGCGTGCAAGCCGTCAAGGCCGTCGAGATCGGCGCGGGCGTTGCCGCCGCGAGCTCTTACGGCAGCGAAGTGCAGGACGAAATTTTCTATGAGAAACCCGCGCGCCGCTTCCGCCGTTCTACCAATCGCGCCGGCGGCCTCGAAGGCGGCATCACCAATGGAGAGGACGTCGTCATCCGCGGCTACCTAAAGCCCATCTCGACGTTGCGCCAGGCGCTTCACACTGCAGACATGGTCACCAAGGAACCCGTCTCAGCCGCTTACGAGCGTTCCGACTGGTGCGTCGTCCCGGCAGGCGCGGTGGCCGGCGAAGCCATGGTTGCACTTGTATTAGCGGATGCTTTTCTGCAAAAATTTGGAGGAGACTCCCTTTCCGAGATGCGGCGGAATTTCGACAACTATGCCAAACAAATCGACCAGTTCTGAAGCGGTCTCCACTCCGGCCCCGGCTCCCACAGAGGCTGTCGCCGCCGCGCGCAAAATCTATCCTATCGTCAAGTACGGCGATCCCATCCTCGAAAAGCCAACCGCGACCGTGACAAAATTTGACTCCGAACTCGAGCAGCTTGCCGAGGATATGTTCGCCTCCATGTACGCGGCGCAAGGCGTCGGCTTGGCGGCTCCGCAGATCGGCCTTAGCCTGCGCATGACCGTCGTCGACGTCACCACGGGAAAAAATCCCGAAGCCAAAATCGTCCTCGCCAATCCTGAAATCATCCATGCCGAAGGCGAAGTTCGCGAAGAGGAAGGCTGCCTTTCCGTTCCCGGCTTTCGCGGCTACGTCATCCGGCCGCAGTTCGTCACTGTCCGCGCGCAAAACGTCAAAGGCGAACCCTTCGAGATTCGCGGCGAGAATCTTCTCGCTCGCGCCTTCTGCCACGAAATCGATCACCTCAACGGTATCCTGTTTCTTCAACACTTAAGCATGTTGAAGCGCGATCTCATCCGCCGCAAAATCAAAAAGCTCAAGAAGCAAGGCGAGTGGTAGCCCCTGGTGAAACGCGGCTCCGCCTTCTTTTCTGCGGTACTCCCCAATTCGCCGTACCTTCACTGAAGCTTCTTCTGCTACAGCCTGACTTCAATGTTCTCGGGGTGATCACGCAACCCGACCGCCCGCGCGGCCGGGGCCAAGAAGTCTCCTTCTCCCCGGTAAAAGAAACTGCCATCTCAGCCGGCATCCCCGTGCATCAACCCGAAAAAATCCGTGCCTCTGAAACGCAAGCGCTCATGCAGAAACTTGCCCCCGACGTCATCGTCATCATCGCCTACGGCCAAATTATCCCCGCGCTACTTCTGCCCATACCAAAACTCGGCTGGATCAACCTTCACGCCTCCCTGCTCCCAAAATATCGCGGCGCCGCTCCCATCAACTGGGCCATCGTCAACGGCGAAACAAGAACCGGGGTGACTTCCATGCGCATCGACGCAGGCATGGACACCGGCGAAATGCTGTTGCAAAAAGAGATGGAGATCGGCCCGAAAGATACCGCTCCCGAACTTAGCGCTCGCATGGCCGAGCTGGGTGCTCCGCTTATGGTGGAAACTCTTCGGGGCTTGGCCTCCGGCACGATCGTTCCGCGCCCTCAAAAACATGAGCAGGCCTCGAGCGCGCCCATGCTCAAAAAGAAAGCCGGCCTCATCGACTGGTCTCTCACCGCCCAGGAAATCTTCAATCGCATCCGTGGTTTCGCCCCCTGGCCTGGCGCGTATTCCACTTTCCGCGGTCAGACTTGCCACATCTGGGGTGAGCCGGTGTCTGAAGATTTGGCAGATCAGATCCCGCATCCGGCGCAAGGCGCCATTCCCGGCTCTCTGCTGCTTCTTCCACGGAATGCAGCGCTGATCCGCTGTGGAGGCACAACCTATTTGCGTCTCCTCGCCGTCAAACTGGAAGGGCGTAAACAGGTCTCGGCGACGGAGTTTCTCAATGGCGCCCACTTGCTTACCTACGAACACTTCGGCGAAAGCTAGTTTGCGCGCAACGCAACGCTCAGGCATACTCGCAAATTGACCCACGAATGCACGAATGAAAGCGATATTCGCCTCAGGAGTTCACGTCACATGAACAGCTCGGAATCATTCCGCACGAGCGGAAGCCTGCGCATTCGCGCGAAACAATTCTTGCGTTTTGCCGCTTGCTGGGCTCTCGCCGGGCAACTTGCCTCGTTGCCCATCGCCTCCGCCGCCGGCAACAGTTCTTCGCCCGCATCCGCCGAAAAGCCCTCTCCAAAAACGGCCAGTGACCCGGTCATGAAGGTGATGCAGGCTGAACTCGCTCGCGCCTCAACCGACCTCGGCAAAACGGACTCCCCTCCGTACTTCATGAGCTACACCGTCTATGATCAGAATCTCGTCGTCCTGGTCGGCGCCTATGGCAGCCTTCTTACCGACGCTTCTCTCGAACGCCGCCAAGCTGACGTAACCATGCGTGTCGGCACTCCCGCTCTCGACAATACTCACGGCCAGAGCCGTTATAGCGGAATGACCTCGGGCAGTTTGCCCCTCGGCGACGACCAGGACGCCATCGCCCGCGTCCTTTGGGAATTGACCGACCGCGAATACAAGCGCGCCGCTCCGGCCTTCCTTAACGTCAAAACCAATACCGCCGTTCGCGCCGAGGAAGAAGACAAGTCTCCGGACTTTTCGAAAGAAGTGCCGGAAATCCGTGTGGAAAATCCCGGCCCGCCGCCGCGCTTCGATCGCGCCTCCTGGAGCGATGAAATTCGCCGCCTCTCCGCCAATTTCCGCAAATATCCCGATGTCTATTTCGCGACCGTCGTTCTGCAAGTCACGGATTCCAACTCCCGCCTGGTCTCCAGCGAGGGCAGCGCCATTGAAACCCCCAGCTCGAGCTCGCGCCTCATCATGGAAGCGCAAACTCGCGCCGACGACGGGATGGAATTGCTCCGCGTCGAAACTTTCCAGGCCCCCTCCGCCAGTGGTCTTCCCGGCGAAGCCGAACTCTCCGCCAAGATCGTCAAAATGGCCGACGACCTGAAAGCTCTAAAAGCCGCCCCCGTCGCCGAGCCTTACGATGGCCCCGCACTTCTGAGTGGCCGCGCCGCCGCGGTCTTCTTCCATGAAGTCCTCGGCCACCGCCTCGAAGGCCACCGCCAGCGCGATGAAGACGAAGGGCAAACTTTCACCAAAAAAATCGGCCAGGAAGTCCTCCCGAAATTTCTCAGCGTCGCCGACGATCCCACCATTCACCAACTGGATGGCGTGAAGCTCGCCGGTTCCTACGATTTCGATAACGAAGGCGTTCCTGCCCAACGGGTCGAGGTCATCCAAAACGGCGTGCTGAAAAATTTCCTGATGTCCCGCATGCCCATCAAGGATTTCAGCAAATCCAACGGCCACGGCCGCGATCAGCCCGGCCTCATGCCTACGGGCCGTCAGGGCAATCTGATTGTCACTTCCACGGAGAGCATTCCGGAATCCGAGATGCGCCAAAAACTTATCGACGAAATCAAAAAACAAAACAAGCCTTATGGACTGTACTTCGACGACATCCAGGGCGGTTTCACTCTCACCACCCGCGCTCTCCCGCAAGCTTTTCAAGTTCTTCCGGTGATCGTCTACAAAGTTTACGCAGATGGCCGCCCCGATGAGCTCGTTCGTGGCGTCGACATCGTCGGCACTCCTCTCGCCGCTCTCACTCGCATCCTCCTAACCGGCGACAAAGAGCACGTCTTCAACGGCGTTTGCGGTGCGGAAAGCGGCCAGGTGCCCGTCTCCGCTGTTGCGCCAGCGATGCTTTTCTCGGAGATGGAAGTTCAGAAGCGCCAACACTCTCACGATCGGCCGCCCATCTTGCCTCCGCCCGGTTTTGAAAACAAATCTCCTGAAAAAGTTGCGCAAGCCACCCCGGCGGTGAAGCCATGAGAATCCATCGCGCCTATGCAGCATCTCTTCTTGCGGCAACTTTGCTTTGCGGCGTCGCGCAGCTCCGCGCCGCAAACCATTCACCCGCTTCGAACCACACGCCAGAGAAATCCGGCCCATCAACTGCTTCTGTCCCGCACCCGGCGGCCGCAGGCGACGCCCTCCTCGATGCCCTTCTCACTGAACTGGACCGCTCCAAAGCACAGCTCAAGATGGATCGAGTCCCGGCTCCCTATTACATTGAGTACCGGGTCAACGACGTCGAGGATTACGACTCCGAAGCCGCCTTCGGTGCGCTCCGCGAAAGTCAGCACGTCCGCCTGCGCATTCTCCGCGTCGTCGTTCGTGTTGGCGACTATACGCAGGACAGCTACTTCGGCCAGGGCATGGGCGAGACCAATATTCTTCCGCTCGATAACGATCCCATCTCTCTTCGCCACCAAATCTGGCTCACCACCGATGAAGCTTACAAGGCCGCCGGACAGGCACTCGCGGAAAAACAGGCCGAGATGAAGCGCTTCAGCGCCGACCCCAATCCCGTCCCCGATTTTTCCAAGGAGCCCGTCGTCAACGCTCTCGAGCCTATCATTTCCCTCAAGGTCGATGAAGCCGCTTGGGGCAAAACCCTCGAGGATGTCACCAATCTTTATCGCCAGTATCCCGACATCCAATCCGTCAGCGCCTCCGCACGCTTTACCGCCGTCAATGAATACTTTGTCGATTCCGAAGGCACCGTCACCCGCAACGGCAAAACCACCTACAATCTCCAATTGAATGGCTCCGCCCAAGCCGAGGATGGCATGCGCGTGAGCCGCAATCCGTATTGGATGGTGGCCCGCGCCGAAGAACTTCCCTCGCGCGAAAAACTTCTCAGCGAAGCCAAGCAAGCTCTCGAAACCGTCGTCGCTCTCCGCAGAGCTCCCCTCGTCGAGGAAGAATATCGCGGCCCTGTTCTCTTCGCGCCCGACGCGGCAACCGACGTGATCGCTTCGCTCGTCGGTTCCAACGTTGTAGGCCGCAAGCCGCAGCTCGGCAGGCCCAACCGTACCATCGGCGCGTTTGCCACCAGCTACAAAATGCGCGTACTGCCTGCTTTTCTCTCCCTCGTCGACGATCCTACTCTGAAGGACTTTGAAGGCCACAGCCTTGTCGGCAGCTATGACATCGACAACGAAGGCGTCAAGGCCCAGAGCGTCAACATCATCGAAAACGGCACCCTCAACAACTATTTGCTCGGCCGCCAGCCGGTCCGCGATTTTCTCTTTTCCAACGGCCACGGCCGCGCCGCTCCAGGCTCCTTCCCTTCACCCAGCCTCGGCGTGCTGCTCCTGAAAAGCTCCGAAGCGCAAACCCCGGACGCGCTCAGAAAAAAAATCATGGAAATGATCACCACTCAGGGTATGCCGTACGCCTACCGCGTCGAGACCCTCGGCCCCGGCAATTCCCCGCGCCTTCTCTATCGCGTCTACGCCGATGGCCACGAACAACTCGTCCGCGGCGCGGTCTTCAATGAGCTCGACGTCCGCGCCCTGCGCAGCGACCTCATCGCCGTCGGCAACGACCCGCTCGTCAGTAACCGCACAGGCGGCGTCCCCACCACCGTCATTTCTCCTTCGCTCCTCTTCGACGAGCTCGAAGTGAAGCGCGCCGATACCAGCAAAGACAAGTTGCCGGACTATCCTCCTCCGCCACTAAAAAACTAAAAACTCTTTCCGCCATCCCGCTTGCGGTTTTACACTTAATCCTGGCGCCTGAGAACGGCCCGCTCTTATGACTCTCAGAGAACAACTCGAATGGGTGACCCGGATGGCGCTGCTCGTCTTCATCCTGGCTTCTGCCGCATTTCTAAGCGCCATCACTGCCATGCGCATCGCCATTCACGGCCGCGAAGTAAATATGCCCAATTTAGTCGGCAAAAAAGTTTCCGAAGCCAACGGCCTCCTGCGCTCCCGCGGCCTCGTCCTTCGCGTCGCTGACCGCATTTACAGCGAGCTTCCTATCAACGTCGTCGTGCGCCAAAGCCCCCCGCCCGGCATGCTTATGAAGGTTTCGCAGCAAGCCAATGTGATCCTCAGCCTCGGCCAGCGCCAGTTGCAAATTCCTCTCCTCGAAGGAAATTCCCTTCGTGCTTCGCGTATTGAGTTGCTTCGAGCTGGCCTTCAAGTCGGCGAAGTCTCCGGCATCACCATGGCAGACGAAGCCGCCGACACCGTCATCCTCCAGACCCCTCGCCCAGGCGCCGGCGCGGCCAGCCCTCGAGTGGACGTTCTCGTCTCCGACGGCCCACGCGAACCCGCCTTCGTCATGCCCCATCTCGTCGGCCTGAGCGAAGCCGACGCCCAGCGCCGTCTGGACGCCAGCGGCCTCCGCTGCAAAATCAACAGCGTCACCGCGCCCCAATGGCCACACGCCGCCGTCATTGACCAAACTCCCCTGGCAGGCCAGCGCATCACTCCGTCCGTCACCGTCGAACTCACCGCCGCCAATTGAGCCGCCGCGGGGCGCATTATTTTCTCGATCGTCCTGCAGAATTAGGTCCAACGCGCATTCGGCATCACGAAGGCAGCAGTAGTTGACCATGATTGCCATCGCAAGAATCACACCGAGTATCCGCTTCTCCATGCTTCGGTCCGTTTCTGAGCGTGTTATTGCGAAATCGCCCGCTGCTTTATGTCCACTTTGGGACAGACGGCGGAACTCGCTAAATGATATCTGTAACTGCAAGGGTTTTGGCCCCTCTCTGGCCGATTGCTATAGCCGCCCTCGATTGCACGCCGCGAATTTATCTATTGGGGACCGTAGGCGCGATCAAATCGTCTTAATCGCCCCGAGTCTCCAGGCGCGCAAGGGCCATAAAGCACCTCGAACCACCAAGGACACAGAGGACAAATTGTGAGTCATAATGTCGGCATTCCTCATCGCCTGATCAGCCAGGAGGTGCCGCATGCTCCGTCACTGATTCGAGGCAAATTCACTTCCCTGTGGAGTCCGTTCAACGGCTTCCTCGAATGGTTCGGAGAGTTCGGCCTTTTTGCGTGGCAAGTGATGCGAGCCGCGGTCCGGCGGCCATTCGAGGGGCGCGAGCTGATCCGGCAGCTCGACGAAATTGGCTCCAAATCCTTGCCGCTCGTCGCCTTGGCTGGCGCGGCCATTGGTGCGGTGCTCTCTCTCGAAAGCCGCAGCAGCCTGGTCCACTTCGGAGCGAAATCCATGCTCCCTGCCGCTCTCGTGTTTTCCATCATCCACGAAACAGGTCCGATCGTGACCGGCTTGGTTGTCAGCGGCAGAGTGGGAGCCGGCATCGGCGCTGAATTAGGTTCCATGAGGGTGACCGAGCAAATTGATGCCATCGAGGCCTCCGGCGTAAATCCCTACAACTATTTGGCCTTCACACGCATTGCGGCCTGCGTCCTGATGCTTCCTCTGCTGACCCTCGCCGCTGATTTCTTCGGAGTGGTGTTTGGGTGGGTCGCGGATACATTGGCCGACCCTGTTTCCTTGCAAAAATTCATCCATCAGGGATTCAGTGGCAGTTCCTTCAGCGACTTTCTAGCCCCAACCTTCAGAACCGCGGTCTTCGGCCTGATCATCGGAATGATTGGCTGCTTCCAGGGAATGCGCACTCGAGGTGGCACCGCGGGTGTGGGGATGTCGGCTACGAGTTCGGTTGTCCTATCCTCGCTCTTTGTCATTCTGGCCGACGTCGTTTTAGTGAAATTGATCCTGGTGTTCTTTCCATGATTCTGCCTGCACAAGAACTCATGCTTGATGTGCACGAGAGCGGCGCCACCTCTGCGATGGAAAGTCCCGCCGGTGAGAGCGCTGGGCCAGCCGTAGTCCTGCGCGGACTGCGCAAATCTTTCGGGGAGCAGACTGTCTTGGACGGAATTAACCTGACCGTGAAAAGCGGCGAAACTCTGGCCATGCTCGGACGCAGCGGTACCGGGAAGAGCGTGCTGCTCAAGCTCGTCGTGGGCCTCCAAAAGCCGGATTCAGGCTCCATTTGGGTTCACGAGCAGGAGATTGCCAGCCTCGAACTCCAAGCGTTGAATGAGATCAGAAAAAAAATGGGGTTCTTATTCCAAAACGCGGCGCTGTACGACTCTCTGACCGTGGAGCAAAACGTCGCTTTCCCGCTCAGGCGCCACTCCAAAATGACCAGATCGGAGAGAGCAGATCGCGTCAAGGAACTGCTCGCCAGCGTGGGAATGGAAGGCGATCTCAAGAAAATGCCCGGCGATATTTCCGGGGGCATGCAGAAGCGCGTCGGCTTGGCCCGCGCACTCGCTCTCAAGCTTCCAGCATCCTCTTGCTCGAGTGTCCCCACGGCAGGACTTGATCTCTTCACCTCGGGCGAGATCATGAGCTGATTCTCAAGCTGCAAGCACAACATCACATGGCATCAATCGTGGTCACCCATGACTTGCAAAGCGCGAAAACCATCGCGGATCGCATCGCCCTGCTCCACGAAGGCTGTGTCCTTATCGAAGGCAGCTTCCAGGACCTGGAGAAAAGCGATAACAAATTTGTCTCGGAATTTATGAAGCGAGATTCCTAGGGAGCGAATATGTCAAGGGCAGCGAGGCTGGGAGCTTTTATCATCCTGACGATGGCGATTCTTGCGGGGGGAGTGTTCCTCGTCGGAAGCAAGCAGTATCTGTTCAGCCCCACCTATCGATTGAAGGCGCAGTTCGCAACGGTCGTGGGTCTCGATTCAGGCGCGGAAGTGCGCATCGGCGGTGTGCACAGCGGAACGGTGCGCGAGATTCGACTGCCCGCCACGCCGACCGGCAAAATCACCGTGTTGATGGATCTCCAGAGATCGACGCACGACATCGTCAAGCAAGACTCCGTGGCATCGATCGAAACCGAAGGCCTTCTGGGTAACGAATATGTAGCCATCTCCTTTGGCTCTTCCCAAGCATTGAATGTAAAGGACAACGAAACAATCGGCAGCGAACGCCCGCTCGTCATCGCGGACCTGATGAAGAAGGCCGATGGGATTCTGGACACCAGCCAGGAAGCGCTAAGGAACATCACTATGGCCTCGGCAAATGTGAGTGCCATCACGGTCAAGATTAATAACGGTCAGGGGACCATCGGCGCGCTGGTGAACGACAAGCAACTTTATAGCCAGCTAGACCAGACAACCGTGGAGCTACACGACACCGTCAGCCACGCCCAGGCGGGCGTCACCGCCTTCCAGGAAGACATGGAGGCGTTGAAACAGAACTATCTGGTCCGCGGCTTTTTCAAGAAACGCGGCTATGAGGATTCCGCGGACCTGGCACAAAACGCAGTCCCGGAGCTTCCCAGACGACGCCTCTGAAGACATTCACTTTCGACTCCAAGAAGCTGTTCGACAAGGAAGATACAGCCAAACCAAAGAACCAGAAATCTCTGCGCGCCGCCGGCGAGTTCCTGGCCGACACCGAGTTTGGCATCGCCGTCGTTGTCGTTTCATCGGGCGCCACGGGAGACGCACAAAAGGACTTGGTGCTGACACAGGCCCGGGCCATGGTGGTGCGGGACTATCTCGTCGGTAATTTCTCCTTTGATGATAAGCAACTCAAAACTCTTGGACGCGGCAAGGGAAAAAGCGGCACTCCCGATTCCGCCTGGGGCACAGTCGAGATCATCGTCTATCCGCCTGACACCGAGACTCCAGCACAAACCAGCGCCGCTAATCCGAGGTAGAGTTCTAGATGTTCAATCGTTTCCAAGTCGAGTTTACAAACGCCGGCCCTAATGCGTGGGAACGCCATGAATAAGGGACTGTTCGATCAAATTGCAAAAAATCCGACGCAATTCAACATTGCGGCGATCGCCAAGCTGGAAGAGGAAGCTCTTGAGCGCGGACGCACACGGAGCGCCAAAGCGATGCCGTAGTAAGATTCATTGGCAGCCCCGTATTCCTTCTCCTGCACGTAACCTTGATAGCTGTGTGGAGCGCTGTGAATCGCGCCTTGGTTCCCAGCGCGGCGGCTTGCGATCCCTGCCCCTTCGGAATTTTGGCGCTTCTTGTTTCGTCCGAGAGCGTGTTTCTGACCATCTTCGTGCTGATCAGCCAGAATCGCATGTCTCGCCAAGCGGAGCGGCGCGCCCATCTCGATCTCCAGGTCGGCATGCTCGCCGAACAGGAACTCACCATGATGCTGCAGATGCTGCAAAAGCTCTGCCAACATTCCGGCGTGGACACCAGATCGGCGAACCAGCAGGTCCAAGGCTTCAGCGAAACCACCGACGTCCACAAACTCGCCAGCGAACTCGAAGAGAAGCTCCCCGAGCAATAATCAGCCCGATTCCCTGTAAGTGGGGAGGCGTGTGGGCCAACTTCTAGTGCCCACTGGGCACACTCGAGCACGGCGTCCTGAGATCTGATAAAAGCTCCGCGTCGGAGGCGCTAAGTGGAAAGTTAGGCTTGGCGATTCAGGCGAATCGTTCGTATGTCGATCTCGCGATTAGAGCGAAGAGTCATCAAGGCGCTGGCGGTGCGCCTCGACGAGTCCTCGAGGCGTTGGCGGTGAGCTGAGAGGATATCGCTGCGGGTGAGCCAGCCGATGACCTTTCGAGGATTGTCGCGTGCGACGACGGCCAAGCGGCCCACGTTTTCTACCACCATATGGTCGGCGGCTTCCCGAAGAGAGTTGTCCTCGAAGGCGATGGCCGGAGGACGCTTGATGATGTGGCGAAGAGGCGAAGTTTCCGGCTCTGTTGCAGCAAGGATTTCGCGCCGGGTGACCGTGCCGATGAAATCTCCGTCACGATCGAGAACCGGGAAGCCCTGATGCTCTGTGCCGGCGGCGTGCGACGCGAACCAGGTGCGCGCGGCAGCCAACGTGTCATCCGCACAGAGCGCCACAACGTCTCGTCTCGCCGCGCTCTTGACAAGAACCTGGTCAAGAAAATCGGTGGAGTATTCGGCGAGGACGCGAACCCCGCGGCGCGCGATTTTTTCGGTCATAATGGTGTTGCGCATCATGAGCGAGGAGATGAGGAAGGCCGAGGTGCAGCCGCCTAGCAATGGCAAGAGGCTGAGCGGCTGGTGAGTAGCTTCAAAGGCGAAGACGACGGAGGCGAGTAGCGCGCGCGACGCTCCGGCAAACATGGCCGCCATTCCGACGAGGGCGGCCACACGAACGTCTATCCCGAGCCCCGGAAACAGCCAGAGCGAGGCTGCGCCGAGGATCGATCCCAATCCACCGCCGATTGTGAACAACGGCGCCAGCGTTCCCCCGGAAGTTCCGCTTCCAAGGGAAATAGCCCAAGAGACAAATTTTAGCACGAAGAGAGAAATCAACGCTGTTCCGAGAATGTTTCCGCTCACGATGTTGTCAATGTTGTCGTAGCCGACGCCCATGGTGTGCGGAGAGAAATATCCGATGACTCCGACGGCGACAGCGCCGAGGGCGGGCCACCACATCCAATGGATGGGCAGACGGTCAAAGGCGTCCTCAACACTGTAGACGGCGCGCGTTGCGACCACCGAGGCCACACCTACAATCGCGCCGATGATGATATACACACCCAAAGCGTAGCCATGCGGTTGAACGATGTTCGGCATCGCAAAGATCGCCGCGCTGCCCACGAAGGCAACGCGAACCGCCTGAGCGGTCGCGCACGCGAGGGCCACGGGAATGATCGATCGCGGGCGGTATTCGAAGAGAAGAAGTTCAATGGCCAGCAAGACCGCTGACACCGGGCTGCCGAAAGTAGCAGCCATGCCTGCCGCTGCTCCCGCGGCGAGCAGCGTTTTGCGCTCGTCCGCGGTGATTTTCAGGATCTGGCCAACCAGCGAGCCCAATGCACCCCCGGTCGCGATGATCGGACCTTCCGCGCCGAAGGGCCCGCCCGTGCCAATGGCGATGGCCGCCGAGAGCGGCTTTAGAAACGTGAGCCGCGGAGGAATGCGGCTACCGCCGAAGAGAATCTGCTCCATCGCTTCCGGAATGCCGTGGCCGCGGATGGCCTCCGAGCCAAAACGCGCCATGATGCCGACAATCAGGCCGCCGATGACCGGGATAAAAATAACGTACCAGCCCAGATGATTTCCCGCGGGAGAACTGAAGGCAAAGGAGAAGCGCCCGAAGAAAGAGAGATTCGTGATGAGGCCGATGAGAGCCGTGAGGAGACGCGCCACGAGAGCCGCGGCGACGGCGATCACAATCGAAACCGCGCTAATGTAAGCGGTGCGCAGGCTGACTAGGGGAATTTGCACCGGAGCGTGAGCCGCCTGCAAGGCTGGCGTTAATGAAGTATCGACCGGTAATCCACCTGTTGTTGAAGCCCGGGAAAGTTGACCGTCAGACATTTGCTGCCATGCGCCGAGAAAAGTCGTTATTTTTTGTCTTCATTCTATCTATCGTAGCACGATACAATACCTTTCCTCCCCCTCTGAGAAAATGATTGAGTGCCCTGTGTTCAGCCGTGCATCGGCCCTGCAGTTTCATGCCGATCGAACCGAACACCGGAATTTTGTTGGCATCAGAAGTGTGAAAGACGACCAGTGCTCGGCCCAACGTCAAGCAGCGGGATGCGCTGCATGGCATCGTCGTTCGCCGATAGAAGATTCGCAAACGGTAATCTTAAAAGGCTGGAGCGAGACTGCTTGCAAGGTCGAGGGCGGTGCTGGAGCGGAATCAGCCGACGCGGTTTTGCTGACCCTTGCCGGCTTCATCCAGCCAGCGCTCCAGGACAGGCTGATATTGAGCTTCGACTTCCAGGAATACGACGCCCGCTCCCATGTTTGTCTGCGCGTATACAATTTTCGATTTGGCTTGGAAGAAGGCATCTCCAGCGGAAATTTTGACTAGCACGAGAGTTCCCACAGGGAAGGGATTCATCATATCCAGATAGCAGCCGTGAAGGCTCAGCTCGCTCACGCGCGTGGCAATGCGCACGTCGGACGCTTCCTCAATCAGCTCGGCGCTGGCGATAAACGTATATCTAGGTGTGCGACGGCGTTCTGATCCCACTGAGTGGCCTCCGAAAGGATGCCCGGCTCTAATCATCGTACGACGGATTGCGAGAATGATGTTCGCCTGTCGCCCAAATCATAACTAGCGGAACCGCGGTAAGTGCCGGTGCACGACCGTGCGAAGTTTCGAGCAGTTGGGGACTTTCCGCTCCTGCCTCAAGAAAGCCAAGTGCTAGGATACAAGCGCCAAGCAGTCAATGTTAAGGAGAGCGATGCCGGGAGATCGAACGAGAGCACGGGAGCTGGCAGCGGAATACATCCGCAGGGGCGACCCGACGGGATGGTTCGAGGCGCTGTACAAAGAGGGTGAGGAAGGCAAGAGCGTTGTGCCGTGGGCGGATGGCCAGAAGAATCCTCACTTGGCTGACTTTTGGAAAGCGCATCCACAACGAACAAAAGGAAAAAATGCGCTGGTGATTGGCTGCGGTTTGGGCGATGACGCGGAGCAGTTGGCCGAGTGGGGATATCAAGCGACGGCGTTCGATATTTCGGAAACGGCCATCCGCACGGCGAAAAAGCGGTTTCCGAAAAGTGCAGTGGAGTACCGCATTGCAAATTTGCTGGAGCCGCCCGCCGAGTGGACGCACGCATTTGATTTCGTGCTCGAGGTCTACACCGTGCAGGCTCTTCCCCCGAGCGTTCGATCGCGTGCCTTGCAGAACGTTGCCGCGTTCGTCCGGCCGGGCGGAAAATTGCTGGTGCTGGCAAGAGGCCGCGAGCCGCATGAGCCCGAAGGACAATTGCCGTGGCCGCTGACGCGCGCGGAATTGGCGGAGATTCTTCGCGCCGGGCTGAAGGAGGAGAGCTTCGAAGAGTATTTTGACAACGAAGAACCGCCGGCTCGCCGATATCGTGTGTTGTACTCGAGGCCAACGTGAACAGTGAAATTGCAATTCGAGCTGCGGGATGGATGATCCCGCAGCTCGAAGCCGGCCCAGAAGAGATTTATTTTGAGGACTCCTTTTTATGGAGGTCGGTGCAAACGGATACGGCGGTGTTGGGGTTGACGGCACTGTCGCCTTCTTCGATGTGGCGGATGATCCCTTCTTTATCGATGACGATGTTGGCGCGCTGCGCCCAATCGTAGGTTTCATTTTGCACGTTGTAGCCCTTCAGGATGCCGTAGGTCGTGAGCATCTTGTGGTTCATGTCGCTGAGGAGCGGGAACGTTATATTGATTTGCTTGGCGAAGGCGGCATTGGCGGCAGGGGAATCCATGCTAATGCCGAAAACTGCGGTATCGGAGGTGTCGATCTTGCCTGAGGCGATTCCAGCCTGGACCGCCTGAAGTTGTTTCGTTCAACCACCTGTAAAAGCCAGGACGTAGACGGCGAGAAAGACGTTTTGCTTGCCGCGATAGTCGCTGAGCTTTACGTTTTTCCATTGATCGCTGAGAAGGGTAAAGTCTGGCGCGGGATCACCGACTTTCAGCGAAATTTTTGCCAGTTCTGGTTTTTGTACCTCCTGCGCCAACGGCGGAGCCACGGGCATAAAGGCAAGCGAAACCAGCAGAGCCAAAGCACGTTTCATTCGCACTCTCCTTGAGGGTGGCATGCGGAACCTAAATACCGGATACACCCTACCATCAAGTGATACCGCCGAGAACTCGAAAATATTCCCGGTTGACCGAGGGGAGGATTGAGATAACTCCTGACGTGCCCAAGCCGGGCCCGGGA
The DNA here is from genome assembly GCA_963753745.1 of uncultured Acidobacteriota bacterium. Classification (GTDB taxonomy): domain Bacteria; phylum Acidobacteriota; class Terriglobia; order Acidiferrales; family UBA7541; genus Acidiferrum. The sequence goes on from CAVWDX010000025.1 coordinate 244,399, forward strand.
ACATTGGATTGCACACATTCGTATGTTTGTACAGCACAAGGGCGACGTGTGAAAGAATGCCGATTGTGAGTCGTCCAGGAGATAGGGGAGTTGAGGAGGGTGGAATGAAGACGTATGCAGAAAGATCGTTGGGTGTGGCCGGAAATTATCGTATGCCGGGAGCGTTGGCTGTCGCTGCCTTGTGCAGCGTGCTGTGCGTCGCAAGCTATCCGGCGAACGCCCAAGAGAAGGACAAGGATAAGAACAAGGGCGAAGTAAGCGTCACGGTCCAGGGGAAAGATACGGATGCGGGTTTGGTGATCAGCGGGCAGGCCACGGCGAAGGAGGTCGGGCTGCCACTCTATCCCGGGGCTAAGCCCAGCAAGGAAGATGGCGACGGTTCGGCGGCGGCGAATTTGGGGCTGTGGGGAAGCTCGTTCGGCTTCAAGCTGGTTGTGTTGAAGATGAAGTCGAACGACTCGACGGAAAGAGTGGCTGCATTTTATCAGAAGGCTCTGGCCAAGTATGGAAGAGTGCTCGACTGCACAAACAGTACGGCGGTGTCGGATGACAAAGACAAGAAGAGTCATGAACTGACCTGCGAGGATGACCGGCCAGAGCCGGGTGAAAGGTTGTTCAAGGCGGGAACGAAAGAGAAGCGACACCTCGTGAGCGTGAAGCCGAATGGGGCGGGCAGCATTTTCCACCTGGTCTATCTTGAAGCGCACGACGACGACAAGACGCCGCTGTAAGGCGTGCCAGTGACAATGCAAGCAGGATGGCAAACCGGGTGGCGTGTTGCGGCGGGCGCGCTTGGGATTTTCGCGTTGGGCTTTGCGTGGGAAGCGGCTCATGCTCAAGAGGCGCAGATCCAGGTGAAGGTGAACCTGGTGAACGTGGCGTTCGTGGCGCGGGATGCTAACGGCACGCTGGTGAAGAATCTCACGCAGGATGACGTGGACGTATTTGAATATGCGGTGCCGGAGAAGATTTCGTATTTTGCGAAGAGCGCGGATGTGCCGCTGACGCTGGGAGTGGTGGTGGATGCGAGCGGAAGCCAGGATCATTTTGCCAAACAGCACAAGAATGATCTGGAGGTTTTCTTCAAGGATGTTTTGGGGCCGAAGGACCGCGTGTTTTTGGTGGGATTCGGGAATCACATCCGGCTGGTGAGCGATTTTTCGGCGTCGGGTGCGGATCTGCTCGAGGATTGGAAACGATACCAGAAGTCCACGGGGAGATTTCCGGAGATTGGACCGATCGGAGAAAATCGCGATCTGGGTACGGCGTTTTACGACTCGATTTTTTATTCGATCACGGAAAAACTGGCGCGGGAGAACGGGCGGCGCGCCATTTTGCTTTTCAGCGATGGCGAGGATAACTCGAGTTCGCACGACATGATGACCACGATCGAGATGGCGCAATTGGAGAATGTGGTGGTGTACGCGATCCGCTACACGGAGAAAGAACACGGGAAGCTGACGGCGCGAAATAAATACGGAATCAGCGTGATGGACCGTGTCGCGCGGGAGACGGGGGGCGCGCACATCGACGCGGAGACGACGGACCCGCATACGTATTTCCGGCAGATCGCGGAAGAGTTGAGAACCTCGTATGAGATCGGCTATTACCCGCAAGACCCGCTGAAGGATGACAGCTTTCGGAAAATCAAGATTGTTCCGAAGCGCGAAGGGATTACGATTCGGGCGAAGACAGGTTATTTTGCGAGATAGTCCGGTGGCGAGTGACAAGTGGCGAGTGGCGAGACAGGAGCTGGAGAAGGTACAGGGCGGAAGGGTACTCCACACATTATAAAAGGGCGCCCCTTTGGTGTAGGTTTTGAGTGCTTGGCTCATTTCCTACAGGAAAGGAACACCCTCTATGACTAGCACTAAATATATCGGCTTGGACGTGCATAAGGAAAGCATTTCGATCGCCGTCATAAATTCCGCCGGCAAGGTGGTGATGGAATGCGTCATCGAGACCAAAGCGAGCACCCTTCTGCAGTTTATCGACGGCCTGCGTGGAGATGTGCACCTCACGTTTGAAGAAGGCACTTGGGCCGGCTGGTTGTACGATCTGCTGAAGCCGCACGTGACGGAACTCGTAGTGTGTAATCCGCGAAAGAATGCCTTGCTGAAAGAAGGCAGCAAGAGCGACCGCATCGACGCACGCAAGCTGGCCGAACTGTTGTACATGAGCAAGCTCAGTTCGGTGTATCACGGAGAACATGGCCTGCGCATGTTGAAGGAATTGTCCCGTAGTTATTTGACGATCACCAAGGATCTCGGGCGGGTGATGAATCGACTCAAGGCATTGTATCGGGGCTGGGCCATTCCCTGTGCCGGGACGCAAGTCTACGCACCGCATCACCGTTCGGAATGGCTCGCCAAGATCCACGAAGCAGGCGTGCGCCGGCGGGCAGAACTTTACTACCAGCAACTCGACGCCCTGCGGCTGGTGCGCCAACAAGCCCGGAAAGAACTGTTGGCCGAGGCCAGGAAGCACCGTGCGACGAAGTTGCTACGCCAGATTCCTGGTATTGGTCCGCTTCGGGGGGCTCACTTGGTGGCGTTGATGCAGACGCCTCATCGGTTTCGCACCAAGCGGCAACTGTGGAACTACAGCGGGCTAGGGTTGGAGACCCACGACAGCGCGCAGTACCGCGTCGTGGAGGGACAGCTACAACGCTCGAAGAAACCCGTCACACTGCGCGGTCTCAATGACAATCACAACCACGACCTCAAAGATATTTTCAAGGGTGCGGCTATGAGAGCCAGCACCGCTGCTGGACCGCTACGCGATTTTTACGAGGCTTTGCTGGCTAAGGGAAGGAAGCCCACGATGGCGCGCTTGACCTTGGCGAGGAAGATTGCCGCGATCACGTTGATCGTCTGGAAGAAGGAGGTACGTTTCGACGCCAACTATTTGAAACAACAAGCAGCTTGAGCGTCTCTGGCAAAGAGTCCGTTCCACCTGGGAACTATTCCTGGCGGTAGCTGTCGGGTTCTTGAGACGCTCGGATTCGAGAGGAAGTAGCAACCGGTAAAGTCAGGCCCGTGCTTGAAACACGCGAGTCTCCGACTCCACCCTATGCCCTCTCGGACAATCCAAGAAAGCCATAGGCCACGAGTCTCAGATAGGACCATGCGTTGCCACTCTTAAAGTGGATAACTGTCAGGCTTGATGTTTCAGAAACGAATGGCGCCGTCACAACAGTGAAATGGAACCACAGGAAGGAAGAAGGGATCTCACCGTTTCGTGTGACGAAACGAAGCACGAAACTACGTCGCCTAAGCAAGACCACTCGATCACGAGTGCACGTTCAAGCAGTAGGGCTGAATGCCGAGACAAAAAAGTATCGGCACCAAGCCGACGGGGAAGAATGTCTCTTGACATTTCCTTTTATAGGACACCCCGGGTGTTTTGGCGAAAGAGCGTGGAAACGATTGAAAGTAAAAGAGTTGAGGGATTTTGGAGTGCAAAAGAGTGCGTAAGAGTATGAAAAGAAAGGACAGCTAACATCCATGGAATGATATTGATGCGTACTCTTTCCAAAAGAGGTCGTGCGTGCTTCTGATAAAGCCGCGACCGAGTCTCGGATAGGATCGAAGGTGGCGGGGTGAATGCCGATTGTCGAGGGCGCAGAGAAGAGACGAGGGAATCGTGGGGGAGATGCTGGGTGCGAGGGATGGGCGGCAAACATGGGGAATAATAGCACGGATTCTGATTACTGTCAAGGCACAGTACCCGGGTACTTATCATTCGAATGAGACGCGTGGAAGTGGAGCGGAGAGAAGGGGTTGGCGGGAAATTTGTAGTTTGGTGAGACGGATTTGGAAAGTGAGCAATGGGTGGTGAGTACCGAGTAGAATTCAGCTCGCGAATGAGTTTGGGCGGGCTGATGTGGTCGGGGCTGCTGTGACGCACCTACGGTGCTTGGGGGGGCCGATGGCGCAGTCAACCCAGCCCTTCGGGCTGGGTTAGCGTGTGGCGCGCCTACGGCGCTGGAAGAGTTGAACGCAAGTGGCGTTTTAGGGCGCGGCGTCTCAGGGGCGGATTCTAAGGACTGGCGAGCGAGCAGGTGCCGCCCTAAAGGGCGGGGCTACGCAGAAGCATCTGCCGGGTATTCATTCTGGCAAGGAAAAACTGAAGCTACATGTCGAACATGGAGTTGACGCCGGCGCGTGGGGCCTGGGTGGAAGGGTCTCGGCGTTCAAGGGCGGGAGGAGAGGTCTGCTGGGCGGCTGGCTGGCCTGTAGAGGGCGTTGACGCAGCGGCATTGGGAGTTGCGGCGCTTGGGGTGGCGGCGGCTGGCTGGGCGGGAGGCGGCTGGAGATAGACGAGATCGCGGGGCTCTTCCGTGCCGGGCTGGACGGGTGTGGAAGGGAAACTCAGTTGATGCTCGAGGGCGCTGGCGATGCGGTGGAGCTGCCAGATGAGCTTTTCGAGGTCTTTGGAGCGGGCAAGTTTCAGGTTGCGGTCCCACAGAAAGCGGATGGCTAGCACGAAAAGAATGGGCAGGCCGACGGCCAGGGTGGCGAGTACGATGCTTTGGAACAGCGAGTCGAGAGACGGCAGGGATTGGGTCATTGGGGGCCTCCAGTTGCGGGGTACAGAAAGAAGGATAGCGCAGCGCGGGGGTGCTGACAAACGGATCGGGGTGGGCCACGAGAAGGCGCCGCCGGCTGCCATGAACAGAGCTTGAACAACCGTTTGACACATATCAGCGCGTTTGTATGGTGAGGGTTTGGAGGCGAATGAGCGCGGTTCGCGAGCGGGAGTGGCGTAAGTGGGGAAATTAGACTGGGGCGTTTGTCGCTTGGAAAAAAAGGAGAGGTCCATCTGCCCCCCCGAACCCGAGAGCACGTGCAACCGCTGCCACCCTTGCAATGGGCAAATTCGCAAGGATGGGCCACCCAAAACTTACAAAGCGTGACCAACCCGCCGCGAGTTCAGGGTTTTCGCCTTTTAATTCGGCGCGGTCGGGGCAGACGGCTAGCGCTTCGAGGACGGTGCGGCGGAGGTCGCGGGTAGCGCTAGGAAGACAGCGAGTTAAGGGTGACGAGTGGCAGGAATAAGAAGGAGAAGAGAGATTTCTCTCTCCGCAAGCCGACACGCTTGCAAGAGCAAACGTGAAAGAAAAAACGTCGGCTTGCTCCGCTCGAAATGACGGTGTGGGGGTGGCCGAAGCGCTCGGGGTGGGAGGGGTAGACGTAAAAGCGTCAAACTGGGAGGCAACCTCCGAGGCGAAGGGTGTGCATCACAGGTAGAGGGGAAGGCGGGCAAGACCTGTCCGGAGGGGCAAAGTTCTTGCTCCACCTGGCCTATCGTTCAGGGTATACTTTGTTGTTCCCGGCGATGAAAGCTCTGGGACGAACCAGGTTCCGGGGAGTGTTTGAGTAGTACGGCGAGGAACCCGACATTCGCGAGAGAGGTGACGTTTGGGTCGAACGGTGAGAAGTGTGACCTCAAAGTTCCATGCGAGCGGCAGAGGTGTAGCGAGTTGTCTATTAGGGGCGCTCTTTTTGCTGGGAGCGACGACGAGCAACGCGCAGATCACCCAAATCTTCCACAAGAAGAAAAAGGTGGATAAGTCGACGAGCGCGGATAACAACGCGCAGCCGGACAAGATCCTGTATGACCGGGCGGTGGACGACATCAAGCACGGGCGACACGAGGTCGGGCGGCTGAATATGCAGACGCTCATCAATACTTACCCGGATAGTGAGTACCTGGCAAAGGCGAAGCTGGCGATCGCGGACTCGTATTACAAAGAGGGCGGAACATCCAACCTGGCGCTGGCCGTCTCTGGATACAAGGACTTTGAAGTGTTCTTCCCATTCCTGCCGGAAGCAACGTACGCGCAGATGCAAGTGGCGATGGCGCACTACCGTCAGATGGAAAAACCGGATCGGGACCGAACGCAGGCCACCGCAGCGGAGGATGAGTTCCAAATCTTCCTGCAGAAATATCCGAACGACCCGCTGGCACCGCAAGCGAAGCAGCGGCTCAGGGAAGTGCAGGAAGTGCTGGCCGAGGGGGACTACCGGATCGGGTACTTCTACTACGTCAAGGGAGATAAGAGGGCAGCGGCGACTAGACTGCTTTCGGTCACCAGCCGGTATCCGCTGTACAGCAAATCGGACCGGGCGCTATGGATGATGGGAGACATATTCGAAACGAGCGAGCACAAGGAAGTTGCGACGAGATATTACACGCGGATTGTAAAGGAATACCCCTTGTCCAGCCTTGTGCCGGATGCCAAGCAGAAGCTGAAGGAGAATGGAGCCCCGATACCGCAGCCTGATCCGACGGCGCTGGCATGGATGACAGCCGAGCAGAATGCACCCAGGCCGCATACGAGCCTGTACAGGAAACCGCTGAAATTGATAAGTAACGGGCCCAGCGCGGAGTTGTTGTCGGCCGCGAGGACTGGAGCTCCAAACCTTGAGCCTGAATCGAATTCGATTCCTCTAGGTGACTTACTGAAACCGGGAGGACAAATAAAGCTGGGCGAAGGTGGAGGATCAACAACGGGGATAGTGGCAACGGTATCGCCGGGAGGAGGAACCGGCACGGCAGAAACAACGAACGGTTCCGAGAATGTAGCTGCGCCAGCAAACGAAGGCGGAGCAGATGTTGGAACAGTGGGAGGACCGCCAGCGAGTGATCCGCCGAAGGAAGCAACTCCGGCACCGGCGGCGGCGAACCCTGCTGGAAGCGATGCCGTAAAGGATCCGCCGGCGGCGGAGGGTGCAACGGATACTCCGGCGACGAGTGATCCGGCAGCAGCAGGGACAGCGGCGAAAAGCGACGCGGCAGCGGCCAGTGCGGAAAAAAGCGGCGATGCGCAAAGCAGCGGCGATTCCAAAAACTCGAAGAACTCGAAGGACAAGAAGGAATCCAGCAGCAAGAAGAAGGGACTGCACAAGCTGATTCCCTGGTAGTCCGGGCAAGTCGATTCAAGTGTGAACAGGTGCAGGTACAAGGAGGGGGTGCGGCGAGGGCCGCGCCCCTTTTTTTGGGCGTGGTGTGTGCCACGGAAGGGCTCAGGGGGGCATATTCACTTCCGACACACAGGCAATGCGTTGAGATTGACGGCTAATACGCCGGATGCTCCAATACTCTGGAGACTTAAGGAAGAGCCGGCCGCTCGACGGTCGAGGTTTGGTGCGACCGCAAAGCGGATGATGTTTTGTTTGACCGCAAAGCGGTCGATGCCTAGTGCGACCGCAAAGCGGTCGACGTACGAGATACGGGTGCAATACATCCGGAGGACGTTTGGTGGCTAAGATTCTCGTTGCCGACGATAACAGCAACATCCAGAAGATGGTGGGGCTTGCCCTGAAAAATCAGGGCATCGACGTCGTTGCCGTGGGCAATGGTGAAGCGGCGGTGCGGAAGATTTCCGATATACGGCCGGACCTGGTGCTTGCGGACGTATTCATGCCGGTACGCAACGGATACGAAGTATGCCAGTACGTGAAGTCCGACCCGTCGCTAGCACACATTCCGGTGATATTGCTGGTGGGCGCTTTCGATCCGCTGGATGAACAAGAGGCGCAGAGAGTTGGAGCGGACGGAGTTTTGAAGAAGCCGTTTGTGCCGCCGGATCCACTGATATCGATGGTGAAGTCCGCGCTGGCGCGGGCGGGAGTGTCCGTAGGCGGAGCGGTAGCGGCGCCAAAGGCAGCAGCAGAGTCAATACGAGTGGCGGAAATGCTGGCACCGCGACCGATGCAATCGCCGAGCACCCCCCCAAGCATGAGTTCGCACGCGCCGATGCCAGAGATGGCAGCGACGGAGAGCGAGCCAGTGCAGGAGGAAACGCACGAGCTACCACAACCGGTAAAGATAGAAGCGGGTTCGCAGCCACTGGCATTCGGAAACCTGCTGGAAACGGCCGAGCCGGAAAAGGAAGAAGAACTTGGTTATGCGACCACGGCGAGGCCGGAGCTGGAAAGGGATTGGAAGTCTGGCGAAGAGGAAGACGAAATAGTTGAGGAGGAAGAGGAGGAGAAGTATAGCGATTCGTGGCGGCGGGATGCGGGCGAGGTGGCGTTGGAAGACGAGGAAGCCGCGAGCGGGCCAGTGAAGGATTGGCGCGAGACGGCATTTGCGGAAGGGCCCGCGCAGAAAATGAGAAATGGATCGTGGGCGCCGCAAAAAGAGATTTCGAATTTTGAGGAAGCAGCAGAATCGGAGCAGGGCGTGAGCGCGATGGTGAAGGAAACGCCGATCGCGGAGACGAAATCGTCGCCGTACGCGGCGGAAGCCTGGGCAGCTGCCTTGAATCCAAAGACTGGAGTGGAAGCGGCGACGATGGAAGCGCCGGCGGCTGCGGTCGAGGCGCAAGAGGAACGAGTTACGAAAGGGGTTCACGCAGAGGCCTTGGAAAGCGGCCCGGCAAAGGCGGAGCAAGCGCCGGAGCCGGAAAAACGGGTAGCAGAAAGCTCCTGGTATTCCGCAGTGTCCAGCCCGTGGGACACGGAAGCGCAAAAAGCGAGCCGGCTGGCGTCGACGTGGGATGCTCCGACGACGAGCGCGAGTGAGCCAAACGCAATTTCCGAGGCGCCGGCTCCAGACCTAATTCATGAAGACGTGGCGAAGGAAGATCCCGCTGCAACGGTCGACGTTTTGGCGCCAGGTTTGAGCGAGGACGTGAAGACGAAGGTGGAAGAGGCGGCATTGCCCGCGGCGACAGTGGAAGCGATTCGCGAAGAGGCCCAGCACGTTGCAGAAACTGCAGTGCAGGAGGCGCCCGCCGTGGAGACCAACACAAAAGCTCCTGAATCCAGCATGGAAGATATGGTGGCTAAGGTCCTCTCCAAGATGAGCCCGGAGATGCTGCAAGCCGTTACGCGCGAGATACTGAAGCCCGTCGTGGAAGCGATGGTGCGCGACGAGTTGAACGCCAAGAAGTAGTTCCCCGCCCCGAAAAAGAGTTCTAATCCAACTTGCCGTTGAATTGACGGAGCTGGTTTTCCCCTCGTATAGTCGAAGATTGCCTTGCCCGCGAAATAGGACACGTGTATGCGTGGGACGATAAGAGGCGCAGGGAGATGAGTGCCGAATGGCTCGAGAGATCGCCAAAGCTTACGAACCGCAACAGATAGAGCCGCGCTGGGCGGAATACTGGGTGAAGGAAGAGTTGTTTAGGGCGGATGTAAACGCCCCCGGCCCCGTATTTTCGATCGTGATTCCGCCGCCGAATGTGACGGGCTCGCTGCACATCGGACACATGCTGGAGCACACGGAGATCGACATTGTAACGCGCTGGCACCGGATGCGGGGATACAACACGCTGTTTCTGCCTGGAACGGATCATGCGGGGATATCGACGCAGCGCGTGGTGGTGAAGCAGCTGATGGATCAGGGCATTGACTACCACAAGCTGGGGCGCGAGGAGTTTGAACGAAGGGTGTGGCAGTGGAAGGCAGAAGCGGGCGGCCAAATCACCGAGCAAATGAAAAGTATCGGAGAGAGCTGCGACTGGTCGAGAGAGAGATTTACGCTCTCGCCGGAAATGTCGCGGGTGGTGCGCAAGGTCTTCGTGCAGCTCTACAACGAGGGGTTTATTTATCGCGAGACGCGGCTGGTGAACTGGTGCCCGGTGTGTTTGACGGTGTTGAGCGATTTGGAAGTCAACCATGAGGAGCGAGCGGGCCACCTGTGGCACATCCGGTATCCGGTGGTGGGCGGGCAGGAATTTCTGACGGTGGCAACGACGCGCCCAGAAACGATGCTGGGAGATACGGCAGTGGCCGTGCATCCCGAGGATGAACGTTACAACCATCTGGTGGGAAAGAAAGTGTTGTTACCGCTTATGAGCCGTGAAATTCCGATCATCGCGGATGAAATGGTGGACCGGGAATTCGGGACGGGCGCGGTGAAAATTACGCCCGCACATGATCCGAATGACTTTGAAGTGGGCAAGCGGCATGGCCTGGCAGAAATCGATGTGATGACGGATAACGGGCGCATGAGCACGGCAGCGGGAACATACGCGGGATTGGACAGATTCGAAGCGCGCAAGAAGATTGTGGAGGATCTGAAAGCACAAGGACTGCTCGAGAAAGTGACCGACCACGCGCACGCGATCGGGATTTGCGAGCGGAGCAAGACGATCGTCGAACCACGGATTTCGACGCAGTGGTTCTGCCGGATGAAGGAGCTGGCGGCCCCGGCGATCAAAGCCGTGCGGGAATACGAGCCGGAAAAAGAAAACACGATCCAGATTGTTCCCGATAACCGGCGGCAGGAATTTCTGAACTGGCTCGACAATATACGCGATTGGACGATTTCGCGGCAGCTCTGGTGGGGGCATCGGATTCCTGCGTGGTACTGCGGGGATTGCGAGCACATTGTGGTGGCAGAAGAAGCGCCGGCAAAATGCACCAAATGCGGATCGGGAAAACTGACGCAAGATCCGGACGTGCTGGATACGTGGTTCAGCTCGGGGCTTTGGCCGTTTTCAACGTTGGGGTGGCCGGAGAAGACTGCTGATTTTGAAAAATACTACCCGACGAGTTTGATGATTACGGGATACGACATTTTGTTTTTCTGGGTGGCGCGGATGGCCATGCTGGGAATTCACTTTACGGGGAAAGTGCCGTTTCGTGCGGTGTATTTGCATTCGCTGGTGCGAACGGGAAGCGGCGAGAAGATGTCCAAGTCCAAGGGGACGGGGCTCGATCCAGTGGTGCTGAACCAGCAGTACGGGACGGACGCGATGCGGTTTTGCCTGGCGTCGATGGCCGCGCCGGGGACAGATATTATTTTGTCGGACGACCGGCTCGCGGGTGCGCGGAATTTTGCGAATAAGATTTGGAATGCGGCGCGGTTCTTGTTCATGAATTTAGATAAGTTTGAGCAGGGTGGGACGAGGCTTGAGGAGTTAGCTTCGCCGGAGGTGCGGGCGGGTGCGCCGTACAAATTCAATGGAAGTGTGCCCCTGGTGGACCAATGGCTATATTCGCGGCTGGCGAGCACCACGGCACAGGTAAATGAGGCGCTAGCGAATTACCGCTTTCATGAAGCGGCGCAGAACGTGTATCAATTTTTTTGGGGCGACTTTTGCGACTGGTATATCGAGTGGGTGAAGCCGGAACTGCAGAGCGCAAACGGCGAGCGGGCGACGGCGGCGTGGAAGAACCTGTTCGCGGGATTTGACGCCGCGCTGCGGTTGCTGCATCCGTTTATGCCGTTCTTGACGGAGGAGTTGTGGCACCAACTGCCGCAAAAAAAGGGGGCGAGGTCGATCGCGCTGGACGCATTTCCCACGGCACGGGAAGAATGGGCCCAGGGGAAGATCGTGGACGCAGTCGACATTTTCTGCCAAATACAAGACGTTATCACCTCGCTGAGAACTATCCGCGCGGAGATGAAGCTTGACCCGAAGAAAAAGGTTCGCGCCGAGTTTTGGAGCAACGCGGAGTTAATCCGTAGTAGGGTGCGAGTTGAGTCTGATGCGATCACGCGACTTGCAGTCCTAAGTGAATTGGCGATTTCGAGTGAGCCGCTGGAGCAGGCCGGTGGAACGGTGCGTTCGACGGCGCGGTTCGATGTGCGCATTGCGTATTCGGACGTCGTGGACCCAGAAGTGGAGAAGGCGCGACTGAGAAAAGAGGTCGAGGGACTGCAAAAAGCTATTTCGTCAAAAGAGTCGCAGCTTGGCAATGAGACATTTCGGAGCCGGGCCCCGGAGATTATCGTTCGGAAACTCGAAGAGACGCTGGCGACGCAGAAGATTGAGTTGAAGAAACTGGAAGAAAGATTGGGACAGTTGTAAGAATTCGCCGCGGGAGTTAACCTGCGGGCGGCGCGTGAGGCTTGCACAGACTGAAGTCTGTGCTACAATCGATGGCTCAAGAGACACTTCCGGGAACAACGGACAAGCGGCTGGCGGCGTTGCTGACGCTGCTGGCGGAGAACTCTACGATCGTTATAAGCGGGGCGCGGATTGCGCGAGAAATCGGTGTGTCGCGGTCGATGGTGTGGCAGTGGGTGCGGCAATTACGCGGGCTGGGCGTACGCGTGAAAGGCAAGGGCGGCGCGGGATACTTTCTGGAACGCGTGCCGGACATTCTGACGCCGGACATGCTGCGGCAGAGATTGCGAGGCAGCCTTTTCGGGAAGCACATTTATCATTTGTTCAAAACGGATTCGACGAATCGCGTGGCGCTGGAGCTGGGACACGCGGGAGAGCCGGAAGGCGCGGTGGTGCTGGCGGAGGAACAAACGGCCGGCAAAGGGCGCGCGGGCCGCTCCTGGCAATCCGAGCGGGCGGCGGGGATTTACGTGACTTTGCTTTTGCGGCCGCGGCTGGCACCGGTGCAGGCGCCGCTGTTGACGATGATGGCGGGGCTCTCCGCGCGGGCGGCAATCGAAGCGCAAACAGGACTGATGCCGGATTTGAAATGGCCGAATGATTTGATGATTCACGGAAAGAAGGCGGGCGGGATATTGACGGAAATGCACGCGGAGCCTTCTCTGGTGCGATTTGTGATCGTGGGGATTGGGTTGAACGTGAATCAGGAGAAGTTTCCTGGAGAGCTGGGGACGACAGCTACTTCGCTGCGCATCGAAACCGGCAAGCAAGTATCGCGGCTGGAATTGCTGGTGCGGTTGCTGCGTGAATTCGAGAACGACTACAATCGATTTCTGCGGGAAGGGCCGGCGGGCGTGACGCGGAAGTTTGAGGCGGTCTCGAGTTACGCGAAAGGGAAGCGCGTGCGGATAACAAATGGAACGGAGAGTTTTGCGGGGACGACCGCGGGGCTTGGTCCGGAAGGCCTGTTGCAGGTGAAGCGGGACGACGGACAGGTGGTGACGGTGATTTCGGGGGATGTGACGGAGGCGCGGTAGATGCTACTGACGATCGATGTCGGAAATTCGAATACCGTGCTAGGTGTCTTTCGCGGCGAAGAGTTAATTGCTAATTGGCGGCTGACGACGGCGAGGCAACAGACCATCGATGAATACGGCGTGCTCACGCGAAATTTGTTTACTTTGGCCGGGCTGGACCGCGACGCGATTGGCGGTGTGATCATCAGCTCGGTGGTGCCGCCGGTGAATTGGACGCTGGCGGAAATGTCGCGGATTTATTTCGGGCAGAAGGCGCTGTTCGTAGAAGCGGGTGTGAAAACGGGGATGGCGGTGCTGGTGGATAATCCGCTCGAGGTGGGTGCGGACCGGATTGTGAACGGGGTGGCGGCGTTCCACAAATATGGCGGGCCATGCATCGTGGTGGATTTTGGGACGGCAATTACGTTCGATGCGATTTCGGCGCGCGGAGAATATCTTGGCGGGGTGATTGCGCCGGGGCTGGGGATAGCTTCGGAGGCGCTATTTGCGCGGGCCGCGAGATTGCCGCGCGTGGAGATCAAAGATCCCGGGAAAGTGATCGGTACGAACACCGTCACGCACATGCAGGCGGGGCTTTATTATGGCGCAGTGGACATGGTGGACGGGATGCTGAGTCGGATGAAGGCGGAGCTCCCCGGCGATGTGAAAGTTGTGGCTACCGGTGGGCAGGCGAAACTGGTGGCGAAGGGTTCAAAGCAGATTCAGGAGACGGATGAATTCTTGACCTTGACGGGGCTGCGGCTAATTTGGGAGAAAAATCAGCCGGCGGAGGCGGGAAAAGGGGCAACCGCAAATCGAGGGAACCGAACCGCGGCGCCAGGGCCGGCGCCTGCGAGGAAGATACAAAGGTAGAAGGGTACGGAGGCGCGTTTCACTCTATTTTGAACGCGCGCAGGATTTAAGCCCGGGCCGATCCGCTTCGCGATGGCAAATCAAATGGACACCTGGAATTACTTCAACTACTTCACAGAAATCGAAAATTATTTCTGGAAGAAGCGCGGGGCGCATTTGCTGGTGTCGCCGTTGGACTGGGCGATCATGGAAACGTGGCAGAAGGCGGGCGTGCCGCTCGACGCTGTTTTGAAGGGGATCGACCATGCGTTCGAGAGTTATCAGCGATCGCGGCGCGGGGCGGGCAAGCCGCTGAAGAGTTTGGCGTACTGCACGGATGCGGTCTTGGAAGCAGCTGAAGAACAACTGGAGGCTGCGGCGGGGAGTGCGCCAAAAAATGGAAACGCGGGGGCCAAAGAGCCGTTTTCGCGGGAAGAGTTGCGGATTTATTTCGCTAAGAATGCGGCGCGGATTGAACGCGTGGCGGATGGCCAAAGATCGACGGACGCCGAGTTCGCAGGGCGCTTATGCGAAATTGTTAAGTCGCTCGGCGGCTTGACGGTGTTGCTGGACACCCCGGGCGCGCTGGATTTGGAGGATTTGGAGAGACGGCTGACGATTTTGGACGAGAAGCTGCACGCTCTGTTGATGAGCCATGCGAACGAAGAATCGATGTTGAAGATCCGGCGCGAGATGGACGGCCAGCTTGCGACGTACCGGCGCAAGATGAAGACGGAACAGATTGCGCTTGTTGAAAAACAATACGCGCAGAAGCGGCTGTTGGAAGAGTTTGGCTTGCCGCGGCTGAGCCTGTACTACTTTTCCTGAATCGGGCTTTCCGGAAGTAATCACCTTTTCTTTCCACGCGAAAAAACGCAGAATGGGGTCTGCAGATATGTCTGACGAGTTACGATTATCGATTGAGAAGCTGGTGTACGGCGGCGATGGATTAGCGCACGCAGACGGGAACACGATTTTTGTGCCCTACGTTCTGCCGGGAGAGGAGGTGCGCGCGGCGGAGAAGTCGAGAAAGAAAAGAGTGATTTGGGCGAAGTTGCTGGAAGTGACGTCGGCGGCAAAGGAGCGCGTGGCGGCACCGTGCCCTCATTTTCAGACGTGCGGAGGGTGCCACTATCAGCACATCGAGGCCGGGGGACAGGTTCGGTTAAAGAAGGAGATTTTGCGGGAAACACTTTTCCGGCTGGGCGGAATTTCGTGGGACGGGGCGATTCAGGAGCACACCGCAGAGCCATACAGTTACAGAAATCGCGCGCAATGGGCGGTGCGCAGCGGAATGCCGCGGGCGCTGGGATATTTCTTGCCGGAGAGCGCGTTCATCGTGCCGATTGACGAATGTCCAGTGCTTTCGCCCCAATTGGCAAAAACATTTGGACAATTGCAGGAAATGGCGAGGTCCGGCAGATTGCCGGAGGGGATTCTGGAGATCGAAGCATTCGCGAACTCGGCGGACGAGAAGATCGCTTTGAATGTGGCGTTCGAACGGTTTCCAAAACCTGCCGCCGAACTGGCGGCGGTTTTGCGAGAGGCGATGCCGCAAGTGGAGAGCTTGCTTTTGCTGGATCAGAAGAAGGACAAGTTTGAATTGACTGGTCCTGGATATTTGTTGCACGAAGCTGGTGGTTTCAAGTTCCGCGTGAGCCACTTGTCTTTTTTTCAGGTGAACCGGTTTTTGATCGGAGATTTGCTGAAGACCGTGACGGGCGGGGCGAAAGGGCGGTTGGCGCTGGATGTGTATTCTGGCGTGGGATTTTTTACGCTGCCCCTGGCGCGGACGTTTGAGAGGGTAGTGAGCGTGGATGCAAATCTGGCGGCCACGCGCGATCTTTATGCGAACGCCGAAGCGGCGGGAGTTTCGGTTACTTCGCACAACGAGCACGCGGAAGACTTTCTTAACAAAACGAAGGAGCATCCAGAGTTTGTGGTGCTCGACCCGCCAAGGGCAGGATTAGGCGCGCAGACGGCGGCGAAACTCGCAGAGCTGGGAGCGGCGGAGATTGTGTATTTGTCGTGTGATCCGGCCACTCTGGCGCGCGATTTAGCAGTGCTGACGAGTTCGCCGCGAAAACCGAAAGAAATCGCTGGGCCAAGTGTGCGATACGAGTTGAGCGAGATGCATTTGTTCGATCTGTTTCCGCAGACCTATCACATCGAAACTCTGGTGAGGCTGAGAAGAGTTCCATGAGGCTGCCGGCCGTCGCCATCGCCGCGTTGTTTGCTTGCGGCGTTGTGCTCGGCCAGTCGCCGTGGTTCGCACAGCAAGTTTCCTCGCACGCCGCTCTCGCGATAGGTTTTGCATCGGTGGGATTTTTGATTTGCAGTGGCATCTTTCTGGCCGGATGCGGTCGCCTCGCCTCTGCTGCCGCTGTTTCCATTTTGAGCTGGTTAATTCTGGGAGTGATGGGCGCGGGTGTCGCGGAACAGCCGCCGCCTGCAGACTATGTGTTGTCGCTCGTTGATACCGGGCGCGTGGATTTGAAGACGCCGCTGCGGTGGCACGGGCGTCTGCGGGACGAACCGGCGCGACTGCCGTGGGGCTACGGCTACGAAATCGAATTGACGGGAGTGGAGTACGAGGGCTCGTTCGTGCCTGCGCGGGGAGGATTGCGCATCAGTTTTTCGGAGACTCCAGGGGGAACGCAGACGGCCGCGCCGGACGTTCATGCGGGAGACGAAGTTGAGGTCGTGGCGGAAGCGAGGTTGCCTCAGATTTACAGAGACGAAGGCGCGTTTGACCGGCGGGCGTATCTGGAGCAACAGAACATCGATCTGACTGCAACGCTTCGAACACCGGAACTGATGGAGCGGATCGCATCGTCTCCGGCGACGGTGGCGACAGATTTGGCCCGGGTGCGGAGAAGATTGCGAGACGAAGTGGACATGCTTTTTGTGGGCAGGCCGCAAGTCGACGGCGTACTCCGCGCGATGCTCCTGGGCGACCGTAGCTTTGTCGAGCGAGCGGAGTCGACTGATTTTCAAAAGACGGGCGTGTTTCACGTGCTGGTGGTGGCGGGACTGCACGTGGGCGCATTGGCGGTGTTCTTGTTTTGGATAGGGCGCCGACTGAGGTTCGCGCCACTCTGGACAGCATTAACGACGCTCACGTTGCTGCTCGCCTATGTGGCCGTGGTGGAACAGAGACCGCCGGTTCTTAGGGCGGCTTTGATGACGGCTATCGTGGTGATCGGCGGATTATTTTTTCGGCGGCTGGACTTACTGAACTCCGCGGGAATGGCGGCGCTGATTCTATTGATTGCGAAGCCGCTGGCCGTTCGTGATTCGAGCTTTCAACTCACATTCTTGGCGATTGGGTGCATCGCAGGGCTGGCTGCGCCGTGGCTTGCCAAGAAAGTGCAGCCGTACGTGAAGGCCTTGCGCGGCTGGCGCGGCGTCACACGCGATGCATCACATGAACCGCGGGCGGCGCAGTTTCGAATCGATCTGCGCGGGACTGCGCGGTGGACTGGATTGCACGTGCCCGCGCGGATGGCGAACGCAGCCGGAGATGTGCTGGCGCGCGGCATCGGCGTTTCGCTGCGCGTATGGGAATTGCTGATCATCACGCTGGCGTTGCAGATCGGAATGCTGCCGCTGATGGCGAGCGATTTTCATCGCGTCACGCTGAGCGCGCCGTTGGTGAATCTGGCGGTTGTCCCGCTGACGGGGATCGTGGTGCCGCTGGGATTTCTGACGTTGGGCAGCGGGCTGGCCTTACCGGCGCTGGGAAAGCTGCTCGCAGCGCCGCTGGCGTGGGCAACCCTTCTGCTACTGGACATCGTTCACTGGTTCGCGCGATTTCCGCGGTGGAGCTACCGCATTCCGGGTCCGCCTGGCTGGCTGGTTGTGGTGTTTCTCAGCGCCGGGGTATTTCTGGCTGTGACGGCACGCGGCTTCAACTTTTGGCGCGGATGGGCCTCGCGGAGCGCGGCTGGAGTGCTAACGTTGAGCGCCCTTACGATTGCGATGTTTCCTTTTGCGCCGCGCTGGTCAAAGGGAAAGCTGGAGTTGACGGTTTTGGATGTGGGACAGGGAGACTCGCTGCTTGTCGTGTCACCGCATGGCAGAACACTCTTAATCGATGGCGGTGGCGCGTTCGGCGGATTTCCGGGGCATGAAGAACACAACGGCATTGATCCAGGCGAGGAGGCCGTGTCGCCGTACTTGTGGTCGCGAGGTTTTCAGAAATTGGATGTCGTGGCGCTCACGCACGCACATCAGGACCATATCGGAGGATTGACGGCGATCCTGGATAATTTTCACGTGGGGACACTTTGGATTGGGCGAGAAGTGGAGTCGCAGGCGCTAGCGAATCTGGAACAATTGGCGCGCGAAAAGAAAATTCCGATTGTTCACGAAATGCATGGAAAGCCTTTTTCGTGGGATGGCGTCGAGGCGGAAGTCTTGTGGCCGGAGATCGGCCCGAACGAGGTTGGGCCTTCGCCGAAGAACAACGATTCTCTGGTGCTGCGAATGAAGTACGGCGAGCGCGAGGTTATGTTGCCGGGAGACGCGGAAAAACAGGCTGAGAGTTCGATGCTGGCGGACAACAGCGAAGCGGCGCTGCGCGCGGATGTGTTGAAGGTTGGCCACCACGGGAGCAAGAATTCGACGACGCCGGGGTTTCTGGCCGCGGTCCATCCGAGCGTGGCGGTGATCAGTGCGGGCGAGGACAATCCTTATGGGCATCCCAATCCGGAATTGCTGGAACGGCTGGAAAAAGCGGGGGTGCGGATTCTGCGGACAGACCGAGACGGGGCAATGCATATTTTGACGGATGGGAAGCAGCTGGAGGTCAGCTGTTTCGTGGCATGTCCGGAGAAAAGCGGGAGAACGACCTCAGTGGATGCGCAACCACCAGATCAACAAAAGGGCCGCGAGCAATAGTAGGAAACCGATGGCCGCCTGATATTCGTGATTCTTTTTGTACTGCGCAAAAGAAAAAGAGCCGGCAACGGCGAAAGAAAGTTTCGCGGGGGTCAGCCGAGGGAAAAACAACGGAACGGCGCGGGCATACTCGTTGAACGCAGATCCGTGATGCTGGCGGAGTTCCTCTTCTTCGCGGCGCATGACGATGGAGTAAAAAAGCGCAAAATAAGTGCAGAGAATGATGGCCGATATCCACGAGTGCGTCGCAAAGGAGGCGGCAAGAGTGAGGATGGCACTGCCGAAATAGAGCGGATTACGTGTGTAGGCATAAGGGCCGGTGACGGTGAGCACTTCTTGTTTATGAAGATGGCCAGCCGCACGCGCTCTGAGGAAGAGACCGAACAGACCGATGGACGTTCCCCAAAGAATGCTGCGAGGAGTAGGCCGCGCGAACCACAAAACGAGAATGGCCAGGGGATAGCTGATGCGAACGCGCCAGCGGGCAAAGAAAGCGCCGGCGGCTTTCAAACGGCAACTCCGAGGCGGCCGCGAACGGCGTCGAAGACTTCGTTCACTTGGATTTGCAGCATGGAAGGGTGAATTTGATCCACCCGGCGGTGCGTCCGGACAACGCCGGGAGCACGCAAAACGATATCATCCGTGCGATAGGGACCGTTGCGTGCAGGATCGGTAGGACCAAAGAGAGCGACCGCGGGAGTGCCGAGAGCAATCGCGAGATGAAGCGGGCCAGTGTCCCCGCCGACTGTGCACACAGCGTTACGCAAGAGAGCCATCAAGGGTCCAAGCGCTCCATTGTAAAGCACAGGATCGGCGTCGCCACTGCATTCGCGGATGGCGATGGCGAGGTCGTCCTCGCCGGGACCGTAGTTCACGACGCAACGCAAGCCAAGGGAGTCTCGAATCATTTTGCTGAGCTGGCCGAAGCGTTCGGGAGGCCAGCACTTCGAACGCCATCCGCCGCCGGGACTCAAGACGATATAGCGATTGAGGCCGAGCTTTTGCAAATGACCGCGGATTTCGAGGTCGTCTTCTTGAGGAACGCGCAAAGCAAAAGGTGCGACCGGATTGCGCGCTCCGGCGCGGAAAGACAGCTCTCCGTTTTGATCAGCAATGTGGATGGCAGTGCAGTGGACGCTGTCGGTATAGAGGATGGGAACGCCGTATTCGCGAATCGTTTCCGAGGAGAAACCAATTCTGCGTTTGATGCCGCCGAGAAACGCGAGCCCAGCGGATTTCCAGAGGCCTTGATAGTCGATCGCGGCGTCCCAGCGGACGTTTCTGAGATCCTGAATGATCGTGCGCAGTGAATGGATGGAGCGGGTTTCTGTGGCCCAGACTTGAGAAGCCAAGGCGCTACTCTCGACGAGAAGCTTCCAGCGTGGATGCGTGAGCCAGACGATTTCCGCGCTTGGAAAGGATTCCCGCAAGGCGGAGACGGCAGGAAACGCATGTACGATATCGCCGAGCGAGCCGAGGCGCACAACCAGAAAGCGCGGGTCAGGCATGCGGCGCCTTGCGGACGGATTCGAGAAGTTCGCGCGTGGAATGATCTTTTGGATCGCCGACGATGGCGACACGGATGCCGAGACGCGCGGCGGTGGCGCGCTCGGGCACGGACTCAGAGGTGTAGTCGGTTCCTTTGGCGTGAACATCAGGGCGAAGCTCTTCGAGCAGAGACTCGACGGTCGGTTCGCTGAAGAGCAGGACGTAATCGACGGAGCGAAGCGCAGCGACAAGCAGCGCGCGGGCGTTTTCATCCAGGATGGGACGGCCGGGGCCCTTGAGCGCGCAGACGCTCGAATCGGCGTTGACGGCGACGACAAGAATGTCGCCCTCGCGGCGCGCCCCTTCGAGATAGCGTACGTGGCCGACGTGAAGCGTATCAAAACAACCGTTAGCAAAAACGATGCGCTGCCCTTGCCGTTGATGCTCCTCTAATTTTCCGCGGAGCAATTCGCGCTTGACGAGTTTGGATGCGGCGTGGCGCATGTGCTAAGAGGCAGACCCTCCAGCTTGATGGCGAATGGCGGCGAGAAGTTCCTCGCGGGTGACGGTGGCCGTGCCGCGCTTCATGACGACCAGGCCGCCAGCGATATTGGCGATGTGCGCGGCTTCGAGAGGCGAAGCGCCGCAAGATAGGGCGACTGTGTATGCGGCGAGGACTGTGTCGCCGGCGCCGGTGACGTCCACGGCTTGATCGCTGCCGTAGACGGATATTTGCGTGAGGCGACCACCGGGTTCGAAGAGCGCCATGCCGTCGCGTCCGCGAGTGACAAGAAGGGCCCGCAGCTTCATTTCGACGAGCGTGGCGGCACCAACACGGGTCAACTCGGCGAGATTTTGGCCGATGGCGACGTGATGAAGAGCCTCCAGCTCCGCTTCGTTAGGCGTGGCCGATGTGATGCCAGCCTTGGCGTAAGCGTGAAGGTTGTGGCGCGCGTCGAGCGTGACCGGTGGAGCGCTCTTTTGCTGCGAGACAGCTTGGCTCACGAGCGCGGGCGCGGCGACACCAAAGCCGTAATCGGATACGGCTAGTGCATGTGCCGAGCGAATTCTGGCTTGCAACTTTGTCTGGAGCTTTTTGCGCACTGCTTCGGGGATGGGCGATTGCGGCTCGCGATCGACGCGCAGAACTTGCTGCCCCACGGTGTGAGCCCAGCCGGCAAGGATACGAGTCTTGGTGGGAGTCGTCCAGCCCTTAACGCGGAGAATACCGGAGACGTCGACACGCTTGCCGCGGAAGCAGGCGATGAGCGCATCGCCGGCAGGATCGTCACCTACAGCACTGATGGGAAACACACGCGTGCCGAGGGCCGCAAAATTATTGGCGGCGTTGGCGCCGCCGCCCGGAGCGAAATGCGTTTCGCGATGGCGGAGGATCAAGACGGGTGCTTCGCGCGAGACACGAGAAATGTCGCCAAACTGATATTCATCGGCGACGAAATCGCCAAACAGAACAATCGTTTTCGAAGAGAACTGCTCGACATAATCCGCGAGAGCGAGAAGGTCGACGGATGATGACGGCGCATTCGTTTTTGCGGGGCGCTTCATTTCGTTGGCCTCAAGATCCAGTGAACGGCGTCGGCAAGGTCGGCGGCAACAAAATCAGGCTGAACCGGCCATTTTGGGGAGTTCCAAAGATATTCGCCCTCACCGTAACCCGTGCGCACCAGAATGCTGCGTGCGCCCGCACGAGAGGCAAGCGCGATGTCGCCGTGGCGATCACCGACAACGATGGATTGTCGTAAGTCGATGGCGTGCTCCCGAGCCGCGCGGTCGAGCATGCCCGTGTTCGGCTTGCGGCAATTGCAGCCATCCACCGAAAGCGTGCGGACAATAGTAAATAGCATCTAGATGCGCGCCTGCGGCTGCGAGTTGCTGGGTCATTATTTCGTGGACAGAGTGTACAAGCGATTCCGGAAAGTAGCCGCGGCCAACACCGGATTGATTCGTAACCACAATCACGGGTAATCCGGCTTCATTCAGGCGGCGAATGGATTCCGCGACACGGGGCAAGATACGAAACCGGCTGACGTGATTCAAGTAGCCGACTTCTTCGGAAATGGTGCCGTCGCGATCGAGAAAGACGGCGGGGCGAAGCGCGCTGGTTTCAGGCAGGACGCACCTCCGCCGAAGAAATCCACCGCCGGGCGGCGGATTCAACCGCGTCGGGCGTAATGCGCGTCATGCAGCGGTGATCGGTCGGGCAGCGGCGCAAGAAACACGGGCTGCAGTAGGGCTTCTCCTGAACGATGGTGCAACGCGGCGTAACAGGTGCAGTGCCGAAGGGATCGGTCGGTCCAAACACGGCCACGACAGGGAGGCCAACGGCCGCGGCAACATGCATCGCGCCGGAGTCATTTCCAATGAAAAGATGGCATTGAGAAAGAAGCGCAGGTAAATCGGCGATGGAAGTCTTTCCGGTGAGATCGATCGGCAGGCGGCGCATGCCCGCTGCAATGGCCGCAAGAGACGGCGGCTTCCGCCGAGCGTGCCGAATAGAATCAAATCCGCGTCGGTCTGTCGCCTGAATACGATTTGCCAGTTCCGCAAAGCGATCCGGTGGCCAGCATTTCGCCGAGCCATAGGATGCGCCTGCGCCGATGGCAATCCGAAAGCTGCGTGGATTGGATCAGTAGAGCGAAGAAATTCTTCAGCATGTTGGCGATCTTCTTCGGAGACATCGAGTTTGATGAAAAACCTCTTTCGGCAAGGAATCCAGCCAGCCAGCGCGGCGAAGCAACTCGAGGTAGTAATACTGCTCGTGAACGGGGATTTCACCAGCTCGCGGAACTGGCACGGCTTTTGTGAGAAGAAGGCTGCGGCCATCGCGGGCATAGCCGATGCGTTCTGGAATTCCGGCGCGCCAAGCAAGCCAAGCCGCCTGGAACGCATTTTGAAGCAATAGCGCTGCGTCGAATTTCTGCGCGCGGAGTTCGCTCACCATATTGCGCTTTTCATCCACAAACATCACGTTGTCGCAAACCTGCTGATTCTTGTAGATGGAAGCAACATAAGGGCGCGCGAGTATTGTGATTTGTGCATCCGGGAAGCGCGAACGCACGGCACGCAAAGCGGGCAGCGCCATGATGGCGTCACCGACCCAGTTCGTCGCGCGAATGAGGATTTTCACGCCTCTGCACCTCTGGCGCGACTGCAGTTTTCGTTCCAGGGCGGCGATAAACTCAGTTTCCGCCGTAAGTACGAAATCGATCACAGCTACGAAGATAGGGATCTTCTGTAGCCTTTCCTTCAACCAGGTTTGCTGCATCTTTCTCCGTAGTCACTAGGCCGATTGCGCCAGATCTGTTAGCCGTCGCCTCCAAGCGCGTAACATCAGCGGGGCAGTAGTGATGATGATCCCGAAAGATGCATTGCCCCGCGACGGAGACATGCCAGCGACTCAGGTCACTAAAGAATCCCTGTGGATTACCAATACCACAGAAAGCGAAGAACGGACCGTGGCCGATCTCGCTTAGATAATGAAGGTCGGTGTCGGCCGCCATGACGGCGAAAACCCAATAGGCGCGTCTGGGCATAAAAAATGGAATATTTGTGAGCGTCGCCCGCCTCGATGTCGGGGCGCTCGAACTTACGGGTCACCACCAGGATGTCAGCACGGCGACAGGCGGAAATGGGCTCGCGAAGCGGCCCGCTCGGAAGAAGCCACTCGTGTTTCAATTTGCGCGACCCGTCGAGCATCAAATGTCCAGATCGCGAGCGAGCGGAAGATGTTGAAAGCCGTCATCGAGAAGGAAAATGTCTACGTGCTCCTGCTCTTCTATGCGATGACCTTCGACGAAGCGGTCTTTGCCGACGCCAAAGGCAACCCGACCCCGAAGGCGATGCTTCATCAACTCGATTTCGTCGCTCGTGCCGCCAGAGCCACGATAGCCCCGGCTGAGAATAGCAACGCGTTTCCCCTCGGCAAGAAATTTCTCGGCGAGCCACAAAACCATGGGCGTCTTGCCGGTGCCGCCGACGGTCAAATTGCCGACGCTAATCACCTTGCCGCGCAAATGCCTCTGCTTCAGCCAGCCTTTCGCATAGCACCATGCGCGAAGCCGAACATAGCCGCCATAAAGGACAGAGAGCGGCCAGAGCAGGAGTCGCACCAGCGGCGGAAAATTCATCCGTTTGCCCGCGCAGCAGCGTCGAGGTGCCCGGCAATTTCTTTGACAGCTCGATCAGTGGCACCCCGGCTGCTTTCGACGAGGTTGCGGGCGGTTTCGCCCATGCGCGCCGCCCGCTCTGGATCGCGCAGAAACTCGATCCAGGCAACGCCCGCGTCCTCGGGACTCTCGACCTGCACTGCCGCCCCCGCGGCGGTGAAGCGCTGGGCGATTTCAGCAAAGTTCTCCATCGACGGGCCGAAGACAGGAATTTTACCGAAGGCAGCTGGTTCGAGGATGTTGTGTCCGCCGCTCGGAACCAGCGAACCGCCGACAAACGCGCCGTCGGCAACGCGGTAAAGCGAAGCTAGCTCGCCGATAGTATCGAGCAATATCACGGTCACATCGTCGGGAATGGAAAGATCCACAGGCGGCGCACCATTCTGCGAAGGCGCGGGAACAGGCAACTGCGAACGGCGAATAAATTTGCGGTGGGAATCCTCGATAAACTGGGCCGCGGAATCAAAGCATTCCGGCTTGCGCGGCGCCAAGACGAGAAGCGCTTTGCGGTGCTCACCCTGCAAAGTGCCGAAGGCGATCAGCGCGAGGGGTTCCTCGGTGGCCACGACGCTTCCCGCGACGATGATCGGCGAGCGTCCGTGGCGCTGCGCTTCTGTGGCAAGCCAATGGGAGATCGGCGTAGCGGCAGGAAGTTCGAGGTCGTACTTCAAGTTACCGCTGACATGCACACGCTCTGGCGGCGCGCCCAACGCGCGAATTCTCTCGGCATCTTTTTCGCTCTGCATGAGAAAAGTGGCGGCATTCGCAAGAGCGCTCCGGAGAAACGGTCGAAGAAAAAATCCGAAGACGCCAAGATAGCGTTGATAACGAGCGAAGGAACGGTCCGAAATACGTCCGCTGACAAACAAGACGGGAACGCCGTGCCGCCGGGATTCGCGAAGAAAGTTAGGCCAGATCTCCGTCTCCAAAACAATAACGATCGAGGGCCGAACCGCCCGCACAGCCCGGCGAACGCAGAACGCCCAATCCAAAGGAAAATAGATAATCGCGTCGGCAAAGGGCATCCGCTCGCGGGCTAAAGCCTGGCCGGTCAACGTGGTTGTGGAAACTACGAGCGGGCGGTCTGGATAGACCTGCTTCAAGCGCCGGGCAAGCGTAATGCCGGATAACGCTTCGCCGACCGAAACAGCATGCAGCCAGATTACGCCGGGATGGTTTTCAGGAAGTTTGCTCAGCGAGGGTAACGAAAAGCCGAGCCGCTGGCCAAGGTTCGAAAAATACTTGCCGTGGCGAATTCCTTGCCACAACCAGTAGGGCGTGAGCAGCAGGGCGGCGAGGCCCAATAGCAGGCTGTAGATAAAATACACGGATCGTGGCTCCGGTCTTTCTTCCGCACCGCAGCGAACAGGCAGTGCGCGATGCGGGCAACCTTGCACTTCCCCCAGGAATCGAAGGCGTCGAGACGAGAAAGGGCTATTATAACCCGATGCGAAACCTGGCCATCATAGTTCCCTTCCTTGCGGCTGTGCTTTTCTCTGGCGGGCCCACGCCTCAACCGAGGCAAGCCAGCATGAAGGCGGCTGCGATCGAGTCTCATGAGGGCGTCACCATCTCCGCGCAACCCTGGACCGATGCCGGCAGCTACAAAGCGAAATTCCCGAAGAAATCGCCGCTTGCAGCGGGCATCGTGGCCATCGACACGATCATCCGGAACGATACAGACGACAGCATGAAAATCGATCTGGAGCAGATCCGGCTAAACGTCACGCTCTCCGAGGACAGCCGGCAAGCGCTGCGCTCTCTGACGCCAGACGACGTGGCGGATGTGGTCATGGACGCGAACAGAAAGGATCCAACGGCGAGTCACAGGATGCCGTTTCCGATTCCTACCGCCGGGGCGAAGGTGGGACGCGACAAGCATTGGGTACAAATGCAAAAAGCGGCGGCTGACGCGGCCGTTCCAGGCAGCGTCGTGGCTCCTCATCATGCGTTGCAGGGGCTGCTTTACTTCGATTTGCAAGGGCAATTCGATTTGCTGAGCACGGCCCATCTCTACATCCCCGATGTGCGTGCGCTGGAGAAGAATCATCCCTTGTTGTATTTCGAGATTGATCTGAGCAGGTAAAGAGAGCGAAGCCGGCGCACAACGGACTTTTTACCGGACGATACTTGCCAAAGGCCGCAAAAAACCGGAAATTTGCGCGAGTGCGCTCAGTCGGCTACCATGACAAGGCATCCTATCGTCAGACCACTGCAGGTAACTTTTGAATCTTCTCGATGAACTGAACCCGGAACAACGGCTGGCGGTGGAAACGACAGAAGGCCCCGTGCTGATTCTTGCCGGAGCAGGAACCGGCAAGACGCGAGCGATTACTTTCCGCATGGCCAACTTGATCTCCAGGAGCGTGCCGGCCGAAGCGATCCTCGCCGTCACTTTCACCAATAAAGCCGCGGAGGAGATGCGCACGCGCGTTTCCGATCTGCTGCTTCGCTCGGGAGTGCCTCCAACGCAGCCCTGGCTTTCCACGTTTCACTCGCTGTGCGCGCGACTCCTACGGCGGGAAGCGCCAAGCGCGGGCTTGCCTCGAGACTTCGCGATTTACGATGATGACGACCAACTCGCCGCGGTGAAGTTGGCGATGAACAAGCTGGCGCTCGACGATGATAGCCTTACGCCGCGGAATATCCTGAGCCGCATCAGCTACGCGAAAAACCATGGAAAAAGTCCCGAGATGCTGCGTGGCGAGGCCATCGGGCAGGACGGTCGGCGCGCCGCGGATATTTTTGAGGCATACGAAAAACTGTTGCACCAGAGCAATGCGCTGGATTTTGACGATCTTCTTCTGCGTTCGGTGCGTTTGCTTCGGGAAGTGCCTGCGGTGCGCGAGAGGTGGCAAGCGCGTTTTCAATATATCCACGTAGATGAATATCAGGACACCAATCGCGTGCAGTATGACCTTCTGCGGTTGCTGACGGGGCCGCAGCACAATCTGTGTGTGGTGGGCGATGAGGACCAGTCGATCTACCGCTGGCGCGGCGCGGACGTTTCGATTTTGCTGAGTTTCTCGCGAGACTTCCCGGGCGCCCGGATTGTGAAGCTGGAGCGGAACTACCGGTCCACGCAGAACATTTTGGATGCGGCAGGCGCGGTGGTTGCGAACAATCCGGAAAGGCTCGGTAAATCGCTGAGCGCGACGAAGGGAACAGGCGCGAACTTGAGGTATTTCGAGGCGCGCGATGCGCAAGCCGAAGCGGAATTTGTCGCGGGAGAACTGGAACGGATTTTGAACGATGATTCCGCGCAGACGTGCGCCGTCGAATACCGGACGAATTTTCAATCGCGCGCGTTTGAAGAGGTGTTTCGCCGCCAGGGATTACGTTACAAACTGGTCGGAGGATTCAGCTTCTACAATCGGGCCGAAGTTAAAGACGCACTGGCCTATGTGCGGCTGGCCATGCATCCCGAGGATGACATTTCGCTGCTGCGCGTGCTGAATGTGCCTCCTCGCGGCATCGGGAAGACTACCGTGGATTCCTTGCGGGAGACGGTGCGCGTGGACGGGTCACCACTTTGGGCAGCTATTGAAAAATTCGTGTCTGCCACAACAGGCGGCCGCGCTGTGACGCCGCTGCGCTCGTTTCGGGAGTTAATCGCCAAACTGCAAGAAGCTCTGGCCAAGAAGGAGCCAGCAGAGTTCCTGCGCAGCGTCCTTGAAGAGAGCGGTTACATGGACATGCTGAAAGACCGCAACACGCCCGAGGATGTCGCACGTCTGGAAAATCTGGAAGAGCTAACGCGTGCGGTTGCGGAGAGCATGGAAGCCGGCGAGACGTTCACTGACTTTTTGGATGCGGCGGCGCTGGTAAGCGACGCGGATTCGTTCGAAGGCAAACCCGGCGTCACGCTGATTACCCTGCACAGCACCAAGGGGCTGGAGTTCGATCACGTCTTCTTGACGGGGATGGAAGAAGGCATCTGTCCGCATGGGCGCTCGCTAAACGAAGAAAAAGGAATTGAAGAAGAGCGGCGGCTGGTTTACGTCGGTATGACGCGGGCGCGAACTTCGCTAACGCTGACACGCGCCGTCTACCGGCGCATCTTTGGCAACGAACAACAGTTACGTGCTTCCCTGCCATCGCGGTTTTTGGCGGAGATACCCGGTGAATTGGTAGAGACGATCCGAGGCTCGATGGCCGAGATTGGGGAAACGCGCCGTTACGAACCGGACCCGGAGTATTCGTATTCGCCGGACGA
This sequence comes from uncultured Acidobacteriota bacterium, assembly GCA_963753745.1. Classification (GTDB taxonomy): domain Bacteria; phylum Acidobacteriota; class Terriglobia; order Acidiferrales; family UBA7541; genus Acidiferrum. The sequence goes on from CAVWDX010000025.1 coordinate 272,872, forward strand.
GTTCCTGCGGCGAGTGCGCGGAAAAAACGCGCCGACCTCGGCATCTTCCAAGCCGGCGCGGACTGTGAGTTCGTTCGGCAGGCCCGCCACGAGGCGGGGCGCCGATGCGAATCCCATGCTTGGCCGCAAGGTTCGTCATCCCAGCTTCGGTGTGGGAACCATCGTCGGTGTGGAAGGCGACGAAGAGGATCGCCGCGTTTCTGTTAGCTTTCCGGGCCGCGGGACAAAGAAATTCATCGAGCGTTACGCGCAGCTTGAACCGGCCTAAAGTCGTGCAACTATCAATTCACCGCGCACATGAGACTTGGTTGCGAAACCTGGCTTCTCAGGGTAAATTGAGCCAGACAATCTTTCCTGAACGGCGCATCCGGTAATTCCTGGCTTCCGGCTTGCCCGGACGCGATCGGAGAGCATGGGTGGGATCACAGCTCCTGCGTTGCAAGAGTATCGACCAACTTCTGTCGGACTCAGAAAACCAGGAAACTCGATTAAAGAAATCCCTGGGATGGCTGAGCCTAACTTCGCTCGGCATAGGCGCGGTGATCGGTTCGGGAATTTTCACGGTCATCGGCACCGCGATCGCCGGCCAGAAGATGCAGGCCAGCTCGATTCTGAACGCTCCTTTGCTTGAGTACCTGATTTACCACTCGCCGTCATTTGGACGGCCCGGTGCCGGGCCAGCGATTGCCCTTTCTTTTGTTCTGGTGGCCGTCGTCTGCGGTTTTGCTTCCGTGTGTTACGCAGAGCTTGCAGCCATGATCCCGATCGCGGGAAGCGCGTACACCTACACTTATGCGACGATGGGCGAACTCATCGCCTGGATCATCGGCTGGGATCTCATTTTGGAATATGCGGTCAGCAACATGGCCGTGAGTGTCGGTTTTTCGGCGCACATGGTGGACCTGCTCGACTGGTTCGGCGTCCATCCCAACCCGCGTTGGATCGTTCCGGCGTATCTGCCGAGCGGGCTTTCCGATTTGCAAGGCAACACTTTGTACGCTCCGGGGTGGCACTTCGGCTTCAATTGGCCTGCGTTCATCATAGTCATGTTGCTAACCGTTATTCTGGTGCGCGGAATTCGCGAGTCCGCGGAAGCCAACAACATCATGGTGTTTTTGAAAATTGTGGCCATCCTGGTGTTCATCACATTCTCGATGCGCTTTATTCATCCCGCCAACTGGCATCCCTTCGCGCCGAACGGCTGGCCGGGAATCTTGACGGGCGGCTCGATCGTTTTTTTCACCTATATCGGATTTGATTCCGTCTCGACGGCTGCCGAGGAATGCAAGAACCCTCAGCGCGACTTGCCCATTGGCATTATCGCCACGCTGGTGATTTGCACGCTCCTTTATATCGGCGTCGTTGTGGTCCTGACGGGGCTTGTGCCGTACCAAACTTTGCTCGACGACGCTGCTCCAGTCGTCAACACCATGAAGCGCTTGCATTTTGGCGGCGTCCGGCTAGTCGTGCTCATTGGCGCGCTGCTGGGCATGATCTCATCTCTGCTGGTCTTCCAGCTCGGCCAGGCCCGCGTCTGGTTTGCTATGTCCCGCGATGGGCTGCTGCCGCGCATTTTCGCGCGCGTGCATCCAAAGTTCCGAACTCCGGATTTCTCCACATGGACGGCAGGTTTCGTCGTTGGCATCCCGGCTGGATTGCTGGACATCGGAACTTTGGCGGATCTTTCCAACATCGGAACGCTCTTTGCGTTCGCCTTGGTCGCGGCCGGGGTGCTGATCCTCCGCTACCGCGAGCCGGACCGGCCCCGCCCATTTCGGGCCCCTGGCGGGCCACTGGCGCCGATCATGACTGTTCTGACGTGTCTTTTACTCATGGCCGGCCTACCAATAACAAATTGGATTCGTTTCGTTGTTTGGATGGCCATCGGTCTCGTGATTTACTACAACTACGGCAGGAAGCGAAGCACGCTCCGGGCGGCGAACGCGGGGTAGAGGAATCGAAGATGCGGCGGGGACTCTCGAGAGGAATGATGATTCAGGCAGCCGTTCTGCTCGCGTTCGCGTGCATTTTCCTGCTATTCCCGCAGCAGGCCGCCGCCTGGGGGCGCAACGCCAACAAACTGATTGTCAACCAGGCTATCGACACTCTGCCAGCGGACGTTCGTGCTTTCTTCGATGAGAGCCGCGGAGTTCTCCTCCAGCACGTCACCGACCCCTTGGATGAGCTTGCAAAAACTCCCGCCGAAAAACGTAACAATCATCTTTATCTCGATAAGTACGGCCGTTTTCCCTTCGATACTCTCCCGCGCGACTACAAAGCCGCGTTGGACAAATTCGGGAAATCAAAGCTTCAGGCCAATGGCGTACTTCCTTGGCAGATTGGCGTCTACAGCCAGAAACTGACGGAGGATATGAAGTTAGGCCGCTGGAGCGATGCCAAGTTGGACGCGGCGATTCTTGCGAATTATGTGGCTGACACGCACGACCCTTTCAGCACCACGGAAAACTTTGACGGAAAGTTGACTGAGCAGCGTGGCGTGAACGAGCGATTTGGGACCGCCCTCGTCGACCGCTACTCTTCCTTCTTTCCCATGCGGCCAAACGACGCGGCGTTTATCAGCGACCCGACAGACCACGCATTCGAGGTCTGCCTCAGTTCGCATAGTTGGCTCGAACCGATTCTCCTGGCGGATCGCAATGCGTATCGCGCGGGAAAGTCTTACTCCTATAACGACGAATACTACGACCGCTTTTACAACCAAGCCGCAGCCATCCTGATCCGGCAGCTTTCCGAAGCGTCTACCGACATCGGCTCGTACTGGCTGACAGCTTGGATAAACGCCGGCCGGCCGGCACTGCCCCATTGATGCTTCGCAGATGAATTCGCCCCTTCTTTCGGCCAGCATCGCTTCCCTTCCCAAGGCCGAACTCCATCTGCATCTCGAGGGCTCGATTCAGCCGGCAACGGTCTGCGCGCTGACCGAGCAGCACAACATTGATCTCACGGAAGACGAGGTTCGCCGTCGTTACACGTATAGCGATTTCACCGGTTTCATCGACGCTTTCAAATGGGTTACTTCGTTCTTGCGCGAGCCTCGTGATTACGCGCTCATCGCTCGAGACTTATGTGAGAATCTCCTAAGCCAACGAGTGGTGTACGCCGAGGTCACTCTCTCGGTCGGAGTGATGCTTCTTCGCAAGCAGAGGCCAGAAGCCAATTTCGAAGCCATTTTGCGGGCCACGGAACCTTATCAGAAACAGGGGCTTCGCTTGAACTGGATTTTCGACGCCGTTCGCCAGTTCGGCGCCGAGGCAGCCATGGAAGTGGTGAACTCGGCAAGACGATGCGCATCGAATGCGCTTGTAGCGTTCGGCATCGGCGGCGACGAAATGAGCGTCGCAACCCGGGATTTTTGCCCTGTCTATGAGCAAGCTGCGAACGATGGCCTTCATCTCCTGATGCACGCCGGAGAGGTCGGTGGCCCGGAGAAAATCCGCGAGGCCATCGAGTTGCTCCACGTCGAGCGTATCGGCCACGGCATCGCCGCCGGTCAGGACCCCGCGCTCATGGATTTGCTTGTCGACCGCCGAATCCCGTTGGAGATATGTCCGCAAAGCAATATCCGCACGGGCGCCCTGGCGAAACAGTTGCGCTTCCCGGACGCGAGCCTCGCAGAGCATCCTCTCCCGCAACTCTGGCGCCATGGAATTCCCATCGTTCTCTCCACCGACGATCCCGCGATGTTTCATACCACCTTGCTAGGTGAATACGAAAACGCGGCAAAGATGGGAATGAACGATATCGAACTCTCGCAGCTAGCGGATATGAGCTTCGAGCATGCCTTCCTTTCGGAAGCAGACAAACGCGCACTCAGAACAGGGCGCAATTTCTAAAATGCCGGAGCGCCACACCCTAGCATGTCCATGTCAAACGACCTTTGGCGGGGCGTCCGATGTTATACTTGGCCCATGAAAGCACACGTTTGGGTGATGCCGAAGCGCACGGTACTCGATCCCCAGGGACAAACGATTCAGCATGCGCTCTCCGGATTGGGCTATGCATCCGTCAAGGACGTCCGCCAGGGTAAATTCTTCGTCCTCAATGTTGATGGCTTAACTCGCGACGAAGCAGTGAAACAGGTTGAGCACATCACAAAAGAGGTGCTCACCAATCCGGTCATCGAAGAGTCCCGCTTTGAAATTGTGGAGTAAATGCCTCGCGAAATAATTCGTCGGCGCGACCTCGCGTGGCTGCCCGCTGGTCTCCCGGCATTTCTGTCGTTGGCGTTCCTCGTCCTTCTGCTGGGGTTCGTCAGTTCCGGTTGCGGGAGCAAGGGTCACACCTCCGACGCACGCCTGAAAAAAATCGATCAGATGCTGGATGCCCAGCTTCCGCCAGGCACGCGGAGAGCGCGTGTCGAATATTTCCTTACTTCTCGTGGCTATCGCCTTCAAGAATCTTCTGACAAGCACGCGGTCTTCGCCGTCGTCCGACATATTGATACCGAAACGCTGCAGCCCGCCACCGCGCGCGTCACCTTCCATTTCGATACGAACAACAAACTGCTTTCTTACGAGCTGCAGGCTGCTCCCGACGCTACTCTGCAGCCTTGACTCAATTCGCCACATCTCCGCAAGAACCGTCTGGAACGTGGTAAGTCCGTGCTAGTCTTACGAAATAGCACTTTCAGGAGCCCCCGGGCATGTGCGGAATTGTCGGATATATCGGGCCGAAGAAGGTAGTGCCTGTAATCATCGAAGGCCTGCGAAAGCTCGAGTATCGCGGCTACGATTCCGCGGGTATCGCGGTCGTGACTCAGGCCGGAAAGCTGGAGATCCGGCGCGCCCCTGGAAAGCTGCGCAACCTGGAAGAAGTCATTCAGAAATCGCCTATTGAAGGCACTTACGGAATCGGCCACACGCGCTGGGCCACGCACGGGCGCCCCACCGAAGAAAATGCGCACCCGCATCGCGACTGCAGCGGCGAAATCGTGGTCGTGCACAACGGCATCATCGAGAATTATCTCGAACTGAAGGAACAACTACAGCGTGAAGGCCACAAGTTCGTCACCGAGACGGACACGGAAGTCGTGGCGCATCTCGTCGAGAAGAATTCGCAGGGCGGTGTGCCGCTCGAGGAAGCAGTTCGCAAATCCCTGAAAGAGCTGCGCGGCATCTATTCCCTGGTCTTTCTCTCCGCGCGCGACCCCCAAAAAATCGTCGCGGCGCGTTTTGGTCCGCCCTCGGTCATAGGGTTGGGCGAGGGCGAATATTTTGTCGCCAGCGATATCCCGGCGCTCCTCGAGCATACTCGGCAAATTTTCTTTCTCGTGGATGGCGACATCGCCGTCCTCACGCAGAATGGCGTGCGCGTGATGGACCATGATGGCCGACCGGTCGATCGCCCTGCGCACCATGTCGCCTGGGATCCCATCATGGCCGAAAAGGGCGGCTACAAGCATTTCATGCAAAAGGAGATTTTTGAGCAGCCGCGCGCCGTGCGCGACACTCTGCTCGGCCGCATCTCGCAGGATTCGGGGAAAATTTTCCTGGAAGAGATGCAAATTTCCGAACTGCAGTTCCGCGAGTTCCAGCAAGTGCGCATCGTCGCCTGCGGAACGAGCTGGCACGCAGCCTTGGCTGGAAAATTCATGATCGAGCTGCTGGCCCGCTTGCAAGTCGAAGTCGATTACGGCAGCGAATTTCGCTATCGCGACCCTATCCTGGATTCGAAAACGCTGACCGTTTGCATCAGCCAATCGGGCGAGACAGCGGACACGCTGGCGGCGCAGCGCGAAGCTAAGCTCAAAGGGTCGCCCACACTCGCGATTTGCAATGTTTTCGGCTCGATGATCACGCGCGAGGCCGCGGGAACTATCATCACCCACGCCGGCCCAGAAATCGGCGTGGCTTCGACCAAAGCGTTCTCCGCACAACTCGCCGCACTTCTGCTTCTCGCTTCTTATCTTGGGCAAGTTCGCGGAAAGCTGGCTCCGGCTGCCGCGGTGAAGCTGATGCAGGAATTCACTCGCATTCCACACAAAATGGAGACGATTCTACAGGCCGACCTGTCCGGTTTTTACGAAAATCTCGCCAAACAGTTTTTCCGTTACACGGATTTTCTCTATCTAGGCCGAGGTATTCATTATCCGATCGCTCTCGAAGGCGCGCTGAAACTGAAGGAGATTTCCTACATTCACGCCGAGGGCTATCCCGCCGGCGAGATGAAGCACGGACCCAACGCGCTCATTGATGAGAATTTGCCCGTAGTCGTTCTGGCTACCCGCGACGACAGCGACCCTGAATCTGTCACGCGCTACGAAAAAAGCGTTTCCAACATCAAGGAAGTGAAGGCACGCGACGGCATTGTCATTTCCATCGCCACCGAGAACGACCACCTCGCTCGTGAGGCTTCCGACCACATCATCGAGCTTCCTCCAGCGCCGGAAATTCTCGCGCCGCTCTTGGAAATCATTCCCTTGCAGCTCCTCGCCTACCACATCGCCGTGCGCCGCGGGTGCGACGTCGACCAGCCTCGCAATTTGGCGAAATCAGTGACTGTCGAATAGCAAATCTATAAGTGTGCTTGCCTTCCGCCGAAATTTCTTACGGCAAAACCATCCGCGGTTAGGCCCGAGCGCCTTTTTCCGCTAATATAAAAATATGCCGAGTGTTTTCCGGACCCGCTTGGGGCTCTTCATTTTTTTCGCGCTGACTTTCTGGTTGCCGGCTCATGCGCAAGCACCCGCAGAGCCAACCGCAATTCTCCACGAAATTCACATTGAGGGTCTGAAAACTCTTCCGGAAGCCCAAGTCATCGCGCTTTCTCACCTCCAACAAGGCTCCCAGATCGGAAAAGCAGACTTACAAGCCGCCGCGGACCGCTTGTTGCAAACAGGTATGTTCGCCAAGGTGAACTATAAGTTCGCAACGCGCGCCGAGGAGCTCACGGTCACGTTTCAATTGCAAGAAGCCCCACGCGTTCCCGTTTATTTCGACAACTTGCCCTGGTTTTCGGATAGCGAACTCAACGAGGCTATCCGCAAGCAGCTTCCTTTCTTCGATGGCACTCTTCCCGAAGCCGGCGCGGCCCTTGATCAGGCAACAGTTGCCCTGAATGCCTTGCTTGCAGCGCGCCAGCTGAAAGTGACCGTCGAACATGAATTGATCGCCAATCCCATAGGAGATGGCAACGTTCAGGAGTTTCACGTCCGAGATGTCGCCTTCTACATCGCCAGTCTTGCATTTGGCGATTCTGCGCTATCTTCTTCCCACGTTGTGCAACAACAGGTTTCTGCCGTGCAGGGAAAACCCTACTCGCGGATGACTATCGATCTTTTCCTCTCGGAACAAGTCCGGCCGCTTTATCTTCAACGCGGCTACCTGCGAGTAAAGCTCGGGCCGCCTCAAGTCCGATTGACTGGCAATCCCAACCAGAAACTGCCCGAGCAGCTCCCCATTTTCGTCCCGGTGGAAACCGGCGGCGTCTATCGGTGGAAGGAACCGCAATGGTCTGGCAATTCCGTGCTGTCCTCGATTACGCTTTCCAATGAGCTCGGCCTAAAGCCAGGAGACGTGGCCAACGGAATGCAAATCGAGGCTGGCTGGGACCGCGCCCGCGAAGAATACGGCCACCTCGGCTACCTCGATGCAAAGCTTGATCCTGTTGTTGCGTACGGCGACCAGGCACACACCGTTCTGTACGCTGTGTCTGTGGTGGAGGGCGTGCAATATCACTTCAACACAATGGTTCTGACGGGGCTGTCTCTCGATGCTGAGCGACTGCTGCTTCAAAAGTGGCCCACGCAGGCAGGCGCAATTTTCGACAAAACTGTTTTTGAACAATTTCTGATTAAGCTGGAGTCTCATCCCGCTGAGATTTTCGGCGACTTGCCCCTGCATTACGACACGGTCGGGCATTGGCTGCGTACCGACCCCGGCAAGCAGCTCGTCGACGTGCTGCTGGATTTTAAATGAGCACACATTCGAGCGCTGCCTGCCAACGAAATAGCGGACGCGGTGGAGTATACTCACGGTGGAAATGAATACATTTGTGCGTATCCGTGCGGCGGAGCAGACGGAACTCCCGGCTGGCGAAAAGGAGTTGCGGCTGCAAAAGCAGTTGGCCGAATTCCCTTCCGTGATCGTTGCGCTTTCCGGAGGCGCTGACTCCGCTTACCTGGCCTGGGCCGCGCAGCGCGCGCTCGGCGAGCATGCCTTATCCCTCACCGCTCTTTCACCGAGTTATTCCGCGCACGACCGCGCCGTAGTCGAGGAATTTGTCAGCCAACTCGGTGTGCGTCATGAATTTATCGAGACTCACGAAATGGAGAATCCCAAGTACCGCGCCAACGCCGCGGATCGCTGCTATTTTTGTAAAGATGAGTTGTTCAGTGTGCTCGATATTGTGGCGCAAGAGCGTGGCTTCGCGGTCGTAGCTTACGGCGTCAATGCCGATGACACTCTGGATTTTCGTCCCGGCCACCGCGCGGCCACGGAACATCGGGTATTGGCCCCGCTTCTCGATGCCGGATTGCACAAAACAGAAATTCGCGAGCTCTCTCGTCGCGCGGGCCTGCCGACATGGGACCGTCCCGCCTCCGCGTGTCTCGCTTCGCGTTTGCCTTACGGAACAGAAGTGACTACGGAACGGCTGTCCCTGATTGAGCGCGGCGAAGCGGCTCTGCGCGAACTCGGCTTTCAGCAATTCCGGGTACGCTTGCACGAGAAACTGGCACGCGTAGAAATTGCGCCGGAAGAAATGCCTCGCGCCATGTCTCCGGAAATGGCTGCCTCTATCGCAGCGCGCCTGAAAGTCGCAGGCTTCACGTATGTCGCGCTCGATCTGGAGGGTTACCGGCAGGGTTCGCTGAACGAGAGCCTCGCACGGTAGCCTGGGCTCCGCCCCATGCGTGACCGGAACATATTTCTCCGTACCTGCGTATCTACTATCAAGGAAGGCAGAAAGAGCGCTTGTGCTGGCGCTGGAGGAAGAATGACGCGACACCACAGACTGGCCGCTTTCATCTCGCCGCTCGCTCTTGTCGTGGCGCTGGCCGGCTGCCAAATGGGACCCTCTGTCTCTGGCAGCTTCGACCGGTCGTTGGACGTTTCCGGGCCAATCCGATTAGAGTTGGCAAATGTTTCCGGAGATGTGTCCATAGTCGGCAGCACTGACGGCAAGGTGCATGTCCACGGCGACGTGCGTGTTTCGGGATTCGGCTTCGGAAGTCCTCAGAAACGTCTCGATGACATTCTCGCCAGCCCACCCGTCGAACTTAAAGGAGACACGTTGCGCGTCGGCAAGGAGCTTACGCGTTTGCACGGCGTCTCCATCTCGTACGACATTCAAGTGCCCCGGCAAACGGAAGTCACCGCGTCGAGCGTTTCCGGCTCAGAATCCATTCGCGATGTAACCGGCCCCGTTCGCGCAGAGTCCGTATCGGGCTCGGTACGTGCGCAGAATATCGCCCACGAAGTGCGGCTGTCCTCCACGAGCGGAACCGTCGAAGTTGAAAATTGCGGGGATGATGTCCGCGTCACAAGTGTTTCCGGAAGCGCGACGGTCTCAAACGCCAAGGGAGACGTGGTGGCCCAGTCCGTTTCAGGGGACGTTCAAGTGGCCAATCCGAGCGGCCGCGTTGACGCCGGCTCATCGAGCGGATCGATTGACGTTCGCGGCGCGAATGGCGATGTGAAAGCCCATACCAGCGCGGGGCACGTGACCGTTCAGGGCAATCCCAGCGGAAATAGTTATTGGGAATTGAGAACGGTCTCCGGCTCCGTGCATATCGCAGTGCCTTCCAACGCGAACTTTCACTTTTCCGCGGGCGCCGTCTCTGGCGAAATTCGCGCGCAGATCCCCATCGTGATCGAAGAACAAGGGAAGCACTCGCTGCGCGCACACATGGGTAACGGTGGTGGGCGCGTGGAAATTCACACCGTCTCCGGTGGAATTGAGGTTCAAGGCGCACAGTAGACTGCACTCCTTTTCCAACCCTGGCGTACGCCGGGTATTTCCAATGCCCTTCGGCAATTTCCCCGCAAACGGACTAGAATCCTCTTTATGAATCGCATGTGCCATCGCCCCGCCCCGGCCCTCGCTCTTTCCGCGATTCTCTGCATTTCTCTCGCTAGTTGTCCCGCTTACGGGCAGCAAGATCAAAGTCCTACTAGACTCCCGCAAGGGACGAAATCCGCAGCCTCCAAGAAGGCTCCTCCCACCAAAACGACATCCGAAACCGAGGAGTTGCAGCAAGCTATCAATGACGCTGGCAATGACCGCGCCGCGCTCGTCCGCAACCTCGAAGACTTTCTCAAGAAGTATCCGGAATCGCAGCAACGTCCCCAAATCTATCGCGCCCTCGTCGAAGCGAGCCTGCAGTTGCAAGACTCCGTTCGCGCAGCCGATTATGCCGAGCGCATTGTCGCTCTCGCACCCGAAGACATCTCCATGACCGTGCTCGCCATCCAGCTCCTGGAGAGCAACGGTGACGAAGCCGCCCTGCGCCGCGCCGTGAATTATTCCACACGCGTGCTGGAATACGTCCAGCGCAATACCTCGGAAGAAAAATCTCCCAAGATCTCAAAAGAAGAATGGGAAGCTGAACAAAAGCGCGACGAAGTGAATATCCTCGCGCTTCGAGGAAGGCTCAACTTCAAACTCCACGATACTGCCGCTGCCGAAAAGGATTTCCGTGCGAGCATGGCGCTCTCCCCGAGCGCCTTGGCAGGAGAAAAGCTCGGCGAGATCGCGGAACTAAACAAGGACTTGCCCGCTGCCATCAGAGAATATGCAAGAGCCTTTGCGCTTGCAGATGCCCCAGGAGGCGCAAGCCGCCGCGAGATCCGCCAGAAGCTTGGCAATGTCTGGCGCCTCGCGCACGGCTCCGATCAAGGGCTCGGCGACTATCTCTTGCACGCCTACGACGAGACCAGCGCATCGTCCGACACGCCAAAACCGGCAAGAAACGCAGCCGCCAGAGAGCCCTACGATTTCAAGCTGCGGAAGGTTCAGGACGGCTCGCCTTATGTACTCGCCAATCAAAAAGGGAAAATCGTGGTCCTGAATTTCTGGGCGACGTGGTGCGGGCCATGCCGCGAGCTGGAGCCTCACTTCGAGCGCGTGGCCGCGCAATTTCAGGGAATCCCAGACGTCGTTTTTCTTTCCGCGGATTGCGATGAGGATGAATCCCTCGTCCCGGCGTATCTCGAGGAAGAAAAGCCTCGTACCACTGTGGTCTTCGCTGACGGGTTGGACCACCTCCTCGCCGTCAATGCCTTCCCCACTATCGTCATTCTCGATCGCACGGGGAAGATTGCCTACCGCGCCGAGGGGTTCGATCCGGATGACATGGAAACAGAATTGAGCAACGCGGTGCGCCGGGTGCTGGCCGGTCAAAAAGAAAGTGGTGCGAAGCCCGATCAAGGCGTCAAATCGCCGTTATAGTTCGAGATGAATTCTTCAAAGTCGTCCACCTCATCCATATCTTTGCCCACAAACCGGATCGTATGCGAATCCACACGTTGCACGACTCTTAGGTAGCTAAGCACCTCTGCCGGCATGTAATTCTTGAACGTAATTTCCAACGTGACCGGGGTCTTGATCACATAGGGTTTGAAGTCGTGGAGCTGGTTTAACGCCGATTTCACTCCGGCAAAAATTTGTTCGCACGAAGCCGCGGGTGTGAGCGACTCTGCCGAATGAAAACTGAGAGCCTTCTTCGTTTCCACGGTCTCGATATTTCCAAGCCGCGATTTGATCTCTGCCACGGCGGCGTCATCGCCGGAAGCGAAAATCACCGGCACTCCCTTTGCTCCCGCGTACGCAGCGTTGTATTCGCCTTCCGTTACAGCATTTCCATTCAATGCCACTCGCGCGTAATGCGCGCTGGAAAACGTATGCGCCCGCACGCCATTCGGATTCGTCGTGGACGCGTGATAGCCAACAAAAATCGCCGCGCTGAAACTCGAATCCAGCCCGGCCATCATCCCACCGTGCCTCGGCCAGCCGCGTACTATCCGAACATCTTTGGGAAACTCCTCGATCAGCAGATTTTCGCCGTTTCCGTGCGAGTCGCTCACGACAATTTCCCCCGCGCCCGCTTCTTTTGCCGCCCGCACTGCCGCCAGCGTCTCATCGGTCATGAAATGCCGGAACCGCTCGTACTCAAATCCCCCCGGAAGAAGTTGGTCCGCGGTAACTACGCCCGCCACGCCTTCCATGTCGACCGAAATATATACCTTCAAATTCTTCGCCGAGCCCGCTGGCGACTGCGCCGAAGCCTGCCTTGCCGCGATGGGACCAACTACAAGGAAAGCTCCGAAAACCAACAGCCCGTGAACGAAAGGAGATCTGAAACGACACATGAAATACCTCACATTTCCGTGAATCAGATTAGCTATGATCGTGAGCGCCGGTTTACTTCTGCCTGGCCGCCGAAACCGAAGGAAAAGCCAGCGCGACTTCCCGCGCGGCAACAATTGTGTTCACATGAATGCGAATTGTGTCTTCGACGCGCCGCGCGTACCCCCCGGCTAAGGCTGTCGCCACCGGGATCCCCCGCCGCCGCGCTTCTTCAAACACCTTTCGGTCCCGCTCCTTCAACCCCTTCTTCGTAAGCGACAATCCGCCGAGTTGGTCTTCGCAGTACGGATCCGCTCCACCTACATAAAAAAGCATTTCCGGCTGAAATTCATCCAGCGCCGTCTGCACCGCCGGGATCAACGCTCCCAAATATTCGTCGTCATCCACGAGGTCCGCCATCTCGAGGTCCACATCCGAGGGCGGCTTATATGCCGGATAATTGTTCTCCTGATGGATCGATAGCGTGAAAATGGATTCGTCCTTGGCAAAAATCGCCGCCGTGCCGTTCCCCTGATGCACATCCGTATCGACAACCATAGCCTTTCGAATCGCGCCATCGTGCTGCAATCTTCGAATAGCCACAGCAACATCATGAATTGCGCAAAACCCCTCGCCATGCCCCGGATGGGCGTGATGAAAACCGCCGCCGAGATTGCATCCGAAACCGTCGCGCAACGCGCGCTGTCCCGCCAGGATCGAGCCTCCCGCCGCCAGCCAGCACGCTTCCACAGCTTCCCGCGAATACGGAATCTCCAGCTTCATAATTTCGCTCGCGCTGAGCGTGCCGTTCTTCAGTTTGTGCACCCAGTCAGCCGTGTGCACGCGGCGAATGTCTTCGTCCGATGCAGGATCTGGTTTCAGGAAATCCTCAACCGCCGCGATGCCTTCACGCACCAGCGTTTCCGCAATCAAATGGAATTTCTGCGATGGAAAAACGTGCTCGCCGAGGTTTAAGTCGTAGCCTTTGTGGTAGACCAACTTAAAAGGAAGCATGTCATGCAGAGCGGCTAGTTCTCGCGCTCAAGAATGAAGTCCGGCAGAGTCAGCAGCGCCCGCGCATATTCCGAATCGCCGCGCCCTTCGAGACAGGCCTTAGCCCGTCGCGCATATTCATGCGCAAGATTCCTGGCCCGATCCAGCGCTCCGGAATCGTGTACCAGCGAAACAATCGTCTCCGCACGCACCGAGTTAAATTCCTTTTCTTCGAGCACTCGCGCCACAAGTCCCCGCGCGTCGCGGTGGCCGTTATCCATCGCGTAGATCAGCGGCAGCGTAACCTTTCCTTCTTTCAAATCGCTGAGCACCGGCTTCCCGAGTTGCTCCGTCGACGCCGTAAAATCCAGAAGATCATCCACCAACTGAAACGCCAACCCCGCGTACCGCCCGTAATCCGCCAGCGCCTCTTCCTCGGCTCCTTCCAAACCGCCGAGCACCGCACCCAATCGCGCGCACCCGCTAAAGAGACACGCGGTCTTATAAGTGGCGAGCCGCAGCGCATCTTCTTCCGTGACATCGATGCGCCCAATCTTTGCGAGCTGAATTAGTTCGCCTTCCACCATTTTCTGCGTGAGGTCAATCAGGATATCGAGTATGCGAAAGTTTCTTTCTTCCAGCGCCATCTGAAACGACTGCATGTACAGCCAATCCCCGGCGAGAACGCTGCGATGATTGCCCCAGCGCGAATTCGCGGACGGCCGTCCGCGTCGTGTGTTCGCGCTGTCGATCACGTCGTCGTGAATCAACGTGGCGCTGTGAAGCAGCTCGACCACTGCAGCCAGACGGATCGCTCCCTCGCTTCGCCGTCCAGTATAGGCATTGCAAAGAAGCAGAAGCGCCGGGCGCAGCCGCTTCCCTCCTCCACCAAGCAGGTAGCTCGTAATTTCCGAAACCGGCTCGAAGGCGCCAGCGCTCTGTCGCGCGAGTTCTTCCTCTACCAGTACCAAATCGTCTCGCACGAGATCAAAAATCTCTTTAGCCGTAAGCAGCGCGATAGCCTTCCTCCCTGGACCTGCATTCATCTCTAGGACTCCGCAACCGCGGACATGGACGGCTCGGAAAGGCGGAAGAAGCGCCGGAAATTCCCTGCTGTCCGAGCGGCGAATTCTTCCGCGGGTAAGTCTCTCACACTCGCGAGCGTGCGCGCTACTTCCGCAACGTATGCCGGTTCGTTCCGTTTTCCACGGTACGCCTGTGGCGCAAGATACGGCGAATCCGTTTCAATCAAAATGTTCTCGAGCGGCAAAGCTTTCGCAACGTCCCGAAGATTCTGCGTCTTCGGATAGGTTGAATTCCCCGCAAAAGCAATCATAAAGCCCATGTCGAGGCCGCGCTTGGCGTCTTCCAGTGTGCTCGTGAAGCAATGAAAAATTCCGCCAAGCCCAGTAGGACGCCAGACTTCTTCGATCAGCCGCAAGCAATCCGGCCATGCGTCGCGGCAGTGAATAATAATCGGCAGCTTCGCTTGTACAGCGAGCGCCATTTGATCGCGAAAAACGCGCTCCTGCATATCCCGCGGCGAATGATCATAAAAATAATCCAGCCCAATTTCGCCCCACGCAATCACTTTCGGATGTTTCGCCAGCCTCGCCAAGTTCATCCAGGTGTTCCTGCGTCACTTCTTTCGCTTCGTGCGGATGAATCCCGACTGTCGTGTATATCCACTCATGGGCCTCGGCAAACGGCATCGCCGCATCCAGCTTTTCCGGTCCCGGCCCCGTGCCGATCGCGAGCAGCTTGGTCACCCCCGCCGAACGCGCCCGCTCCAGCATCGCCTCGCGGTCTTCCGCGAATCGCGCGTCATCAATGTGCGCATGTGAATCAATCAGTTCCATGTTTTGGTAGCGCAGGCACTCCTGCCTGTGCTCTCATGCTCTCGTACGCACGCCATCATCGAAACATCGTCCCTACTTCAACCGCGCGCCAATCTCCACATTCTCATCCGGAAATCCCACAAGTACCGGCCGCCCTTCCGGTCCCACCGCTGCGGCCATGATCATCCCGTTGGATTCCACCCCGCGCAATTTGCGCGGCGCAAGATTCACGACGACGGCGACTTTACGCCCAACCAATTTTTCCGGCTCGTAGAACTGCGCGATCCCCGCACAAATCTGCCGAATCTCAGTGCCTATATCCACGGTCAGCTTCAATAACTTGTCCGCGCCAACGATGCGCTCAGCCGTTTTGATCTGCCCCACGCGCATCTCGACTTTCGCAAAATCCTCGATCCCGATTTTATCGTTCGCCGTAGGCGCGGCAGCCGCGGCCGCTCCTACGGCGGCCGGCGCGGTCGCGGGAGTGCTTGCTGCGGCTGGTGAAGGTGCGTTCTGTGCTTCTTTTTCCATGGCTTCCATCCTCTCGATTGCTTCTGCTTTTTCAATTCGTGGAAATAGCGCCTGAGACTTGCCAAGCGCGATTCCCGGCGCAAGCTGTCCCCAGCGCAATCCGTCCAATGCCACTGCGCCAAGCGACCCCAATTGTCCGAGAAGCGCCCAGACCTTTGCAGTACTTTCCGGCAAGACAGGATGCGTGAGCACGGTGACGACGCGTAAAACCTCTGCAGTGCTCCAGAGCACCGTAGCGCGCCGCTGCTGGTCCTCGCTCGTTTCTCCGAGCGACCACGGTTTCTCCACCGTCAAATACTTGTCCGCCGCGGAAATCAGCGACCAAATCGATTCCAGCGCGCGGGAGAATTCGAGATTGTTGTAATGCTCCATCACTTCACCAATAGCCGTCTGTGCTTCCTTGGCAAGCGCCGTGTCTTGTGGCTGTGGCGGACCGGGCTTCGGAATCTTCCCGGCATAATTTTTTTCGATCATCGCCGCAGTGCGGCTTGCAAGATTGCCCAGGCCATTGGCGAGATCGCTGTTATACCGTTGTACCAGCGCGTCATAGCTAAAATTCCCATCCTGCCCAAACACCGTCTCGCGCAACAAATAATAACGAAGCGCGTCCATCCCCAGCACATGCACAATCGGACGCGGCCGCACGACGTTCCCCAGCGATTTACTCATCTTCGCGCTGTCCATCAACAGCCAGCCATGCGCCCAGATCTGTTTTGGCAGTGGCAACCCCGCCGCCATCAGGAACGCTGGCCAATAAACCGCGTGGAAGCGAATAATCTCTTTGCCAACCAGGTGCAAATCAGCGGGCCAATAGCCGAATTTCTCATAATTCGGCCCACCAACTGCGCTCAGATATGCAGTCAGCGCGTCAAACCACACATAAAAAACGTGCGGCTCTTCGCCGGGAACTGGGATTCCCCAGCGAATCGTCGTCCGCGTGATGCTCAAGTCGCGCAGGCCACCTTCGACAAAACTCAGCACCTCATTCCGCCGCGCTTCCGGCTGAATAAAATCGGGATGCTTGGCGTAAAAATCGAGCAACGGCTTTTGAAATGCCGACAGCTTGAAAAAGTAGTTTGGCTCGGTGACCGTTTCCGTGGGACGGCCGCAATCTGGGCAAGGCTCCCCAGGCTTCACGTCCACGTAGGCGTTGTCGTAAATGCAGTACTGGCCCGTGTAGTGTCCCGGATAAACAAATCCATTTTCGCGACACAACTTGAAAAGCCATTGCACCGTGTGCGCGTGCTTCAAGTCGGTCGTGCGGATGAATTCGTCGCCTTGAACGCCAAGTTCATCCCAAAGCGCCCTCCATTGCGCCGCCATTTTCGCGACAAATTCCGATTCCGGGATGCCTGCTTTTTTTGCGGAGCGCTCCACGTTCACGCCGTGCTCGTCCGTTCCCGTGGTCATCACCACGTCGTAACCGAGCATCCGCTTGTACCGCCGGATCGTGTCGCACACAATCGTCGAATACGTATGCCCGATGTGCGGCAAACCGTTCGTGTAATAGATCGGCGTCGTCAAATAATATTTTGGTTTACCCGCCATTCCTCTCCGTTCTTTCCCCCATATCCCTGCTTTTCACTACTCGAATTTCGTATTTCTAGTTTCCCTCTTCTCTGTGCCCTCAGTGAACCCGGTGTTAAGAAAACCCGTTCATCTTTTCTCGTAACTCCGTATCGCCTCCGCAATCACGCGTTGCAATGGCACCTTCTTCTCCTCTGCCAGCTTCCGGCAATCCTCGAATTCCGGCGCAACATGCAGTATCCGCCCGTTCACGCGCGACACTTTGATCCGCACATCGCCGTAATCCGTCGCCACATTCACCCATTCCCTCGGCAGCACGCGCCGCTGAGCTCGATAGGTGCGCACTCCGAAGGTCGTAGTCTCCGCAAAAATCAGTGACATAAGCGCGTTTGTGTCCTGCGGCTTGCACAAAACTGTCAGTAGCGTCCCCGGCCTATTCTTCTTCATCTGCACCGGCGTCGTGTAAACGTCCAGTGCCCCCGCCCCGAGCGCTTTTTCCAAAAAGTAGCCATAAATCTGCGGATTCATGTCGTCCAAATTCGCTTCAATGACGGCAATCTCTTCGTCGAATCCCAGTAGCCCAGGCACTCCCGCCAGTGCGCCTTTCTCCTCACCTCTCGTCGCACTTACCTCTTCCCCCACCATAATCCGCAGAACGTTCGGCTGCCCTTCAAGATCCGCCGTGCCCGCGCCATAACCGATTGCCGAAACGCTCATCGGTGGCTGCGGCCCAAATGAGTCGCAAAGTGTCGCGACGATCGCCGCCCCCGTCGGCGTCACCAGCTCCCTCTGCACCCCGTTCGAGTAAGTCGGCTTCCCCGTCAGCATTCGAGCCGTAGCCGGCGCCGGCACCGGCAAAACGCCATGTGCCATCTTCGCCGTCCCGCTTCCGACATTCAGCGCTGAACACGCAAACTTCTCGATCCCGAGCGCCTCAAACCCGATGCACGCCCCCACTATATCGACTATCGCGTCCACTGCCCCAACCTCATGAAAATGAATCTTTTCGAGTGGCACATCGTGGACACAGGCTTCCGCCTCGCCAAGTTTCTGGAAAATCGCGGTGGCTCGTTCCCGCACAGCTTGCGCCAGCTTTGACTTTTGCAAAATATCCAAAATTGTGTTGAGCGACCGGTGTGTCGACTGATCTTCCGTCTTTACCTTCACATAGGTCGCGGCCATGCCATTCTTCCAGACCTTTTCAGTGGTCAATTCCCATCCCGGAACCTGCAATCCGCGCAATTCCGAGCGAAGTTGTTCGACCGCGCAACCGGCATCCACCAGTGCGCCGAGCGTCATGTCTCCGCTAATTCCGCTAAAACAATCAAAATACGCAAGTTTCATGGGACGCCGCCGCGCGGAGGGACTCTGCATTTAAGAAATCCGCGCCCCTGTTGAGAGCCTTCAAGGAAGGCTCTTAGTTGAAGTTCGATACTATCGGCGCAACCAAAGTGTGTCAAACTCCGCCGCAGCATCGCCGTCCGGTCCAAATGGCAATTTAATCCGGTGCGGGCTCCGTGCTTGAACGGTTTTCTGCGTTCCTCCCCTGCATTGCAAGTTCCGGCCACAGCTATCTGGCTTCAAGGAAAGTGTTTATCAGTAATTACTTTACGAATGTATTGTTTGTGATACAATGAGATCTATTTTAGCGGCACGACTGTTCGTGCCCCACGACTCATGTTCTCTCGCCGCGTGGTTCCCTTTCATCCCCGTGGCACTGGAACATCCCCAATTCCGACCCAAGTCGCACCTCTAACTCCTTTATTTGCCACTCTTACAAGCCAATTGCAACTCTCTGATTCCTTGGACTTTGAAGCCCTTTATTTTGATATTCTTGCGCAACTTTTACGCGTAAGTCCTTTGTTTATCACTCTTACGAAAAACACCCGGGGTGGGGGTACCCTGGGCGCACTCTTCATCGCTCCCCCGCGTTACCTTTTGACCCTATTCGACTCCTCCACTTATACTCACTTCTCCGTTTCATCCGAGGCACCGTGTATCTGACACTCTCCAATCGTCTTCGCGCCGCGCTTGCGCGGTACATCCAAGAGAACTACAAGATCTCTCTCGATATCGTTCTCGACCGCCCGCCCAAAATCGAAATGGGCGAAGCCGCCTCTCCCGTTTGCTTTGAGCTAGCGAAGCGCCTGAAGAAAGCACCGCGAATAATTGCGCAAGAGATCGCCAATGGTTTGGGCGAGATCGAGGGCGTCGCGCGCGTGGAAGTTGCTGGCGCGGGATATCTGAACTTCTTCTTTGACCGGGCGGCATTTTGGAGGGATGCGCAGCGCGAAGCCGCCTCGCATCAACCTGCGCAACTCCGGAGTTCCGGCAAGGTCATCGTCGAGCACACCAGCATCAACCCAAACAAAGCCGCCCACATTGGCCACGTCCGCAACGCCGTCTTAGGCGACACCATGGCTCGCATCCTTCGCCACGCTGGCCATGCCGTGCAAGTCCAAAACTACATCGACAATACCGGCGTGCAAGTCGCGGATGTAGTGATCGGCTTCCTCGATATGGAGCGCCTCACTCCGGTTAGCGTGAAAATGGCCGCGACGCAGCCGCGCTTCGATTACTACTGCTGGGATCTCTACGCCAAGGTCACCCACTTCCTGGAAGAGGACAAATCGCGCGCCGCCGAACTACGCGCCCGCACCCTCAAAGCCATTGAAGAAGACCGGGGCGAAGAGGCCGAAGTCGCCCAAGTCGTCGCCGACACCATCGTCAGCCTGCATCTCAAAACCATGGCTCGCCTCGGCATTTCGTACGAACTCCTCGCCCGTGAGAGCGAAATTCTTCACCTCAAGTTCTGGGATGCCGCCTTCGAGCTGCTAAAAAAATCCGGCGTCGTTCAACTCGTGAGCGCCGGAAAAATGGCCGGCTGCTGGATCATGCCCTGGAAAGAAGAATCAAGGGACTTCGAGAAACCGTCTGAAGAAAAACCAGCCGCCGCTGAGGACGAAGAAGAAAATATCCAGGACAAAATCATCGTCCGCTCCAACGGCACCGTCACCTACGTCGGCAAAGACATTGCCTACCAGCTCTGGAAATTCGGCCTTCTCGGCAAGGATTTCAACTATCGCAAATGGCCGGCCGCGCCCGAAGGCGAAACCGTTTGGGCCACGACCACCATCGAGAACGATCCGGGCGCGCCGCATTTCGCCGAGCCCGCAAGTGCGGTTTACAACGTCATCGATACGCGCCAGTCTTACGTGCAAGATGTCGTCGCCGAAGCCTTGCGTCGCCTCGGCCACGCCGAAGCTGCCGACAAGTCCATTCACCTGTCCTATGCCTTCGTCGTGCTCACGCCCCGCTGCGCCGCCGAAATGGGCTACGAACTTTCGCCGGAAGACGCCAAGCGCCCTTTCGTGGACATGAGCGGCCGCAAGGGATTCGGCGTGAAAGCCGATGATCTGATCGACAACCTGGAAGCCGCCACGCTCGCGGAAGTGCAGCAGCGGCACCCCAATATGACCAATCTCGAACGCAAGACGACAGCTCATATTATCGCGGTTGGTGCGCTGAGATTTTTTCTATTGAAGTTCACTCGCAACGCGATCATCGCGTTCGATTTCAAAGATGCGCTAAGTTTTGAAGGCGAAACCGGCCCCTATTGCCAGTATGCGGTCGTCCGAATTCGCGGCATCCGCCGGAAAGGCGAACCTGCCGAGAATCACGCAATCTCAGAGCAAGAAAAATTGCTGCGAGTGGGCCTCGGAAGGATCGCGGAATCCGAGACCTTCCCAGTCGCGCCGTATTTACAAGGTGTGCAGAATGATGACCTATGGTCATTGGTTCTGCTGGCCAGTTCCCTCGATCATGCGGTAGATGCCGCGATTGGCGCGAAGGAACCTGCGTTTGTGGCAAAGTACGCCTTCCAATTGGCCCAGGCCTTCAACAATTTCTATCACAAGCATCACATTCTAACGGAAGCCGAGGCCCAAAAACGTGCATTCTTACTCGCCCTGACGGAGATCGTGGAAGCGCAACTGGTCGAGGCGTTGAAGTTATTAGGCATTGAGGCCCCGGAAAAAATGTAGGGGCACGATATATCGTGCCCCTGCGGTCACCCCACAACGAAAAAATGAGCTTGTTAATACGACATGGCGAGATGCACCAGAGTCCGCAACGCTACGCCTGTCGGCCCTTTGGCAAGCCAAGGCTTAGCGTCGTCGTTCCAGGCGGTGCCCGCAATGTCCAGGTGCACCCACGGCGTGTCGCCCGCAAATTCGCGGATGAACCACGCGCCTGTAATCGACCCGCCGCCTTTGCCGCTGCCAATATTCTGAATGTCGGCGACCGTGCCCTTGATGAATTCGCGGTATTCGTCATCCATAGGCATTTGCCACATTTTTTCGCCGGCCGCTTTCGCCGAAGCGAGAACTTTGTCGGTCCACGATTGATCGGCGCCGCTGAACACCCCTACGTTGATGCTCGCGAGCGCCACTACAATCGCTCCCGTAAGCGTGGCCGCATCCACGAGATGTGTCGCACCGAGTTGCTTCGCGTAGTGAACGCCGTCGGCAAGAATCAGCCGCCCTTCAGCATCCGTGTTCAGAACCTCAATCGTCTTGCCGGACATGGCGGTCTGAATGTCACCGGGCTTCTGAGCCTTGCCGCCGGGCATGTTTTCCGTGGACGGCACAACGCAGATGACTTTCACGTTTGGTTTCAGCGCCGCGAGCGCGCGCATCACACCAATCATCGTGGCGCCGCCGGCCATGTCGTACTTCATTTTTTCCATGCCTTCGGAAGGCTTGATGGAAATGCCGCCGGTGTCAAACGTCACCGCTTTTCCGACCAGGCCAATCACCGGTGCGCCCGGTTTGGGATTGGCCGGCGTGTACGTTATGACGATCATGCGCGGCGGCTCGGGCCCTCCTTGTGCTACGCTGAGCAGCGCACCCATCTTGAGGTCGGCGATTTTCTTTTCGTCGAGAATTTCCACGGCGAGTCCGGCTTGCTTGGCCATGGCTTCCGCTTTTTCGGCGAGAATCTTTGGCGTCAGCTTGTTCGAGGGCTCGTTGATAAGATCGCGGGCAAAATTCTGCGATTCCGCGATGATTCGCCCGCGCGTCAAGCCCTTCTCCCCAGCAGCGCGCTCCGCTTCGGAAAACCCGGCGAGCAGGACGGAATCGATGGACTTGTCGTTTTTCTTGTCGGTCTTGTATTTGTCCGATTCAAAGTCAGCGGCGATCGCGCCTTCGGCAAGGGCTTGGGCGGTATCTTCCGTCGCTCCGTTCTCGCGCGCGGCAAAAACGAACCTGTGCACGCCCCGCGCTTTCAAATAGCGCACGGCAACTCCCGCAATCTTGCGCAGCATGGCGGAGTCAAATTTGTCGCGCTTCCCCGCTCCGACCAGCAAGAGTCGGGCGGCCTTCAACCCAGCGGGAGCATGAATCAAAGTGATCTCGAGCGCCTTGCCGGTGAGTTCTCCGCTCTTGGCGAGCCTGCGCAGCAATCCATTTGCGGCTTGATCCATCTCCGCGATACGGCCCTGAACGGGGTCGGCATCTTCGAAAACATAGGAAACGAGAGCTTCCGTCTCCAGTGCTGCGTAAGGTTTTGCTTCGAGTGTGATTTGCATTTTTCTTTATCGCCTCCGGTTGTTGTACATGGCCTTTTCAGTTTCCCTGCGAGCTTCTTTGTCGCGTTCGTCCTGGCGGCGGTCCCACGACTTCTTGCCCTGCGCGAGAGCGATTTCGACCTTTGCCAGGCCATTGCGGAAGTAGATGCGCAACGGAATGACGGTCAAGCCCTTCGATTGGGTACGGCCTGCGAGCTTGTAAATTTCGTTCTTATGGAGGAGGAGCTTGCGCGAACCAAGAGGCTCATGATTCCAGGGACCACCGGGCAGGTATTGAGCGATGTGTGCGTTAACGAGCCATGCGCCGCTAGGTTTGAAATCGACATAGGCGTCGCGGATATTCGCTTTTCCTTGGCGCAAAGCCTTCACCTCAGTGCCATGGAGAACCAGGCCGGCCTCAAACCTGTCAAGCAGGTGAAAGTTGTATGAGGCGGCGCGATTCTGGGCCACGACTTGCTCGCCGGATTTGGTTCCCTTCTCGGGTTTCTTCGCGGGCTTGGGCACAATCTTCCATCATAACTGGAGTGTTAAATCTTGGCTACGACCTTGAGCACCCGACTGCGGCGCGCCAGCATATTATCGGATGTAGGACAGCCAACCTTCCGCGTGTTGCCGGTGCTCTAAACCGGATGATAGACTGAAACGGTTCAAAACCGAGCCCCCCGGAGAGTCCATGCGACGTTGGTGTAGTGTCATTTTATGTGCCGGAATAGGTCTGTTCGCGGCGGGCTGCCCAAAGGGCCAAACGGATTATAGCAAAGGGCGGAAAGCGGAGACGATACAGGATTATGACGCCGCGCTGGAGTTTTACCAAAAGGCGCTGAAGGCCGACCCGAACAATGCGGCCTACAAAATAAGACTCAGTCAGACGCGCTTTCAAGCTGGAGAAATGCACATACAGCTGGGCGTGAAGCAGAGAGAAAACGGCGATCTGCAAGGCGCTGCAGCGCAATTCCAGCGCGCACAAATCGACGATCCTTCGAGCGCAATCGCAGCGCAAGAACTGAAAAAAACCCTGGCGATGATCGTGGAGCAGAACCACGCCGCGGATGGCACGCCGCCACCCGCCGATGACGAAACCATGCGATACATGTCTGGCCCGCCGGAGCTCAAGCCAATTTCAAATGTAGCGATCAACTACAAGGCGTCCGGCGATGCCAAAGTTCTCTTCGACACCATCGGGAAATTGGCGGGCGTGACCGTGATTTACGATCCGGACTTTCCGGCTCGACGAATCTCCGTGGATTTGAATAACCTGACGCTGGAGCAGGCGCTGGAAGTTGTTTGTATCGAGAGCAAAGCGTTCTGGAAACCCGTTACGGAAAATATAATCTTGATTGCGCCGGACCAGCCGCAGAAGCGCCGCGATTATGAGGAAGAATCGCTGAAGACGTTTTATCTGGCAAACACCGTGACACCGCAGGACTTGACGGAAATCGTAACCGGGCTGCGGTCCTTGTTCGATTTGAAGCGCGTCCAGCAACTCAACTCGCAGAATGCCATCATCGTGCGGGCGACTCCGGACGTGTTGACGCTCATAAGCAAAGTGATCCAAGACGTGGATAAGGCCAAACCAGAAGTGGTGGTTCAAGTGGAAGTGCTGGAGGCGCGCACGGACCGTTTGCGCAATCTGGGTGTGACGCCGGGGCAGAGCGCGTCCATCGCCATAAATCCGAACGCGACGACAACCACTGGCTCCTCGACGACCACAACGACAACAAACAACACGACGCTGAACACGCTGAGGCACTTGAATAGCAGCGATTACCCCATTACCGTGCCGAATTTCACGGCCAACGCCGTGCTCACTGACACGTACACAAAGATTATTCAAGACCCGGAGTTGAGGTCGGTCGACGGGCAGCAGGCGAAACTCAAAATCGGCGACCGCATCCCGATTGCGACGGGAAGTTTTCAGGCCGGGGTCGGGGTTGGCGCGGTAGGCGCGGCAGGTCTGGTGAACCCGCTGGTCAACACGCAATTCCAATATCAGGACGTAGGCGTGAATATCGACATCACGCCGCGAGTACATCCGAATCATGAGATCAGCCTTGAAGACGAAGATCGAGGTGTCCTCGGTGACAGGCACTTCCACGATCGGCGGAATCAGCCAGCCGATCATCAGCCAGCGCGTCGTCGAGCACGACATTCGATTAAAGGATGGCGAGGCCAGTATTCTCGGGGGGCTGATCCAGCGAACGGACACGCGTACATTGAATGGCTGGCCGGGGTTAGCAAAGATCCCGATCATCCGTTACCTCTTCTCTAGCGACAATGTGGACCACCAGGAAGACGAAGTTTTGATCATGCTGATTCCCCACATCGTGCGGCTGCCGGAATGGACGAAGGAGAATTTGCGGGCAATTTACACCGGCTCGGATCAAGACATCGAACTGAGGCACGTAAATGAAGTTCGCACGCCTGTCCAAGAAAAGGTGAAGCCTGCAGCACAAGCGGCGGTTGGCGTGATGCCCGGAGGGGCCGCGCCCGCTGGTGGTACGATCCAGGTTCAAGCGCGCCGGGAGTGAATCCGCCACAAGGGCAACCCGGCAAGCTGAGATTCGAGCCGCAGGGAATCGCGCTGAAAGTGGGAGAAACGAAGACGATCGCGGTAGTGGTGGACAACGTGAACGATTTGTTCTCGATCCCGATGCTGCTGCAATACAATCCGGCGGTGATTAGCATCGAAGAGATACAGCACGCGGTGGGCGAAGGGCAGCACGGCGGGTTCCTCTCCGGGGGCACGCAAGAAATCGCAATCGTGTCCAACGTCAATAAAGAGAAGGGCCAGGCGATTATTTCCGCCACGCGGCAGCCGAACACGCAAGGCGTGAGCGGGAGCGGAACCTTGATGGGCATCGTGATCAAGGGAGTTGCGCCGGGTTCTTCGAATTTGTCGATCGTGCAACAGAACGCCAAAGATTCGCAGCAGAGACCGATTCTATTGGTCACGAGCGAGGCAACTGTGCAGGTTCAGCCGTAGTCCAAGCAAGAGGAAAGCAAAGATGTTGAGGCGCGAGCTTCATGCAAAGGAAGACCATCGTCAGCGGCGCCTTTCCCCAACAGCCGGAATGACGCTTTTGGAATTGATCATTGCTTGCTCCATTCTGCTAGTTTTGTCTTCCATGGCGCTTCCAATTTTTCGGTATACGGTGGTTCGGCAAAAAGAGTCAGATCTTCGCTATGATCTGCGGACTATGAGGGACTCCATCGACCGGTACAAAGATCTGGCGGACCAGCACAAGTTCCGGACAGAAGTGGGGAGCGAGAATTATCCGCCGGATTTGGACACGCTGGTAAAAGGCGTGCAGCTGGGAGCGGGAGACGACAAGAGGCTGAGGTTCCTGCGCAAAATTCCCGTGGATCCGATGACCGGACAGGCAGATTGGGGCTTGCGATGTGTATCGGACGATCCCGATTCGACGAGCTGGTGCGGAAACAATGTGTTCGATGTCTACACGAAATCGGGCGGCACGGCGCTCGACGGGACAAAATATAGCGACTGGTAATTGAGTCAAAGGAATGCGATGAAGCGACTCAATCAAAAAACGGATGAGGGAGTTGCGCGGCGGAAGCCGGTCACACTTCCCTTCGCCAAAGGATTTACTCTGCTCGAGTTGATGATCGTCATCACGATTATCCTGATTCTTATCGGCATGGCAGCGCAACGATATGACATGGCAGTACAGCGATCGCGGGAAGCAGTACTGAAACATGATTTACAGGTAATGCGAGAGGCGATTGACAATTACACGCTCGATAAGCAGGCGGCACCGCAATCGCTGGACGACCTTCAACAGGCGGGATATTTGCGGGACATTCCGATCGATCCCATCACGCGGACAAAGGACTGGGTGCCCCAATTCGACAACGTGGTGATGAGTCCGGATCAGGTGACAACAGGTATGGTCGACGTACATTCGAACTCAGGACGGACTTCACCGTTCGAAGGGACGCCGTACAACAGCTGGTAGGATTTTTTGGGCTTTGTTGGCATGGCCTGTGGCCTGTTACCTGCATCGGAGCATTGACCAAAGGCGCAGCTGCACCTGCCAATGTTGTGGCAATCTAAAACAACTTGGTGAACTTCGTTTGCTGCAATCGAGAGAAGTGCGGCTCGCGGGTTCGAACGAATCGCTCGTCGCGACGACAGGGGCTTTTGGTCCGCTGGGCAAGGCCACTTCAGCGTAGGGAGTCTCGTCGATGCGGCGCGATGCGGTCAAACTTGCCGACCTGCGGCTGACTCTTATGCGGGGCCGTAAGCGGTTAAATTTGCAGAAGTGAAGCAAGTGGCGTAGTATCTAAAGCGCGGGGTGGAGCAGCCTGGTAGCTCGTCGGGCTCATAACCCGAAGGTCGTCAGTTCAAATCTGACCCCCGCAACCATTTGTCAGTTGATCAGAAACGGTTCAGAGGATGCTCCCTCTGAGCCGTTTCGCTTTTTACGTCCCATTACGTCCAAAACTCCCCAAACTGCGTTGCCAAGTTGTGCCGCGATTCGCTTTCCGTCTTCGACAATCACGGGCATCTTTTTACGTGTTCTGAGTCAACGGCGCGCGACGGTAGCTTCGTCGCCTTGATGCTGCGTCTTTTGCTGACGGGCCGCGCTTTTTAGCAACGTTATAACTTCCGCGTCAGGCACTTGCGAGAAATCTTCGTAGAATTGCCCCACTCCGTGGAATTTTTCGGGGGCTGCAACGCAGATCACATCATCCACTTCACGCTTGAGACGGTTTACGCTAGTGGGAGCGGCGACGGGGGCAGCGATCACAATGGCCGCCGGTTGCATTTGCCGCAGGGCGCACACACCGGCTCGCAAACTTGATCCGGTGGCAATGCCGTCATCCACAAGAATCACCGTCTTCCCGCGCACATCCAGCTGTGGTCTCCCGCCACGGTAGATTTCTTCACGACGCGCAAGCTCCGCGCGCTCGACGCGAGTAACTAGATCAACGACCGCATCGGATAGCCGCAGGGATTCAACGACCTGTTTGTCTAGAACCCGAACGCCACCGGCCCCGATGGCTCCGAATGCAAACTCTTCATGGCCGGGCACGCCCAGCTTCCGTAGGACAAATACATCCAACGGCAGGTTAAGGGTTGTGGCAACCTCGAATGCAATCGGAATGCCGCCCCGTGGAACTCCCAGCACAATCACGTCGTCTCGGTTCGCAAATTTGCCGAGTCGCAGCGCCAACCTCTGCCCCGCATCTTGTCGATTTCTGAAGATCATAGGACTACCTCTACTTCCTTGGGCAATTCTCGCCCCGATTCAACAACAATATTTCATCCTGCTCGTGGAACTGTCCGCAGAAGAAATAGCCTCTCTCCAAATGGACGTTTTCCTGTGGTTTCAAAGGTTTTGAAATCTCGCTCAGCAGCTTGCCGGCTTGTGCTGGGGGAGCATAGAGCGCAACGTCGGCTTGAGAAACCGTGGTTACGCACCGCCCTCGCTTGTCCACAACTGGGATTCCGCACATGAGCTCGCTTATGAGCATCTTTATTCTCTTTGTTACAAATTTGGACGCCGCAGGACTTATGGTCAGTGAACTGGATCACGCCCCGGCGTGAGCTCTGTCACGAAGAAACTGCTCGTGAAGTGCTTTTGAATGGCAGGCACTACGCGCATCTGCCGCGATAAAGCCCGCGCAATTCGTTCTTGAAAAGTCCTTACGAGCCCCAACTCCGGCACGCCGCTTATCACATCGATGCGTGACGCGGCACACAGATTTGACCCGGCAAAGAAGGTACGAAAAGAGAGACGAAAGGCTGAGCTCCCAAGGGAAGTTCGCTTATAGGAACCTGGCGCAATTACGGATGTGAGAGGCGCCGCAAGAAGACAAGGAGTTCGGATGTAAGGAGGAAGAAGTTATGAGAATTGCCAAGATGTTGCTTGCTGTACTGGTACTCGCACTGCTGGTCGGAGTATTGGTCAGTCCAGCGCGAGCGGATACATGGAACAAGGAAACAGTTTTTACATTCAACCAGCCGATTGAGATTCCTGGAGGCAAAACGTTGCCTGCCGGAACCTACGTTTTCAAACTGTTTGACTCACAGGGATGGCGGCACATTGTGCAGATTTGGAACGAGGACAAAACACAATTGCTGGCCACGATTCTCGCGGTCCCCAACTATCGGCTGGAACCAAAGGGCGAGACGGTGATTAATTTCAACGAAAGGCCAGGTATTTGCCCAGTTGCATTGCGTGCCTGGTTCTATCCGGGGGATAATTTTGGCCAGGAATTCGTTTATGCGAAGGAGAGAGCCAGTGAATTGGCTGAGAAATGCCGGGAAATCGTGCCAGCGGAAATGACCGTGCCGACAGAGAGCAATTTGAAAGTGGTTCCGCTCGAAGCGATCACGCCAGAGAAAGAGGAACAGCCGGTAACCCAGGCGATTCAGGTGCAACCATCGGAAGCTCCCGAGCAAGCGGCCGCTGCGCCAGCAACGGCAGTGCAGCCCGAGAAGTTGCCTCAAACCGGAAGCACCATCCCGTTGCTGGGGCTGTTGGGGTTCGCAGCCATTGCAATTGGAATAGCACTCAAGATGTTAACAAAGCTGTTTTCTTAGAAATGTCGAGGCCTAAAGCGTCGCGGAACGGAGGGTATTCCCCTCCACCGCGACGCGAGGGGCTCCCATGAGGCTCCGCTATCAATTGCACAAATCCAAGGCGCATACTGCTGAATTGATTTTCGTTCTTCTGTCGTTTGCCATCAGCTCAGTTTTCGGACCGGGATTCGTAACGGCCTCTCCGGCAACCGGAACAGGTGCGCAGGCCAAGATTACCCTCACGACTGCTCTCGTTGTCCTGCCTGTAAACGTCACAGACTCAAAAGGAACATTTGTTTCTGGGCTCAAAGTACAAGATTTTAAAGTCTTCGAGGATGGCCGACAGCAGAACATTACGCTGTTCAAACAAGAGGACACGCCCATAACCGTTGGGCTCATTGTCGACCATAGTCTTAGCATGGGTCCGAAGCTCCCCGCCGTCGTTCTGGCGGTAAATGCATTCGCCCATTCCAGCAATCCGGAAGACGAAATGTTTGTTGTGGACTTCAATGAGAATGTTTCGGTGGAGCTCATGCGCGGAAAGCCATTCACGCACGACGCGACCGAATTGCAGCAAGCGCTTACCGCTGTTTCCGCTCGGGGACAGACTGCCCTGTATGATGCGGTGATCGAGGGACTAACGCACGTGGAGCTGGGACAGTGGGACAAGAAAGCCCTGATCATCGTTAGCGATGGCGGGGATAACGCCAGCCACGCCAAATTTTCAGAGTTGATGGCCCTCGCTGAGCATTCCCACGTGGTCATCTATTCAATCGGCTTGGTCGATGAGGCGGGAGAGGAAGAAAATCCGAAGGTCCTCAAGAAACTTTCGAATGTGACCGGTGGAATTACATTCCTTACAAAGCGGAGCGATGAAGCCGCGAAGTTCACACGGCAGATCGCCCGGGATCTCCGCGAACAGTACACGCTGGGCTATGTGCCCCCAATGAAAAACGGCCGTGATTCGTTCCGGAAAATCGCAGTGCAGGTTTCTTCGCCAGACGGGCGAAAGCTTCGCGTCAGGACGCGGCCCGGCTATTTCCCCAGCGGGACAAAATCGCAATCAGCGCAGGCCCTCGGAGCCCCACGATGAACTCCGCAGCGAGTATCCTCAATAAGCGACAGCGCCACGACATTTTCTTGCTTCGTTGGGTCTCGTTCGTTTTTTTGCTCGCGGGAGTCGTCGCCGTTGCCTATGCGAGTTTTGTGCTCCTTTACGGCGAGGCCTATCAGGCGTTCGAATTGCACAAGTTTGAACACACAGTGCCCACAACCGAACCGCACCTCTTAAACATCGGTGAGGTTATCGGAGAGATTCAAATCCCCAGGTTGGAAATCAAAAGTGTGGTCGTGCAAGGCGATGCCCCTGAACTACTGGACCGTGCGGTGGGGCACGTTCCACAGACACCTTTCCCCGGGGAGTGGGGCAATGTCGCTTTGGCTGGTCACCGTGACAGATTGTTTCGACCTCTTCGCGAGATACGTAAAGGCGATAAGATTATCATCGTGACTTCCGGCGGATCCTTTCAGTATGAGGTGCAATCTACCTTTGTAGTCCCGGCCACCGAAGTCGGGGTGCTGAATTCCTCGAATGCCAAGGAGTTGACGCTGATCACCTGCTTCCCATTCAACTATGTAGGCCACGCACCAAATCGATTCATCGTGCGCAGCCGCGAAGTTACGCCCCCTCCGCGATGATTTGGTTCCTGATGAAGATGGCCTGCTTCTGGAGTTTTGAAAAGCGGTGCAGTTCCGCGTGCCGTTATGTTTCAGCGCGAACGAAGACGGGAGTGCACCGAGGCCGTGGTGACAACGTCAACCACCGTTCGACTCTACTTCACACAATGGCGCTTTTCACGGCTCCTGTTTGGTAAGCGTTTAACCAGGAAAGCGGCTCTCTAGCCTCGCTTCTTTTGTGAGTGGTGAATTGTTTCGGAGGTCAAGGGAACACGTAAACTATTGGAAAGTGGCAGCGGAGTGAAATCCCTGCCGACGCGGCGGTCCGTGTAGTGAATTACGCGATCATTCGCATCGCGGATCAGATCGTTCAATGGAAGAACGGTCCCCTTGATCCGTTGTTCTTCCAGAAGGTTCAAATCCACATCGGCAATGATCATCTGCTCCTGGTTCAAGGTGCCTTCGGCCGCGATACCGTCTCTGGCAAAAAAGTAATCGCAGGGCGTGAGAACGGCCGCCTGCCCGTAGTGCGTTGCCATGCATGGGACTTCCGGCAAGTTTCCGACAGTTCCGGCCATTGCGACATAGATTTGATTCTCACTGGCGCGCGCCTGCGCACAGTAACGCACGCGGAAATATCCCTGGCGTTCATCCGTACACGACGGAACAAAAATGATCTGTGCGCCGGCCTCCGCAAGCACCCTTGCCGCTTCAGGAAACTCCACGTCATAACAGACCAGGATCGCAATCCTGCCGAAGTCCGTATGGTACACGTAGAAACCGTGGCC
This sequence comes from uncultured Acidobacteriota bacterium, assembly GCA_963753745.1. Taxonomy (GTDB): domain Bacteria; phylum Acidobacteriota; class Terriglobia; order Acidiferrales; family UBA7541; genus Acidiferrum. Next base: position 304,669 of record CAVWDX010000025.1, read on the forward strand.
GCGACTCATCTGGTAGGGGCCTTTTTCTGTCTGGGTCAAGTGAACTTTCTTTTGCCTGAAAATCTTACCGTTTGGCGTGAAAAGATGGGCGGCATTAAAGAGCTCTCCGCCCTGTATCACAGGGTGCGTCCCCGCAACAATGTATAGTCCGCTCTCTTTTGCCAGCCGCTTAAACACTGTTTCGTACTCCGGCGTAAGCTGAGCGAGAAGCCTTACGGCACGCGCGGGCGCTGGTTCGCGAAGGTAACTCAAAAGCTGCATGGAGAAATACTCCGGGAAAAGAGCGAACTGGCAGCGGTATTCCTGAGCGCTGCGCACAAAGAACTCGACCTGAGTAGCAAAATCCTCGAAGCAGCGGATCGGGCGCAACAGGTACTGATACGCCGCGATTCTCACACGCGATGGTACGATGCGCTCCCGCATTGCCTCGTCGCTGAGCAAATCCATGGCTGCGGTTTGCTCGCTTTCCTCCAGGCTGACTGTCACTGCGTATTCTGGATTCAACCATTCAAGGAGCGTCGCATAGCTTCGCGATTCGGGATCTTCCAGATATTCCGGAACGACATCGAGAACGATCAATCCATTCGCGAGTTGAAAACTGAGTGCTGGATCTTTTTTTCGACCATGAACGACCTCCGTCACATATTCCTGCGGAGTCATGGTTTGCGCGACTTCCGCATATCCCGGAATTCGTCCTCCGGTCAACAGGCGCTTCAGCCCACGGTCCTTGACCATCCTTTTGCGAGCTTCATAAAAGAGCGAGCCCACCCCACGACGACGCGCTGAGGGGTCGACGCACATGTCCGCACCGTAGAGCGTTTTGCCCAGTGGATTGTGCGTAGCAAAGCTGCCGAAGCCTGTAATAGAAGACCACTTCGCGGATTCTGCATAATCGTCCCAATCGATGATCAGGGAGCTTGCGGTACCAATGATCTTGCCAGATTCATCCACAGCAACAAGTTGGCCTTCGGGGAAGACCGAGAGATGTTGCGCTAGCTCCTCAGTCGTCCAGGCGGGCATTTGCCGAAACACTCTTTCTTCGAGCTCTACCACGGCAGATATATCAGCCGCCGCCATCTGCCGGATCATCGTCTTGTGGGGTTCTTCACTCATGGTTAAAACCCGGTTCAAAAAGAAGCCGTCGTGTCATGCGGTGCCCGGCTGCCTGACTCAGGCCGCCGTTTCTTTGCGTGCGAGTACATACGAACTCAGAGTCCACATGTAATTGAGCCGCTCGAACGCTGCCGGATTCGGCGCAGAACGATAGCTCAGGCTTCCTTGCATCTGCCGGATAGATTCGTACTCGTGCTCTTCCATCCAACGCGCAAGATCGGCGAGAACCAGCGCAGCGTGTCGAATGCCCTTCTGCAAGAGCGCCGAAGTCATCATGGCAACTTTAGCCCCTGCCATCATGGATTTGATGGTGTCTTCTGCCGTATGTACTCCGCCGGTGATGGCAAGGTCCGACTGCACGCGGCCATAAATGATAGCGACCCAGTGCAGGCGCAGGAGGAGCTCTTGGGAATGACTGAGTGCAAGCCGGGGTGTAACTTCTAATTGTTCGATATCAAAATCGGGCTGGTAAAAGCGATTGAACAGCACGAGCGCATTCGCGCCCGCCGCATCGAGCTGACCTGCCAGATTCGCCGGAGCCGTCAAGAAATGCGAAAGCTTTACGGCTACAGGAATCCTGAGCGATTTCTTCAGTTCGCGAACGAGCTCGCAATAGTCGTTTTCAACTTGGGCTGCAGTCCGCTTCGGGTCGGTCACAAGGGAATAGAGATTCAACTCGATGGCGTCGCAGCCGGCTTGCTGCGCATCTAGCGCATAGCGGATCCACCCACCGCGCGAAGTGCCATTCAAGCTTGCGATGACAGGAATGGACACTGCCGATTTCGCCTTGCGAATTAATTCGAGGTAGCCTTCCGGGCCGAGATTGTAATCACGGAGTATCGGGAAATAGCTCAAAGCCTCGCCAAACTTTCCGCACCCCGAGCTAGGTCTTGATCGAGGGATTCCCCTTCTGTGTGCAGTTGCTCTTCGAAGATGGAAGGCAAAACTACGGCGGCGACGCCGCTGTCCTCGAGCTCGCGGATGTTGGAAACGGAATCCCACAACGGCGAAGAAGACGCAACGATAGGATTCTTGAGTGTGAATCCCAGATAAGCAGTGGTGAGGTCCATCATTTCTCTCCGTCTGACTGAACCGTTTCTGACCCGACTGGTTGCAACTCTCGCGATGG
>CAVWDX010000026.1:0-87245 GCA_963753745.1 uncultured Acidobacteriota bacterium
AGTGCTGTATCGGAAGCGCGCATCAACAAAAAATGATGAGAGGGTGGGGTGGTTCGGCGCGCTTTCGATACAGCGACTTGAAGGAAGCCGCCCGGCGGCGGACGCGGGCCTTCTATGGGAATTGAATGGGATGGAGGGGTGGTGTCCAGGTGTGTCGGGCTGTTGCCGCAGGGCACGGAAAACATCGGCAGATACTCTTGGGTGGGGTGAAGCGCAAGACGGCCGGGGAGCAAAGACTGGAGAAGCTGGAAAGAGCGGGTTTGTAGAAGCGCAAGGCGCAGAGAGATTGCGCGCGCTGAGGCAGGCAAAGATTCCGTGATGTTGCTGGTTGTCTCATGCGGCGACTGTCACCGGGGGTGGTGGAGAACGGAGTTGGATCTCGGCAGAAGTGAATCGCTCGATGGCCGCCATCGGTCCACCGCACTGAGGGCAAAACCAGCGATCACTTGCAGTGGCTATGGAAACCTCCTGCGCTGCTTGTGGTGCTGAACCGAGCAACTGCAAACAGAGTGGCAAGGTCGCGACACGCCGGCGATGGGCCAGGAAGCCGAAATGCCGGATGCGCACGAAACCTTTGGGAAGGACGTGCAACAGGAAGCGACGCAGAAACTCATCAAGAGATAGGGTGAGCAACTTCTGTTCGTTGTCGTGAGCGGAGTCGCGCCAACGGAAAGTGACTTGGTCATCCGCAAAGGAAACCAAGCGGTGGTTGGAGATGGCTACGCGATGGGTATAGCGTCCCAGATACTGGAGTACAAGCAGTGGGCCACCGAAGGGGCGTTTCGAATAGACCACCCAATCTTTTCGGAACAGCGTTCTTAGCCACGAGGAGAAAGTTTTCGGCTGAGCGAGGGGTTGCAGACCTCCGTGGAAATCCAGCTGGCCATCCTGGAAGGCCCGTTTGAGAGCCGCAACAAACTTGCCGCGAAAAACACGCCCGAGCACTTTGACGGGAAGAAAGAACGCGTGGTGTGAGCTGACCCAGCGCGTGCGATCGGCGGAGAGCCCGCCAGCGGGAACCACGCAATGGACATGCGGGTGGAACCCGAGTTTCTGATTCCAAGTGTGCAGCACGCTGAAGAAGCCGATCTCGGCGCCGAGATGCTTAGGATCGCGAGCGATTTCGAGAAGCGCTTCCGCACTGGTGCGAAACAGGAGATCGTAGATGACCTTCTTGTTCTGCAAGGCCAGTGGCCCCAGCTCGCGAGGCAGCGTGAAGACTACATGCGCATAGCGCGTCGGGAGAAGTTCCTGGCGACGCGCCGCGAGCCAGCGGTCGCGAGCCCCCGCCTGACACTTCGGGCAGTGCCGGTTGCGACAAGAGTTGTAGGAGATGGCGCGATGTCCGCAGCGCGTGCACTCATCGAGATGGCCGCCGAGCGCGGCGGTGCGACACCGCGCAATGGCCAGCAGCACTTTGACATGCTTCCAGGTGATCCACTTACGGCTTCGTTCGATGAATGCGTCTCCCGCAGCGCGGACGAGATCGGCCACCTCGAGGGGTGGCCGGTCCATCTACTCGTTCTGTGGTGGCCGGTCTTTTAGCTCCAGCGAGTCCAGAGGACTCCCGGTCGCGCTGAGGTGACGTTCAGAGAGATGGAGATAGATGGTGGTTTCTTCCAGATCGCGATGCCCTAGCAACAACTGGATGGTTCGCAGATCCGCGCCGGCTTCCAGTAGATGTGTGGCGAAGCAGTGCCTCAGCGTATGAGGGTGCACGTCTTTCTGGAGGCCCGCTCGCTGGGCGGCTTCCTTGCAAGCGTTCCAGACCACCTTGGTGTCAATCGGCGTATCACCGGTATGCCAGCGGTTACCTGGAAACAGCCATGCGCTTGGCTTGCGCGGTAATCCGCGCCAGTGCTCACGCAGTGTCTCGAGCAGTTTTGGGCTGAGCATCACATCCCGGTCTTTGCGTCCCTTGCCGCCCTGGACATGAATCACCATGCGTTGGCTATCGATGTCGCTGACTTTCAGGTGTGTCAGTTCAGCGCGTCGTACTCCGGTGGCGTAGAGGGTCATCAACAGGGTGCGATGATAAGGTGTCAGAGCTGCGTCGATGAGTCGCGTGACTTCTTCCCGGCTGAGGATCGAAGGAAGGTGAACCCCTTTTTTCGGATAGGGCGTCTCGGCGATGCTCCAGGTTTTCTTGAGAGTTTTGATATAGAAGAATCGCAGAGCTGCCAATCGTTGCGTAACCGTGCCTGGCGACAACTTGCGCTTCTTGAACAGCTCGGCCTGATATTCACGAATGTGTTCCGGACCCAAACAATCCGGAGAACGCTTGAATCGTCTTGAGAAATCTTCAACTGTCCGGATGTAACAGCGTGTGGTAGCCCCAGAATAATTACGACGCTCGAGTTCTTCGAGCATCATTTTGCGAAGTCGGGTCATGAGGACCTCCTTGTGACCCGACAATATCCCGATCACATCGACATCGTTCACCTACACGCACGCGAAGCGTCCGCCGCCGGGCGGCTTCGTTCAAGTCCCATTGGGGGAAGTGACGGTCAATCAGCCCCTCAAAGAACCTGATTGCGCTCCAATGGGCACCCATTCGGAAGTCATAGGCGTGGGTGCGGGTTTGGGTGCAACTAAAAAAAGAAAAATGGCTCCCAATTTCTCGTAAGCGACACCAGATAGGGCACTTAGATTTTCAATCATTTCGGCTGTTAACCGAAGGGTTGCTAGTTCGAATCTAGCCCGGGGAGCCATTCTTCCTCTTTAATTTCAGTTCCTTACGCTGAAGCTGATAACAACTCACTTTGGGTGCACTTCAGTGCGACTTGGAGTCCTATCGCACCAATCTCATATTCGACGCTCTCGCGACCGATGCCAGACAGGGCACTTAGATCCCGGTACTCCGATTGCACCCTTCGAAGTGTCAAAAGAACGCTATTTTCCCAAACATCTAAAGCATGGATGGAAAGGTCTCGGGAACTTCGCCAGTTTCCCACGCTGCAGTCCTCTCGAGAGGCTCGACGGCGCGAGTTTCGTCGTAGTGAATAACGACATCGAACTGATCCGGAAGCTGCGCGTGAAAGTAATGGCTCGCACGCTCCGAACGCGGCAGATAGATCACTCCGATAGCCCTCTCTAGTCGCGGCTCCTGCAATGCCGATGCGGCCTCTTTCTTGTTGCCGAGCCGGAGTAGAAAATTCGGAATGCCCACTTGGTGAAAGAGTTCCTCGTAACTTCCCGAGAGTGCGGGGCGGACATGTTTGCGTTCTGCCGGACTATCCCACCCTGACGCCGCTGTCACTGTTCCCGTATAGGTAGTGAATCCGACGAGGGTGGTTTGTTTACCGTAGCGCTGGCGTACCAGTTGTCCCAAATTCAGCTCGCCGCGCTGCCCCATTTCGGTGGCACGCGCGTCACCCAAATGAGAGTTGTGCGCCCAGACGATTACCTTTGAATGAGCTCCGAGATGGTGCACCAGCGCATCCAAGGTCTCTGCCATGTGCGTGTCACGCAGATTCCATGAGGAAACTCGCTCGTGAAACATGGAGCGATAATACTGCTCTGCATTTTTAACCAACCGAGCATTCTGTTCCGCAAAGAAGAATGCGTCTCGGGAAACTCGGCCGTCGCGCCTGGCAAGATCCGCGGCGCGCTGGCGCATTTCCATCCACTGGCTGATGGCTTCAGCTTCACAGCTCTTGCTGAGGCCGAAGCTGGCGGCATATCCGTAGGCTTGTGTGTCCTCGCCAAAGTTTTCAAAACATGCATAGCGATAGCGCGCCCGGCGTGCGGCCTCAGGATCGACGTTATCCAGGAAATCCAGTACCGCCCGCATCGAGGCATGCAAGCTGTAGAGATCCAGCCCATAGAACCCGACCCGTCCCGCATGGCGGTGCTCGTTGTAATTGCGCAGCCAGCCAATGAAATCAAGAACGTCAGCGTTGCGCCACATCCAAGTAGGAAATCTTTGAAAGCCGGCAAGTGCATCCACCGCATCCTCGTCGTCACCTTCAAACCGGACGTATTGGTTGACGCGGTAGGCGTCCGGCCAGTCCGCTTCCACGGCTACCGCGTTGAATCCCTTCTCGGTGATCAATTGCTTGGTGATCTGCGCGCGTAAACGATAGAACTCATGGGTTCCATGGGAAGCTTCCCCGATGAGAACAAAGCGGGAGTCACCAACGGTTCTAAGTAAAGGATCGAAGTCCGTGCTGTCTCCGGTAAGCGCGTGCGCCGACCTGTGAATCATTCTTGAAAGTTCATGTTCGTGTTTGGCGAGCATTTCTGCACCTCCATTTTCACCGTTGGGTTAAACAATGACGTTGCTGACATCCTTCGTCATAATTTCCCCCACGAGCATCGCCGCTTCCTCTTTTCGATTTTTATTCTCGGCTGGTTCTCTGGCTGGACTCAGTGTGACGGCTCACACTACCTCGTGATTAAGCTCACTCCGGGTTTTTCACTGGTCCATAATCAATGCAGGCGACTAGGTCTGGTCGCCCGGAGGAAGGATCGTCACCGATCTGAGCGCAACTTTGGTCTGGTCAGAATAGTCCCGCGCCGCTACTAATCTGCCTTTTAAAATCTGTCGCACGGTTGTTCGAAAACGGGCGATTTAGAGATTCTGCCGCAATTTCTTGTTCTACAATTCAGGATGCGGCTCTAGTGTGTAGGGCAAGAGGTGAATCCTCTTCGTCTGGGGTTTTCGTTTGGCGATGTGCCGTTTCGCCTTTTGACGAACGCTCTTACTTGTTTTCTTGCTCCCTTCGCACTTTGTCGGCAACTCTCGAAATCCTGCTATCCGATTGAGCAGTTCTTGCTCGTATGCGATATGCGCTCGCAACCATTTCACCACATCCATTCCGGGCAGAATCATCGCCATCGTCCGGTCCGGAGTAGCAAACTTCAGCTCTTCGATGAAGTCCGATACGAGCCGAATGATCTGCTCGTGCTCGGCACCGATCCGCGCGCGTTCTTCTGGCTGCGTGTAATGCTCAGACATCAAGTTGACTATGGAATCCTGGACCTGGCAGTGACTCACAACCTGGGCGAGACCGTGCTCGAGCGAGCGCAGCCCGGCAAGGCCTCTTAGGTGTGCCTTAAAGTCTTTTTTTGAGGCCGATTCAAGTGACTTCTCGATTCTGTCCGCGAGTAGGAGCAACGTCTTGTGCTCCTTTAGCAGTATTTCAACGCGATGGGAAAGTTCCACAGCACCCTCCTTTCTGCGCGGCTTCGATCCACATGAGAAGCGGTAGCCGAGAAAGCACAACCACCCCGGCTACCGCCCTTTGGGGAGCTCAAGCAGCCTTAGGATGAATGCGCAGTGGTTGCGCTTTGGCCACTTTGGGCAGGATGAGCTCCATAACACCGTTCTTCAGTGTCGCCCTCACTTTGTTCGTTTCAATTTCAGCAGGCAAGTCCACAATGCGGAGCATTTCGTCTGAGCGGCTCTCCGCAATAACTGTCTTGCCCTTCCTCTCTTCCTTCTTGGTTTCTCGTTTGCCGGTTATCGTCAGTCGGCGCGGCTCCACACCGATTTCAATCTCCTTCTCGCTGAAACCAGGCACCTCCGCCTTCACATCGAAACCTTCCTCCGATTCCGTAACGTTTACCGGAACGGGATGGAACAGCTCCTTCTCTGCCTGGAACCAGTTCTCAAGATCACTCCCGAAGCTGCGCCCGTTGCTTTCGAAGATCTCGTAGGCCCGGCGCGCAAGGGCGTTGAAGGTTTCATCCATTTGGTCCAAGAGTGAAATATCTCTTGTCGCCCTAATTGGTTCTTCAGCGCGTTTGACTGCGGTTCCTTCTCCCATGGTGTCTCCTCCTCAAATCATGTCAGCGCTGACTACAGTAGGTCATTGGCGTAAAGGAAGAACTCCAGCTAGCACTGCAATCAAACGCTGGCAGAATCCTGGAAACTAATCAGTGATTAGGGTCACAGCGTCCTGTGATGGAGAACTGACAGAAAGCTTGGGACACCGTGTTTTCGACAAAACTCTTCTCCCGCCTTGTTCAACTCGGAATCCGCAACGCTGGGCTGTTCCGTGCTGATGGTAGCCGGGCTGCGCTTGCGATTGACCATGCAAAGGGAGACAAGATCGAATCTCAGCCAAGGGGCGTGATGAACCTCACAGAGTCAAGACCGGGCGCTGGGATATAAGACTTGAAAGCCAACTAGGCAGCGAGGCGTTAATTGCAAACCGGTTGGCGGTTGATCGCTAAAAATGACGGAATTGAACAGCGACGGGGTCTTGGCCACGCAGACTTGGCAAAACCTCGCGGAATTGTTCCGCGAATTCTCGAACTCCACCGTCGAATATCTTATTTACGACAGCGGGTATCGCAGTTGGAAATACACCTATGCGCAAATCGGCTTCGCCGCGCAGCACTTCGCTGTCCGGCTCCAAGAGAGTCAGATTCGCAAGGGCGACAAAGTTATCATCTGGTGTGAAAACAGGCCCGAGTGGATCGCGGCTTTTTGGGGCTGTGTCCTATCCGGTGTGATCGTCATTCCGATAGATTACCGCTCCTCCTGCCACTTCCTGCAGCATGTTCAGGAAATCGTCGATGCGCGCTTGATTCTGATCGGGGAGGAGGTGCAGTTGACCGCCTGGGACGGGCAACCAACTGCATGGCGACTTTGCGATGTCGCATGGCCCTCGCAGGAATGCGCAGTTTCCCACGTCCATATCGAAAGAGATGACGTCCTCGAAATCGTCTTCACGTCCGGAGCTACCGGAGAACCTAAGGGCGTCTTGATCACTCATCGCAACATCCTGGCAAATATCGAGTCTCCGGCCGGGATTATACGTACCTACCGCAAATGGTTCCGGCCGGTATTGCCCCTTCGCTTTCTGAGCCTGATCCCGCTGAGCCACATGTTTGGACAGGCCCTCACGATGTTTATTGTGCCGTTTATTCCGAGTACCGCTGTCTTCATGCGTGGATACAGTCCGCATGAAATCGTGAGGCAAATTCGGACTCGGCGTGTGTCGGTGCTCGTCGCGGTGCCCAAAATCCTAGAAGTGTTGCGAAAGCACATCCTTCTCGAGTTTCCAGAGACTGCCGAGCTTCCCCCACCCACGTCGCACTGGATCCATCGATGGTGGCGCTTCCGCCGGCTACATTGGTCGTTGGGATGGAAGTTTTGGGCGTTGGTCGTCGGAGCAGCACCACTCGCCAAAGAGCTCGAGGAGTTCTGGTCCCGCCTGGGATTCGCTGTCATTCAAGGTTATGGACTCACCGAGACGGCGCCCATCGTGGCCTTCAACAATCCTTTCGATATCAAGGAAGGTACGGTCGGCAGACCCGTCGAGGGCATGGAAGTGAAGATCGCGCCGGACGGAGAGATCCTTGTCCGCGGAGAGAGTGTAACGACTGGCTACTACCAGGCTCCCTCCAAGACTGCTTCGGCGTTCGAAGACGGGTGGTTTCGCACAGGCGATATCGGAAAACTCGATGAAACAGGCCATTTGACAATTCGGGGCCGCAAAAAAGAAATGATTGTCACGCCGGAGGGACTCAAAGTATTTCCGGAAGACGTGGAAGACGTTCTCAATCGGGTGGCCGGCGTGCGGGAATCGGCTGTAGTGGGCCGAGACCGCATCCATGCGGTTCTGGTGCTTCAGAACAACATCAGTCCGGACGAGATAGTGCGTCAGGCAAATCAACAACTCGAGGACCATCAAAAGATTCGAGGCGTATCAGTCTGGCCAGGTGATCGTTTGCCGCATACGGAAGGCACACGAAAGCTAAAGCGCGCTGAGATTCTCGCTTGGGTGGAGAGCGGACAACCTGCTCTTGCCGCCGCTACTGACGGGAACTCAGTCCTCGAACTCCTTAATAGGTATGCGCCTGACCGGAACATCACTTCCGAGACAACGCTCGACCAACTCGGGCTGAGTTCACTGGATCGCGTGGAACTCATGTTGGACCTTGAAGAGAAATTTGACATGAACATTGACGAGTCTATGCTGACAGGCAGCCAGACCGTCTCTGCGCTGAACACACTAAGCACACCCACGACCGCACCTGAATTTCCTATTTGGAATCGTTCCCTTTTCGCAAAAGCGATTCGCCGCGTCGCACTTCCCGCGCTCTTCTTGCCATTCGTTCGATTATTTGCGCATGCCCATGTTTCTGGACGAGAGCATCTGGCCCCACTCCGCGGACCCGTAATTTTCGCCCCAAATCACCAGAGTCACTTGGACACTCCTTTAATTCTTTCTGCTTTGCCTCCGCGCTACCGCTACCGTGTCGCACCGGCGATGTGGCAGGAGTATTTCGGGGGTTACTTTTCCCCCCAGCAGCACACGCGCTTTGAACGTATTCGGGATGGGCTCTTGTTCCGGCTCATTGCACTGTTCTTCAACACTTTTCCTATCCCCCAGACAGAAGCGGGCGCGGGCGAGTCTCTGCGCTACCTCGGAGATTTGGTCAGCGACAATTGGTCCATACTATTCTTTCCGGAAGGAGAGCGAACGGAAGCGGGAGAGATCAAGACCTTTCAGCCGGGCATCGGCTTGATCGCAACGAGGCTGCGGATACCTATAGTTCCCATTCGATTGCGGGGCGTCGAGAAGATCCTCCCCCGGCACGCTCACTGGCCGCGTCCAGGCCGTGTCGACGTAGTTTTTGGTCCAGCGCTACACCTCGAAGGCAAAGACTACGCTGCACTGGCGGGCCGGGTGAAGGACGCAATATGTTCCCTTTAGCAGGTTAGGAGCGAAGCGAAGTACTTCGCTGCTGCCCTGTCCTACGAAGCCCTCGTCATCACACTTTGAGGCTCCTCAACAGAGATGAAATGGCTGATAAACCATTCCGCCGCAAGTGTCGCCACGTCTTCCAAAGTTCCTGGCTCTTCAAACAGATGAGTAGCACCAGGAATAATTACCAGTTTCTTGTCGGGGCTTCTGAGCCGGGCCAACGCTTGGCGGTTTAGGGTTATGACCTGTTCGTCGTGTCCTCCTACGATCAGGAGCGTAGGCGCATGAACAATCGCGAGCGCGACCCCCGCAAGGTCTGGTCGGCCGCCGCGGGATACGATCGAGGAAATGACTCCCGGAAGCTCCGCGGCAGCCATGATGGCCGCGCCCGCTCCTGTGCTAGCACCGAAATAGCCCAAGTTAAGATCCTTTGTTTCAGCGCGGCTTTTGATCCACGTAGTCGCGTCGACCAAGCGTTTTGCCAGAAAGGGGATGTTGAAACGAAATTCGCCGCTGTATTGGTCGACTGCTTCTTCCCGGTGGGTTAAGAGGTCAAACAGCAGTGTGCCGATGTGATGTGACTGGAGGATTTCCGCAACGTAGCGGTTGCGCGGGCTATGACGACTGCTTCCGCTACCGTGCGCAAAAAGGACCAACCCTTTCGCACTACTCGGAAGCGTGAGTGTCCCTTCAAGCGTTACACTTCCAGCATCGATTAGGACTTCGCGCCTTTTAGCATCAGTTTGTAACCTCTGGTCCGGATACATTTCAGAACTCCTTTCCGCAGTGATTGGACTATCTCGTTGTCCTTCTGAGGGTCAGCCTGCGCGCAACCGGTTCCAGACTGGCAACCTCACATTTCCACAAGGTTCACTCCGTTGCCTTCGCCTACTTCTGCATGGTTGCGGCTTGGTCTATGCCTACCCAAGATCGCCATCGGGCGTTCGCGCCAAACGCCGTCTTCCTGATACTTCAATGTATAGATGTGGAGCAGTCGCCATCCCTCTTGCAGAAGCCGATTGACCTCCTCACGGCCCCTGGCTTCTAGGTTGTGACCCGTGAGCTCAGTTATTTCCAACTGCCAAAGCGGCGGAGCTTCAACCATTCCACTTGGAAGTTCGTCTTCGACTCTTTCTCGGAATCGCACGCGACTGGCCATGATCTACTCCATTCGCCCTCTGCTCGTGCACAAGAAACACTTGTGCGACCCGGAGGACGATTCCAGTCCTCGTTCTCCGGGTCCACCAACCCGGTTCTATAAACATGCCTGACTCAAGCAGCGCCCCTGGCTAGCACAATCTGTGGGACACGACGTTGATCAACTGTTCGATAAGTCCTGACTACTTCTTCAATCGAAAGTTCGGGCCGCTTCCCGATCCCCGGTACTTCCGCCCGCGCCAGAAGATCGTCCATGGAGATCACGCCGACGAGGGTGCCATTTGCCTCGGTTACTGGCAGCCGGCGCACCCCTCCTTCTTGCATCCTCTGCAGTGCGACATGCACATCATCCCCAGGCGAGCACGCAAACAATCTGTTGGTCATCGCATCGCGGACCGTGACGTCCCCAGGGAGGCGGTTGCGCGTTCCAAGGGCTATACAAATATCCCGGTCGGTGATTACCCCAACGATTTTGCCGTTTTCTCCGGTCACAGGAAGGAATCCACAGTTCCCGAACCACATGAGTTCAGTCGCGGAGCCCAGATTTGTGTCCAGTTCGCAGTAGTAAGGCGTTCCTGTCATTACCTCTTTTACTTTCATTGATTTTCTCCTCTTCGAAACCTCTGTCCCTGACCCTTCTGATCCCCAACCATCTCGAGCGCTTGAGCCTGTGTTGCTCTTCAGAAGCAATCACTATCAGTCCGGCTAGCGGGCTCCAGAATCTCGCTTCCGCTCCACGCTCGCTCGGAAACCAACACCTTATTAGTACAGCTGGCGTCTTTGCGATGTGATTCCAGGCATGGGCCATTGTGATCCTTCTCACACACTCCGCGTGTGCGATTGGTATTCAATTTTGAAGCTGAGGTTCAGCCTATAAGGATTTTGTTGGCTGCCAATAGTTCCAAGTTCTAGGAAGCAGCGGACCGATCAGTTTCTTCGACATTTCGCTTAAAAAGCACGGTGGTTCTTGTCTTGCAAATCGAAGCGCGCACGAGCTGCGTCATGGCGTGCGACCTTTCTGCCTCAAGGCTTGTTCCAGAAGCTCATCTTGCCTGTAGATATCTTTGAAAAATCGGACCTCGCCATTTTCCATAACCACTGCGGTGCCATATACGATCAGAACGGGAATAGGTTGGGAAAGGGTTACCCGAATCGTCGTGTCCTCGTACATCGCGTTTCGAATGCTCTCCGCCGTCCACTCAGGCATGTCGCGCAAGACCCACAGCGCCAATGCTCCCGGGTCCTCGACTCGAATACATCCATGACTGAAATCACGTCGGGACTTGGAGAAGAGCTCCGTAGCGGGTGTTCCATGCATGTAGACGTCAAATTGATTGGGAAAATCAAATTTCACCAAGCCCAGCGCGTTGTCCGGACCCGGCTTTTGGCGAAGTCCCAGCTCTCCTGACTGAAGTCTTTCCCTCACCTCAGCCTGGCCAGGGTCTTCGTTGACAGTGTTCCCTTGGCTGCTCACGATCTCGTAGGAATTCTCCGCAAGATAGCCTGGATTCTCTTCAATTTTCGGGATGAACTCATCGCGTAAGATCCCTAGCGGCACGTTCCAGTAAGGACGAAAAACCACAGCCCGAATCTCGCTCGCAAATACCGGAGTCTCGTGCTCATAGGCTTTTCCGACTACAACTTTCATCGAGAGCACCCAATGATATTGTTCGTCGTCCGTCCGCAATCGGAACTCCGGGATATTAACAACAATAGGAGGACGCACAAACTTGTGCGGCGCCCACCGCCAACGTTCGAGCGTCAACTCAATCTGGGTCACCCGTTGCGAGAGCGGTGTGTTGAGCTCCCCTAAGGTTTCCCTGTCGATCAGTCCAGATGGTTCTAAGCCATGCCTCTCTTGAAAATGTTTGACGCCTTCCACAAGGCTGTCCCCATAGATCGAGGACGAAGGCGTGCTCGACGCCGCCGGAAGATCTCCTAAGAGCCTCAGAAGGCGAAACAGGCGTGCTACTCCACCGTAAGGTTCACCGGGTTTGATTAGCACTGCAGCAGGAGGAAGCGCTTCTCCATCGTCCTCTTTGGCCAGCTCACGATATTTCTTTAGGGCAATGATCGACCTTTGGTAAGCCGGGAACGGCGGTTCGAGTTCCCTCACTCTCGCAGCAATAGCCGACCCACTTCTGAGCAATCCCCTCAAATACTCGGACAGGTTAACTTCTCTGTCAGGATCCTCGAGCTCAAAGTGAAACAAACGGGGACTCACACGGCCAGAATTCAGGTCGGATATATACCTCATTGCCGAGACCGTCAGTGCTACATCGAAGCGGATCAGTTCCTCTTGTGACTGCTCGCCGGGCTGTTGGAATCGTGAGACTCGGTTGTCCCATTGAGAGGCGTCGTAGTCTTCGGCGTTCAAGCCTTTTTCATCAGCCATTTTTAAAAGATCGATCATCACCAGAGCTTGAGGTGTCGGTTTTGAATCAAAGATCCAAGCCAGGGAATCCTCAAGCGAATCATAGAATTCCTTGGCTTCCTTCCCAAGATCCTCGTAGGCCCGCCTGTGAAGGTCGGATAGGCTGCCCCCCTCGAGGATGGTCCGCAGAAGAGATTTACCTTCTTCAGTCAGTTGTTGTCCCGGCAATCTTTCTGCCGCTTCAGAGGCTTGATTGTAGTGCGGGGGTCCAAGTGTTGTGACGTTCCCCTGCCCGCTCGCGGCGAGCGGGATCAGTGCGACCATCCACACCATTCGACATCTTCCAGAAAAAAGCATTTTGCTCCAACTCAGCTTCCATGCAGTCCACAATGAGCCGCTCCTCCACAAGCGTTACGTGTTGCCGTCTTCGCAGTGACGGGCAGCACCCCTAGTCTCCGCGCGCCGCGACGATTCCACATTAAGGATCGTGCGCACACCATTCAAAGAACGGTCCCGCGACTTCAACCTATCTTTTTTGAGTCATTCGTACTCGCGCCATACTGATCCTGGCCGCGCGTGCGGATGTCTTCAACGTGTCGTGGCGTGTGCAGTCGAATAACGCCCTGATGTGCGGCATGTGCGGCACAACGTCCCCTCGCCTCCAAACCCTTATTTGTTTCGCGCAAGTATTTCTAACAAGAAGACTCTCTTGTCACCCCGCTGCTGCCCGCGTGCGTCGTTCAGCTGCGGCGATGCGGAGAGCCGTTTTGATCGCGGTGTCAGGGTTCAGCGATATTGAATCGATTCCCTCTTTCACCAGCCACTCCGCAAACTCTGGAAAATCTGACGGGGCCTGGCCGCAGATTCCAATTGGTTTCCGTGCCTCGTGGGCGGCGCGGATCGCCTGCGCAATCATCCGCCGCACCGCTTCGTTATTCTCGTCAAATAGATGCGCCACTGTTGCCGAGTCACGGTCCAATCCGAGCGTCAGTTGCGTCAAGTCATTCGATCCGATCGAATACCCGTCGAATATTTTCAGAAACTCGTCCGCCAGGATCACATTTGCCGGTATTTCGCACATGGCATAGATTTCGAGTCCGTCTTCATGTTGTTGCAGGCCGTTGCGGCCCATGATGTCGATGACTTTTTTGCCTTCCTCCACCGTGCGACAGAATGGCACCATTACTTTTAAATTCTTCAGCCCCATCTTTCCACGAACGCGCGCCAATGCAGCGCATTCGAGGGCAAAACCCGGCGAATAGCGCGAGTCGTAGTATCGCGACGCCCCACGAAAGCCGATCATCGGGTTCTCTTCTTTCGGTTCGAATTCCTCTCCACCTAGCAATCGGGCGTACTCATTCGTCTTAAAGTCACTGAGGCGCACAATTACCGGTTTCGGATAAAAAGCCGCGGTAATCCGGCCGATACCTTCGCTCAAGCGCCGGATAAAGTACTCACGCGGGCCCTCGTTGGCAATCCGGCTCAGAATCTCATTTACCGATCTTGGATTCTTCAAATGCGGGAACTGTGCGAGGGCCATGGGATGGATCCCGATGTGGTTCGTCACGATGAACTCCATTCGCACGAGTCCAACTCCCTCATTAGGGATCACCGCAAGATGAAATGCCTGCGCGGGGTCCGCCAAAATCAACATGACCTTTGTGCGTGTCTTCGGCACCGCGTCGGCTTCGACTTTTTCAATCACAAACCGCAGGTGTCCATCGTAAACGTGGCCCTCACTTCCCTCGGAGCAACAGACCGTCACCTCCTTCGCGGTCGCGAGCAGACGAGTTGCGTTGCCCGTGCCCACGATGCAGGGAATGCCAAACTCTCGCGATACGATCGCTGCATGTGCCGTACGCCCTCCCTGATCTGTGATGATCGCAGCGACGCGCCGCATCACTGGCTCCCAATCCGGATCGGTATTCTCAGCTACTAACACCTCGCCTGCCTGAACTTCTCGCAGCTTGCTGATTTGGGTTACGACGTGTGCCCGCCCGGCACCAATCTTTTCGCCCACCGCTTGGCCAACCACTAGTGGTGCAATAGGCTTGTCCTTCAGCCGGTATACTTCGGCAACGGCATGTCTTGGCCTTGCCGAGTGCACCGTTTCCGGGCGGGCCTGGACGACAAAAAGCCCGCCCGTTATCCCATCCTTTGCCCACTCGATATCCATGGGCTGCGCATGATTGCTGAGCTTCGAATAATGATCCTCAATTACACAAGCCCATCGCGCAAGCTGGAGAACTTCTTCGTCGGACAAGCAATAGCGCGCGCGGTCTTCTGGCAGAGTGGCCTCGCTCCGCGTCGAGCGCGTCCCAGCTGCGTAAACCAGCCGAACTTCCTTGGAACCCAGTTGCCTTCCCACGATCGATTCGTAGCCTTCACGTAAAGTTGGTTTGAATACCACCCATTCATCCGGTGTCACAACGCCTTGGACCACGAACTCGCCCAGTCCATAGGATCCCGAGACGGTCACTACATCCCGAAATCCCGATTCGGTGTCGAGAGTGAAAATCACACCGGAGCTGGCAACGTCCGACCTCACCATTGGCATGACGCCTACCGATAGCGCCACCTTGAGCTGCGCATAGCCCTGCCGTGCCCGGTAGCTGATGGCACGATCCGTAAACAGTGATGCGAAG
Organism: uncultured Acidobacteriota bacterium; assembly: GCA_963753745.1. Taxonomy (GTDB): domain Bacteria; phylum Acidobacteriota; class Terriglobia; order Acidiferrales; family UBA7541; genus Acidiferrum. The sequence goes on from CAVWDX010000026.1 coordinate 14,841, forward strand.
CATTGCAGAACCGCGCGCAGCAGTGCATCTTCGCCGCGTACGTTGAGAAACGACTCGGCCGCGCCAGCGAACGACGCTTCCGGCAAGTCCTCAGCGCTTGCGGAAGACCGCACCGCCAATTCCGTTTCGCGGCCAAGTCTCTTAACGAGCGCACTGTGGGCTTCGAGGATGGAAGAACGAAGGGTATCCGGCAAAGGAGTGTCGAGAATCAGCGTGCGCGCGGCATGTCCAGCGGTCGCCAGGTTTTCGAGATTCTCGGGATTAAGGTCTGTGAAAATTACTTCGAGTTTTTGACGCAGGCCTCCCTGTTCGAGCAAGAGCCTGTATGCGTCTGTTGTAATCGCAAAACCATCCAGGACGCCAATGCCCTTAGGTTTCAGGGCGCTGAATAGTTCACCAAGAGACGCATTCTTCCCACCCACTCGTGGGATGTCTTTCATTCGAATATCCGCAAAGTTCAATGTCAACTCTCGCGCCATGACCCCTCCTCCCGTCCAGCTCGACCCAAAAGGCTGCGAACATGGAGATATCGAAAACTTAGTCTTTGGGGAGCTCTCTGTATGGAATGCACATCACTTCTCGCGGTGAGGTGGGTCACACTCTCCTGGGCGTGCAGGAAAGCTAGTCGTGCTCAAGAGCGCTGCAAGTGTGAGAGGCCAAGATTAATCAATGCGAGTGAAGTCTTGAGAGCACTACGTCTTTTGATCCGGAGGGCCAAGCCATCTCAACATTTGTCATACAGCCATTAGCGCACAGAAGACGAAATGTCAGCCATCAGGTGTCCCTCGTGACCGAATGGGAGCACAGTCTACGCCGTGGAAGTTCCTGTAGGCACAGATACTACTTTCCAGCCCGCTCCAAACCTATGCGTTCAAGATCATTTCGTATTTCTCGGCAGGCATCCCGAAACGCCGCCGAATATCAGTGCCCACTCACCTCTTTCCGGGATGGCGCGCAGGAAGCCTCCCAGCCCCCGAGGGCCTTGATCAACTGGACGCTCGCGGCCATTTGTTGCGTTTGGGAATTTACGGTCGTTTGCCGATAGTTCAACAAAGTCGATTAATCGCTGATCACTTTCAGATACTGGGCTAGAAGGTATGCAGTCTCGCCAATCCTATTTCTGGTCAGGATTAGGCAACATCACATCACGAATTATCGCCGGTAAATCATGGCAAGCCGCAATGAATTGGCGGAGAGTCCGCCTAGTTGGAGCGAAAGCGTCAAAGTCCTTTATCGAGAGGCCGTCTTCGGCGTACGCGCGGTGGAAATCCGGAAATTTTAACAGCAGCTCGTCCACGATTTTGGGGTCGACCGGATTGTCAATCCGTGGAACAACCGCTACATCGCTCGCGTTGAAGCGGGCCTGCCACTTGTGAGGCGGGGAAATCACGACGTCTCCACCGATGAATTCGCTCCAATGCATATGATTGCGGAAGGCTGCCGAAAGCAGCCGAATACGGTATCCACGCTGGCGAAAGATCTTGTAAGTTTTCTTAAATACTGCGACGCCGGCCCATTCTAGGTATCCGGGGTCGATGGAGATGCCGGCCAGTTCCGCTTGAACCTTTAGCGAGTCGTCCAGCCTTCCGACCATGATGGTGCAAACGGGCCCCATGGAAGAAATGTCCTTGCCTTCCTTTTCGCGGCGTCGAAGTCCACGTTCGAGAGCTTCGGCAACGGCAATACATTGTGGAAGCGTGAAGCAAACTGTAGCGTTAATGCTAATCCCCTGATAGGTAGCTTCTTCGATCGCGGGGATTCCGGCTCTGGTCACAGGAATCTTGACGATGATGTTTGGAGCCAAATCGTTGAAGTGCAGTGCTTGGGCAAGAATAGCGTTCGAATCCCGATAAAAACGAGGATCCGTCTGGATGGAAAGGCGCCCGTTGATTCCCCGAAACTGCTTAAAAATCGGTTTGAGCAGTTCGGCCCCTCTTACTGATATTTCCTCCACCACCTTCCAAGCGATCTGGTCTTCGGTGGCGCAGGGCAACTCCTCGATGAGTTCGTGGATGCGGTCTTTCCAAAGGTGCATCTCTTTTTTCAGCACCTCTCCCACGATAACAGGATTGCAAGTGGCCCCGACCGCTCCATGGTCGAGCGAGTAGGTCAATTCTTCAATCGATGCCGAATCGTTCCAGAGGCAAGTGGGAGTCGTCTGAGTCATTTCGTGCAGCGGGCTCTTATATTTTACGAGTTGCTTCATATGATTCCCCTCTTCATGCTGTTCGCCTTCGCTAGCGCTCGCCACCGGCAGATCCGGCGTATCGGGCGTTCCTTCGATAAAGTAGCTCGCGGGAGCACGCCCATTCGTTTCACCCGACGCGGGGAATTATATACCCATAGCCCTGAAGTGAGGTTGCTTCCCGAAACGTTTTTCAAAGGCATTTTGGCGTATATTACAGGCACGCATGCGGTACGGGTGCGGTCGGGGCTGGTTCTGACTCCACGTGATTCTTGCGACGGTTCATTGTTTCGCACCGGGGATTCACGCTGACGCGAAGCTGCAGTGGTTCCACCATATTAGAAAGCTTGAACCGCGCAGAACGGATCGCGCCCTAGGCAATTCGAGGCCAGGGGATTAAGATGTTTTGGTTAGCAATCCATTTCATCGATATCGAAATGTTTCGGTGAAAATCGCTATGATAATTGCATCCCCGCAGAAACATCCTCTAAGAATGCCAACTGGAGCCGTGGAACAGCAGCGCAATGCACCTGGCGCTGGCGACAATTTTCAAAGGAATGAGCATTTCATAAACAGCAGATGAGGGAGAGCAAGTTGAGGTCGAAAGCAAAGCGCGTGGGGCAGCATATTACGATCCATGAGGTGGCGAAGGCCGCAGGGGCTTCCGTCTCAACGATTTCGGCGGCTCTAAACAATTCAGATTATGTCAGCGCGGAAATGCGGAGCCGAATTGAGAGCGCGATCAAAAAGCTCGGGTATCGCCCAAACGAATTGGCGCGAGGACTTCGGCTGCAGAAAACCCATTCCATTGCTATTGTGGTGCCCGACCTATCGAACAATTTTTATATAGAGGTGGTGCGGGGGGCTAAGGATTATTCAGCTTCCGCGAACTATACCGTGTTGATTGGCGACTCCAGGGAGAGCTGGGAGGAGGAGCGAAACTACCTGGACTCATTTCACAGGCGGCGCGTGGACGGTGTGGTACGGGTTCCGGCCATCGACGCGCCGGGTGGAAAAGCGAAATCGGTCCTTGGCAATCTACCCGTTGTGTACGCGGACCGTTACCTTGTGGGAAGCGATTCGTATGTCGGGCGAGTCGGTGTGGACAACCGCCGGGCGGCGGATAGCGCGACACGATATCTCCTCAGCCTGGGCCATCGCCAAATCGGGGTCATCGCGGGGGATGCCTCGAGTGGCACATCAGTCGACCGACTGGAAGGATTTGTGCAAGCGCTTCGCAGCGCAAAGATCCGTCCCAACCAATCGATGATTCACAGGGGGCACAACGATATGGAGAGCGGCCATTTTCATGCGGTGCAGCTTCTAACGAGGGTGCAACGCCCCACTGCGATCTTTTGCACGAACAACATGATGGCTCTAGGAGCACTCGCCGCAATACAAGAGATCGGGCTTGCGTGTCCTGAGGACATAAGCTTGCTGGGTTTTGATGATTTTTATTGGGCGACACTGCTTCGGCCGAGACTCACGGTAGTTCGCCAGCCGGCACGAGAGGTGGGCATGATCGCGGCGCGCATGCTGATCGATCACATCGAAGGGCGATCGAGCATTCCTACGCCTACGCTGCTCGCCACGCAACTTATCGTCCGTGATTCCTGCTGCCCTCCGAAGAAACCGCTGCCGCGCTAAGAACACAACCGAACTCTGGATCATGTGGAATCAGCCGTTGACAGACCGGTTTCAAGGGAGGGGCGTGGGGCGGTCCTCCGGCGGTGCGCCGAACGGCCACGACTTGATGATTTGGGCTCGCAGGAAATACACACCCAAACCCAGTAACAAGAGAATGAAAGCGGTTCCCAGGTACTGACGCTGATCGGGCGTTGACGCTACGTAGATCCAACCAATCAGGGCGATGATCGCTGGGACCGGGTAGAGCCACATACTATAAGGACGATGGATTTCCTTACGATAGAGACGGATGGCAAATACTGCAAAAATCTGGGGGATGAACTGGAAGACGATCTGGATGATCATGAGAGCGGAGAGCAAGCGCTCAAGCGAAAACCAGCAGAGGGGAATCGCCAGCGCGTTGATCGCCAGAAGCGAAACCGTGGGGAAGTGCCCTTTGGGATGAACGCGGCCGAAAATCTTGAAAAAGTTTCCCTCAGCTCCGGCAGCGTAGAGGATCCGCGAGTAGCCCAAGCTCATGGTGAAGATTCCGCCCAAGGTTGCCGCCAAGATCAGGCCCGTCATAATGGAAGCGGCGTGGGCCCCGTATAGCTTGCCGATGAATTCAGAAACCACGGCGTGAGATACCGCTGCAGCGCGCCACGGAATGGTTCCGATGATCACCACGCTCATGAGTAGATAGAGAACAGCAACGACTAAAACCGAAAGAACGATAGCCCGGGGGATATTTTTGGTTGGATTCTTAACCTCGCCTCCGAGGTAGGTGATGTTGTTGTAGCCGCCGTAGTTGTACATTGCAATTAAAGTGGCGCTGGCCAAGCCATAGAAAAAGGCTTTCGAGAGATGAAACGCACCAGGAGGAAAATCGAAGGCCATTTTCGGATTCAAGTGAATGAGGCCGGAAACGATAACCCAAAACATTGCGGTCAGCACCACCGCGAGCATGATGACCGAGAGGCGCCCGACCGTTTTGATAGGGCGGTAGAGCAGGACGGTGATCAAGACGCAGACCGAGGCAGCGAGCGCCGCTACACCAGCGTGATTTAAGCCAGGGAACACATAATGCGAGTACTCTGCAAAGCCCACGCAGGCGGCAGAAATGGCCAGGGGAGCAACAAAGATTGCTTCCCATAAAAAAAGAAAGGAAAAAAGGCGTCCCCAAGTGCGGGGATTAAAAGCTTCGCGGAAGTAGATATATGCGCCTCCTGCACCGGGCATCGCGGCACCGAGTTCCGCGTACACCATGCCATCACAAACTGAAAAGAGCGCGCCAAGAAACCAGCCAAGGACGGCCTGAGGCCCCCCCATCGCGGAAAGGATCACGCCGATGGTGATGAATGGGCCGATCCCGATCATCTCCAGCATGTTTACGGAGGTGGACTGGATCAGTCCCATGCCACGGACGAGTTTTTCGGAAGCGCCGGCAATCTCGGGAGGAAGATAGGGTGAAGAGTTTTCGGCCAAGTTACCGGTCCTGGAACAAATCTGGATTAGAACAACGAGGCGGCAATATAGCAGTGTCTCCGGTACGCGGCAAGGGAAGAAGCGAGAAAAGATATTGAAACGTTTCGATACTCAACGTTTCGGAGGAGATGGATCGAGGGGGATTAGGCAGCTAGCTGGGCGTCCGTGTTGGGAATGAGCGTGGACAGTGGCCAGAACTTTGCGCTAACCTGCAGAAGATTGGGCACCGGAGGACTATGGCACACATTACGAGAAGAAGGGCGTTGTTTGCGGCTCTTGCGCTGCCAGGCATGGTGGAAGCCGTATATGCGGACGCCCCAAGCGGGGAGGACGCGGGAAAGCCGAAACGATTCGAGGAGGTGGCCGGATACGAGGTGGATGATGTAGTTTCTCGGCATCCATTAGCGATTCTGCCGTTGGGCAGCCTGGAGTTTCACGGACCGCACAATCCGCTGGGCTCGGACTCGATTATCATTTCCGGGATCGCCGAACGAGTAGCGGCGCGCACGAATGGGCTTCTGTTTCCTACCGTGACCTTCACGCAGTGTCCGGCGCATACGGCGCACTTCCGCGGCACGATCTCCGTGCGTCCCGAAGTCATGACCATGTACTTCGCGGACATCCTAAGGAATATTCTGCACCTGGGATTTCGCAAGATCTTCATCCTGAACGGGCACGACGGCAACATCGGTCCGGGACGCGGAGCGATAGCAGAAGTGGCGAATGAGACGCAGGATGCGGCGTTATTGTTAGCGAATTGGTGGGAATTTCTCTCGGGTGAAATGATGAGGACGTTGGGGATGTTTCATCAAGCTAACGGCGGTCACGGCCACGGCGGGCCGCTGGAGACCTCCGCAGTGGCGGCGTTTCGCCCGGACCTGATTCATCTTGAGAAAGCGCGGGATTTGCCGGAGCCGCCTGACCTTTCCGGAGGGGCGCCATATTTTCTGCAGAAGTCGACGGCGGCGGACTGGCCGGGCTATTCCGGCCACGTGAGCGAGGCTTCCGCCGAAAAAGGGCGAAAACTAGTTCAAATCAGCGAAGATGGAATTGTGAAACTCATCGAAAGCTGGCTGAAGCATAGCGAAGCCCCCGGGAGTTGGTAGGGGGTGGTGAGTTCGATTTAGTGTTTTAGTTTTAATGAAGAGCCAGCGCAATAAACAGAGGATCCCGGAGAAGCGATCACCTTGACGAAGCGTGGGAATCGTTGGCAATGGATTTTGGCCGCGGGCGTCTGTTTTCTTCTCAACTTAACGCCAGCTTTTGGCAAAACACTGAAGCGGTTCATACAATCCGCCACTGGATCTCAATCGCCAGCGCCATTCGCGGACGCTCGGTCTTCGATCGCCCACGGAAATCCAGAAGAAGCGATACGAATCCTGTCCGATTATCTTCAGACTCACCCGAAGGATTCTTCCGCGCTGCTCTTGCTCGGCCAAGCATACGCGAGCGCCGGACAGAACGGCCTAGCGGAGAAGGAGTTTCAAACTGTTTTGAATATTGCGCCCGACAACTCCATCGCGGCTGCGGCGCTTGGCGAGCTTTATGAACGGGCCGGGGATCTCGAAAAGGCCGAGCCAATGCTGGCGCGCGCTGCAAGACTAAGCCATGGTGTCCCGCAAGTTCGTACGGAGTGGGCGGTCGTTCTGGTGCGCCTCCACAAATATAAGGAAGCGCAAACTGCGTTGGCCGGAGTGACTCCATTCGGTGACTCCGAAGAACGCATCGAGTTTCACCGGGTGAAAGCCTCCGCGGCGCTGGGCCTTGGAAAGACCGTGGACGCAGCGGCGGAAATGGAAAAGGCGCTGGGTCTGAAGCCAGAGGACGCAGGACTCACAGTGGCGACGGCGGTTGCGGAGTTGCAAGCCAAGAATTGGCAGCGGGCGGGAAGCTTGGCCGAACCGGTGTTTTCACGCACTCACGATCCTGGAGTGGGATTAGTTCTCCTCGAAGCGCGATTGGGAATGAAAGGTGATTTTCGCAGAACGCTGGAGTTGCTTCGCGAGACAAAGTTGAGTCCGACGGAGGAACTTGGATTTCGGCAACGTTTAGCGGAACTTTTGATCTCCTATGGAAAATATTCCGAATCGCTTGAGGACCTGAAGAGGGCTACAGAGATCGATCCAAATCGCGGAGACTTGCTTTTCAATCTGGCGCTCGCGCAGTTCAGAGCGGACCGTTTGGACGATGCGTTAGAGAACGCAGAAAAATGCAAACTGTTGGGCGACGCTGCCGATCTTGAGGATTTGATCGGGGATATACAGGAATCACGTGGTGACAATCTAGCCGCAGTGCGGAGTTATCAATCGGCGGTGACGATTTCTCCGAACGAGGAGAAATATCGTCTGTCACTTGCCGTGGAATTGATTCGGCACAAGAGCTTTGAGGCTGCCAGGGTTGTTCTCAAACAGGCAGAGGACTTGTTCCCCAAGTCGTGGCGACTCCAATTGGCGCTGGGCATCGTGGAGTATTTTGCAGGAAGCGACGAAAACGCCAGCCGAATCCTTGTGCATGCGGCGGAACTGGCGGAAGAGCCAGAGATTGCCTTGAAGTATGTGGGGGACGTTCAGATGGACCTGACGTCCTCGCCCGATCCCGCGGCGCTTGCACAGTTGTGTGGATATTCAGACCGCCATCCGAGAGACGGCCAGATGCAGTACTACTGCGGGGCCCTGCTCTTCCGCCGAGACAATGCTTCCGGGGACAAGACACACGCAGATGAGATCCTGCGACGGCTGCACGCGGCAGCCGGGCTCCTGCCAAAAGATGACGCCTCGCCGCATTGCCAGCTTGGGAAAGCTTATCGATGGGTGGAGCGGTGGCAGGAGGCGCTTCATGAATCGGAGACATGCGCGCGTCTGGCCCCGAATTCCGCGGAGGCGCACTATCGCCTGAGGCAAATATACCAGCACCTGGGCCAAGCAGAGCTCTCGCGGAAGGAAATGGAGCTGTTTGAAGCCGCCTCCAAGGGAGAAGCGGATAAAAACGCGCGGCGTGATGAAACGATGAAAGCGTTCCTCATCACGATACAGAAAGAGACACCGGACCACGAGTGAGTGTGGTCCGGTGTCGAACAAGTCCACTCAATTTCCAACGCGGTTAAGGAGTGGACTTCTTACCCGGGGTGTGGGTATTCGTCTGGTGAGATCCGATGCGCCGAGGATTCTTTGCGAGGCTCACCATATTCGCGAAAATGCGGTACGCGCCGGGAACGCCTTCAGGCATCTGCCGATAGAACGCGTAAGCGTTGTAGATATAAATGCCCTTGCCATATTTCGCGTAGACCAAGCCGCCTTTCTGCGGCGGCTGGCCGGGATCGTGGGTTTCCAAGAGTGGCTCATAGTTTGCGTCCCAACTCTGGAGAAATTTCGAACCGCGCTCTTCGACCCAATTTTCAAAATCCCTGCTGGTAATTTTGTTCGGCCAGGTAAACACAGGACTTGCCGAGTCCAGAATCTCAACCTGGGAATGCTCATCCGTGACTTCTTCCGGGTTGGATCCCATTTTGTAAGGATAAGGACCGTAGTTGTGGTCATATTCCGGGGTGTTGTATTGAACGATTACGACGCCGCCATTTTTGACGTAATCGAGGATGCGGCTGTTGTAGGTTTTGAGGTCTTCGCGCACGGCGTAAGTGCGTACGCCGAGAATGATGGCATCGAATTTAGAGAGGTTCCCGCCAGCAAGGTCGTCGGCAGTGAGGAAATGAACGTTAATACCAAGATTCACGAGCGCCTGAGGCATGTCGTCGCCAGCGCCCACGACGTAGCCAACGTTTAGGCCGGGAGCAACCTTCACGTTCACTCCGGTAGTGCGATAGGCGGATGCGCGGTAGAGATTGTACGGACGCAAGCCGGGGTAACCCACCGTGTGGTAGCCCTCTTTGTAGTCATGGCCATCATAGGTAGCAACGGCGGTGATCGTGTACGGGCGCTCCGCGAGCCCTGCCGGAGTAACATGGAAATTGAGAGTTTGTTCGTCGCCGTCCTTCGCCGTTGAAAACTCTTCCTGAGGCGCCTTCCAGCCTTCCGGCAAGTCCAGTCTTACGGCTCCTTTCGCGGGCCCCTTGACATTGCTGTGAATCGAGACAGTGAGGTCAAAGGATTTGGAGCTCAGAGGAACGATTCCGGCCTGCGGGGCGATGGAAACAGAGATGGCTGGACCGACAATCAAAGGTTCGACGATCGTTCCGGGACCCGTCAAGCGCTTCACGGATTGAACCACTTGCGATATTTCAAAGGGCACGCCGTCGAATACAAAATGCAGCCTTGCGGCCAGAGGATAGGGAGCCAGTGGAAGATTGAGATCCTTCGGTTCTCGGATGTCATAGTAGGGCTGTTCGATATCCGGCCGGGTGAAATAGGGTCGTGTAAAACGAGCGCTGGGCGAAGTGTGCACCGTGAAGCGCAGATCCGCCGACTGGTTTCCTTTGAGGGTGCCGCCCGATTGGGAGACGGGATCGATCCTCCATTCTTGGTCGTCAGGAGAATTAAGGTTGACGCTCTCGAGTTGGACGGGAAGAGTTGTTGGATTCGTGGCGTGGACATTCACCCAGAACGTTTGACCGGGGATCGCCACTTGGAAAGTTGGCGGATTTCGGAAGAAACGTGCAAAGGGTCCGGTCGGTTCCTTCTCTGGGGCCACCGTTGCAAGTATTGAGACGCCGAGCGATTCGGCGAGCGCATTTTCGAATTGGGCTCGCTTGATTTGAAGTTCATGCACCAGATCGTACTTTGAATCAGCATTGAGTTCGCTGCCGGAGGTTTTTTCCATCAACTCGTTTGTTGCTTTTAGACCAGAGGCTAAAATTGAAGCGATCGCTTCGGGGTGTTGGGCCGAAAAATCCTTCATGGCTTTTTCGACGAGAGAATTGATTTGAGCCAGCCCGTCCTTAAGGAAAGCGGTGTCGCCGCCTTGGGCCAAGCTCGCGATACCCATAAGGGAAACGTCGATGCCATCAAAGAAAGTAGACTCTTTTTCGGGGACGGCGACTCGCGATGCAAACCGATGGTACGGACTCATCAGCGACTCAGCCGGCGCCAAGCCCGTGCCGCCGTCCTGCGACTTCTGATGTCCGAGTCCTGCTCTGGCAATTTGAGCGTACGTTAAGCCGAAGAGCGGGTTGTACTCACCTTCCGGAATTTCTACTGAGGCGGAGAGCGCACCCTTGATGGACGTGCCGTCCGTGTAGTTGTGGAATTCGGCAGGGTAATATTTCCCGTCTGCGTAGTCATAAATACCCTTGTCTGTGATCGGAGAGAACGGGACACGCGCATAATCCTTGACCGGCTTCCAAGGACGGAGCCCCTCCTTGATTTGGTCGGGGAACATCGCCGGATCACCCGCAGCGTTGAATGCTTCCTGAGCCATTTGCCCCGCGACTTGGTGGTTCCCGTGGCCGTCTGTGCGGCCGCCGACAAATACGGAAGTGATGACAAGCGGACGCGTCATGCGGATAACGCGGACAACATCTGCAAGCACTCGATCATGTCCCCATTTCTCCAGAGCCTCTTCCTTCGTTTTGGAAAAGCCGTAGTCGCAGACGCGCGTCCAGAATTGCTGGGCGCCGTAATAACGGTCGGCGGCCAATAGCTCTTCTGTGCGGACCAATCCGAGAGCGTCAAAGTAGTCCGAAGACATGACGTTCGCGCCGCCTTCACCGCGGTTCAGGGTCAGCAAGGTGACTCGACCTCCCGCACCTCGGGACTCGTATGTGAGCACCCCTCCATCTTCATCGTCGGGGTGAGCCGTGACCATAAGCAGGCTGGCTCGAGTGTGGAGTCTCTCGAGGCTTTGCCACAGCGCAGCAGCGCCACGGTCAAAAGGCAGCGGCTGCGCATTAGCAACTGGATCTGGATCGACCGAAATGGGGGATTGAGCGCTAGCCGGAAGCAATCGAAATAGAAAGGGCAGCGAGCAAGTTACCGCGACAAGAATTGTTGAAAGCAACTTTCTGGTTCGTGATGCCATTCTCACTCCTTTACGTATTTTGAGTCATCTTCAGAAAAGGTTTCTCAGCTGTGGACTTTGCTCGTTACACTTCTGGACTATGAAAACACCTCAGTGAGCGCGTCGCTTCGAATTTCCGCATCTTCAAATACGCGGCCGGAAATCGAGCAAAAAGGTGAAATACACACGTGATGGAGAATATGACCAGAGCGTTGGGGATCCAGCCTGAGGAGAGCAATGCGTTCTTGGCAAGATCCGAGGGTACCGGCGCTCGGCATAAAGCCTCCGTGAATATGTTCTGAACAAGAGCATTGTACGTTCGTAAAAAGCAAAGTCAACAAATATCCCAAAACGTTTTGGCATCAAGCGGGGCGAGCGATTCGAGGAACGCAGATTCTTTCGAAATATATAAAAAACTGTAGCATCCGTGAAGTTTAGAAAAATAGGCTTGACAAGGATTTTTGAGGGTGTTAAATCTCAACACATTCGTAACCGAATCGTTTCGGTACGCCCGATGGGGCGGGTGCATGGGGGAGTGTCGAGGTAAACTTATCCCGCTTTCTTCCCCATCCTTTCCGTGGCGATTTGGTCTGGTGTGCGTGAGGGCCGCGGTGAAGTGGATCAGTCGGACCACTACGGACTGAGCAGCCCGGCAGGATGGCTTGTGCGCTCGGTTGATTTTGAAAATGCTGAGAGCGGCCAGTAAGATGTCACTCTTTTGTTTTCAAGCAAGCGGCTGGAGTTAAAGCGGTTTTTAGCGAGAGTACGTCAAAAGCTGGGGTAGTGTTCTTCGAAACTGAAAAGTGGAGGATGCGATGAAGCGAGGGGTAAATTCTCGGAGATTCTTTCACTGGTCGGTGTTGCTTGCGGCGACGCTGGCCACCTGTGTTCTGCCGGCGTCTGCGCAAATGGATCGCGGCGCGATAACGGGGAGGATTTTAGACTCCTCCGGGGCTGTCGTGCTGAAAGCGACCGTTACCGTCACGAACAAGGCTACGGGGGTTGTCGCTAGTACCCCGGTCAATGGCGACGGGGAATACCAAGTGCTTGCGCTGATTCCCGGCACATATTCCGTGAAAGTGATCGCAGACGGCTTTGAAAGCGCGGTGCAGAACGATATCGATCTCCACGTGCAAGATCGTCTGGCTATTAACTTCACCTTGAAGGTCGGCTCGATGCAGCAGGAAGTGGTCGTGACCGCCGATGAGCCTTTGCTTCAGACGCAGACGGCAGACGTGGGAAGTGTGGTCGACACGCAGAAGGTCAATGACCTGCCTCTGAATGGACGGCGTTACGCTGATCTCGCACTGTTGGAACCCGGGGTGCAGAAGTTTTATGCAGCCGCTAACCCCGCGCCGGACCGGTTCAGCGTCAACGGGAATCTCGAACTGCAGAACAATTTCCTGTTGAATGGCATAGACAACAACTCCTTTTCAGAGAATCTGCAGGAGTTGTCGGTGCAAGTGGTACAGCCGCCGCCCGATGCCATTCAGGAGTTCAAAATTCAGACCCGGACTTACTCCGCTGAATTCGGCAACTCCGCGGGGGCGGTGATCAATGCGACCATCAAATCCGGCACCAACGGATATCACGGAAGTTTATTTGAGTTTTTGCGGAATTCGGCGCTAGACGGAAACTACTGGATTAACAATGCCAACAATCAGAAACGTGGCCGCTTTACACAGAACCAGTTCGGCGGAACGTTCGGTGGCCCAATCGTCAAGGACAAGCTGTTTTTCTTTGGAGATCTCGAGCGTTTCAGCAGCCGGCAATCCACCACGATCACGAGCGTCGTACCGACGCCATTAATGAAGCAGGGTAATTTCACGGAATTGCCTGCAAGCGTCCCAGTGACCAATTCGACCGTCCCCGGGCAGTCTGGCTGCTATGCCGGCAATATTCTCCAAGCAACGAGCACAACCGGCCAGACATGCCTCGATCCGGTCGCGGCCAAGACAATGGCTTTGCTTCCGGATCCGAATATTGCCTCTCAAGTGGCCTTGCAAGGAATTCCAGGGAGCTGGACGGGTGCACCGAATTACCTCTTTTCCACGCCAGTGCCCGACGACCTTTATTCCACGGACGGGCGCGTAGATTACAACCTTAATGCGACCAACCAGATCTATGGTAGCTACAGTTACCGTCATGTGACGCGCCAGGATCCGCCATGGACCAGCAACCCCGTGGTCGGCAACGGCAACTTCGCAACCGACTATCGATGGCACCAGCAGTTGGTTTCGCTGGGCTGGACACACACTCTTTCCACTACGCTGATCAATGATTTACGGTTCGGCTTCAACCGCGACTTCGCCCATAGCGATCCTATTGGCGTAACTCTTGGCACCTCCCAAGCTCCGGCACTGATTGGTTTGACAGGCATCCCTGATGGACCAGGCACGGCTGGATTGCCCCCCATCGAGATCAACGGCCTGACGCGCATCGGGACGTCACCATGGAGACCGCAGTATCAGATCTCGCAAGCTTGGAACCTCATCGATAACCTGAACTGGATGAAGGGTGCTCACAGCTTCAAATTCGGCTATCAGTACCTCCGGCGAACAGACAATTTCCTCGACCTCCGAGCTCCGCAAGGCGAATTGCAGACCGACGGAGTTTACACAACTGGTGGAAAGTTTGGCCTGCCCGATTTCCTGCTTGGAAATGTGGACGGCGTGCACTTCACAACCCCCCATGTCGTTCATTACTTCCAGCCCGGCCACTCGTTCTATGCCATGGACACCTGGAAGACGACCTCCAAACTCACGCTTACTTACGGGCTTCGTTACGAACTTTTCGCGCCGCTACTGGATAGGAGTAACGACACGACGAACTTCACACCGGCGAATGGCGGAGGCCTTGTTACCGCAGCCAGCAACGCGTCCGGTTGGTATGCCCGTGCACTGATTCATCCGGACCTGAACAATTTCGCACCCCGCCTTGGTTTTGCGTACCAGATGACGGATCGGCTCGTCTGGCGAGGCGGATACGGAGTTTTTTATCAGCATGACAGCCGGATTGGATCGGAAAGCCTGCTGCAGCTGAACCCGCCGTTCCTTCTGGATACGCAACTCAATCAGAGCGGAGCGAGCACTGTATTTCAACTGCAGAATGGATTCCCCTTGAGCACCATTACCGGGTCGGGGGTGAACTTGACGCAGCTCCAAATCCGCGCCCAAGATCCGAATCAGCGCACCAGTTACGTCGAGCAGACAAGCTTCGGGCTCGAGTATCAAGTCATGAAGGAAACCGTGCTCGCAGCCACGTACGTTGGCAATTGGGGCCGCAAAATGAACCGGTTGCGCGACTATAATATGCCGCAAATCACCGGCTTCGATACGGGCTGCCCCATTTTGCAGTATCCGTACAGCAACTTGAACACCGTGACGAATATCGATACGTATACAAGCTCCGGTTGTGCAACCACCGGCCAACATGCGTTCCTTGAATACGCCAGCAATGATGGAAACTCGAATTACAACGGCCTCGAACTTTCCTTGCGGCGGAGGATGTCTAAGGGATTGAGCTATTCTCTGGGCTACACTTTCAGCCACGGACTCGCCAACTTCGGCGATAACCTGACGGCCGCACCGCTCCCACAAAACTCCTACAACTACGGTGCGCAGATGAGCAATTCGGATCTCGACATCCGCAGCCGTTTCATTGGTAATTTCCTCTGGGAGCTGCCTTTCGGCGAAGGGAAGCGCTTCCTTTCCGGACCTGGTGCGGCCAGCCGTTGGCTGGGTGCATGGCAATTCAACGGCATCGTAACGTTGCAGACCGGAAGTCCGTATAGTGTTACGGCTGCGAATGACGGCTTGTTGGGCTTTACCCACGCCGTTTATGCCGACTGCGTAGGGAATCCATCCGCAGGCGCGACGACCAATCACGATTTGTACACCACCACGGGTTTCCTGATCAATCCGGCAGCATTTGCCCAGCCGGGTCCGGGACAGTTTGGGACGTGTGCACCTTTTAAGTTCTACGGTCCTGGGTTACAGACGTGGGATCTGAGCCTGTTCAAACAGTTCAAATTTACGGAAAGATGGCAGCTACAATTCAGGGCTGAATTCTTCAACGCCTTCAATCATCCCAACTTCGGAGCCCCGAATGCGGACATTTCCTCGCCGGGCTCGTTTGGAAAAGTCTTCAATACGCTGGCGCCGATTCTGGGGAATGATTCGGGAGGACCGGGCGATCCCCGCGAGATCCAATTAGCGCTCAAGCTGTACTTCTAGTCTGCCGCGCGTATCTGATTCCAATGGCGAAGGGGACCAGACGCCCTTCGAGGAGGCGGTTTTGGCGTCCACGTGTCGAGTGACGGCGGCGCAAGCAACGATTAAGTTCCTCAAAAACCAGTATGTTGAAAGGGACGGAGTCGAGAGGCAGTTTTTCGCAGGTTGCTTTGGAATATTTGGTCACGGTAATGTGGCGGGAATCGGCCAGGCGCTTCAACAGAACCTGGACTTCCCGTATTACCTAAGCCGCAATGAACAGGCCATGGTGCATACCGCCATGGCTTTCTCAAAGATGAACAACCGGTTGCGCGCGCTCGCCTGTACCTCCTCCATTGGTCCGGGAGCGACGAACATGGTAACCGGGGCTGCAACTGCCACTATCAACCGAATTCCCGTGCTTCTGCTCCCGGGCGACATTTTCGCGCGCCGCAACGTCGCCCCGGTGCTCCAACAATTGGAATCGGCTCAGACTCAGGACGTTTCCGTCAATGATTGCTTCAGGCCAGTGTCTCGATATTGGGACCGTATCTCCCGGCCAGAGCAACTCCTAACCGCACTGCCAGAGGCGATGCGGGTGTTGACCTCGCCCGCCGAGACTGGAGCGGCCACGATTGGACTTCCACAGGATGTGCAGGCGGAAGCACTGGAATGTCCGTCCGGATTTTTCGAGAAGCGAGTCTGGAGTATTCCCCGGCCGCGAGGCGACGCGCGAGTGATTCAATCTGCCGCAGCCATGATCCGCGCTGCCAAGATGCCTCTGCTCATCGCAGGTGGAGGAGTGCTTTACTCGGAAGCTTCTGGAGCCCTCGCGAAGTTCGTTGCCCAAACGGGGATTCCCGTCGCCGAGACGCAAGCAGGAAAAGGGGCGCTGCGATTTGATCATCCGCAGAGCTTAGGAGCCGTGGGGGTTACCGGCACTCCCGGAGCCAATCTGTTGGCTCGCGAGGCCGACCTTATTATAGGTGTCGGTACGCGCTACTCCGACTTCACGACAGCCTCGAAGACCGCCTTTCAGAACCCCGCGGTCAAGTTCATCAACATCAATGTGGCCGAACTTGACGCGGGAAAGCAGATGGGGTTGCCGATCGTTGCAGATGCAAAAGTCGCGATCGAGGAGCTAACGCGCGCGGTCGAGGGTCATCGTCTGCGCGAAGACTACCAGGAACGCATTCGAAAATTTCGCGAAGAATGGGAAAAAGAAGTCGATCGGCTCTTCCAACTCCACCATGGGCCTCCTGTAAGCCAGAGCGAAGTCATTGGCGTGGTGAATTCGGTTTCAGAGCCACGCGACGTGGTTGTCTGTGCGTCGGGCAGCCTGCCAGGAGATCTCCACAAGTTATGGCGGGCAAGAGATCCGAAGGGCTATCACATGGAATACGGCTATTCCTGCATGGGTTATGAGATCGCTGGCGGGCTCGGAGTCAAGATGGCAGCGCCGGACCGGGAAGTGTATGTGATGGTCGGTGATGGCTCCTACTTGATGATGGCGCAGGAAATCCATACGTCGATTCAGGAAGGATACAAGCTAAACATCATTCTGCTCGATAACCATGGATTCGGGAGTATCGGAGGATTAAGCGAAGCGTGCGGCAGCGGCGGGTTTGGAACGCAGTATCGCTACCGGCAAGACGGAAAGCTGGAAGGGGACACGGTGAATGTGGATTTTGTCGCCAACGCCGCAAGTCTTGGCGCTGCGGCTTTGCGGGTCCGCACTCTTGATGATTTAAGGCAGGCGCTCAAGACGGCGCGTGCAACTCCGCGTACGACGGTTACGGTCATAGAAGTGGACAGCAATGTCCGCGTGCCCGGTTATGAATCTTGGTGGGACGTTCCGATAGCGGAAGTGTCGGAGTTGGAAAGCGTCCGAGCCGCGCGCCGGAGGTATGAAACTGGCGTCAAACGCGAACGGAACTTCTTCTGACTGAAATAGACCACAGAAATTCTTCGGAGGGTGGGAGCGGTAAGATTCGGAGCAAAGATTGGTGTAACCCGGGGAGGTAGAAATGGCACTTAGCTCTTATGCGCAGGAGGTACTGAAACATTCCGCTGACATCGCCCAGGAGAAGTCCGGTGTACTGGTTTCGGTAACGCGCGAACAAGCGAATTGGAAGACAATCAGCTTTTCAACGCGCCGGCTGATTGAAGGACAGTATTGGCAGAGCAACACAGAAAATGAGGAAGCCGCTTTTGTAATTTTGGGAGGGAGAGCGACCGTGGATTGGGGCTCCGGGCCCCAAGAAATTGGCGGTCGGAAAGACGTTTTCAGCGGCTATCCTTATGCAGTTTATCTGCCCAGCAGTACAGCGTTTGAAATCTCCGCGACTACAAACTGCGAATTTGCAGACTGCCGGACCCCTTCTTCCACGCGACTTGCGCCCAAAATCATTACGCCCTCGGACTGTCGTGAAGAAATTCGAGGTGGGGGAAATTGCACAAGGCAAATAGTCGACGTGATTCGCCCGGAATTTCCCGCCGAAAAACTCCTGATCTGCGAAGTCTACACGCCGAGCGGCAACTGGTCG
Source organism: uncultured Acidobacteriota bacterium (assembly GCA_963753745.1). Taxonomy (GTDB): domain Bacteria; phylum Acidobacteriota; class Terriglobia; order Acidiferrales; family UBA7541; genus Acidiferrum. The sequence continues at coordinate 32,843 of CAVWDX010000026.1, forward strand.
AGTTATCCTCCTCACAAACACGACGTTCATAACCCGCCAGTCGAAGTGGACCTCGACGAAACCTACTACTACCGGATAAGCAAGCCCGAAGGTTATGCGTTTCAGCGCCTCTATGACGCGGCCGGCACCCGCGACGACACACTGACTTTAGTGGATGGGGATTTGGTGCTGATTAGAGACGGTTACCACCCAGTGGTCGCCGCACACGGGTATGACGTGTACTACCTGAACGTGCTTGCCGGGAGCGCGCGCTCTATGGCTGCCACGGATGACCCGCGGTACGCGCACCTCCGCAAAAACGTGCCGGAACGCGATCCGCGTGTCCCCCTGGTACGCGCGGGCCAACCACAGCGTGCTTCGTAGTGCGAGGGCCAGTCAGGTTGCGGCATTTGAATGTGACGAGTATGGCTTGACTAGTTTGTGGCCCTTTCGAGCATGGGATCGCCGCTCAGCTGGGAACGTGGGAAGGAGAGTTCGGGAATGTCACACAGAGTTGGATTTGTTGGAGCGGGAGGTGTTGCGGAGATACACGCCGCGGTACTGACAGAAGATTCTCGGGTCAAGATTCAGTGTTTTTATGATTTGGACATGGCGCGTGCGCAAGCATTGGCTGGCCGGTTTGGCGGCCACGCCGCGAAGTCACTCGAGGAAGTGCTCAAGCAATGCGATGCCGTCTTCGTTTGCACGCCAAATACGACTCACGAAAATGTGGCCATGCAGGTCTTGGAAGCCGGCAAACATGTTTTCTGCGAGAAGCCTTTCGCATTGAATTTGAAGTCGGCCACAAGGTTACGGGATAGCGCGGTTCGTTCCGGACTCATCTATCAGGTGGGTCACAACCGCAGGTTTGCACCCGTGTACAAGATTCTCAAAGAGGCCATTGAAAGGAACGAGCTTCGCCCGCTTTCCGTCCACGCAAAAATGAACCGGGGAGAGTTGGTGAATCCGCCGTGGGTGTGGAACGCCAGCCTCACGGGAGGTTTTCTATATGAAACTCCCGTACATATGTTTGATCTAATGACTTTTTTCTTTGGAAAGGTCGAGTGGGTGCAGGTGGCTGCACGCGCCCACGAGCACGACGAGTTGGACGATTTTTCCATCCTACTGAATTTCCAGTCTGGCCTGCAGGCGACCATGAAGACGTATGCACACGCCAGCTGGCACTTTCCCTTTGAGCGTTTCGAAGTCTATGGAATGCACTCGACCTATGAGACGTTTGAGATGGAAAGAATCTCCTTCACGAATGGCCTTGAGACTAGAACGACAACGTACGACTTCTCGCTTGCCAGCATGCGTGAAAAATGGGGCTACATCGAAGAAGATCGCCTATTTGTGAACGCACTGGATGGAAAGTCACCCGTTCCGGTAACTGCGGAAGACGGATACCAGGTCGTTGAGTTGATAGAAGCTTGCTACCAGAGCGCACGGGATGGAGTACGAGTCACTCTGGAGGCGCCTGTGAGGAAATTCTGACATGGGCCAGCTTTCCGAAAAACTTCACTTTGCATCGGCGCCCGTCAGTTGGGGCGTGCAAGATGAGCGCGGTCCCGCTTGGGAGCAACCCTATGAGATCGTGCTCGACGAAATTCTCTCCTCGGGATATACGGGCACGGAGTTAGGTCCTTACGGCTATTTTCCGACTGATCCCATGGTACTCGCGGAAAGCTTGAAGCGCCGTCGGATGTCGATGCTATCCTCATTTGTTCCTGTGCCCCTGGCAGACCCCTCGAAAAAGGGAAAAGTGATCGAACAGGTGCGCAAAGTCGGCGCTCTACTTTCTGCCTTGGACGCCAAGCTGCTCGTGCTTTCCGATGCACAGACTCCGCAGCGCCAAATGCTCGCAGGTCATGTTCCGGTGGACGGGCGAGCATCCTTGTCAGGCGCGCAATGGAAGGCTGTCGGAGCCCTGGTCGAGGAAGTCGAGCGCGTCGCCTCGGAATTCGGTCTCCGTCTCGTTTTTCATCCACACGTCGCTACCTACGTGGAAACTCCAATAGAGATCGAGCGTCTCTTTGACTCGCTCGGATCCACTCAAGTAGGCCTGTGCCTGGACACGGGACACTGCGTTTACGGTGGCGGTGATCCTACAGAGGAAGCAAAAAAATATCGCTCGATCTTGCGCTACGTGCATATCAAGGACATCAACGCTCACGTTCTCGGGGAAGCACGGCGCAAGCATTTCAATTTCGAACAGGCCGTGGGTGCCAACATTTTCTCGCCGATTGGAGAAGGCTGTATCGAGTTTGAGGGATTCTTTCGATACCTGGCGCAGACTCAATACTCGGGTTGGATGGTCGTCGAACAGGACGTGATCTACGGCGAGACGCTGGTCCCGCCAGTTGAAAGCATGCGCGCCAACCTCCGCTATCTAAAAAAGTTGCTGTCAAAACTTGAGAGCACATGATGACTCCCGCTACAGTTGCCTATTCCAGAGCGAGAGTTCCTGCACAATAAACTGAGTTATGCGGCTTGAAGTTTCATCTGCTCTCCAAAGGCTTGCAGGTACTCCGCTAACACCTGGCGGGCGACTTCGGGCCGGGCGACCAGAGGATTCTTCTCCAGGGCTGCGAGTGCCAGTGCGCCAGAGTGTTCGATCGACGCACGCACTGTTAGGCGCTCATATTCTTTCACTTGCAAAAGCAGGGAACGAACAGCTTCAGGCGCGCGACCCACTGGTAGCACTTGAACGCCGCGCGAGGAGACTTGGCAGGGAAGCTCGACCGCGTCATTCGGTTCGAGATCTTCCAACGCCCTGCCATTTCGAACCGTAAGCGGAATTAATGAGGATGTTTCCGCGTGGAGCGCCTGAAGCACTAATAGGGCAATCCGCTCATAGCCGGAAAACTCCGAATAGAGCTCCTGATTTTCCTTGCGGCGTTGGCCCGCCGTTGCTTCGATGCTGAAGTAAGAAGCGTTTCGTTCGCGCAGATACGTTTCGTAAATATCAACCAATTTCGTCTCGGCAGCCTGCGTCAGTTTTTGAAACAGCCGATCATTCATGGCTGCGATGGCCTGGCCTCGCGATTGGCCGCTCTGCATCGTATTCTTGTACGCTGCCTGAGGGAAGTAATAGAAGTACAGGTATTCCGTGGGGAGTAGGCCAAGTTTTTGAATAAACTCCACGGGGAACATTTGATGTCGATAGCATTTCTGAATGATTTCCGGAGAAGCCAACACTTTTGGCAGGAGCTCGGCACCCCACTCATCGCGGATAGACCGCACCCAGCCAAGATGATTCAGACCGAGATAGTCGAAATGCAGACCGAAGGGATTTCTTCCCAGCGCATCGGCAATCGTTTCGAAAGTTTCCAGGGGCGTATCGCAGACACCAAGCGTGTTGACGCCCGAATGGTTCAAAAGTCCTTGGGAAATAATTCCAACGGGATTCGTGAAATTGATGACCGTTGCCCTTGGAGCCACGCGCTCGATTAACTGCGCGTATTCCAGCATAGTCGCCAGGTTTCTCATGGCGCACGCGAATCCACCCGCGCCCACTGTTTCCTGGCCGACGAGTCCATGTGCGAGAGCAATCGTTTCATCCTTTACACGCGCGTCAATTCCACCTACGCGAATGCTCGTGATCACGTAATCTGCGCCCTCAAGCGCACTTTCGGGATTGGAAAATGCTTTAAGCCGCGCGCGAAGTCCGCTTCGCTTCCCCATCGCTTCCGCGACTCTCCCCATCGTATTTAAGCGCTCCCGATCTGTATCCCAAAACGCCAGTTCGTCCAGGCGCACGTTTTCGCCGGCTCCCGCCAGGCCGTGGACCAGCAGGGGAGTCCTGACCCCGGCGGCTCCGATGAGAGTGATCTTCATGATGGTTTTTTGTCCTCCGAACGAATTGCTCTGAGCGATTCCGATGCGCGATGGAATTCGCCCTCCACTATTTCAGCAACTTTTTATCTGAGCTTTTTCATCAGCTCCAAGAGTTTTTTACGCGTTGGTATCGCAGAGGATCCTCCGGCGCGCGTTGTGGCTAATCCACCGCATACATTGCCGGCTCTTAGGCAATCTTCAAGCGGCCACCCGGAGAGATGGCCGTGGAGAAAACCACCGTTAAATGCATCACCCGCGCCGGTAGCATCCACGGTTCGGGCGCGAAGGGATTTCACGCGCAGGATATTTCCATTTCGGACAGCCAAGGAACCATCTTGACCAAGTTTGACAATGGGCACTCGAACCCAGCGCGCCAATTTCCTAGCAGCGGCCTCGACGGTCTTTTCACCTGTCATGGCGCGCACTTCCGGTTCGTTTGGGAATGCAAATTCAAAGTGCTTCAGCAAAGTAGGCAATCGGGGTGACGCAAGTACCTCGGGGTTCCACCCAATATCGGCGGAAATCGTCAAACCCAGCTCGCGCAGCCTTCGAATTCCCGGCATCCACTTCTGAGGAGGCCACAGTGCGCACGCCAAATGCACATGCTTCACGGTTCGTAACTCTTTCTGTACTCCCGTTCGCGCCAAGAGTCTTTCCATATTCAGATTGATGGCGTCATGCGTAATCATCATGCGATCGCCTGAGAAGGCGGCACAGACTGTCATCGCCGTTGGTAAATAAGGGTCGAACTCACAGCCCTGCACGGAAATTCCGCTTTGGACCAGCGCCCGCCACTCCGGGCTCGCAAGTGCATCTCGCCCGACCCTGGTGATGACTTTCGTCGGCGTACCCAGTCCCGCGGCCACGAGGGCGGTCGTGGCCAAGCCGCCACCCGGGAATCTCGCAAAGCGAGTGGTCTTGACTTCCTCTCCGATGCGGGGAATTCTCGGGAGGTCGTAAAACACCAGATCGAAAAAAAATTCGCCAAAGACAAGCAGGCCTCGGTCGTTTCGGGCAGAGGCGAAAGTCATCACGTTGGGCATAGTAGCAGAATCGGTCCTCCGGACCAAGTATCAGCAGGAAAGTACCGAAACGTTTTGGCGTCAATGTTGATGGTGTTTTTCGATACTCTACTCTTTACAGAAACACCAACCGATTCCTATTTTGACGCAACCTGAAGGAGCGTTTTATAGATCATCTCCGTACCTTGTTCGAGGGATTCCATGGATACGCGCTCATCGTTGCCGTGCATGCGCGTCAAATCTTCCGCGGATATCGGATATGGGTAGATTCCATAAACAGGAACTCCCCTGCTCCGCCAGGCCATCGCGTCTGTCCCCGCTTGGAAAAGATATGTCGTCACGGGTACACCCGGCCAAGTCGCGCGGGCGCTTGTCGATAGCGCCTCGTAGAGATCAGTATCCTTAGCCGAAGGCTGCAAGCTCGCATCCAGTTTCAAAAGTCTCTTCAACCGAGCCCCTTCTGGTGTATCCGCGGAGGGCAGGGACACTTCCACACGTGAATCGCCAATTACCTCTTGGATTTCCGCGATGAACTTTTGTATGTCCGTTCCCGGGATGATCCTCAAATTAATGGTAGCCTGTGCCGACCCGGGGATTACATTGCCGCGAAATCCCGCCTTGAGAAATACGGGTGCAATCGTGTTTCTCATAATGGCGTGCAGCAATACGTTCTTGCTGATTTCGCGGTCTGCCGTTTGGATCTCACTCGGATTCTTACTATTCACCAGGTCATCGAAGTATTTGGAAAACGGTGGCTCGCTCGTCTTTGCGAGCGTTTCGAAGAATTCGCGCGTGCTGGGAATAATGTCCGGAGGTGTCTCATAATTGGCCAGCATTGCCATCGCCTTGGACAAAGTGAAGATGGCATTGTCAGGTCTTGGCATCGAAGAATGCGTGGATGTCCCCTTGGCCGTAATAATCAGCGGGATGGAGAGCTTGTCAGCCGTAGAGATGCTAACGTACTGCACTCCGCCTTTCGGGCCCTTCATGATCCATCCACCTTCGTTCAATGCGAATTCGCAATCCATCAGGTTCCAATGGGATTCGGCGAGCCAGCTTGTGTTGTACTGGCCGCTTTCCTCGTCCGCCTCGGAAACTAGAATGACGTCGCGGTGCAACGGAACACGATTCTTCACCAGCCGCATGACTGCCTCGGCAAACACTGCCAGGCCACCCTTAAAATCGATTGCGCCACGGCCATAAACGTAGCCATCCTTCATCTGGCCGGCGAAAGGATCAACGCTCCATTTCTCCCGTTCCACCCCCACGACGTCCGCGTGCGCCGCCAGCAATACCGGCCTTTTAGACCCGTCTCCTTTGATTCGGGCGATGAAGTGCGCTTTCCCCGGCTCTGGCGTTCGAATAATTTCTACATCGAAGCCCAGCGGACGAAATTTGGCAGCCAGGACCTCATCCAGCTTCGCCTCATTCCCCGGGGGATTGCTGGTATCTATCCGAATCAGTTCGGACAACAGATCGGCTGTAGGATTATCTTTGCTCTGAGCGGCTGCCTCGTAATCGCAACTTAGACAAATCACAAACGCCACCAATAATGTGAGCAGGACGGATGCCTTCATTTTCCTTGTTCTCCTGGTGTGCATCGACTCGGCGATGGAGTTTCCTCGACCAATCTCCATCTCCAGTCATTATGGGGCAAACAAACATTGACCATAGAAGACTATTCTTGTGGAGTGCCGAAGATAAAGCGAGACGCTTCGCAGGCTCTTTCAATGAAACCGGTACAAAACCTCGGGCTGGTCAGCGGGAGCGCGCACTTCATTTTGGTGCCAAATAAGAACTACGATTCGCGAGAGTGACTAACTCATAGCTACTTTATATAATCGCACGCAACATGAAGAGCCCAGCCTGCGGCACAATGGCGAACAAAGAAGAGGTGAGAAACAAGGGGCGGCGTGATTCTACGAGTCTTGATGCACAGAGGCAGATCGAATGAACTTCGAATTCAGCGAGAAGACCAAAGAGATGCAGCGCCGGCTGTCGTCGTTCATGGATGAACACATTTATCCAAATGAGCAGCGCTATTGCGAGGAGGCGGAATGCAACCCGTGGCAGCCAACGCGGGTCATTGAGGAGCTGAAACCGAAGGCGCGCGCCGCGGGACTGTGGAATTTATTTTTGCCTGACGATGATAGTGGCGCGGGCCTGACGAATCTCGAGTACTCACCCCTGTGCGAGATCATGGGACGCAGCCCGATGGCGCCCGAGGTTTTTAACTGTTCGGCACCGGATACCGGCAATATGGAAACGCTGGCCCGTTACGGCACGCCCGAACAAAAAGAACGTTGGTTGAAACCCTTGTTGGCTGGCGGAATCCGTTCTTGCTTTGCGATGACGGAACCGAATGTTGCTTCATCGGATGCGACAAACATCAGTGCCACCATTGTTCGAGAAGGAAACGAGTATGTCGTTACTGGACGAAAGTGGTGGGCCTCGGGCGCAGGCGATCCGCGCTGCAAGATTGCCATTTTCATGGGAAAAACGGATCCCGCCGCTCCGGCGCATAAACAGCAATCCATGATTCTGGTGCCCATGGACTTGCCAGGGGTGAAGATCATTCGAATGCTGACGGTGTTCGGCTACGACCATGCACCACACGGTCACGCCGAAATCTCTTTTGAAAGGGTTCGCGTGCCTGCCGGGAATTTACTCCTCGGCGAAGGACGCGGATTCGAGATTGCCCAAGGACGATTAGGGCCGGGGCGGATTCATCACTGTATGCGATGCATTGGAGTTGCGGAGCGAGCGCTCGAAACGATGTGCAAACGCGTGCAGTCTCGCGTGGCCTTCGGAAAGACGCTGGCGGAACAAGGAACGATTCGCGCGGACATCGCGAAGTCGCGAATGGAAATCGACCAAGCCCGGTTGCTTACTTTGAAGGCCGCCTCCATGATGGACACCATCGGAAACAAAGCGGCCCGGACGGAAATCGCCATGATTAAGGTTGTAGCACCGAACGTTGCACTGCGTGTCCTTGACCGTGCGATTCAGGCACATGGCGGCGCGGGCGTTTCGCAGGACACGTTTCTTGCCAGCGCCTGGGCCAATGTGCGCACGTTGCGGTTGGCGGACGGACCGGACGAAGTACACACGGAATCAATCGCCAAATGGGAGCTTGGTAAATGGGACAAGTCCAAGGCCAAATCCACCTCACACTGAATCCTGGGCAGACTTGAATGCAATCTCATTTTTCCAACGGGAGGCGCGGATGTCGTCGCTAACGGTCGAAACACCCGATGGATTGAAAGAGATGGTCGGAAGAGAGATAGGCAAGAGCGATTGGATTGCAGTTACGCAAGAGCGGATCGACTCTTTCGCCGAGGCTACGGAAGACCGGCAGTGGATCCATACCGATCCCGATCGCTCGAAAAAGGAATCGCCCTACGGCGCAACGATTGCCCATGGATTCTTGACACTTTCCCTGATTAGCCACCTCATGCAGGAGGCGATTCGAGTTCGCGGCGTCCGGCTGGCGGTCAACTATGGGTTAAACCGCGTCCGCTTTCCCGCCCCCGTCCGCGAAGGCTCGAAAATTCGGGGGCGCTTCACTTTGTTGAGCTTCAAGGATCTCGCAGAAGCTCATGAAGCGGTATTTAATTGCTTAGTGGAATGTGAAGGGAGTCACAAGCCGTGCTGCGTCGCAGAATGGATCGTGCGCTACTATAAATGAACGGCCCTTGTGGGAAATATTGAGCTTTGATGTTTGCGGACAACGAAGAAGCGAGCTACTTGGCTAGATCGACCCAGATCGGGCGCCCTGCCATGCGCCTCGCAAGAGAATTTGAACCATTTCCGGCATGTCGGCGAATCGCGGGTCCTTTGTAAGCCCCGTGTGGTAGCGATAGTAAATCTGCTGTACGATGACGGCAAGTTTGAACCGGGCAAAAACCAGATAGAAAACCATGTTCGATAAATCGCGGCCCGTCGATTGCGCATAGCGCTGGACAAGTTCGTCGCGGGTCAGGCTGCCCGGATAAGTGGTGGGGCCCCAGCGAAGTCTTTGCAGCTCTTCCGGGTCGCCTGCATCAACCCAATATGCCAAGGTCGTTCCTAGATCACTCAGCGGATCACCGACGGTGCACATCTCCCAGTCCAGGACTCCAATAATGTGCGAGAGAGTCGCCGTGTCGAGTACTACGTTGTCGAATTTATAGTCATTATGGATGAGCGTTGCTTCCTCCGCTGGTGGCATGTTTTCTTGCATCCATGGAGCGAGCTCCTCGACCTCTGGAATTTCATGGGTCTTCGAACCGTGGTAGCGTTCGATCCAGCCGCGGACCTGGCGCTCGACGTAGCCCTGCGGCTTGCCCAAATCAGCAAGGCCGATCGCCGCATAGTCGAGGCTGTGCAACCGAGCCAGATTGTCAAGAAACGATTCGCACACTTGGCGCGCCGTGGCCGGCGGAAACGCGAGGCCCAGCGGCGGATCTCTGCGAAGAATGATCCCCTTGATGGGTTCCATTATATAAAAGGGAGCGCCCAGCACGGAATCATCGTTGCAGTAGCAGAGCACCTTGGGCGCTGGCGGGTATGCCCCATGAAGCTTGGAGAGAACGCGAAACTCGCGTCCCATGTCGTGCGCGGACTTGACCTTGCTGCCGAAGGGAGGCCGACGCAAAACCATTTGTCTGTTACCGAGCTGGATGAAATACGTAAGATTCGAATGGCCACTCGGAAATTGCTTGACGATGAACGTTTCAGGCTCGAGAGGAAAATGGTTGCGCAGGAAAGGTTCAAGTTTAAGGGCGTCAAGCTCCTCTCCCGGCCGAATGGAACCCGGTTTGTCACGGAAGTCACTCATTTTCGCATGCTGTGTCTTCACGTACGATAGATCAACAACGATTCGTCGTCCAAATGCGGAAATAATTTAAAGGAACTTAGTGCAATACGGTCGCCAGATAACAGGAATTCGCTGCACGTTCGGTTACGCTGTCTGCCCTCCATCAACCACCAAAAGGTGTCCAGTCACAAAATCGGAGGCGTCCGATGCAAGAAACGCAGCGGCACCTTTCAAGTCATGATCGCTGCCGAAGCGAGCGAGGGGAATCCTCTTGAGAAAGGCTTCCCTGTTCCTTTCGATGATGATCTCGGACATGTGCGTAGGAAACCAACCGGGAGCAATGGCGTTTACCTGAATGTTGTGCACGCCCCACTTACAGGCCAGATCCTTAGTGAAGGCAATAACGCCACCCTTGCTGGCGTGATACCCGATGGCCTGAAATTCGGGCGGTGCGCCTTGCATGCCCGCCACCGAAGCTATGTTGATAATCTTCCCGCGGCGTTGCGGCACCATATGCCTTCCGACGGCTTGCGAGAACAAAAATGTCCCCGTCAGATTCGTCTCAATCACCTTGTTCCAGTGGTCCAATCGCATTTCCTCGACCGGAGCGCCCCAAGACGTGCCCGCGTTGTTGACGAGGATATCGATTCGCCCGAACCGCGAAATGGTTCCATCGACAACGTCTCGAATCTGGTCAGGGTTCTTAACGTCGCAGCATAGCGCCAATGTTTTCACGCCTAACTGCTTCAGCTCTTCTGCAGCTTGCTCGCAGCGCTCTTTTTTGCGCGCGCAAAGCACGAGATTGGCGCCCATCTCCGCGAGGCCCTCCGCCATCTGCCGTCCGAGCCCGACAGAGCCCCCTGTCACAATCGCCACTCGTCCAGACAGATCAAAGAGCTTCTTGACATTCACAGGGAGGTCCTCGAGCGCGCGCGATTCACTTCGGCAAGCATGTTGCGTCCCCTTTGCCACCGCCGCCAAGGTTCTGTGATCGGTTGCTGTCGACCAGCAGAAGTGGCCGCTTATCTTCTGCCGGGGTTGCCCGCAACTAACTTCACCTGCAGTTAGAACGTGAGACGCAGACCCAATTGGATTTCGCGTTTTGGAAACGCCGAGGTGAAGCCAAGCGGCTGACTCGGCGAAAGGGCTGTGCTTCCATGTACCTTAAAGGTCGTAAACCCCGGCTCAAAACCGAAAAGGGGTCCAACCTCGTTGTTCACGCTGGCGTAGTTCGTATGGTTGGCGATGTTGAACACTTCCGCGGTCATTTGCAGAACCGCCTTTTCGCCTGCTTTATGATGCCAGCTCAGGCGCATGTCGAAATCAATGTAATCGGGACCAAGGCCGCTGTTCCGCGGTGCTCCTATTGGTCGTTCGTTAGTCGTGTGATTATTCCCATTTACTTCGCCGCCCGCGAGCAAGTTGAAGGGATGTCCGCTGTGGTAGGTGAAGATCGGCGAGAGTTGGAAGCCGGACAGGATGGCGTTCTGCCAGGGGCTGTCAAACACACCTGCAATTACCACCTTGTGTCGCTCGTCAAAGGCGGAAAGCGCTCGGTCCAAGCCCAAATTTGTCGGATCTTGCGGGCCGTAGTCAGAATTGAAATCCGTGGTGGTGTCGAACCCTTTGCTGTAAGTGTAATTCCCCATCACGGTGTAGTGATCGCTGAAGCGTTTCTTGATTTCCAGGATCCCGCCCTCGTACAGAGCCGACGCTGCCGAGGTGTACTGGTTATTTTGCACGATCAGCGGATTCACGAAGCACAAGAATGGATTGGCAGCGCATGGAAGCCCGCCCAGTTCCGTCCCACCCAGCGGGTCGCTCGCGGGACTGGTATTCCAGTTTCGATAGGAAACGCTCTTTCCATTCGCCAGTGTAACCGTGCTTATCGGCGCCGGCAGCAGGTTGGTGTCAATCGCTACGGGGAGCCGGAGAGTGTGGGTATAGATTCCGCTAAGCGCAATTGAGAACCCCGGCGAGATCTCACGTTCGATGCCGATGGAAGCCTGCTGCGAATAGGGCGTCTTGTAGTCCGGCGGATTACTGAAAAGGACCTGCAGTGGTGACAGTTGGCCGCTGTTCACAACAAAAATATTGAATTGGGCCAAATCTTGGGGCGTGATGCAGGCGGCGCTGCCGGCCGCGGGCGTTGTGCATTGAATCTTACCCTGGGCGAAAAGCGTCTGGAAGACAGCGGCTGCGTTTTGAATCGGGAGGCCAGTCGGAGTCAGCGGATCTATGTATATGGAAATGAATCGGGTGCAGGGACTCGATCCGCTTCCGGGAAATATCGGTGTGCCGGGAAATCCGATCCCACATGTATTGACCACGTTGTTCACCTGGTCGGGGATCTGTTGCTTATTGTTTTGATTTTCCACCGTGCTGTGATTTTTGTTCAGCACTCCTAGGCTAAGATCCACTTGAGGGATTTGAGAATCAATTGGTCCGTAAAATATGCCATAGCCGCCGCGGATGACCGTTTTATGATCATTGAAGGGATCCCACGCAAACGACACGCGTGGCGCAAAATCACGGTATTCAGTATTCAGCGGCTGGAATTGCCCATCGATTTGGTAGCGCAGCCCGTAATTCAGAGTGAAATTGGACCGGATGCGCCACGAGTCCTGCAAATATAGCCCCGTCAGTGGCCTGGTGTACGCTGGATAGTCGGGGTTGCCAAAGCCTTGCTGAAAGATTTGCGGCAGTCCCAGGGAAGCCGACTGGAGAGAATTAATGTCGGCTCCCGGCGTCAGCAACCCGCAGGGATTAGGGCTCGAAGAACTGGAAGAAGGGGCGAAGCACGGGCTAAGAATCTCTCCCGGGAGTGACCCAAAGACGAAACGCCCAGGGAAAAAAGTATGCGACTCGGTGTGGTTTCCGCGGAGGATCTCGGTGCCGCCGAATTTCAGAGTATGGTCGCCCCGGATCATGATCATGTTGTCTGTGAACTCGTAGCGACGCAGGATGGTCAGGTTGGGGAGGAAGATATTAGTTCCTAGATTGCTGGCAAACCCCGGGATTTGCAGTCCCACCTCGGCCGGTTCATTCGGAATCACATTAAAGCTGTTGTAATCCCACTGAACGCGAGCCTCATTCTGGGTCGCTGAGCTGAATTCGTGATACCACGAGGCGAGAAAGTTGTTGTCATAATTATGAATCGAACTCCCCGCGGAAAAGCCCGTCAACGATTGCACGTCTGGCGATTCCTCTAGATCGTGCCCGTAGCGGTAAGTCAGTGAAAGCTGATTTGCTTCGTTGAAACGGTGATCGAAGCGGCCGGATGCAAGGTACTCGCGCGTGTTGTAGGGGAACAATCCTCCGTTGGTCTCAAATTGGTTGATGAGATAGTTGTTCACGGCATTCTGTCCTGGAGTCAGGCCGCTCACTGGGCTGACCGTCAACCCGGCCTCTAGCGCTCCCGCACAAGTTTGCGCCGGTAAGGTAGTAATTGTGCCATTGGGGTTGTTGAGGCATGGCACCAGGGGATTTCCGGGCGCGTTGAACAGTGCGGTGACCACGGATTGTTGTCCCGCCCTGGGATCGCTCGCCCCAAACGTTGTCGGAGTGATGGCCGTGGGTCCGGCAAAGATAGCACTATTCGTCAGCAGGGGAACGGAGTTTTGAGCGTTTTGAAGTAGGCCTTCAAAGGACGCAAACAGGAATGTCTTGTTTTTCTTAACGGGAACACCCAGCGTTCCCCCGTATTGGTAACGGCTCAGCGAATTCTTAATTGGCTGGCCCACGGCATCCAGTGAAAAGGTCCCGCCCGTTTGCAACGCCTGGCTGTAAGCGAACGGGTCTCGCGCGTCCATGGCGTCATTACGAAAATACCCGTAGATGCCTCCGTGCACTTCGTTTGTGCCTGACTTCGAAACGATGTTGATACTCGCGCCCGTCGCTCCTCCCAGGTCCGCACCATAGTTGCTGCGATTCACCTGGAACTCCTGCACGCTATCCTGGCTCACGGTCAGCCGCACGCCTCCCGCGTCGTCGTTTGCCTCCCCACCATCCACCGTCACGCTGTTTCCGCGGCCGTTGCTGCCATAAAAAGACAATCCGCTTTGCGGCGTTTGCTTCACTCGAAAGTCTTGGTCGTCTGTCAGCCGGGTGGAATTGGATACCCCAGGCAGCAGTAAGGTAAAGGAAAGGTAGTCGCGGCGATCTATCGGTAAATCCGTGATATAGCGTTCCGTGAGAGTATTCGCTTCGCTCCCGCGCTCTGTTTCCACGACCGGAGGCTGTGCGCTTACCTCCACCGTCTCCGCCGCCGTCGCCACCCGGAGATGGAAATCAACAACCGCTGTCCCCCCCACCGTAACGAGCACGTTTTTCTGAATTACGGTTTGAAAGCCAGCGATTTTCGCTGTCACGTTGTAGGTGGCGGGCGGCAATCCCACAATTTGATATTGGCCACTGCTCTCGGTGACCGCGGAGTATTGGATTCCCTTATCAACATCCACGGCCACGATGGATGCATTGGGGATGAATCCACCGTTTGGGTCTGTGACCGTTCCTCTAACACTCCCTGAGGCGCCTACTCCCTGCGCGTGGGCAAAAGCGATTCCCAACATAAGACAGACAACTGTGCATGCCAGTGGGCGGATCAACCTCATAATTTCTCCTCCTGGATGCGTGGTTTTCCACGCCAGATTGAATGGATGGAGGCCTGGTAGAGCGCAAGCTTGCGAGACACCGGATCAATGGAGAGTCTTCGTACTTCGCGTGGCAGAACACAATCATGTCCCCGGTCCCGCAATATCCGCTGATTGCGAGAGTTGATATCATATTAGAGCAACTAACGTCAAGACTTGGCTTACCTGCGGAGGAGATGTTCAACAATTGTATGGCTGTATGGCAAAACGGAATTCTTCTCAGGCGGGAGAGAGTACGGCGCGGCCGGCAATCTGGCCGCACCGCAACTGTTCCAGAATCGTGTTGACCTGCGCGAGAGGCCGTACCGAACTCTGGCAGTGAATCTTCCCCGCAGCACCCATCGCGAGGATCTCGCGGAGGTCCTGGCGCGTGCCCACGGCCGTAGCTTGGATATGAATTTCCCTTGCGGCCATCATTATAGGGGAGCAACAGATGTTCTCCGATGGCAAGCCGACAACGAGAAGCGTTCCCGTCGGGCGCACGCAAGAAAAGGCCAAGTCATAAGCCGCTTTTGCAGCTGAAGTTACGAGCGCCACGTGGACACCGCCGTTTTTCCGCAACTCCTTGACGGAGTTTGCCGACGTCGCATTGACGCTTTTCTCAGCGCCCAGCGATTCCGCAAGACGAAGCTTCTCCTCGGCGATATCCACGGCTGTAACTTCCGCTTCCAACTCTCTCCCGATCTGAACGGCGAGGTGCCCCAATCCCCCTATCCCAAAGATCGCCAGCCGCTGGCCCGAACGTATTCGAGCTTGCTTGAGGGCTCGGTACACGGTTACTCCGGCACAAAACAGAGGCGCCGCGTCAACTGCCGAGAGCTCGGCGGGAATTTTCACTGCGTGGCTCGCCGGTGCTCTCACAAACTCGGCGAAACCACCGTCCACCGTCACCCCGGTAATCTTCTGTTTCACGCAGAGATTTTCGTGTCCTTCCCTGCAGAATTCACACTCACCGCAAGTCCAATGGATCCAGGGAACGCCCACGCGGTCCCCGATCTGGAATTCACGTATGGTGCTTCCTTTCTCAATGACGCGCCCCGCGATCTCGTGTCCGAGGATTAAGGGTTTCTTGATGATCCCTGTGAATTGAGGCCAATCTCCATCGGCAACATGCACATCCGAGTGGCACACCCCACAAGCCTCCACTTGGATCAGGAGATCGTTTTCTGCTGGGACTGGCCGGGGAACCTCTTCGAGCGCGAGGGGCGTCTTGAATTCGTGCAAGACGGCAGCCTTCATTCTTTTACCTCAGCGTCACGGCGGCTCGGCGCGAAAATCCCAGGGTTCTAGAATTTCCATCTGGAAGAGAGGGCAAAGTGGAAGGTCGAAAGAGGTGCCTCTCTCTCCCGCCGCGTTACTTACGGTTGTGCGCCCCTCAGAAAGAACTCGACGACGCTGCGTACCCGTTCGATCAAACTCTCAGGTCCGGCAAGGCCCACTGCCCACCGCCGAACGACCGTCGTGTAAAGTCCTTCCATGACCTCCGCGAGGTGTGCAACGGGAAAATCCTTCGTGAGTTCCCCGAGGTTCTGACCTTCCGCAAGGATCTCCCGCAGCAAGCTCACCGCGATTTCCTCCGGCCGACGAATCTCTGGCGAGCGTACAGGATCCATCGCCCCGGAGAGCACAACGGCTCTCCAAAGCGGCCGGTCGGATTCCACCTCACGCGCTAAAGCTTCGTACATCCGCCTCAGACGCTCCGCCGTTGTCGCCTCGCTGGATAGTTCGGTTTGCAAATGCTCCTTGATGCAACCGAAGCCACGTCTGCCAACCTCCCGTAGCACAGCATCCTTGCTTGGAAAGTAGCGGAAGAAAGTGGGCTGGCTGATTTCGAGTATCTGCACGATGTCGTCGATCCGCGTGCTCTCGTAGCCACGCTTGCGAAACAATCGAATTGAAGTCTCGATAATCTGCTGGCGCAGGCGCGCCTTCTTTCGTTCGCGCAACCCAGGGATCTCTCTGCCGGCTGTGACCATCCGCGATGGGCGTCCTTGTATCCCGATCATCTCGCTGCCTCGAAAGCCCGGCGTGACTCGGGCGGACGGCTCCTTGCGAGCAGCTTTCGTGCGCCTCATGATAAGAATTCTCCTCGACCTACTGGCAAACGCGCAGACCGCGCGCGCCGGCTGCATTGCAAGGGTTACTCTAACATGATAGAGACCCACGTCAAGTTGACTCCTTCGCTTGAAATTCGCCCTGCTCCTGGTCTTTACCAGCATGTTGCGGACGAACCAAGCGCCCACGGCGATTCGATTCGCTCAAAACTTGGTGTGATGAAGGTCTTGCTGATCGCTTGAGAACCAGATCGCGACTACAAACGGTTGATGCACGACGCCACGCATCCCGCGCCGAATCCATTATCAATGTTCACAACTGTCACATTCGAGGCGCACGAATTAAGCATCCCTAGCAGCGCGGCCACTCCTCCAAAACTCGCTCCATAACCCGTACTTGTCGGCACGGCAATCACCGGCACCGCAACCAATCCGCCCACCACGCTCGGCAGTGCGCCTTCCATTCCCGCAACGCACACGATCACCCGCGCTCGCGTCAGCATTTCGCGATGCTCAAGCAGCCGGTGGATCCCCGCCACACCTACGTCATACAGGCGTTCCGCGCGGTTGCCCATCATCTGTGCCGTCAGCAGCGCCTCTTCGGCCACAGGAATGTCGCTTGTGCCCGCTGAGACCACTAAAATGTTTCCCTTTCCAGTGATCTCTCGATTCCGCTCGATGGTGATCACTCCGGAATTCTCGTGGAGTTTGGCGAGCCGCCCAGTTTTTCCGCTGGCGCGCTTGACGGCGGCAAAAATCTTCGCGTCCGTCCGGGTGACGAGAATATTGTGATGTGAATCCTTTTTCCCGAGCATGGCGCGCACAATCTCCGCGACCTGCCGCGGCGTTTTACCTTTCCCAAAAATGACCTCGGCAAATCCTTGCCGGAGTGCGCGATGGTGATCCACCTTAGCGAATCCCAAATCCTCGAACGGCAAATGTTTCAACCGCTCGGCCGCTTTCTCCGGGGAAAAAGCGCCGAGCTTCACCAATTCCAAAATTTTCAGTAGTTCCTGTTGATTCATATTGTTTGACCGCCGCAAATTCTATCATCCAACGGGCATGCGTCCTCATCTTGACTTGTTTCAATTCGGCTGCGAGACTAATTCCATCCGCACGCAAAACATGCCAGACACGCAAAAACATGTCGTCACTGTAGGTGTGACTGGGGCAAGCGGCGCAGTCCTCGCGCAGAAAGTCTTGTCATTACTCGAGCAGGACGCGCGTGTGGCGCGCATCCACCTCGTCGTCACAGAAGCGGGCCAGCGCCTCTTTTCCGAAGAGCTGGGAATCCCTTCCGGTGATTTAAAGCAACTCCCCGCCCGGCTTCTAACCCGCCCCGCGACAAAAATCGAAGTTATCCCCAACAGGGATATTGGCGCGGCCATCGCTTCCGGCAGCTATGCGGTGGATTCGATGCTCGTCGTTCCCTGCTCGATGGGCACGCTCGCCGCCATCGCCAGCGGCGTCAGCGACGACCTCGTCTCCCGCGCTGCGGACGTCATGCTCAAAGAAAGCCGCAAGCTTGTTCTTTGCGTGCGGGACACGCCCTTCAACCGCATCCATCTGGAGAACATGCTGCGCGCTCAGCATGCTGGCGCCGTGATAATGCCTGCGATCCCCGCGTTCTATCATCATCCGCAAACCATCGACGACCTGGTCACCCAATATATTTGTCGGGTCCTCGCACAAATTAGTCTTCCCCAGGACAATATGTATCGCTGGACTGGACAGACGAGCGTGAAAAAGGCGGAGGCCTAATTCCCACATGGCCGGGCGCATCCGAACCGTGCTTGAAATGATCAAGTTCGAGCACTCCGTCTTTGCGCTTCCGTTCGCGCTGACGGGCGCGCTTCTTGCAGCGCGTGCCACCCATCAACCGCCAAAAGGTTGGCCGACGTTGCGCCAGGTGATATGGATAATCGTCGCGATGGTTGCGGCGCGCTCCGCCGCCATGACCATGAACCGCATCGCCGACATCCGTTACGACCGGGAAAATCCGCGCACAATGCAACGCGCTCTTGCCACGGGCGCACTCTCGTTGCAATTTGCGTGGTTTTTCACGCTCGCCGCTGTAGCTGCGTTCTTCATCGCCGCCTGGCAGCTCAATCCGCTCGCTCTTAAACTTGCTCCGCTCGCCATCGCCGTTCTTTTTTTCTATTCGTTCACCAAACGATTCACGAATTGGTCGCACATCTTTCTCGGCCTCGCTCTCGGCATTTCCCCCGCCGCCGCGTGGATCGCCGTCACCGGAAGCCTCGACCTTCGCATACTCATTCTTTGCGCCGCCGTCACATTCTGGGTCGGCGGCTTTGACGTGCTCTACGCCTGCCAAGACGTCGATTACGACCGCCGCGCCGGCCTCTATTCCGTTCCAAAACGCTTCGGCATCGCCGGTGCGTTGTTCATAGCGCGCGCTATGCATATTGGGGTCATCGCGCTTCTTGTGTGGCTGGCCTGGAGCTTCGCGCTTCCGTGGCCCGCGTGGGCGGGCGTCGTCGTTGTCGCAGCGTTGTTGGCTTACGAGCATTCTCTTGTCAAACCCGGCGATCTCAGCAAGCTCGACGCTGCGTTTTTCGCCGTGAACGGTTATATTAGTCTATTGTTCCTGTTGTTCTGGGGCGCTGCGGCAGCGGTTTGGCGCGTTTGAAATTTTCACCGGGTTCAAAATGAGCGAACTTATAATCACCGATCAGCGGTTGCAGCCCATCGCGGTCAAAGTTCTTGCCGGAGAGCGCCTGAGCCTGGACGACGGCATCGCCCTTTATCGTTCGCCGGATCTTCTTGCCGTCGGCTGGCTCGCCAATCACGTTCGCGAAAAGCGCCACGGCAACATCACCTATTTCAACGTAAACCGCCACATCAATCCAACAAACGTCTGCGTCGCTCACTGCAGGCTCTGCGCCTTCGGCCGCGATCCTAATGCGCCCGGCGCTTACACGTTCGCCCTCGAAGAGATTTATCAAAGAGCCGAGCAAGGCGTTCGCGAAGGCGCCACGGAGTTTCACATCGTCGGCGGCCTGCATCCCGATCTCACATTCGATCATTACCTAGAACTGGTGCGCGGCCTCAAGCAGCGCTGCCCGGCGGTGCACATCAAAGCCTTCACGATGGTTGAAGTCCATTACTTCTCGCGCATCGCCAAGCTTTCCATCGAAGAAGTGCTGCGAAAGATGAAAGAAGCCGGCGTGGATTCCTGCCCCGGGGGCGGCGCGGAAATTTTTCATCCCCGCGTCCGAAAAATTATTTGCGACCACAAAACCAGCGGCCAGATGTGGCTCAGCACCGCAAAAAAGGCGCACGAAGCAGGACTCCGCTCGAACGCCACCATGCTTTATGGCCACGTCGAAACCGAGGAGGAGCGCGCCGACCATCTCATCAAGCTTCGTGAGCTGCAGGATGAGACCCATGGATTTGTGGCCTTTATTCCGCTGGCGTTTCACCCGGATAACACCGCGCTCTCGCACATTCCGAAACCTACCGGGTATGCCGACCTTCGCAACATCGCGGTCGCCCGCCTGCTTCTCGATAATTTCGACCACATCAAGGCGTACTGGATCATGCTGTCGCCCAGCATCGCGCAAATCGCCCTGCGCTTCGGCGCTAACGACCTGGATGGCACGGTTGTTGAAGAAAAAATTTACCACGATGCCGGCGCGAAAACTTCCGAGTTCACCCCGCGCGCCGAACTCGAGCGCCTCATCCGCGCCGCTGGCCGCACGGCCGTCGAACGCGACACACTCTATCGCCCCGTCGACCGCTCCAAGATGCCGCTGCTTCCGCCGACGCCGCGCCCCGATCTGGTTTCCCTGACTTTGAACGTTTAGAATTTCTGGCCGGCACTCAGCGAATTGTCGCGGCTTTCGCTGCGACCTTGGCGAGCAGCTCCTCGGGCAGCGGCGGATAGCCCTCCTCCTGAGCCACTTTCTGACCGCTGCTGTACACCCATTTCAAGTACGCTTCGATTGCGCGCCCGCGCTGTGAATCCTGCGCCACCGCGGGAACATAGAACCAGGTAAAGCTGCTGATGGGATAACTCTCCTTTCCTGGACCGTTCGTCAACGAGATCCGGAAATCGTCCATCGTTTTACCCGTCATGGCTTTTGCCGCAGCCGCAATCGAACGGGCGGATGGCCGGACAAACTCTCCTTCCTCGTTTCGGATACTCGCCATATGCAAGGAGGCCTTCTCCGCAATATTCAATTCCGTGTAGCCAATGGATCCTGCCGTGGCCGCCACTTTGTCGACCATATCCTGGGTTCTGCCGGCGTTGGCCCCCACCAGCCAGTTCGGCGATTCGCTGCGACCAATGCGCGAAAGAAATTCCGGGCTGGCCTTCGAAAGGAAATCAGTAAGGATATAGCTCGATCCTTTTCCCGCTGTCCGGTGCATGGCTTTGATCGGCATAGCAGGAAGTCGTCTCCCCGGATTCAATTTGACCAGCGCTGGATCGTTCCAAGCCGTGATCTTTCCGAGGAAAATGTTTGCCAGCACCGGACCCGACAGACGCAGTTCGCCGGTCGTGCCTGGCAGGTTGTAGATCACCACGATTCCGATCAGCACTGTCGGAAGTTCGACCACACGCGATGTGGCCGTCTTCAGTTCCTTCTCAGGAATCGGTGCGTCGCCTCCTGCGAAATCCCCCGTACCGCTTAATACGCGGATGGCGCCTGCACCGCTTCCTTCCGGCAAATAGCGCACCTTAACGTTGGGCTCCTGCTTGTGATATTCATCATTCCACGCCAGGTACAGCGGCTCCGGCATGCTCGAGCCGGTCACTACCAGCACCGTGGAATCTTGTCCGTTTGTTGCAACGGGCACAATGACGGTCAGCGTCAAGAGCACCACAAAAACAGTTTTCCATATTCGCGCCACGAGTTTCTCCCAGGCCACACAGGCTCGATCCGACAACGAGAAAAGAGAAGCCAAAATGTCTGTCTTTGCCAACTCTAGCGGACTCCTTCCCATCCGCTGAACTGCCATGCCGTTCAGGTGTGCAGAATCCGCCATTATGGGTTACGAAATGGCCTTAAACTGGAAAAGGCTAGGTTCTTTGCCGCGCAAGAATCCGGCCGATTCCGGGCTTCCCACGCTGTCGAAGCATCGCGACATTCGCCAGGTAACAGCGCCGTATTGTACCTACGGCTCGTGTGGCGGCGTCTTACGTAGAAAGAATTCCAACGCCAAAGAGAGAAACTGAAAATATGAGAACCATCCTCCTGCTGACCATTTCCAATATCTTCATGACGTTTGCCTGGTATGGCCACCTCAAGTTCCGCAGTACTGCTCTTTGGAAAGTGATTGTCATTAGCTGGGGCATCGCCTTCTTTGAGTACTGCTTTCAAGTACCCGCGAACCGCATCGGCTCGTACGAGTTCACAACTGCGCAACTGAAGACGATTCAAGAGGTCATCACCCTCACCGTCTTCTCCGCTTTCTCGGTCTTCTATCTCGGCGAGAAAATCAAGTGGAACTACGCAGCGGGCTTCGGATTCGTCGTCGTCGGCGTGTTTTTTGTTTTCCACAAATGGTAGGCGCGGCCGGAGCTGCTCTCTCCAGATTCTCGGCCGCCACTCGACAGACTCATTCCGCCAATATACCCTTCTGTATCGCTGGCGAATCGAATTCTGGTGATTCAAATCAACTAAACAAGCCAAAAGGAGCGGCAACATGCAACGCAAAGCATCGGCAGTCTGGCAAGGCGGCTTAAAGGACGGTAAAGGCTCCATCTCCACCGACAGTGGCGTTCTCAAGCAAACGCAATATTCTTTTAGCACGCGCTTTGAAAACGGCGTCGGTACCAATCCGGAAGAACTCCTCGCCGCCGCCCACGCAGGGTGTTTCACCATGGCCCTTTCCGCTCAACTGGGTGGCGCCGGAATGACCGCCCAAAAACTGGAAACCACCGCCACCGTCACGCTCGACAAAGTCGGCGACGGCTTTTCCATCACCAAGAGCCACCTCGATCTCGTCGCCACCATCCCCGGCGCGGATAAGGCGAAATTTGACGCCGCGGTGAAGGCCGCCGAGACGGGCTGCCCCGTTTCCAAGCTGTTCAAGGCCGAGATCAGCGTCACGGCGCGCCTGAATTCCTAATCGCGCCGGCGCTTATCGTAAGTCCCCCTAAACGAGTACAATGCCGCACATGATTCCTTCTCCAGGCGCCTTCATCTCGGGTGTCGCGATCTTTCTGATCGTCTTGTGGGATGCTTTTGAGTCCATCATCCTGCCTCGGCGAGTCACGCGCAGGTTTCGCCTCGCTCGCCTTTTCTATAAATCTACCTGGCACGTCTGGAAGCTCGTGATGTGCCTCGTTTCCTCCCGGAAAAGACGGGAAGCCCTGCTGGGCTTCTATGGTCCTCTTTCGCTCCTTGTTCTTGTTGGTGTCTGGGCCGTCGGCCTCGTCTTGGGGTTCGGCCTGATGCAATATGGAGCCGGCTCGGCCGTGGTCATGACCGGCGGCCAGCCAAGTTTTGAGACCGACATTTATCTCAGCGGCACGACATTTTTTACGTTGGGCCTCGGAGACGTGGTTCCCCACTCCGGACTGTCTCGCGCACTGGTTGTAACCGAAGCTGGATTCGGTTTCGGCTTCCTCGCTGCCGTGATTGGCTATCTGCCCTTCATTTACGGCTCATTTTCAAAACGCGAAGTGGACATCTCCCTGCTCGATTCGCGCGCGGGCACTCCTCCTACTGCTGGAGAACTGCTTCGTCGCCATAGCTATTCTCAGGGGCAGAACGCCTTGCGGGAACTCCTCAAAGATTGGGAACTCTGGTCCGCCGAGTTGATGGAAAGCCATCTCTCCTATCCGGTCCTGGCCTACTTCCGCTCGCAGCACGACAACCAATCGTGGATTGCTTCATTGACTGCCATTCTTGATACCTGCGCACTCGTCATGGTTGGCATCGAGGGCGCCTGCGAAAAACAGGCCGAGCTCACTTTCGCAATTGCCCGCCATGCCGTTGCCGATCTTTCCCAAGTCTTTGGGACTGCGCCTGCTCAATTGCCCCACGACCGGCTCCCTCCGGAAGAATTGCGACGCATCCGCGACACCCTGGCTCAGCTCGGCTTAAAGCTGCTCGACGGCGACGACGCCGACCGCCGCCTCCACGAGCTCCGCCGCATGTACGAGCCGTACATCTTCGCGCTCGCGGCGTATCTGAATCAAACGCTGCCGCCATGGATTCCCCAGAAAAAAGGCAAAGACAACTGGCAGACTACTGCCTGGGGACAGTCCACGGGGCTCCTCGAAAAAGAAAGGGAATCGTCCCATGTCCATGCAGACGATCACTTCTAGAAGACTCAAAACGTGGCAATGCCGCGACGGCAAATTATATTCGTAGGGGCACAGCACGCCGTGCCCGACTTCAGCTAGAATTTCGCAATTCAAAGCTTAGGCAAAAGCCACAAGCCGCATCAACGGAAGTTTCCCTGGAACCGGAGGCCATAAAATGAAAGCAATCGTCGTTCACGAATTCGGTGGTCCCGAAGTCCTGAAGTACGAAGAAGTTCCCACGCCCAAGCCCGCTGCCGGACAAGTTCTCGTCCGCGTTCACGGCGCAGGCGTGAATCCTTATGACACCTACATGCGCAGCGGCACGTACGCCGTCAAACCTCCGCTGCCGTACACCCCTGGCTCCGATGGCGCCGGCGTCATCGAAGCTGTCGGCCCCGGCGTCTCCAAGGTCAAGCCCGGCGACCGCGTCTACATGGCAAAAACCGTTAGCGGCGCTTACGCCGAATACGCTATCGCTCTCGAAAGCCAGGTCCACCCTCTACCAGCAAAAGCCAGCTTCGCTCAAGGAGCGGGCGTCTGGGTCCCGTACGGAACCGCCTATCACGCCCTCTTTCACTCCGCGCAAGCAAGCGCCTCGGAAACCGTGCTGATTCACGGTGCTAGCGGCGGTGTCGGCATCGCCGGCGTCCAATTTTCTCGCGCCATGGGACTTAAAGTATTTGGCACTGCAAGCAGCCAGAAAGGCCTCGACCTCGCCGCGCGCGAGGGCGCTCATCAGGTTTTCAATCACAGCAAATCCGGTTATCTCGAAGAAATCATGAAGGCCACCGGCGGCCGCGGAGTCGACATCATTCTCGAAATGCTCGCCAACGTGAATCTCGCCAACGACATGAAGCTGCTCGCTACAAACGGCCGCATTATCGTCATCGGCAACCGCGGCGAAATCACCATTAATCCTCGCGAGCTCATGGGGCGCCGCGCGTCGATTCGTGCATTCACTCTATGGGCCGTCACCGAAACCGAAGAAACCGCCATTCACGCCGGCATCATCGCAGGCCTCGAAAATAGCACGCTTCGCCCCGTCGTTGGCAAAGAGCTGCCCCTGAATGAAGCCTCCCGCGCGCACAAGGAGATCCTAGAGTCCGGTGCCGCCGGAAAAATCGTCCTCATTCCATAACTACGGCCGTATCCTCAAAATGGCTGGCGAAGCAGTCCGACCAATCGCACTTCTGACACTCCCAAGCGCGCCAACACTGCTCCTTTCGCCGAACGCTCTTAGGCTTTATAATTCTGACGCCGTCAGACGCAACCTAGAACGCCATCCGCGGAAAGCAAAGCTGATCAGCTCGTGACGATTCCATTGCCCATCTCTTCGATTTTTCTGGCGCAAACTTCCCTCAGCCATTACTGGCACAGGCTTACCGACCGCACCTTTGCGGGGATTTATCACGCCAATGCTTTCGACCTGGCCATGACCATCCCTTATTTCCTGGTCCTTTTCGTCCTCGCAGCCTACGGCTTCCATCGCTACTGGCTTGTTTACGACTATTATCTATATTCGAAAAACGTGCCTGGCACGCCTCCGGAAGTAAAAAATTGGCCTCGCGTCACCGTCCAGCTCCCCATCTTCAATGAGCGCTATGTTATCGAGCGCCTAGTCGAAGCTGTCTCACGCTTCGATTACCCCCGCGAATTCCTCGACATTCAAGTCCTCGACGATTCCACCGACGAAACTTGCCAGGTCGCCAGCGCCTGCGTCGCACGCCACGCCGCGCAAGGCCTCCCCATCGTCTATATTCACCGCACCAATCGCGAAGGCTACAAAGCCGGCGCCCTCGAAAACGGCCTCAAGACCTCGCAGGGCGAATTTGTCGCCATCTTC
Organism: uncultured Acidobacteriota bacterium; assembly: GCA_963753745.1. Taxonomy (GTDB): domain Bacteria; phylum Acidobacteriota; class Terriglobia; order Acidiferrales; family UBA7541; genus Acidiferrum. The sequence goes on from CAVWDX010000026.1 coordinate 58,307, forward strand.
GACGCGGACTTCATCCCCCAGCCCGATTTCCTCCGCAGCACGATTCCGTATTTCCTCGATCCCGCCAACGGCCCCAAGATCGGCATGGTCCAGACCCGCTGGACTTATCTGAACCGCGACTATTCTCTCCTCACTCAGGTCGAAACTATCCTCCTCGACGGCCACTTCGTCGTCGAACACGGTGCGCGCTCCCGTTGCGGCACCTTTTTCAACTTCAATGGCACCGCAGGCGTCTGGCGCCGCAAAGCCATCGAGGAAGCCGGCGGCTGGGAACACGACACGCTCACCGAAGACACCGATCTTTCCTATCGCGCGCAGCTTAAAGGCTGGAAGTTTCTCTATCTCCCGAAAATCGAGTGCGCTTCCGAATTGCCCGTCGATATGAACGGTTTTAAAGCCCAGCAAGCCCGCTGGGCCAAAGGCCTGATGCAAACGGCGAAGAAAATTCTTCCGCGCGTCCTGAAATCCGATGCGCCCTTGCGCGTCAAAGCCGAGGCCTTCTTCCATCTCACCGCCAACATCAGCTACCCGCTCATGGTTCTATTTTCCGTTATGCTTCTTCCCGCCATGATCGTCCGTTTCTATCAAGGCTGGTTTCAGATGCTCATCATCGACCTTCCTCTTTTTCTCGCTTCCACGTGCTCCATTTCCAGTTTCTACCTCGTTGCGCAAAGGGAGCTCCGCCCGAAAACCTGGTGGCGCACGTTTTTTTACATGCCCTTCGTCATGGCCGTTGGCATCGGCATTTCCGTCCGCAACGCGCAAGCCGTCCTTGAAGCCATTGTCGGCAAGAAGAGCGAGTTCGCTCGCACGCCCAAATTCAATATCGAGGGAAAGAAAGGCACGTTCGTCGCGAAAAAATATCGCAACAAAGCAGGCTGGATGCCGTATGCCGAAGTTCTCCTCGGCATTTACTTCGCCTGCACCGTCTTCTACGCCTTCACCAACGAGAACTACGCAACAATTCCGTTCCTTCTCCTCTTCGTCTGGGGATACCTTTACACTGGTTTCATGTCCCTCGGCCAAACCTACCTCGCCCATCTCCGCTTCGGCGTCAACGCCCCCGAAATGCGCCCCGCCGCCTCCGGCGCCCCCGGCTTCTAAAATTCCTTCGGAGACTCCAGTTCGACGCTGCCATTAACCTGCTTTGCATTTCCCGCATTTCCAAGACGCACCACTCGGGAGGGGCAGTTTGCCGAATGACATTTCTTGTTGCGCGGCGTTTTTTCCTCAGGCTCCCCGCGGAGGCGAACCAGTCTAACCATTCCAACAAGCTTCTCGCAGACTCCCTAGAATCAAGAATGAGGAATCACGGGCGCGGCCGGGAGTGCGCGCTTTTTCCGTCTATAATGCTCGCGAATCTCTCATGACACAGGACGACCGTGAAAAATGGACTTTGAGGCCGAGGAAGGATTCGCATGAACTCGAGGTTGGAAAGCGCGCAGAGATGCAGGTGGAGACGGATTCTGTACAAATGGTTCGCGGTCGCGGTTTTCTGCGGCTTCGGCGCTCACTCCGTTCGGACCCAACAAGAGGTTCCGAAGATGCCGATGCAGCCGATACCTGAAGATGGTGCGGAGTTTCGCTGGTTGAATAAGAAAGTGCTGGACTCGCGCGTGCTCGATTCCATGGAAAACCTATCGACGTGGACGTTCGCGGGTGATGGAGACATCACGCTTGCGAATTCGCCGGTGAAGGATGGCGCTCATTCCCTGCGAATTAGCTCGAAACAAAACTTGGGGCTGGTCGGGGGCGCCGGCGAATGGGAGGATCTGGTCGCAAGCCGCAAATTCCCTTCTGAAGATTGGAGCCACTACAATCGCATTTCGATTTGGGTCTATCCCGATGTGATCGGCGCACCGACAATCTCCTCCTCATTAGTTCTGCACAATGCAGGCGCCCATCGGCTTCCGGATCATTACAACGAGGGAAGAGATGAGTCCCTCAACCTCAAGAATCACGAATGGAATCACCTCGTATGGGAAATTGCGCCTCTCGACCGGGATAAGGTCACGCAACTCGATTTTGCGTACAGCCTGCCCAAAATGTTTCCGGACCCGGGCGATCAGACCGTCCTCTACATCGACAAATTAGAGCTACAGCAAGTTGAGCCGGATTACGTCGAGGGGTGGGAAGTTGCGCCCGGCAAAATAGCGTTCAGTCACGCCGGGTATACGGTAGGTTCGACGAAGACGGCGCTTGCCAGCGACCTGGATGCGCATGAGTTTTCGGTGGTCGAACGGAATAGCGGCAAGGTGGTTCTCACCAAGCCTGTGAAGCAGGAGACAACGCTGCTAGGGAAGTACGAGGTCCTGGATTTTTCCGAGGTGCAAACTCCCGGTGAATATGTTCTTCGAGCCGGCGCCACAAGCACCCGCCCGTTTCAGATCGGCCAAGAAGCGTGGCGCGAGAGTATCTGGAAAGCCATCAATTTTATGTACAGCGAACGCTGTGGGACGGTTATTCCAGGAATCCATGGAATCTGCCACACGGATGATTACACCGTCCACGGGGATAAACGCATCATTGTGAATGGCGGCTATCACGATGCGGGCGATCTTTCCGCTACGGGCAACACTCCAGGAATGGCATACGGCCTGTTTTCACTGGCGGAACGTCTTCAGCAGCAAGGAGAAGATCCTCTGCTGCGCGAACGATTGCTGGAAGAAGCGATTTGGGGGCTGCACTGGGTGCTAAAAACGAACTTCGGCGATGGGTATCGCTCGACCGGTCAGTTAATCAGCTACTGGACCAACGGCATCATGGGCGATGCAGACGATCGCAGCGGCCAAGCTGTAAATGATCCGGAATGGAACTTTCGTGTCTCAGCCGTTGAGGCCCTTGCCGCTCGCGTCCTGAAGGAGAGCAATCCCGACTTGGCCGTTCGTAGCCTTCGTACCGCCGAGCAGGATTGGAATTTTGCCGTCAAGGGACTCGATGCAGCCACTCCGCTTCCGGAGGTCTACGGTGCGAAGGATGAACTGGAGCGCATTTCGTTCGGCGCAATTGCTTCGGTGGATTTATATCGGGCCACTGGCGAACAAAGCTATGCGGATGAGGCGTTCAAGCTAGGCGATCTCATACTTGCCTCGCAGGAGCAAAAGATTCGGACGTGGAGCGTCCCGTTGACTGGTTACTTTTACACCAGTCCCAAGCGGGAAAATCTCTTCCATCGCTTTCATATCGGCCAAGAGGAACAGCCCGTCGTTGCGTTGGCGCATTTATGTGAGACCTTTCCAAATCACCCGAATTGGATGAAGTGGTACTCGGCCATCGTGCTGCACTCCAAGTATTATCAGCAAGCCGCTGCCAAGATCGATCAGCCTTACAATATGTTACCGGCAGCAATCTACAAAGAAAGCGAAGCCCGGTTGTTGCCTCAATCGAAAGACTGGACGCCGCTGCGCGCCGCCGATCGCGACTCCTATCTCGAGCAAGTTCGTCGCGGTTTTCCCTTGGGAGGCGAATATTTTCTTCGTAGATTTCCCGTGTGGTTTGACTTTCGAGGCAATTCCAGCGTCTTGCTATCCCAGACAAAAGCTCTCTCGGCGGCGGGGCAATTGCGCGAGGATCTCGAAGCGGAGGATCTGGCGCAGCAGCAGGCGGAATGGCTCTTGGGACGCAATCCATTTTCGGCCAGCATCATGTACGGCGAAGGCTATGACTGGACTCCCCTCTATAGCGTGCGCTCCGGACAGATGGTAGGCGCGATTCCTGTAGGGGTCGAAACCAAGGAATACAACGACGCTCCGTACTGGCCGATGCAGATTTGCTGGACGTACAAAGAGGTTTGGACGCAGCCAGTCGGCGAGTGGATCTGGCTCATGCAGGATCTGCATGGCGCGCCCGTCGTCGAGGGAGATGCCGATGCCTCAGCGCGTCAGCCTATCGAGTTCCGCGACCTGAGGACGGGACGTATGACCCAGGTAACCGCAGATCCTGCGAGTGGTAAGTTTCGAGTCCAGATACCGCAAGGAGGGTATAGCGTGCGCCAGGGCACGGCCCATACCACGCTCACCGCGCTCTCCGGCGGTGTTTATCATCTCGAATTGCGCCCCAGCCGAGTCTTTGATTTCAAGGCCACCGCGGAAACGACGCACGCAAATGAAGTCACGCTGAATATCCACGCAGAAGGTGCCGGCGTGCATACGCTGGAAGTAAAAACTTACAATCTCGATTTTCCAGAGCCGGGCACCCAGACCATTGAACCGCGTCCAGGCCTCGACATCGAACTGGTCAGACATGGCCATATTATTACCTCCGGAGTGCCGTGGGTGATCGTCATAATTCCCGATGGCTCCCTCAACGAACATCGCGAACTCAGCGGGACCACCGCCCCGGAAACGCGCCACACCGCCTCCGGCGCCCCCGGCTTGTAAAATTCTGCAGTGGATTCACTTCATTCGGCTCACCGGGGCGGAATCTGATACTGTTTTTCTTCGCAACGGCATCCGGGGGCAGATATGTTTAACGGTAATCAGCGATCTGGTGCATCCGTGCGATCGGCGGGATACAAATGCAGAATGTCAGTGGCAGTGCTGGTGGGCTTTAGTCTGTCGTCCGCCCTTGCCACACCTCTTGCTCTCGACGCGGATCAAACGCAATCCGCGGCGAAACTCCTGGCGCGCACCATGTTCAACCCGGAATTTCGCGTGAAGTCATTCCGGGGTGGCGAATGGTTCGGAAACGGCAACTCTTATCTGGCTTTGGAGCCCTCAGAGACGCCGAACGGCACCGACATCGTGCGCTACCAAACGGCGACTGGCGTCCGAGACATCCTGGTTTCAGCCAGCCGTCTAATTCCTGCCGGTGAAAAAACGCCCCTGCCCGTCGAAAATTACGCCTTCTCGCCCGACGGCAATCAGCTACTCCTCTTCACAAACTCGAAGACCGTCTGGCGACAGAACACGCGTGGCGACTATTGGCTTCTCAATCTGAAAACCGGCGCTTTGCGCAAGCTCGGCGGCAACGCTCCGCCATCAACTCTGATGTTTGCCAAGTTTTCGCCGGACAGCACCAAAATCGCCTACGTCCGCGCCAACAACATTTACATGGAGGATCCCGCCACCGGGAAAATCACACAACTGACGCATGACGGCTCGGGCGCCATCATCAACGGCACCTCTGACTGGGTGAACGAGGAAGAGTTTGACATTCGCGACGGCTTTGCATGGAGCCCCGACAGCCGCTCCATCGCTTTCTGGCAGTTCAATACCACCGGGGTAAAAGATTTCACGTTGAACTACGACCTCGGCGCGCCGCGAGGCGAAATCGTCACCGGAATTCCCTACCCCACTGTGGGTGTGTATCCCCAGACGATTCGCTATCCGTATCCGGAGGTGGGAACGCAGAACTCCGCGGTCCGCGTGGGCGTAGTGAGCGCTGCAAGCGACCAGGTCGTCTGGATTCTAGCCGCTGGAGATCCTCATGATTTCTACATTCCCCGGATGGAATGGTCGGATTCTGGCCACTTGCTGCTGCAACACATGAACCGTTTGCAGAACAGGAATGAATTTCTGCTCGCCGATGCGGGCACAGGCGCGACGCGAACGGTTTTCGTGGACGAGGATCGCGCGTGGGTGGACGTCAACAATGACGTTTCGTGGATCAACCATGGGCGAGAATTCCTGGTCCTTCGCGAGCGCGACGGCTGGCGCCATTTGTATCGCGTCGCGCGCGACACCGGCAAAGCCGAGTTGGTCACGCACGGCGATTTCGACGTCGTAAGCCTCGACCGCGTTACCCCGGATGAGAAATGGATTTATTTCATCGCGTCGCCGGATAATCCGACGCAGCGCTACCTCTACCGCGTGAGGCTCGATGGCACCGGCACGCCGGAGCGCGTGACGCCGAATGTACCCGGCACTCACTCATACACTATCTCTCCCAATTGCGAATATGCCTTCCATAATTACTCGTCTTTCAACGCTCCGCCTATGTCCGATGTCGTCCATCTCCCCGATCATCACTACCTCCGGAGTACCGCCGACAATATCGCTCTTCTCGCGCACGTCCAGCCCCTAAGCAGCCTCCCCGCCGAATTCCTGAAGGTCGACGCCGGTGGTGGCCTCCAAGTCGACGCTTGGCTCCTGAAACCTCCCAACTTCGATTCCACCAAGGAATATCCACTTATTGTGTATGTCTATTCCGAGCCGGCCGGACAGACAACGGAAGACCGCTGGCCCTCCATGTTCATCCGCGCGTTGACCAGCGCCGGCTACCTCGTGGCCAGCTTCGACAATCAGGGTACGCCTGCCCCACGCGGCCGCGAATGGCGCAAGGTAGTCTACAAAAACGTCGGCCCTCTTTCGTCTCGCGAACAAGCCGCAGCGCTTCAATCCCTCGAAAAAACTCATTCTTATATCGACCCGAAGCGCGTCGGAGTGTGGGGATGGAGTGGCGGCGGAACGGAGACGCTCAATCTCATGTTCCGCTATCCAGAAATTTACAGTGTCGGCGTATCCGTCGCGTCGGTACCCGATCAGCGTCTCTACGACAGCATCTATCAAGAGCGCTATATGGGCTTGCCTCAGGACGACCCGAAGGCCTACGAACGTAGCTCCGCCATCAATTTCGCCGCCGGCCTGCGCGGCGATTTGCTCGTGATACATGGCTCTGGAGACGACAACGTCCACTTTCAGGGCTTCGAATTGCTGGTCAATAAATTGATCTCGCTGGGCAAACCGTTTGACATGCGCGTCTACCCTGGCCGTACCCACGGCATCTTTGAAGGCCAGGGCACCTCCCTCGACGTGTACACCAATATTCTCGGCTACTTTGAAGACCACCTGCCTCCAGAACCGCAGCCTCCCGTGCCTCATTGAAGCCGTAGAGTATTGTGCTAAGGTCGTCCATGCCACTTCCCATGGTTGCCATGCTTCTCGGGTGCGGTCTTCGGCGGTCCGAACACTTGTCCTTGACTGTGAAGACAATCCAGCAGCGTCAAGCACCATTGTCAGGCAGTCCCACAAGGAGAAGGAGTGAGAAAATCTGTAGTTTCATCACTTTTTAGTTTTGTGTACTTTCGTTCGAGTACCCGCAGGCGCTTTCCTCTTCAATTTGATCTGATTGTAATCAACGGCGGCGCGGACGAGATTTTTTAGAGCACGCTCATTAATCTTATCGCCCTCGAACAAATCGATCGCGCGCCACGCGTTGCCTCCGAGTCCCGCGTTGAAGAGCTTGTCAGGATCCGGGAGGTGCGCCCCGTGGGAAAAGGTAAGCTTCACTTTATCCTTGTGGGCGTTGCCGACCGCGATCATTCCGTCGCGAGACCACACTGGGCTTCCCATCCACTTCCATTCCTCGATGATCTTCCGGTCGGCCTCAAGGATGCTCTTGCGGATGCCGGCGAACGTTTTGCCACGCCAGTCTGTGAGTTTTGCTATCAGCTGGTCAACACGTTCCGATGGATTCATTGGATCTTTTTGCCTCCAACTCTTGCCCCGTTTTCAGGCGAGTCGTTTTATTGGCCAATCTCTTCGAAATAAGTCGTCGAACGAAATGGCCTTTCCACATCCACAACCCCGCAAGGACAATTACAGGTACGAACACAAACCGCGTAGCGGGAGCGTAGTTTGGAATTTTGTCAAACGGACTATAAATATAGCCGATGATCGGAATGCTGAAGACGATGTGAATCCAGCGGAAAATCGAACGTTTGGTCGCTTCTTTCACGATGAATTTGTCCTCCTTTATTTATTACTTTTGAGCCGCCTGAGGCGGCCAGTTGGGGCTTTCAATACCGAACTGCTTGGCGTACTCCGCGTTCAGCCGCTGCCAGCCGCCGTACTTCATCGCATCGGGGCCAACCATGCGGCCGATGGGAGTTCCGCTGAGAAGGCGATCCAGCACATCGAAGCAAATGTGCCACCCGGCAGCACCCATGGCGATGAAGCGGTGACCGATGTTGGTCCACAGCGTCAATCGCGTGCCGCCGCCCATGTCTTCGAGTTCCCACCGCATATCGAAGCCACCCCACTTGTACTCAAGCGCCCTTGGTGCGTCGGCTCGCGTCACGATTGTTTCGGTAACATGCAGCGCGGGCGCACCCACGGTGGTGAGCTTCACCGTGGCTCCCACCGTACCCAGGCTCCCATCGGCGTCGAAAGGAGCCCACTCGCGCAGATGCGCTGGGTCGGTCAGCGCCTGCCAGACTTTTTCCGGCGAGTGGCGCAGCTCCCGGACGAGAATGAGCGTCCACTTCTCTCCGTCCTTTCGTATCTGCGCCCCGCTGGCCGGGCCCGGTGTGTACTGCTCGAGATTGGTCACCTTCTTCTCCTTAGCGTGAATCGTGTGCCAGCATGCAACATTCAGACTCTGAGCAGGCCGCGGAACCCCCGGGCGGCATAGTAGGATTCCGCACCGTTGTGGTATACAAAAACGGTGTCGAAGCGGCGATCACAAAAGAGGGCACCGCCGAGTTTTCTGATATCCGAAGGCGTTTTCACCCAGCTCGACGTTTTCGCATCGAACGTTCCCAGGCTCTGCAGCTCTCGATATTGTTCCTCCGTCAAGAGCTCAATGCCCATGGCAGTTGCCACACTAATCGCGTCGCTTTTTGGCTTGTGCTCTTTCCTTGCATCCAGCGCTGCACGGTCATAGCAAAGATTTCTGCGGTCCTTGGGACTTTCCGCTGAACAGTCATAAAAAATGTATTCGCCCGTCTTTTTATCATGACCCACAACGTCCGGTTCACCGCCGGTTCTTTCCATTTCATGGAGTGACCACAGTTTTTCGGCTGCAGCTTCCAGCTTTGCCTGCACGTTGACCCATTCGAGACTCTCGTGGCGGTTCATGTTTTTCTCAAAACGGGCTTGCAAGACCCTGAGTAGTTCTTTGCGATGTTCTTGTGACACCGCCTTCTTGGGGTTATTCATACTTTTATTTTGCCTCCGTTGGCTGAGTGGCGGGCAATCTGAGCCGCTACCAGCGCTTCAGCTGCGTGAGCTGAATGAGGTTGCCGCAGGTGTCCTTCAGCATCGCAATGGTCGAGCCGGTCACGTCGGTGGGCGGCATCGTGAACTCGGCGCCGCGGGCCTTGATCCTCTCGTAGTCGCCCTTGATATCGTCGGTGAAGAACATGGCTGCGGGCTGACCCTGTTGAAACAGCGCCTGCTGATACGTTTTGGTTGCGGGGTTGCTGTTCAACGCAAGTTGCAGCTCGGTGCCGTCCGGCTCCTCGGGCGAGGCCACCGTCAGCCAGCGATAGGGGCCCTGACTGAAATCGGTCTTCTTGGCAAAGCCCAGCACCTCCGTATAAAAGCGCAGGGCCTTGTCCTGGTCGTCCACGTATACGCTGGTCACTTTGATTTTCATTTCGCTTCTCCTTTGTCACGTTCGCGGTTTGCGCCGCGCCGTCTTCTCCTTGTCTTCCTTTTCGTTGGTGTTGCCCTCGGTTGTGATGAACGCTCCATGCGGTCGAGATGGCGTTCGAGAGCATCCACGTGAGCGGACCAGAACCGTCGGAACTTCTCCAGCCAGGAATCCATCTCCTGAAATGGTTCAGGCTTCAGCCGGTACAGACGGCGCTGTGCGTCCACCGTGGATTCCACGAAACCGGCCTCACGCAGCACGCGCAGGTGCTTTGACACGGCCGGCTGCGTCATGCGAAGTTGACGCTCGATCTCTCCCACCGACTGTTCTGACGAGACCAGCAGGCCCAGTATCGCGCGGCGGTTCGGCTCCGCTATGATTTCGAATACAGATTCCATTCTCTTAGTATACTCCACAGAGCATATACGTGTCAAGGCATATTTCAAGCCGGGCCCAGGCAACGATTTCAGTCCGCGTGCGGGGATGCACCGTCCGATGCGTTTTTTGCGCGTGCAATTCAGAGCGCTGTGCGCTCCGGTCGCCGTGGGGATGAACGCAACAGTGCAATAGCTCTTGTGGGTTGAGTTGTGGGTTGAAGCTATATGACCCGATCATTCCTAAGCGGTTTGGAATGAATGGCGGGGAGCCGGGGCTCGAACCTGCGGCCTCTACCGTGACAGCAACAGACAGCTGTAAGGGTTCGGATTAGTAAAGCGAGGTCGGCTTGTAGCAAGTTATCTCCGCGCTTGCCATCGGTTCTGGTCGGATTACGGGGAGCCCTTCCATAATCCGGTAAGGGAAGGGTTGCCGACCACTCGGAAGCTGGCTAGGCCAGTCAATGCACGCGCGTTTGGACGTTGCCGCTGACGCGCCTCCGAAAGAACACTAACGCTTATCAGGATGTACCGAAGTTGCGACGACCTTCGAATTAAAGTACCAGCTGCCCCAAAACAAGCTTGAAACGGGGAAAAGACGGTAATACACTCCCCTAACAACATTATGGGTGGGAGCCCCATGCTATGACCCAGAAAAAGAGCGAGGCGGGCGATCTGTTGCGCGACACACTCGACATGCTGATCCTGAAAACTCTGAGCCACGGAGAGATGCACGGTTACGACATCGCTGAGCACATCCATGAACGGAGCGACCAGGTCCTGGGCGTCGAAGAAGGTGCTCTGTATCCGGCGCTACATCGCCTGGAAGTTCGTGGACTGCTCGCGGCAGAGTGGGGCACGTCAGACAACAACCGACGGGCGAAATATTACAGGCTGACGGCGGCGGGCCGGAAACAGTTAGCGGAAGAAACGGCGCACTGGCAGCGCATGTCTTCCGCGATTGCCCGGATTCTGGAGCCTGCCTAAGGAGAACCTATGCCCCACAAATGGTTGACGGAGGCGTGGCTGAGGGTTAAGACGCTCGTGAAGCGGAAGAGACTGGAGCGCGACCTCGAGGAGGAACTGCAGTTCCATCTAGAGATGCGCGAAGAAAAGAACCGCGCCTTGGGCCTTGGCGCAGACGACGCGCGGGTAGCGGCACGACGGCGATTTGGTAACGTTACGCTCGTGAAGGAGGATTGTCGCGAAACGTGGATTTTTACCTGGACTGAGACGCTTTGGCAGGACGTTTGCTACGCGGCCCGGATCCTGACAAAAAGCCCGGGCTTCGCCGCCGTCGTGGTTTTCTCGCTGGCGCTGGGCATCGGAGCGAACACTGCGGTATTCAGTGCGCTGGACACCGTGATGCTACACGCTTTGCCTTATGAGCATCCCGAGAGTCTCGCGACAATCTGGTCCACGCAAACAACGGACCCTGGTTCAAAGGATCTTCCGCCGATGGCGGAGGTGGCCGACTGGAAAAAGCAAAATCACGTTTTTGCTGACATTGCGGGCATCGGTATTCCCGATAGGGTCACTCTGGCAGGCCTTGGCGAACCCGGGCTGATCCAAATCCAATCAGCGACTCCGAACTTCTTCGACTTGATCGGAGTGCAGCCCGCCTTAGGGCGAGTCTTTCGCGCGGACGAAAGCCAGGACCAGTTCCAGACCGTTGTCATCAGCAACGCCTTCTGGAGAAACAGGTTCAACAGCGACTCCGGTGTGCTCGGCAAGACGTTCCGGATCGAAGGTAAGGTTTCGACTGTCGTTGGAGTGATGCCGGCGGGGTTCACGGGGTTTGCGCCGTGGTACTCCCATAGCACTTACGGAAAGGCCACGGAAGTTTGGAAGCCGGTTAATCCGGAGAGTTCACAGTATGCGAAGCGCTCGGACCATTGGATTATGCCCGTGGCGCGCCTAAAGCCGGGAGTGACCAATGCGCAGGCACAACTTGAGATGGACGTCATTGCCCGCGGCATCGAGCAAGCTTATCCAGAGTCCAATAAGGGGGTGGGAGAAAATGTCATTTCGTTGTACGACACTCTCCACCAAGGGTCAAAGGATAAGCTTTATCCGCTTCTGGGGGCTGTGGGATTTGTCCTGCTGATCGGTTGCGTGAATGTAGCGAATCTCATGCTTTCGCAGACTGAGGGCAGGCGAAAGGAATACTCCCTGCGGGCGTCGCTCGGCGCGAGCCGCCGTCGGCTCATGCAGCAATTGCTGGCTGAGAGCGGGTTACTGACATGGATTGGCGGCTCGCTCGGCGTCTTACTTTCGTTTTGGGGAATTCGCCTGTTACGCGTGATGGAAAAGGGTCTTCCAGACGCAGAGAGCGTTCGTATCAACGGACGTGTGCTGCTTTTCGCGGCTGGACTCTCGATCTTGACGACGGTGCTGTTCGGACTAGCCCCAGCCATTCGGGCTTCGCGCCCCGACTTGAATGACGCTCTGCGGGAAGGAGAGAGCAGGACTTCGTCCGGGAAACGAGGCCGCACGCGTTATTTGTTGGTGATTTCGGAGATCGCTCTGGCGATGGTGCTCTTGGTGGGGGCCGGGTTGATGATCAACAGCCTGCTTCGTGTGTTGCTCCCCTCTCCGGGCTTCGACGCGGCAAACGTGCTGACGATGGCGGTGAATCTCCCGCGGAATGAAGTGAAATACGTGGAGAAAATTCCCAGCAAAGACATGAACAAAATCTCCCCGAAGGTGACGGCCTTTCACCAGCAGTTGCTGGAAAGAATTGCAGCGTTGCCGGGAGTCGAGTCGGTAGGCATGATCAGCTTCATTCCCCCGATGGGAGGGGGAATGAGGAGTTTCTCAATCCTCGGGCATCCGGCTCCGTCACCAGGGGACAGGCCCGTGGGAACTTTTAACGAAGTGAGTCCCAGCTACTTTCGCGCCATGAAGATTCCGCTCAAGAAAGGGCGCTATCTGGAAGAGAGTGACACGGGGAGCGCGCCGTGGGCAGTGGTCGTTAGCGAGACACTGGCAAGCCGCTATTTCCCGAATGAAGATCCCATCGGGCAACAGATTCTCCTACGTGTCGAGCCTCAGCTAGTGGACGAAGAGAGACCACGCCAGATCATAGGCGTTGTGGGCGAGGTCAAGCAGATGGGCATGGGTGGACTTCACCCGCTTCTCTACGAATCTTTTCTTCAGCAGCCGGAAGTGTTTCGGGGAGGCAGCGAAATTCTCCACCTTTATGGGAGCCTGGTGATTCGGACCACCTCAGACGTACGTGCTCATGAGGCAGATATCACAGCGTCGGTGAAGCAAATGGTGAAAGAGATGGACCCGGATCTGCCCGTGACTGACGTCAGCACGATGGATGATGTGTTGGGGGAATTCATGAGCAGTTCTAAAATCTACGTCCTCGTACTCTCGGTCTTTGCCGGCATAGCCGTGGTCCTGGCAGCTATCGGCGTTTACGGTGTCCTTTCGTACTTTGTCAATCAGCGCACGCGCGAACTGGGCATCCGTTTTGCTCTCGGGGCTCAGCGCCGTGACGTGCTCGTGTTGGTCGCCAAGCGGGGACTCACACTTGCTGGGACCGGACTAGCCATTGGCATTGCGTTAGCGCTCGGACTCAATCGGTTCATGACGGAGCACTTCTGGCTTTTCCATGTGAAGGCAACAGATCCCGCGACCTATATTGCCGTGGGATTCCTGCTGATGAGCATCGCGTTGCTGGCGTGCTATATCCCGGCTCGCCGCGCCACCCATGTGGACCCCATGACGGCCCTGCGGCACGAGTAACTCTTCTGCTGCCCTGCATTCGGACTGAAGCGCAATCGCGCAAGTCTCCTGCTTGCGGTCGCAGAATGATTCGTTTCATGAGCGACTTCCAAATTGTTGTTTTTGAACCAGCGAACCAAATTGGTGCAGCTTTTTCGCCAATTTATCGTTCGCACTGCCTATTCCTGCCGTTAGATCCTAGGGGAAGTCTGGCCTAGAAGGGGTTCGATTTGGAATCGTTCTCCGGAGTCTTGGAACCTTCATTGGCGGTGCGACGGACAGTTCCGACTCCCGGTGAGTCCGCTTGTTGAACGTGATTTGCGGATTGCGCCCGGATCACGGGCAAACCAGAATTGATTCCGAGCTAGAAGTCCGATTGTCGGATGGCGGAAGGTCGCTATGAAGGTTTTCGCCGGTTGCTGGAAGCTCGCAACGGTCTCAGGGGCGATTCCTGAGCGTGTGCGGTTTCGGGCCGCTTATTTCTCATCTCCCCCAATCCGCCATTATCGTTTTGGGTCCACTCCCCCTATCCCTTCTCGCGCCACGTTAAACTATTCGGACTACATTATTCGGAGTGTTCATGCGGAGCAAGACTTGCGCCGCCCTATTCCTGGTTAGCCTCTTCATTTTGCTTCTCGGTTCCCTTGCCGTTCAGGCAATGCCCATCGAGACGCCCGTGCTTTCTCTTCCTCCCCGGCCGCACTACGTCTTTCAACGTGTCGGCGATAACTTCGGCCTCAGCTCTTTGACACCCTCCTGCATCCTCCAGGACCAAGAGGGCTTCATCTGGATCGGCACGCCTGACGGCCTGCTGCGCTTCGACGGCACTCGCGTTATGCGTTTCGGCCTCGAACAGGGCCTGCCCAGCACGAATGTCGGCCAGCTCGTTCTCGCTCCCACCGGACGAATCTGGATTGTCACGTCCCGCGGGATCGCCTATATGGAAGGCGGCGCCATTCATAAACTGAATCTCGCCAAAATCTACAACTCTTTCCGCCGTACTTCCGTTCTCGCCCTCGATTCTTGGGGCAAAGTCTATCTCGCCACCGAAGCCGGTCTGCTCCGCGTCGACCCGGATCGCCCCAATGACTTGCGCCTCTGGTCTCTCTCCGACGGCCTCCCCAGCTTGGAAGTAGAAACCGTAAGCATCACTCCCGAAGGCCGCGTTTGGTTTGCCTCTGATCACCGCGTCGGCTGGCTCGATTCGCAAGACCGCGTCCACATGTTCCCCGCCCAAAGCGGTCTTCCTACCGAGGAGATCATTAGCATTCTCCAGGACTTCGAGAAAATTCTTTGGGTTCGTACGGCCGCCCATCTCTATCGCCTCAATCCAGGCGCCACTCGTTTTGCCCCTGAGCTTCCAAAGCTTCCCCCCGCCAATGACTATGGCTCGCCTGCTCTGGACCGTGGCGGAAATTTGATGATCCCCACTGTTGAAGGTCTCTATCGTCACACTTCCGGCCAGTGGGAAGTTATCGATCAAAGCCGCGGCATGGCCGTCAACGCCACCTTCGCCATCACCGAAGATCGCGAGGGTGCTTACTGGATCGGCCTTGGCGGCGCTGGCATTCAGCGCTGGATCGGCCGAAAAACCTGGTCCGGCTGGACTCAGGCCGAAGGCCTCCCCGACAACGTCGTGTGGTCCGAAGTACGCGATGCCCGGAAGCGCCTCTGGGTCGGCACCAATAGTGGTGTCGCTATGTGGGATCCCCAGGCTTATCGCTGGCGCATTTGGAAATCGAAAGACGGCCTCAACGGCACCTTCGCCCGCAAATTGCTCCTCGCTCCCGATGGCGCGGTCTGGGTTCTTTGCCATCCAGGCGGACTCACTCGTTTCGATCCCTCTACTTTGCAGCCTGAAAAAATCACGACTCCCCAGCCCGAGCCAACTGGCATGCACGTCGGCCCGGACGGCCGCCTTTGGATCGCCAACACGTTCTACCTTAAAGCAGCTCGCTTTTCGCAACGCCCTTTTCAATTCGTGGATGTGCCCCTGCCCCCGGAAATTCACCAAGGCATTGTCCGCTTCGCATCCGGCAGTGACGGCGTGCTCTGGGCCGTTGGCAGGAGTGGCCTTTCCCGCTTCGATGGCAAACTCTGGTTACATTTCACGACCGCTAACGGTTTGTTGCAGGACGATGTCGTGGAAGCCGCTGCCGTCAGCCGCGATGAAGTTTGGTTCCGCTATTCCGACGCTCTTGGTCTCAGTTGCCTCCGCCTCACGGATGGAAAACCGCACCTCACTCATTATGGCCTCGCAGAGGGGCTGCCTTCTCTCGACGTTTATATGCTAGGAGCCGATCACGAGGGCAACATCTGGGCTGGTGGTGCTTTTGGCCTCACCGAATTTTCCCGCAATGGCAAGACTCTTCGCTTCACCCGCGCCGATGGCCTTATCTGGAACGACCTCAGCGAACGCAGCTTCTTCGCCGAACAAGACGGCAGCTTGCTCTTTGGCACTAGCGGCGGCCTTGCCCGTTACAATCCCTCCTCCTCGGCCGACGGTGTTGAACTCCCTCCCCGCGTCGTCATTACTTCCGCGCAACTCGGCGCTCGCGACCGCCTCCGCGATCGCCATCCCAACGCGGCGCGCAGCGACAATACTTTCAGTGTGGCCTTTGCTGCGCTAACCTACCGCGACCCCGAAAATGTCCGCTGTTCCTATCGTCTCGCCGGCCTCGAAAGCGAGCCGAATGAGACTACCGGCCGCGATGCTCGCTATCCCGCTCTTCCGCCCGGCGACTACACCTTTTCCGTTTCTTGCCGCTCCGCCCGCGGCACCCTCAGTTTTCCCGCCGAATTTTCTTTCACCGTGATTCCTGCTTGGTGGCAGCGTTGGTACTCGCGCGGCTTCGCCGTTCTTCTCGGCCTCTTCGCTCTCTACTTTCTGGTGAACTACCGCACCCGCAAGCTCCAAAGCGAGCGCCTCCGCCTCGAACAAGCCGTCGCCGAACGCAGCGAAGCCCTCGCACAAGCCAATAAAGAACTTCAGGAAATGTCTCTCACCGATCCGCTCACCGCCGCCCGCAACCGCCGCTTTTTCCAAGCCACCATCCAGAGCGACATCAGCCAGGCCATTCGCGCTTACACCGCTCCCGATCCCACCCGCAGCCGCCGCAATCGCGACATCATCTTCTACCTCATCGACGCGGACCACTTCAAAGAAATCAACGACCGCTTCGGTCACGATGCCGGCGACCAGATGCTCATTGATCTCACCTCCCGCATCAGTTCCGCTATCCGCTATTCCGACGTCCTCGTCCGCTGGGGCGGAGAAGAATTCCTCGTCGTCTCCCGTTTTTGCGAACGCAAAGAAGCCGCCACACTGGCCGCTCGCGTTCTCTCCGCCGTTTCCGGCGAGCCCTTCAAAATCAAGGGCGCCAGCCTCTCTCTGCATCGCACCGTCTCCATTGGCTGGGCTGCTTTTCCGTGGAACATGGCTTCGCCCGTCGATGTTACTTACGAGGAAGTTCTCGCCCTTGCCGACCGCGCTCTCTACAAGGCCAAGGACGCCGGACGCAACCTCGCCATCGGCGCTCTCCCTCCCGATTCCGCCGCCGAGCCCCATACCGCTGTCGCTCATGGCGATACCGAAGCTCGCGTCTCGGAAATCGCGGCCACCGCCACCTACGTCACCACCTACGGCCTCGAGACCACCTCTATCACTTAGCTGGTCTTTTCTCGCGCCGCTCTTTCCGTCGTAAACTCGCTACCAGTGTCCACCGCTCTCCAACACATGACTTTTCGGAACCGCGAGATCGAACTCCACGCCGTCGCCGCCGGCCCGCTCGACGGTCCCGTCGTCATCCTTCTCCACGGCTTCCCCGAATTCTGGTATTCCTGGCACCAACAGATTGAGCCGCTCGCCGCCGCCGGCTTCCGCGTCATCGTTCCCGACCAGCGCGGTTACAACAAAAGCAGCAAGCCCCGCGGCGCCGCGTCCTACACGCTCTCCCCTCTCACCTCCGACGTCCTCGCTATCACTGATCAACTCGGCCAGCAACGCATCTTCCTCGCCGGCCACGATTGGGGCGCCGCCGTCGCTTGGAGCGTCGCCCTCCTCCACCCGCATCGCGTCGCCAAGCTCGCCATCCTCAACGTTCCTCACCCCAGCGTCATGCTCCGCTACCTGAAAACAAACCGCCGCCAGCTTCGCCGCAGTTGGTACATGTTCTTCTTCCAGCTTCCGTGGCTTCCCGAAGCCGCTTTCCGCGCCTTCGATTTCCGTCTCGGCATCCGCTCCCTGGTCCGCTCCAGCCGCCCCGGCACTTTCTCTCCAGCAGATCTCGCGCAATACCGCGCCGCCTGGTCGCAGCCCGGCGCTCTCACTGCGATGATCAACTGGTATCGCGCCGCATTGCGCCATCGCGCCAGCTTCCCCGACCCAACCGTCCACGTCCCCACCCGCATCCTCTGGGGCGAGCGCGACGCCTTCCTCCTTTCCGATATGGCTCACGACAGCCTCCGCTACTGCGACTCCGCCGAACTCTACACCTTCGCCAACGCCTCTCACTGGCTCCAGCACGAAGAACCTGCCCGCGTCTCCGAACTCCTCATCGATTTCTTCCGCACCTAGCCAATCGACGATTCTCTCCCGCAAAAAAGTGATACGATTTTCGCCCATGAACGCAAACTTCAAAAAGCTTCTGACCTTCTTCATGGCTTCCGCCGCGCTCGTATCCATCTCCTTGCGCGGCCGCTCGCTTCGAGCTTACGTTTCGCCAAGCGCGCCGCAATCATCCAGCGCCCAGGATCCCGCTCTCATCGCGCGCATCGCCCGCATTGAAAACGGCCTTCTCCCCGCCGTGGTCATCAAAGGTCAGTCTCCCGCGCCGATGACCATCGCCGCCCGCATGGAGCACTACAAAGTTCCCGGCGTCAGCGTCGCTTTCTTTGACCACGGCCAAATCCTCTGGACTCGCGCCTACGGCTTCGCCGATGTCGCCTCGAAAAAACCCGTCACTCCCGAGACGCTTTTCCAGGCCGCCTCTATCAGCAAACCTGTCACCGCGCTCGCCGCTCTTCGCCTTGTCCAGGAAGGCAAGCTCAATCTCGACGAGGACGTCAACGTCAAACTCAAAACTTGGAAAGTCCCCGAAAACGCCTTCACCGAAAAAGAAAAAGTCACCGTCCGGCGCATTCTCAGCCATAGCGCCGGCCTCACCGTTCACGGCTTCCCCGGCTACGCCGCTGACGAGCCCCTTCCCACCGTCGTCCAAATCCTCAACGGCGAAAAGCCCGCTAACACCGATCCCATCCGCGTCGACGTTGTCCCCGGCACTCTCTGGCGCTATTCCGGAGGCGGCTTCGTCGTCCTCCAAACGCTCCTTGTCGACGTAACCGGAAAACCTTTCCCGCAGCTTATGAGAGAGCTTGTCTTGCGTCCCGCAGGCATGCTCCACAGCACCTACGATCAGCCTCTCCCGAAAAATCTCTGGCCGGAAGCCGCCACGCCCTATCGCCCCAACGGAGACCCCGTCAAAGGCGGCTGGCACACTTATCCCGAAATGGCGCCCGCGGGCCTTTGGACCACTCCCTCCGACCTCGCTCGCGTGGCCATCGAAGTTCAAAACGAATACGTCGGAAAATCTTCCAAAATTCTTTCGCAGTCCATGGCTCGCCAGATGCTCACTCCCCAAATAGGCACGTGGGGCCTCGGCTTCGGTCTCGAATCCACCGGCGGCAAACCCAGCTTCAGTCACGGCGGCGCCAATGAAGGCTTCCGCTGCAATCTTTTTGCGTATCGCGATGATGGCCAAGGTCTCGCCGTCATGACCAACTCCGATTCCGGCGGCGAACTCACCGAAGAAATCTACCGCGCTGTCGCCAAGGAATACGCCTGGCCCGATTTCCATCCCGCCGAACACGCGCTCCTCAAAATGGATCCCGCCCAATTCCCCGCCTACGTCGGCTCCTACGAAATCCCCAGCGTCGGCAAACTAACGATCACCCTGAAATCGCCTAGCCTCTACGTCCAAGCCGCCCCTCTCGGCCCCGATCCCATCGAACTTCTCCCCGACTCTCCCACTCAATTCTTCATCCTCTCCAGCGACATCACCTTCACCTTCCAAAAGGACGCAAATGGCGCCGTAACCGGCCTAATCCTCCACGCCGGCCCCCAAACCTTCCAAGCCATCAAAATCTCCTAGCCCTGCGCCACGCGCCACGCACCTCACCGTCATTTCGAACGGAGCAGGCCGGCGGTTTTTCTTTTCACGTTTGCTCCTGCAAACGTGTCGGCCTGCGGAGAGAGAAATCTCTCTTGATTCTTCGAAAGTTCGTGACAACGCCCCGTTGGGAATCTAGAGTGAGAACAACCGGCTCGAAAAAATATCGAAATGGTAGTATAGAGGGTGACCGTCAGGGCAAAGCCGGTCTCCACAAGGTGTCCACGCGATGAGCGCTCGCTATAACAAACTCTACGAAGAACCGGCCTACGGGATTTCCGAAGCCGCATTCTTTCTCAAGGTCCCTTACACCACGCTTCGTTACTGGCTCACAGGATTTGGCAAGCAGCCTCCCATCATTCATCCTGTGAAATCTGCCCCAGCCCGTCTCTCCTTCCTGAATCTACTCGAATGCCACGCTCTCGCCGGAATGCGCAAGATTTACAACCTGAAACTCCCAAGGGTTCGCAGCGCACTTGTGAAGGTGAGCGAGCAATTCCCTCAACCTCATCCCCTCATCAGCGAAGTGTTTTTAACAGACCGTAAGGATCTATTCATTGAGCGGATGGGGCAGATCGTGAATGTTTCGCGCCAGCAGGATCAATTGAGCCTGGATTTCTACCTCATGCATTTGGAAAGAGTTGAAGTTGATCCAAAGGGCCTCTTCCGTTTCTTCCCATTTGTCGTCGCACCAAGCTCTTCCGAGCCAAAGACCATCGAAATAAACCCCATGGTCGGATTCGGTAAGCCGGTAATTACAGGAACAGGTATTTCGACTGCTATAATCGCGTCGCGCTTTAACGCGCGCGATTCTGTCAGCAGTCTGGCCGAAGAATATGGCTGCACGACGCAGCAAATCGAAGAAGCCATCCGTTGGGAAGGAGCGCTCCCCCTCCCCGTCGCCGCCTGACGACTTCGTCCTCTACCTCGACGAAAATCTCTGCAATTCTCGCGCAATCCAGGGCACACTGACCAAGTCCGGCGTCCGCTTCGAGCGCCATCTCGCTCACTTCGATCGAGGAACTCTCGATGAGACTTGGCTGCCTCTCGTAGGTTCGAATGGCTGGGTCCTGCTAACCGCGGACAAACGCATCCGCTACAACTTCCTCGAAAAACATGCCCTCGAAGAACACGCTGTCCGCGAATTTGTCTTCACTTCCGGCAACATGTCCGGCCAGGACATGGCCGCCGCACTCGAACTCGCCATCCCCAAAATGCGCCGCCTCTCCCAGAAACTCAAACCACCCTTCGTAGCCTCCATCACCCGCCTCGGTGAAGTCCACCTCCGCTGGCCAAAGGACTAACGCCTGCTTCGCCTGCTCCCAGCAACTGATACCTCAAGCGAGAACGCCCAAAGTTTGAACACTGTCGCAAGAGCGCGTACTTTCCATCTAAAGCGCCCGTCCAACTATGGATCAAAACAGTCAAAAAGAAGACATCCGAAAAAGTTGCATACGAGATTAATTGCGAGGCCAAAAGAATCAATCAGACCTCCCACATCTTGTACGACGCGACCGGGAATGTTGCTAACAGTTCGGACTACAGCAGCGGATGGCAAGTCATCGCCCCGGACACGCTGGGGGAACAGCTGTTTAACGGCGCCTGCCCAATGGCCTACTAATCGCCTCATATGAGAGGTATCGATGGGGGCTCACGTGCGGAGTTTCCGTAACGTTTCCAACTGCAAAGTGTGATCTGTGGGCTGTGAGCTTCAAGCTTCAAGCTCCAGATTCGGTTCTCACTGTCGCTCCACCCGGCGGGCGGAACCTCCTTCAGCGACGGGGGATTTTGACCTTATCTTTCTCCCAAGGGGTGGCCCATCCTTGCGGGTTTAGTTCATGCGAGGGAGCAACCTGGGGTATTTTCTTCGATCGCCCACTGGCCCTGCCCTCTCAGCTCCGTCAACTCGCACCAAACAAACGACTTGCAGTTTATCCTTGACAAATAGTAACAATATGTTATATTAATTATGTATTTTCGGGGGCCGGCCTCTGTCCGCGCCCCAGAAAGCGATGCGCCTCCGCCACGCGGTCCCTCAAATTCCCCCAAAATTTTCCCGATCACCCCGTTTACCATTTTATAAAAACAGCCGTTTCGTAACCCGTTCAGAATCAACACTTCTACAAATGTTGATTCCACCCCACTTCAACTCCCGCAGATGCAACACTTACAAAAAAACCGGGAGGGGGGCGCCTCCTTCCAGCCGCAAAGTTTTACAACTCGTCACTACGCACCCGTTACCAAACTGCACACGCCCGTGTCGTCGCAACCCCTTTCCCCTCATCCGTTTACGCACACTTTCCGTCACACATGGGGTGTGCCCTGCAACGTCAAGCCTCCCCACCCAAACTCTTCCCACTTTTTCCACATCGAGTAAACATCCAACGCACAGTAACGCCCGCAACTCCATTCCTTTCACGCGCTTACTTCACAATTCCCTGTATACCCGGGGTGTGGACTTTGCCCACTCCTATCTCGCTTCCTTTGCCACGCCCTTCACTTCCAGTACAATCCTCTGCTCGCCCGCATCGAGGAGAACGCATGACCGCTAGGCTCAACGTTTTGGCGCAAGGTCGCCGCTTCCGTAGGGGCACGATACATCGTGCCCTCTTCTCCGGCTTCCTCCTCGCCGGCTTCGTCTCCTTCTGTTCCGCGCCCCTCGTCCATGCCCAGGAGCGCCGCGAGCGCGAACCAAATAGCGTCTACGCCGCTCGCCGCGCCAAACTCGCCGCCGAAGTCGACGCCCCGATCCTTCTCTGGGGCCTCACCGGCCGCGAAGAATTTTCGCAAGCCTACGTCTTCGAGCAGGAAAACAACTTCTACTACCTCACCGGCCACAACGAAGAAGGCGCCGGCTTGATCATTCTTCCCTCGCAGAAAAACAGTGCACACTCAGCATCCTGGGACGGCCCCCAGGAAATGCTTTTTCTGCCCCCGAAAAATCCCGAAAAGGAAAAATGGAACGGTTTTCGCATGTCGCCGTCCGATCCCGGCATCCAGGCGCGCACTGGTTTCTCGTCCGAGCTGCCCTTCCCCGAAATGCGCGCCACTCTCGAAAAGCTCGCAAAAATCTACCCGACGATCTACACCATCCTCCCTTACGAAAAAGAAAACGGCGGCTATCCGCACGAAAAACAGGTTGTGGACTGGATCCAGCTGGGTGTTCCTCAAATCAAACTAAAAGATATCCGCTCCAACATTGAGGCCCTGCGCGAAATCAAATCACCCGGCGAAATTGCTTTTCTCACGCAGGCCATCGAGCTCTCGCTCGACGCGCACTTCGCCGCCATGCGCATGATGCGCCCCGGCCTTTACGAGTATCAGATCGCCGCCAAAATGGTCGAAATTCACGCCATGGGCGGCTCGGAAGCCGAAGGCTACGCTCCCATCGTCGGCGCCGGACCGAATTCCGCTACGCTGCACTACGACAAACTCTCCCGGAAAATCGAAGACGGCGACATCGTCGTCCTCGACGTCGGCGCGCAATACTCCGGCTACTCCGCCGACATCACACGCACGCTTCCCGCCAACGGAAAGTTCACTCCGCGCCAGCGCGAAATCTATGACATTGTCCTCGGCGCGCAAAATGCCGCTCTCGCCGCCATCAAACCCGGCATGAACTACTGCGAGAGAGGCCCTAAAAGCGTCTACAAAATCGCCTACGACTACATCAACACGCACGGCAAGGACCTTCACGGCAAATCGCTCGGCCGGTATTTCATTCACGGCCTTGGCCACGACATCGGCCTTGATGTCCACGATCCCGGCTTCTATTGCAAACCACTCGAGCCCGGCATGGTCGTCACCGTCGAGCCCGGCATTTACATTCCCGAAGAAAATCTCGGCGTGCGCATCGAAGACGACATCCTCGTCACCGAAACGGGCTGCAAATTCCTCAGCGAACGCCTCCCCCGCGATCCCGTCGAACTCGAAAAAATCATGGCCGAAGCCGCCGCCCAGCGCGCCAAAGAACCCTCGAATGGCGATGAGTAAAAGGGACCAATAAAATGTCGCTATCCACCGTCGCCCAAGCCTTTTCCATATCTCTTGCCGTTTCCTCTTTTTCAGCGGAGAATCAAACGTATGAAACGCAAACAAAAATCTCTAACCATGGACGAAGCCGTCGAGAAGCTCGCAGCTCTTCTGGAGCCGGTGTGGTCGAAGTTCACTCCGGAAGAAAAAGCAGAAAGACTTCGCAAGACCAAGCAGTTCATCTCTTCCGTGAAGAGGAAAGAGCGCGCCAAAGCTTCAAAATCCTCTCGAGTTCGTCCGGGTCGTCGCCGCGTCTTAGCAAGTCGATAGCTGCGATCACGTCAGCTTCTTTCGTGAATCCGAGTATCGTTCGCATTGCTTCCAACCGCTCCTTCTGTAACCTTCGAGCCTCGGCGCTCGCGGGCCGTTTGCCTCGACGAGACTCCTCTGCCATTACGTCTCGGATGTCGTCGTCTTTTGCGCCGCTTGTCATGTTCGAAGCTCGGAACGATAGCGGCTCTTTACTTACAATCCAACTATCTTCACTGGCTAACACCGGCATGAGATTGACCCGGAAGAATGCGCCCGCTTATACTGTTGATTCGCGCTGGGCATGCAATTTCGCCCGGCGTGCCTCGAGTCATTCCGCGTGCAGTGTGGGCAATGTTTTCCGCCCTCCGGAATTTCCGAAATCAGCAGATCTTTCAGGGAGATGTTGACCTCGGCTCGCCCGGGTCGCACAAAATCATGAGCAGCGTCAAAGCCACACAACTCCGCCCCGGCATGGTTATCCAGCACGAGGGCCAGCTTTTCACTGTCTTCAGCGTTGACCACCGCACTCCGGGCAACAAGCGCGGTTCGATGCAAACGCGCATGAAAAATCTCCGCAGCGGCACCATGATCGACTACCGTTTTCGCGCCGAAGAATTCGTCGAGCGCGCGATTCTCGACGAAGTCGAATTTGAATACCTCTACAACGAGGGCGACGAATTTCATTTCATGAATACGCAAACCTACGAGCAGATGCAGATGACCCGCGAAGAGCTCGGCGAAACGGTGTACTATCTCATTCCGAATACCACCGTGAAGATCGAATTCTTCGAGGAAAAGCCGATCGGCGTCGATCTGCCGGACACTATGGAACTAAAAGTTCTGGACACGGAGCCGACACTGCAGAAAGCCACCGCCAGCGCGGTGATGAAGCCCGCGACGCTTGAAACCGGCTTGGTGATTCAAGTGCCGCCGTTCGTCAATTCCGGCGACCGAGTGAAAGTGGATACCACGGAAGCGCGCTACGTGCAACGCGTCGAGTGAGGGAACGTCCTTCGCTCCGAACTTCCGCCCGCGAATTTCGGTTTTCGCGATTCGAGTTTTGTTCTTGCGTTTTCCGCCTCCGCAGCTAATTTCCGCGCGAGCGAAAATTAGAAGAGGCGAAAAAGCCCCGGGCAACCGGGGCTTTTCGTTTTTTGAAAACAGATTGCGCGCTTTGTTGGTCGGGAATTTCGAGTCTTGTTGCTTACGCTTTGTTCGCGGCGGATTTTTCCCCGGCGGGATGCGCCCCAAACACACGGTCAAAGATAGCGTCGATGTAGCGAAGCTGCCGCTGCAAATCAAAGGTATGCGCCAGCGCTTTCGCATCGAGATATTTTGTAATTCGCGCGTCGTTCGCCACGCGGTCCTGGAAGCTCGATTCCGTTTCCCAAGCGGCCATCGCGTTCTCTTGCACCGCTTTGTACGCGTCGTCGCGCGGCATGCCTTTCTCGACCAGGTCTTGCAGTAGTTGCCCGGAATAGACCAATCCGTGCGTGGATTCCAAGTTGCGCAGCATGCGCCCTGGAAAAACGCGCATCTCGCCGACAATCGTGGTCATTTTTGCGAGCATGTAATCCACAAGAATCGTGGAATCTGGAAGAATGACGCGCTCGACGGAACTGTGCGAAATATCGCGCTCGTGCCACAACGCGACGTTTTCGAAGGCCGCGGCCATATTCGAACGCACCAGACGCGCCAGGCCGCAAATCTGCTCGCTCGTCACGGGATTGCGTTTGTGCGGCATCGCCGAACTGCCGCGCTGCTCGCCGCCGAATGGTTCTTCCGCTTCGCGGACTTCGGTGCGCTGAAGATGGCGAATTTCCAGAGCGATTTTCTCGAGTGCAGCTGCGATGAGCGCGAGCGCGCTGAGATAATGCGCGTGGCGATCGCGCTGAATCACTTGCGTCGAAACGGCGACGGCGGCGAGACCGAGTTTTTTGCAAATGCGCTCTTCTATTTCCGGACCGAGATGCGACGCGTTGCCGACGGCCCCGGAAATTTTTCCGACCGCCATTTGCGCGGCCGCATCGCGGAAACGAGCGATGTTGCGCTGATTTTCCGAAAACCAGTTGGCGACCTTCAACCCGAATGTAATTGGCTCGGCATGAACCCCGTGAGTACGGCCGATTTGCGGCGTGTGGCGAAACTGGTGCGCGCGAAGATCAAGGATTTCGCCGAACAAAACAAGTTCCCGCTCGATGATGCGCGAAGCGTCGCGAACCATCAGGGCTTGCGCGGTATCGACAATGTCGTTCGAAGTCAGTCCGTAGTGCAACCAGCGCGCCGCAGCGGGATCGCCGATAGATTCACCAACGTTCATGGTGAACGCGATGACGTCGTGCTTCACGCGGGCTTCGAGTTCGTGAATGCGCGCGACATCGACTTTGGCGCGCTCGCGAATGATCGCAGCGGCCTCTTTTGGCACAAGGCCGGCTTCGGCAAGCGTCTCGGTGGCCGCCAGCTCGACATCGAGCCATTTCTGGAAGCGGTTCGCGTCGCTCCAGACGTGACCCATCTCTTTGCGGGTGTAGCGTGGGATCAAACCGTCTCTCCTCGGAATGCCAGCGTAGCCCCGCGGGAGAGCCATATGGCGCTCTACTCGGCATAGCAGGGAAATATGCGCTGCGCTTCCGCCTCCATCATACCGTAAGTCGCAGCTGGGAAGTCCGCGTGGGGAACGAAACCTGAAGGAGAAACGGTTTCAGGGCAAACATTCTAGGATATAGGCAGTCTATATGGTAGGGTATAGGCGCTCTATAGCCATACTGCAGGGGAGAAAGTTGTGCCGTATCAAAATCGGATGGAGTTGCTGCAAGGGACGCTGGACTTGTTGATCCTGCAAACACTGATGTGGGGGCCGCGGCACGGATATGGTATCGC
This sequence comes from uncultured Acidobacteriota bacterium, assembly GCA_963753745.1. Lineage (GTDB taxonomy): Bacteria > Acidobacteriota > Terriglobia > Acidiferrales > UBA7541 > Acidiferrum. Next base: position 85,062 of record CAVWDX010000026.1, read on the forward strand.
GCAGGCGATTCGGGCGAACTCGGGCGAGATGCTTCAAGTCGATGCGGGGTCGCTGTACCCAGCGCTGCACCGGCTTGAAAAGAAAAAATGGATCGGCGCGGAATGGAAAGTTTCGGAAAACAAGCAGGACGTGAAGGTTTACAAGCTGACGGCGGGGGGCAGGAAGCGGCTCACGCAAGAGCGTACGCGGTGGGAACAGATAACGGACGCGATCGCAGGAGTGCTGAACCCGGCGAAGAAGGAGAACCAGCCATGAAACACTGGTGGAATTGGCAGAAGCGGGACGCGGAGCTGGAGAAGGAGATTCAGCACCATTTGCGCATGGCGGAGGCGGAGCGCGTCGAGAGGGGTGTGTCGCCGCGAGACGCGCAAGCCGGTGCGCGGAAGGAATTCGGGAATGTTGGATTGGTGAAGGACCTGGCGCGCGATGCGTGGGGCTGGCGCTGGCTGGAAAATTGTTACGAAGATTTGCGGTACGGGTTCCGGACGCTCGGGAAAAACAAGGGTTTTGCGGCCGTGGCCATCTTGATCCTTGCATTAGGCATTGGTGCAAACACGGCGATCTTCAGCTTGATTGACGCGGCACTCTTGCGTGCAATCCCTGTGCGAGATGCGAGCCAACTCGTGGTTCTCAGGTGGAAAGCACGAACGGAACCGAAACACTGGAGCAACAGCTCCTACGGAGATTGCGCGTCGAGCTTCGATAAGGCAGGTTCTTTCGGCTGTTCCTTTTCAGAACCTTTCTTTCGGGAAGTGCTGAAGAAGGACGACATATTCTCGAGCGTGGCAGCCTTTGCAGGATCGGATCGGCTCAATGTCAGCGGGATCGGCGTCGCGAGCGTGATAGATCAAGCAGAATACGTCACGGGCGACTATTTCGAGACTCTGGGAATCAAGCCTTTGCTCGGAAGATTGATCAACCGAGAAGATAACGCTACTTCGGGCGAGGCCGTCGTGGTTTTGAGTTTCCGCTATTGGCGAAGTCAGTTCGGCGGATCCCGAGACATTTTGGGAAAGACGATCCTGCTGAATCGCGTGGCGTTCACCGTCATAGGAGTTGCCGAGGAACCCTTTGATTCGCTTTCACCCGGGAACCACTTCACCATGTGGATTCCTCTCGTTGCGGCGCCGCGACTCGAGTTGCCGTGGGACAATCGCGATGTAAATGGCTCCTACTGGTGGCTCGTAGTTGTTGGGCGCCTAAAGCCGGAAGTGGCCGTGGGAAAGGCAACAGCGGAAGTCAGCACGATGTTTCAAAATAATGCCGCGCACGCGCATGACGGGCAGCCCATGCTGGGTCCCCAGGACGGCGGCACGGTTGAGCTCCTGCCTCTTGAGCAAGGACTCACCGGTGCGCGTACGGACGCATCCGGGCCACTGTACGCGTTAATGCTCGTCGTCGGAATCGTTCTTTTGATCGCGTGCGCCAACGTAGCGGGGCTGACGCTGGCGCGGGCACGGTCGCGGCAGAAAGAGATGGCCGTACGATTCGCTCTGGGAGCTTCGAAGAGTAGAATCCTGCGACAGCTTCTGACAGAAAGCCTGATCCTCTCAGTCGCAGGCAGCGCGATAGGAATTTTGTTCGCGAGCTGGTGCGTAGCCGCGATCCAGAACTTTCTCCAATTGACTATGGACGGCCCTTTGCCGTTCACGGCGGCCATTGACACTCGTGTATTGTTCTTTACAGGAGCGATCGCGATTTTCACGGGAATCCTGTTCGGATTGGCGCCGGCGCTTCGCGGGCTTCGAGTAGACCTGACACCGGCGCTCAAGGAGGGTGCAGGGAGCAGTTCGCAAACGTCGCGCGCGAAAAGAGGATGGTTTAGCGCAAGCAGTTCGCTTGTGATCGCGCAAGTTGCGTTGAGCATTGTGGTGCTTGCGGGAGCGGGGCTGCTGGTGCGGACGCTGGAGAACTTGAAGAACGTCTCTCCCGGATTTGATGCGCGAAACGTGCTCACGTTCAGCCTCGATCCGGCGCTCATCGGGTACAAAAACTCCGACTCGAACAATTTCTTCCACGAACTCCAAGACCGGTTAGCGAATATGCCGGGAATAGCGTCGGTAAGCTATTCGTGGAGGCCGCTGCTCGCAGGGGGGCTGTGGAGCATTTCGTTCCACTTGGAAGGTAAGCCGAAGGATGAAGAAGCGGATGCCGATCAGCTGCCGATCGGGCCAGGTTTTTTT
>CAVWDX010000027.1:0-48370 GCA_963753745.1 uncultured Acidobacteriota bacterium
GCTACGGGAATTCGGCAACGTCGGATTGGTGAAAGACCTCGCGCGAGATACGTGGGGCTGGCGCTTGCTGGAGGATTTGTACGAAGACTTGCGCTTTGGAGTGCGAACGCTGGGAAAGAGTCCCGGATTTACTGCCACGGTGATCCTGACGCTGGCGCTTGGGATCGGGGCAAACACGGTGATTTTCAGCTTCATTAGCGCGGCGCTACTACGCGCCATACCGGTTAGGGACGCTAAACAGCTCGTTCTACTGCGATGGAAGGCGCGAACGCAGCCAAACGCTGGCTTCGGCGGATTTGGAGATTGCGAATCGAATTTCGATAAAGCCATTACGTCATTCGAGCCAGCCATGACGTCGGACTGCTCGTTTTCAGTGCCATTTTTCCGGGAGATTCAGAAGAAGATAGATGCCTTCTCCAGTTCTGCTGCCTTTGCGGGCACATCTCCGCTCGTCTTGGGCGGCCGTGGAGCAGCAAGCATAGTGGGGATGCCGAAATATGTGACTGGAGAATATTTTGAAACGCTGGGGATCAAACCCGCATTGGGAAGATTGATCGACCACCAAGACGACACTGCCTCCGCTCCGGCCACCGTAGTTCTCAGTTTCAACTACTGGCGCAGCGAGTTTGGCGGATCGACAGACATTGTAGGAAAGACGATTTTGCTGAACCGCGTGCCATTCACGGTTGTGGGCGTGGCGGAGAAGCAATTCGATTCGCTTACGCCGGGCGGGCAGATCGATTTGTGGATTCCGCTGGCAGCGGCGCCCCGCATTGAGGAGTTCTGGAGCAATCAGGATATTGATGCTTCGTACTGGTGGCTCGTGGTCGTCGGCAGGCTGAAACCAGGCGAGTCGGCGGGGGCTGCGGCCGCGCAGCTAAGCACTCTCTTCCAGAATGAAACGGCCCACGGCGCGTACGGCGTTGCTGGGCGGGCAATGCTCAAACCGGAAGACCACGGGACCATTGAACTAGAGCCGCTCGGGCAAGGGCTGACAGGTTCCAGAACGAATCTATCCAGGCCCTTATACATGATGATGTTGGCCGTCGGGATCGTGCTTTTGATCGCGTGCGCCAACGTAGCGGGGCTGACGCTGGCGCGGGCACGGTCGCGGCAGAAAGAGATGGCCGTACGATTCGCTCTGGGAGCTTCGAAGAGTAGAATCCTGCGACAGCTTCTGACAGAAAGCCTGATCCTCTCAGTCGCAGGCAGCGCGATAGGAATTTTGTTCGCGAGCTGGTGCGTAGCCGCGATCCAGAACTTTCTCCAATTGACTATGGACGGCCCTTTGCCGTTCACGGCGGCCATTGACACTCGTGTATTGTTCTTTACAGGAGCGATCGCGATTTTCACGGGAATACTGTTCGGATTGGCGCCGGCGCTTCGCGGGCTTCGAGTAGACCTGACACCGGCGCTCAAGGAGGGTGCAGGGAGCAGTTCGCAAACGTCGCGCGCGAAAAGAGGATGGTTTAGCGCAAGCAGTTCGCTTGTGATCGCGCAAGTTGCGTTGAGCATTGTGGTGCTTGCGGGAGCGGGGCTGCTGGTGCGGACGCTGGAGAACTTGAAGAACGTCTCTCCCGGATTTGATGCGCGAAACGTGCTCACGTTCAGCCTCGATCCGGCGCTCATCGGGTACAAAAACTCCGACTCGAACAATTTCTTCCACGAACTCCAAGACCGGTTAGCGAATATGCCGGGAATAGCGTCGGTAAGCTATTCGTGGAGGCCGCTGCTCGCAGGGGGGCTGTGGAGCATTTCGTTCCACTTGGAAGGTAAGCCGAAGGATGAAGAAGCGGATGCCGATCAGCTGCCGATCGGGCCAGGTTTTTTTCATACCATGCGAATCCCGCTGTTTGCGGGCCGCGAATTCAACGCAGGCGATTTTGCGATCGCCCAGAGGTTGGCGGCAGCGCGCGAGAAACGCGATGAGGAAAGGGCAGCGGCGCTGAAAGGCGGCATAGCCGCAGCGAAAAACAAGATTCCCGCAGAAGACATGCCGCCAGAGCCTGCGATCGTCAATCAGGCGTTCGTGCGGAAGTATTTCCCGACAGCAAATCCAGTAGGCCGCATCTTTGGAACGGCAGAAGCCGACCCAACGAAAGACGCGGACAAGAGCTCAGGGTGGGTAATCGCCGGAATTGTGAGCGACGCGAAATACAACCGCCTGCGTCGAGATGTCCAGCCGACGATTTACGTTCCGAGCAGCGGCGGTGCCGTGTCCTTCTCGTTGCGCACGGAAGCAGACCCCATGAAAATTACGCCACAGATTCGGGCGATGGTCAGCCAGATGGACAGCAACCTGCCCGTGTTTGAGATCAGGACAGAAACCCAGCAAATCGACCGCCAGATTTTCGCTGAAAAGTTAGTAGCGTGGCTTTCAGGATTCTTTGGAGCGCTGGCTCTGCTCCTGGCGTGCATCGGATTGTACGGGATGATTTCTTACGAAGTGGCGCGGCGAACGCGGGAGATTGGAATCCGCGCCGCGCTGGGCGCCGAGAGGCGCGACGTGCTTCGGCTGGTGCTGGCGCAAGGAATGAGGCTGGCACTGGCAGGCGCGGCAATCGGATTGGTTTTTGCGCTGGCGCTGACGCGCTACGCGAAAGATATGTTGTTTGGCGTGAAGGCGGCCGACCCGCTGACCTTCGCTGGAGTGATCGTGCTGCTGCTGGGAGTGACCCTGCTGGCATGCTTCGTGCCGGCGCGACGGGCGATGCGCGTCGATCCTGTCGTGGCGCTGAGATACGAGTGAGCAATAAGAGGAATGAAGTAAATAGGTAACGATGTAATGAGGACGAGATTGCACTCGTTTGAGCGGTGCTTGGGTTCGATGCCTTTAAGTTGAACCCCCGCTGTTTCCACGCTTTGCAATACCCTTTCCAAGATGCATCTATGCATTGCCATGATATTGCGGCACTTAGAGCGGGTTTATAGTGTAGTCGCACGCGTGTCGTTGGCTGCACCCGCGTGGACCTAACCGCAAGCCCCTTTTCCTGTCTAATGAATCGGATGAGCGAAAGCGCCGGCAGCATGCAAGACCGCGAGGCGGTTCTGAGCGCGGCCCGAGAGAGCGATGCCATCGCTGTCGAGCGCACACTCGCGGGCGAACGCGATGCTTTCCGCGTGCTGGTCGAGAGGCACAGCCAGCAGTTGTTTCGTTTGGCGTATCGCATGACGGGAAACGAGCACGACGCGGAGGAAGTGGTGCAAGAGGCGTTTTTGCGGGCTTACCGGAATTTGGGGCAGTTCGGATCGCGCGCGAATTTTGGGACGTGGGCTTACCGCATCGCGGCGAATTACGCGATTGACCGCATGCGGCAAAAACGCAGCGAAGATGCGCGACGCAGCACGCCTAGCAGTTTGGCGGAAGAGCAAGAGCAGGATCCGCTGGATTTGACGCCGGATGAAAGGCCAACCCCGGACCGGCTGGCAGTAAACAAAGAGTTGAGGAAAAAAATGGAAGAGGCGCTGGAGGAACTGAGCTCATCGGAACGAACGGCGTTCGTGATGCGGCATTGGGAAGGCTGCGCGATTGAAGAAATCGCTACTGTATTGAAATCGACGACGAGTGCGGCGAAGAACACAGTATTTCGTTCCGTGCAGAAATTGCGGCGGGCTTTGGAGCCCTATGTGGGCGCGCGCGGCGTGCTGCACGCAAAGGCCGCCGGAGACGCGCCGGAACCCAAGGGAACGGAACTATGAAACACCCGAGAGAAGAAGAATTGATTGCTTATCGTGAGGGGGAGCCCACGCAACGCGAAGCTATCGCAGAGCATTTGACGAGCTGCACGGCCTGCCGCGCCGAACTCGAACGCATCGAAGCGGTGCTTGGCGCGCTGGACAATTTGCCGGTTCCCGAGCGCGGCCCGGAGTACGGACGGGCGGTGTGGCAAAAGATTGCGCCGCGATTGCCGGAAAAGGCCGGGCGCGGATGGCGCGCATTGTTCGAACCGCGCCGCTGGGTGGCGATTGGAGCGATGGCGGCCATCGTGATTGCGGCGTTCGTTGCGGGCCGTTGGACAAAAAAGCCTGAGCCCGGAGCGCCTGCTGCGAGCGTGGCACAAGTTCGGCAGCGCGTGCTGGTCCTGGCGGTCGGCGAGCACTTGGGAAAATCAGAAATGGTTTTGATGGAACTGGCGAACGCAGCGCCTGCGGAACGCGGTCAAAAGGAGATCAATATCTCCGCGGAACAGCGGCGAGCGGAAGACTTGTTGGATACCAATCGACTGTACCGCGAGACAGCTGAGCACGATGGCGACGCCGCGCTGGCCAGCGTGCTGGACGACCTCGAGCGCGTGCTGCTGGACGTGGCGCACAGCCCGGACGAGCTGACTCCGGCGAAGCTGGAATCGCTGCAAAAGCGCATCGAGGCGCGCGGAATTTTGTTCAAAGTTCGAGTGGTCGGCAAGGAATTACAAGAAAGACAAAAGACAAAGAATTCCGCGCCAGCGGCACCGGGAGCGGACCTAAGAGAGAGGAACAAGGCATGAGCATCGGAGAACGATCGAGCAGAACGACAAAAGTTTGGATGATCGCGGCAGCGTTGCTGATCATGCCGCGGCTGGGGAGGCCTGCCGCGGCGCCGGGCATCGCGCGGGTTGTTGCCGCCGAAACCTGGCAGGACCAGGATAGCCAGGATCGCGAACAGGAAAAACGCGACCGCGAGGAAGAGGCACGCGACCGGGAACAAGAAAGGCGCGACCGCGCGCAGGAGCGGGCCGAACGCGTCGACGAGCTCTACGACGAGGGACGTGAAGCGCTGGACGAGGAACGTTATGACCAGGCGGACGGAAAATTCACCGAGCTCGCATCACTGAATGGGCCGCAGACGGATGCGGCGCTCTATTGGAAGGCCTATGCGGAAAATAAATTGGGGAAAAGAGACTCCGCGCTGACCACGATTGCCGACATGAAAAAACGGTTTCCGCAAAGCCGCTGGATCAAGGATGCGGGAGCGCTGGAAATCGAAGTGAAGCAATCGACCGGACAGCCCGCGCACCCCGAATCTCAGCCGGACGAAGAACTGAAGATGCTGGCGATTCAGGGGTTAATGAATAGCGATCCGCAGCGAGCCATGCCGCTGCTTGAAAAAGTGCTGAACGGCACCGCTTCGCCGAAGGAAAAATCGAAAGCGCTTTTCGTGCTAGCGCAGAACGGCTCGCCGCAATCGCGCGACATTCTAGCGCGTATTGCGCGAGGCGAGAGCAATCCGGACCTGCAGCGCAAGGCCGTCGAATATCTTGGATTGTTCGGCGGGCAGCAGGCGCGGCAAACACTTGCGGAGATTTATGCGTCGACGAACGACCCGTCGGTGAAGCGCGCCATTCTTAAGAGCTACATGATCGGCGGCGATAAAGAACATTTGCTGGCTGCGGCGAAGGGCGAAAAAGATGCGTCGCTGCGCGCCGACGCCATCCGGCAACTGGGCATCGTTCACGCACCGGAAGAATTGCGACAGCTATATAAGACGGAGACTTCGCCGGAAGTGAAGAAGGACATTCTGCAAGCGTTCTTCCTCTCTGGAGACGCAAAATTCTTGTCGGAAGCGGCGCAGGGAGAGAAAGATCCGGAGATTCGCCGCGCAGCTATACGCAATTTGGGCCTGGTGGGTTCGGAGGACGCAAGACAGGCGCTGCTGGCCATCTACGCCAAAGAGACCGACCGCGAGAACAAGGAAGCCGTGCTCAACGCACTCTTCATTCAGGGAAACGCTCACGCGCTGGTAACGATTGCGCGCAGCGAAAAAGATCCGGAGCTGAAGAAGACGGCGGTGTCCAAGCTGGCGCTGATGAATTCGAAAGAAGGCAACGATTACTTGATGGAGATTTTGCAGAAGTGAGTTGGGAAGTCACTGGTGATTTGTGACTGGTGACTTGTGGCGAGTGGCGGGAGTGAGGAACATTGTGAGGGAAATATGAAGACGTGGCGGACGATTGCAACAATACAGGCATTGTTGATGGCAACATTTATCGCGGCAGTGACAACGCATGCGGGGCAGTCGATGGAAGCGCCGCAAGTCATGAACGCGAAGATGGAGACGCGGACGGTGACTGGAGCGCTTGCGGAAACTTTTCGCGGTATCGAGGCACAAGCGGACAAGCCGGAGTGGGTGGGCTACAGCGTCGCGGAGATTGCGGGCGACCGCACGGTGTGCTGCGGAAACTTCAACGATGGATATGGCAGCTGCGGAACGTGCCGGCTCGAAAAAGAAAATGGCTTCACGACCACGAATTCGCAAAAAGATGGAAGCGCCGGGACCGTTCAACTGGAAGGCTCTCGGCAGCTTGTGGTGCTCTTTCGGCTGGAAGGCAGACAAGTGACGCGCATTCGCGAAGCCTCGGAAAATTGTACGCTGGACGCAGGCGGGCTGCCGTTCATCTGGGTGACCGGCGTGAAACCAGGGGAGAGCGTGACGCTGCTCGCGGAATTCGTACACAAAGCAAGTTTCGAAGGGCATGGCGAGCACGAGATTGGCCAGGGCGCGCTCTCGGCGATTGCGTTGCACTCCGACTCTTCGGCCGACCGCGCATTCGAATCGTTCGTTGCCGCGGATCAGCCGGAGCAACTGCGGAAGCATGCGTCCTTCTGGCTGGGAGCCGCGCGTGGAAAAGCCGGTGAGCTGTTACTGCAGAAAATGGCAAAGAGCGATCCCAGTTCCGAAGTGCGCTCACAAGTGGCATTCGCGCTTTCCGTAAGCCACGAGCCGGAAGCGCTTACGGAGATGATTCGAATGGCCAAAGAGGACGAGAGCTCGCACGTGCGCGGCCAAGCGCTCTTCTGGCTGGCGCAAAAGGCAGGACAAAAAGCCATGGGCGCGATTACCGGCGCGATCGAGAACGATCCCGACACGGACGTGAAAAAGAAAGCGGTCTTTGCACTGAGCCAGATGCCGAAAGACGAAGGTGTACCGAAACTCATCGAAGTAGCGAAGACAAACCGCAACCGCGAAGTGCGCAAACAAGCCATGTTTTGGCTGGGGCAATCGAACGATCCCCGCGCCCTCGAATTCTTCGAGCAAGTTCTGACGCGCTGAAACGCATACTCTAAAATTATGGCTGGGGAATCAGCTCTTGCCACGCCGTAATGATGTCCTCGCCCAGTTATTCCTGCTGTTCGATTCGGGGAGTCACTGGAGCTCGGTTCGCAAAGCTGCTGGGAAAAGGCGCGAAGACTTATTTGGTGGCCGGATTCGAGTCGTGGCTCACCAGGTCGGGTTCTCCGCGGAAGGGCAGTTTGAATTTGCGGGAGATCTCCGGCCAGAATTCGCGAAGCACGTCGAAGCCCATGTCTTGAAGGACGCTGTAGCCTACCCGTTCCGCGGCTGGAGCGAAACCGCGCCGGTCGTCCTGATTATACGTGTTGCTCAGGACGACTGTGCTCGAGGTCCCCAACCATTCGGAAAAATTGAACATGCGCGTGGAATTGTCGCGTTGAGCGACGACCACATGCTCCAACGCGTGGAACAAACGCTTCCCGGTAGGGCCTGTCCCCAGACGGTAATAGCGCGGGTCCTCCGAAAATATGGCGGGATAGGCAAAGTCCGTAAAGAACCTGGCAGACGCCTGACCAGCCATTTCGGCGCCAAAGCGCTTGCCATATCCCTGAGCACCCTGTCCATAGCTGGGGGCCGTGTTTTCCGCTTGGTCAATCCCCGCGTTGAAACCGGCGCCGAGAAACGTCACCGGGTCAATCGAGTCCTGGACGAATAGGACGAATTTATCTTTCAGCCCCAGAGTGCACAATTTCAGGCCGGGCTTGTAGTGCGGCAACGGCACAGCCTTGCGTTCCAGCGGCCGGGCGAACGTACCCACCAATTTCTGAAACGGTCCATTGTAGTCCGCTAGCCGCACCATCGGCGCCGGCTGAATGCATGGCGACGCCACATTTTTCGAGGCTTCCGCCTGCAAAGGCGCAGACGCAGCGGGCGGCTGCTGAGGAGGAACGGGCGGCTCCTGCGCGCAAACCATGCCGCCAGCCAGTCCCATCAGCCCCACAAGGAAGGACATTCCTGCCAGAATGCGAAAGCGAGTCCCGTGCCCCACGACAGTCTTGAAGCCTATCATTCTTGTCCGTATGAACACGACGTGCAATTTGCTTCCATTAAATTGTCGGAAAACAAAAACGACTTCCAGTCCATCGATGGCCAGAGTTCTGATTGAAGCCGATTGATTATGGGTGGTAGCAGCAGATGTCGAAGTATAAAAGCTGCACTCCGTAGCCTCCATCCCAGAAAGATTGCGACCTGCCAGCAGCACACAAAGCTGAAGACGCCAAACAACCAGAATTCTTCGCTATCATGCGCCGTGGATGCTTGAGGCCGATTAGCGGAGGAGATCTTCAAGCTGGATGCGGGAGTCGGTTTTGGCGTCGCGGTATTTGACGATGACAGCGCATTGCAGGCTGAGGCCGTGCTTGGCGCCAACCGGATGCGAAACCGCGCGCGAGCCGGGAACGACGATGGCTTCGGCGGGGATGACGAGCGGCAAGGATTCGCCGGAGGACGTTTCGCCCGCGGTGTACACTGCGTCGCGCACCAGATCGTAAACTGGAATCGAGCGATTCAGGATCGTGCCGGTGCCGAGGACGGCGCGCTGTTTCACAACCGTGCCTTCGTATACCCCGGAATTTCCTCCAATCAGAACGTCGTCCTCAATGATCACTGGCATCGCCCCCACGGGTTCGAGTACGCCGCCAATTTGCGAGCCTGCGGAAATGTGGCAGTTGCGGCCGATCTGCGCGCAGCTACCGACGAGGGCGTGCGAATCGATCATTGAGCCTTCACCGACATACGCACCAACATTGATGAACATCGGCGGCATGCACACCACACCGCGCCCGATGAACGAACCATCGCGAATGCTCGAACCGCCTGGCACGATGCGGATGCCGTCGGTGGGTGTGACGGTGCGCACGGGATAGGTGGACTTATCGACAAACGGCTGGCGCGCGCGATCAACGGACATGTCGATGACGGCGCCCATGCGAAACCCGAGCAGGATTCCTTTTTTCACCCACGCGTTCACGCGCCAGCCAGTTGGCGATGCGGCGTCCGGCTCCGCCGCGCGGGCTTCGCCGCGGTTCAGCGCGCTCTTGAATTCGCGGAACAGCTCGAAATGCGTTTCGTTGTATTGAGCCGGAGGCTCGTCGAAAAGGTGCTCAATTTGTTGCTGCAGCATGCACTCTCTCATGCGATGGCGCATCCGTGTGAAGCAGGTTGAGCGACTCAAGCACGCCGTGAATGCGCGCTTCGTTTTCCGCTTTCGGCGCGACCAGCGGCAACCGCCAGACCGCTTCGAGCAACCCCATTTGCGCCATGGCCGCCTTCACCGGGATGGGATTCGATTCGACGAAGTTTACCTCCATCAGCGGATGGACGCGGCGGTGAATTTCGCGCGCGGCGGCAAAATCGCCGTCGAGCGCGAGATGCGTGAGGCGCGCCATATCCGCGGGAATTTCGTTCGAGACCACGGAAATGACGCCGCGCCCGCCCAGCGAAATCAGCGGCAGGGTGATGGCATCATCGCCGCTGAGCACGATGAAATCGTCCGGCACGGCGTTAAGAATCGCGGCCATTTGCGAAATGTTACCCGAGGCCTCCTTAATACCCACAATGTTTTCGATGGCCGAGAGACGGCGAACCGTGGCGGGCTCGACATTCACGCCCGTGCGGCCTTGCACGCTATAGACAACGATGGGAAGCGCAGTCGCATCGGCGATCGCTCTGTAATGCTGAAAGAGACCTTCCTGTGTCGGCTTATTGTAATAAGGGGTGACGGAGAGAATGCCGTCGGCGCCAATTTCGGCAAGTTCTCGCGCCAGCGCGATGACTTCGGCAGTGTTGTAACCGCCCGCACCGGCGAGAACCGGCGCGCGTCCCTTCGCCAGCTCGACGGCGATTTCGACGACGCGCAGATGCTCCTCGTGCGTGAGCGTGGGGCTTTCGCCCGTCGTTCCGCACGGCACCAGAAAATCGATACCCGCGTCGATCTGGCGCTTGATCAGCGCCCGCAGCGTGGGTTCATCGAGCGAACCATCGCGACGAAATGGAGTGACGAGCGCCGTGCCTGTACCGGTGAACATGGTGTTTCTCCTTCTTTGTCTGAACGTCGTGCTGCCGAAACTCAAACACGCTGGAACGAGCTTTCCGCCGCTTGAGGGGAGTCTTTTGAACTCAGTTCGCCCAGGATTTCCTTGAACTCAAAAAAACCTTTTTTGCCCACGACCCAGCGCGCCGCTTGCAGTGCGCCGCGCGCGAAACCTTCGCGGCTGCGCGTCGTATGTCGCAGCGTGATGGTGTCCGCCGCGGAATCGAATCCGATTTCATGCGTGCCGGGAATCGCGCCGGCACGGTTTGAGCTCATGCTTACGGGCCGCGTGAAACCGGCGGCGCGCATTTCTTCGGCAAGTTTCTTCAGCGTGCCGCTGGGCGCGTCTTTTTTTGCGGAGTGATGAATTTCCCAGCCCCACGCTTCGTACTCCGGATGCTTGGCGAAAAGCGTGGCGGCGTACGCGACCGTTTGCAGAAAAAGATTCACGCCCACCGAAAAGTTAGCGGCCCAGACGAGGCCAGACTTCGCATGTACGACGGCTTCGCGCACGGTGGGCAGGATAATCGAGCCAGCCGGTGGTGCCGACAACGGCGTTGATGCCGAGAACGGCGAGACGGCGGATATTTTCCGGTGCGGCTTCCGGAGTGGTGAATTCGACAGCGACGTCGATGCCGCGCAGCGTCTCGTGCGAGAGTCCGCGCGCACCTGAGTTATCGCTGCCCGAAAACTTCGCACGTACCTCAAAGCCGTAGTCCGGCGCGAGGCGCTCGATGAGCTTTCCCATTTTTCCGTAGCCGACGATAGCGAGTCCCTGGCTCATGCTTGCGCGCTTCCCGTCGCAAGAAGTTGCTTGACCATGCGCGCGTAGATATCCACCGCTTCCGACAATTGTTTCTTGGGAATTCGCTCTTCCGCCGTGTGCGCCAAATGGATGCTGCCCGGCCCGATCAAGAATGGCTGGCCCCAAACGCCGGCGAATGTTGGGATGTCGGTCGTGAAAGCGACGACCGTGGTGGGAAGGCCGTCGAAACCCACGAGACGAAGTGCCGGTGTGTGCAAAACTTCGCGAGCTTCGGCGCGTCCCATAGCGGCGGCGAGGACAGCCTGACGAATTTCCGCGGGGTCGCCCACCGTGCGGAACATAATTTCGGCTTGCGCATGGTCAGCGACGACGTTCGGAGCGCGGCCGCCGGCGATGACGCCGATATTTAGAGTGCTTTGGCCAAGAAGCGGATCTTCGGACAGCGGGATGGAGCGAATTGCGCGCAAAACATCGAGGAGCGAGTGAATCGCGGAGTGGCCCAGCTCCGGGTAAGCGGAATGCGCGAGCTTTCCATGCGCGGTAATCTCGAAGCGAAGCGCGCCCTTGGAGCCGAGAGCGAGCTTGTTTTCGGTAGGTTCGCCGTTAATCAGAAAACGCGCGGCGCGCGGATTCGCGGCGGCAACTTTTGCGCCCGCGCTGTTGCGCTCTTCGCCGACGACGAAGAGCAGGCCGAAATTTGTCGTGCCAGAGTCGAGAAGGTTTTCCGCGGCGGCGATCATCGCCGCGATGATGCCCTTGGCGTCGCAGGAGCCGCGCCCCCAGATGAAATCGGCGTCTTCGAGCGAGGGGAAAAACGGCGGGACGGTGTCCATGTGGGTCGAAAGCGTGACGATGGGCTCGCCCCACGCAGCGAAAATGTTGTCGCGATTCGGCTCGACCGCCATGCGTTCGAGGCGGCCGGAAGTGCGCGAGGCGAGAATGGACAGTTGGGCGAACAGAAAGTCGCCCACGTTTTTCTCGTGGTTGGTTATCGACTCGATGTCGACGAGCGCGCGCGTGAGTTCGAAAAGATCCATTCGGTCCGAAATTTTCTGGAGGGAGCGAAGCGAAAGGAAGGAACCGCGACAGAATTGCTCGAGGCTGCTGCCTCTCGATAGCGCTCCATCCGGATTTAGCTCTAGCCGCAACTGCGGTTATCTAAACGGATGACAGTGGACAGGCCTTGGACCTGTTCCCCAACCGCCGCGGCAACAGCTACCGCTGCGATTTCGGCGGAGTTTCCTGCAACAACTTTGCCCCTTTCACCTGGCGCTCCGAAGCTGATCGGAACCGCTCGCCGGGCTACTCATGGCCTCCGCACCTCTACCAAGAACAGAAATAGTGTAAAGGAGAATGCAGAAAGTTGCGAGCAGAATTTGGAGGAATTAAAGTTCGAGCGGCTTCAGCGGCTTTTCCTGCGATGCGATGAGCAGTTCGCCCCGAAACGCGCAATCCGCTGGGCGGCGGTTTAGAGCTTCCTTGGCTGAGATTTCTGCTGTGTAGGGATTGTTGTTTTCTTGCGAGAGATGCGCCAGGACAAGATAGCGGGCGCGGGTATCGAAACCATCGGGATCGGCGAGGTATTCGCTCACTGCGTGATTGGAAAGGTGGCCGGTGCGAGAGAGGACGCGCTGTTTAACGACCCAAGGATATGGCCCCACTTTAAGCATGTCTAGATCGTGATTGGATTCCAAAACAACGCAATCGCAATCCCGCAGGTGGACCTTAACGTGATTTGGCATGTAGCCAAGATCCGTGACGATGGCCACTTTTGTGCTGTTGGTGCGGAACGTGAAGGCGATGGGATCGGCGGCGTCGTGCGGGATTTGGAAGGCGTGAACATCAATGTCACCGACGATGAAACTCTGGCCGGCCTGAATGGTTTCGAGCGCGCAGAGGCGCTTGCCAAGCGTGTCCGGAAGCGTGCGGCGAAGCGCGTCCATCGTACCTTCCGTGACGTAAAGCGGCGCCTTCCAAAGGCCCAACATTTGCGGGAGACCGTTGCAGTGGTCGGTATGCTCGTGGGTGATGAGGATGCCGTCGATGCGGTCGACGCTTTGCTCGATGGCCGCAAGCCGCGCCAAAGTTTCGCGTTTGCCGAGACCGCAGTCCACGAGGAGTCGGGTCCGCTCGGTCTCGAGCAAGGTGATGTTGCCCGAGCTGCCTGACGCCAGAATGGAAATCCGCACGCCGATCGGTTGCTCCCAGAAAACCGCCGGGCTAAAGCCCAGCCGCTACACAATCGAATTTTCAGAATGATGGCAGAGCAAAGAGCGCGCGTCAACGGAGAACGAAATCAACCTGCAAGCGGTCTGAAAGTGCGACCGCAGTCTATAGTCCCGCAAGGCCGCGTCAAGCCATTTAAGAATGTAACCGCAGGCTGGAGAACGGGCAGCAGTGAGGAGTAGAATGCCGCGATGCGAACTATTGGCAACGAGCCGCTGACGGACGCGGAGTGCGACAAAATCAGCGAAATTCTGCTCCCCTTTCGCGACCAGGACGGGATGAATCTTGAGATGGTCGACGGCTTTTTTGCCGCGCTGCTTTGTGGCCCCGACTTGGTGATGCCCAGCGAGTATTTGCCGGAGATTTTCGGCGGCGAGATCGACGAGACGGCGTTCGCCAACACGGAAGATGCCAATAGTTTCCTAGGTCTGCTCATGAGGCATTGGAACGCAGTGACGGAGCAGCTGCACTCGAAAGAAGTATTTGTCCCGCTGCTGGCCGAAGATGAACAAGGGATCGCTCATGCAAATGACTGGGCCATAGGATTTCTGCGCGGAACGATGATGCGCAAGGAATCCTGGATAAAGTTGCTGGACGACAAGGACCATGACGGTTTACTTCTGCCGGTCTTTGCCCTGGCAAATGAGCACAATCCCGATCCCAAGTTGCGACCTTACAAGGAGCCTATGTCTGTAGAACGGAGAGACCAGCTAATTGCTGCTCTTGTGGCGGGCGTCATGCTGATCTACGACTACTTTGAACCAGACCGGCGCAGAGTGGACGTAGCAGCCCGCGAAAAAAACACCTACCGCCGCGAAACATCTAAGATCGGCCGAAATGATCCTTGTTATTGCGGGTCGGGCAAGAAGTACAAGAAATGCTGTGGCAATATCACGATCCAGTAGCGCGAAACAAATTCTGAAACGGCACCGCGAACATCCACGCGCGACGATTGAAACCACAACAAATGGTTCGAGCTCCTAGCAGGACAAGCGGGAGCGGTCGAGGGTGAACCCGTTTAGGGGGCCGAGGACGGTGACGGCGATTTGCTCAGGGCGGAAGAAATCGTGTGCGAGGGATTGGACTTCAGCGAGGGTGACGGTTTCGATGGAGGCAAGGATTTCGTCGAGCGAATAGAAGCGGCCGAAATAGAGTTCCTGGCGGGCCAGATTCGACATGCGCGAGCTGGTGGATTCGAGCGATAGCATCAGCGAACCCTTGAGATGATTTTTCGCGCGCGTGAGTTCTTCTTCGCTGACGGGCGATTCCTTCATGGCGCGAAATTCCTTGATGGTGAGGTCGATGACCTGGCCGACGGTTTCCTTGGCGGTGCCGGCGTAGACAGTAAACATGCCGGCGTCGGAGTAAGGAGTCAGCTCGCTAAAGACGGCGTAGGCGAGGCCTTCTTTTTCGCGGATATTCTGGAAGAGGCGCGAGGACATGCCGCCGCCGAGAAGATTATTGAGGACCGCGGCGGCGAAGCGCGCTTCGTGGCCGAGGGGAAGCGCAGGAACACCAATGCAAACGTGGACTTGCTCGAGGTCGCGCTTGGCTTCGAGATGGATGGGCGCTTTCGTAATGGGAGCGGTGTGATCTTCTAGCGTGCGCGCGGGGCGGAGATCGCCGAACTCGCGCTGGACGAGATCCAAAACTTTTTCGTGGGTGACATTGCCAGCGGCGGTAATGACGAGATGATCGGGGGCGAACCAGTCGCGGAAGCGCTCGATCAGATGTTCGCGATTAAAGCCGCGGACAGTTTCGGGCGTGCCGAGAATGGGGCGGCCGAGAGGATGCTCGGGCCAAAAGCCGCGCGTGAAAATGTCGTGAAGGAGATATTCGGGATTGTCCAAATCCATCTTGATTTCTTCGAGGACGACCTGGCGCTCTTTCTTGACGTCGCTGGAATCGAACCTGGGACGAAGAACGAGATCGGCGATGACGTCAAAGGCGATAGGGAGGTGATCGTCGAGGACTTTTGCGTTGAAACAGATTTGCTCTTTCGAGGTGAAGGCGTCGAGCATGCCGCCGACAGAATCCATTTCACGAGCAATCGCTTCGGCAGAACGGCGCTCGGTGCCTTTGAAAACCATGTGCTCGATGAAATGGGCCAGGCCGTTTTCTTCCGAGACTTCGCGGCGCGAGCCGTTGCGGACCCACACGCCGACGGAGACGGAACGCACGTGGGTCATGGTCTCGATGATGACCACGAGGCCATTGCCAAGAACGTGCTTCTGGATGTCACGCGTTTCCGTGGCAGTAGTAGCCATCCTTTGATTGTGACACAGGCGGCGTGGAAAAGCGCATGGCCTGTGCTGATGCGGCTTGTTGCGGGCGCGCCGAGAAAAGCACAGGCTGAAGCCTGTGCTACAACAGCTTTTCGTCGGGGTGGAGCTTGCCGTATTCGCTGGTGTAGTGGAGCGGGACGTCGCCGTAGGTGCCTTTTTCGCGGGCGTAGACTTCGCAAGAATCGAACGGTTTGGAATAGACGTGGATGCTGACGGCGCGCTGCTTGAATTCGGGCAAATTCAAAACTTGATGGACGGGCTCTAGGGGATTGACGTGAACGGGATGTGCGCCGTCCATCTCATAAATTTCCGTTGGAATGATTTTGCAGGTGCCACAGGCGGCGTCTTTTTGTTCGACGCGAAAATTCTGGATTTTTAGGCGGCCGATGGGAGCGGACATCCAGCAATTTTGGTCGCGATGATTATGGATGCGGCTATTCTGGCCGATTTCCCAGCAGATGGTCATGCACTCGAAGAGATCGTTTTTGAAAATAAGGTTGCGCGTGTAATTTCCTTTGGAAAAAAAGCAGTACTTGTCGAGAGTTTCGGGGCGGACGGCGTGCTGGATGATATAGCCCTGGACGTTTTCGAGAGTGAATTCGCGCTCGGGGAAAGCGGCGAGGTTTTTCACCCAGTCGGAGATGGCGAGTTGCCCGACGGCAATCTGTTTTGGCATGACCTCAAAATTATATCGCGGAAAAGAAGTGCGTAAGCAGGCAAAGAAGAAAATAAAGAGCAAAACACGATATTCTGTAGGGTGATTCGGTTAATCGAAATGAAGGAGTAGAAGTCGCGGAAAAATTTCATGGAACTGCTGGGAAAATCGAAGGACGAGTTGCGCGGGATATGTGTGGCGATGGGGGAACCTGCGTATCGCGGCGGGCAGATCTACCACGCTTTGTATGCGGAGAGAAAGCTCGACTTCGCGCAGATGACGAATTTGCCGGCGGCGCTACGCGAGCGCATGGCGAAGGAGACGACGATTACTTTGCCGATCGTGAAGCAGCGGTTCGCTTCGAGCGATGGATCGGTGCGGTATTTGTTTGAGCTGGGCGGGAAGGAAAAAGAAGGAATTAGCGCAGATGGCGCGGACGGCACAGAGGACACAGACAAGAGCGGAACAGGAGTCAGCGCCCGGATGTTGAAACCTGCATCGGTAGAGGCTGTGTTTATGCCTAGCGAGGGGCGGCAGACCATTTGTGTTTCGACGCAGGCGGGATGCGCGGTGGATTGCCAATTTTGTCTGACGGCACAGCTGGGGTTGATTCGGAATTTGACGGCGGGAGAGATTTTGGGACAGGTTTTGTTGCCACTGGAGGAGCACAAGGAACGGCTCGCGCCGCAGACGAATATCGTTTTGATGGGACAGGGCGAGCCGCTTTTGAATTTTGACGCGGTGATGGCGGCGCTGCGAATTTTGCTGGATCCACAGGCGGTAGGGATTGCACCGAGGCATGCGACGCTTTCGACGAGCGGGATCGTGCCGGGAATCGAACGGCTGGCAATGGAAAAAGTGCGGCCGAAGCTGGCGATTTCGTTGAATGCGTCGAGCGATGAGCAGCGCAATGATTTGATGCCGATCAATAAGAAATACCCGTTGAGCGTATTGCTGGAGGCTTGCAAGAAGTTTCCGCGGGGTTCGCGGGAATACCTCACGTTTGAGTATGTGCTGCTGGGCGGGGTGAATGATTCGCCGGAGGATGCGCGGCGAGTGGCGAAGTTGATGAGCGAGATGGGACGCGTGAAAGTGAATTTGATTCCCTGGAATCCTGGGGCGCTGCCGTTTGCGGAACCAGTGCCGGAGCGGGTGCTTGCCTTTCATAAGATTTTGCTGGACAAGGGCGTGCCGGTGTTCACGCGGTATTCGCGGGGGCGAGACGTGATGGCGGCTTGCGGGCAGTTGGCGTTGACGCAGATTGAAAGAAGCGCGTAGTGGATGGTGAGTAGTGAGTTGCGCGAGTAGAGCTTTGGTATGGGGATATGGACAGCCAGGATTGGCTGTCCCACTTAGGCCCCTCCCCCCTGTGTTTTTCGTAAGTGTTCATTCTAAAGGCGGATCAAGTCGTTTGTTTTGATGCAGTTTTGCAAGTGTTGATTCTAAATGACTTGCTTGCGCAAAATTGCACTAGAATTGTGCAGTCTTGGGCTTCCTCAAACAGCGAAATTGGCTCTATCTCGGTTGATTGGGTGCGCTCCTGCGAGGTTGTGGCTCAACGGAGGAAAAGCGCACAGGCAGGAATGCCTGTGCCACTTGAGAGCAAAAACGCCAGCAGGGATGCTGGCGCTACTGGATAGCAGGCGCAGTGATATCTAGAATTACTTATACTCTCATAGTAACCGATTGTCAAAGACCAAAACGGGAAAATTGGATCAGGGGCGGAGGGCGATTACGGACATCAGGCGGCCGGATTGGGGGCCTTGTTTGCGGTAGGAGAAGAGGAGGTCGCGGCGACACGCGGTGCAGAGGTCGATGGTGTGGATGTTTTGGGGGCGGAGACCGGCGGCTAAGAGCTGGGAACGATTGGCTTTGCGGAGGTCGAGGAGGACGCCTTTGGGCGGGGGCTGGTGGCCTGGGGGCATCATGTTGAGCCACTGGACGGGGTTGGGCTCGTCGCCAGTGCGGAATTCGTCGAAATAGGAGGGGGCGTCGGGGAATTGGGAGAGGAATTGGGTGGCGACTTCGGTGCCAACTTCGTAGCAGCAGGGGCCGATGCTGGGGCCGATGGCGGCGAGGAGGTCGCGGGGGTTGGTGGCGAAGTGCATTTGCATCTTGCCGATGGTTTTGGAGGCGATACGGGCCAGGGTACCGCGCCAGCCGGCGTGGATGGCGGCGATGGCGCGTTTTTGGGGGTCGACGAGGAGGATGGGGACGCAATCGGCGGTTTGGATGGCCAGGAGGAGGCCGGGGCGGTTGGTGATGCAGGCGTCGCCGCGACATGGATCAGATGGGGCGGAGTCGAAGAGGTGGATTACGTCGGAGTGGAATTGCTTTAGCGTGATTAGAGGGAAATCTGGAGCGCCTGCGGCGGATTGGAAGCGGCGGCGGTTTTCTTGGACGTTTTCGCGGGAGTCCCAGTCGGTGAAGCCGAGGTTGAGGACTTTTTCGTTTTCGAGCGGGGAGATGCCGCCGGGGCGAGTGCTAAAGGCGTGGATGAGCCAAGGGAGTTTGGAGAAGGCGGGGAGTTGGAGGATTTTGAGGCCGCGGGACGCGCGAGTGTCCTCCGCGGAAGACGAGGGGGAGCGTTTGCGCGCGGCGCGTTTCGGAGGGCGTGACACCGTGTTCGGCATGAGGAGATAAGTATAATCGCAGGCGAAGAACGCGGTGGCGAGGATTTCAGTTTTGGCATTAAATGCCAGCATCGTGCAGAGTCAGCGCGAAGGGGGAGTGATGCAAACATTCCTGAAGGATCTTCAGTACGCTTTGCGAATACTTCGCAAGAATTTCCTGCTGACCGCAGTCATCGTTGCTTCTTTGGCGATTGGAATCGGCGCAAACTCCGCCATCTTCAGCGTAGTGGATGCGCTGCTGTTGCGTCCGCTGCCCTATCCCCATCCGGAGCGGCTGGCTGCGGTGTGGCTGCATTCTCCGGCAATTGGAATTCTGCGCGACTGGCCATCGCCTGGCGAATATCTCGATGTCCAGAACGAGAATCATTC
Source organism: uncultured Acidobacteriota bacterium (assembly GCA_963753745.1). GTDB lineage: Bacteria > Acidobacteriota > Terriglobia > Acidiferrales > UBA7541 > Acidiferrum. Next base: position 19,017 of record CAVWDX010000027.1, read on the forward strand.
CTTCGAGATGATGGCGCTGGCACAGAGCCGGACCTTTGTGTTGACGGGCCGCGAACAACCGGAGCGGATTTTTGGAGCGCGTACGCAGTCCAGCCTGTTGGAGATGCTAGGGGCAAAGCCTCTACTTGGCCGTTTGCTGCTGCCGGACGAGGACAAGCCCGGCAAACCGGATGTGGCGATTCTAAGCGAGCGAATCTGGAAACGTCTGTTCAATGCAGATCCAGGAATCGTGGGAAAGACCATCGTGCTGAACGGTAATCCGTTCATCGTAGCGGGTGTCCTGCAGGGTAGTTTCGCACTTACCAACGAAGTGATGCCCTCGGAAACCCCCATGGACAAGATGGATATGTTTGCGCCGCTGCCGCTGGCAGCTGATGCGGAGAAAAACCGGGGCGACGAAAACTACAACATTATGGTGCGGCTGAAGCCGGGCGTTTCGGTGAAGCAGGCGCAAGCGGACATTGCTGTGATTGCCAACAGGATTCGCGAAAAGGATAAGCGCGATGCTAGCTTTGGCATGCACGTGGTGGGGCTGCAGGAACAGGTCGTTGGTGACGTGCGCCGGGCGCTGCTGGTGCTGCTCGGGTCGGTGGGGCTGGTGCTGTTGATCGCTTGCGCCAACGTAGCGAACTTGCTGCTGACACGCGCGGCAGGGCGAGAAAAAGAAGTGGCGATCCGCACGGCTTTAGGAGCTGGGTGGCAGCGGATCGCGGGGCAGCTATTCACGGAAAGCGTTCTTCTCGGACTTCTTGGCGGTGCGGCGGGACTGCTGGTGGCGCAGCTGAGTATTTACCTCGTGCGCACAATGAATCCCGGGAATATTCCAAGATTGGAGGACGTCGCCATTAATGGGGGCGTTCTGATTTTCACGCTTTGCGTTTCGCTGGCGACTGGCATTCTGTTCGGCGTGGCGCCGGTGTGGCGGGCCGTCAAAGTGGATTTGAACACTTCGTTGAAGGCAGGCGGGCGCAGCGGGCAGAGCGACGGCGGTTTGCACTTAAGAAGGCACAGTTTGCGGGGGTTGCTGGTCGTTTCGGAGTTAACGCTTTCCCTGATGCTCTTGATCGGTGCCGGGCTGCTGATTCGCAGCTTCGTGCGATTGCAAAGCGTGCCGCTGGGGTTCACCACCGATCATGTGCTGACGATGGAGGTGGCCGCCACGGGCCCGAGGTACCGCGAGGATAAGCCGGTGGTCAATTTCTACAAAGAGTTCGAGAGCCGCGTCGCGCACCTGCCGGGCGTTGTGTCGGAAGGCGTGGTTTCGGCGCTACCGCTCACAGGTGAGGTAGGCTGGGGACAAATCAACGTGGAGGGCTATGCCCCTCCCCCCGGGCAGGAATTGCAAGTGGATATTCGAAGCGCAGGCACGGAATATTTTCGGACGATGGAGATACCGCTGCGCAGGGGCCGATTTTTCACCGAAGACGATACGGCGGATAAGCCGCAAGTCGTGATCATTGACGAGAAGTTCGCGCAGCGCTTCTGGCCGGACAGCGATCCCCTTGGAAAACACTTGTGGTTCCGCGACCCCAAGAAGCCGGTCACGATTGTGGGAGTGGTGGGGGTCGTCAAGCAGTACGGTCTGGAGACGGATGGCAAGATCGCGACCTATTTTCCGCAACTGCAACAGACTGGGAATAGGATGTTTTTGGCGGTGCGCACGTCATCGGAATCGGCAGGGCTGGCTTCGGCAGTGGTAAGCGAAATCCACGCGGTCGATCCGGACGTAGTGGTTTACGGAATCCGGACGATGCAGGGACGTTTGTACGATTCGCTCGCGCGGCAGCGCTTTTCGAGCACGATGCTGGGAGCGTTCGCGGTGTTCGCGTTGTTGCTGGCGGCCATAGGTCTCTATGGTGTGATGTCGCATCTGGTGACGCAAGGCACGCACGATATCGGCGTGCTGGTGGCGCTGGGTGCGGGGCCGGGGAACATTATTCGGCTTGTGGTACGGCAAGGAATGGAATTGGCGAGCATTGGAATCGTGGTGGGTCTTGCGGCTGCCGCAGGGCTGACTCGAGTGATGGCTAGCTTGCTGTTCGGGGTGAGTGCAACCGACTTGGCTACTTTCGCTGCAGTGTCGGCGTTGCTAGGGGCCGTGGCGTTCGCAGCTACGGCGATTCCCGCATGGCGGGCGACAAGAGTGGATCCGATGGTGGCGCTCCGAGAGGAATAGGGGCGCAATTGGCGAGTACGAATACGGAGAAAAAGCAGGAAAAAGCAGATTCCTCGCTCCGCTCGGAATGACAATTTGGGGACGACGGCGGGCAGTGGAGAACGCGAACACCGTGAAAGAAGAAAGAAAAGAGGGCACGATGTATCGTGCCCCTACGAGGGACGACATTTCTCATTCGGATGGGAATGGATTTGGCGGAGGAGAATGGAAATGGGATGGAAATTGGTAATTGCGGCGGTGGGGGTGATTGGAGTTGCGGTGAGTGGGCTGGAGTGGGCGCAGCAAGCAGAATCTGTGTACGCACGGCGCGCGGAGCTCGGCTCGGCGGCGAGATACTCCGGGGAGACGGCGACGCAGGCGGCGGAGAGCGAGAGTGCCAACGCGGAGACGATCACGGGGCTGGTGGGGCGGCTGGATTTGGAACGGTATAAGGCGACGATTAAGGGGTTGACGCAGTTCGGGGACCGGCGGCAGGGGACGGACCGGAATCGCAAGGCGGTGGATTGGATCGAAGCGCAATTGAAGAGTTATGGGTGCACGAACACGGAGCGGCTGAAGTATGACTATGAGCCGGGGCCACCGCGCACGCGGCGCACTCCGCCACCTGCGGGACAGACGCCGGCGGCGGTCGGCGGGGGACGACCCAGAGGGAATCGCGTGCCTACGGGAGTGAATACCGATCCGGACAAGCAGCCGGATGAGAGAATCCGAGCGCTGGATGCGCAAGAATCGACGCCGGGGCCGCGCGAAGAAGTTTATTGCACGAAGATTGGGACGAGCCATCCGGACGAAATGTATATCGTCGGCGGGCACATGGATGGGATTGGCTGGGGCGAGGCGGCGAATGACGATGGGTCGGGAACCGCGCTGGTGATGGAAGTGGCGCGAGTGTTGAGCAGTCCGGACGTGAAGACGGAGCGGTCGGTGCGATTCATTCTGTGGAATAACGAGGAGACGGGATTGAATGGCAGCAAGGCGTACGTGGAGCAGCGGGAGAGTTTGCAAGGCAAAGAGGACCCGCCAGGCTCGGGGCGTTATCCTGAACCGAAATGGCTGGGAATGATTACGCACGATATGATGCTCTTCGATCACGGGATGCCGCGTGCGGATGGAACGATGAGCAAAGAGCAGCGGCCCGAGGCAGACATCAATATCGAGTTTCAGTCGAAGTCGAAGTATGCCGCGGAGGCGCAGGCTTTGGCGTGGGTGCTGGAGCGAGCCGACGAGAAGTACGCGTCCGATTATCCGGCTGCGGTAAGCAGCCACATGACGAATACGGATTCGAGTTCGTTCATGGAGCTGGTGCCTTCGCTGAGTGTGCGCGAAAACGAGCGCGGGACGCAGATTGGAAACGGATGGGATCCGCAATGGCACCAGCCGACGGATTTGTACAAGACGTACTCGGATGCGGATTTCCGACTCGGATTGAATGCGACGCAGACTACGCTGGCGGCGGTGGCGGAACTGGCGGGGGCGAGAGTCGAGAAATAGTTTTGGGCGACGATTCGATCAGAGAGTTGGGCACGGGAGAGGAAAGAGAAAATGCGAAGAGGGCACGATGTATCGTGCCCCTACGAGGAGAGGCTTTGATTATTGGGATGGGAGTGGACTTGGCGGAGGTGGAGAGGATTCGAGGCGCGATTGAGCGGCATGGGGAGCCGTTTTTGCGGCGGGTGTATACAGCGGCGGAGCGGGAGTATTGCGAGAAATTCAGGAATAAGTATGAGCGGTATGCGGGGCGGTTTGCAGCGAAAGAGGCGGCGATGAAGGCTTTGGGGACGGGGTGGAGGCGCGGGGTGCGGTGGGTGGATTTTGAGGTGGTGCGGGAGATGGGCGGGCGGCCGACGATTCGGTTGGATGGAGCGGCGCGGAAGATTGCGGAGGAGTTGGGGGTGAAGAGGATTGCGTTGAGCATTACGCATACGGAGGCGCAGGCTTTGGCGCAGGTGATTTTTGAGGGATAGATAAAGAAATTCGAAACACGAAATTCGAAATACGAAAGAAAGAATTTTACACAGAGGGCGCCCCGACCCGGTCGGGGTAAACTCCGAACACAGAGTTCACCGAGGATTCGCAGAGAGTAGATGCGGGCTTGCCTACCAGGTAGTTTCCTTCTTCGGATTTAATGACAACCTCTAGCCAGAAATTTGCGGGAAAAATTCCTGGGACTTGAACGCGCAGGTAATTTGAGGATAGGGCGGGTGTGTATTCGATGCCTGTGTGTTCGGAGATGGAGTGTTCGTCGCGGTGGAGGGTGAGGACGCGGAGGGTGCGGCCAATTTGCGAACGGCGGAAGGCGGCGGATTTGGATTCGCTTAGGGAGCGGAGTTCGCGGGCGCGGCGTTTGATGATTTGGCTGGGGACTTGATCTGGAGACGTGGCGGCTTTTGTGCCGGGGCGGCTGGAATAGGAGAAGACGTGGAGGTAGGTGAAGGGTAGGCGGTCGATAAAAGCGAGAGTGGCGGCGTGATCGGATTCGGTTTCGCCGGGGAAGCCGGCGATTACGTCGGCGCCAATGGCGGCGTGGGGGAGGCGGTCGTGGATGAGCTCGACGCGGCGGGCGTAATGTTCGGAGCGGTACCAGCGGTGCATGGCGGCGAGGATGCGGTCGGAGGCGGATTGGAGCGGCATGTGGAAGTGCTGGGCGATGCGGTCGGTGCTGGCGAAGAGGTCGATTAGATCCTGGGTGACGTCTTGGGGCTCGATGGAGCTGATGCGGAGGCGTTCTAGGGAAGTTTCTTTGAGGATGCGGCGGATGAGGCCGATGAATTCGATGCGAGGAGTGAGGTCGCGGCCGTAGGTGCCGAGGTTGATGCCGGAGAGGACGAATTCGCTGGCGTGGTAAACAACAGAGGAGTGTTCAGGTGAGTCCGGGATTGGAGCGGAGAGGCGCACAGGCAGGAATGCCTGTGCCACTGGTGCTGCGGATTTTTGTGCCGAAGTGAGATTTCGGATTTCGCGAATGACGGCGTCGGGGGGAAGGCTGCGGGACTTGCCGCGAACGAAGGGGATGACGCAGAACGAGCAGCGGTTGTTGCAGCCGTCCTGGATTTTTAAGATGGGGCGGGTGTGATGGGATTCGCCGCCTTGGATGGGGGCGGAGAGGAATTCGGGGTGGGCGAAGATGTTGCCGGAGAAGATTGGGGCGGGGTGTGAGTTTGCTGCAGACGAAGCGGGAAGAAAAAGCGGATTCTCCTCGCGACAAACGCTCGGGGGCGAGGAGATCCTCGCTTCGCTCGGAATGACAGATCCCTCTTCCCTTGCGGGAGCGAAAGCGGCCGGAGCGATTCGAGTTATGAGATTGGGGATTTGGGGTTTGTGGGAATTGCCGACGACCAAGGTGACGCCAGGGAGGGCGGCTAGTTCTTCGGGGGCGCGCTGGGCGTAGCAGCCAGTGACTATCAGGCGGGCGTCGAGATTTTGGGCGTGGATTTTGCGGATGGCGTCGCGGGCTTGGGCGTCGGCGGCTGCAGTTACTGTGCAGGTGTTGAGGACAATGATGGCGGCGGAGGCAGGATCGGCAGCGGGTATGCAACCGCGGTCGAGGAGCTGGCGTTCGAGCGCGGCACCATCGGCTTGCGTGGCGCGGCAGCCGAATTGTTGGATGAAGAAGGTAGACACTGGCGTTCAAACCGCGAGAGAAGCATCTTGCGATATAGGGCAATAGGATAGCTTGTTCGAGGAGTAGCGCAAAGAGCGGAGAGCGGTCACCTCGGAAGGGTGACCGAACCGGCGACACTAGGGATGCTTTACTCCGTGAGCGGGGGGCCGCTACAATCGGTGGCTGAAAATGTGTGCTCTGCGGCGTCACCCTTCTGCGCTGGATAATCCCAAGATTTCGGTAGTGATTCCTGTTTACAACGAAAAGAACACAATTGAAGAGATTTTGCGGCGCGTCGCAGAAACAACGATTCGCAAGGAAATCGTGATTGTGGACGACTGCTCGACGGACGGAACGCGGCAATACCTCGAAAGCATGGTGGCGGCTCAAGCGAGCAAGGAAACCTGGGCGCCGGCTCACGACGGCGGGGATCCGGTGGATGTGCGGGATTTGCGGATTCTTTTTCAGACACAGAACCAGGGCAAAGGAGCGGCGCTGCGTCGAGGGTTTGCGGAGACGACCGGCGACATCGTGCTAGTACAGGATGCGGATTTGGAGTACGACCCGAAGGACTATCCGACGCTGCTCGCGCCGATAATCGATGGGCGAGCGGATGTGGTGTTTGGCTCGAGATTTCTTGGCGGGCCGCAGCGGGTACATTATTTCTGGCACTACGTGGCGAACAAACTGCTGACGTTGCTTTCGGATGTGATGACTAATCTGAAGCTGACAGACATGGAGACGTGCTACAAAGTTTTTCGGAAGGAAGTGCTGGAGGGGATCAAGCTGCGCTCGAACCGGTTCGGGTTCGAGCCGGAAATTACGGCGAAAATTTCCAAGGGCAAGTGGCGGATTTATGAGGTGCCGATCAGCTACGCGGGCCGGACGTACGAAGAGGGGAAAAAGATAACGTGGAAAGACGGCGTGCAGGCGCTGTGGTGCATTTTTCGGTACAAAATTAGCGATTGACACCTACACCGACGCGGCTTCCACATAGCCGTGAGGATGTTTCTGTCTCCACGACCAAGCAGAGGTGATGATCTCCTCGAGAGAGGAGTGCTGGGCTTCCCAGCCGAGGGCGCGCTGGAGTTTGTCCTTGCTGGCGACTAGGACCGCGGGATCGCCGGGGCGGCGCGGTGAGAGTTTGCGAGGAATCTTGCGGCCAGTGATGCGCTCGGCGGCGTCGAGCACTTCAAGGATGGAAAAGCCGCGGCTGTTGCCGACGTTGAACGCTTCTCCGGAGATTTTTTCTATAGATTCGAGCGCGCGGAGGTGAGAATCGGCGATATCGAGGACGTGAATATAGTCGCGGACGCAAGTGCCATCGGGTGTGGGGTAATCGGAGCCAAAGACTTCGAGCTGCGGAATGATGCCGAGAGCAGCGTCGAGAACTTTAGGGATGAGGTGGGTCTCGACGCGATGGGCCTCGCCGCGCTCGGCGGAGGCACCGGCGGCGTTGAAATAGCGGAGAGTGGCGAAAAGTAGACCGGTATAAGCGCGATAGTCGGAAAGGATTTCCTCGAAGCGGAGCTTGGATTTGCCGTAGGGATTAATGGGATTTTTGGAATGGTCTTCGGGGATGGGGACGGTGTGAGGCTCGCCGTAAGTGGCGGCGGTGGAAGAAAAAATGAACTTTTTTATGCCGTGGCGGGTCATGGCGTCAAGGAGATTGACGCCGCAGGCGATGTTGGCGGCGTAGAAGGTGCTGGGTTCGCGGACGGACTTGGCGACGAGGGCTTCGCCTGCAAAATGCATGACCGCGTCGATCTTGTGCTTGGAGAAGACTTCTTCGATTTGCCCGCGGACGCCGAGATCGATGCGACAGAAAATGGCTCCGGGCGGGACAGCGGCGCGATGGCCTTCCTGAAGATTATCGAGGGCGACAACTTGATAGCCGCGGGCCAGGAGAACTTCGGAACAGATGCTGCCGATGTAGCCAGCGGCGCCGGTGACAAGAACGTTCAAGGAAGTGACCTCTCTTTTGGGGTGAAGATTGGGGCATGCTGCCGTGTAATCCAGGCAACTACTAAAACTATCAGGATGGCGAGGCGTTGTCAGCGGAGAATTGGTAGAAGAGAAGAAGGATTGCCCGAACGAGAGTGATCAGAAGAAGGAGTGGTGAAAACGAAGAACGGTCATCCTCAGAAGGATGACCCTACGGGAGAGTTATGGAGTCGACATGCGGCGCTGAAAGGTGAGGAGTATCAAATCGGCGCGGCGGCGGACTCCGAACTTGCTGAGAAGATTGGAGACGTGAAATTTTACGGTGCGCTCGGCAATGTTCAGCTTGCTGGCGATTTCCTTGTTGGAGAGATTCTCGAGAAGTGAATCAAGAACCTCCTGCTCGCGCCTGCTGAGATTGGTGACGGAATCTGTTTTGAGGCGGCGGCCTTGACTCGTGAGGACGGAATCGACGAAGCCGGAAAGGACGGAGCGCGGAACCCAGAAACCGCCGTTGGCCACAAGAGGCAATGCGCGAACCAGCTGATCGCGGGCTTCGGTGTAAGTGAGAAGACCCTTCACGCCAAGACGCAGAAGCTGATAGCTATTGGCGTCCGTGTGCTGTTCACCGACGACGATAAGGCGCGCCTCTGGATGACGTTCGAGAAGGTTGGCCAAAAGTGCGCCAGTGGCAGGGCGTGCCGCATGCCCATCAATGACGTAAACCTGCGCGACCGGCGGCTCAAGATTGCGCATGTCCGGCGCGAGCGTGGATTCCAGTTGCTTGACGACGACTTTAAACTGAGCCTTCGACAACACGCGTTCGAACTCGCTCAGCACCAGGGGATGCGGCGAAAGGACACAGACCGTCAGTTTTGATGATGCACGCTTGGTAGCCACTATCAGTCAGCGTAGTGAAAACTGTCCTAAGGGGCAAGTCTCTTCGAAGGGGCTGTTCTCGAATTGTTACGTGACAGGTAGGGCGCTTTTTCGGTGGGGGCCGAGGGGTGGATTTTTGAGGAGGACGCCCATAATGCGCTCGGCGGCAGGCCCATCCCAGAAGGGCAGAATGCGGCCGGATTTGCCTCTTCCGGGGAGGATGGCTTGGGCAGCAGTTATGATTCTTGCGGGGTCTGTGCCAATGAGCAGGTTTGTACCTTGCGCAACCGTCAGAGGCGGGCGGCTGAGAATTTGAGCTGGGGCGATTCGGGGCGCGGGAATGACCGTTCGCGCCCAAAAAGCACTAGTTCGCTGCAGGCCGTTCGATTCCGGCGTGGAACCTGCGTAAAATAGAGGTGTACCCCAAACGCGGCCTTCTCTGCTGGTGTCCCCCATACAAGAGGAAGCCCGAAAAGGAGTTACTAGCTTTCCGCTTATGCGTAATTTGACCGAATCGGCGAAGGCACTGCGAGAGTTGCTCTCCGAGCGGATACTTGTGCTCGACGGAGCGATGGGGACGATGCTGCAACAGCGGCATCTGACGGCAGAAGATTTCGGCGGTGCGGCTCTTGAAGGGTGCAACGAGAACTTGGTGCGGACGCGGCCGGACGTGGTACTGGACATTCATCGGAAGTATTTCGAGGCGGGCTCGGACATTGTGGAGACAAATAGTTTCGGCGGAGCGCCGATCGTTTTAGCGGAGTATGGGCTGGCAGCGGATACGCATTTCTTGAACAAGCGCGCGGCGGAATTGGCGCGGCAGGCGGCGGATGAATTCAGCAGCCCGGGGAAGCCGCGGTTCGTTGCGGGATCCGTGGGGCCGACGACAAAGGCGATCACGGTCACTGGCGGCGTGACGTTCGAAGGGCTGCTCGATGCGTACTACGCGCAGGCGAAGGGGTTGGTCGAAGGCGGAGTGGATTTGCTGCTGGTCGAGACTTGCCAGGATACGCGGAACATCAAAGCGGCGCTGCTGGCGATTCAGAGACTTTCGAAAGAGATCGGAATGCAAGTGCCGGTGATCGTGTCGGTGACGATTGAGCCCATGGGCACGATGCTGGCCGGGCAGACGGTGGAGGCCATGTGGGCGTCACTGCGGCATGCGAAGCCGCTGGCGTTTGGGATGAACTGCGCTACTGGGCCGGAGTTTATGACGGATCATATTCGGACTTTGAGCCAGGTATCGGCTGAGTTTGTTTCTTGTTATCCGAACGCAGGGCTTCCCGACGAAGAGGGCAAGTATTTAGAGACGCCGACGTCGCTGGCGGCGCAGCTTGAGAAGTTTGTGGATCAGGGCTGGCTGAATTTTGTGGGCGGTTGCTGCGGGACTACGGAGCAGCATATCCGCGCCATCGCGCAGATGGTGCATGGCAAGAAGCCGCGCGTGCGGCCGAATGAATCACATCGAGCCGTGTATTCCGGAATCGAGACGATCGAGGCGGAGGACAGTACGCGGCCGCTGCTGGTGGGTGAGCGGACCAACGTGATTGGGTCGCGGCTGTTTAAGAATTTGGTGGCGGAAGAAAAATGGGAAGAAGCGAGCGAGATTGCGCGGAGGCAGGTGAAAGGCGGCGCGCACATTATGGATGTGTGCTTGCAAAGCACGGAACGGGATGAAAAGAAAGATATTCCTCCGTTTTACGAAAAGTTAATTCGAAAAGTGAAGGCGCCAGTGATGATCGATACGACCGACGCGACGGCCATCGAACTGGCGCTGACATACTGCCAGGGCAAAGCAATCATTAATTCGATCAATCTCGAGGACGGCGAAGAGAAATTTGAGCGAGTAGTGCCGATGGCGCATGATTTTGGGGCGGCGGTTGTTGTTGGCTGCATCGACGAGGATAAGCTGCAGGCGCAGGCGTTTACGCGGGAGCGGAAACTTTCGGTGGCGAAGCGAAGCTACGTCCTGCTGACGGAAAAATACGGACTGGGACCGGAAGACATCATTTTCGATCCTCTGGTGTTCCCGTGCGCCACGGGCGACGAGAATTACATTGGCGGCGCGGTCGAGACGGTGGAAGGGATTCGGCTGATCAAGCAAGCCCTGCCGGATGTCAGGACGATATTGGGAATTTCGAATGTGTCGTTCGGATTGCCGGCCGGGGCTCGCGAGGTCGTGAATTCGGTTTTTCTGTATTACTGCACGAAGGCGGGGCTGGACCTGGCGATTGTGAACGCTGAGAAACTGGAGCGGTTCGCGTCGATTCCACAGCACGAACGGGAGCTGGCGGAAAATCTTCTGTTCTCGCATCCGCCAAAGGAAGTGCCTGCGGATCATTCGCAAGCGGAATTGCTGCGCAACGTTCCGGCAGATTGGCGCGAGCAGAAGAAAGAGCAACGCGCGGCCGTCAACCAATATCACATCGCTGCTATTGCCGAATATTTTCGGACTGCGAAGAAGAAGGAGAAAAAACACGCGGCGGACCTGCCATTGGATGAGCGGCTGGCCAATTACATCATCGAGGGGACGCGCGACGGACTGATCGCCGATCTGGAGCGCAAGCGCGCGGAAGGGGCATCGCCACTGGAAATTATCAACGGGCCGCTGATGGCTGGAATGGCAGAGGTGGGGCGGCTGTTCAATGCGAACGAACTGATTGTGGCCGAAGTGTTGCAGTCGGCTGAGGCCATGAAGGCTTCGGTCAATCATCTCGAGCAGTTCATGGAGAAGGCGGACACGGCGAAACGCGGAAAGATCGTGCTGGCCACGGTGAAGGGCGACGTGCACGACATCGGCAAAAATCTCGTTGAAATTATTTTGAAGAACAACGGCTATGACGTGGTGAATCTGGGGATCAAAGTGCCGCCGGAAGAATTGATCAAGGCTTATCAGGCTCACCTTCCGGACGCGATTGGGCTTTCCGGTTTGCTGGTGAAGAGCGCACAACAGATGGTAATCACAGCTAGTGACTTGAGGGAAGCCGGAATTGAGATTCCTCTACTGGTGGGCGGGGCGGCGCTGTCCGCGAGATTTACGCAGACAAAAATAGCGCCGAGTTATGGCAAGGCCGTGTGCTACGCGAAAGACGCTATGACCGGTTTGCGGCTCATGAATCAGCTGATGGATCCCGCAACGCGTGAACAGGTTTTGCAAGAGCACGCGGCGTCGGGAGATGGTTTTGCTGTGTCGACGACGGTGAGGGTCGCCGAGATGCCGAAGGTTACGCGCTCGCCGAAAGTGCGGGCGGACTTGCCGATTCCGAAAGTGACGTATCTCGATCGAAAAGTGCGGCTTGTGCCGGATTTGAATGAAGTGTGGAGTTACATCAATCCGTTCATGTTGTATGGACGGCACATGGGGTTTCGCGGGGATTTTGAGAAACGGCTCGCCGAACGCGATGCGAAGGCGGTCGAGCTTTTCGAGAGCATGGAAGAAGTGAAGCGCGAGGCGGCGGAGTTCATGAAGCCGCGCGCGGTTTGGCAATTCTTTGAAGCGGAGTCAGATGCCGAGGCGATGCATCTGTTTACGCCGGGCGGGAGAGAACCTTTGCATACGTTCCGCTTTCCTCGGCAGCGAGTAGGAGACTATCTCTGCCTGAGCGATTACGTGTTGCCTGGGCAGGGCGGGCAACGTGACCACATCGCGCTTTTCGTTGTAACGGCGGGCGAAGGGGTGCGCGAGCGTTCGGAAAAAGCAAAAAACGACGGCTACTACTTCAAGTCACACGGGATGCAGGCGCTGGCGATTGAATCAGCGGAAGCATGCGCGGAATGGCTGCACCGGCGGATTCGCGAGGATTGGGGCTTCCCTGACTCCCCGGAGATGACGATGGCGCAGCGATTTACATCTCGCTACCGCGGGAAAAGATACAGCTTTGGCTATCCGGCTTGCCCGAATCTTGAGGACCAGGCGGGGATTTGGAAGCTGCTGCGGCCGGAAGAGATTGGCGTGCAGTTGACGGAAGGCTTCATGATGGACCCTGAAGCGAGTGTCAGCGCGTTGGTGTTTCAGCATCCCGACTGTACCTACTTCAGCGTGGGCGATGCATTTCCCGAAGCGTGATTTGGCATAGCCTGCAAAGTTGGGACGATCCTCCTGCTACGTATCCGCGCAATCGGGCGTCGCCTTTTTCTGGCCAACATCCTGTCGTCACGCTGAAGCATAACGCGGACGTTTGTGGTCATCCGCCAGGCGGTAATCGAGGGGCCGCCCGTCTGACCCCGTTGCGCCCGGCATCGCGACCCTGAAGAAATGGACCGGCCTTGGGTTCGTTTGATAATCGGGCTCACCCTTTGGAATCGTACGCGGTGGCTTCGTTTTGTAATAGGGACTCGGGGACTCAGTTAGATGAGCCGTCCGATTCGCGCTCCTTTGCCTCTTTCGCTTTGCGCTGCGCCTGCAAGCGTTCCAACTCGCGCATCGCTTCAAACAGCTGGCGGTTTATCGCCGTTTGGTAGCGCGCCAGCTTATTGACGATGTCAAGGAAGTAGGGGCGGTTGTGCGCGCACAGAACCTGCTCGCGTTCCACAAGCCTGCGGTAGCGGAGGTACTCTATGGTGACCTTCTCAACCATCAGTTCCTCCAGCGGGTCGGCCGGCTGATAGAAGCCGTATAGATCCGTGAGGACAGTCTCGAGCTGCTCCCACTCGGCGGTTCCCGCCTGAATCAGCGCGGGGAAATAGCGCGCGGTCAGACCGTGCTTGACGGCGTTGAACTTGCTGTTCTCCTTGCCTTCGGGCGTCTTCGGTCCCGTCGAGCGCTGCGCATTGCCACGATTCGCCGCCAGCTTCGCCGCGGAAATTTGACCCTCATGTATGGCTGGCTGCTCAGTGGAGGGCGCAGTGGCGGCGGGAGCCTCCTCAGGGGGAAGGGGCGGTACCGCCTCTTCCGCGACAGACTTTGTGTCGTCGCTGGTCAGCCCCACGGCATGGGGTTCTAAGGTTCCAGATTGCTGAGTGCTTCCTACTTCGATTTCGGACATATTAGGTCTCCTTCGCATCGAGGCAACTTTTTGTGCCCCTATGAGGGGTCCTGATAGATGTTTCTTTTCAAACACTGACAATCGCCGGCGCGGCAAAAAGGGCTTTCGGGAAGAGGGTATCGCTGCAACGGCTCACCGAAGCGTTTCGCGCGGCAACGACCTGTCCGTTTACTGGCCACGGCGTTTTGCATCACACCGACCGCATCCGGGTGGCTGCGTGTGCGCAACGGCGCTTCCGGAATCACCGACCGAGAGACAATCGCGAGGACCGCCCGATCGGACCCTTCCTTCGGCGCCGGCAAAGGCACGGACCAAGGAACGGGGACATCGGAGCGAACTCTAATGCGGACGCCGGGGTGACTTGATTCTGACTGTGGAGTGATCCTGGGGACAAGGCTTGCAAGAAGTTTCGGGGATCGGAGCGCTACGTCAAGCAGCGGAATTTCAGATCGGGTATTGGCGCGGTGGGGGAAGGACCGCCTGGCTGACAAATCTGCGTGACGAAGTTGGGGTCGTGCCCTGTCAAGGCTGCGCCGGCGAGCAGCCGGGCGTTGCGGATTCCTGCACGCCCGGTCGCCGGGATGGCTGTCGGCGTTAGTCGCCGTCCGATGACGCCTTTACCACACGCTTGAGGAGCTGTGTGCCCCACTGGTCGCGAGGAACGCGCTGCTGAAGCATCTCATCATCCAGCCTGTCGATGAGCTCTGCCAGATGCTTTTCACTCCGCGCCTTTTCGCCCAAGCGCGCCACAGCCTCCGCGAAAGCCAAGATTTCCTTTCGGTTGTAGCCCAAGTCATTCGCGACTAACGTATATTCCTCGATTATGACTGCCACGACTTTGATGCACAGCTCCAGCGCTTTTGCTGTACTCGACTTTCTACTGCCATTCTTTCTTACTCGCATGATATCCTCTTATATATAGGGTAGGAGCCGAAGGCTAAAGCCGCGGCTGTCATCCCTTAAATTTGGGAAGCCTAGCAGGAGCTCTTGGCTCCGCCGGCTGCCTCCCTACCTGATACTGTGAAATTCGACTCTTTAGCCGATTTGGACCGCAAAATTTCGGGAATTTCGCTGGAAAGCCCTAAGGACCCTGCCCGGCGAGCGGTTAACTAGCCGGCATTGGACGGTCACAGCCTGGCAGGATGGGTTCTGCTGCTCGGGGGCAGCTCCGGACCTTGCCGCCGGTCCCAGCCGGCTCAATAAACCAGCGAGCGCTTACCTGCACCGGGTCCGGTGCCCATCTGAAACGGAATGAGCTCCCCCGCTGAAATTCGGTGCCTTACCCGCCCTGGACCGATTGGTGTCCGCCCGGGAGGAACGCCAGCCTAGAACCAAATAGCGTTGGCGGCTTCGAGAAGGCGCACTTTCCAACCAGTTCGGGAATTGATCAAGACCTGCCGGGATTCAGAACTGGATATGAAGCCTGTGTTGCGGAGAAGTGCGCGCGCCCGCGGAAGTGAATCGACGACAAATGTGGCATGGCCCCAGATTTTTCCATGGCCACCTTTGCCGCCGGCGAGCTGGTAGCGGATTTCTCCGCGCTCGAATGCTTTCTTCGCGCAGTCCAGATGCGTGTCGTCGCCTTCGACCGGGATTCGAGGGATACTGGCACGATTGTCGCGCGCATCGTGGCCAGCCAGATCCCAAGGCTCGTCTGTCCTTTGCGTGACACCGCCCTCGTTCCGCGAAGCTTTGAAGAATGCCAGTTTCAGCTCGGACAAGGATACCTGGCGCCAGCCGGCCAGGCGGCTCTCTCGCTGCTCGAGGAAAAAGTCATCGTGCAAAGCGAACGATCCAAGAAACCGATGTTCGATAACCAGCTGGAAATCGGCGGGGTCATCCTTGCATGGCCGCAACAGCGCCTCCGCAAACTCCAATTCATTCGCTCTGAAATTCAGGCGAGCCCAGATCAGCTTGGAATGCGATCGCATGTTGTCTCCTTTGTTTTCGAATCGACCCAGGCGTAAAAGAATTTGCCGGCGTGACTTCCGCATGGAATTCGAAGCGATATACTTTGTTGGGCGGTGGTCGTAGCACAACCACACAGAGACTAATCAGCGGAATGCATCTCTCTGCGGCCTGCAATTGTTTCTCGCGTTTCACAACAATCTCAGTTCAGATAATCTGTGGCCGCGAGCCGCTTCTCCATAGCTCGCGCGGCACTTTCTTGCTTCCTCGTGATGTGACCCGGTTGTCCTTCGGTAAAAATTTTTGGGAAGAGCCGCTTCAGAGCGAAGAGTCTCGAATTTTGCCCGCTTAGGTCGTCGCCGGAGCGGGCATAGTAGGTGTTGAGCAACCCAGCCTTGAAAGCGTCGTGGACCAGCTTTCTGACCTGCTTTTTCGTGTACACGGGTTTGCTCGGCTCGCTCAAGATGAGGGTGATCGGCTTTTTCATGCATTCCTCCTTATTAGGATTCGACTATTCGGCGATTCGCCTTCAGAAAGACGCTATCGCATTTAAAGCACCGACTACGGTTCAACGCCCGTCAGCAAGTTCGCGGGAACGCATGCTCTTTGCGGTGGCACGCGGCGCATAAAGTGATCAGGTTCTCTTCATCGTCATCGCCTGACCGGCTTCTCGCTTGGAGATGATGGACGTGCAGGTCGCTCGGACTCCCGCACTTCTGACATCGCCATCGATCACGCCGCAGTATCGCGAGTCGCAGGCGTCCGTAGGCTTGCTGCTCAAGACGCAGCCGTTTTCGTTTCGGAAAGGGAGCACTCAACGCTTTGCCCCGATCTGCCGCAGCACGGACTGCTTCTCGGCCGGCGGGAGCATCTCCACGAGACGTTGAATCGATAAGAGCAATGCATCCGGCGCTTCCTTCTGTAACTGCGCGCCAGCCAGGAAATCCGCACAGATCATCTCCAGGCAATAGCCCCGGGATCGCTCTGTACCGAGCATCTGCCCGGCGATTTCGAGCGCTCGTTCAATCACTTGCATTTGGCTCTTGTAGACCTTGAAGTAGAGAAGCTCCCAAGCTTCGCTGTCCTGTCCGGTGAGGTGCCGCTCGACCTCCTGCTTGAATGCTTCCTTCGGAAGACTCTGGGCTTTAGCGATCCAGCCGGCGCTATCAAAGCGCTCCCCGTCCCTCCGCACCACTTTGACCAGTTCCGTGGCCTTCGTCCACCCCACTTCCCGCAATTTGTGCTTGGGAATCCGGGTTAAGTGTTCGTGGACGGCCATGAGGTAGTAGGCCTTACGGCGAGAGTCCGGAAAACGCCGCTCGAGGAATTCGTCGAAGGATTTTAGTCCGTCCAGGCGCCAATACTGGCGCGCTCGGACTTCGCAGAGGTAGCGACCGAGTTCCACAAATCGCGTGTCACGCTCGCGGTCCCACTCTTTGTCCCAAGCAAGAATTTCATCGATCTTTCCCAGCACGAAGACAGCTCGACGAAGATTCGGTTGGGGAGGCATGGACACGCGGGCGTCAAACCATAAGTTCGTCAAGCCAATCAAGGTCGCTTGCTCCGGACTTGCGCGTAAGATGGAGATCGATGAGCTCCTGGTTTTCAAGACAGAGCCCGAGATGAGAACAGCTCACGCACCCGTTTCGCGGAAAACGAATTCCGCTGTGCGAAGGAAAGCGCGCCGCTTCGATCTGTGCGATCGTGGCTTCGACCAGCTGGCCGAATTCCTGGCGGTGCTCGTCGGATATCGAGGCCTTGAGATATTGGATCTCCGGTTGGCGCTTGCGGACAAACACCACCAAAGCCACCTCAGCGATGCCACTCATCCAGGAATAACAAATCAGCTGGGGGTCAAGGGACAGCAGGTCCTGAGGGGCCTCTTCGTACCGGCTCGTCGTGGTCTTCCAGTCGATGATGCGACGCTCGCCATCGACTGCGCCAACAGCATCCAGGTAGGCGACAAATTCGTGGCCGCCCGGGAGCTTGCGCAGCAGCTTCACTTGCAGGTTCTCTTGGGGCGAGACAATCCGCACGCGATCCTCGCGCACAAAACGTTCCAGCAAGTGAATCCCTTGGTGGAAGAGGCGATCCCAGCTTTCTCCGGTCTTGTACTCGAAGGCAGCATTGCGAAATGCAGCCCACTCCTTGAAAAACACGGCTCCGCCGTCGTCGCCAGAAAAGTACGCCGCAAGCGCCTTCTCAAAGGAACGGCCGAAGGCTTTGGCCGGTCGCGACTCCCGCTCTTCCCATCCATTCAAATACCGGTACCGATAGCTGCGCGGGCAACGCAGATACTGGTTGATTTGGCTGTAGCTAAATAGCACGTGTGCTTTCTTTGCTCGCATGGCACGGGACGTCTTCCGTGCGAACGGATGTCCATTGATCGATAGGGGCAGAGGCCTCAATGTTTTGATAAGTGCGCCCTGCACTGGTGAAGGGCGAGATTTGGATAACGCCTCGAAGACCGAGAAGAGCTTGCACATCGAGTTCGTCGCGGCTCAACAATTCGGCGTCGTATCCGAAATCTTTTAAAAAGCGCGTCAACTTCCCAAGAACTTTTTCCATGGAAGAGAGCCGCGCCACGAAGGTCTTCTGCTCCAACGCCTGGGGTTCCAGAATCGTGAAACGAAGCTCGAGATACGGCTTCTTTTGCTGCCATCGGAAGAAAGCACGGTCTATGCGAACCAGGAAGAGGCCTCGGAGGAGATTGCTATCCTCTGGCTGCCAGGAATGCAGACCCGGGATGTGCCGCCTCATGACTTCACCTCCTGAGGTTGCGCGTAAGAATTGAGTTTGCAAACCAAGCCATCTCTGTTTTCTTTGGCCGCTGCCTCTAAGTGACTGATAAACAACTCGATCCGTTCCCGGCTCGCGTTGCTCAACGTTGGCGCGCCGCAGAAGTCGGCCGCGTAGGCTTTTACGAGCGTGGGATCTAGGCGGAACTGACGAATCAAAAAACAGAGCTTGTCGCGCAGACGCTGGCCATTGTTGGATCCGCTCGAGGCGTGAGGTGCGGGTTGCTGATTGGGCAGCTCCCTCCACATTTCCTTGGCCCTTTGCGGCGCGTCCACTTCTTCGAGTGAGCAGATGCCGATGCCATAAGCTTTGCGCAGCGCCCGGTTGACGGCGCGGGTTTCGGCAATACGCAACTCCGATCCTCGCACGGAGAAAGACACATTCGTCGGATCTGCATCACCGTAGCCGACGAATCCCTTGGAAAAAGGATCGCGGTGCACGATGGCCTTGCAGACCCAGCGATTGTTGATCGGGTCGGACAGTTCCCTTTCAACCGCAGTCCGGATGCCGAGACAACGCCGGCGATGGGCGATGCCCAGCAACCCGCTGTGCGTCACATACCAGCGCCCGTCGAGGAGTCGGAGGTCTCCTTCGGCTATGGAAACTCCCGTCTTCCGAGTCAGCTGCCGGAGCACGTCAATCGTGTGCTTCGGCAACTTTCCCCACATGGTACGAGCCAGCCTTAGGTTGGCAAGGCATTTCGCTGAAGATTTTCGCAACACAAATTCTCCGAAAGATTAACGCGCTGCATGCCTGTGAAGGCATGCGCTTCGGGTGGGGACAAGCACCAGGTAGCGAACTCGAAAGTGCAGTTTTTGCCAATGTCGGCTCGCGTTCGAATTGTGCCGATTTGCAAGGATCACCCTTCGCGCACAGTACTCCCACACGGCACCGACGGGTGCGCCGGTTGTGCAACCCGGTTGCACTTTCGTAATGCTTTCCCGACCGGTGATCCGTTCGCGATAGAGTCCTCGGCCATTCCTTCCGAAACCTCTTGCTGCGTCCGATGCATCGCTGCGAATGCGCCGAACGTTGCGGCCAACACGTGCCTGAGAAGGGGGACGACTTTCGCGGGGTTGCAAGGGATCGATTCGCCTCTCCGGTCACAGCGGACTTCCTGGGATGAAGACCAAAATCCGCCAATGATAGTATACAGTCTCAAACTCCGAATTGGCTACCGCTACAAAGCCCAGATTTATCAGTAGCTTACGAGGGACTGTGGAACTTGCAGCCTTGGGCGAACACATGGCGAAGGCAATCATTTCGAGCCAGGTTATTGACGATCGTATGCCCGCAAGAGCCGCGCTGTCTCATATATAAGCCGGTCGTGCTTCAGCGGTCGGGCACTCTTCGTGGCGCGCGTTTGAGGTATACAGCCGGGTGTGTTTAACTGCACTTGAAGTTACACACTGGAGAATCGCGATGGGCAGGATGCCGCCACATTCCGCAACCAGGTAAGGATCTTTCTGCTTTGAGCACACGCGGGCGTATCGATCTCGACGCACTGCAGCGCGTCCGATCTGAAGGAAAGGCCGATGTGTCCCGCCTTACGAACTCAATCGTCGCGCTGGTTGAAATCCCATGGCGGCCAACCGTGTGGAGAGACCCCATAGACATTGCTGTACGCAAGCACGATCGCAGGCACGGGCTCGAGCTTTAGATCGGCCAGGGCTTTGCGGCGCGCCTGCTCGAGATCAACTCTCATCTTTTCGAGCTCATGACTCAGTCGACCGTCTGGTCTATCGGCAGGAAACTCGATCAGATGCAGTTCCGGAAAACGATATCGCCAATCCAACGAATGATCCTTCAATCGGCGGAAGATCATCCCATAGACGGGCGTCAAGTCGGCGCGCTCAGAGACCCAGAAACTCCCCATGTAGAAATCCATATAGTCGTACTGCCGCCCCCCGGACTCCCGATTCAGTTGGTCGGCCAGGAATCCGGCGGCGCCTCGCCAGGAACCAATGTCCACCAGCCGGCCATCCCGGTCGACCACTTCGTTTTCGTTGGCGAACACGTCCCACAGGCAGCCAGCCACCAGTTCACGCACTTCGCGCGTGGTGTCAACAGAACTGTCCTGGTGTTCTGCGTTAACATCTTCGAGTGTGGGCTCCGGTTCGTCCAGCCGGTCTTTCGGAAACCACGACCAGTTCCGAAGATTGCGATGAAGCTGGACGCGTTCCCAATGGACCTGCTCAAGCGTCGGGTGGAATACGAACTGGAGAGTGGAATCTGGCCATCCTTCGGGCGCAATTTCCTCGAGAACATCTTTTCCTGCGAAGCCCGCAGGAAACAAAGACGCAAACAGAGTTTGGCACTCTGCATCTGTGTAACGTTTTCTCAGCTCTCTTTCACACATGCCAATTCCTATCTCTACTTTGCGGAAGCCTTGGCAGATCGCGGTGCCGGCTATGCCGACGCGCCCTGGCCCTAACTTCGCCCCTTAGCAGAGTCGCGCTCTGTGCCAGGAGGTTTCTTGCGAAGCAATGAGTCCGCGCCACATGCTGTCACCGTAAAGATCCTCGGGAAGAGCCGCTTCAAAGCGAATAGTCTCGAATTTTGCCCGCTGAGGTCATTGTCGTGGCGGGCATGGTGGGTGTTAACCAGTCCAGCCTTGAAAGCGTCGTGAACGAGTTTTCTGACCTGCTTTTTCGTGTACACGGGTTTGCTCGGCTCTCGCAAGACGAGGGTGATCGACTCCTTCATGCATTCCTCCCGATTAGGATTCCACTAACGTCTTCCGTGCACGCCTCGATGACAATCGGCACACAAAGTGATCAGATTCTGCTCGCTGTCGTCACCAAGGTGGCTCCTCGCTTCGATGTGATGGACCTGCAGATCCTTCGATCGGCCACACGATTGGCAGCGCCAGCCATCCCGGCGTAAGACTTCCTGCCACAGCTCTGGATAAGCTTCCGGCGGAAGGCGTTTTCGACCCCGTTTTGTCAGCGACCGATTCAACCTGCCGCCTCAACCTGTTCGAAAATGTCTTGTCTTTGTTCGGGGGAAAGCATTCCCAACAATCGATGCACGGACAAGAACAGGGCTTCCGGATTCCCCTCAATGAACGTAACAGGGTGAGCTAGCAGCCGTCACGCATGCTTGCAGAAAACTCACATAGCCGGTGAGAAGCTTGGGAAGCGATATGCTCTCTTGCGCCGATATTTCGCATCGCGCTTGCCCCAATTTGGGCTATCGTGCCGACCTTGGTTTTAATCCTTGGCACATCTTCACTCTTTAGCGCGCTTCGACGAGAATTTGCGGGTGTAAGCCCAGCGCCTCGGCATAAGTGATGAGTGTTTCCAAGCTGAACTTCGAAATCTTTCCCGTCATTAAATCGCTGACCCTTGGCTGTGGCTCATTCAAACGCTTTTGCAAGTCCGCTTGTGTGTATCCCCGCTTCTTGATGGTCTTGATGATCTGCGAATGCAGCTCCGACTTCATCTTCAATGAGGCTGCCTCTTCGGGGGAGAACCCGATTTGCTCGAACACATTACTTTTCATGCTTGGCCTCTTTCTTCCGTCTCGGGACCTCCTGCCTTACAAGCTGGAGTCGCTTTCCGGCGGTTTCAATTTCCTTGTGCGGCGTTTGGTTGGTCTTCTTCGTAAAGCAGTGCAACACATAAATCAAGCCCTCCAACGGAATGTAGAGGACTCTGTACCAGTGTTCAGAATCGCGGTCCCGAAGTTCAAAGACGCCCGGCAAAACCGCGCCCATCGGAGCGAAATCCAAAGGCTCCTCGCCTTCGTCGAGACGTTGTAAATCGTTCCCGAGGTTCTGGCGTGCTTCTTTGGAGAAACTACGGATGACATCTTGCGAGTTCCCAAGCCAACGAATCCGGGTTTCCGATCCTGGGCTAGTCACGGCCAATCTTATATAAGAACTTATATGGCTGTCAAGGGCCGTTGGGGATGCGATGGAGACGTGGGACTTCCTGTCCCTATATCAGAACTTGCAGCTTTGAAGCCCGCAGTACGCGCCGTTAATAGGCGTTCCGTGTGAGCGCGAATGCTTGGCCTTAGGATTCTTGCGCTTGGCAGTCGTCGACCGGGAATTGGCCGACAATGGAACGCTCGTACAGATGTGCAGACATTAGGCCTCCGTTGGTTCCCTCCAGTTGATTTCTTGGCTACCGCTTATCGTGTCACTCCTTGTTTAGCATCCCCTCATCCTTCGCGCAGCATTCCGACACGGCGCCGAACCTTGCGCAGGTTGTGCAACCCGGTTGCACTTTCGTAATGCTTTCCCGACCGGTGATCCGTTCGCGATAGAGTCCTCGGCCATTCTTTCCCAGGCATCGAACGCCAGTTTGAATGTTTGAATGCTCGCGCTCTGTCTTACGCTCTCGTAGACTTCCAATCCGTACCCGACGTTTATGCCAACCTGCACCAAATTCGCGGAAGAGCCTATTGAAAGTCATCTCTTGGCCACTCGAAATGTCCGATATAAGCTACAATTTATTGAAAACTATTGTGGAGTGTATCGTATATAGGACATTTTGAAGTCCAAGTCTATCTGACCTCTATATCGGTCCCGCCTTACTTGAACACGTTTTAGGACTTCTCCCGTCCGAACTGGATTGGCCAATACTGCTCAAGCCGGTCCGCGCTGAGCTGGACTTTAGCAATGCTCGCTAGTTGCTCCTGGTCGAGTTGCAGAAACGCCTGCCTTTTCGCTTCTTCCGAAATCCCGATCTCTTTCAGAAATGAAGACAGGGCATCCCGATCGGGAAACGATTTGGCTTCGAGCGCACCTCCGCCAAAATTCGGCGCGAACGAAACCGTGAAATTCCCGTTGTTACTGCGGCGCAGTAGAAACGCGCCCTCCAGTTTCCGGTCCACCATGTCGAGCACACCCAGGATCCGCAGGACGGAAGACAACTGCACGTCGCCGCTCTTGTTTTCAAAACGCGACAGCGTCGACCGGCTGACGTTGGCAAGCGCCGCGAGACGACTTTGCGTCATCCCGCGTGCCTCGCGCCGCCGCCGCGCCTCTTGCGTTATCGTTTCCCAATTGATTCGAATGTCCCGTTCCATCGCTTCTCCATGAACGTTTTGAGCTTTTCCTTAAGCGCCGCACTTCCGGCCGGTGCCTCGTCGATTGTCTTTGTTGCTGCAGGCAGCCGGCGCTTCAAGTCCGCGACCGCCAACAGCAGCGCCGCTTTCGTCAGCCCGAACGACTCGCCGAGAATGGCGAGATGTTTGTCGGTGATCCCTGCCAGTGTTCCCGGATTCGTACCCGTGCCGACCTTGAGCGCGAGAGGCGAGCTTTTGAAACGGTCGTACAGCGTGGCCGCGACGATGTCATAAAAAGGCGCGAGCCGGAATCCTTCCTCGCTGTAGAGCAAGCCAAAATTCTTGGCGTGCGCGTCGTTGTTGCCTAGAAGGATGCAGACGAGGACGCGGCGGAAGAGTCGGTCCACATCCTGTTCTCTCTGCGTCGTCTGATTCGCGAGTATGAATTTTGCCATCTCGCCGTACGAGCCGTCGTACTTCGCTTCCGAAGGACGCCCAAACAGCTGGTTGAATTCCTCGAAGTGAATCTTTCCGCCCGCCGCCGGCCGATCAAATCGCCGGACGAGAAGACTTGCGCCGTCGATTCCGCGTATCGGCGCGACTTCGACCTCAACAATCTGGTCGTCGGGCAGCAGTGCACCCGCGGCGAGTGTTGTCAGATATTCAATTTCAATGATGTCCGCAAGTTCCCCCGAAGGAAGCTTCGCAATATGCGTGCTCGGCTCGCCGGTGCGTGCGGGGCGAAACGCGTCGCCATCGCGAATCGCGAATAGCTTTGGCTGAACACCGGAAATGGAAGCGCGGTTCGTCAGCGCCGCAATCTCTTCCGTCGTTCCTTGTTCGAGATTCGGTTCACCCACGGGCTGAGGATCGGTAATGGAAACTGCTCCGGGGCAATCCCGTCCGAATGCCAAAAGCCGTGCGAAGCGATCTTCGGGCGCGATACCCAGGGCACGTGCTTGCGCGCGCGCGAGCCAGCCTTCCGCGACAAGGTTGTCAAAAAACGCGGGCAGTCCCGGACTGTATTGGGGTGCAACCGTGCGCGGAAGTGTGTACGCGATCTGCGGCTGGCCAGATTCAATATAGGTTTGGCCGTAGGTGAACGCGTAGCGCCCGTCCGGAACCTGTTGCAGCGTTCCCGCGACAGAGTCTCGAAAATAAACCGTACCGTAAAGATTGATAGCCATGACTGATATACGCTACATACCAGGCAGATAGCACATAAACATGCATCGTATATAGGACAATATATCACAAACTTATGCAACGTACAACATATTAGACAAAGGTGAGCGCCTTCCCCGATTGGGGCGATGTTCTTCGAGGTGCGTCAGCAAGTTGCGACGAATACGAAACGATGATTCTGGGGCGGGACTTCAAGCGAACCCGGCAGCCGCCCCAGCTATTATCTCCTCAGGCCCCTTAAGGATGAAACCCAAAGCGGAGCGTTTGGAAGCCCGTGTTACGCCGCAGCAAAAGAGGATGATCGCGCACGCCGCGTTCTTGCGCGGGTCTTCTGTAACTGAATTCGTGGTCGCCAGCGCCCAAAAGGCGGCGGCCAAAGCAATCAAGGACGCCGAGCTTCTCACTCTGCACGACGAGGCGCGCGACGTTTTTGTGAATGCGGTTTTGCATCCTCCTGCGCCCAAAGAAGCCGCACGTAAAGCTGCGGAACGGTACAAGGAACGAGTGGGTCGCTAATTGGCGGGCGAAGTAGAAATGCCTCGGTTTGTGATTGAGCCGCTCGGTCCGAAGCACGATCGAGCGTCTTTTTCTTGCGGGGTCGAAATCTTAGGCGCCTATCTTAAGAAACAGGCGGGCCAGGACCTGAAGAAGCGCGTTGCCGTCACGTTCGTGCTCACTCCGGACGGAACGACTGTAGCCGGGTACTACACGCTGTCGCAATACTCGGTACAACTGGACGAAATTCCGGCGGCGGTTGCGAAAAAACTGCCGAAATATCCGATGGTGCCAGCGATGCTTCTTGGCCGGTTGGCCGTAAGCAGTGCGTTTCGCGGGCAAGGGCACGGTGTCGCGTTATTGATGGATGCACTCTATCGAACTCTTCAGCATAGCCGGGAAGTGGCTTCCGCAGGTGTCATCGTCGATGCAAAGGACGCTACGGCATTTGCGTTTTACAAGAAGTATGGATTTCTCGAACTCCCAAGAGTCGACCGACGGCTCTTACTCCCCAGGGGCACCGTGGAGCAGCTGTTTCTATAAAGCAAAGGCCACAGTGCGAGAGAAACTGAACTGCGTCGATCTGTCCCACGGTAGTTTCCACTAGCCGACCGGACTCTTGGCACTGCTCTTCCGAGATCGAAGTCTTTAGGTAGCGTTGACAAAGCTCTTTCAAGATCGGTCTCGCCAGACAATCGCTTAGCATACCCATCGGTTGTTCGGAGGGGCAGACAGTTTCGCTTGAATGGGCATCCGAATGCCGCAACAGCGCCGTCGATTAGCAATGCGCTGCAACCCAGTATGCGTGATGTACCATCTGGTTTTACACGGTCGATATGGCTCGAGCCACCTTCGATGAGGAATCTTGGAAGGTGCTCATTGTGCGACAACAGGGGCATCCAAATCATTTCGATATCCTGCGAGGCTTATGAAGTTTGATGGGTAGAACTTTTGTGTAAGGGTCAAAATCGGGATCGGTCGTGAAAAAGAACCAATCCCGTGATATTGCCATTTCGCAGATGAGGATATCGACAATGGAAACGACCAGACCTTTCGCCCTACACTCGTTACTCGCCTTGGCAGCCGATTCATAGTCCGATGTATCGACCATCTCGTCAGGAAAAGACCTGAGGGCAGAACGAAGTTTTTCATATTGAGCTGCGCTTCTGATTCCGGATAGAAGTTCCTGCCGGACGAGACCAAAGATCCGCGCGCGTCCCTCTTTCACCAGCTCACTTAGTTCCGCGACAATGATCTTCTCTCCGGCGCTGAGGTCTTCGGCCTTACGACGAAAGGCCAGAGACCACACGGAAGTGTCGACGAGGACGTTCACCGGCGTTTAGACTTGCGTTCCCGTTTATAGTCGTAGGCTTCATCGTATTCCATCGTTCCAAATAGTGAGAGGATGTTTTGTTGTTTTCGGCGCTTGACATATTCGTCCAGAGCCGCATTCACGGTTTCCTTTTTTGTGCGGTGATGTCCTAGTTTTCGAGCCTCTTCGATCAGACGATCGTCGAGAGCGAGATTGGTCGGCATGAGCTATTCTTACACAATATAATGTGTAATGCCAATCCACCAGAATTGTGTGAATTCAGCTACTTTCTATCGGGACGGTGGCGTGCCATTGACCTGTCCGGCGATTCGCCGTACACACTTGGCAGGGTTTGGAAGGAGCTCATGAGGCAAGCCGCAGCCATTGCTCGCCGCTCTCGGAAAGCGGCACGTCTGGAAGCCCGGGTTACGGCTGAGCAAAAGAAACTGGTCGCGCGCCGCGGCCTTGCGCGGGTCTACGGCAACGAAATTCGTGGTTGCCAGCACCCGACAGGCGACCGAGGCGATCAAGCAGTCCGAGCTTCTCACTCTGCGTGACAAGACGCGCGACGCTTTTGTCAAGGCGGTCTGGCACCGGCCTCCTCTACGTCTGCAATCCCAACAACCCAACTGCACGTTGACTCCAAAGTCCGACCGCGAAGCCTTTCTTTCCAAAGTTCGCTCTGGCGTTTCGGCGCTCATTGACTCACGTAGATGAGTCAGATAGACTCATGTTATGGCTAAACGACTGCAAGTGATTGTGAAGGATCCCGAATACCGCGAAATTCAGCGCATGGCGCGCTCGCGCCATTTGTCGATCGCCGAGTGGGTCCGACAAGCACTCGACCTAGCACGTCGGCGTGAACCCTTAGGGGATGTAGGCAAGAAGCTCGGAGTGATCCGCATGGCGGCACGACATGATTACCCTTCGGGTGATATCGACCGCATCTTGAAGGAGATCGAGAGCGGATACGGCGTTGGTACCGAGCGATGATTCTGGTCGATTCGAACATTCCGATGTATCTGGTTGGCGCGCCTCATCCTCACAAGGTCGACGCGCAGCGACTGCTCGAAAAGCTAGTTGGCGATCGACAACGCCTGGTTACGGATGCCGAGGTCCTGCAAGAGATACTGCACCGCTACGTTGCTATCAATCGTCGGGACGCCATCCAACCAGCATTCGACGCATTGCTTGGTATTGCCGACCAGGTGCTCGCCGTTGATCTGGCCGCAGTGGAGCGCGCAAAGGAGATTGTCATGGGGCAAAGACAAATGTCTGCGCGTGATGCTGTACATCTGGCCGTCATGGAACACCATGGAATCGAGCGAATCTTGAGCTTTGATTCTGGGTTTGATGGATTCCCAGGAATCACGCGCCTGTCGTGATCCGGCGTGAAATCGATGAGAAAAATCAGCGTCGATGGCGTTCGGTTTCTAATTATCAAAACCTGTGGCCAGCGCCGAACGATATCGTCGGATAATATTTCAACGGTGACCAACTGTTATCGATCCTCCCTAGCTCGCATTGCATATTGCTAGTGAAAGCGCATCTGACCCGGCACTATGATGTCCTCTCCGGATGCAATCGAAAATTTAATTGAATCCTCGCCGCCCTCGAATCGTCGCGGGACCGGAAACGCTTGGACCTTCGACCGAAGGGCCTATACCAGCATGAAATCCGATCCCGCAAGTTAGGGTTGCGGTGGACCGTAGACCAAGAGTTGTTTCCAACTGATGGCCAGCAGGCCGCTACGGCGGGCGATGGATTCGTCTCCAGGCGCAGTTATGACCAAGGGGCGAAACTTCGTATTCCGCCTGCAGAACTCCAGAAGTCCTTTGAGATCGTACGAATGAAAGCCGCCTGTCTTTATTTCGATGGCCCAGTCCCCCCAACTTCCCTGGAACACCGCGTCAATTTCCAACGGTTCTTCGCGCCAGTACGTCACCCGCTGACCTTGGTTATTAGCGAACGCAAGACACGCATTTTCCACCCACAAACCGAACCGCGAAGGCTCATGCTGTGGATCCGGAGGTCCGTCGGGATGCATAGCGGACAAGAGCGCATTGTTCAACATTACAAGCTTTGGTGGGGCAGCACGGCGACGGTGTGTGAGCTGAGAAAATCTTTCCAGGGGCGCTATCAGATAGGCGTCTTGAAGCAGCGCCAGATAGTGAGCCACTGTCTCAAGGGCACCCTTGTCGTGAAGTTGTCCCTGCAGTTTTTGCAGTGAAACAATCTGCGCAGGGCAGCCGGTTGCTGCCGCAAACACTTGTCTCAGCAGGCCGGGCCGTCGGACTGTACCTAATGCCAGCACATCGCGCCCGATAGCAGGGTCTATGATGGCGTCTTTAACATAGGCTGCCCACCGGCCAAGATCGTTCCGCAGGGCCATCGCACCAGGATACGATCCGAACTGGACGATGAGTGAAGCCGCTTCATCCGCGGGAATCTGAAAAACATTCGCGAGCGAAGAAGCTGACCAGTGGCCGAGGGTGATTCGTTCGAAACGTCCGGCTAGACTTTCGCGCGAACCGGTCGTCACTCGCAGTGCAGAGGAACCCGTTGCAACGACGTGGACTGGAATGGCCTGCCGACGCAGACGGTCCCAATGCCCTTTGAGTTGCTTTGCCCAATCGTCCAGGAAATGAATCTCATCCAGGAGCAGAACCGCTGTCCCGTGGTGAGCGCGTGCTTCGGCGTCGGCCCAATGGCGCTCCCAAAATCCGGGAAGCGCCGCGTCTGGTTCATCTCCCGCAGCGTAGACGGCCGAATCGCCAAACTGGGCGGCGATTTCAAGGAGCAGCGTGGTCTTGCCAACCTGCCGAGGCCCTGTTAGAAGCTGGATGCGGCCCGGTGCCGGTTCTCGAAGCCGCTTCAGGAGCAGGTCCCGGCACGGTATGTAGTCATTTGTGAAATCAGTCATAGTCGAATAATTATTCGACTATGACTGATGAATGTCAAGGACGTTCTCCGCATTCTGTATTGGTGCATAGTAACAGAGTTAATGCCTTGCGTGTAACGTCATCGTTTTCCGGTGCGGCCCTGTTCCCTTCCAAC
>CAVWDX010000028.1:0-110099 GCA_963753745.1 uncultured Acidobacteriota bacterium
CGTCTTGGCACGGGTGCGGAAAAAAAGCCCGACGTGTTCCTCACGGGAGAGAGTCTCTCTCTGCGCTTCCAAGTGGGGGTTTTGTCCGTTTCGCTTTGTCTACGGACACGCTGACCGATGTGCGGTCTCCGGCGAGTGCTCCTTGCGGGTGGTCCCATGTTAAGGGCGCTAGTCCTTACGCCTGGGCAAATACGATCCGTTTCTCTCCTTTCACTGAATCATGAGGAGCAGCTGCCACAGCCATGCCGTCCACAATGCCTTCCAGGGCTTTTGCTTCTTCTCGCGTCACGCGAAAATTTGTGGCCCGCGGGCGCCGCAAGATGCTCAAGGTAGCGAATTCCGCCCGCGATGAAAGATACGTCCGTTGAATCGCTGGTTCGATCAGTTTGAGCAATCGGATCTTTACGCGAAGGCGGTCTCCTCGGAACTTTTCACTGTTCCGGATGAACAGCAGTTGTTCTTTCGGTTCCGGTTGAATCCGAGGCGGCTCGGATACCTCCGCCAATCCGATGATCCCTCCCCGCGGACCGGACTCCCACAAATACACCCTGTCTCCCAATTTGCTCTGTTCCTTGTGCCGCTGGACGAGCCAGGTATGTTCCCTAAGGGTGCGAACCGCACTCCGAACATCGGAGAATTCCGAGCTGGTCTTAAAGATCCAGGTGTTCCGGCAGTCTGCCGTGGTACCTATCGGCTCTTCCTTCTTCTCTTCGCGTTGTGCCCCGTCTTGAGCCGGCCCTTTCCCCAAAACATGCGCATGAGAAACGCACCAAGGAGGAACCGCGTTCGTCCCACTGGTTTCCTTTCCTATGCGAGTCATTGCTCTGTGGGGGTCGATTCCATCGCCTGCCAAGCCGCCACCGGGCTTGATGACTTGAATCCCGATGCATTTCACGGAATCACCACGAACCTCTAAAACCAAAGAAATGTTTAGTTCCACCGCCTTGTCCGATATCACAGTCCATCTCCAAAATCCGCGCGCTTTCTTGGGGCACGCAATGCTCGAATTCAGCTCCAGGGCTGATACCGACAGAGCGAACCAATCTTCCGAATTTGGGTGTTCCGAAAGAAACAATATTCCCTCCCGTGCGTGGCCAGAAACGATCTTTTGCTTCGCTTACTGAGTATTATCCTGGTGATTCCGCTGGCCCATGCATGTTAGAACCTTAGACTCCCGCCGGTTAGACGGCCGTCATCTCGGCGTCCGAGGTTTCTTCTTGGAAGCGCAGCAGAGCCTTGATTTTGAGGAACTCGCCCATCGGCTGACTGCTTTTGGGCTGCGAACCTTTAACGAGTTTGGACTCGGTGGGCGTAACTCTACAGTCGCCGGCGTCGGTCTGTCCGTCGACGACTTTGTCTCGGCAGTCTTGGTGGAATATATGGAAGGCAGGCTTCAACATCGGGCCTCCCGTGGCGATTTGTTCTCCCTGCTGGCGACCGCCATGCGCAATGACATTATCGATTCCCTTCGTAAGGCGGCACATGCCCACGAGGAGAGCCGATCCTCGCTTCCTGCCGAACGGGATGCCGATGCTGGTCCCCTGTCGCTCGACGAATTGCCGGGATCGGCTATAGATTTTGCGGCCTCCATCGATGAAGAGCGGTACGGCGAACGCGCACGGACTGCCTTTGCCGGGGAACCGGAACTAGCGGAAGTTGTGAGGGCGGTGCTGGAACTCAATCTTTACAAGCCCCGCGAAATAGCAGCTGAGTTGGGCATTACTGCAGCAGAGGTGCAGAACAGGAAGAAGAGGCTGCAGCGGCAACTCATCGATCACAACTTGGTAGGGAGGAAAACCGCATGAGCGAACAGAAGGAAAAGGATCCTTTTCCGCAAAACGCGCGGTTGGCTCAACTGTCCGACAGCTTGTACGGCAGCCCGAGCCAGCTGGATGCCCGGGAAGCCCGGGAACTCTTGCGGCGCGCAGGAATTGATCCGGAAGACGTCAAAGCACGCCTTTATCGAAAGTTTGATGCCCTAGCAAAAGAGTACGCGGCAGCAGGCCGGCCAGTTCCGGCGCTATTGAAACAGGCGCTTAGTGACTTGCGTCCAGGCGTACCCAGTTCCCCAAAGGAACGAGCATTAGGTCGCGAAGCCCGAGCGGTCATCCGGAGTGTCATCGACCACGCTCAGCGTATTCAGGAACGACTCGCGAGGCTGCCGCGTGTGACTTTGGCTACCGCCTATCGAAACAAGAAGGAACTCTCGGAACGGGACAAGAAACTCCTGGACGACCTCGCCGATGATCTTTTGAAACACAATAATCGCAGCCGCCCGAAAGACGGTCGATGAGCGGGTCGCAAAAAGGCGGCGCCTATGCACGCGCCCTCGCGCGCGAACTGCCGCTCGAGCATGGCGATCTGCGGGCAATCGCTTCGCGACTCGGACTCCAAATTCGCGAGGTGGACGCTGATGGGTTTGACGGCGCCTTGATTCGAGCGCGCGAGATTCCTTTGGGAACGATTGCGGTCCGGCAATCGATCCGCGAGGCTGGCCGCAAGAATTTCACGCTCGCCCATGAAATCGCTCACTTTTTGCTGCCCGATCACGACCAGACGGAGCTCGTTTGCACCAGGTCCGACATCGGGAACTGGGGCGACTGGTCGCGAGAACTCGAGCGCGAGGCCGATGAATTTGCCGCCGAGCTTCTCCTGCCTGCTTCCGCGGTCCAGCCGATCGTCGAGTCCGCACCGCCTTCTCTGCAAGTGATCGAAAAAATCGCCCAGCGATTTCATACTTCTCTTTCGGCAGCGGCCTGGCGGTACTGCGATCTGTCGAAGCAAAGCTGCGCGATCGTATGGGCCACGAATGACCGAATCGATTGGTCGAAACGCTCGAGACACTTTGGCTTTCCGCTCCAAAAGGGGGCGCCCCTTCAGCAAGGCACGTTTGCGTTGCAATGCTTTGCGGGAACACCTGGTCCGAGCAAACCGCAGGAGCTCCCCGCGCGTTTGTGGATCTCCGCAACCGGTTTTCCAGGAGATGCCCCCATATGGGAGGAGTCCAAGGCGCTGCCCGCTTACAACAGTGTAATTTCGCTGCTTTGGATCAAATCTTAGGTTCAACGAAGGCCGTGGTAGAGCCTGGCGTTGGTGCAGGCGGGCAAGAAGTCATCTAGGAAATCAATCGAAGGAAGCTTGGGGCTAGTCCAGACTGCAAGCCCGCGATAGCCCCAAGTTCCCGGTCATTGCTAATCGCCGGTATGCTCGTCGGCGAGCTCGCTCCCGCTTTGCGCTCCATTGCTTGGAGCCCGCGTAAGGAAACGTACATCGCTTGCCACCACTTCTGTGGAGCGGTGCTTCTGGTTTTGCTTGTCGATCCAGTTGCGGATGATGAGCTTTCCTTCGACATAGACCCGCGCACCTTGCCGCAGGCTTGCGCTTACCGTTTCCGCAAGGGCTCCCCACACCTGAACCCGGTGCCACGCAGTCTTTTTTTGCCACTCGCCCAAACGGTCTTTGTACGACTCCTCGGTTCCCAAAGAAAAATTCGCCACGATCTGACCGACTTTGGTATGCCTCACTTCGGCATCCCGGCCGAGTCGCCCCGCCAACATGACTTTGTTGACGGCGTTCTGTCCCTCGAGATCCGGCTGGTTCCCGTTAGGTTGGGCCGAGCTCGTCGGCGAAGAACGCTGCGGCGTCTTACCGCTACCGTTTTGTTCCGCCGGTGTTTCTGCGGGCTGCCCAGGCGGTCTCGGCGGAGAGGCCGGTGTGCCGTTCCCGCTCGGGGTTTGCGCCTCCTTTTCAAACGTTGCCTGCTTTGCACCCTCGGCGAGCGCAGCATTTACTTCCAACGACATGTTCGATACCACTTTACATCTCCAAATTGAGCGCCCTGTACAGCAGCACCCAATCCATTTGAATTTCAGCAGCACGTGCTGATATCTCTGAAGCGGACTGCTAGCTCGGATTTTGCCATTTCGGTGGGCGCAACATTTTTTCCACGCACGGCCGAAACCGGTCTGCTATTTCGCTTACGTAGTGGATGTACCCGGCGCTTGAAAACAGATGTCGCTGCGTTCTTCTCACAGCCAGAAGTCAACGCACGTGTCGCACGCAGAACGGCAATGCGCATCGGCGTCGGGTCAAGGGCCCTCTGACTTGACAGCGCAGGTAAAATGAGTTTACCCAGATGGAAGGGTTCACCGCTTCGTTTTTCTATCCTTGAGCAAAACGCGACAGGAGGTAAATTTCATGTTTGAGTCTATGGCCTCTCACTCTCGTTTGGCATCCAGCGCCGCATGGACCATCGCCAGCTCCGTTAACCGCGTCCTGCCTGAAGGGGCGCTGCCCGCACCAAGCTGGGCGCCGGGTCGGCTTCTGAAGAAGCACCAACGAACGCCAATGAGGACGGGGGTTCCGAGGCGCACCCTATCCCTCTGCCCGGATTGCAACCGCGAAGCAGTCGAGGCGGTCATCAAGGGCCAGAGCGATGTAGCCGATTTTAGGGAGTGTCCGGGGATCATTGACGCCGAGATCCTTGAGGAAGGCGGGCGAATCCTCATGCGAAAGACGTGCGAGACGCATGGTCCATTTGAGGACGTGCTATCGAACCATCCCGATTTCTTTCAGAGAATGGAAGCGCAGTCCTTGGGGGGCGACTTCGATTGCGTTGGCGACCGTGAGGTCCACGACCACGGCCCTAACAGTATCCGGGCAGGCCGAGGGTCGTATTTGATCGTGGATCTGACCAACCGATGCAACATGATGTGTCGACCTTGCTTCATGGACGCTAACGGAGTTGGTTACGTCGACGAAACAGATATGGAAGACCTGAAGACAATTTTTGAACGGGCGGGCTCTTTCAAGCCTAACCGCGAAATCAACGTCTTGTTCTCCGGTGGCGAGGCCACACTCTCTCCGATCTTCCTTGACGCAATCCGACACGCGAAGAGCATGGGCTTCCATCGTCTTCACGTTTCGACCAATGGTATTCGTTTTGCGGAAAGCCGAGATTTTGCGGTCGAGGCGAGCGCCGCCGGGTTGCACGGCGTGTACCTGCAGTTCGATGGCGTCTCGGAGGAGAAGAACAAACATCGCGGTCTCGGAAATTACATCGAAGTGAAGCTCCGCGCCCTGGAGAACATCGCTGCGGCTGGAATGCAAACCACCTTGCAAGTTACCGTGGTCAACGGTCTCAACAATGATTGCGTGGGAGAGATCGTGCGCTTCGCTCTCCGCAACGCCGATCAAATCCACGGCGTAATTTTTCAGCCCGTTATGTTCACCGGCCGCGACGAGCGCATATCCACTGAGGACCGCTATGCAGAACGGTATCCTCTCTCTCAACTCGCTTACGACCTGCAAGCCCAAACCTCGATCGACTGGAGGCCCATGCGGGATTGGTACCCAGCTTCGGCGTACGCGATCTTCAGCCATTTAGATGATGTCCTTGACCGGGGTTCAGAGCGCGGAAGTCTCTTTCCTGACATGCATCCGGACCACGCGATAATGAGTCCCTTGCTTGTGGATACTGATAAAGGGAAGGCGATTCCGATTCCAACGTTCTTCGATCTCGGAAGGTTCATGCAAGACGTTGTACAAATAACAGATTCCGGTAGGCCGCCTCGGGTGACCAGGGCCATGGTTTTGCTTTCACTTCTTCGGAATTTCAACCAGGCGAAGGCTCCCTCGGGATTGGGACCCTATGAGCTCCGTAGTCTGTTTGAGGGCTCATTGTATCGTTTTACGAGAAGCGACGACGATTGGTCGCGGCAAGCATCTGCGAAAACCGCGCACTGGAGACTCATGTTTTTCAATGGGATGTGGTTCCAAGACGCCTACAACTACGACTTTGCGACGATCTACAATTCGAACGCGCCGGTAGCAACTTGGCAGGGCGAGATCAGTTTTTGTGCCTACCATGGTGGTGGCTGGCGCAAGGTACTCGAGAGCGTCCATCATACGGCGACCGTGGCCGATTGGTACAGAAACCACGGTCGGCACCAAATCTATGCGGCAGGCAAGAAGGTACATCTAGTGGAATCGCTGAGCCGCCGGTCTGAACCATTGGTTCAGATTGAAGCCGCCCCTGTCGGTACCTTCTTCACGCGTGGATGTAGGGATCTAGAAATGAAGCGACTAGTGCGTTCCGGAGGGTAGTGGGGTATTGCGGATGGGATTGAGTCCCCGACACTCAACTGCTGGAGAAATGGCTACTCCACCTAGTGCGAACCCCAAAAATTTGTTCGCATTCCTTCTCGGAATGCTCACTTTGACTCAGGGACTTGTCCTTCCCACCGAATCACTACTCCTGCGTCGAGCTGCAAAAGTCCAGAAACGTAACCAATTCCCGATAGCCAATGGCCTTACGGGACCATTGCAGAAAGGTCGGTGCCACGAAGAAGTTCTCCTCGAGAGCCTAACCCGTCCTGCGCGCCACCAAACTCCGGTGTCATCCGAGCGCGGCCCGTTCCGATCTGGACGCGGCAATCTCTCCGCTTTTGTCCCCTGTTTCGCTTCCTTGCTCCCTCGGCTGTGGAGGTGAGGTATCCCAACCCTACTTCATATTGTGGAGCACCCTTAGAGCACAGTTGTTTCCGGATACGGAGATCGTGGCCCGAAAACGGGCTCAGCGTCCGACGTAGTCTATTGAATCCAAACAACAGGATCTGGGACGGTTCCTCTTGCTAAACCGTTGTACGCGCTAAAACGTAACGCGGGGCGGCATGGGGCT
The DNA here is from genome assembly GCA_963753745.1 of uncultured Acidobacteriota bacterium. Lineage (GTDB taxonomy): Bacteria > Acidobacteriota > Terriglobia > Acidiferrales > UBA7541 > Acidiferrum. Next base: position 6,680 of record CAVWDX010000028.1, read on the forward strand.
CTCAAATAGATGGTTTGCACATTTACGCTGCTGGACTCTTGCTGGACTCTGGACTGCAAATGCGGTGTTTCGGCGCAAATGAGAATGCGCTAACGCTAACCAAATGAATCAAAATCGGTGAGCACGAACAGGGCAGGTATAATTAGCAAACCGCCGCATTCAGCCGCTCTGCCATCTCTCCGCGGCTAACGTCTTGCGACATTGTAACTTATTACCGCATTTGGTGACAGTCCCTCCTTCGGTTGCTGCATTTTGGTGCACGAAGTGTCGCCAAGTAGATTGTCTCAATGAGGGGTCCGCCACCACTTGGTGTAGATGGACGGGCGCGCCTGCCTCGTGAGCAGGTGCGTGGACCAATTCTGTCCCTGGATTAAAGATCAGGCATTTCAGCTCGTGGAGAGTATTAGCCAGATCCTGTCTGCGACTCCGACTCTGTAGTTTGTGATTGCAGCGGCGAGGGTTGAGAACGTCGCGCTGGCTCAGGAATGTTTTCGAGAACGCGAGACATGTCGTGCGACGTTGTCGGCCTTCCAGAGGAGGGCAGGATGTTGGCGGATGCGCTCGATGATCTCCGGGTCTTTCGGGAATAACAACTCAGGTCGATACCTTCCATTAGCGATTGCCTCGAGATAAGCCTCTTCGCTGTTATGGTCGAGAATTGTCTGGAGAAGAGGTGTGACTGCCTTAACCATTGCGGAAACGGTCGGGCGGTCGTCGGCCTTGAGCAGAGGATAGAGAAGTCGTTCAAGGTCCTTCGGGTTGATCGCCTCGACACGATCCGCGTGATAGGTGCGGAAGTCCCGATCCATGGTGCTCGAAAAAAGCACCGCGAGTTTGCGGAGAATTTCAGGATTGTGGTCAAGATGGACATTTGTGAAACGGAATAGGTCGTAGAGGTCGCGAGGATGTCGACGGTCGATCAAGGCCTTGATCTTTCCCCCGAAAAGCTCTTCCGTTTCGAGGACGAGAAACTGGCAGGGCGGCACGCCGGCGAGAGGCGCGGCGGAGAGTACCCTTGGCGGGAGCGCACAAGCCCGCATGAGGAAATTGATTTCAATTTGGATTCGATCGGGTTTGCCGGTGTGATTTTCATAGTTGAGGTACCATTCACGCAAGGCATAGTCGTCCGTACCGTTTTGCAATTTGTAGCCGAGGCCTGAGGCAACTTGCTCGACCGCCTTGATGATGTCCGGGCGTTCACGGAGCGTAGCATCACGGCCGACGTGCGCGATGTAATTCAAGTCAATATCGACAGAAAGCCTAGCGAGACCGAGGTAGAAGAGGTTGAGTGCCGTGCCACCCTTCAGGACCAGCTTGCCTTTCAGGAAAGGATGTTTGCGGAGTTCGATGAGCAGCTCGCGCAGGCGCGGAACTTTTTCGAGATGGTCGGCGAGAAATCCGGTGTCACGGGCGAGCCTTGTGATTTGTGCGGCGTCGAATTTCATGTTCGCACCGAGTCTTTGCGCGAAGGGGAAAGAGCTTCGGGCACCATAAGCTTCCAAGTCGGGACCCAGTGGTTCCCGGGTCGTTTGTCAGCCAGGTAAGCAACGCCCGGTGGGAGACTGCGTAGGAAGCGATCGCGCACTTTACCGCGAAAGAAGAGTTTGTCAGAGTGACGGTCCAAGAGAAATCCGAGACGTGAGTAAAGCCACGGTCGACGAAGGAGTTTGAGATAGGCGAGCGCGGCGTCGAAGTCAAACGAGGGAAACATACCCAAGCACTTATCCAGTTCCTCGACGCCGCCGCTGTAGTCGAGAAATAAAAGGCAGTCCACGAAGGAGCGCTCGCGCTGTGTCACGAGGATGTTGTCGGCACCAAGTTCGGTTTGGAAAAGACGTCGGGAGGGTGCTACGAGGGCTTTAGGAGGAGTGACCCGATGATACGTGACTTGGCCGAAGACGACATCTTTGCGCGCTCGCGCTGAAAAGTAGTAGACCGTTTGAAGAACTTGGTTAGTGACACCGTGTAGTTCAAGGGCCGAGTGGAGCGCGAGGACAGCGTCGTCCCGGAGGGCACCCGGCACGCGATAGCGGTTGAGCGGTGTTGCCGCGAGCGCGCCAGAGTAGACCCCGTTAGCAACGAGCCGGACGCGGCCCTGGAGTTTCAGACGGTGGAGCAGGTTCAGGATCGAACGGCTGTGTGCGTCCTTCCTATATAGGTCACGCGCTTCCTTGACCGTGAATAGGGGGGTAGACTGCGCGTACTGGGTGAATGGAACGTGGATCTCCATAAATTCTCACATAAGCCAATGATAACACACTTTTAGTATGTATCTATAGAGTTCCATGAGAATTCAAAGCAAGGAATTCTCACAGAATTAGAGAATTACACACTATAAGCATGTAAAAGCGTAGACCTGTGAGAATCTAGGTCCATTGATCCGGCAGTCTTAATGCCGCACAGGAGTTCTGGTTGCGTGAGCGCGATGCAGCGAAAACTCGACGCCTGGAGCCCGAGGGAACCGACCGCTAAAAATGACCCAGATAACATGACTACGACCAAAACCAGCAAAGTAAATCTAGAGTGCGGCGCTCGGCATGAGTCGGCGCAGATCGTCATTGCTGCTGAGGAGGGGTTGCGGTTGAAGCCGGAGGGCCTCATGGTCGATCCGTCAGGCTGGGGCTTGCGTGCTACCACGATGCGCCGGAGGAAACTGATGCAGCACGGGAGCGAAATATCCTCGCTGCCTTGGCTGGCTTCGCGCTTGAGAATCGGTTTCGAGAGGAGCGCTCGTACCCAACAAGAGACTATCTGGACGTGCTTACTGCGGTTCGGGCGGAGGGATTTGCGGATCGACGAGCGCTCCGTCTCAAATCTTTGGGAATGCGGCCCAGCGCGCTTCCACTTCAGCGTCTCAACCCAGCTTGAAATACTCGTTTACCAGTCGCACATTCGGCACGGTGATACAGTGCAAACGGGTCAAAGTGAATTAGCAAAACGCCGCCAGTCTTTGGACGACGAACCCTTCGCTTATCGACAGCCAAAGCCGTCCTCCAGCTTCCTAAGCTTTTCCTAAGACTTTGAGCAAGATCTCACACCTCAGATTTCCCAATTACATTGGCAAAATGGTTTTTCATCAAATCGGCCATTGATTCTATTGGGCTTGCGTTTTACCATCACCACTGAGAATTTCTTAGGGTGCTCGGACAGAATCCCCCCCTCTCCGCCAGTATCAATCGTTTCAATCGGATAGCCCCACCGAAGCATTCCAAGCTCGCGTGCAGATGGCCCAAATCCTGTTGGCCGCCTTAGCTTTGTCTCGTCTTGTTGCAATGGTCTGCTAGGCGTAGCTGGCCGTTGCGCCCCGATTCTTCTCACTTCGTTCCCGCGTGATTCGTTCCAGGTATCCGCTCGTACGGAACGCCTGCATCGGATCTTCCGGCAGGCCGCGCGACTTTCTCCATTCACAAATGGCGGGCCGGATATCTTTCCAGAATGCCCCGCGCAGGACTTCCTCCGCGTCAACCAGCGAACATTTCTCTTGAAACTTCGCAAGCTGCGCATGATCGACGAGAACCGCCCGCGCGTAGAGCTCCTGAGCGGTGCACACCGTCTGAATCATCGCCTCGATCTTTCCTTTCAGGTTGTGGCTTTGGTCGATCATATAGCCGATATCCGCGGTGGTTCGCGACTCCCACTCGAACATCTTGATCTCGTGAAAGATTCGGAAAATCTGGTAGGGATCGATCGATCCGAGCGTCAGATCGTCGTCTGCGTAACGCCGGTCATTGAAATGAAAGCCTCCGATCATTTTGTGATGCAGCAGCCATGCGACAATCTGCTCGATGTTTTGCGCCTGGTAGTGATGTCCGGTATCCACCAGAACAAAGGTTTGTGGGCCAGCTTCCTTCGCAAGTAGAAAAGCCATTCCCCAATCGGCGATGTCAGTGTGATAGAAGGCCGGCTCGAACGGCTTGTATTCCAGCAACAACCGTTGCCCCGGCTTCAACGCATCGTGGATTTCTCGGAGCGCTTCCTCAAAATAGCGGATCCTTTTGCGCATGTTTTGCGTGCCAGGATAGTTGGAACCGTCCGCAAACCACGGTGAAACGTCACGGCTACCCAAGGCATCTGAGATGGTCACGCAATCCAGGATGTGCCGAATCGCCATTCTGCGAATGGCGGGATCCGGATTCCCAATCGAGCCGAACTTGTACTCTTGATTCTGAAAGACATTAGGGTTAATTGATCCGGCGCGGATACCAGACCGCTTTTCCAGTTTTTGTATCTCCGCAATATCTTGCAAGCCTTTCGGCAAATCCCACTGAACATGTAGCGCCAGCGTGGGGCACGCCCCAGTGGCGGCATGAACTTCCGCCGCATCACTAAACTTCTCCTCAATGGTCGTTGCGGCCGCAGCCTGGATGAACTTGCCGAAGCGAGTACCGGTGTTGGCAAATCCCCATGAAGGCAGTTCGATTTTGAAATTGTCGAGCGCCTTCCATACAGTTTCCACCGCTTTGTCGTTCATAGCAGAGCCTCCATTCGAGCGGCTGATGTGCTGCTCCGTGCACGACACTAGCTGGCTTCGCGATCCGTCGACGGCACGAAGGAACTCGTGGCCATTCGCTCCGCCCATTTCGCGACCGATTTCGCGGTCACGCCTGCGGACTTGCTCCAGTCCGCCTCGCCAGCCGCCAGCTGAACCGCGAAATTGCCGATGGTGGTGCTTTCCACATTGCTGAGTATGACTTCAAGTCCTGTGCGCTGAGCCGTCAGAGAGTTGAGCAGGGTGTTCCTGCTTCCTCCGCCCACGATGAACAGCCGTCTGAGTTTCTTCCCAGTGATTTTGCCGATCCAGGCAAGCACCTCGGCGTAGCGAGACGCCATGCTGTGAAAGATGGTGTTGGCAAGAGAAGCGCTCGAGTTAGCATCAACGCCAAACCTTGTTTGCCCGAGACGTTCGACTTGTGAGTTGATTTTGTCGATCGTATGTCCTGGAACCATCAATTGAGGATTATCAACGTCAATCAACGCCGCGGGCGCCGGCATAGCGGCGCAGCGCGAGAGCAACTCCTCGAATGACCACCGGATGCCTTGCTGTTCCCATTCATCCATGCATTGCCGGAGCAGCCACATGCCGTTCACGTTTTTCAAAAAGCAAATTTTTCCGCCTGCGCCGCCGAGATTTGTGAAGTTCAAGGTTCGCGCGTCACCGCCAACACATGGTGCATCGAGAACCGTCCCGACCAAAGACCACGTTCCCGAACTAATAAAGGCCCAGTCGTCGCCAACCGCAGGAATCGCTGCGATCGCGGAGGCCGTGTCGTGGCAGGCGGGGACGATGATTTGCGTCTCACGAAACGCGGCAAGCTTGGTGAACTCAGCAGATGGCGGTCCAAGAACTGAACCGCTGGGTACTATCTCAGGTGCTGCCGACACCTCCAAGCCGAGGTCGCGGAAAATCTCCTGGCACCAGGAATGTGTTCCCAGGGCGACGAGCCCCGTATGAGTCGCATTCGTATACTCGCTCACCCGTTTGCCACATAGCTGGTAGATAATGAACTCCGGCAGATTGATCCACCGCAAGTGTCCGTCGAAACCGGCGAGCTTGTCGGCGTACAACTGGTACAACGTATTCAATCGAAGGATCTGAATTCCGGTCAAGGAATAAAGCCGCGAGGGTGGCAAAACGGAGTGCACTTCGTTTTCCGCCTTCTCGGTTCTTGTGTCCCGATAGCAGAAAGGAAGTGCGACTGCATTGCCGCTCTTGTCGAGCCTCACGTAATCGACAGCCCACCCGTCCACGGCGATGGACGCAATGCCTTCAGGAGCATAAGTCGCGCAGGCACGTAATCCAGCAACGACGCCGCCGAAGATCGCGTCGATGTCCCAGTGCAGGCCGTCGTTCGTCGAAACCGGCGCGTTCGAAAAACGGTGAACCACCTCGATTTTGGGCTCACTTCGGTTCCAACGTAGGAGGGATACACGGCAACTCTGTGCGCCCAGATCGATCGCGACTAGCGCTTTCCGGTTTGCCTCGGAATCCATAGACCCTGTCGTTCCTTCGCGGATTCAACCTTCCCTCAACAAAGATGTGCTTACCTCAGAAAAGCCTCTGTCAATCCGCCATCCACGGGGATTAAATGGCCGGTCGTGCATCGCGACTGCGGCCCCGCCAAAAACAGAATGGCCGCTGCGCAATCCTGGGGATCAATCGGTTGGTGCGTTAGAGTGCGTTTCGCGTAGAAATCCGCAAGCAGAGAACGCAGCTGTTCGTCTGAAGCTGTTTGGTCGAAAGGGATCGAATACTTTGTGAGCGACGCGATGACTCGATCGCGAGGAAACATCGTCGAACCTTTTACCACGGTTGCCGGGCTGATTCCGTTCACCCGGACTTTCGGCGCGAGCGAAATCGCGAATTCGCGAACCAGATGATTCACCGCCGCCTTGCTGACGTCGTAGGCCTCGCTCCCATGTTTCGGCACGACCGCATTTGCCGAACTCACCAAGACCACGCTCGCGCTTAAATCCTGCTCACGCAGTATTTTCGACGCTTCCTCGAGCAGGCGATGATTGGCCGTCACATTGACGTCCAAAGTCAGGCCCCACTGCGCGTCATTGATATGTCCGTCCGGCGACGAAGGAAATATCGCAGCGGTATTCACGATAATGTCCACTCCGCCGTACGCGGCAACGGTTTCACGCAGTGCTTGCCGGATAGATTCCCGTTCGCGAATGTCGATGCCAACCGCGATAGCGCTCTCTTTTCCGCCAATCTTCTGAGCTTCCATGGCCACAGCCTTGGCGGCCTCAAAGTCCCTGTCAGCCACGACAACGTGCGCTCCGCGATACGCCGCGAGCAGCGCGGTCTCTCGCCCGACTCCGTTCGCGCCCCCCACAACTAAGCAAATCTGGCGGCTCAACTCTTTCTCTGGGGGCTGCCGCCGGATTTTCGCCTCTTCAAGCTGCCAATACTCGATCCGAAATGCTTCCGACGCCGGCAGCGCCACATAGTTGGAATGGACGCTAAACGCTTCCGTCTTCGCCGCCGCACCAGCTTGCGGCAAAACCGCCGGCTTTCCCTCCGAGCCCAATGCTGTAGCGCCTTCCATTACGTGAATTGCGTTCGTATAGAATTCGCCGGTAATCCGAGCTTCCGTTTTGTTTTTGCCGAAACTGAACATTCCGATTCTCGGTATCAGCACCACGGTAGGGTTGGGATCCCGCATCCTCGGAGAATCCTCTTGCGCAAAGGAGACATAGTAGACGGCATACTCTTCCCGATATTTGTTGAGCGCGCCGTCAATCGCTTCGCGCAATCCAGCCAAGCTCTGCTCCGGGTTCCAATCCACATACAGCGGCCGTATTTTCGTCCGGATGAAATGGTCGGGGCAGCTTGTTCCGAGGTGCGCAAGCTCCCGCGCCTCCGCCGAGTTCACAAATCGCAGAACCTCGGGAAGACTGTTGAAATTGCCGATCAAACGCTGCTTGGCCGATACACGTCCGCGAACAAACGGAAAGATCTCTTGAGCAAGGCTAAGGTGATTTGCAAACGTGGCGATTCGGCTCCCACCAAACAGGCTCGCTCCCCGTCGTTCCAGATGGTCCGAAACAAATTGCCCAAGCTGATCGATCATCGTGATCGTGTTCAGGTAGCATTCGCGCTGCGTCTCCCCCCAACTGAAGAGCCCGTGGCCCCCAAGAACGATCCCATCGCAATCCGGCGTCTGCCCGATCGTATCGCGCAACATCATCCCCAGCTCAAAACCCGGCCGCTGCCATGGCAGCCACACCAGCTTGTGACTATAAATGCGGTTAAACTCTTCCATTTTCTCGCGCCCGTTCGCCGCAGCAGCCAGCGCGATTCCCCAATCCGGGTGTAAATGATCGACGTGCTTGAACGGAAGAAACGCATGCAGCGGAGTATCAATCGAGGCCGCCACCGCGTTCGTCCCGAAAGCGCAAAGCGGATACAAGCCGACCATCTCATCTTCGGTATCCGCCCCGCGATAGCGCTCGGCAAGAGCGTGCAGCTTGTCTAAATAAAGCGTGGCAAAACCGTTTCGCTGAATGCTGCCGATGTCGCCGCCACTCCCCTTGATCCACAGCACGTTCTTCGGCGACCCGTCGAGTGGATCGTTATCGATAATCTTCGAGCTGGTATTTCCCCCGCCAAAATTCGTGATGCGAAGGTCGGATCCCAGTAGGTTGGACCGGTAACGCAGCAGTTCGGCTTCATCCAGCGCTTTTGCGGCGCGCTCATCCCACCGATCTTCCAAATAGCGCAACTTTTCTTGGGTCTTCATCAGGAGTCCCTGGCCATCACACAGAAGTCCGCCAGACTTGTGACCCCGGAAATGGCACGACAAAACCTCGAAACCATACTGCAACCCTACCATCCCCGCAATAGCCTCGTCATTTCAATAGCTACACCGCTTTTAGATTGACCCTGTGGCCCATCAAATCTAAAGTCGCTCCCCATACGCGGTCGCCCGCTTCTCGGCCACCGCAAAAAGTTCGCTCGTTTGGGCATCGCTCCGGTTCTGGAAAGGACTCTGCTTGGGACCAAACCCTTTGCTCGGCGTTTTCTTTCACTGGTTGGGTGGACTCGCTTCCGGCAGCTTCTACGTTCCGTTCCGCCGCGTAAAGGTCTGGGCCTGGGAAACCTACTGGCTCGTCGGCGGATTTTTCAGTTGGATCATCGCCCCATGGATCTTGGCGCTCTGGATGACCAGCGATCTGCTCCGCGTTCTTCACGAAGCTCCGCGCAGCAGCTTGTTTTGGGTTTACACCTTCGGCGTCCTTTGGGGCCTTGGCGGGCTCACCTTTGGCTTAACCATGCGCTACCTCGGCATGTCCCTCGGCATGGCCGTCGCGCTCGGCTACACCGCCGCTTTTGGCACGCTGATGCCTCCTATCTTTCGCGGACAGTTCGCAACGGAAGTTCTCGGCACCATCTCAGGCCGCACCATCCTCCTGGGAGTCGTCATTTGCCTCCTCGGAATCGTCTTTGCCGGCATGGCGGGCATGTCCAAGGAAAATGAACTGTCCGAGGAACAAAAACACGCCTCCATCAAGGAATTCAACTTGAAGAAGGGTCTAGTCGTAGCCACGTTTTCCGGGGTGATGAGCGCCTGCTTTGCCTACGGCTTGGCTGCCGGCGATCCCATCAAAGCCCTCACGATTCGTCACGGCACGCCCGTCTTGTGGCAAGGACTTCCCGTATTGGTCGTGGTATTGCTCGGCGGATTCACGACAAACTTTATCTGGTGCGCCATCCTGAATGTCCGCAATCGCACCGGCTACCAATACTTCACTTCGAAAATCCGCGGCCCTTTTCCCGCTCGAAACGACGAGCCCATCCTCGAGAACGTGATCGACGCTCCCGCCGAGGAAATGGCTGAGCTCGCAAAATCCAAAGCGCCCAGCCTCTCGAAAGCGCCGATGCTCTCCAACTATTTCTTCTCCGCTCTTGCTGGAACTACCTGGTACTTCCAGTTTTTCTTCTACACCATGGGTGAGACCCAAATGGGCCGCTTCAAATTCTCCAGTTGGACCCTTCACATGGCCAGCATCATTATCTTCAGCACCCTCTGGGGCATTGCCTTGAAGGAATGGAAAGGTACTGGCCGTCGCACCAAATGGCTCGTCGGCCTAAGCCTTTTTGTCCTGGTGTCATCGACCATTGTCGTGGGCTACGGCAATTTTCTCGGCGTTGAAAATCCGGCGGCAACTTCGTCTGCGAATCGCTAGCGTTACACCAAAAAATGGAGGTCCACATGCCGCGAACCGCATTTCGTCTGCGAATCAAAGCCGGCAAAGAGGAAGAATACGAAGCCGCGCACAAAAGCGTCTGGCCCGCTTTGCTTGCTAAACTCAAAGAAGTCGGCATCTCCAAATATTCCATTTTCCGCCGAGAGCAGGATCTATTCCTGTTCATGCATGTCGATGACTTCGATTCTGCCTGGCGCGCCCTTGATCAAGACCCCACCAATCTCCAATGGCAGCAAGAAATGGCAAAGCTCTTCGAACCCGTCCCGGGCCTGAAACCCGGCGAAAAATTCGCCATGATGAAGGAAGTATTCTATTTGGACTGACCACGCGGTCGCCCGCGAAGCCGTTCACCTGCTCGCTCTACCTCCAGCCTCTTGACCGCGGCGTCATTCAAAGATAGTCTCGCGCCAATACCCCTCGCTCCTTTACTCTTTGCCCAGGAGGTCGCACATGGCTCTTCTCGCCGCTCTTTGGCTTCCGATCCTGCTCTCGGCCGTGATCGTTTTTATCGCCAGCTCCATCATGCATACCGTACTGACCTACCACCAAAGCGACTACCGCAAGCTTCCCGAGGAAGACACCGTTCTCGCCGCTCTCCGTTCCGCCGGCCTCACCCGCGGCCTCTACAACTTCCCGCATTGCACTCACAAGGAAATGAAGACGCCCGCCATCCAGGAAAAATTCAAGCAAGGCCCCGTCGGCTTCGTGACCATTTTCCCCAGCGGCCCGGTCAATATGGGAAAGTTCCTTGGCCAGTGGTTCGTCCATTGCCTGCTGATCAGCTTTTTTGTCGCCTATCTCGCCGCGCACACCGTCGCACCCGCCGCTCCCTTTCGCCACGTGCTGCGCGCCGTAGGCACCGCCGCCTTCCTCGGCTATGGCGTAGGCACCATCAGCAACGCCATCTGGAAAGGCCAGACCTGGAGCATGACCCTCAAGGAAGTCTTCGACGGCGCCGTCTACGCCGTCCTTACCGCCGGCACTTTCGCCTGGCTCTGGCCTCACTAACCTCCCATCTCTCACAATTCGCACCGTTCAGGAACGCCAATCTCCTGATTGGCGCCGCTTGATAACGAGAACCCATCGGAACCCGGTAAAACCGGTTTCCGGTTTCTCGGATTTCTCAAGAATCGTAAACCGTTCTGGAGCCGGATTCGGGATAGTATTTGACGATGTCAAAAATGTCCCAGCCTTCCGGCGGAGACGCCATACCCACCACCCTCCGCAGCCCAGGAGCAACCTACTTCTGGCTGGCTGTCTTGTTTACTGGGATTGGCACGGGGCTGGGCGCTGCCGTTCTAACTCGTCTCTTGGAGTTTACCCAGCACGTCGCCTGGCGTGGTTCCGCGACCAATATTTTGGACGCCGCGCAGCATGCGAGCGTAGCCCGGCATCTTCTGGTTCTTCTCGGTGCCGGAATTTTGACCGGCGCGGGACAAATTCTCCTGAAACAACTTTCGAGCGGAAATGGCATCGACACCACGGCTGCCATCTGGTTCCACGCGGGCCGCATGCCTCCTCTTCGGACGCTCGGAAGCGCTGTGCTTTCTATTTTCGTCGTGGGCATGGGCGCGTCGCTCGGCCGCGAAGGTGCGCCAAAACAAGCGGGTGCGGTATTCGCCAATTTTTTCTCGGACCGTGGGTCGTTATCCGACGAGCAACGCCGGCTTTTAGTGGCCTGTGGCGCCGGCGCCGGAATGAGCGCGGCTTATGGAGTTCCGTTAGGCGGCGCGCTTTTTGCGTTGGAGGTTATGCGCGGAAAGCTGGCGCTTCGCTTCGTGCTCCCCGCTCTCTTTACCTCGTTGGTGGCCACCGCCGTCTCTTGGCTCGCGCTCCCTAACGCGCCGACTTACACCATCCCCGCGTTTTCGAACTCTGCATCCGTTCTCGTCTGGTCGCTGCTCGTTGCTCCCATCGTGGGCGTCGCTTCGGTCGTTTTTGTTCGCCTGGTCCGCTGGGCCGACCAAAATAAACCGCATGGTTGGCAACGAATCATTGCGCCTATTATCGTGCTTGGAATCGTGGGCGTCGTTTCCGTTTGGTTCCCGCAAATTCTTGGAAACGGCAAAGACGTTTCGCAATTGCTCTTCACTGGCGGATTGGCGCCTCTCTTAGTGTTGTCCCTGCTTTTCTTGAAACCCGCCACCACCATTTTATGCATGCGCAGTGGCGCACCCGGCGGCCTATTCACCCCTTCGCTTACTTGCGGCGCATTGCTTGGCGCTGCGCTGGGCCACGCATGGTCTTGGCTCTGGCCCGGCGTGCCCCCGGGATTTTTCGCCGTGCTCGGTGCCGGAGCCCTTTTGGCCGCCACGACACAAGGTCCAATCTCCGCAATCGTTCTTATGATGGAACTTACGCGTCGAGACCGCTCTTTCATTCTGCCAATGATGGTCGTCGCAGGAATTGCCACACTTGTTGCTCGTTCCATCGAGCCTCGTTCTATCTACGACGCGCGGCTTACGGACGAAGAAGTGGAACAGCGGCGGAAGCTTCGCGAAGAACCCTCGGAGCACGCACTTACCTGATTCGTTGCTTGCGCGCGTCAGCGGCTCGCTCGGCCCGTTCAATACTATTCCGCATTCGAGAATCAGGAAACAGCCCCCGCCGAAAGTTTGACGAAACCAAACTGGCCGAATCGGCGGATAAGATCCGGCGGCCAGGGACTGCCGCAACTTGTCCAGGCGGGCGGGTGGGGCAAAGACTGGCGCGCAATCTCGCCGGACGTCGCCGAAGCTAGTGATTAAAAAAGACTATCTGACCAGCCCTTATCTGCGTTTTCTCGCCGAACGAAACGCGTCTCTTTGCTTCCGAGCACCGTGAAAGATATGGAGAATGTCCGTGCCGCGGCGAGTCTTTCGGCAGTAAATAAGATAGTTCCCTGCCGGGAAGCACTTCACGCCCTTAGCGATGTCCTCGGCAGCCCTGCCCGCATCCGGATGTTCTCCCAGCAGCCAGAATCGTTCGGTGATTCAGTCCGCCACAGCTTCGCTCCAGAAAAGCATTTCAACCTTAGTTCTCCGCATCTGCGCCGTTTGCATCCCGATCCGCGTCGGAACCCCGACCGGGTCGGGGCGTGCGGAGACTCTTCTCTGTCGACTTTTAACGTTCAACTCTCAACCCCCCTCGCCGTTCACCCTTTTGAAATCGCCATTCAACCCCCAATTTCCACCATTCCCTGTAAAACACTTCACTCCCTCGCCAACATCGTACTACCCTATTTCATGCTTAGCCCGCCAACCACCCCATCCGCCTCCCCGGCGAATCCCTCCCCGCTTCCGTTCCATCCCCATCGTTGTCATCCTGAGCGCAGCGACCGGCCAAAGTCTCCGGCCCTCTTGGAAAGGTTCCGTCCTTGTCGGAAAGGATCTGCTTTTCTCTGTCTGCTCCCCGCCTGCCACTCAGCACTCGCCACTGCTCCCCTAAGTCCTCTCCCTGCCACTCTTTTATCCCGAGCTGTGGCGCGGGGCACGAGCCAAACGATCAGCCTACGTTTCTATCTTGACGCCGCGTCAAGCATAAGTCCTTTGTTTGTCACTCTTACAAAAAACACCCGGGGTGGGGGTCCCCGGCAGCCCCGCATCACGAACAGAACGACCAGAAACTGTCAGGCATCCGCCCGGTCTAAAATGTCAACCATCCGCCAATCCAGACAACCGGAAGAGGGATTTCTGAGGGTATAATCGCCGCCAATGATGGCCCTCGCTCCAGGCAGCAAACTCGGTCCATTTGAAATTGTTGCTCCGCTGGGCGCAGGGGGCATGGGTGAAGTCTACCGCGCACGGGACACGCGGCTCGAGCGCACCGTTGCGATCAAGCTTCTGCCCGGCGCATTATCCGAAAACGGCGACCGGCTGCGGCGATTCGAACAGGAAGCTCGATCGGCATCTGCCCTCAACCATCCCAATATCGTTACCATCTACGAACTTGGACAGGAAGGTCCCACCCACTACATCGCGATGGAGCTGGTAGAGGGCAGAACCCTGCGGGAACTCCTTGATTCCCGTTTGCTGCCATTACGAAGGGCCATCGAAATTGCGGCGCAGATTGCGGAAGGTCTGACTAAGGCTCACGAAGCAGGCATCACGCACAGAGACCTAAAGCCGGAGAACCTGATGGTCTCGCACGATGGCTTCGTTAAAATCCTAGATTTTGGCCTGGCGAAGCTCGTGTCGCCCAGCGGAGATCGGCCGGCAGTGTCGGTTACGTCTGCATCGCTGACTGCTCCCGGCTTGGTTCTAGGAACAGTGGGGTACATGTCACCGGAGCAGGCTTCTGGCGGGCATCTGGATTTCCGGTCAGACCAGTTCTCGTTCGGCTTGGTGCTCTACGAGATGGTGACCGGAAGGCAAGCCTTTCAGAGAAACACGGCAGCGGAGACACTCGTGGCCATTCTTCGGGAGCAGGCCGAAACGATCGCGGCGCAAAACCGGGACGTGCCCGCTCCGTTGTGTTGGGCAATCGAGAGATGTCTCGCGAAGGACCCTGATAAACGTTACGTCTCTACACGAGATCTTGCACGGGAACTTGCGGCCATACGGGATTGCTATTCGGAGAAGCCTGCTAAGCAGGTGGAGACGCGTCCGGCCAATCTGCCTGTGTCGCGGACCGGGTTTGTGGGGAGAGAAAAAGAAGCAGCTGCCGCCCGAGAACTCTTGCTGCGTCAGGATGTGCGCCTGGTAACGGTCACAGGTCCGGGCGGGATCGGCAAGACGCGTCTCGCCGTCGAAGTAGCGGGGAGCCTGCTCGAGCAGTTTCCGGGTGGGATCCATTTTGTCCCGCTCTCCCCCCTGAGCGACCCTGGCTTGATCGCTTCCGCGATTGTCCAGACGCTCGGTATCCGGGAGGCGGGAGGACAGTCGCCGCTCGAAGTACTCAAAATGAATCTACAGGATTCATTAAGTGCGCCAATGCTGTTCTTGTTGGACAATTTCGAGCACCTGCTCCAGGCCGCGCCCACCGTGGCGGAGCTGCTGGCCATGGGTCCCAATCTTAAAATCCTGGTAACGAGCCGCGCTGCACTGCACGTGTACGGAGAACATGAGTTTCCAGTGCCGCCGCTCGCGCTGCCCGCGTCACGGTCCATTCCTTCCGTGGAGGTGCTATCACAGTGCCCCGCGGTGGCGCTGTTTGTGCAACGCGCCGTCGCCGCGAAGCCCGGTTTTGAGCTCAACCGGGAAAACGCACCTGCCATCCTGGAGATTTGCGCTCGATTGGATGGGCTGCCTCTCGCAATCGAGCTTGCAGCCGCAAGGGTCAAGGTTCTTTCGCCCGCCTCCCTGCTCACTCGTCTGGCGAGCCGCTTGCAGCTCTTGACCGGAGGCGCGCGTGATTTGCCACAGCGGCAGCAGACCTTGCGCGCTGCGATGGATTGGAGCTACGACCTCTTGAACCCCGCGGAGCAGAAGCTTTTCCGCAGATTATCGGTGTTCGTGGGGGGATGCACTCTGGAGAGCGTGGAAGCGGTGTGCGACACCAAAGGCGATCTCGATTTGGACCTGCTCGACGGGATGGCTTCCATGGTGGACAAAAGCCTTGTGCAACAGGTGGAACAAGAGAAGGGTGAATCGCGGTTCGCGATGCTGGAAACCATTCGCGAGTATGCTTCGGAAAAACTGCAGGCGAGCGGTGAGATGGCCTCGACGAAACGCGCCCACGCCGCCTACTGCCTGGTGCTGGCGGAAGAAGAGGCTACCCAGCAAAGCGATGCGGAAGGGGCACAATGGCTGGAACGCTCCGCGCTCGAACATGACAATTTTCGCGCGGGCCTTGACTGGCTGACAGAAACAGGAGATGCCGACTGGGGGCTTCGCCTTGGCACCGCCTTGTTTCGATTTTGGGAGGTTCGCGAGCATCTCGCCGAAGGCAGGGCCTCACTCGGCAAGGTTTTGAAGCTCGCAGGAGCGGCAGCTCCCACCAAGGCGCGCGCACGCGCGCTCTTTTCCGCAGGCGTGCTCGCCAGCGTGCAAGGAGATTACTCCGCGGCGGCTGCGCTCTTCAGGGAAAGTATGGCTATCGCGCGTCCGTTGGGCGACAACCAGGGCGTCGCCGTCTGTCTCAACGCTCTCGCGGTCTGTTCCCGGGAGCAGGGCGACGTCACGGTGGCGCACTCTCTGTTCGAACAAAGCCTGATGCTATGGAGAGAATTGGGCGACCTGAAAGCCGTGGCCCGCGCTCTCAGTAACTTCGCGAGCGTCGTCAAATTGCAGGATGATTATGACCGTGCGCGCTCTCTTTACGCGGAGTGTCTCTCCATCTTCCGTGGGCTGGGAGATCGGACCGGTGTCGCCTGGTCGCTTAATTACCAGGGTGATGTCGCCCGCGATCAGGGTGACTCATCGGCGGCGCAGACATTGTACGAGCAGAGCCTCGCAATCTTTCGCGAGATCGCTGACCGCTGGGGCATTGCTGGCACCTTGGCGGATCTCGGAAGTTTGGCGAGAGAACAGCGGAACTATCACCGAGCGCTCTCTCTATACCAGGAAAGTATAAGAATTTTCCGCGAGCTGGACCATAAACGAGGGATCGCCCGCCTTCTGGAGTGTTTCGCGTGCTCCGCCGCGGCACAACTCGAAGCAGGGCGCGCGCTGCGGCTGGCCGGCGCTGCGGCGGCGCTGCGCCAAAGCATTGGTGCTCCCCTCTCACCGGTGGAGCAAGCTAAATTAGAAGCAACTCTGGACTCCGCACGGCATACCATGAGCAACACGGCCGGTGCGACGGCCTGGTTAGAAGGTTGGGCTTTGCCCGTCGAAAAAGTGGTTGAGGAAGTCTTGATTTCCCAGGTGGCTTCTCCTTCGTCTTAGAACACGCGCACCCGAATGGCTTGACGCTGATGTCGAACAACACTCGGATACCACTCGAAGGTTAAGGCACCGCTTACTCGGCGGTTGACGCGTCAATGAGCCGGCGCACAGCGGAAACTCGATTGGCGGGCAGTCCTACGCGCTTCGCATGTTCCTGAATGGCCGCCTCGTCTGGAGCGAGGTACACACAATAAACCTTGTCGCCGGTTACGTAGCTATGGAGCCATTGAATTTCGGGACCCATTCCCCGCAAAACGTTGACCGATTTTTGGGAGATTTCTCGCAATTGTGCGTCCGTGAGATTTCCGGCGCCCGGCACTTCACGTTCGATGACAAATTTGGGCATGCATGCTCCCCTAATCCGCACGTATGCTAGCATGCGACTTAAGCCGCTTCAAGGCAAGGCCGCCGAAGCTGCCCTGGTCAGCAAAGAACGATGAAGTACAGGATGAAACTGTCATGGATCTTCGATCGCTCCAGAAGCCCCTGAAGGAGCAATACCGTAACGACCCAAACGCTTCGCGAATCACGCTCCGAGCGAAAGGCGGGCAGACGGACGTTCCGGTGGCATGCTCCGTCGATCTCGGACGCGCCATTTATGCTGCCGAAGCGCACAAGGGAGTCGGAGGAGGAGGCACAGGCGCGTGTTCAGGTGACCTTCTGCTTGGGGCTCTCGCGGCTTGCGCGCAAATCACCTGTCAAATGGTCGCTACGGCTATGGGCATACCCACGGAACGGATTGAGGTCACCGTGGCGGGAGACTTGGATCTTCGAGGCACTCTGGGCATAGCCAAGGACGTGCCCGTCGGCTTTGAGAGCATTCGTCTGCACTTCGATGTTGTTGCGCCCCAGGCCACCTCGGAGCAACTGAATGCTTTGCGAGAAAAAACGGAACAGTATTGCGTGGTGATGCAAACCCTGATGCAGCCGCCGAAGTTGGAAAGCGAGTGGGCTCCCCAAGTTTGAACGTGCGGCTGTCAAATATCGTCACTCATAAAACTTGATCGTTGATGCGCAGCAAGTTTTTCCGCGCTAGTATCCATTCAAACAGGTCAAATTTCACAAGACGGAGGAAATCATGCTTGATGAAGCTACGATCGCCAGCTTTAAAGCCAGCCTGTGCGGAGAGCTGATCCAGCCGGGCGATCCCACTTACGACGCGGCTCGCAAAGTGTACAACGCAATGATCGGCCGGCGCCCGCGGCTGATCGCGCGCTGTGCCGATGTGGCCGACGTCATGGCGGCGGTGAAGTTTGGCCGCGAGCAGAAACTGCTGGTGTCCATCCGCGGCGGCGGGCACAACGCGTGCGGGTTGGGAGTGTGCGATGACGGATTGGTGATCGATCTTTCGCCGATGAACTATGTTCGCGTGGACCCGAAGAAAAAGACGGTGCTGGCCGGCGGCGGTGCGCTGTGGCGCGACGTGGATCATGCGACGCACGCGTTCGGTCTCGCGGTTCCCGCGGGCATTATTTCGACGACGGGCGTGGCCGGATTGACGCTCGGCGGTGGAATCGGTTACTTGACGCGGCGGTATGGACTGACCATCGACAATCTGCTGGCCGTTGAAATGGTGCTGGCCGACGGGCGGTTCGTCACCGCCAACGCCAAGGAAAACGCCGACCTCTTCTGGGCCGTGCGTGGCGGGGGCGGCAACTTCGGCGTCGTGACCGCCTTCCTGTTCAAGGGACAACCCGTGCATACCGACTACGGAGGACCGATGTTCTGGCCGTTGGAAGACGCCGCGGAGATGATGCGTTGGTACCGCAACTTCCTGGCGTTTGCGCCGAACGACGTCTACGGATTCTTTGCCTTCCACACCATACCGCCGGCGCCACCCTTCCCGGAGCATCTGCACTTCAAAAAGATGTGCGGCATCGTGTGGTGCTACACCGGACCAATCAAGAAGGCGGAAAAAGTGTTCAAGCCCGTGCGGAATTTCAAAGCTCCGGCGCTCGACCTAGTCGGCCCGATTCCGCATCCGGCACTACAGAGCCTGTTCGATGGTCTCTATCCGCCGGGCCTGCAGTGGTATTGGAAGGCGGATTTTGTGCGCACGCTCTCCGACGAAGCCATCGCGCTGCACGTGAAGTACGCTGTGACGTTGCCGACGTTGCACTGCACGATGCACCTTTACCCGGTCAATGGCGCGGCCAGCCGCGTCAAGCCCGGCGCAACGCCGTGGGGCTTCCGTGATGCGACGTGGTCCTGCGTCATGGTCGGCGTCGATCCGGACCCCGCGAACAAGGAAAAAATCTCCGCATGGGCAAAGGAATATTGGAGCGAGCTGCATCCCCATTCCGCCGGCGGTGCATATATCAATTTCATGATGGAAGAGGGCGAGGATCGCATCCGGGCGACATACGGCAAGAATTATGACCGTTTAGCGAAGATTAAGAAGCGCTACGACCCTGCGAATCTGTTTCGCGTGAATCAAAACATCAAGCCCGCGAAGTAAACAATCCTGGTTCGGCGATCGGCCGGCGGGTTCTGCCACCGGGCCACGGGCGTTTTGGCTGATTCTTCTGTATGGCGATGATCCTCGGGGCGGCCTCTAGTAGCGCAGTCACAGAACCCCGCTTCATCGAAGTGCACTTGCGAAGCCCGACTTGCGTTGAAGGGTGCCGGACGCTAGCCGCCGGCAATGGCTCCTACGATCAGCAGCGGCTCGGCTCCCGAGGCGACGGCGTCGGGGAGAGTCGCGTCGGGCTGCTCGTGAGACAGATCCTCGCCGCAGGCGAAGAAGCGCAAGAATGGGCGGCGCTCCTGCGTGACGTGATCGCGAATCGTGCCGCTCAACATCGGGTAGCGCGCTCTCGAGGGCGTCGAGAACGGAGCGCTGCGTGACCTGACCCTCTATTTCAAGCTCGACTTCTCCGCTGATGCGCGCCAGCCCTCGCAAATGCGGCGGGAGGATAACTCGAATCATGCGAGCGTCTGGACCTCGACAGAAAGCACTGCGGGAAGATCTCGCACAATTGGCGCCCAGTTGTCTCCGGCATCGGGCGAAACATACATCTGGCCGCCGCTAGTCCCGAAATAGACTCCGCATTTATCGAGGGCGTCGACGGCCATCGCGTCGCGCAGCACGTTCACGTAGCAATCGCGCAGCGGCAGACCTTTCGAAAGCTCTTCCCACTCGTTGCCACCCGCGCGGCTGCGGTACACGCGCAACTTTCCATCGAGAGGAAAATGTTCGCCGTCGCTCTTGATCGGAACGACGTAGACTGTCTCCGGCTCGTGCGCGTGTACGTCGATCACAAAACCGAAATCGGTAGGCAAATTGCCGCTGATTTTTTGCCAAGAGTCGCCCGCATTGTCGGTGCGCATCACGTCCCAATGCTTTTGCATGAAAAGCACGTCGGGACGCGAGGGATGTAACGCGATGCGGTGCACGCAGTGGCCCACCTCGGCAGTCGGTTCGGGAATGTACTTGGAGTAGAGTCCCTTGTTGATCGGACGCCAAGTCGTGCCGCCGTCCTCCGTGCGGAACGCGCCAGCGGCGGAAATGGCCACGAAAATTCTTTTGGGATTCTTCGGATCAACGATAATTGTGTGGAGGCACATGCCACCTGCGCCGGGCTGCCATCGGGGTCCGGTGCCATGGCCGCGCAGCCCACTGAGTTCGTGCCAGCTCTTTCCTCCGTCGGTGGAGCGGAACAACGCGGCGTCCTCGACTCCAGCATAAACAGTATCCGGGTCGGTGAGCGATGGTTCGAGATGCCAGACGCGCTTGAACACCCAGGGTTTCTGGGTTCCGTCGTACCACTGATGCGTAGTAAGTGGTTTGCCGGTTTCCTTGGAGTCGTCATAGACAAACTTGTTGCTCTCACCCTTCGGCATTCCGCCGGGACCGGTGGTCGGTTCGCCAGGCGGCGTGCCGGGCTGCGTCCAGGTTTTGCCGCCGTCATCCGAGCGTTGAATGACTTGCCCGAACCAGCCACTGGTCTGCGACGCAAACAGACGATTGGGGTCGGCGGTTGATCCCTTCATGTGGTAAATCTCCCATCCGGCAAAGTGCGGGCCGGAGACCTCCCAGTTCTGCCGTTTTCCGTCGGACGTGAGCACGAAAGCGCCTTTGCGTGTGCCGACGAGAACTCGTACTTTGCTCATGGGTAGCTCCCTTAAACTGGTAAGGCTCGGATCCTGACAGACTCAGGAAGATTTTGTACATATTACTTGCAAAATGCAAGTAATAAATCCTGCCGTCAAACCCCATCCGAAAACAAGACTACCCCAAAGGCATTATGCCTGTCTGTAGGCACTGCGCAGATTAGCTGGCTGCGGCAGCGAGGGCGGTTGCATTTGGGGAACACCTGTCCTGAGGGCCAGTGGACGGTGTTTCGTGAAGCAGCCGATGATGTCGGTATGAACGAAACAACCTCTCCGACACACAGGCGCAGCGGGCGCGCATTCCACAAGATGCGCGTGCAAGCGCAGGGCCGCGCGCATAACGGCAAGAAGTTCAAAGAGGCATGCGAAACCGTGGTGGTCAACGCCCATGGCGGGTTGCTGCTGCTGAAACATGAGATCGACAACGGCGAGATGATCGTCTTGATGAACCCGGAGACATTGGAAGAGCAGGAATGCCGCGTGGTGTTTCAGGGTGAGCCCTGCGAACGAGGACAGCGGATTGGCGTGGAGTTTTTAACGCCCGCGCCGCACTTCTGGGGCCTGGAATTCGGTGAGCTCGCTTCGCCTAACCGCGGCGCGGGGGCGACTACCGTTCATTAGCCTTCACGGGCGGGGCAAGCCTCTCCTCTACAAGAACTTGCGCATCGAGAAGTATTCCGATCTATTCGACTTCGCTTATTAGCCGTTCACGGAGGCTCGCCGCGTCTCGGCGGCGGCTGAGATGGAGCGGCCCCGGCGAATCAGCCAATCTCCCAAACGCCACAGAAGCAACACGGCTACGATCGCTCCGTATGCCAATGGCCGCAACACAGCCGATTTCACCAGCCAGTAGTAATGAATCACACCACAAGCCGCGCTGATATAGATCAAGCGATGCAGCATTTGCCACCGGCGTCCGCCGAGACGGCGAATCCATCCGGCCGTCGAGGTGAGCGCCAAAGGAATCAGAAGGACAAAGGCCGTAAAACCCACGGTGATGAAGGGGCGCTTGTAAACGTCTTTCCCCATGGCCGCTAAACTGAAATTTTGGTCCGGCCCCAGGTAAACGAGAAAGTGCAGGCAGGCGTAAAAAAAGGCGAAGAGGCCGAGCAACCGGCGAAAGCGAATCAAATCGGGAACCTTGAGAAGTTTACGAAACGGCGTGATGCAGAGAGTGATGACGAGAAACCGCAGCGTCCAATCGCCCGTGGTGTGCTGAAGAGTCTCCACCGGATTTGGACCGAGATTTCCAGTAAGCGCTTTCCATACGAGCACGCCGAAGGGCACGAGGCAGAGCAGAAAAACCGCGCGCTTGGACCATTTGTTGGCGAGAACGGAGGGCACGCTGGGAACCAGCCTCAGAAATACTTTCTCAGGTCCATTCCGGTGTACATGCTGGCAACTTGATCTTGATAGCCGTTGAACATGAGCGTCTTGCGACGAAAAATATCGCCCAGGCGGCGCTCTGTGGCCTGCGACCAGCGCGGATGATCGACGTTGGGATTCACGTTGGAATAAAAACCGTATTCGTGCGAGTTGGCGAGATTCCAGGTTGTCGGCGGTTCCTTCGACACAAACTTAATTTTGATGATGGATTTGATGCTCTTGAAACCGTACTTCCAGGGAATCACCATGCGCACAGGCGCTCCGTCCTGGTTCGGAAGCGATTCGCCGTACATGCCGACGCAAAGAAGCGTCAACGGATTCATGGCCTCATCCAGCCGCAGGCCCTCGACATACGGAAATTCGATGCCGGCCAATTCCGTTCTCGCCATCGGCATTTGGCCCAAATCCCAATACGATTCAAACGCCACGAATTTTGCTTTGGGCGTGGGTTCGACCAGTTTAACGATGGTGCTGAAGGAAAAGCCGGTCCAGGGAACGACAATCGACCAGCCTTCCACGCAGCGGTGCCGGTAGATGCGCTCTTCGAGTGGAGCGAGCTTGAGGATTTCGTCGATGCTGAATTTGCGCTTGGTTTTGACTTCACCTTCGACGGAAACGGTCCAGGGCGAAGTGCGGAATTTCTGGGCGTTTTTTGCTGGTTGGTCCTTGTCGACGCCGAATTCGTAGAAATTGTTGTAGTGCGTGACATCCTGATAAGAGGTTTCCTTTTCCGTGGTGCTGAAGGGGCTCTTCACCAGGCCAGTGAACTTTGTTGCGCCATAAACGCCTTGCGACGGCGAGACAAGATCCAGCAACTCATTTCCAGCAAATGCGCCGGCTCCGGCAATGCCCATAGCTTTCAGGAATTTGCGCCGGTTGAGATAGAGTCCCCTGGGTGTGACGTCGGCGTAGCTTAGTTCGGGTTTTCTTTGAAGCAACATTTTCCCATCCTAGAGTGCGGCGCGGGAGCTCACTTATATAGTACGCACGTCCGTTTACATTGGATGCATGAAATTTATTTGTGGATTCCAAATCGAGAATTGCGTTTTTTGCTCGGCTACCGGTGGCCGTGGAGGCGTTCGAGCACGGTTTGCGCGGCGACAACTCCATGGTATTGCGCCTCTTCGAAAATGGAAATGCTGCTGAGATCGGAATTGGCGAAAAGGAGGCGTGAATCGCGGCGCGGGTGCGCAAGGCGAAGGCGCTCCTCGGAAAAAACCGAGCCAACGGCGGGACGAATCATGGCGTGGCCCATGCGCATCACGTCCATGCGCGAGACGCACTGACGAATGTCGGAATGGACGCGCTCGAGATCGTGGAGAATCGCTTCCTTCCAATAGCTCCAATCCTTCTCAAGGAGGAACTTGCGATTTTCTGCGGGAGTGCCATCGACGAGAGACCAATAAAACGTCCAGACAGTGCGATCGATGTGCGTGCGCAGGCTTTGGTGGGTGTCGTCGACGTAGCCGAGCGTGGGCGAGTCGAGAAAGACTGTGTCCCAGGTGGGTTCGGCGCCGCGGGAATCGGGAATGCGTTCGAGCGTCAAGTTGGCGGTGAGCCAAGGTGAATAAACGAAATCGTGCAGGTGCGGAAAACCTTCCAATAGGTACGGAGCCAGAAAAGTGGGCGCGGCGAAGATGACAAATTCGGATTGAAATTCAATCTCGCCGGAAAAGACGCTGAAGCCGCGTTTCGTTTCCGCGATATGATGAACCATTTCGTTGGTGCGGACATTTTCTCCGACGCGTTCGAGAAGACGGCGCGTAATCCAGCCATTTCCCTCGGGCCAGGTGAGCGGACCCTTCTCTTCCACTTCGCGTGAGCAAAAATAGTGCAGGCCGGCCCAGGCAGAACTGTCTTTGGCGAGCGCGCCGTAGTCGTCGCGGCAAGCGTAGTTCATGTACCAGTTCACGAGCCGCGAATCGCAACCCTGTTGCTGGAGCCAATCGGAAAAAGAGAGTCGATCCAAATCCTGGAGCTTCGATGTCCGGCCGAGTTCGAGAGGAATCGTGAACTCACCGCTCGCACGGAATTTTGCAAAAAGATCCTCGAGATGCTGGAACTGTTCGCGGCCTTTTTGCGTGAGGCCAACGGCGGGCTCGATACTGTCCTGCCAGCGGCCATAGAGAAAAAGGCGCTCCTGCGGCGCAAAACAGAGGTAGCGCTCTTCCCACTGGCCATTTTTCAGAACGCCGAGATCTTCGAAGAGTTCGCGAACGTAGACCGCCTTTGGGCCGGGTACCGGGACGTAGTGAGCAGCCCAAGGGTAAGCGCTGACCTCATTTTCGCCCCAGCGTGCGTTTCCTCCCGCTTGCGGATTCATTTCCAGAACGACGAAATCGGTGAAGCCGCGCTTTCGCAAACGCCAAGCGGCACTCAGTCCGGCAATGCCTCCGCCAACGATGACGACAGGGAATTTTTCGACGCGCTTTGCGGCAGGAAAAGAAGCGCGGTCGCGCAACCTGTGGCCCAGCTGAAAAGAATCGTTGACGAACGAACCTGCGATCGGGCGATCCGACTTGAGCGAGAGTCCGACGAGGGCTGCGCTTCCCGCGCGAAGAAATTTGCGGCGTCCAACCTTCAATGACTGATGTCCTTCCAGTCGTTGTCGTAGGCTCGGACGAGCACCTGACTGTTCAAATGATTAGCAGGCATGGGAAGAGGAGCCATGTCCGGCGGAAACTGGAACAGCGCGGGCAATCCTTCGACGTTAATGAAGCGGAGACCGCTCGGAAGCGCACTCGGCGGAGTGTAGTCATGAAAGGAGGCCAGGACAAATCCCCACTCGCCAAAGCTCGGAACGTAAACGTGATAGGGATACGTTTGGAGCCCGGCCTGCTTGATCGTCTGCGCGATGCACCAGAAGGAGTCGCGCGCGAACATCGGCGAAGTGCTCTGCACCACCATCAAACCCTGAGCGCTCAGGTGCCGCGCCACCGCGCGATAAAAAGCGGTCGTGTAGAGCTTGCCGAGGGAATAGTTGGTGGGGTCGGGAAAATCGATGACGATAAAATCAAAACTGTCTGTGTTCGAATCGACCCAGGGGAAAGCATCCGCATTGATCACGTGAACGCGCGGAGACAGAAGCGACTTGTCATTTAGTTTCGTGAGCATGGGATGCGTCGAGAAAAGCTTGGTCATCTCCGGATCAAGATCGACGAGCGTGACGCTTTCGATTTGCGGATACTTCAGAATTTCGCGGACGGCCAGTCCGTCGCCTCCGCCCAGGACAAGTACGCGGTGCGGTACGGGCACAGCGGCAAGCCCGGGATGGATAAGCGCTTCGTGGTAGCGGTATTCATCTCGAGAGCTAAATTGCAGATGGCTGTTGAGAAAGAGACGAATATCATCCTTGAAGCGCGTAAGGACCAGATGCTGGTAATGCGTGTCGCGCGCGAAGATGATGTCGTCGGCGTAAATGTTGTCCTCGGCGGTTGCGGTGATGTGCCGGGCTTCCACCATGCCGATTCCCAGGCCGCACAAAACGAGCACGCACAGGGCGCGGAGAGCCCGCGTGTCCGGAAGCTGGTTGGAAAACAGGTACGTGCTCCAGAGCGCGACACCGGCGTTCACCACTCCAAATAACATCGCGGAACGGACCAGCCCAAGCCGAGGCACAAGAAGAAGCGGAAATAAGAGAGACGCTCCAAGCGCGCCGAGGTAATCGAACGTAAGGACGTGAGCAATCACGTCGCGAAATTGGTAGCGGTCGCGAACGATGCGCATGAGCAGCGGGATTTCCAAGCCCACGAGAACGCCCATGGCGATGACGATGGCGTAGAGAATCAGTTCGAATCCCTGCGTGAAGGCGAAAGCCAGCATCAAAAGCGCGGAAGAAAATCCGCCGACAACGCCGATCATCAGTTCGATCCAAACAAACCGCTGGACGAGTCCGCGATTCAAGTAACGAGAAAGAGCGCTGCCGATGCCCATCGCGAAAAGATAGGTGCCGATGATGGTGGAGAACTGGAAGACGCTGTCGCCCACGAGGTAGCTGGCCAGCGTGCCCGCGACAAGTTCATAGATGAGTCCGCAAGCCGCAACCAGCAGCACCGAAATGAAGAGCAGAATGCCCATGCGCTAGTGAATCGCGGCGGCGATGATGATGCAAATGCCGATGGACATGGCGCCGACGAGAATCGCGAGCGCCATGTTGTGCTCCTGGACGATTTCTTTCCAGAGATGATACGGCGTCAGCTTGTCCATCACTACAAACGCGATGATGAAGATGAGCATGCCGAGAAAGGCGAACGCCAGCGCTGCGATGACATTGCCGAGCGGAACGAGGTTCATGTTATTTGCCTCCGGTGTAGTGGTGATAGAAGCCGTAAACGGAACGATAGGAGCCGGGATTATCACGAACGGACTTGGGAACGTTTTTTAACTGGCTGATCCTGTCGAGACTCCAGCCGCTGTATTGCGCGAAGCAGGTTCCTCCAAGGACCAGCAATCCATAACCGAGATAAAGCTTTCTGAACATCTTTTATTCCTCCGAATTCCCGATGTGAATAGGCGGATGATCGCTCTCCGCCCACCGCGCACGTTCGAAACTGAGGGAGCGCCAGGTGATCGCAATGGCCGGAAGAAGCAACGCCAGAAAAGCAACACCGAACAGTCCGGGAACCGTGACGTCTCTCCTGACTTGTACCGTATAGACGAGGGGAGGATGCTTCGGATCGACTTCCGGCTCGATGCGCAAGTAATAATGGCCCGACGGGACGCTGGGGATAATGACCTCGTCTTTCCGGCTGCCTTCGGTCCACGAACCGTCGCTGTCGTAGCCATGGTAATAACTGACTTCGCGCCCGAAATCCCACGCCCGTCCGGAATCCTGATCGATCAGCGCGTAATTCACATAAATCCAGGAGTTGTCGACGTTGGCGGAAGTTGTAATCTCCACGTTCGAAGTGCGCCCATCTAAATTGAAAACGTCGGTAACAAAAGAGGCTTCGCCCTTCGGCTCGCCCGCATTCAAGCGATAACTGGAGTCGAAAGCCGTGGTTTTGGACGACGCAAGATCAAACCCCGCCAGCAACACCAACAATAGAATTGCGAACGCCAGGAACGCGCTCCAAATCCCTTTGACATTTTGGCTGACCGGCGACGGCTGATTTTCGTACACGCCGACCGCTTCCGGCGCATGCCCCGGCAAATTAAACGCCTTCCAAATATCCGCGCCATACATGTATTCGCCGATGGACCACGTCACTTCGTTGGCGCTTTTTTCCGAGGACAACACGCGCGGCGGCTTTACGTAATCCGTTAAGGCCGCATGTTCTCCTACGCGCACCTGCCAGGGAAATTCGCCAAGCACGTAATTCGTGTCGGCGTCGGCGGTCTGAAAGTGCTTGTATATTTCGCCAAGGTAATTTGCCGTCGAAAACTTGATGATAGGCAGTTCCTTGCAAACGCTGATGTCATTCCAATGGCCCTGGTATTCGGTGAGGTAGCGCGTGGGCTTGTAGGGATTGAAGAGAACGTACTCGTGCCAGTCGTAGCGTATGCCCTCGACGGTAATGCTGCGCCGCTGGAATCCGATCACGTCATAATCCGTGCCGCGGATTTTACCGCGCGTACCCAAGGGAATTAGCGGCGGAACTTCTCCGGTGATGACCTGAAATCTTTGCAGAATCTGTAAATTGGGATCTTTGGCGTCCAGAATGGAATGGCAACTCGCGCAAACCACCGTCTCCGCGTTCCCCAAGGAACGAAGCACGATCGCCGCGCCGCATTGCGGACAGTTCAGCGCTTTCACTTGCGGCTTCGGCGGATTCGATAGCGGCGGCGTGCCTGTGCTCATCACCACCCCTCGAAACTGCGCAGATTTTTCAGTTTGAGATCGTCGAACTCGACAAACTCGCCCAAATACAGCGCGGGCTGCTCATCGCTGAAATCCAGCGTGGCGAATTTGCCCGTCTCGCTTCGCAAGTCGGCGAACGTGATGTCGGTCTTGTCCCAATATTGAAAAGGCAGCTCGCCTTCGACCCCGCGATAATGCGCGGGCGTAATCACGGTCAAGGTATAGCGCTGATTGTTCCAGGTGTATTGCTGGCCGACTTCGACCTGTGCCGCGGCCGGCAAACCGGCCGTGGTGGTGGCAAAAGAAATTGCGTATTCATTCTGCGCATCGGAGAGCCACGCGCTCGTGCCGTCGTTCATCGTGATGTGCCATTCGTTCCAGCCGCCTTGATCGTACTCGTAGAGAATGCGGCCGATGACGACAAACGCTTTATTGCGGTAAATACCTTCCGTGTTGAGCTGAATCGGCGAACTGTCCGGCGGGAGATCGGCTACCTGCCCGACTTTCTTGAGATCGACGTCCGTGCGCACAAGAATGCTCTTGCAATAAGGACAAACCGTTTGCACGCTGCTGGACCACTTGAAGACAATTTTTGCGCCGCAGTTCGGGCAGTTCGAGACGGGCTGAGTCATCGTCCGTTGCTCACCGGTTGCACAAACAAATCCTCACCGCGAACCCTAATCGCTGGCCGCCTGCTGGCGCGCTACCTCGTACGGACGCGCTAGTCGCCTCACGGAAACGGTCCTTGCGTGGAAAAGCTGCTCGAGCGCCGCCTCAAAATTCCATTCAGTGCGGGGAACACAGCAAAAAAGGTTCAAGCAAAGCGAATTATGCTCGGGAAAGGTGTGGCACGCGATGTGCGACTCAGCAAGAAGGCACAGCCCGGTAATTCCGCCCGTCCCGGGAAATTGATGCCACTGCGTTTCGCCGACGGGGCGCAACTTCATCCCGCGAATCATTCCATGGAAAAGCGTTTCGACGGCCCGGAGGTCGCGCAGCGATTCCGATGAGCAACCAAACGCCTCCACCACCCACTCGATCCCGCTCATGCCCGCCTCAACGCTACGCCTGCGGCTTCCCGCATTCCGGGCAGAATTTGTTGCTGCGCGGGATGGGCTTGCCGCACTCGCTGCAGAATTTCGTAGTCGCAGACGCTGCACCCGCGGCAGCGGCCGGTGCCGCGCCCCCGCCCCCCGGAGCGCCCGACGTGGATTGCTTCACGGCGTCCATCATCGCCTGGCCCATCGCCATGCCCGCGCCGAGCCCCGCGCCGATTCCCACTGCCCCGCTGCCTTCATTCCCAGCCGCAATAGGAATCGCCTGCGCCACTTGATACTGCGTGAACTTGCCCATGTCTCCCAGCACGTTCATGCTGATGCGCTGGTCCAGCACTTTCTGCAGCTCGTCCGGAAGCGATAGATTCTCGACCACAAAACTATCGAGCGACAGGCCGTAGTCCGTGAACGCCGGCTTGAGCTGCTCGCTGATTTTTTCCGCAATCGCGCCCTGGCTCGCTGCCATATCGAGAAACGGCACTTGGCTTTGCGCGAAGGCGTCGGTCATTTTGGCGATAATCGTGTTGCGCAATTGGCCTTCGAGATCAGCCACTTGATAAAGGTCGCGCGTGCCGCTGATTTTCGAATAGAAGCTCTTCCCATCGCTGATGTGGTACGAATAAATTCCGAATCCGCGCAAGCGAATCGCCCCGAACTCCTTGTCGCGAATGGTAATCGGATTTGGCGTGCCCCAATGCTGGTCCGTCTGGATGCGCGACGAAAAGAAATACACATCCGATTTGAAAGGCGACTGAAACTTTTTGTCCCAGTTCTTAAGGTACGTGAGAATCGGCAGCGTGTTGGTATTCAGCGTGTATAGTCCCGGTCCAAACGCGTCCGCAACTTTTCCTTCATTCACGAACACCGCGAGCTGCGAATCGCGCACCGTCAGCTTGCCGCCATTCTGGATTTC
The DNA here is from genome assembly GCA_963753745.1 of uncultured Acidobacteriota bacterium. Taxonomy (GTDB): domain Bacteria; phylum Acidobacteriota; class Terriglobia; order Acidiferrales; family UBA7541; genus Acidiferrum. Next base: position 36,467 of record CAVWDX010000028.1, read on the forward strand.
GCGGTCCTGCATCGGATAGCGGTACGCCAGAATGCCGTCCTCCGGCTCCGTCCAATCGATAACATCAATCCACTGTTTGGAAATAAAATCGCGAAGACTCATGAGAATCCTCCGCTCCGAGCGTGGCCAATTCAGTCCTCAGCCACAAGATAGACGCGATGCTACGGTGCGGCTCGGAGCATGTCAATGGCATTCGAAAAGCACGCGCGGAAGAATATTGCGAATCGTTATTTGGGAGGCCCATGAAAGCCTTGAGAAGCCTGGAATGGATGGGATTGTCGGCTGATCTGAAAGTAGATTCGAACGGGTGGAAAATGGCACATACCGCTGTAGCCTTCAGGTCTATAATCCCATCCAAGCAGGCAGCGAAGTCCTGATTCCAGGCAGGGGAGGGCGATATGAGCGCAAGGACGGTCGGACGGCGGGAGTTCATCAAGACCGGGGCGGCGATCGGCGGCGGCTTGCTGGTGAGCCTTTATGCGCCGTTGCCGGGTGGGCCAAGCGGCGCTTTAGCTGCGGAAGAAAAAAAGTTTGTGCTGAACGCCTTTGTGCGAATAGGAACGGACGAAAGCGTAACCGTGATTTCCGCGCACTCCGAAATGGGCCAGGGAATTTACACCTCTTTGCCGATGCTCTTGAACGAAGAACTCGAAGCGAACTGGTCGAACATCCGCGTCGAAGCCGCTCCGGTCGACAAAGTCTACAATCACCCTTTGTTCGGACTTCAGATGACCGGCGGGAGCACAACTTCTCCAGCCGAATGGAAGCGCTACCGCGAGATGGGAGCCACCGCGCGCGTCATGCTCGTGGAAGCGGCCGCCGCAAAATGGAACGTCGAGGCTGCGAGTTGCCATGTCGAAAAGGGAGTCGTCATTCACGCTGCAACCGGCAAGCGCGCAACCTATGGCTCGCTGGCCGATGCCGCCGCGAAATTAACTCCGCCCACAAATGTCCCGCTCAAAAGCCCCAAAGATTTCACCCTCATTGGCAAATCCACGCGCCGTCTCGACACTCCCTCCAAAGTAAACGGCTCAGCGCAATTTGGTTTGGATGTGATTCGTCCCGGAATGCTGACCGCCGTCGTAGCCCGTCCGCCGGTGTTCGGTGGAAAGGTGGCGAAGCTGGACGCCAGCGAAGCGTTGAAAGTACCCGGCGTGAAAGCTGTCGAGCAGGTTCCGTCCGGCGTGGCGGTCATCGCTGAGCACTTTTGGCCCGCGAAACTCGGCCGCGAGAAATTAAAAGTCGAGTGGGATTTGGGTCCGAACGCGGACCTGTCCACGGAAAAAATGCTGCGCGATTTTGCAGAGACAGCCCTCAAGCCAGGCGCCATCGCAAAAAAGACCGGCGATCCCCAAGCCGCCCTCAAAACCGCCGCGAAAACCATCACCGCCGAATATGACGTCCCCTATCTCGCCCACGCCTGCATGGAGCCGCTGAACTGCGTCGTTGACCTCCGCGGCGATTCCTGCGAAATCTGGACCGGCACGCAGTTTGAAACCGTCGACCGCGCCAGCGCAGCGCAAGTCGTCGGCCTGCCTCCCGAAAAAGTTCAGATTCATACGATGTTACTCGGCGGAGGATTCGGCAGACGCGCCAATCCGGCCTCCGACTTTGTCGTCGAAGCCGCACATGTCGCCAAAATTGCAAAAGCTCCCGTCAAAGTCGTCTGGACCCGCGAAGACGACATGCGCGGCGGCTGGTATCGCCCCATGTGGCACGACCGCTTTGTCGCGGGCCTCGACGCCAACGGCGACCCCATCGCCTGGACGCACACCATCGTCGGCCAATCCATCGCGCAAGGCACGCCGTTTGCCGCCTTCATGATCAAGGACGGTGTGGACAGCACTTCCGTCGAAGGCGCTGCGGATATTCTTTACGGCTTGCCCAATCTCCAGGTCGACCTGCACACCCCGCAGATTGGCGTCCCCGTGCAGTGGTGGCGCTCCGTCGGCCATTCGCACACCGGCTTTTCCGTCGAAGCGTTTTTCGATGAAGTCGCCCACGCCGGGGGAAAAGATCCTTACGAATTGCGCCGCAAGCTTCTCGCCAACCAGCCGCGTATGCGCGCCGTCCTCGAACTCGCCGCGCAAAAAGCCAATTGGGGCTCGAAACTCCCTCCAGGAGTCGGCCGCGGCATCGCCACGCATTTTTCTTTTAATAGCTACGTTGCCCAAGTCGTCGAAGCGTCCGTCGACAAAAGCGGCGAAGTCCGCGTGCACCGTGTCGTTTGCGCCCTCGATTGCGGTCTGGTGATTAATCCGGATACGGTCCGCGCGCAGATGGAAGGCGGAATCATTTTTGGCCTGACCGCCGCGCTGAAAACCGAAATCACCCTGAAAGACGGCCGCGTTGTGCAAGGAAATTTCGACGACTACCCCATGCTGCGCATCTTCGAATCCCCGAAAATTGAAGTGCATATCGTCCCGAGCGGAGAAAGTCCCACGGGCGTCGGCGAACCCGGCGTGCCTCCCGTTGCGCCGGCGCTGGCCAACGCACTCTTCGCCGCCACGGGCAAACGCATCCGGCGCCTGCCCATTCGCGCGACTGATTTCGCATAAAAACAAGCACCGGAACAAAGAACAGCTTTTCGGCGATTGAAAAGAAAGATTCCGGGCGGGTGGCCCGGATGATCCGTTCTCGAATCTGTCAAACTCCTGTCGACCGAACCAAGAGACTGTCGCCCACTCACAAATCAAAACAGCGCGGAGGGTGCCCCAGGTTCGTTGTTGGAACCTGGGTCCTGGGGTTTCCTTCACTTCTCATACTTTTATGTCCACGGCGAGAAGTTCGGGTGCCCCTCCGTAGTAAGACCGCCAACTGCTCCACACCCAATCTCTCGGATGTTTCACCAGTCCGCGAATCACCGGATTCGCGTGCATGTAATTCAATTTCTCATTCTACTTTCCCTTGCTGTACACGTTGAAATCGTAAAACCGCGCCTGCCAAAACGCCCGCAACGGTTCTCCCGTTTGCGCAAACGGCAAGCGTATCTGCCCCGCGCACACCGGCCTCGCACGCTTGCGCAGTTTCCGCGGCACGCGCAGCTTCAACTTTTGCAGCACCGTCGAGGGCGTTCCCCGCTTCGGCTCGCTCATCAAGAGATGCACATGCTCCGGCATGACCACATAACCAAGGAGATGAAAACCCATCTCGTCGCGCACCTTTCCCAACTCTTTCACGAAAATGTCCCACGCGCGCACCGTCTTCATCAGCGGCAGCCGCCGATAGCAACTGAACGTAATAAAATGCAGATGGCCTCTGCCGTAGTAGCGCTTCAGTCCGGCTGGCATCGCCAATCCCACGAAAAGAAACGCCAACCCCAAGCCCCAGGTTCCAACAACGAACCTGGGGCACCCTCCGCCTCTCTATACTTTCCTGAAAAGTGCCGCAGTGATATTCTCTCCCTGATTCCCATGTCCACAAACATCAATTTCCCAAGTCCGGGCCACCCGCCTCATGAACATCCATAGTCCTCCAGGGCATCCCCCTCACCTCCGGCGCGTGAAGCGCGCCGAAGTGTAAAGGATGTCCCGGGACAATCTGTAAAGGATGTCATGGGGCTGAACAGATTTTTGTGAAGGGTGCGGGTTTTGACTTTCCTTCCGGCGGCGAAGTCCTCGCCGAGACCGACGGCTCCGGAAACACCACCGCCGAATACGTGTTCTTCGGCGGCAAGCGCGTCGCCATCCTTCCCGCCAGCGGCAATGCGCAGTACTACATCGAAGACCTGCTCGGGTCCTCGCGCGCCATGACGCAAAACAACGGCACGGCGGGTGGGCGGTCCTTGACGCGCTGAGACGATTTTGGCTTTGTTTTTTCCGGGGTGGCCTAGCCTTTGCGGTTTTATTTTTTTTTCTTGCAAAGGATGGGCCATTCTTCTCCTCGCTCCGCATTTCTCCCTTTTTGCCGTAAACTTCAAAGTAGCAATCGATACTTCTCGCAAGTGCTAGTTTCCTGGAGCCGTAAAGTTTGGCCTCTTCGCCTCAGCCAAGTCCGCGCAAAGCGGCGCGCCTTCTCTTGGTGCTCTTTCTGCTCTCTCTGCCTATGCTCAATCCCTGGGTGCGTGGAGACGGCGTCGGCTACTACGCCTACGCCCGCGCTCCGCTGATCCAGCACAATCTCGATTTCACTCCCGATTACCAGCACGCCAACGAAAGCTTCCGCGAAAATCGTCTCGACATAAACGGCCAGCCGTTCGCTGATCTTCGCACGTCCACCGGCCACCTCGAGAATCACTTCACCGTCGGCCCCGCCATTCTCTGGGAGCCCTTTCTTCTCGTCGCTCACGCCGGCGTTCTTCTCGCCCGCTCCCTCGGCTCCGCAATTCCCGCCGACGGCTTCTCCTCGCCGTATCGCATCGCCATGGCCCTTGCCACTGCGTTCTACGGCTTCCTCGGTCTCCTGATTTCCTTCCGTCTCACGCGCAAATATGTCGACGAGCGATGGGCCTTGCTCGCGACGCTCGCGATTTGGTGGGCCAGCTCTCTTCCTATCTATATGTATTTCAATCCCTCCTGGTCGCACGCGCAATCCGCTTTCGTCGTCGCGCTCTTTTTGTGGTATTGGGACCGCACACGCGGCTCGCGCACCCTCGGCCGGTGGATTGTCCTCGGCGCAATCGGCGGTTTGATGCTCGACGTCTACTACGCAAACGCCATGTTGTTCGTGATTCTGCCGTTCGAAGCCCTGCGCGAATATGCCGCAGCCTTTCGAAATGGAGCGCCGAAATCGCCCGCATCGGAACGCTCAAGTGCGCCGCCCCCGCCTGCTACCTCTGGCGTGCCGCGCGTCACCGCGGAAAGCGCTCCGCTTAGACCCGCCCTCTCGCAGCTTCTCGCGCGGCATCTTGCTTTCGCGGTGGCTCTTTTGATTTGCCTGCTGCCTACGCTCATCGCGCACCGCATCATTTATGGCAGCGCGTTCGAATCGGGTTACATTCCCATCAGCCACTGGAACTGGAGTTCGCCTTATTTACTGTCCGTGCTTTTTTCTTCAGACCATGGCCTGTTCTCCTGGACGCCGATCCTCTTCTTCGCAGTGATTGGTCTCATCGCGTTTTGGCGCAGCGTACCGCGCGTGGGCTCCTTGTTTTTGGCGGCCGCGTTCGCTTTTTATTATTTCATCGCTTCGTATCCGGATTGGGCGGGCATCTCCTCGTACGGCAACCGTTTTTTTGTTTCGCTCACTCCGCTTTTTATTCTGGGCCTCGCCGTTTTTCTCGAGCGATTTACGCGCGTTTTCCGAACGCGCCGCGCCGCGCTTGCTGCTGCGTGCATTTTTCTTGGTTGTTTTGTTTTTTGGAACGCTGGGCTTATGTTCCAGTGGGGCACTCACCTCATCCCCGCGCGCGGCCCCATCTCTTTTTCGCAAATGATTCGAAATCAGTTTGTTGTGGTTCCACGGCAAATTACGAAGCAGCTCGACGCGTATCTATTTCATCGCAAAGCCCTCATGCAGCAGATCGAGCAGCGCGACCTCGAACAACTAAAAAAGATCCCCCGCCCCCCTGATCGTTGGATCTTCCCGGCAAATTGCGGAGCGCCGAGCGTCGCGAAGGTTCTGCATCTCTGCTAATCTAATTGGGGATTCATCCAACTCTCCCGGAGTTTCACGAAGACTCGATGGCTTCGGTCACCGCACCCCCTCCGCCTCTTCCGGTGCAGCACGCCGCGCCCGCTATCGTGCGGATTGAGCCGCCGCGCGGCTGGCTGGATTTGCGCCTCAGCGAAGTGTGGTCTTATCGCGAACTGCTTTATTTTTTCGTTTGGCGCGACGTTAAAGTTCGATACAAACAGACGGCGATCGGGGTGGCGTGGGTGGTGCTGCAGCCACTGCTCACGATGGGTGTGTTTACGCTTTTTTTTGGGCGGCTGGCGAAGCTGCCCTCCGACGGCTTGCCTTACCCGGTTTTTTACTTCACCGCGCTCGTTCCTTGGACGTACTTTGCGACGGCGCTGCAATCTTGCACGAGCGTCGTGGTGGACAACCAGCGGGTGATCACGAAAGTTTTTTTTCCGCGGCTGGTGCTTCCCATTTCAGCGGTCATTTCCGGCCTGGTGGATTTTTCGATTGGGTGCGTGGTGCTGGGAGTGGTGCTGGCCATGTATCACATCCGGCCGGGAGTGGCGGCGCTGTGGCTGCCGGTTTTGTTGCTGCTGGCCGTGCTGACGGCGCTGGGGGTGGGGCTGTGGATGTCCGCGCTGAATGCGCTGTATCGCGACGTGAAATATGTGGTGCCATTTTTAGTGCAGTTCTGGATGTTTGCTTCGCCGGTGGCGTACCCGTCGTCGCTGGTGCCGGTGCGGTGGCGCTGGCTGTACGGGCTGAATCCCATGGCCGGGGTGATTGACGGGTTCCGCTGGACGCTGACGGGCCACGGTACTCCGCCCGGGCCGCTGCTGCTGGCATCGACGGCTGCGGTTGTACTGGTGCTGGTGGGCGGGCTGTTCTTTTTCCAGAGGATGGAAGGAGCGATTGCGGATCGGGTATAGGGGAGTTGCGAGTGGGTGGTGGCGAGTGGCGAGCCAACTCCCAGGAAAAGAGGCTGGAGAGAAATTGGATGGAAAGAGGGTAGCCCCCCGGGGGGTTTTTTTCGTAAGTGCGGATTCTAAAGGGTTTTAAGTGCTGTGTTTTGGAAGTGCGGATTCTAAAGGGGTTACGGGCGTGTTTTTCGTAAGTGCGGATTCTAAAAGAGTTGCGGGCGTTGCTGGGAGTTGCGCAAGGGATTGAGGAGACACACGGGTTTGAAGACCCGCACCGATAACGGCGAGCAAGAAGCTGGCGGGCTGAAGACCCGCCGCTACGACAGCGGAGAAAGGGGCGCGGAGAAAAATTGCGGAGGGAGGGGAAATCGAGCGAAGGGGAGGGCGAGGGTGGTGAGGACGAGATCGGCGCAGGATACATAAGGCATGTTAGCGCGAGAGTTATATGCAGTCAAGCATAATGCAGCGAACGGCGGCTTCCAGGAGTTGAACGGCCGTTAAACAACGTTGGAAGGTATGAAGGCTGAAGGTTGAAACGATGAGCGGAGCGGTCATACAGGGGGAGGGGCTGGGGAAGCGGTACCGGCGCGGGATGACGGTGGATTCCGGGCTGCGGCATGCGCTGGAGAGGTTTGTGAAGTCGCCGCTCGCGGCGTTGCGGAAGAAGGAGGAGACGTTCTGGGCGCTGAAAGACGTATCTTTGCACGTTAATGAAGGAGAGGTTCTCGGGCTGATCGGGCGGAACGGCGCGGGAAAGACGACGCTGCTGAAAATTCTTTCGCGGATTACGAAGCCGACGACCGGCTGGGCGGAAATTCACGGGCGGGTCGGGTCGCTGCTGGAAGTGGGCACGGGATTTCATCCGGAGCTGACGGGGCGGGAGAATACGTTCCTGAGCGGTGCGATCCTGGGAATGAAAAAGCAGGAGATTGTGCGGAAGTTCGATGAGATTGTGGCGTTCGCGGAGCTGGAAAAGTTTATCGATACGCCGGTGAAGCACTATTCGAGCGGGATGTACGTGCGGCTGGCGTTTGCGGTGGCGGCGCACCTGGAGCCGGAAATTTTGCTGGTGGATGAAGTGCTGGCCGTCGGCGACATCAATTTTCAGAAGAAGTGCCTCGGGAAAATGGGCGATGTCGCGAGGGCCGGGCGTACTGTAGTTCTCGTAAGCCACCAACTCAATCAGATCCGCCGCCTCTGCCATCGAGTGGTCTGGGTGGATGACGGTTCAGTTCGCCTCAATGGAAGCACCCACGAAGTCGTCTCCGCGTACGAAGTTGCTATGTCACGTGTGGATGGAACCGTCGCGGCGCGGAGCCATTCCGAAGAGTTTAAAGCCCGCTTTCTTGGGTGGGGAATCGATGGGGAGAATCTCGAATCCCCATACCGCATCGGATCGCTTGGTCCGGTCACTGTTCGGTTTCGCCTGGAAGTGGCAAGACCGATTCGACGTGGAAGCCACGGCGTTGCGCTCTACAATATGGACAGACAGTTGATCTGGGCGAACGCCGCGTACGGCCTGACTTTTGAGCCCGGCATTCATGAACTCGTGCATAGATTCCAGCTTCTCCCGCTGCGACCAGGTGCCTATTCGTGGGACGTCGCCGTATATGACGATCAGGACACGCTTGATATATGGCAAGCCGTTCCAGAAATGGTAGTCGCCACTGAGTCTTACCAGCACCCCCGGGACGAATGGAACGGTGTTCTGAATATTCCGGCCCAGTTTGAAATCCACTATCCAAACGGTCTTGCCCATCGGCGGCAGACGACTTAGATTATGCCTGTTCACCTCCTACGTCTGATCCATTCGCTAGCCATTTTGCCGGGGTGGCCCCGTGGCGACTAATAACCGATGACTGCGCCTCTCATCACCGTGCTCATTGATACCTACAACTACGGGCGCTTCATCGAAGAGGCCGTCGAGAGCGTGCTGTCGCAAGACTTTCCCATGGATCAGGTGCAGGTCGTTGTCGTCGACGACGGCTCGATCGACGACACCTTCGAAAGGGTGGGGAAGTATGCGCCGAAGGTCGAATATTTCTACAAGCCCAACGGTGGGCAGGCGTCGGCGCTGAATTCAGGTTTCGCGCTAGCCCGCGGGGACATCGTGGCCTTGCTCGACGCAGACGACTATTTCCTGCCGGGGAAACTGCGGGGCATGGCAGAAGCATTTCAGAAACACCCGGACGCAGGTTTGATTTATCACGCGCTCAGGGAGCTGCATACGGATACAGGAAATGCTGTGGAGCCGGGATTTGTCTCAGTCTCTGGTTTTCTTCCGGACGACGTAAGCAAGCTCGTGACCTTCTGTGCTTATCCCACGTCCTGCCTGGCGTTCCGGCGTAAGGTCGCCGAACGGGTGCTGCCCATTCCCGAGTCACTGACGCTCCAGGCGGACGGGTATATCGAGGTCCTGGCCGCGTTGTTGGCACCTGTGATTGCGGTTCCTGAGGCGCTATCCGTCTACAGAGTCCACGGCGGAAACTTGTACTATGCCGCTGATGGTACGGGGACTGCTGAGGAACGACAGCGGCGCGTTCGGTCGCACCATAATCTTATGAGTGAACTCAGGGCCTGGACAGTGGCGCACCGGCATGAGCTTAACAGAGCCCGCGCTGAGCTTCTTTTGAATAGCCAGCATCTACGCCTGGAGGAGCACAGTTTCGTGATCGAACCCCCGGGAAGGGTTCGTTTTTTCTGGTTTCTGCTCCGCCAGAACTACACGTACCGTTCGCGCCAGACATGGAGGTTTTCGGTCTTCAACTATTTGGCGGCCTTCGTCTCATTGAGTCTCGGGTATAGAAACCGAAAAATCGTGCAGGCGTGGGGGGCCAAGGTGGTCAGGAGTATTCAATCCTTGATTAGTGGTCATGGAGCCTTGTGAGAGATCTCATTCAATCACTACTAGGGAAATTTGGGTACCGGCTGTTACGAATCGAGAACGTGTTCCAACCCAGTTATGGCCTGAGACATTTCTTTGCTTTGTTGAAGGCGCGGGGCTTCGCTCCAAAACACATTATCGATGTAGGTGCGAACAGAGGAGTGTGGACGCGAGCTGCAGTTAAGTCTTTTCCGAATGCGCAGTACACCCTCGTTGAGCCGCAGGACAACCTTAAGATATACGTTCAAGATCTGTTTGACGCCGGGTACAAGATTCGGTGGATAAACGCGGGCGCAAGCGACCGGTCGGGGACTTTGCCCTTTACGATCTCTTATCGGGATGACAGCAGCACATTCACTCTTACCGAGGAACAGGCGCGGGCTGCCGGACTAGAGCAGATGACAATCGAGGTGAAGACTCTTAACGAGATCGTGGCGCTCGTGGGCGGAGCTACACCTGAAATGGTAAAGATCGACGCTGAAGGGTTGGATCTGAAGGTTTTTGCGGGTGCCTCCGATCTGTTTGGCAAGACTGAAATCTTTCTTCTAGAAGCTGGAATCTGCGCCGCCTTTCAAAACACTGTAGGCGAAGTGATAGGCCGGTTGTCTCAATCCGGATATACACTTCTCGACGTTACGGACCTAAACCGCAGCCCCAAACACGGCGTGCTTTGGCTTTGCGAGCTGGCATTTATCAGGAACAAGAGCCGACTGCTGGACGGCATCAGCTCCTACGAATGAAACTTTCAAGGGTTTCGTGAGACATGACCATTGACGATCTGCAAGCTCGCCTTGTGCAGTGGCCGCGCATCACGCTGGTGACAGCGGTTTACAACGGCGCGCGGTACATCGAAGACACGATTCGCTCGATCGTCTCCCAGAGGTATCCCAATCTGGAGTACTTCATCGTGGATGGAGGGTCGACGGACGGCACGGTGGAGATTATTCGAAAATATGAATCGGAAATTACGGGGTGGATCAGCGAGCCGGACAAAGGCGTGTATGACGCCCTAAACAAGGGATTTGCGCGGTCGACGGGCGAGATTATGGGGTGGCTGAACGCGAGCGATATGCTTCACGCGAACGCACTCTTTACGGTTGCGAGTGTATTTTCGAGCTTTGGAGAAGCGGAGTGGATCACCGGGCGGCCCACGCTCATTGGGGAAGAAGGCTGGCCCAGCGTTGCAAAGGACCTGCGGCGCTGGTCCCGGTATAGGTTCCTCGCCGGGGCGAACAGGCATATCCAGCAAGAGTCAACGTTTTGGCGGCGGAGCCTGTGGGAGCGGGCAGGAGGGGCGTGCAGCACGGAATTCCGGGCCGAGGGAGATTTCGAGTTGTGGGTGCGCTTCTTTCGGTCAGCGAAGCTTTACACTGTGGATGCCCTTATCGGTGGTTGGCGGAATCACGGCGATGGTCTCAGCCGCAGCGATCTTAAGGTCTACGATGGAAACTGCGAGCTAATCATCGATAGAGAACTGACCGCAATGCGCAGTAGAGGGGAGTCAGAATTATTCTGTAAGCTGATCGGCGTCTTGAAGCACACGAGGTTTGTTCGCGGGATTTGGAGCCGTCTGGCCGTAGAGGCTTTATATAAATGGGCCGCTTCGGATTGGCCGCCGGTGATTGAGTACGCGGAGGGTGGGTGGAGGATGCGCCCCAAATAATTGCACGATTTTCCACAGCGAAGGCATTTCGAGGTCACGATTCCGTTATCCAGCGCAACGCCGCGTAGCTTCGAGAACGTTTACCACTGCACACCCGGATAGAGGCTAGGGATGCGCATGGCGCGATACGCGTACTTGCCCGGTAACGATTGCATTTTCCAGACAGTCTGTGGCGGTGAAGTCTGCGTGACCTCAAAGATTGCAGCGTTGTCGGTGCCAATCTGGCCGTGGCGCACTCATCGTACTCGGCATTGCCATTAGCAAGGACTTCGGCGTTACCGCCAAACACAGGAATAGTCCGGCGTGGTCGGATGGAACGCCAGGGTCGCGGTCAGAGGCGGTTTCATCGAGGTTCAGGAGAGGAACGGTGCTGTAGCAGGCGGGCTGCCCGGCGACGCCGCAGGTTCCACCGGCGACGACGGAGACGCCGCGGTCGTCGCCATTGTCGAAGAGAACGAGGGAGAACTGGCCGCTCGTGTTCGTGGTGGTGAAATAAGGGCCATGCTGGGCGTAGAACCAGTCGAAGGGATTGGTATCGGTTGAGCCGTCGGCATTCAACAGAGTGAAGTCGCCCTGATAGCCGAGATGCCAGATGGTGTCTCCCGGAGCCGTCGCCATTTTGGTAGGGGATCTTCACGAGCCAATTCTGGTGACGGATGGAGATGATGAGGTTGCCGTCGCTGGGTGAATAGATGACGGCGTTGGTGTGGGTCCAGTCCGGGATACGGAGTAGGGCTGGCGGTTGATGTCCAGATGGTTGAACTCATTCCAAGCCCAGACGGGCTGAGGGGTGTGAGTGGGATTGTTGCCGCCGACGTTTTCCATGTCGCCCAGGTCAATGATGATGTCGCCGGTGACGGTCACTCCGGAGACGACTTGCTGCGTGCCGGCGATGACGATGAGATGACCGTTGGGAAGGACGGCGAAGTCATGATGCGTGCCAATCACGGTGACGTTGCATTCGGCGCAGGTGGCCGCTGCGAGGGCGGTGTTGAGTTGCGCCGCGGTCATTTGCCAAATGACGTTATTGCCGAGGTCAACCTCTTGGATGACGGAGTTCAGTGCCGTCGGGATGCACCGCGTTGAAATTGATCAGGAAATGCCCGTTGGGCAGTAGCTTGACTGGGTTCGGACCAAGACGCATCCGGAAATACCGGATCGTAAGTCCAAAGAACGTTTCCCGATAGATCCGCCACGGCCGATTCGGTGACCTTGCCGATTGCCAGCGGCGACGACTGATCGTGTCCAGCAGTTCGACGCCAGCTCTGCGGAGTCATGCCCGCCGTGGTGGTGGCCGTAATGTTCGGCAACTGCGCTGACTGGAAGGGCGCCGGTGGTAAAGGTAAAGTCGGAGTCGTCGAAGGAGGTGCCATCGGCAAACTGGATGACGCCGCGCATGTGGTAGGGAGTGGATTGCTTCATGCCGGCGACGTAGAGGCTGACGGGGCTGCCGAGGGAGGTATTCGGCTGAGTCCAAGTGTTGAGGCCGTAGCTGGTGGTGAGGCCAAACTGGACGCTGACGGAGGCGGGAGAAGGGGGAGTGACGGCGTACTGTGCGACCTGGACGTTGTTGGTGTTGGTGAAGAGGCCGGGAGCGACGACGTTGACGGTGGCGGAGGCGGATTTGGTGGGGTCGGTCTTGCTGGTGGCGGTGACGATGACGTAGAGGCTGGGGGAGCCGGGAGGCGGCGTGTAATAGCCGGTGGCGTTGATAGTGCCAGCAGGTGCGGCAGCGCCGGGACCGGAGTTGGTGAAAGCGGCGAGGGAAAAGGTGACGCCAGCGGGGTCGCCAGTGGCGGAGAATTGCACGGCCTGGTCGGTGGCAATGGCGGATTGTGGCGGGGTGAGCGAGATGGCGATGGCGTTGGCGGTGCCGTTGACTTGGATGACCTGGGGAGAGTCGGAGGCGTTGTCGGTGAGGGTGATGGTTTCGGAGCGCTGGCCGGGAGCGGTGGGGATGAAGGTAACCGTGATGGTGCAAGTGCCCATGGAGGCGACTGGCCCGCTGCAGGTGTTCGTGGAAGTGAAGTCACCTGGATTGCTGCCGCCGGCGACGATGGAGGAAATGACGAGGGCGGCCGTGCCGGAGTTGGTGATGGTGACAGGAATGGGGGCGCTGGAGGCGCCCAGGGCGGTGGCCGGGAAGGCGACGGGATTAGGGGAAATGGTCACGGAGGGCAAGGGCTTCGGATTGTGAAGGCAGCCGCCGCCCTGCGAGAGAAACGAAAGCATGCAAAAAGACAAAGCGCTTATCCCCAAAAGCTGATTTTTAGGCAATTGAGTTATCCCTTGAGCGAGAGTTTTGGAGGGACTGAGACCCCGGGTATTTTTAACACAAGTTTGGAGAAAAGTTTTCTGTTTCTGAAACAAAAAATCCGGGAAGTAAACGCAGGACGCCGGGCGAGAAGGGAGGCAACGCGGCGCTGGAGACAAGATACAGGAAGTTGCCTGGGGAAGCGGCATAAGAGAGACTTAGGAAGAAGAAGCGGGCGGAATGATTACTTTTTTTACGACGGCTAAGCCATTTCGGGGGCACGACGGGATTACGCAGCGCAACGCGCTGAAGAGTTGGACGCTGCTGCACCCGGACGCCGAGGTGATTCTCTTCGGGAACGATGAGGGAGCGGAGAAAGTATGCGCGGAACTTGGGCTGAGGCACGAGCCGGAGGTAGAACGGAGCCGGCTGGGGGCGGTGCGAGCGGATGATCTGTTTGCCAGAGCGCAGGAAATTGCGAGGCACGAGCTGCTGTGTTATTCGAACTGCGACATCGTGCTGACGCGGGAATTTTGCAAGGCGTTGACGGTGGTTGGCGAGCGAGGCCATGCGTTTTTGATGGTGGGAAGGCGCTGGGATACGCCAATCACGGAGCCGATTGATTTTTCCGCAGCCGAGTGGGAAGAGGAGATCGTTGGACGGGCAAAGAGCGAAGGGGTGCAGCGCTTCTACGACAACATCGATTATTTCGCGTTTCGGCGCGGGCTGTACCGGGAAATGCCGGCGCTGGTTGTGGGGCGCACGTGGTGGGATCACTGGATGGTGTGGAAAGCGCTAGCTCAGAAGGCGGTGGTGGTGGACGCCTCGGAGACGGTATACGCGGTGCACCAGAACCATGACTATAGCCACCTTGCTGAAGGATTGAAGAGCTTATCCAGCGACGAGGATGCGCAACGGAATTTCGAATTGGCAGGAGGGCGCGCGCATCTGCGCACAACCGAGGATGCGACGTATCGGCTAACGGAGGGCGGTGTTGTGGCGAACCGATTTTACTGGATGGCACCCACCAAGCGGCGCTGGCGGGATGTCGGCCGCAAGGTGCGGGGAGCGCTACGAATGAAGGTGTGGCATCCATTCCTTGATGTGACGCGGCCGATGAGACACACGGTGGGACTGAACAAAGACAGCTTGCCAGCATTAATTCGGAACCGCAAAAAGCGACATTGGATGGATCAGTAGGATGCGAGCGATGAAAGAGACATCCGCGATCACGATTCTGGCGACGCCCAAGCCGTTCCGCGGACATATCGGGATCATCCAGCGAAACGCGATCACGAGTTGGACGAAGCTGGAGCCGCGGCCGGAGATCATTCTATTCGGGCACGAAGAAGGCGCGGCCGAATGCGCGGGCGAGCTCGGACTCGTGCATATTGCCGAAGTGGCCCGCAATAGCAGCGGCACGCCGCTGCTCGCGGACATTTTCGCAAATGCCGAACGGAGGGCGAGCCACGAGCTGTTGGCGTACGTGAACGCGGACATTATTTTGCCGCGAGAGTTTATGGAGGGAGTCGGAAAAGTAAGGCGGAAGTTTGAAAAGTTTCTGGCGGTGGGGCGCAGGACGAACCTGGAAATGAACGAGGCGATGGATTTCAGCGAAGGCTGGCAAGAAAAACTCAAAGAGCGCATGGGCCGTGAAGGGCAGCTCGACAGCTACACGGGCATGGATGTCTTTGTGTTTCCGAAAGGGACATACGTGGATGTGCCGCCGCTGGCGATCGGGCGCGTGTGGTTCGACCAGTGGTGCATCAAGTATGCGCGGAGGAAAAAGCTACCCGTGGTGGATCTGACGAGATTTGCGCCCATTGCCCACCAGATGCACGACTATAGCCACGTGACCGGAGGAAAAGAACTGGGAGCGTACGGGGGGGCGGAAGCCGAGGAAAATTTGAGATATTACGGAGAGCGGCCGCACACGTATACGATCCTGAGCGCGACGCACGTAATGACGGAAGACGGAACGATCCGAAGGGCGTTTGGGCGGAGGGAAGCAGCGGCGGTTAAGGGATTTTTGTGGGAAGTGTTTGTGCATAAGACGGTTGGAGTAAGGAAGAGGCTGGGATTGAGCCGCAGTGCGCGGGCTTGAGGGCCATCCCCGCGCAGGAACGAACCACTGCCATTGTATTAACCTACGGTTATAGACTCATTCGGGTGTCGCCGTCCGCCGGCATCGCAAGCTGTTTAATTCCGCCTAAGTGATTACTACTCTATGATATAGCGGAGGTTGGAGGCTTGTCGCGGAAGGTTTGGTCAGGTAAGGTTGACCTTTCGATTCGGGGGATACACTTTTATCGCCGGGAGGAACGGGATCGTGTTCTGGTGGGCTTTAGTGGCATTCGGTGTAGCGGCACTGTTCCTACTGTTTCGGTTGTTCCACTGGATTTCCTCTGAGCCTGGCATCGAGAGAGATATCGCCAGTGCTCGCTTTCGCGCCGAGCAAGACTATCGAGCTTTGCGACGAGCGGGCAAATTGACCTCCAGGTAAGGCCGTCTTTTTGAGTCGCGGCGCTCGCCTCGAACTGCGAAGCGCCCCTGGAAAGCCCGCACATTACGTTTTTTCTCTTCGTTGTTATACTAACAGTATATAGTGATTGTTCAATAAATTTCCTTGCATTTCCGGCTAAGAATAATTACCATCCATCTACTTCTCACTGCCGCTATTCTTGAAGTCATAGTTAACTTATTCCAGCTAGTGGCGGGAAGGGCTTTCGTGGCTGTGCGCGTCTTGGGCGCGCCGGAACCGCGAAGGCGCACGAAAGTCCGGCCGTCCCGGCAGCCCCCTCGGGAAAAGCGCCGACATGGAGTCCAGCCCCATGTCTGTTATCCATCGAGCGCCGTTCGCGCCCGCAGAAGTTGCGGCACAGCGCGCCAGCGCGGAATTCACCCTAAGGCTCACGCCGTTCGATCAGCGACACTACCGCAGATTAATTGTGGCGCGCGCAGAAACTATCCGGCGCGTCGTTGGCAGGCTAAAGCCGGTTTTTAAGCTCGAGAACGCACTCGATGCGGGGTGCGGTGTGGGCTTCTTTTCGAAGACGCTGGCCGATTCCGGGCTGAATGTGTGCGGCTTCGACGGGCGCGAGGAAAACATCGCCGAGGCGCGCAAGCGATTTCCGCACTTGCCGTTCGAAAGGGCGAATATCGAAGATCTCAGCATCCGCGAATTGGGACGGTTCGATTTTGTGCTGTGCTGCGGACTGCTCTATCACCTGGAAAATCCGGTGATGGCCATGCGTAACTTGCGGGCGCTGACCGAGAAATGCTTGTTGGTCGAGAGCATGTGCATTCCGGACGAAAAGCCGTCGATGCTGCTGCGCGAAGAGCAGCGAGCCGATGATCAGAGTTTGACGGAGATGGCCTGTTACCCGAGCGAAGGAAGCCTCGTGAAGATGCTGTACCGAGCTGGCTTCGCGATGGTCTACCGAGTGGTTCCTTTGCCGGAGCACGACGACTTTCGTGAGACCCCGGAACATGCGCGCAAACGGACGGTTTTGCTGGCTGCATCCGGGCCGATCGACGTGGCGGGATTCCGTCTGTATCCGGAGCCGCGCGAAACGCACGATCCCTGGAGAAAGATTAGCGCAGCGCGAGTCAGCATGCCACGGCGCATTGGGCGATTCCTGGCGAGTCCCGCACGAAGGAAATACATCACCTTGGCGCTGCGGGCGAGGCGTGTGATTCCGGAGATGCCCATTCCATTGCGGTTAGGATTCGGCGCGTGGTGGCTCGCGGAGAAGGGCGCACTCGACCACGAGCTGATGTACAACGGCTTTGAAGAGACGGAAGTCCGATTTGTGCAGCGGCTCCTGCGCCCAGGGATGACCGTGCTGGACATCGGAGCGCACCATGGCTTGTACACCTTGCTTGCTTCGAAACGCGTCGGGCGTAGCGGGAAAGTGATTGCGTTCGAACCGTCGCCGCGGGAATGCCAACGGCTGGCAAGGCATGTGCGCGTAAATCGCTGCCGGAATGTGGAGATCGAGTCTTGCGCCTTGGGGAAGGACTGCGGCGAAGCGGAACTTTTTGTGGTGACGGCTTCAGGGACTGGGGAAATAGCTTGCGGCCGCCCGCAGTGCCAGAGCCTACTCGCCGAGTTTGCGTGCCGCTGCGAAGACTGGACGACCTGCTTGCAGTTCGCGGAATCGAGCAAGTGGACTTCATCAAGCTGGATGCGGAGGGAGGCGAATTGGCAGTGTTGCAGGGGGCCCGCAGGCTACTGCAAACGGAGCCGCGGCCGGCGATTCTCGCGGAAGTGGAGGACACGCGAACACGCCCGTGGGGATATCCCGCCCGCGAAATCATGCAACTGCTGGCGCGTTGGAACTATCGTTGGTTTGCACTGAGCGAGATAGGCACGCTGTACCCCGCATCGCCAGACGAAGACTCCTGCGATGGGAATTTTGTGGCGCTTCCCGACGAGCGCAGCAAAGAAGTTCAGACGTTGCTGGCTGAATTGCCGGATCCAGGCATTCGATATGTGCGTTGAGAAACTGCCGGCGTTCCACAGCTCCGCAACAGGGGCTGTTTTGAGCGTCCCCAACGAGCGCCAGCTGCAATTCTTCCAAGCGGAGGCGGCGTGCGCGTCCGCTCGAATCGGATAGCGGACGGCTGCCGGGGAACGAGTCGATTGAGGCGAAAATGCTTACGTTTTTCACAACCGCCAAGCCGTTTGCCGGGCACAACGGCGTCATTCAGCGAAATGCGCTGATGAGCTGGAAGCTGCTGCATCCAGACGTAGAGGTAATCCTCTTTGGGGACGACCAAGGCGCCGCCGCCGTGGCGAAGGATTTGGGAATACGCCATGAGCCCCACACCGAGAAGAATGACGCCGGTTCGAACCGGATGGACTATATGTTTGCGCGGGCGCAGGCCATCGCGCGGCACGAGGTTCTGTGTTACAGCAACTGCGACATTATCTTCCTGCGGGATTTACGCCCGGCCGTGGAATGCGTTTTGGCGGCCCACCGGGAATTCCTGATGGCCGGCTGTCGTTGGGACACGGAGATTACGGAACCCTGGGAATTCGCAAGCGAAGATTGGCAGGAGCGCATCCGCAATCTCGCTTTGCAGACCGGCAGGCAGCGTCCTCCTGATTGGATCGACTATTTCGTTTTTTCACGAGGGTTGCTCTCGGTTTTGCAGCCCCTCGTCATTGGCCGCGTTTTTTGGGACAACTGGACGGTTTGGAAAGCACTGGAAATGGGAAAACCCGTGGTGGACGCCTCGCGGGTGGTCCTCGCCATCCATCAGAATCACGATTACGGACACCATCCTCAGGGCAAGCAGGGTGTGTGGTACGGGGAGGAGGCCGGAGCGAATTATAAGCTGGCTGGCGGATGGAAGCATTTGCGCACGATCGCGGATGCAAACGAGGTATTGGGCACGGAAGGACTCAAGCCAAACACAGCGCGTCACTGGTCGGCAACAAAGCGCTACGTGAGGCAAGCGGGGCGCATCGCTCTTTACGATATTTTGCAGCCGGCCTGGTTTTTTGTCCTCGATGTCACGAGACCGCTCCGCAACGCTCTAGGGCTGCGCGCTACGTACCTGCGCCATTCCCGCAGGAAAGCGTAACGACCGTGGGAATTCAAGCATGAGCGCTCCCCTTGTGACGGTTCTGATCGACACCTACAATTACGGGCAATACATCGAAGAAGCTATCGAAAGCGCCTTGGCGCAAGAGTTTCCACACGAGCAGCGGGAGATCCTCGTGGTCGATGACGGCTCGACGGATGACACGCCTGAGCGCTTGAAAAAATACGGCGACGCGATCCGCTACCTTCGCAAACCAAATGGCGGCCAAGCATCCGCGTTTAATTTTGGTTTCGCAGAGGCACGCGGCGAAATTTTAGCCACGCTGGATGCCGATGATGTTTGGCTGCCGGACAAGCTGCGGCGCGTGTGCGAAACCTTCGAGAAGAATCCCCAAGCGGGCATGGTTTACCACCGGACGCATTGGTGGCGGGCCGGGAAAGAACTCGCCGATGACAGTTATTTTGTGGAAGTGTCCGGCAGCGTTCCGGAGAGCCGTGTTTCCTTATTGCGCTATCCGATGATAGGCACCTCTTGTCTGGCGTTTCGGCGAAGCACGTTGAAGCTGCTGTTGCCGGTACCGAACTCATTGCACTCGCAGGCCGACGCCTACTTGACGGCGCTCATTATCTTTGTCGCTCCGGTTGCAGCTCTTCCGGAGCTTCTGGCGAAATACCGCCTTCATGGAGCAAATCTCTTCCAAGCGAAGGAGGGAGAAGCGGGGCGCGGCAGGATCGAGCACCGCATGGCCATGCGCGCGGTTCTATTGGCGGAGATACGCGCCTGGCTTGAGCGCAACGGACACGACTTGGCTTCGCCGGATTTGCAAGCCTACCTGAAACAATGGACAAAAGCGCAGGAACAGGATGGCTTCGAACTGCACAAGCCGAGCCGATGGAAGTACTTCCTGCATTTGTTGGAATACCCGCAGATATACCGCGACATCAAGACCGTCCGGCACCGCCTGTACGACTACGTTCGGGCTTTGGGCGCCCTGATCCTGGGATATGATCATTTGCATCTGGTGGATGACATGCGACGAGCGTACAAAGGTCTTCTGAACAAACCTGGCAGGGAAGCTGTGTCTTCTGAAGAACGAACAGAATCGCTCCTACAGAACTAGGCCTAGAGCATCTATTTGTAATTCCTGGCACGGCTTATAGAATGATGAAGCGTCCCAGGAAGCTAATGCTGAACCTCTGTAATTAGAGCCGCGGAGAAAAAATGGACAAGAAAGATCGCACATGAAGCGCGCACTCATCACCGGAATTACCGGGCAGGACGGTTCGTATCTCGCGGAATTGCTGCTTTCCAAAGGATACGAAGTTCACGGAATTATCCGCCGGGCGAGCACGTTTAATACGAAGCGGATCGACCACATTTATCAAGACCCGAACCAGCCGAGCACACGGCTGTTCCTGCATCACGGCGACCTCTCGAGCACGGAGTGGGTACTGAATTTGGTTTACGGCTTCGCGCCCGATGAGTTGTATCACCTGGCGGCACAGAGCCACGTGCGGGTAAGTTTTGACATGCCGGAGTATACGGGAGACATCACCGGGCTGGGCACGATGCGATTGCTCGAAGCGATCCGGCGGGCCGGGAGCAAGACGCGCTTTTATCAGGCGTCGAGTTCGGAGATGTTCGGATCGGCGCCGCCTCCGCAAAGCGAAACGACGCTTTTTCAGCCGCGCAGCCCGTATGCCGCCGCAAAAGTGTACGCGTACTGGATGACGCGGATTTACCGCGAGGGCTACGGGCTTTTTGCGAGCAACGGAATTCTGTTCAATCACGAGAGCCCGAGACGAGGCGAGACGTTCGTGACGCGAAAGATTACGCGAGCGGTTGCGGCAATCATGGCGGGCAAGCAGGACACTTTGTTTCTGGGGAATCTCGATGCGCGGCGAGACTGGGGATATGCGCCAGAGTATGTGGAAGCGATTTGGAAAATGCTGCAACAAGATAAGGCCGAGGATATTGTCATCGGGACAGGCCAAGCACATTCGGTGCACGAATTCGTGGAAGAAGCGTTTTCGTACGCGGGATTGGATTGGCGGAAACACATAAAGAGTTCGGAGCGGTACATGAGACCGCTGGAAGTGGATTGCCTGATTGCGGATACGCGAAAGGCGCGAGAGAAACTTGGATGGGAGACCCGGATTGGATTCAGCGAACTGGTGGCGATCATGGTCGACGCGGATCTGGAAGCAGCAGGGCTCGTGCCGCTGGGGCGCGGAAAAGAAATATTGGAAAAAAAATTCGGCCACTGGAATCACTGGCAGAATTCGGTGACGCGAGTGATGGAAGCGGTCGAAGGGCAAGCTTCGCAGCACTAAGGAGCCGGGAATGGGGTTCTGGGAAAATCGGCGCGTGGTGCTGAGTGGAGGCAACGGATTCCTCGGATCTTTTGTCGTGGAAAAGCTGCGAGCAGCGGGCTGCCAGCAAATAAGCGCGCCACATAGCCGGGAATACGACCTGCGCGACAAATCCGAAGCGTTGCGGCTGTATAAGGATACGCGGCCGGACATTTTCATTCACCTTGCAGCTGTGGTCGGAGGAATCGGCGCAAATCGCAGAAACCCCGGAAAATTTTTCTACGACAACGCGGTGATGGGCATCAACGCCATTGAAGCCGGGCGAATTGCGGGGGTCGACAAGTTTGTCTGCGCCGGGACGATTTGTTCCTATCCGAAGTTCACGCCTGTCCCTTTTCGCGAAGAGGATTTCTGGAACGGTTATCCGGAAGAGACCAACGCGCCATACGGGCTCGCGAAGAAAATGCTGCTCGTGCAACTGCAGGCCTATCGCGAACAGTATGGATTCAACGGGATCTATCTGACGCCGGTGAATTTGTACGGGCCGCGGGACAATTTCGATCTGGAAAGCTCGCACGTGATTCCGGCGCTAATCCGGAAATGCTGGGAAGCGAAGCAGGCGGGAGCTGCGGAGATCGCGGCGTGGGGAACGGGCGGCGCGACACGCGAGTTTTTGTACGTGGAAGACGCGGCGGAGGCGATCGTGCTTGCCGCCGAGAAATACGAAAAGCGCGAACTTGTAAATCTGGGATCCGGCGAAGAGATCAGCATCCGCGATCTGCTGGAATTGATATGTTCGCTGACGGAATACCGGGGAAGTATACGGTGGGACGCGTCGAAACCGGACGGGCAGCCGCGGCGTTGCCTGGATACGTCTCGAGCGCTGGCGGAGTTCGGATGGCGGGCGAAGACGCCACTGCGCGAAGGGTTGCGGAACACCATCGCGTGGTATGAAGAAGAAATAGGAAGCAAATCGCGCACCAGCGCGGTGTGAACGGCCACGACCGCTTTTAAACTTGCACCTTGAATTTCAAACATTCGGGAACAAGCCGAAAGGATATGTGTGCCACCCCGAACACCAGGCAGCGCGCCGAGCCCGCTGGCCCAAAGTGAAACGGCCGAGATTGCCAAGATGTCGTAGACTTAGCAGGGGGACATCCCATTGCTGAGGCGAACTGCCCTTGAAGAGAGCTGAGCGTCCAGCTAGCGTTTTCTAACCCATGACAAAACCCTTTGTCAGCATACTAATCGATACGTACAACCACGAACGCTTTATAGAGCAGGCGATTGTGAGCGTGCTGGAGCAGGATTTTCCTGCGGCGCAGCGGGAAATCATCGTGGTGGATGACGGCTCGGGCGATCGAACCCCGGAGATTGTGCGGAAGTTTGAGCCGCAGGTGAGATTGATTCGCAAGGCGAATGGAGGACAAGCGTCGGCGTTCAATGCGGGGATTCCGGAATGCAAGGGTGAAATTGTTTCGTTTCTTGACGGCGACGACTGGTGGGCTCGCAATAAATTGAGCCGAGCGCTCGAGACTTTCGCGAAGGAGCCCGACCTGGGATTCGTAGGTCACGGCGACATCCTCGTGTACCCGGACGGCCGTCAGCAGGTGCATGTGCTGCGGGAAAGTATTCGCTTCCGCGCAAACACTCTCGAGGGCGCGCTCTTGTTCCGCTTGCGCGGGGCCTTTATGGGAACGTGCCGGATGACGGTTCGCGCGAGCGTCTTGCGCCAGATCTTGCCCGTGCCGGAAGCGCTCACGATCCAAGCCGATGAATATTTGTTCACGCTGGCCGCCGCTCTGTGCGAAGTGCGAATCCTTCCCGAACCGCTTTTTTACTATCGCTTCCACGATGCGAATGCCTTTCAGATGACTAGCAGCGATCCTGAGCGGCTCCGGCGCAAGCAGAAGGTGCTGGCGGAACTCGCACGGTGCCTCGAAGAACAACTTAGGGAGCATGGCATAGAGGAACAGGCAGTCCGAGCGATCACCGAGCGTGTGCAGGCCGATGCGGACCAATTGCGCTTGATGGTCGACGGCGGTTGGCCATGGGAAACTGTGAAAACAGAGTGGAAGATTTACGAGGTGATGTTTCCGGACGCACCACTTTCCCATCGAGTGTTTAAGACGTTAAGCTTGTTGGCGGCGCTCGTGGTTTCTCCAAAATTCTATTACAGCGCCCGGCAGAGGATTGCCCAGAGCGATCTCTATCTCGGGCTTCGCAAACGCTGGCTCCCAATCCCAGAGATGCCGCATATCTACAAGGATTGGCGCGCAAAATCATGATTAAGGCTGCAGTCCACAAATCCTTTAGGTTGTTCGGTCTCGATATTGTCCATTTCCCACCTAGAGAAAAAGAGTGTCCTTCTGACTTCGGGAAGGAGGAGGCTGAAATTCTTCGCGCCGTGCGGCCGTGGACGATGACGAGCCCGGAGAGAATCTATGCGCTAATTCAAGGCGTGCGATACGTGAGCGCGAACGGGATTGCTGGAGCCATTGTTGAGTGCGGCGTATGGAAGGGAGGGAGCATGGCCGCGGTCGCGAGGACGCTGCTGCAAATGCAGGACGTAAGCCGCGATTTGTATCTGTTCGATACGTTTGAGGGAATGTCCGAGCCAACAGCGAATGACGTGGATTACTCGGGAAAGCGCGCCAACGATGTGATACAGGAGAATTCCAGCTTCAAATGCGCGGATGCGCCGTTGGAGCAGGTGAAGGAAGTGCTTTACGGGACCGGATATCCGAAGGACGGAATCCGTTTCGTTCCGGGAAAAGTGGAGGACAGCATTCCGGGTTCCGCGCCGGATGTGATTGCCCTGCTGCGACTCGATACGGACTGGTACGAATCAACCAAGCACGAATTGATTCACCTTTTTCCGCGTCTATCCAAGGCGGGCGTGATCATCATTGACGACTACGGACATTGGAAAGGCTCGCGGCAGGCATGCGACGAGTATTTCGCGGAGAATCGCGTGCCAATCTTGCTAAACCGAATCGACTACACGGGGCGGATTGCTCTGAAGCCATGAATCCGAGCCTACCAGGAAAAGCGATGCCGCAAGCGGCGCAAGGAAAGGTACAAGCGCGTTGAAGATTTTAATTGCGATTGGCGTATCGCGACAGAAGGAGGCAGGAGCGGCAGGGGTAGTGTTAAATCACGCCAGGGAGTTGGCAAAGCGCGGTCATATAGTGGATTGCTGGTTTATGGAAGATGTGCTGGATCGTCCGGCAAAACCAAAACGATTTGAGGCGCTACTTTTCGCCAGGGAGCTCTCCAGGCGAATCCGACGAGAGCCAGGAAAATACGACCTCGTGAACCTCCATGCGCCTTGCGGATGCATGTATGGAGTTTGGCGGCGCATGTTCGGTAAATCAGGCGCGCCTCCCTACGTGATGACGATGCAGGGAAGCGAAGAACGCTACGTTCATGCCATGCGGCTCGAGGATCGCAAAGGACGCGCTTGGAATTTCAGCTTGAAGAACAGGTTATGGCATCGCATTTACCATCAGACGATGTACGACTATTCCATCAAGACGGCGGACTACGGCGCTGTTGCTGATCGAGAAGCTTGGTTTTGCGCCGAGCTCAAGTACGAGCGGGAGCCAGGGCTCATTTGGTACGTGCCAAACGGGGTGGAAGAGCAGTTTTTTATCCCGCGAACATTTCCAGAGAAAACACTCTGTGAATTGCTCTATGTGGGGACGTGGCTCGATCGCAAGGGCGTGTATTATCTTGCGGAGGCATTTGGTTTGGTGGCGAAAAGGATACCAGGAATTCGATTAACGGTGGCGGGGTCGTCCGTTTCCGCGGAACAGGTAAAAAAGATGTTTGCATCCGAGATGCGAGACCAGGTCCACGTCACCCCATTCGTGAAGCGAGAGGACATTCCAGCCATGTATGCGGGGCATGACATATTTGTTTTTCCTTCGTTAGTGGAAGGGATGCCGCTGACGTTGCTGGAGGCTATGGCGACGGGGATGCCGGTTGTCACGACAAATACATGCGGGATGGCGGATGTCGTTGAGAATGATATGAATGGCTTGCTCGTGCCCGCCGCGGACGCAGAGAGGTTGTCGGAAGGAATCGAACGGCTCTGCCAGTCCACCGATTTGCGGAAACGGCTTGGGCTGGCGGGTCAGGAAACCATGCGGCGTTTCACTTGGGAGCGAGTTACGAAAAAATTAGAAGAAGTCTTTACGCTCGCGACGACAAATGGCAGGGCCTAGACTGATTTTTGCTGAGTTTTGGAGTCTGGTAATGATTTGGAGAATAATTTGAAGTACGCGGTGGTCACATTGCCAGGTGAATCCCGTCAGGCGGGGAAGGATGGGCCGGAGGATAGACCGTGGCTGCGTCATTCCGCTTGCGCGTTCCTGGGCCTGCGCCCGCCAGTCGCGCAGCACACTGAGGCCGAGCACGCGGCGTTTAGAAAATGGGCGGAGGGGTGCAAGTGCGTGGTTGAAATCGGAGTTGCAGAGGGAGTTTCGGCGGTGGCGCTTCGCGAAGGAATGGCGGAGGACGGGACGCTTTATCTGGTCGATCCATTTCATCTGAGCCGCATTCCGGCGCTTAATTTTGTAAAACGGGTGGCGCAGCGGACTGTCAACGGCAGTGCTCGAGGAAGTGTTCTCTGGATCGAACAATTCAGCCAGGACGCGGTGCAGAAGTGGAAGGAGTCTATCGATTTGCTCTTGATAGATGGAGATCACGCCGAGGGCGCCGTAGAGCGCGATTGGGAGGACTGGAGCCGTTTTGTGAGACCCGGCGGAACGGTGATTTTCCACGATGCAAGAATTTTCCAGAAAGGCTGGACCACACCGGAGTACGGTCCGGTCAAATTCGTAAACCGTTTTTTTCGGAGCGGGGGAGCTCCGGACTGGAGCATCGTGGAGGAGATTCATTCGCTTTTCGTCGTCCAGCGAAACAAATAACTTTCTGCCCAGACGCACAAGCGTTTCAGGGAGTGCATGATTACACTGGGGATTAATTATTCGCAGATGCATGATTCGTCGGCGTGCTTGGTGCGCGACGGGGAGCTTGTGTTCGCGGTGGCGGAAGAACGGATCAGCCGGGCGAAGCATGATGCGCGGTTTCCGGAGAACGCGATTCGGGCATGTTTGGAATTTGCGCGGATTAAAGCCGAGCAGCTGGACGAGGTGTGCTTTGGGTGGCAAGTTCCCGGGGCGGCGTTTCGGCATGATTTGAAGTGTTACGCGACCGGGAAAATGCCGACGACGTATATGAATGGACTGAATTCGACGCTGCATTTTTTGAGCATGTGGCATCAGCGTGGGGGGGCGAAGCGATTTACGCAGATTTTTGGAGCGACCAAGGCGCGGATGCGATTTGTGGAGCACCATCTGGCGCATGCTTTGAGCGCGTACTCCTATTCGGGATTTGATGATGCGGCAGTCGTGGTGATGGACGGGCGCGGGGCGTGGGAGGCGACGTCGATTTGGCACGGACGGGACGGGCGGATCGAGCATGTTTTGACGATTCCGTTTCCGGACTCGGTTGGGTATTTCTACAGCGAATTCACGGAATATCTGGGATTTCAGCGGAACAGCGACGAATGGAAAGTGATGGGGCTTGCGCCTTACGGCAAGCCCGGTGTGGATTTACGCGCGTTTATTGAGCCGGAAGCTGCGCCGTACAAGGTGCATGCGAGGAAGCTGGTTGCGAATGGAGCCGCGCCTTTTTCAGAAATGACGCGGTTGTTCGGGCCGCGGCGGATTCCTGAAAGTGAAATCGGCGAGCGGCACAAAGACACGGCATATGCGGTGCAGGACATGTGCGAACGGGCGATGATGAGCGTCGTGAAGATGGCCATCGAGAAAACGAAAAGCCGGAATGTTTGCCTGGCGGGCGGAGTGGCGCTGAATTCGAAGGCGAACGGGAAAATTGTGGCGTCCGGGATCGTGCATAAATTCTTCGTGCAACCCGCGGCTTCGGATGATGGCGTGGCGCTCGGCGCGGCGCTCGCGCCCTATCTCGAGGGCGGCGGGCGATTGCCGATGAAGCCGATGCGGCATGCATATTTGGGGCCAGAATTTGACGACGAGGCGATCGAGACCGCGCTACGGACTTATAAGCTGAGGTACACGCGAGCGAGCGATGCGGCGGCAATCGCCGCGGAGTTACTTTCGAACGGGAAAATTCTCGGATGGTTTCAGGGGCGCATGGAATTTGGGCCGCGAGCGCTGGGAAGTCGGTCGATTTTGGCGGATCCGCGGGATCCGGAGATGAACGCCAAGGTGAACAACGCGGTGAAATTTCGCGAATGGTGGAGGCCTTTCGCGCCGTCGCTCAAGAAGGAGGCGGCGGGAGAATATCTGGAAAGTGCGAGCGACTCGCCGTTCATGATATTGACGGCGCAGGTGCGGCCGGAAAAACGGACGGTGATTCCCTCGGTGACGCACGTGGACGGCAGCGCGCGGCCACAGACGGTGGAAAAGGAGATCAATCCACTTTATTGGCGGCTGATCGACGAGTTTGGGAAGCGCACGGGCGTGCCGGTGATCATGAATACTTCGTTCAATCTTCGCGGCGAGGCGATTGTGCATACCCCGACCGACGCAATCCGCACTTTTTTCAGTTCGGGCATGGATGCGTTGGTCATCGGCAGCTTTCTCGTGGAGAAATAGGGTAGGGGGTGGAAGTTCTCTCACCGGGCGAAAAACCATCTCGATCACCGTGCTCGCTTTTGTCTATTTTTGTGCTTGTTTATAATTTCTAGATCCAACGATATTTTAGCTGTGGTACACGGGGTTCAGGCCAGTTGACAGGAAGGTTTGTCCCGGTGTAAAAACGTGCCGTGGCATTAGACGGCTTTCCGTTGGATCTTATCGTCGAAGAAACGTTTCAGCAAAACAGAAAGTCTAATCACCCAACGACCAAAGAAGTCGCAGTCCTCCTCGTGGCTATCCTGTGCCTCACCTTCTATGGCTTCAGGAGCAATTCGCTGATCGGCGACGGGCTACGATACCTACCGGCGTTTCGGATTATCCTTCCGGGCGCGCCCTCCACGTTTCAGCCGAAACCATGGCTAGAGGTTTACCAAAACCATTACAATGAGTTGGTTGTTCACAACCATTTTTTATTTGGCGTCACTATGCGGGCGGCTTTTGCGCTTCAGCGGGAGCTCGGCATTCGCGGAGATGCAATCGTTGCGATGCAGGCCGTAAATTCCCTATGCGCAGCTGTGGCAGCGGCTCTGTTTTTTTTGCTTGGTGTCCGAGTTGGCCTTCCCAGATGGGTTTCCCTGGGTGTTACATTGGGCCTCTGTCTCTCTCCCGTCTACTTGCTCGCCGCAACGAACATAACCGAGGTCGGCCTAGCCTTGCCTTTTTTTGTTGGAACGTTGCTGCTCCTGACGAATCGGCAGCTTTCCGGATGGACTTTCTTGGCTGCGGGCGTCCTTGCAGGCCTTACTGCGATATTCTACGCGATCGCCGGATGCTTGGTGCCCGGCATTGCAGCGGCCGTGTTACTAACTCGGTTTCCATTCCGGTCAGCCATAAAGCCGCTTCTCTTATTCTTGTCTGCCTCTGGCGTGGTGTTTGCTGGCATTTGGGTGACGGTGCTGGTCGCGAGCGGCTACCACACTCTGAATAGTCTGCGTGGTGCAATCTTTCAGTTTCCTCAGCAGGGTACGTTCGTCAAATTCAAGCTTGGCTCTCTCATCGCAACGCCGGTGGGTCTGACGCAAGGATTTCTTCCCGTCCTGCCCGATGACTTTGGGGGATTGCGATCTCTGTACCAGCGGACTCCCTGGACGGCAGCCTTCGTGTCGGCGGCGGCTCTGTTCGTATGTGCTTTTCTGGCGACAATATTTTACGTGTTGTTCAAACGAGGCATGCTTCGAACCCCGCTCGTTCTTTCGTGCCTATTGGCGTTTCTGCTGGTGGAAGCAGCTTGTGTGAAGTGGGATACTTATTACCAGAAACTCCATCTCTTCGCCGTGATCCTCTGTTGGGTGATGGTCTTGGTCGCTCTCTTGGAGCCTCAACCGCTTGACGTTCACTGGCCGGTGCTTCTGTTCGTCAGCCTGGTCAGCGCGAGTGGGCTGTGGGTACTCAAGAAAAATGTAGAGCCTAGCCAAATGCGGGCAAACGCACAACAACTCCAGGCGATTGTGGGAAATGGAGAGCTGATTACGACATGGTCCGGCGACGTGATGCACATGTATCTCTATTCAAATCCAGTAAACATAGTATCGTTACCTGAAATGGCTTTCGCCAGGCGTTTAGATTCGCAGCAAGCCCAAGAGGACTTAGAGACGATCATCCAACAAACGACGCTGCAGGGCAGGAGTGTTTATTTCTATAGCTTGTTCGATGAAAAGAGTGGACATCCATCGGACATCTATGAGACCAGGTTTCGGGAGAAGGGGATGACAGCTTACCTCAGCGCCCTCCGACTGAAAGCTAGACCGGTTGCGCGCTTGCAGCAGAATGACGGACGGTCAACCCTCCTGTACCAGTATGTTCCGTAGTCCCAGTGGAGGTCGGTACCAGATTTGAGAACAGTCGTGCGGTTCCCGTTGCTGTTCTGGATGAGCGCCCCCACGTAGCCCGACGATTCACTCCGGCCATGGTTTGGGTCCGTATCGCCGCCTCCAGTCTTTCTCAAGTGTGACGTGGAAAGACTAGACTCGTCCTTACCCTCCGACAAATTTGCGCCATTACATCGTCGGTATGTCGCGCCGAATCCCGTTGAGGAACGATGCCTGAATTGTCATCTGCAGGCTAATTAGAGGTCAATCCTGATCGCTCACAGAGTATCGAACTCATGTGAGGTTTAGGTGTACAATATTGGACCAAGCCTGAACCGAGAGGTGTGTGTCATGAGTATCTTTAGAGAAATTTCTGTTTGCCCCGACTGCGGCAGTCACGCAATCTACAGGTCGAGAAGAAGCGGGCTCTTGGAGCAGGTCCTTCACAGGGCTTTATTAATAACCCCGTATCGGTGTAGATTTTGCGATGAGCGCCATTTCCGATTCCGATTATTGAGCCTTCAAGCGCATAAGCACCGCCGCCACGCCACCTAGTTTGTTCTGTCGAGGCCATCTTTTGGGCATAGGTGATAACTTCGAATTTCCTCGGACTCCGCGATAGACTTCGTTCAATTTTCGAGGCGATGCCATCGTTCGCGCCCGGTCGTACGCCACCAGCACATTTTTTAGTTCGAGAATGGACGCGCTTGTGGTCGGGAGCTTCCTTTTCGAAAATGAGTATCCAAGCGTGAGCGGAGATCGCATCATCGCTCTGCTCGGCCGACTGGATACGCGGACCGATGCTGTCGAGGAGTATTGCCGATACTTGGGCGAGGCGTTGCGGTTTGTGGTTGGAAGTCTGAGCAAGGGTTCCGGTCGACATGAAGTCGGATGAAGTGTCACCGAGATAAAGCGTCGATCAAGGTTTCTCTCTTTTTCTCTGCGAGCGCGGCCAAAGGATCGAGCGAGGCCATATAGCCGGCGATCGCCGCGGCAGCGAGAAAGGCGAATACTTCCGCGGGGAGCCAGCGGTCGCCGGTCCAGCGGCTCATGAAGAGGATGGGCGCGCTGATGGCGCCCAGGAGAATCTGTGTGCCAAAGGAAACGAGCACAGCCATGCCGGATTGGCGCTGGCCGCGCATCTGGCCGAAATTGAGTTTGCGCGGGAAGCAGAGCGAGGACCAGTTGGCGACGGACAGTTGGCCCGAGACAACGAAAACGATCGCTGCGATGGTGGCCAGAAGAACGGGCAGCGAGGGAAGCCCGACAAGATAGGAGAATGCAAGCACGGAGATGGTCAGTTCAAAGAGAAGCATCGCGACCTGCAGGAGATTTTTTCCAAGAAACACTTCACGGAAGCTGACCGGCAAAGAGAAATACGTCTGGATGGCTTTGCCGTCGTAGGCAAAACTGTTATAAGCGGGAGCCATCAGAATGAGGATGAGATAAGCCATCATGCCCGGGAAGAACATTTCGGAAGGAATGGGATGCTTCATGGCGGTGGGATGGCGGCCGGCGAATTGTGTGGTGAAGAGAAGAACAAAGACGGGAGGCATGATCAACAGAAAAAAGGCAAAGCTATTGCGCGTAAGGTAGCGGAACTCTTTGCGAAGGACGGCGGCAACCTGAGGAGTGAGCAAGCGGAGCGCGTCGGACTGTTCGGCGGAGCGGGAAACTGGACGAACGAGGGCGCGCGCAGGAGCCGCTGTTTCGCTGAGTTCCTCGCCGCGGAATTGCGTGGCGAAGCGCAGCCAGAGGAACACGCTGAAAAGCAGGAAGTAGGCTGAGATGCCAGCGAGGCCGATGACAGCGTCCGTGTAGTGATTTTGGGCGGCGCCCACAATGGCTTGGCCCGCAAGAGACGGAGGAAAAACGGCGAGGTAGGGGAGCACTTGGCGGACCCAGGGCTGGGCCGAATGGCCATATCTCTGCAATAGTGGATTGAGGAATTGAAGCGAGACTGCGAAGAGAATGAACAATGCGAAAAAGATCTCCCGGGAGCGACGGCGAGCCAGGATGCGTTCGAGCCAGGAACCAATCAGCCGCTCGAGTGTGATGTTCATAAGCAGGAAGAGGACTGAAACTACAAGCATGGCGGGCAGAACACTGGGGTTCGCAACAGTCGCGCCGATGATCATCGCGATCAGCCAACATACAGAGGCGATGGCGGCAAGATCCGCGAGGCCATACGCGAGGCCGAGGATGTAAAACGCGCGAAGGCTGAGCGGAAACCGCAGCAAAGTGCGAAATTCAAACCCTGCGCTGAAGCCCGCCGAGAAAACGGGAAAGAGCTGCCAGAAAAGAAAAATCCCCCAGAAAAGCAAAGCGATCCAAGCCTCGTGGCCGCCCGACAAGGACACATAAGCGCCGAAGTAGAACGCGACGCTCAACCCGAGGACGGCCAGACCGGCGAAAACACCAGCGATGATCATGCCCATGAGATCCCACTGATTATTTTTCTTGCGAAGATTGTTGAGGAGAATGCGCCAGCGAAGAGCAGCAACGAGCCGGACCTGCTCCCAAACACCGGGAATGCGAGCTACATCAGCCACGAGAGCTCCTCGAGTTGCGGCTGATGCGAGCCATCCTGTCCGACGATCGACAGGAAGATCTGCTCAAGAGTGGTCTTGCTGCCTTCCTCACCTGCAATTCCCGCGCGCAGTTCTTCAAGTGAGCCCTGGGCAACCAACCGGCCTTTGTGAATGATGGCGACGTGGCTGCAGAGACGCTCGACAATTTCGAGAACGTGAGAAGTAAGAAAGATGGTGACACCGCGCTCGGTCATGCGCCCGAGGAGCGCTTTTAGAGCGCCAGCAGCAAGAGCATCGACGCCTTCGAACGGTTCGTCGAGGAACAGTATGCGCGGGCCATGGATCACCGCCGCGGCCAGGGCAAGCTTTTTCTGCATACCGTGGGAATAGTCCGCGATCAACGTTTTAGGACGGTCGGAGAGTTGCATGAAATCGAGCAGCTCTTCGGAGCGGCGTTGGGTAGTGGGACGATCGAGACCGTACATGCGGCCGACAAAGTGAAGATACTCGGCGCCTGTCAGCCGTTCGAAGAGGCCCATGCCTTCGGGAACGACGCCGATTTGCCGCTTCACGTCGACGGGATGCGTGGCGAAATCCAGGCCGAGAAGCTGTGCACTGCCGGAGGTCGGCGCCAGCAAACCGGTAAGCATCTTGATGGTCGTGGATTTGCCGGCACCGTTGGGCCCAAGAAAACCGAAGAATTGGCCTACGGCGACTTTAAGATCGACGCTGTCGACGGCGGTCAGATTGCCGAAGCGGCGTGTGAGTTTTTCGGTCACGATGGCAGAATCGTTCATTGCCTCTCCCACTTGGTTGATCCAGTTCGAAGCATGACTCTAACCTGAATTCGGAGGTTAAGGTAGCGAAGGTGCCGCGTGACTGGTGACTCGCGACTCGTGCAAACCGCGGCAATCTGGTAGCTATGCTCCCGCGCTCCTAGTTTGTCTTGCGTTCCTGCAAGAACGCGAGGAGCGGCGCGGTCAGGAAACCTTCTGCGGATTTGGAGCCGCGGGCGCGGGTTGCAATTCCTTTGTGGGGAAAACCGCAAGGACAGCCGGCAACTCCACTCGGAAGACAGCGCCGCCTTCTTGGCGGTTGTAGCAGAGAATCCTGCCGCTATGTTCCTGCACGATACCAAAACAAATGCTGAGACCCAAGCCGGTGCCTTTGCCAACAGGCTTGGTGGTATAGAAAGGATCGAAGACGCGGGAAGGATCCTTGAGGCCTGGCCCGGTATCCGAGAAAAGCACCACGACGTAGGCGCGGTCGCGCATGGTTTTGATAGTGAGAACACCACCTTGCGCGGATTCCATGGCGTCGACGGCGTTGCTGATCATATTGAAGAAGACCTGCATCAATTGGTTTCCATCGCCGCGGACGCCCGGAAGAACAGACTCGAGCTGAAGTTCGAGGCGGACGGTGCCGGAACGCATGTCGAGGGCACGAAGCTGCACGGCATTGGTCACCACAGTGTTGATGTCCAGAAGCGTGCGTTCCGCGGGAACCTGCCTGGCGAAGCTTAAAAGATTTCCAACGAGCGTTTTCGTGCGGCGAGCCTGGTCGCGAATTTTCGAGGCCGTGGAACGGGCTTTCTCGGAAAGAGCGGGGTCGTCGGCTAGAAGATCGGAGTATCCGAGAATGGCCGTCAAGGGGTTGTTGATCTCATGCGCGGCACCGGCGGCCAATTGTCCCAAGGAGACGAGTTTTTCGGATTGCACGATTTGCGCCTGGAGCCGCTGAAGATTTGCGATGGAGCGCTCGGATTGGGAGAGCAGGCGAGTGCGGTCGGCATCGGCCAGATAGGTTCTCAAGAAGACGAGAAGAGCCAGGGGAATGGAAGCGATGAGAACGGTCATCAGGCGAAAATCGCGGACTGCGGGGTTTTCATGAGTGAAACGAAGGGTATAGATGGCAAAAATCGGCAAAGATATAACCGCGGCCATTGCTAGACGCGCGGGGACGACACTCTCTCCCCGAGAGTTGTCAGATTCCTCGTCGAACGCGTTGGCCGAAGGCGCGTCAAGAGCATCGCGTTTTTGGTAAGCGATGAAACCTGCGAGGGCGAACCAAAGAAAGGAGGAAATTAGGGGGAGGTCGTAAAGGCTTCCGGTGTAATAGCGGTGGAATTCGAGGGCGACGTTGATGGTGAGGGAGGAGAGCATGTACATCGTCGAGGCCCCGAAGAGGTTGGCGTAGACCAGCCGCCATGCTCCAGACGACTTCAAGCACAGGTAGCCGAAGCCGATGACAATGATGAAGTTCGCTGTATTGTGGAGAAGGATGTAATTGTAATTATATTCCGCAGGTGAAGGCACTGCGTACATCCACGGCAGCACGATGAAAACGTAAAGAAAGAGCCACCAGCCGAGCAGCAGCGTAAAGTCCAAATAGCCAAAGCGAAGGCGTAGCTCGCCGCGCTTAAGGTGCGGGCGGAGCGTAAGCGCGGCCATGATAGGAATGCCGCGCAGGAAAAATACGATGTCCCCCGGATCATTGTCCGGCATCGGTCGATGGAGATAGATCTCATAGTACGTCCACTCAAATTGCCCGATCATCCACAGCGTGCAACTCATGGCAATCAACATCCAGAAAAGGTTTCTTCGCCAGTGCGGAGTTCCGGCATTCAGAAGAAGACCGGCGTTGGCAAGGAGCGGCACAATACACTGGGCCAGGTCTCCAAAAGTGGTAAGAGCATGGTTCCCCCGTGGGAGAAGCAGCGAGATGCTGGCGTAAACGATTAGGAAGAGAAGCCAGATACCCGCCATACGTCCGGCTGTGTTGGAAGAGGACATAAGCTCAGGAGAATCTATTTTAGAAGGAGTGGCTGCCGCCACAGAACCGCATTCGGGGCGGAATGCCTAAGTATAAACGAGGCCGGCGGTTCGCTTCGATGACTGCTTCACTGAAAGGTGAGCCGCTGGCTAATGAATATGGCTAAGGCACGATATGGCTGAAGAATCGAGGTTGTGGACTACTCGTAGCGGAGTGCTTTCATGGGGTCGAGGCGGCTGGCGCGCCAGGCGGGGATGTACCCGGCGGCGCAGGCCACGGAAGCGAGAGCGATAGTAGCGAGTGCGAGAGTGGCGGGGTCATGCGGAGTGAGGCCGAAGAGCTGGCTTTGGACGAGTTTTGTGAGAGCTAGCGAGGCGGGCACACCGGCGGCGACGCCGATGGCGACGAGGAGAAGCACTTCGCGCATGATCATCCAAATGACGCTGCCCTGGGCGGCTCCGAGGGCCATGCGAATGCCCACTTCGCGCGTGCGCTGCGCGACCGTGTAGGCCATCACGCCATAGAGACCGATGACGGCAAGCAGGGTGGCGAGAAAGCCGAACACGGCGGAAAGGCTGGCGATCATGCGTTCGGTAGCGAGAGAGTTGTTGATTTGCACTTCAGTGGTGCGCATGGAGTAGATAGGAAGATTGGAATCCATGTCGCGGACTTTGGAGCGGATTGCGGACATCAAAATATTGGGATCGGCCACAGTGCGGACATAGATGACCATGCCGCCGATATAACGGCTTCCAAGATAGGGGATGTAGGCTTGCGGCGGAATCTCATCGCGCAAATTGGTGTACTTGATGTCCTTTACGACGCCGATGATTTCCATGTCAATGGGCGTGCCGGGATCGGAACCGAAGCCGGCGTGAAGGCCGATAGGATTGCGGCCAGCGCAATATTT
This sequence comes from uncultured Acidobacteriota bacterium, assembly GCA_963753745.1. Classification (GTDB taxonomy): domain Bacteria; phylum Acidobacteriota; class Terriglobia; order Acidiferrales; family UBA7541; genus Acidiferrum. Next base: position 72,325 of record CAVWDX010000028.1, read on the forward strand.
TTTCACGAAGGTTTCGTTGACCATGATGGTGGTGGGCACCCAGCCAAAAGCGTCGGGACTGTGTTTGACCTCGCGATTGTCGTTCGGCGTGAAATCCCGCCCTTCAAGAATGGGGACTCCGAGAGTGGCGAAATAACCGGGACCAACCTGATTCATGTAAGGCTCGGGGCGGTCGCCGGGCTTATCTGGATTGTAGCCTTCCACGGTCATGCTGCTATCCCATTCGTCGTCTTCGAGAATACGATTTGATGCCAGGCCGACGGATTGAACACCTGGGATGGAGGCGAGAGCCGCCGATAACTGAGGATAAAAGACCTTCATCCGTTCGACGGAGTAGCCGCTGAGCGAGGGATCGATCTCGAAACCGATAAGATTCTGCGAGGGGAATCCGGGGCCGAGATTGCGCAAGTTTCCGAGGCTGCGAACGAAAAGTCCCGCGCCGATCAAAAGCAGGAGAGAAAGAGTGACTTGGGCGATGACGAGAGACTTTCTGAGGCCGGCGTGGCCGCCGCCAACGACGGCGGCGGCTTCGTCTTTCAAGGTGATGGCGACATTGGGTTTGGTGGTTTGCAGGGCAGGTACGAGGCCGAAGATAACGCCGGTCAGAACGGTGATGGCGAGAGTGAAAAGTAGAATGCGAAAGTCGGGGGATGTGGAGATGTGTAAGCCTCCGGAATCGGAAGGCAGGTACGCAGCCATGAGAGCTTTGTCCGCCCAGTAGGCAAGGGCCAGGCCAGCGAGAGCGCCAAACGTAGCGAGAGAAAGACTCTCGATCAATAGCTGGGCGACAATGCGGCCGCGTGTGGCGCCCATCGCGAGCCGGATGGCCATTTCCTTTTTTCTGGCTGCTCCACGGACGAGGAGAAGGTTAGCGAGATTGGCGCAAGCGATAAGAAGCACGAGTCCGGTTGTGGCCATGAGCACCCACAGCGGAGTGGAGAGAGTCTGGCGGGTATAGGACCTGCCTTGCGAGCCGGGCAGGACGTCGATCCAACATTTCAGGAACTGCTCGCGGTCGTAAGTGGAAGCGTGAGCGAAGGCGGCCTCTTTGACTTCCATTTCGAGCATGGAGTGCATGAAAGGCTGGAGCGAGGCTTTGGCCTTTTCGAGAGTGATGCCGGGCTTCAGGCGGCCGAAAGCATTGACCCAGCGGTTGCGGCGATTCTTCAACATGTCATCCGGGTTGCCGACGAGGACTTCCTTCTCCATCATGATGGGGACGAAGAGCTTGGGAGAGTGGCCGAGCTCGACGCCGTCAAAGCCAGGCTGCAAGACGCCGACCACGGTCATAGGATAGTTGTTCAGAGTAAGGGTCTTGCCGAGGATGGCAGGATCGCCGGAGAAACGAGACTTCCAATAGGCATAGTTGAGCACAATGTACGGATGGCCGTCGGGAACACGATCATCCTCTGGTGAGAAAACGCGACCGATGTAAGGACTGATGCCGAGAGTGGAAAAATACGTGCCGGAGACCATTTCGATGTCAGCGCGTTCAGCCTGGCCGCTGAAGGAGAGGCTGGCAGAAAAGGGGAAGCGGCAAAACATATCCGAGAAGACTTCATTGTGAGCCCGAAAATCGCGAAACATGGGATAAGAAATGGCGTTGCCGCCCCAATTGCTGCCGTAATGGTGGCCGCGCATGGTAAGAAGAACAAGTTCCTGGGGATTCTTGACGGGGAGAAGGCGGAGGAGAACCTGATCGAGAAGGGTGAAGATGGCGGTATTTGCGCCGATGCCCAGGGCGAGAGTCAAAATGGCAATGGCGGTGAAACCGGGAGTGCGGCCGAGGGTGCGGAGAGCGAATTTAAAATCGCGAAATGCAGTGTCTAGTGAGGCGATAGTGTTCATTCCGCGGGATTTATCCTTCCGAAGAGTTCCGTGCACTGACATGAATACGATTTGCGGCGGGAATTGTTCCCGCAAAATTGCTGCTGGGCGAGCCGCGTTGACCGCTCCAATTAGCTAAAGATTGAGACGATGCTTAGGTCAAAACGTCTTGTCAAATAAAGCTGAATAATGCGGTAGCGGCGCGCTTGAGGGTCTTGTATTGGCTCTGGAGGTCAACTCCAGAGCGAAGAGACCACAGAGGCAAATAAGGGTGAAAGAAAGAAGGGCGCGGCAGTGCCGTGCCCTACGGGGAAAGGAAGTCGAGCATCACACGGCGGTGCTTGTGACCGCGCGAGGTGTGGCGGCTTCTTCTTTTTGGCGGAAGAAGGCGGTGACGCGGTCGATGATTTCGTTGAGAGAGGTTTGCGGACGGAAGCCGGTAAGAGAGTGGAGCTTATCGACGCAGGGCACGCGGCGCATCATGTCCTCGAAACCCGGTTCGTAGGCTTGATCGTAAGGCACGTATTCGATGGTTGAAGAGCTACGCGTGCGCTCTTTAACCAATTGAGCGAGGCCTTCGATGGTGATCTCTTCGGTGTTGCCGACGTTGACGACCTCGCCGATGGAACGCTCGGTATCCATTAGACGGATAAGGCCTTCGACGGTGTCGCGGACATCGCAAAAACAGCGAGATTGTTTGCCGTTACCATAGACGCGGATAGGGTCGTTATCCAAAGCTTGCTTGACGAAATTAGGCAAAACCATCCCGTAACGGCCGGTTTGCCGCGGGCCAACGGTGTTGAACAAGCGAACTACGATGACGGGAAGCTTTTTCTCTTTCCAATAAGAGAGCGCGAGAAATTCATCGAGAGCCTTGGAGGCGGCGTAACTCCAGCGGCCTTTGGTGGTGGGTCCGAGGACTAGGTCCGCGTCTTCGTGGAAAGGCACGTTGGTATTCTTTCCGTAGACTTCGGAAGTGGAGGCGGTCAGGACAAGTTTACGCTTTTTGCAAGCGGCTTCGAGGATGCGCTGCGTGCCGTTGACATTGGTTTCGATGGTGCGGACGGGGCTTTCGACGATGAGCTTGACGCCGACAGCGGCGGCCAGATGGACGATGATGTCTGCATCGTCGACGAGTTCCGCAAGCAACTGAAGGTTTTCAATATTGTCCAGGTGATATTGCATCTGGCTGGAAGCCTTGAGGTGACGGATGTTATCCATGCTGCCCGTGGAGAGGTTGTCCAGCAAGACGACGCGGTCGCCGCGAGCGAGAAGCCGTTCCGCCAAATGAGAACCGATAAAACCGGCGCCGCCGGTGATCAAATAACGCAAAGTGCCTCCTTACAATCTCTGATCGTCATCGCGATCGCGCAGGGAGCTTTCGGAGACAGACTCAGCAAGATCATCGGATTCATGGGCAGATTCAGCAGCTTCCTGAGGGCCATAGCCATACGAATAAGGATAGTAGCGGTAAGAATAGTAGTAGTCGGGGGCGCCGGAATCCACCGCATTTAGCACGACGCCGAGGATGTGGCATTTGACGCTGGTGAGCAAGTCACGTGTGCGGGTAAAGGCCTCTTTAGGGGTCTCGCCGCTCCGCACAACCAGTAGAACGCCATCAGTTTGAACGGACAAGATGACGGCGTCGGTGGCGGCCATGACGGGAGGCGAATCGATCACGATGAACTTGAACTTAGTGCGCAATTCAGCGATGGCCTCGGACAATTTGCTAGAGGATAGCAAGTCGGCAGGGTTAGGAGGGAGTGGGCCAGTGGGAATCGCGGCGAGATTGGGAATTGCAGGATGGGGTACGGTAACAAGATCGAGACTGGAAACGCCTGCCAGATAAGAACTAAGGCCGGCATATTTGCCGTTGCCCAGGTTGAGCAGACGGCCGACGCCAGGCTTGCGCAAGTCCGCGTCGACGAGCACGGTGCGATCTCCAAGCTGGGCAAGCGTAACAGCCAAGTTCGCCGCGGCAGTCGTTTTGCCTTCACGGGGAAGCGCGCTGGTCACGAGAATGACCTGTGGAGGTCGGCCGGGCTGAGAAAGAAGCAGAGAGGTACGCAGCGCGCGGAAGGCTTCAGACATTTGGGAATTGGGCAAGTGCTGGGCAACAAGCTCGATGCGCTTCTCGTGACCATTGGTGGAGAGGCCTGGTAAGAGCCGCTTGCGAGTGCCGTTCCCGTTAGCGGCGGCAAACTGCGGCACGACGGCCAGGGAAGGCAAGCGCGCGAGCGTCTCGATGTCATCGGGGGTTTTAACGGTATTGTCGAGGTACTCGCGTATGAGTGCGAGGCCAATGCCACCCACAAGACCGACGAGGAAAGCCAGAGCAATATTCCTCGCTTTGGCGGGCCGCGCGGGAGAGGCGGGGATCATGGCGGGATCCACGACGCGGATATTGGAGGATTGCAAAGCGGCGGAAATGCCGACTTCCTTAAGCTTGGTCATCAAGCCGTCGTAAAGAGTTTTGTTGGCTTCGGCCTCGCGCTTGAGGATGTTGTACTCGACGAGACGCTCGGCCATGCCGTTCGCTTCCCCCTTTTGCTGATCGAGGGCTTGGGTGAGTAGATTTTCGCGCTCCTTAGCTTCGCGGTAGTCCGTTTCGATGTGTTCGAGAGTGTTGGCTTTTTCTTTCTGGATAAGCTGGTCGAGATCCTTTACTTGCGCTTGAAGGCGCAGGACCTTGGGAAAATTAGGGCCATACTGGCTCAATGCGTCCTGATAATCCTCGGCGGCGGTCTGCCGCTTTTGAATGAGACCTTGCAAGATAGGATTATCGCGGAGCTGGGGCACTTCCGAAACACCGCCGGACTTGGCAAACTGGTAGAGCGCTTCCTTCTTCATGCGATCTTCCTGAGCGTCGGTCAGGGACTTGTTGATGTCGGAGAGGCGCTGGGTGGTGATGTTGGACTTGTCGTCGAGCGTCCAGATCTGATTTTGCCGTTCATAGGCGATGCGCTTGTCTTCCGATTGCTGAACTTTGATCCTGAGCTCATCCAATTCGTCGTGAAGCCAGGAAGTAGCCCGGGTGGTCTCATCGAAACGGCTGCGAATGTTTTGCTCTTGAAAATTCTTGATGTGTTCGTTGACGACGCGCGCGGCGAACTGCGGGTCCGTCGATTCAAAACTGACATCCAGGAGCTGGCTGTTGGGCACACGCTTGACGCTCAGGCTGCCAAGAAAGGCGCCGAGTTCGGGAGGGCGCTTCTGATTTTCCAGGCTGCCGATGGTGAGGGCTTCCGAAGGCCCGTTGGGCGAAGCGTACTCCGGCCTGGCACCGAGGCCGCTGCTGCGGATGGTTTGCAAGGCCAGAGTTTCACTGGTCAGGATTTTCGACTGCGTCTCGATGTAGTTGTCCTGATCCAGCATGTACTCGTAGGGATCAGCGCCCGAGAAGGGAAGAATGTTGCTGTTTTCGCGGTCGATTTCGATGCGAGCGGTGGCCACATAGACGGCTTGCATGCGGAAAGTGGCAATCGCGACGATAGTGACTACGGCAAGCAAGAACGACAAGATCAGCCATTGATGCTTGCGCAGAATCAACAGGTAGTCGTACAGGTGGGGCTCGCGCGGGGAGAGATCCCAAGCCGGGAGGCGAGAGGAAGCGGGAATCAGCTCAACAGCACCATTGGTGCCGTTGTCCCGGGGAACGAGTTTGTTGTCTTCCGCCATGTTCTTTCTAGTGATACGCAAGCCGATAAAGGGCGACGCCTGAGCCGAGAGCGATGCCAAACTCGAGAGACCGCAGCACGGCTTGCTTGGCAGCGCTGTCTGGAACGTACAAGATGTCGCTGGGCTGGAGCTGCAAATCCTCGGCTTTGCGATTCAGAATTTTCTTCAGATCGAGCTGGACTTCATGCTGGTGTCCCTGGGCGTCTTTGCGGATGATCACAGCATGATCCGTTTTCGCGGTGCGCGTGAAGCCGCCGGCCAAGGCGAGAATCTTCAAGGTATTCATTTGCTCGCGGTCATTGGTGAGCACAAATCCGCCGGGCTTGCCAACCGCGCCCAAGACGTACACAATGCCCGCATGGGGAACAGTTACGACATCGCCTGCCTGCAGAAGGATATTATCCTTGATGTTCCCGGACTCCATCAGTTGATACAAATTAACGGTAATGGTGTTAACAGCGGGGGAGGCTGATGGCGCTGTCGCGGTGTTGATGGATTTCTCCGAAGAAGCGTTCGGCGCCGGCAATTCAGGCGGCTCCGCTGCGGCTCCGCTCGGTAATGAGTCCGAGGAAGGAGCGGCCTTGGCTCCGGGCATTGACTCTACCTTGATGGGTTGAGACTTGGCAGGGACGGCGTCCGCGGGACTGATCGCCGGAGGCTCCGCATCATCGAAAGACATCGGTTGAACAGGACGGGTAATAATGACTTCGTCGCCGGCATCATTGGCAAGCCCACCGGCTTCTGCAAGAACTTCGAGAAGCGAGACTTGTCGATCCGCCTGGTAGACCAAAGGATGACCGACGGCTCCCACAACCGTAATTGGTTTGCTCTTTCTTTCTCGGACGGTGACGCTCACCTCCGGATGCGATACTAAGCCGTCCGCTTCCAGAACCTCGGCGATCTTTTCCTGCGCCTGAACTTCGGTGAGCCCGGAGACATGCAGGCGCACGGGTACGAGCGGGATGCCGATTGTGCCCGTTTGACTGACGCGCACATCGCGGCTGAGCTCCTTGACGTCGAATACGTCGATAGACAGCAGGTCTCCATCGCCGATAACGTAATCATGCGGCGCCATGCGCGCCGCGGCCGAAAGCTCGCGAATGCGATCGTTGGTCTGTTGTGGCGTCTCGAGAACGGCCTGCGCGCGGCTGGGCGGCACCAGAACCACTAACCCGAGCAGAGTGATGGTGACGAGACACCACATCCCCGCACCCAGTCTCACTGGCTGCATACGAATAGATGACCCCCAGGATTGATTATACAGTCAGAAGGACCAAGTCCATCAGTGATTTCGAGGTCTCTGGTGGATTCGCTCCGATTCGGAAAGCTGGGGCATGGATTGACGAATTTCGGCCGTAGCCAGGTTGGCCATGATGAAAAAGAGGAGAGCGTTTGCCGGAATATGCAAATTGAAATCAACGAGACTGTGAGTAAGAAAGCCGAGACAAGCGACAAGGCCTGAGAGCTGAAGTGTCGACACGAAGGATGCATTGGAGGAAGACAAGCGCCGCAGCGAATCGAAAAACAACGACGCCGAGGAACCACGCGCAGCATAAGCCGCCGGCAATGCCAGTCTCGGCGAGTCCTTCGAGGTAATCATTGTGGGTGTGATTGACGATTTTTCCGTCGTACAGCGTTTCATAACGGGGAAAGACAACCTGGAGAGTCCCGAGACCGGTGCCCATCCAGGGGTGGCTCAGGAAAATGTGCCATGTGTCCGTTCTCATGGAAGCGCGTTTTCCGGCGGTCACCTCGAGCGATTGGAGGGAAGAAAACCGTTCTACGAGCCGCTGCACACCTAGCCAGGACACCATTAGAAAGGCGAGCAACAGGACGGCGCCTCCGGACAGCAGGTGTTTCCCGGTAGTACGGCGGAGAAGCAGCCAGAAAACCAAGACGCCGAGCTCCACGGTGAAACTAACGATGCCCCCCCGAGAGGCAGCGAGAAACAAAGCGGCGATGGGCACCACAGCAAAAAGACTGACGAGAAACCAGCGTTCCCTGCGCACTTTGCCAAGAATCAAAGGAACCAAAGAGATGGGAATAACGAGTTCCGCAAATCCGGCAAAATGGTTGCGGTTTACGTAGGGGCCGAAGGGAATGCCGCCAAAATGCATTTCACGGAACCAGTAGAGCTTTCCGTTGAATGTGAGGTGCTGCAAGATACCGAAGAGTGCCACCACGAATCCGAAACTCATCCCAAACCAGACGAAGCCGCGCCAGTCATCGAGTGTTCGGAAAGCTTGCGCGGCCAAGAAGAGAATGAGGATATCGGCGAGTAGGAGCTGGAACTCCATTCGCGTACCGTAAGACGAGGCCGTCCCGTGAAAAACCAATTGGGCGAAAACGACCAGCAGGAGACCGCCAAGCGGCAAAAGCAAAGGCGAGATGACTACCTGATGCTCTGCTTTGAGGTAAGCTCGAACGGCCCAGACGAGAAAGAGCAGACCCGCCCCGATTTCCAGTACGGCGCGCGCCCAGTCCTCGACGGCGCCGTGCGAGGCCACACCGAAGACCATGAGCGCGCAGATTCCTATGCGGAGGAATTTCATTGTTTGATGTTCTCCGCGGATTCCGGCACCAAGGCAACATCGTCAATCCAGGCCGAGCCGAAAATCTTGCTGTCGAATTCGGCGCTCGGAAGGCGGCTAGCGCAGAGCTGAAGTTCTTGGACGTCCTGTCCCGAGGTCCACGAAAGATTGATTTGTGTCCACGGCTGGGTGCCGCGAACATCGCCGGTCCAGGCGATGGAATTCACCGAATCACTGATGGAGTGCAGACCGAAGCGCACGCCTTGATCGGTGGACAAAGATCGCGTTCGGACCCATGCGGAAAAACGGTAAGAGGTGGAGGGTTGGACAAGAATGTACTGACAGACATCGGCGAAATTTATGTTTTGCAAGCCGTTGAAGGTCAGGCGCAGGGAACGCTTCCCGGAATGTTTTTCTTTTCCATCGAGATTGATCTGGGCTCCGGAGACGAAGGACGGATAGCGCCAGGTGAATCCGCCGCCCTTGACGTTCGATTCAAACCCTCCATCCCACACGAGAGATCCCGGCGGATCGGGAGGGCGAGAAACACCTGCAATAGCGAGCGCCTGATCCCAAACGCGTTGGGCATCAGTCATTTGTCGTTTCTGAATCAGGGCTTCGAGCAAAGGAAAAGCCTCGGGCACAGGGAATTGAGGGCGTAAAGCAGCAAGCCGAGACCAAACAACCTGGGCTTGATCGGTTTGGCGCTGCTCCGTTAGGCCGGAAATCACGCTCAGGTAAGCGGCTTGAGAACGCGGCAGCACGCGGTGAAGGGCGGCGTTGACGTCCGGATCAACGCGCATGCAGAGAGCGAAAGCAGCTGCTCCGCGCTTTGGGTCAACCTCGACGGCCTGCTTGATCTGGGCGAATGCGGCGTCGAGTGCGCCTTGCCGCAGCAAGAAATTTCCGTAGCGCCAAGAGACATCCGGGGAAGATGGGTAATCATGCTGGGCTTGAAGAAAGGCATTTCGTGCGTCTTCGATTTTGCCTTCCGATTCGTACGCCGCGCCCAAATCCAACCACGTGTCAGCAGAATGGGGATCAAAAGACAATGCAGTTTGATAGTCGTGAATGGCGCGCTTCATATCCGGATCCTCGAGGTTGTATTGCCAATAACGGCCGAGAAGATACCAGTTGCTGGCGTTATCTGGCTCGAGCTGCGTGGCGCGCTTGTAGCCTTGGGGCGTGTTCAGTCCAGCATCGTGCACCGCAAGGGCATTGCGGATGCCGGAGTAGGAAAGACCGGCGGCGAGCACCATTGCGAAAAGAGCAAGAAGCCCGCGCGCCGCAGGACTGGAGAGGCGAAGAATCATCCCGCGATACTGTGCATAGACAAACTCTTAGATGCAAGATGAAAGTCTGAAGAAGGGATGTGCGAAACCGGCCAACGCTTGCTGAAAATGCGAGCTACTTGCCTATGGATGCCGAGAGGGTTTCATCGGCTCGGCCGCGACGGCGGACGTCGATTCCCAACCGCTTGATCTTTTGATTCAGCGTGGAAAGAGGAATCATAAAGCGCTCGGCGGCTTCCGTCTGATTCCAACCGGTGCGTTCGAGCATGTCCATAATGATGCGGCGCTCGATCTCGTCCATGATTTGAAAAAGCGAAGGCTGAGGGTGATCGGCGGCCGAGCGGGATCCAGGTTCGCCAGGCAGGAGTGGAAGAAATTCCGAGAGTTGCAGCCGGACGCCGCGGACGATTTCCTTGCTGCGAACGCTTTCCGGAAGCAGATCCACGTCGACGCGTTCTTGTGTCGAGAGCACCACGGCGCGTTCGACGACATTTTCCAATTCGCGGACGTTTCCTGGCCAGTCGTAATCCATCATGAGTTTCATGGCCCCGGCCGTGAACAGGCGCATGGGCTTTCCGTTCTCGAGGCAATAGCGGCCGAGGAAATGAGCGAGCAGCGCGGGTACATCTTCGCGGCGATCGCGCAGCGGAGGAAGCTGGATGTGAATCACGTTCAAACGATGGAAAAGATCCTCGCGAAAGCGGCCTTCGCGGACGAGGGTAAGGAGATCAACGTTGGAGGCGGCGACGATGCGCACGTCCACCTTGAGCTGTTCGGTGCCGCCGAGGCGCATGAATTCGCGCTCTTGAATCACGCGAAGAAGTTTGGCCTGCGTTTCCGGGCTAATCGTGGCAATTTCGTCGAAGAAAATGGTGCCTTGATCGGCGACTTCGAACAGACCTTTCTTCGAAGCCACGGCGCTCGTAAAAGCGCCCTTCACGTGGCCAAAGAGCTGCGATTCCAGCAAGTCCACGGGGATGGAGCCGGTGTTGACCGGAACGAAGGCTTTGTCCGCGCGCGTGGAACCCGAATGGATGGCTTTGGCTATCAGCTCCTTGCCGGTGCCGCTCTCGCCGCTGATCAGAACGGTGGAGCGCGAGGGCGCCACCTGAGCGACCAGGTCCAAAAGCGTCAGCATTTTTTCGCTCTTGCCGATGATGTTGGGGAAATTGAAGCGTTGCTTAAGCGCCCGCTTGAGGTGAACGTTCTCTTCGCGGAGCCGGCGTGATTCCACTGCCTGGGCCACTTGGGCCAGCAGTTCGTCATTAGACCAGGGCTTGGTGATGTAATCCAGCGCGCCGCCCTTGAAAGCGGCCCGCGCCATATCAATCGAACCGTAGGCGGTGATTAGAACAACGGAAAGTTCCGGATCGCGCCGGCGAATTTCCCGGAGCAATTCCAGGCCGTTGCGATCGGGCAGACTGACATCTAGCAACAGCAAATCGTAAGGATGCTCTTCAAGCTTGGCGAGGCCGGATTCACCGGTTTCCGCGCTGGCGACGCCATAGCCCTCACTGGTGAGCAGGAGTTCAAGGCCTTCGCGGATTTCCGATTCGTCATCAACGACAAGGATGGAGCCCTTAGACATGAACCGACTTCCTGACCGCGGGGAACTCTACGTGAAACGAAGTGCCCTTGCCGGGAGTCGAGCGGACGTCAATCTTCCCGGAGTGTTCCTTGATGATGCCGTAGCTGACGGAAAGACCTAGTCCGGTGCCACGGCCGGTGGGTTTAGTGGTGAAAAAGGGATCGAAGATGCGGTGAATATGCTCGCGCGGGATGCCCGCACCAGTATCAACGACTTCTATCTCGACGCTGCCATTGTGCGCGCCCGTGCGCACTTCCAGCAAGCCGCCGCCGGGCATGGCGTCGCGAGCGTTGAGGAAAAGATTGAGAAAGACCTGCTGGAGTTTGTTCGCCGAACCGCGGACGGCGGGGAGCGTTTCTCCTAGGTGCATGACGACTTGAATCTGCGAAGTTTTCAGCGGATGGGAAACGAGAGAAAGAGTTTCTTCCACGACGCGATTCACGTCGATATCCGCGGCCTCGGCGGCGCCGGTGCGCGAAAAATTCAGAAGATTGTTGACGATTTCGCTGGCGCGAAACGTTTGCTTGACGATCTTCTCGATAATGGACTGGCGCGGATCACCGTCCGGCATCTGCTTTGCCAGCATCTGGATATAGTTTGAAATCACGGCCAAGGGCGTGTTGACCTCATGCGCGACGCCGGCGGCGAGCAAGCCGAGGGATGTGAGCTTTTCGGTTTGCGACATCTGCTCTGCCATGCGCTCGCGCTGGGTGACATCGTCGAAAAGCAAGAGACGCCCGATGCGCTCGGCGGACTTGCTGACCAGCGGAGTGATGGAAACGTTCAGGGTGAGCGCCTTGCCCTGATGGTGCAAACGCTGTTTGTAAATTCCGGTAATCTGCTCTGCGTCGCCGCGTGCGGCAATTTCGGCCGCAAGCTCCTCAGGGAGCAAGGAGCGAAGCTGGCGTCCAACTGCTTCCTGGCGGGCCACGCCGAAGAGCTGCTCCATGCGCGTGTTCCAGGACTCGACGATGCCCTCCAAATCCACGGCCAGAACACCAACGTTCAAAGATTCTACGATGTTTTCGCTGAAGTCCTTGAGGCGCGCGATCTCCAGGGCTTTTTGCTCGAGCGAAGTGTAAAGCTGGGCGTTATCGAGAGCCACGGCAACATAGCCGGCGATGGTTTCCACGAGCTCAACGTCATCGCTGGAAAGATAATCGCCGTCAACGGTCTTGCCGAGCCCCAAAACAGCCACGGTGTGCTCGCGAATGCGGCACGGGACAAAATAATTGAGGTCCAGCTGTTCGAGGGTGCGCTGCACGGACTCCCCAACACCGCGGGCGGCGCGGGGCGACTCAAAAAAGAGCGCCCCGCGTGCGAACTCGGGCCGGGCCGGACCGAGGAAACTGAGATCGAGAGGTTCCGCAAGACGCACGCCCATCGAGCGAGCGAGCCGCAGGTGGCCGGGGTTCGAAACGTCTTCGACAAAAATTGCCAAGCGGTCGACAAGGAGCGTTTGCGAGACTCGATCCATCACAGAGCCAAGCATGGGCTCTAGCCGGACTTCGTTCGTGAGCGTGCGGCCAAATTCAATCAGCGTGCGGCGGTAGTCCAAACGGTCGCGATAGAAGAAACGATCGAGACGAGCTTGAATCCACTCGCGGAAGGGTTGGAAAAGAAATGCCGCGATGACGATGGCGATGATGCCGCCGACGGGGCCGTTCGCAGGCGAATGAAAGATCTGCGGAATGAGCGCCACGAAGAAAAAATAAATGGTGGCGACGGCAGCCGTTGCCGCGGTATACGCCAGGCCGCGCTTGAAGATAATGTCCACATCCATCAAGCGATAACGAATGATGGCGTAGCCAAAGCATAGCGGGATGAATACCAGGCTTACCGTCGTAAATTTCATCCAAGGACTGGTAGCCGCGTCGAATGCGTAGGGCACGATGTACAAAACAGCAAAGGGAAGAGTGCCAACGAAAGTTCCGGCCGTCAGCCATTTCAATTGTTGCCGCAACACACCAGCAGGAGCGCCGCGATAATTGCGATAGAAAACGATGCCGGCCGCGAGCAAGCATGCGCCCAGGTAACTGTAAGCAATTTTGTCGAGAAGGATGCGGGACTCAAGCCAGGGAACGAAACCGAGCGCGCCCAGCGCCGTGCTGATGTGCACGAAAAGAATCGCGAGAGGCGGAAGGTAGACCAAGCCGAGCTTGGAAACCGACCGGCTGGCACCTTCGGTGTGTTCCGGAAAAACCAGCGCGAAATGCAGCAACAGGGCCGGCATGAGAAGCTGCGCCACGATTTTGATCCAATACACTTCGTAGTCAAAGGTGTCCAGCTTCCCGCTGTAGTGGAAGGAATAGAAGATAAACGAGACGAGGCAAAAGATGTAGAAATGCACGGCGCGAGGCGCATTCCAGCGCCGCGCAAAAATGAAAAGCCCGATGAAGAGATAAATCAGGCCGACGACGCGCTCGTAATTCTCAATGGAGGTGGGTTTCTCCGCGGGTGCAGTTACGAGAGGAGTCTCAAACTCCTCGCCATTTCGCGAGAGTTTGTAGCGTACTTGACTCCAAAGGCCCGCGTGCCACAAACGTTTGGTGACCTGCACCTGCCTGACAACGGGGCTGCCGTTGATCGCCAGAAGATCATCCCCCGCACGGACGCCGGCGCGAGCGGCGGGCGAATTCGGTGCCACTTGCTGCGCTTGGACGCCCTGCGTGGTATCCAGCCAAACCACCCCGTCATCGGGAGACTCAAATTGAGTCCTTTGGACGAAGTTCAGCCAGGCAAAAATCATGGCAGCCAGCGTTGCAAGCGCCAGTACCACGGCCCCCAGGCTGACTCTCAGGTTCTGCTTCATAACTGGCCTTTGCGGGCCCACACCCCGCCAGCAAATCTCAGGTGCAAGCGAATGTCCATTCTTTGGAAGAATGACTCTGCAATAAATATATTATATTTCAGTAAGTTACAGAAAGCGAGAGATGGGAAACTCCTGATAATCCATTTTCTGGGAGGACGCATACAGGTTTCTAAAGCCTAATTTGCTCTTAAAACTGAAGGCTTAGCCCACCTCGGAACGTACGGAAAGCGGGCATTAGCGTGAGGCGTCCGTCTTGGGTGTTGAGGGTGAGATAGCCCTGCGCGAACAGGTTGTCGCATTCTGCGTTGGCTTCCCAGCGGCCGGGTCCAAATTTGGGCAGCCGTTGGTGCACACCAAGGTGGAAATAGGGCTCCATGTCAAAGAGGGTATCGCCGAAACTGTCGACTCGAGTGAGCGTTGTCCCGCTTATCCACTGGTAGCCCACCGTTACCCTGGTGCCCGCGCGGGGAATCCTTTCGGAGACTTTAACTCCGGCAGACTGACGTCCAGCGGTGCGGAGCAGTTCTCGGAGTGGTCCAGCCACTGCGCTCGAAGGCGTAAGGGCGCCAGCAAACGCATAAAGTGCGGTGAGCTCGACATCGTCGCCCAACTTTTCCTTGTACACCGCGCGCGTACCCCAACTGCTTGAAGAGCCTCCATCATAAGAAAACCCGTTCGAATAGACGTCTTGGAAAAAATCGGCGACGGGGAGACTACTGCCTCGCCCAAAGACCGCAACGTGGCTGTTGTCATCGTGAAACGCTGCAACTTGCAACTTGCCGCGCGTACCGAGCTTGCGCTCCGCCGCTAACTCCTCGTGGAAGCCGCTTTCCAGCACGGGACGCCCGTTCCGCCACATGAGTACCGGGAATGCATCCATTTCGTTCAAAGCCGCCGCCAGACCGTTTTGGGGCTCGCCGTCGGCAACCTCCAACGGCTCGGGACCAGTCGGCATGGACGCAAAGATCAGAGAAGCTTGCCAATCTTCAGAGATCCGCGCATCGAGCCTCATGCGTGGGCGCAAAGAAGATGCTGGCCGGCCAAGACCAACCAAAATATATTCGCCGCCGTATTCGAGGACCGCACGATTTCCAAAAGCAATGGACCCGCCCTGATCGATGCGTACACCTCGAAACGTTGGACCTGCGGCTCCCAGCTTCGATTCGCGCAGCACTAAAGCTGTGTGAGGACCGGAGCGGAGCGAGCCTTTGGGGAGCCAGACGGTGGCAATTCCACCTGCGGGCGAATCAGTGTCGTAGCTCATCAGGCCCGCAAGTAGAAGCCGGCTGGTCCCACCGATCTGCTGATCATAGGCGAATGCAGTCGCTGGACTGGCGGGAAGATTGGAAACCGAGCCAGGCCTGCGAGAGCCATCTGTAAATTCGAGGCGGCCTCGCGCCGGCTCCGCAGGAACCGAATCCGCGTCCACATTGACCGCGCTAAGCGGATCCTCTTCGACCCACTGGAGCACTGGGCGGACAGAACTGGCCGTGCGCAGCACCCATGTCCAATCGTCTGTTTCGCTTGCTGCGGAAGAAGGAGCACGCCGCAACTGCTCGAGGGAAGCAAACATGGATTCCAGCTGGATGCGAACAAGCGTAGTGAGATTGGCGCTGACGCGGATATGCTTCTCGAGGGTGGGGAGAAAGCCCGCAAGGGTCACGCGCACGGTGTAAAATCCGGGGACGAGCCGTTCGCCGCGGAAGACTCCCTGTGTGTTGGTGAAAAAATCAAGGGGCGGGGTGGATGCCACTGATTCCTGAATCAGCTCGACGCTGGCGCCCATTTGAGGTGTACCAGCGGTGTCTCGAACCACGCCCGACAGAATCCCCTGAACGGACTTCAACTGCGCATCCGCCGGCATCGCTCCCAAAGACGAGAACGCCACGGCCAGGACGAGTGCCCCCATGACTCGGACCTGCCCTTTATTCACTGCGAACTACCTCCCCGGAACCGTGTTGGCTGCCGCCTTGGTCGGTTCCTGCGCGCCCTTGACAGTAAAGTCCGCTGATTTGGAAATGGATTGATTGGAAATGCCGTCAGTGGCGTTAATTTCGAGTGTGTATTTGCCCGGTGAAAGCGTTGAGAGCGGCAACCACCTCTCGATGGTGACCTGGTCGCCGGTCTGCTTCATCTCTGCCGAAGTTTCCTTGAATTGCATCACTTGCGCGGAGCCCTTTTTAACGGTGTAGAGAAAAGTCGCGTTGGACTTGTGAGTCTTCTCGTCGGGCTTCAGATTGTAGACCTGGAGATAGATGCCCAAACGGCCGTCCGTTTTGAAATCGCTTTCGAGGCGCGGCCGCACTTTGGTCGAGCCCAAAACGAATTGTCCCGCGCCAATCTGATTGGCGGGAACGTGTTGGAGTTCATCCGCGAGGATGAGGGTGCTGGCATCCAGTTTGTCGTCCGCGTAACGCGGCACCGCCAGCCTGGTATTCACGACGCCCACGTTTCCGCTCTGTACATCTTTGATGACGATATCCAGGCGATAGAGGCCGGGGCGAAGCGGCACGGCTTTCTGATAAATCGATTGCAGCTTCAGCGACTGCTGGAAGAGGGAGTCGGGAAAATCCTTGGCGACTGGATCTTCGAAAGTCTGAACCACGCGCCCGGTCAAGGTGCTAACGCGCCCGAAAACGTTCATGGTGGCCGAGTGAATGCCATCCTTGGCCTGAAAGGTGAGCTGACCGTTGGGCACCTGGATGGTGATGGGAACCAATACCGTGTCATTGGTTACCTTCATGAAGTCCGTGCGCCACATAAAATGGAGTTGATCGCGGACAATCCGAGCGGTCACGATGGCTTCGAGATCTTTGAACTTTACGTCCGGTGGTCTCTGCACCTTGGCGTAGAGATCCAAACGATTAAATTCATCCATGCTTGCGGGAGTACCGCCCATGGTGGTCGGGAGGTTGGTGCCGTCGGAGCGCGTGAAGCGGTCCGCTTTCGAAGCCAAGCCCATGGACTCGAGCAAGCTCAAACCAGCGCCTGGCACGTGCAGCAGCGCATCTTTTTCAGAGGGATCCATGGTCATGTGGTATTCGCCCGACCCGGTTGTATCCACGAACTCAAGAACGATGTTCTCGCCAATCCCTTCCAAATAGCGCCAACGCCAAGTCTCCCACGGGTATGTGGTTGTTGAACCTCCGCCTTCTTCCATGGGCCGATCATAAGTGCCGCCCATCGGGTGAGAATCGATCTCGTCTGGCGCGCCCCACATGATGTACATACGGCCGCGATCGGTCTTCCATCCGGGAATCCCGGAGGCGAAGTGCTCGTTGGCATAAGCGATGCGGCGGTAATGCTCTTCCTTAAAATCATTCTCCGGAAGGTCGGGATTGCTGCTGCGACGGAGCCAGAACTGCTCAATAAACTGCTCGCGCTCTTCATTGGTATCGAGCTGCAGGAAGGCGTTCCGCTCTTGGGGCGAAATGATATAGACGACGTCCTCGCTGAGCCATTGCTTGTACTGGTCGTCGAGTTCTTTGAGGGTCTTGCGGGCCTTCTGTTTCTGTTCTTTTCGCTGTCCTTTGGAGAGCGTTTGAGGAGGCGGCGGATTATTGGGATCCTGGGCCTCTTGCGCCGATACCGCTGGAATCAAGATGGCAAACGAAAATGCAGCAGCAATCAGGGTACGAATTACCCGTGGCATTAGCACACCTCAACTTCTAGGACTCTGGATTCTACCCTTGGACAAGCTGGCCGTCAATCGCGGAATCCCCTGCATTTTGAAAGACTTGTCCCCTAGTTGCCGTTAGAATCGCGCGGGAAGCGAAGAGTTGCCTGACAATTTTTGACCTGAACTTACGGACAGTATCCTGCGGAGCGAAACCGACATGTTTAAGGCGCAATTCGAGAAGCGCTGCGCGGGCTGAAAGTAGAAACTTTTCTCTGGAGCCTACTGCACTCGTTGGATGTGCACGTCCGAGCCGACCAGGGTATCGAAAATCGCCAAAACGTGCCTGCGGTATTCCACCATACGCGTGAAGATGTCGCGCAATTCCGGCTCGCGTTCTGCCTCGCGGTGCCACTTCGCCAGGACTAGCGCAGGAACTTCGATGTCCCTGCGCAGCTTTTCGGCGGAATGGCCGCGCAGAAACAGGCCGTAGAAAAAGGCCGCTTCACGCTGCGGAAAGTCGAAGTCATGCACGACTTCCGAGGGAACGATTTGAGGCAAGGTGGCCATAGAGAAAAAGGAAGTGTACTCAAAAGATTTTCCGCGTCAAGTAGTACGGTGGGTTTCCTGCTACCACTTGTGCAACTCGCCGCCCCAGCGTGTCAAGCACTCCGATCGTACAAGGGAGTTGCCAGCGGAGGGTGACCGCCGTAGGATGCTTAAAGGTATGCCACGGTTACATAATTCGATGGCGGGACGAGCCTTCGGGCGGTTTGCACGATTTGGGCTCCTACGCGGTCTACGCTCGATCGAAATAGACCGGGAAGAGTTCCGCCGGCATCTCAAGAAGAAGCACGGACTTGAAGTAACGGACTTCCGCTACATGCACCATGTGCCGCTGGCGCGCCTGGATGCCATCGCCAAGACGCTGATCCGGGACACGGAGCGGCTTGCGCTGCTCGAAGGGGCCGGCCTAGGCCTTGGCGGGATGATGACGATCATCCCGGACGCGGGGCTTCTCACTATCTTGACCCTGCGGCTTATCCAGAGACTTTGCCTGCTCTATGGATTTGAGCACCGCGGCCAAAGCGAACGCCTCGAGTTGTGGATGGCCGCTGCTACGGCCACAGGCGTTGATTACGGCAAGGACCTTGCAGAAAAGCAGATCCTGGAGAAACTCGCTCCGCGCATCGCCGAACGCCTGGCCGTTAAGCTTGGGCAGGAGACAGCAGAAAGATGGGTCGGCCGTTTGATACCGCTTGCCAGCTCGGCGATCGCGGGTGGCTTGAACTTTGCCTTTGTGCGAGCCTGGGGTGGCCGTGTTCAGCGCAATCTGCGCGTGCGGCATGTTGGCGGCCGTACGGCCACGGCTCATCCGGCGCATGCTCCTTCGCGCGCTTTGCTTGTCTAGGCCTTGCGGTCGTTTTATCTCCGCGCGACACCTTCCTGAATGCTGGTCAATGCGAACCGTTCGGTATTCAAGCCGGTTAGCGAACGCCGCAAAAGCGCCACTGCCATGAATCTTCGTTGCTCTTCACTGCCCGCATGTCTAGCGATTATTTTCTTGTCTGCAGGCTTTTTTACGCCGCCTGCTGCGCACTCTCAGGACCAGGAAGAGATCAAGGGCATGCCCGCGGAGCCGGCGAATGCGCCGGAAATCCGCGGACAAATTGCGGAGGTTCAGAAACTGCAACACGCGCTGCCAGATCGCGGTGCAGCGCTCTATTTTCTCGCCGTGGCGGAAGAACACTTGAGAGAGACTCGCAAAGCGCTGGCACTTTTGAAGGAATGTCTGGCGTTGCAGGAGGGATTCGATCCTTCCGGCGATCCCACCTTTCTAGAGTTGAAAGAATCGAAGGAATTCACCACGCTGATTGAGAGCGTCCACCGCAATTTTCCGGCGACGTCTCAAGCGCGAGAAGCCTTTCGGACCAAGGAAAAAGACTTGATTCCTGAAGGGCTGGCTTACGATGAGCGGCGCAATGTTTTTTATCTAGGAAGCGTCAATAGACGGAAGATTGTCGAGATCGGCCGGGATGGCAATAACTCCGATTTCGTCCCGGAAGACCGTTTTGGCCTTTTGCCTTTGCGGGGAATCAGCGTTGATCCCGCGGACGATACCGTGTGGGCAGATTCCTTTTCGGATAGCGGGCAGACCGAGCTTTTGCATTTTGACGGGACGGGAAAACTGATGGGACGATTCAAGCCGGCGGGCGCGGCAAAGCACGGTTTCAACAATTTAGTGATCCGCAAGAACGGTGAAGTGATTACGACAGATAGTCTGGCGAACGCCGTCTTTCAGTTCGATCGGGCGGCGCACACCTTCAGAGCCCTGCCGGTTCATCGCCAGCTTTTTTATCCGAGTGGCATTGCGCTAGGCGAGGATGACATTGCCTTGTATGTGGCGGATAGCTTGGGTGTAGTGAAAATAGAACTTTCAACCGGGAAAAGTTGGGACGTCGATCCGGGCCCACGAAGCACGCTGGCAGGCATCGACGGTCTCTATTGGCACCACGGCAGCTTGATTGGCATTCAGAACGGCATCGGATCGCCCCGGGTGGCGGCCTTTCGCCTCTCGAGCAACGGCCTTCGCGTGACTCGCACGACGGTGCTCGAAAATCGCACCCATTTTTGTGTCTTGCCGACGACTGGCGCCATCCTGGGATCAGACTTCTACTTCCTTGCGAACAGCCAAATCGATAACATGAACGACGGCGAAGTAATGGATGTCACCAGACTGGAAGCTGCCCGCGTCGGCGTCCTGCGATTGCCGTAGGATGCCGCAGCGAGAAACGTGGCTGAAAACCAGGAGTGGAATTAGGCGAAGCCGGGCCGTAGAGTATTAGAATTAGGTGTTTTGCTGTGCGCAACTCGGCGCAGGAAAAAGTGCTGGTTCGAATAGGAGGCCGGACATGCGGCTAACAAAAAAAGTTTTTGGCGGATTCATTTTAGCGATGGCCGGGCTCGCACTCGCGCTGAGCCCGCAGCAGGCTTCATCGCGCTCTGCAGGAAACTGGCGGCAAGACGCAAACGCCGATCAGGTTCCTGCCTATCACAGCTCCGCGCCTGAGGGACCGCTGCCGGCAACCCTGAGCCCCTCGCTTTTCTCCGACCCCGTCGCTCAGAACGCCTACCGGCTCGCGGCTCGCATCAAGAAAATCCTCTACCAGCAGCCCTGCTATTGCCACTGCGATCGCAGCCAGGGCCACGGCAGCCTGCTCGATTGTTATGTGAGCAGACACGCGGCTGAGTGCGGCATTTGCGTGAGCGAAGACTTTTATTCGTACGAACAAAGCCGCAAGGGCAAGAGCGCTGCGCAAATTCGCGAGGGCATTGAGCGCGGCGACTGGCAGCACGTCGACATGACCAAATATAAATCGCCGATGCACTCGAGGTGATCCTCTCTAAGGTTTGATTCGCTGTTGCGGCATCCTGTTCTCAATCTTGTGGCTCGCAGTTGCAAGGCGGGTGAAGCAAGCTGTACATCTTCATGCTCCAGTGAATTCGGCCGCGCTCGACAAACATGAAACCCCGGTATGCGACCCTTCGTCTCTCTGCTTAGGTGCATGCCACCCAGGGTGGGATTCGAACGCTGTCATCTCCAGGACCTGGACGGTTTAATCGGGAAAATCGGGGGAAACCATGCGGAAACGCAACTATACGGTGGGCATCATTGTGACGGCAGTGTTGGTTGCCGCAATTATGATGGCGGGAGCTGGACTGCGCGCCTCGGCGAAACCTGCCGGCGACGCCGGCTACTGGGGTTTCGACACTGCGAATCTGGATAAAACCTGCAAACCCTGCGACGACTTCTACCAGTTCGCCATGGGCGGCTGGATGAAGTCCAACCCGATTCCGCCGGAATATTCCACCTGGGGCTCTTTCTCTCAACTGCTCGACAAGAATCAGCAAAACCTGCGGCAGATTCTGGAAGCGGCGGAGAAGCAGCAAGCCGCGGCGGGCTCGAACGAACAAAAAATTGGCGACTTTTACGCCAGTTGCATGGATACGACAGCGATTGAGGCGGCGGGCACAAAACCGATCGACTCACAACTCGCAAGTATCGCGGCAATGAAAAGTTCCGCTGACCTTCAAGCGGAGGCGGCGCGCCTGCAGCAGCAAGGTGTGGGAGTGCTGTTTCGTTTTAGCGCGAATCAGGACGCAAAAGACAGTTCGCAGGTCGTTGGCGCCGCGTGGCAGGGAGGGCTGGGACTACCCGAGCGGGAATACTACCTGAAGCAGGACGACAAATCGAAACAACTGCGCGACGCGTACGTGAAGCATGTCGCCAGGATGTTTGAATTGTTGGGAGATTCCTCGGATGCAGCCGCAGCGGAAGCAACCACGGTACTCGATATCGAAACTCATCTCGCCGAAGCCTCCATGAAAAACACCGACCTGCGCGACCCCAACAAGACCTATCACAAGATGAAGTTGGCGGACTTGCAGGCCATGACCCCGAATTTTAATTGGGAAAGTTACTTCAAGGCGATAAGCCATCCTGAATTAAAAGAGATCAATGTCGGCCAGCCTGATTTTTTCAAAGCGCTCGACGCGCAACTCACCGCAACGCCGCTCGCGAACTGGAAGACCTATTATCGCTGGCACGTTCTGAATTCGGCCGCGCCGGAGCTTCCGGAGAAATTTGTAGCCGAGGAATTTGATTTTCGAGGCAAAACGCTAACGGGTGCAAAGGAGATTCAGCCACGCTGGAAGCGCTGCACGCAAGCTACCGACCGGGCGCTGGGAGAAGCGCTCGGCCAGGTTTACGTGCAGAAGTATTTTCCGCCGGAGGCCAAAGCTCATGCGCTCGTGATGGTGCATAACCTGATCTCGGCGCTTCACGACGACCTGCAGACGCTTCCCTGGATGAGCCCGGAGACGCGCGCGCAAGCAACAGCAAAGCTCGAAGCGTTCGCCGTCAAGATCGGCTATCCCGACAAGTGGCGCGACTATTCTGCTTTGAAGATTGACCGCGTGTCCTACCTCGCCAATCAAAGACGCGCGGCCGACTTCGACTTCCAACGACGGCTCTCGAAAATCGGCAAGCCGGTGGACCGCACCGAGTGGGGTATGACGCCGCCCACCGTTAATGCCTACAACAACAGCAGTATGAACGAAATTGTCTTCCCCGCGGGAATCCTGCAGCCGCCTTTCTATGATCCCAAAGCGGACGACGCCGTGAACTACGGCGGCATGGGCGCGGTCATCGGCCACGAAATCACCCACGGCTTCGACGACCATGGCAGCCAGTTTGACGGCCATGGCGATTTGAAGAACTGGTGGACCCCCGCGGATTTGAAGAATTTCAAGGAACGCGCCACCTGTGTGCAAACGCAGTTCGACAATTACGTCGTAGACGGCGATTTGCACGAGAATGGCAAGTTGGTGCTTGGAGAGAGCATCGCCGATCTCGGGGGGCTCGCGATCTCCTATGCGGCCTATGAGAAATCGCTCGAAGGCAAGCCCCGCCCGCCGGTCAAGGATGGCTTCACTCCCGAGCAGCGCTTTTTCCTTGGCTGGGCGCAAGTCTGGGGCGCGAATG
This sequence comes from uncultured Acidobacteriota bacterium, assembly GCA_963753745.1. Lineage (GTDB taxonomy): Bacteria > Acidobacteriota > Terriglobia > Acidiferrales > UBA7541 > Acidiferrum. The sequence goes on from CAVWDX010000028.1 coordinate 95,214, forward strand.
ATCGGCCCGAGTACGAACGCCTGATGGCCAACACCAACCCTCACCCCCTGCCGCGCTTCCGCGGCAACGGGCCGCTCTCGAACATGGCGGAGTTCGCCAAAGCGTTCGGCTGCAAAAAGGGTGACGCCATGGTCCGCGAGCAGGTTTGCAAAATCTGGTAATCTCGCTGGGCCAAAATGATGTCAGAACGCAAGCCAGCTCTTCTTCTGCGGGAAAGCCTGCTTTTTTCCCTCGCATTGATGCTGCTCGCCCCTGGAGCTTCGGCACGGTGGAAGTACTTCCGCGCGGGGAATGCCGCGGACAGCACGATCACTCCGCATTCGGGTATCGCGCTCATGGGCGGGGGCGAACAAGATCCTGCCCTGCGGTTTTTGTGCCAGCTCGCCAACGGCGGCGACTTCCTGATTCTCCGCGCCAACACCGAAGACGACTACGCCCAAAAAGTGAATGAGGAGATCCGCGCTCTATGCCCGCTGAACTCGGCGGCGACCATTGTCTTTTCCGAGCGAGAGGATTCCGATGATCCAAAGCTCCTAGAACGAATCACCGAAGCGGAAGCGATCTTCATCGCGGGAGGCGACCAATCGAATTATGTCCGCTTCTGGCAGGACACTCCCGTCGAGGACGCGCTGAACCGGCACATCGCTGCGGGCAAACCGATTGGCGGCTCCAGCGCCGGGCTGGCGGTTCTCGGCGAATTCTCTTTCTCTTCGATGATCGATACCATCCATTCTCCCGAGGCGCTTGCCGATCCTTATGGCAACAAGGTGACGATTTCACGGGACTTCCTGCGCATTCCTTTGCTAGCAGGCGTGATCACGGATACGCATTTCGTCAAGCGCGACCGCATGGGCCGCCTCGTCGTGTTCCTGGCGCGCATTTTGCAGGACGGCTGGGCCAAACAGGTGCGCGCGATTGCCGTCGAGCAAGACGCTGCGGTTCTTCTCGATCTGGACGGACGGGCGAAGATCGTCGGCGCGGGGCCGGCCTATTTTCTCGAAGCAAAGAATCCGCCTGAAGTCTGCCGAAGGAAGATCCCATTGAGCTTCAGCGGAATCTCCGTGCATCGCGTGCCGCCTGGAGGTTCGTTCAGCGTGAAGGATTGGAAGGGAGCCGGAGGCGAAGACTATCAGCTCTCTGTTGTGAACGGCGAGTTAAAGCCGCTCGGTTCAAACCCCGGGATCTATTAGCCGCGGAAACGCGCTTCGTTAAAAGTGGAAAACGACGCTGGCCACAAGCTTAAAATTGTTTTGCGACTGGCTAAAAAAACTTGTGTGCACCCAGTCGCCCTCCAGCCTCCCCGAAAAGCGCGGATTGAAACGGTAGTCCGCGCCGCCTCCGGCTTCCACGGCAAAGGCGTTCTTGGTGTTGCCCGCGGTCTGCGGCTGTTCGTGTGCTCCACCCACGATGGTGTGCACCCACGGCTCCCACTTGTTCTGCCGCCACCCGATTTTGGGACCGACGCCATAAACAAGGAGCTTCACGTGTTCCCGGTCAAAAATTTTCGGCGCGAATGCGGTTGCTACGTTTCCTTCGATTCCGAACCAATCGTTCGTGAAGTAGGTAACCGAGCTATCGATGCCAACGGCACTGGCGTTGAAAATCGAGGATCTAAATCTTAACCAATCAGCTCCGATGGCAAGTTGCCAGCGGGTATCATCTCGCTCGCCATACAGAAATTTTGGGCGAAGAGTCGGCGAGGGAGAGGCCGGCGGCGCGGCGGCCGGCGGCGGAGCAGCGAAATTCGGTTGGGGAGCGATGGAAGCCGCCGGCGCGAGAGTACCGGTATCCAAGGGCTCAAATTGCGCCGCGTTGGTCGCCGATGCCGCTGAAAATACCGCCGCCACGTTGCGGTCGTCTGGCGTGGCGTTTGGGACTGCATCCTGTGCACGAGCGCCGCACGCCGCTCCAAGCCCAAGCACCAACAGCAGAACTACGTGTTCCCTCTTCATGTTGTTCCTCTCAGAGGTTTGACCCCACGCCTGGAATCAGCCCACTCTGGTACGGTAAACAAGACCAAGGCCGTTTGTCTATGTTCTTTCGCTGGTCGGGTACATAGAAAGCGGGGCAGGGAGGGTTACCCACGTGAAACAAGTGGTAAATCTGAGGAAGCGCCAGCCTCTATCGGCCGTGCCTCAGGTAGTCGTCCGTTTTGTTCAGCCAGTCTTCCCGGGGCGGATTGAAGACGTCCAGATCGATCGTGTCCTCAATGGCCCAGGCTTCGTGTGGCATATGCGGGGGAATGCAGAGCACTTCCCCCGCGCGCACCACAATCTCTTTCCCTTCAATCGCGAATTTTAGAGCGCCTTCCAGGATGTACGTCACCTGCTCGTTATGATGATGATGCAGCGGCACGTGCGCGCCTTTCTTCATCAGCACACGCGCCAGCATAATCTTATCCCCAACCACCATCTCCCGGTCAATCTGTGGATTCAACTGCTCGCGCTCCACGCTCTTCCAGGCGATGTATTTCAACTCCGTAGCAGGGCTCATGATTTTTCTCCGTACAGTTTTGCCGCGTTATCGTGAAGATACATCCGCGCCAGTTCAAGAGCCTTCTCTTCGCTGAACGCGCCTTCCGAGACCAGTTCGGCCAGCGCGGCGGCGACCGCGGTGCGCGCCGAACGCGAAGCCAGCCAGAAGGTCTCTTCTGCTCCAACGGCGTCGTTAAATGGAAATGCATCCGAGCCGAACATAATTTTGTCCGGAAAGAGCGAAATCCATTGTTTCAAAATGTTCTTTAGTTCCGAGGGATAAACGTAATAACCCATCAGCGAAGAATCCGTGTAAACGTTCTTGGCCGCCGTCATCCAGATCATGTCGAGAGTGTAGGGATAACCGCCGTGGATCAGCACGAAATTTACTTTGCTGTACCGCGGGTCGCGGACCACGTTTTCGAGATTGAGCGGATTCCCGTTGCGCATGCTGAAGTAATCGCCGATACCCACGGCGCTGTGAAAATGCACAGGGAGATTCAATTTCCCGGCTTCGTCGATCAGCACTCGAAAGATGTAATCCTGAAACGTCCGGTACTCCTCTTCCGTTGGTACGCCGCCCGAATGGAATCGGGAATAAATCGCGGCGGCTTTTTCGCGCGGAGGATCGCTGAAATAGAGCGATCGGAAATAAGCGGCCTCGAACTTCATGGCCACTCCGCCCTTTTTCTTGTTGTCAGCCACGGTTTGCCGGACGAAGGCCTCATAGCCCGCGAGGTCCGGAGGGAGAGCGTTTAGGTTTTCCTGCTTCATATAGCGATGCAAGACTTTTTCCTGCAGGGGGATGTACACACCCATGTCCGGGTTCTTCCCCGTCTGGTCACGGTTGTCGAGAGGGAAGAGAAACGAATCCACGAAAAAGACCCAATGAAAGCGTTTGGGATCGAGATACGGCGCGAAGGCCACGCGGTTCGCAAGACAGATTTCAATATTCAGTTTGTCGAGAATGCTGTCCCAGTAAGCCGTGCCGCCCGCCGCTTCCGCGGCTTTCTTCTTGTCGATCAGCCATTTTGCGTGTTCGGGCTTGAAATCATCGTAGGGATAATTGAAAAGAAATTTCGCGCCGGCCACGAATTCCGGGTTGGTATCGCGCAGACGCAGGACGGAACTCTCATCAGGAGGCGCGGCTTGCGCGTCCATGTCGGAGTCGTCGGGAAAAGTGGCGTGCGAATGGTTGTCGTAGATCGGAATTTGGTCAATCTGCTTCAAAAGTCGTTCGTAGATCTTTGGCACGTCCGCGCCCGCGAGCGGCTTGGCCTGTGCAAAAACATTGGCGACGCACAGGACGCCAGCCAGCGCACCAAGCAGCGATGCCTTACCCAGTTGAATAAGACTTCTCATTATCCCGGTCTCTCCAAAATTTTTGTGACACGCGGGGACAGACATCATTATCTGTCCTCTGCCCTTTTTCCTGCTCCAAAGACTGAAAGACAGGAATGCCTGCCCTACCTCGAGACCGCGGCGTGCCAGCGCGAAGACACCCGTTGCATACGCTCCAAGGCTTGTTCGAGCAAATGCCGTGCGCTGACCAGCGAGAATCGCAAATAATTTTTGCCGCCCGGCCCAAACGCTGCTCCGGCGATCCCGGCAACGCCTGCTTCCTCCAAAAGTAGCTTCGCCACTTCTTCCGCGGCCAAGCCGGTGTCCTCGATATTCACCCACGCGTAAAACGCGCCGCCGGGCAACTGGGACCTAAATCCGGAAATGCTGTTTAATCCAGCCACGAAGAGATCGCGCCGCTTGCGGTACTCCGCGACCATCGCATCAACGGCCTGCGTAGAATCGCGCAGCGCTTCGATGGCCGCCACTTGCGTGAATTCCGCCGCGCACGTGAACGTATTCAGTACCAGGAGATCCATCGCATCAACGACGTGCTTTGGCGCCACCGCATAACCCAGCCGCCAACCCGTCATCGCAAAACTTTTCGAAAATCCGTCGATGATCACTGTTCGTTCCGCCATGCCTGGCAGCGACCAGATTGATTCGTAATCCCCGCTGAACAAAATCCGCGCATAAATCTCGTCTGAAATAACCCAAAGGTCGTGTTTTTCCGCCAACTTCGCGATTTCCCTGAGCTCCTCCGCGCTGAACACCGTTCCTGTCGGATTGTTGGGCGAATTAAAGATCAGCCCCGTCGTTCGCGGCGTGATTTTCCGCGCGATTTCATCGAGATCGGGCTGAAAGCCGTTCTTCTCTTCCAACCCGAACGGCACTGCTTTGGCGCCCAGACCACGCGTGAAAGAGGGATAAATCGGAAACCCAGGGTCGGGGTAGAGCACCTCATCGCCTGGCTCGATTAACGCCATCATCGCCAGCGAGAGCGCCATTTTGCAGCCGGGAGCCACCAAGACTTGTTCCGGCGTCATTTTCAACCGCCGCGTCTGCTTCAGATACTCCGCAATTGCTTCCCGCAGCGCGGGAATGCCTCGAGTAGACACGTATCGATCTCTTCCCGCTGCAACAGCGGCGCGCACCGCATCCACCACCGGCGCCGCCGGATGAAAATCCGGCTCGCCCAGCTCCAGATGAATGATCGAGCGCCCCGCGCGTTCGAGTTCCTTCGCGCGAGAATAAACGGCCAGCGCCCCTTCGCCATTCAATTGAGCTACACGCGATGCAATTCGTGGCATAGTCTTCCGCAGAATCCTATCATTTTGACGCGCCCAGCGCGCGGCATAGCTCCTCGAGGCCCGTCGCAATTCGAGTGTCCGCAAAAAAACCGGGGCACGAGTTCTCGTGCCCCAGCTGTAATTCAGTCGTGCACTGCGGTCTAGAAGGCATACCGCAACGAGAACTGAATCAATCGCGGCGTCCCCACCGTACTGGTGATTAACCCGAAGCTGCTGCCCGCTTCCACGTCGGTCACCGTCGGATTCCCAAAATTGGCATGGTTCCATAGGTTGAAAAAGTCGGTTGTGAAGCGCAGGCTCTGGCGCTCCGTGAGTTTGAAATTCTTGATCAGCGAAAAGTCCCAGTTCTGCTGGTGGGGACCGCGGTAGATGTTTCGGCCAAGATTGCCGAAACCCGTGGTGCAGTAGTTGCTGTCCACCTGGCACTGCGCGGGATAGAGCTCCGCAGCTGGAGTGAAAGCATTGGGATTCAGATAACCATTGGTGACCCGATTCCCGATGCTGCCGCTGCTTAGGCCGCTCGCCAAGGTGCTGCCGCTTGCCAAGCTCGCCGTCAAGGTTCCGGGAGTAAACCCAGCACCCAAAAAGGCGGTTCCCGCTCCCGAATCAGTGACGGAAAATGGAGCACCCGATTGGAGGATGGTGATACCGCTCAGGGCCCAATCGCTCAGTAGAGCCTTCTTGGCTCCCGTTTCGTCTTTGAAGAACGGCAGGTCATAGCGGTAACTCACAACCAATCGATGGGTTCTATCAAAATCCGAAAGCCCTCGTGAGGCTGCGAGCGTGGATTCGTTGTTGAAGGCGGTATTGAAGGCGGTATTGCCCGTCGAAGTTGCATCCGTCGACTTCGAGAACGTGTACGCGGCCTGAAAATACCCCGCTCCCCATCGGCGAGATAGCGTGGCTTGTAAGGAATTGTAGTGCGAATACGCGTCATCGGCGAACAACTGGAATCCAGAGTAGCCGTTGATGCCCTGATACAGCGAACGTGCCACGGCGTTGGCAAATGTATTCGTGGTGATCACACAAGGATTCGGATTGCAGTAAGTACTATTGTTGATGTCCACTGGATTCGCCGGAGTCGCGTTCTGCGCTTGCAGATTATCGCGCGTCTCGCGCAAGTGAACGGCATGCGTGCCTATGTAGCCGACTTCCAGCACCCACTCCTTCCCAAGTGCGCGCTGAATCGTTAGGTTCCATTGCTGCGTGTTGGGAACCACAAAGTGACGCGGTACTTGCAAGCCGAAAATGTTCGTCGAAAGCAACGGGCCGGGGCAGGCGCTGCCGCTTGCCGGTCCGTAATTCGCGGCTTGTGTCGTGTCTCCGCCGGGGAAACCCTGAAATACCGAAAGGCACGGAACAAACGTCGGGTCGAGAGTGCCGGCTTGCGGCAACGCATTGAAATTCGGCGCACAGGATCCTGTAGCGTCCGCGGAGAAAAAGGTGCCCAAGCACCCTGGAGGCCCGCCACCAAATGCCACCGGCAAAAATGGTGCCTGGAACGAAAGTTGGTCGACGTTGCCCACGTCTTCACGCACGTAATAAATGCCGTAGCCCGCGCGGATGGTGGTGTTGTGGTGTCCCAGGAAGTCATAGGCCAGACCGATGCGCGGCCCGATTCCCGTGGAATAATTGTTGTTCAAAGTCGTGTCGTTCGCGGCTCCCGATAGCCCCGCCAGATTCAACCCCTTCACGCATGAAGGATAAACGAAGGGATAGAGGCCTTGATTCGCGAGGCTCGGATCCAGGTTTCCGATGTGGCAGAGGTTGTCATGAAACGCCCCGAAGATTTCCGTACGCAGACCCAGATTGAGCGTCAGGTCGTTTCGTATCTTCCAATCGTCCTGCGCAAAAACGGCGTAATTGTTGCTGCGATATTGGTGATTATAAACCCCGCCGCCGCCGAAACTGAATTGCGGAGCACCAAGTAGAAAATTCTGAAAGTCGGTGGTCGGAGTCGCCAGCGGTCCATTGGTCGGCGTGTTGGTGAAGAAAAGCTCGCCGTTGAAGACCTGGGGGAACAGCTTATCAAGATTGGCCCGCGTAAATTCTCCGCCAAAGCGGAAAACATGCCGCCCTTTTACCCAACTTACCGTGTCTGTGACGTCATAGTTGTTCTGATCCTGGTGCTGGTTGGCAAAAGGGGCCGGACCGATCTCGAAACCCGAAGTAGCCAGAACAAACTTGTAGATCGAATCCGTAACGCTGTTCGTCGGCCGGTCAATACCCAGATCACTGGCCGTCACCGGGGCCACGTTATTCAACTGATCGTTAATGTGCACGAAGCCGAAGCGAAGCTCGTTCACCAGCGTCGGCGAGAACAGATGAGTTTCCGTCAAGTTCAAAAACCGCGCGCCGACCGGCGTGTCAAACGGGAAGTTCAAGGACGCGGAACTGATGCTGCTTGCCAGCGTGCTGCCCAGCGATTCCTGCAGGTCGCCGCCGCCGAAAGGAAGCACGCTCTCCGAATCGGAGAAGAAAAAGCGTGCGGAGATCTTGTCCTGGCCGTTGCGGAATTCGCGGTCCCAGTTGGACGTAAACTGGTCGTCGTTATAAGTGCCGGGCTTGCTGATCGTGAACGCTCCCGTGTTCACGTTCCCGTTGGTAAGCCCCGGCGTGCACCCCACCGTGCAATTCGCTGCCACTTGCCCGGAGGGAATGAGGAATCCCGTCTTCGCTCCGAACTGTCCCGTGTTGTCCGCTAGTTGCAACAGTCCCGTGCCGCCGGCATTCGCGAGGACCGGGTCGATGCTCGGCAAGTTAAAGGCGCTTTCCAGGTTGGCAACCGATCGGACCGCTGGCAGCAACGGAATATTCGTGCTGATGATTGTTCCCGGCGAATCGCCGCTGCGCTGCCTCGTCCCTTGATAATTCAAGAAAAAGTAGCCTAGTTTCTCTTTGACCACCGGTCCCCCGAGACTTCCCCCAAAGATGTTCTGCCGTACTACGGGACGAGCCTGGCCATCCCGATTCAGGAAGAAATCGTTGGCATTCAAAGCGTCGTTGCGGAAAAACTCATAGGCGTCCCCGTGAAACTCTCTCGTGCCGGATTTCAGAATCGCGTTGACGTTTCCCCCGCCGTCGCGGCCCTGGCTGGCGTCATACAGCGACGTCTGGACCTTGAACTCCTGGATAACGTCCGGGTTAGGCAAAGGAACGTACGTGGCTTGCGCAACGTTGTAGTCCGTCGCGCTGATTCCTTCGATCAAAAAGTTATTGTTATCCTCGCGCTGTCCATTCACAAACAGCTTCACGCTGCCGCGTCCAAGCTGTGCAGCCGCGTTCAGCTCGCTTTGCGCGCCGCTCGAAAGCGTAAGAAGCTGCTGATAGTTCTGTGTCGCCAGCGGAAGCTCGCGTACCGTCGCCGTCCCGAGAGACTGGCCGGTCGTGGCGTTGCTCGTTTCGACCGTCGTCACTTGCGCTGAAATCTCCACTTTTTCCGTTACCGTCCCCGGCTTCAGCGTCATCGTGACGCGCGTCGTTTCGGTGACTCGCACTTCGAGGTCCGTGGCTTTCGCTTCCGCAAAGCCGCTTTTATCGACAATGACTGTGTAATTTCCCGGCGGCAACAGCGTGGCGACGAAAATTCCATCCGTATTCGTTTCCAGCTTGCGCACTACCGATGCCGTGCGCGAATCGATAATTTGCACTTCCGCAGCGGCAATGGACCCGCCGCTGCTATCCACAACCACTCCGCTGATGGCGCCGGTCGCGCCGCCTTGTCCATAGGCTTTCCCGCCCGCCAGCAGAGCTGCGAGCAACAACACCCCTGCAAATGCTCTATAAATACTCCGCATGATTACACCCCCCAGATGATCAGACTTCGGGACTTCTCTTCCGTAAGCAACAGCCTTTCGAGTGAATAGTTCCTTGCAGCTCGCCGATGCTCTCCGGACACGCCGTGAAAACTGGCGGAGATTCGCTCATTTGGAAACTAGCGATTCATCTTCTCTGTGTCAACAAGCGAGTGCACAAATGTTTTTGATGAATCTAATCGCCTGTCGTTACGCCGCTTCTGCCCGAGTCCTCTGGTTTCGCACCGTTTCTAGTCATCACTTGACGCGGACCACACCCCGCGAGACCATTGCCACAGAGTCACAAGGGCGCAACCTGTCTTGCCTGCCGTCCGTCTAATGAGATAGCAGTTCGGCCAGCGTCCCCGATGGGGGTGACACATGATTTCCCGCACCTTGTTTCGTTCGATCCTTTCCTTCTCCTTTTTCTTCGTTCTTTTCGTCGGTACCCATCCGGCATTCGCCGGCTCCAGCCACGCCCGGATCATTCGCCTCAGCCTCGTTCAGGGTGACGTGCGCTTTACCCGCGAAGCCAAGGGAGACCCGCTCGCGGATCAAAAGGCTGTCTGGGAGAAGGCCGAGGCAAATCTGCCGGTCCGCCAAGGCTACGTTCTTGCCACGGACAATGGCCGTGCCGAAGTCGAATTTGAGAATGGCGCCATGGCCTTTCTCAACGAAAACACAGTTCTCGAGTTTTACGATCTTTCTCTCGAGGATGGCGCCCGCACCACGCGCTTGGTCCTCCGCCAGGGCTCTGCTTCCTTTTATGTGAACCCCGTAAATGGGGAATACTTTAGCGTCACCGGAGGCGATTTCACCGTGGTGCCCGGCGGGAAAGGCTCCTTCCGCGTCAACAATTTTGACGACGGCAGCAATGTCGCTGTTCTGACCGGCCATGCTTCCGTCCTGCACCAGAAAGATACGACTCCGCTCAGCAAGGGGCAGTCGCTTTCCATGAAAGCGGGCGAGGATTCCGTAAGCATCGGCCAGCTTCCCGCCGGCGATGGCTTTGATCGCTGGGTTTCCGGCCGCATTGATACCGTTTCCGCGGCGACCAATGCTTCTCTTCAGTACACGAACACTCCCTATTACGCGCCAGGCTTCGCCGATCTTTACACCTACGGCTCTTGGTTTTCCTGCGGATCTTATGGATATGGCTGGCAGCCGTTCGGCGTGGGCCTCGGGTGGTCACCGTTCACTTCCGGGCAATGGTTGTGGGATCCTGGATTCGGTTGGACTTTTGCGAGTTTCCAGCCCTGGGGCTGGGCTCCTTATCACTATGGCGGCTGGCTCTTCGATGCTTCGTGTGGCGGGTGGTTTTATTCGCCGCCCGCCTATTACGGATACGGAGGTTACGGAGGTTTACCCGAGAAGGCGGCCTCATCCCATCGTCCATCCGCCTCATCCTCTCTATCGAGCGTCTACTGCCGTCTTTGTTCGCCAAAACGGCAAACTTGGTATCGTACCGATGAACCCGCTCGACAAAGCCGGCAAGCCTCCTTTGAATTTGGAGCATGGCGTCTTTTCGCTTGAGGCCGGTAAGACTCTGACGCAACCGCTCATGTCGGCAGGCGGCGTCCAAAAATGGGAGACACTAAAATCCCCGCCGCGCGATGCGTTGAGGAGTGGCCTCGTCGCCACCAGTGCGCCTGAGCGCACCTCGCGCTCAATCTTTGCCGGGAGCAGTGGGACGCGCATCGTTCCCTCCGGCCACGGCTCTTCCATCGTCTACGATCCCCGCGAGCACCGCTTCGTTAACGCAAATGCCGCTCCGCCCTCCCTGCGCGAAGGCACGGAAGCGGTCGCCGGAAAGAATGAGCCCCGCGGATTGAGAAGCGATCACGTCATAGCAGAGGAAAGAAATAACTCGCCAAGAGGATCAGGGACGCGCGTTCCCGCTGGTCCATTTTCAGCGCGCGCTACAACTCCACCCTCACGTTCCATGTCACCGCCTCCGGCGCCTCGTTCGTCCTTCGGCGGCGGCGATCGGGGAGGCGGCACCGCGAACTCAGGCGGAGGAGGATTCTCGCGCGGGTCTTCTGCTCCTTCCGCGCCGGCGCCGCACGTCTCGGCTCCCTCGGGTGGAGGCGGCGGGCGTCCGCACTGAAGCTATCCTTTTTCTTGATCCCTATTCTTGGTCTCTGGATAGGAAAAACGGCTCCGCGATTTGGCGCCGTTTTTCGTTTGCAGAAGAATCCCGCGGCATTTGCGTTTCCGATGCTGTCAGGAAAAAAGCATTCCCGCATATCCCACGACCGCGCTGAAATCTCCGGAAATATCTCCAGAAGTCGCGTAGCATGCCAGTTCCGCTTGCGCTCCCCCCAATCCTTTCAGCGCAGTGAGCATCGCCACGGTCGGCCCAAGTCCGCACATGGAAATCGCCTCCTTCCGGCAGGTGTCGTATAGCCCGCGCGCATCTAGAGCCAAAATTCGCTCGATCGCTTTACCATCCTTTACGCGTGTCGTTGCATCGTCCTCGTAATGATTCAAGTCCGAAGTCGTCAGCAGCAGTATCTCCTCGCTGGAAGCCGCAAGCACGCGTCCAATCGCTTCGCCCACGGTCACCAGATCCTCGAAGCGTACCGTCCCGAGCGCGATGGGCGCGAACGTGAATCCTGGCTGCAGAACCTGCAAGAATGGAATTTGCACCTCCAGCGAGTGCTCAGCGCTATGCGCCGCGCTGTCTTCGCGCAGCAACGGGCAAGCAGCGCGCAAAGCTCCCGCCAGCGGCTCATCAATCGGCGCATCGCCGAGCGGCGTCCGCCACGCCCCGCTCGATAGAATCGCGGCGTTTTCTCCTCTCGGGTAATGCCGCACACCGAGAATCAGAATTTTCTTGGGAAGGGCAATTCGCGCATACACCGCGCCCGCCACCTGCCCTGAATAAACATACCCCGCATGCGGTACCAGGCACGCCTTTACGCGCGCTTGTTTCGCGTGCTTGTCAGTGCTGGTGAATTGTAGGATGAGCGCGTTTAATTCCGCGGGATTGGAAGGATAGAATCGGCCGGAAACGGCGGGCAGGCGAAGCATAATGCTGCTCCGCAAATCAAAGCGGCTTCGAGGGTTTGCCTTTGATCTTCAGGGCTTTCTTCGTTGTCGGGTCGTAATATACGGTGACTTTGTCCCCGTACTGATAGCCGCCCTTGTCGATGATCGTCTGCATTTTCGCCGCAACTTGTTGGGACAGTGCGAAGCTCTCGAGGGACATGTCGTTGCCCTTCGCGCGCACGGTGATTTGCGCGACGTTCGCGTTCATCACGTAACCTTCAAACTTGCCGAGTCCCGCGGTCTTCGATTTCGGCTTGAGCGTATTCAAGATAATGGGCACCGCTGTATCCACCACGATAGGCGCCACGGTCGCGGGAGATTGCGCCCGCGCAGGCGCGCTGCAAAGCCCCGCCATCACCAGCGCCCCGAGACCCACTCCTCCGATTTTTGCCATTGCTTTCATTCGATATCGTCCGTTGCAATTCGCAGCGACTTCAGAAACCGCACATCTTGCGGCGTCATCGTCAACCGCGCCGCCGGCTTCTTGTCCGGAATTTGATCGAAAGATTCCTGGTCGACCTGAATCCGCAAGGATTCCAGAAAGCGCCGGTCCTGCGTCGTGAGCTTCGCGGCTTCTGCGGCCGCGGCGTCGCGCTTTGCCAGCCCGATCGTCGCGTCCAGCTTCAGCACGATATCGTAGCCGTGTGCGCGCACCCCGGCAATCGCGCCGGTAATCCGGTCGGAGTCGGACACCGTGTCGTTGATTGCGTGTCCCAATTCACGAAGCAGGTTTTTCAAGTGATCGTCGAGTTGCAAGGGTGGCTCTCCCTCACTTCATTTGTCATTCTAGGCTTGCATTTCTTAGGATACAAGCCGCCTCCTTTCCGGTTGTCTCCAATAGGTTCACAGCCCCTTTGTCCAGGTCAAATGGCTGTCTTCCCGCCACCCGGTGCGTGGCCCCGGGCGAGATTCGCACCAGTCTCCGGTCCCTCCCTACCCTCCCTCCCTTAACTTCACGAATCACGCTAAGATGCATTCATGTCTTCGGCCGCCACTGCACCGGCAACAGCGCCTCGCCAGGGAGGGTTCCAGCGCTTTTGGCGCGCGCTTCGCCAGCTATTTCTCGAGGTTGCCGGCGCTCTCTTTGCGGTTCTCGGGCTCGCCTGGCTCAATCTTGCTCTGCGTTCTTGGACTCGCGACGTAGCCCACTGGCTTATCGGCACAGCCGTCGCTGTCGCACTCTTGTTCTTTTTTTTCGCGGTAACCTCGTTCCGCCGCGCCCGCAGATTGTGATGGTGGGGGCACGGCATGCCGTGCCCGTTCCTGATTTGCTTGTTCATGATTGGATAAAAATACTGACTGCGAAAATGTCTGACACAAAATCCAAGCCCACTGCCGCACGCAAAGAGCACTTCACAACTCTTTCCGGTCTTCCCATCGACCGCCTCTACACCCAAGACGATCTCCCCAGCTCCGATCCAGAATCCTCGATCGGCTACCCTGGCGAATTCCCCTACACCCGCGGCATCTATCCCACCATGTACCGCGGCCGCTTCTGGACCATGCGCCAGTACGCCGGGTTCGGCAGCGCCATCGAATCCAACCAGCGCTATCGCTATCTCCTCAGCAAAGGCCAGGCCGGCCTCTCCGTCGCGTTCGATCTACCCACGCAAATCGGCATGGACTCCGACCATCCCCTCGCCCTCGGCGAAGTCGGCAAGGTCGGCGTCGCCATCGATTCTCTCGAAGACATGGAAACTCTTTTCGACGGCATCCCGCTCGAAAATGTCTCCACCTCCATGACTATCAACTCCACCGCCGCCATCCTTCTCTGCCTCTACGTCGCCGTCGCAAAAAAACAGGGCGCCAGCCTCGCGAAACTTTCCGGCACCGTCCAAAACGACATCCTCAAGGAATATATCGCTCGCGGCACTTACATCTATCCCGTTCGCCCCGCGATGCGCATCGTCACCGATATTTTCGCCTGGTGCCGCGACAATCTCCCCAAGTGGAACACCATTTCCATCTCCGGCTACCACATTCGCGAAGCCGGCTCGACCGCCATCCAGGAAGTCGCCTTTACCCTAGCCGACGGCATCGCCTACGTCCAAGCCGCCCTAGACGCTGGCCTCGGCGTGGATGAATTCGCTCCGCAGCTTTCCTTCTTCTTCAATGCCCACAGCGACCTCCTCGAAGAAATCGCCAAGTACCGCGCCGCCCGCCGCCTCTGGGCCAAAATCATGCGTGAGCGTTTCGGCGCCAAAGACGCTCGCTCGCTTCTCCTCCGCTTTCACGCACAAACCGCCGGCTCTTCCCTCACCGCCCAACAGCCCGAAAACAATATCGTCCGCGTTGCCATTCAGGCTCTCGCTGCCGTCCTCGGCGGCTGCCAATCTCTTCACACCAATTCCATGGACGAAGCCCTCGCCCTTCCCACCGAGGACGCCGCGCTGATCGCTCTCCGCACGCAACAAGTTATCGCCCACGAAACCGGCGTCACCAACACCATCGACCCGGTCGCCGGCTCCTACGCCATCGAACACCTCACCAACGAAATCGAGAAGGGCGCCGATCGAATACATCTCGAAGATTGACGCCATGGGCGGAATGTTGCACGCCATCGAATCCGGCTTCGTCCAAGGCGAAATCCAAAAAGCCGCCTACGATTTTCAGCGCGCCGTCGAATCCAAAGACCAAATCATTGTCGGTGTGAATGATTTCATTGCCGAAGAAGATCGCACTATCCCCACGTTGCGCATCGAACCCGAAATCGAGCGCTCCCAAATCGCCCGCCTCCACGCCCTCCGCGCCAAGCGCGACTCCGCCAAAACGCAATCCGCTCTCGTCGAACTCCGCCGCCGCGCCATCAGCACCGAGAATCTCCTCCCCGCCATCCTCGCCGCCGTCGAATCCTACGCCACCGTCGGCGAAATCTCCGACACCCTCCGCCGCGTCTTCGGCGAATACCAGGAATCC
>CAVWDX010000029.1:0-16090 GCA_963753745.1 uncultured Acidobacteriota bacterium
CAAGCAGGAAAAGTACGGAGCATGTGGCGAAGTACGCCGACATGCTTTCTGCCCTGGGAACCGAGCCACGACTTCGAATCATGCGATTGCTGTTATCCGCGCATCCTGACGGCTTGGTCGTGGGCGATATCCAATCAGAGCTGAACATTCCAGACTCCACGCTTTCGTTCCACTTAGAGAAACTGAAAAATGAAGAGCTTGTAAACGTGCGCCGTGAAAGCACCTTTTTGCGGTACACGGCCAACGCGGAAGCACTCCAGGAGTTGCTGCAATTCCTATACGCCGAGTGCTGCACTCGAAACAAGGCAGTGAAACCACAAGATATCGTCCAGCTTTGTAAATAGGAGAGGGACCGCCATGAGCAGCGCCGACATAAAGAACGTGGTCAAAGAAAAGTATGGTCAGGCAGCTTTGCGAGTGAAGAGTGGTGGAAGCAGTTGCTGCGGGGCGACTGCGGAAGCGTCTCGGGTTGCGACCCGATCACTTCTAATCTGTACGACTCATCCCAAACGGGACAAGTCCCTGAGGAGGCCATGCTCGCCTCGCTAGGATGCGGAAATCCAACGGCATTGGCGAAATTGAAAGCCGGGGAAGTGGTTCTCGATCTGGGCTCGGGTGGCGGCATCGATGTGCTGCTCTCGGCGAAGCGAGTTGGGCCAACCGGCAAAGCCTACGGTCTCGACATGACCGACGAAATGCTCGCGCTCGCCAACGAGAACAAGCGCAAAGCGGGCGCTGAGAATGTCGAGTTCCTGAAGGGCGAGATCGAACATATTCCTCTACCGGACAACTCGGTAGACGTGATTATCTCGAATTGCGTGATCAACCTTTCCGCGGACAAGGATCGCGTGCTGCGAGAAGCGTTTCGTGTGCTGAAGCCGGGCGGGCGCTTCGCGGTTTCCGATGTTGTGACCCAAGGCGAAGTCACTCCAGAAATTCGCCAGAGCGTGCTTCTGTGGGTCGGCTGCGTGGCGGGAGCGCTCGGAGATGACGAATATCGCAAGAAACTCTCCGCTGCAGGTTTTGAGCAAATTGACATCGAGCCGACACGGGTCTATCGCGCTGAAGATGCACGTGAGTTTCTTTCGGCCGCAGGCATCGATGTGGACGCGATTGCACCAGACGTGGACGGCAAGTTCATGAGTGCGTTTGTCCGGGCGGCCAAGCCCGCAGGCGCCGGAACGAAGTCATGTTGCGGACCGACCTGCTGCAGCTAGGCGATAGAGTATGAAAGGACATTACAACGTTTTATTCCTCTGCACGGGCAATTCGGCGCGCTCCATCATGGCCGAGGCAATCATGAACCGTAAGGGGCGACCACACTTCACTGCATATAGCGCGGGAAGTCATGCCACGGGCCGTGTTCACCCCCAAGCAATAAAACAACTTGAACTCGCCCATTTGCCTACGGACGGTGCACGCAGCAAAAATTGGGATGAATTCGCTGCGCCCGGTGCACCGGAACTCGATTTTGTATTCACAGTCTGCGATAACGCGGCAAAGGAAGTTTGCCCCATTTGGCCCGGTCAGCCGATGACCGCCCATTGGGGCGTGCCTGATCCGGCCGCAGTGGTGGGCACCCCCGAACAGATAGAGAAGGCATTCCGAGAGGCTTTCATGATCCTCGATCGCAGGATCAGCTTGTTGTTGTGTTTGCCCCTGGCGAGCCTCGACAAGTTGGCAATTAAGAAGGAAATCGACCGCATCGGCCATCAATGATATCGCTGCACGCGAATGAATGCGTGCTTCGCGACGAAGTAGCCCATAAAGAGATTCTGTTCGAGACGTTTCGCGTGGGTATGTAGGGGTTTAAAGATGAAGGCGACTGGCCGTCTCAGCTTTCTGGACCGCTATCTGACCGCGTGGATCTTTGCAGCTATGGTCGCGGGCGTAGTACTGGGATGGCTTGTTCCCGGAGTTGTACCCTTTCTGAATCGCTTCAACATCGGTACTACTTCCATTCCGATTGCGGCGGGATTGATTTTGATGATGTATCCACCTTTCACGAAGGTGCGATACGAAAACCTGCATGAGGTCTTTCGCGACAAGCGAGTGCTCGGCCTTTCACTCGTACAGAACTGGGTAGTGGGACCGATTTTGATGTTTGTTCTGGCGATCGTATTCCTGCGCGGTTACCCGGAATACATGGCGGGGCTGATCATGATCGGTCTCGCACGTTGCATCGCTATGGTAATTGTTTGGAACGAATTGGCCCGAGGTGATACGGAATATGCGGCTGGCCTCGTGGCCTTCAATTCTCTTTTCCAGGTCTTCTTCTACTCCCTCTACGCGTGGGTCTTCATTACGGTCCTCCCCGCCAAGCTCGGCCTTCGGAGCACGGTCGTCAATGTGTCCATCGCAGAGATTGCAAAGAGTGTCTTTATTTACCTGGGAATTCCGTTTCTGGCCGGATTTCTGACTCGTACCGCACTGGTTCGCTCCAAAGGGCACGATTGGTACAATCGGAATTTCGTCCCCCGCGTAAGCCCGCTGACCCTGATCGCGCTGCTGTTCACGATTGTCGTGATGTTCTCTCTGAAGGGTGGGTACATTGTTCGCCTGCCGCTGGATGTCCTGCGCATCGCCGTGCCGCTATTGATTTACTTCGTGCTGATGTTTTTGGTCTCCTTTTACATGGGTAAAAAGCTCGGTGCGGACTATTCCAAAACGACAACGCTGGCATTTACCGCCGCCTCTAACAATTTTGAACTGGCGATCGCCGTTGCAGTCTCGGTATTTGGCATTAACTCCGGAGCTGCATTTGCGGCTGTCATCGGACCGCTGGTAGAGGTGCCCGCGATGGTCGCGCTGGTTAATGTGGCCTTCTACTTTCAACGGCATTATTTCCCCAACCCGCAACCGATTACTGCCGAACCAGTTTGTTCTCCCACAGCCGAGTAGGAATCGTTGTTCCTGCAACTGCGGACGAGACTCATCGCAGAGCGAAGGTCGGGGCCTCATTCAGGTGTGAACGGCGCGGGCCACAGCACGCGAGAGAAGAGAATGATCCGCAGCAGGTAAGTTTGCCGGGAGTGGGAGCGAAAGTCGGGATTTTAGACGATTAGTCGCCTGGTCGGAAAGTATCGCGTGTAGGCCGCGCAGCCAGGCTCGCGAGCACTTGGACGTATAGTCGCCTTACCGGATATCTGGTTTCCTAGTACTTCACTTCAGACAAATGAGCCGAAATGATTTCGTTCTGAAGCTCGGCGTCGCAAGTCAGAAACCTCTTCTAGAATGGGCAATTGAGGCATGCTACAACCCCTCTAAGGGTTTTCGGCACGCTTCCTGGACTATTCAACTCAACTCTGGGTAGAAGAGCTGTAATCCATTTCTTGCTGATCCCGTCGCGGAGGAGAATCTAGCCTCCGTTTACAGTGGCGCCGAGGATTTCGGAACAATACGAGCCGAGCAGCAGGGAAATCAGGTAACACGCCGGAACAGCAAGCAAAGCGAACTAACAAGCTAGCCAATTTTCGCTGAACTCAGGAACCAGAGGTCGGTCCCGCGGAGACGCGCGCGCTTCGCACTTAGCTCCATTTAGCTCCAATTCATTTGGTTGGCGGCGGGTAGCACCGTGAAAGCGTGGGACTTATTCAAGTCAATTGACAATTCGATCCCCACCGCGCCTACCAGCAGTCTCATTGAATCATCGTCCCTTTAACTTCTGCCGTGGGTCCATCTGGGTCCAAGAAGCCCAAAACAGAAGCGAGTTTTTCAGCCGCGTCACATGATTTTCGAGCGCTCAAATGTTCAGGACCAGGTGGTACAAATCAAGCGGTTGCGGCGCATACGGATGAAGCATTTCTTCGTCATTTTCCTTGGATCGAGTGAGATTAGCCGGCTGGTTGTGCCCGCCGAGAACAATCCAAATTAATTTCTTAGGGTGGCGGCGAGTTTTGCTTCCTCGCTTCCTAAGGCGGTCATGTCGCGGGCGCCGAAACCTACGCCGATTTTTTTCAGGAAAGCGTTGGGAGGCTCGCCGCCGGCGAAGATCCAGACGTAGTCATTGAGAATTTCCTGTTGCTTGCCGCTGATGTCCAGGATGACGGAGGCGGGCTTGAACTCGACGGGGATCGAGTTGAAGATCACGTTCACTTTTCCGGAGCGCATGCAATCTGCGATGCGTTGCGAATTGCGTTCCTTGATGCGGCTGAAGGCGTCTTTGCGGTAGGAGAGCGTCACTGTGTTTCCGATCTGATGCGCCAAGCCCATGGCGGCCTCGACGGCGCTGTCGCCGCCGCCTACGATTAGGACCTTTTTGTTGATGTAATGATCGGCTTCGATCAGGCGGTACATCACTTTCGGCAGCTCTTCTCCTTTTACGCCGAGCTTTCGCGGGCTGCCGGTTCGGCCCAGAGCCAGCACTACAGAGCGCGACTGATACTGCGTCTTGGAGGTGGTGACGGTGAATATTCCGTCTCCGGCGCGCTTGATATCTTCGACTTTCTCACCTTTGCGGAAGTTGAAATCTACGCGTACCAGCACCTTGTGCCAGAACTCAATCAGTTCTTCCTTGGAAAGCTCCGTCTTTTTGAATTTTCCGTACATTGGAAATTCGACGGGGCTGGTCATCACCAACTTCTGGCGGGGATACTTCGCAACGGTGCCGCCAATCTCGCCCTCATCAACCGTGAGGTACTTCAGCTTCTTTTCGATTGCGCGCAACGAGGCACTGATTCCGGCCGGGCCTGCGCCTACGATCAAGAGATCGAAAGCATCGGGAGCAGGCACTGCATGGTTCCCGGCTAATCTGTGAGCGATCGTGTCCACGCAATTGCGGCCTTGCGAAATAGCATTTTTGATGAGAGCGAGGCCGCCTAATTCTCCGGCGATGAACAGGTTTGGAATCGTAGTTTCGTGCTCGGAGTTGAGCGTGGCCATATCGGCGCCGATGCTCGGAGTGGCCATGACCATAGTGATGGCGCCGACGGGGCAAACTTCGGCGCAGAGACTGTGCCCGATGCATTTGTAGCCATTCACGATGACGGCCTTGCCGCCCAACATGGCGAGGACATCGCCCTCCGGGCAAACGGAAGTGCAAGCGCCGCAGCCGATGCAATACGTCGCGTCGATATGCGGATGCTGGGCTTGCGGACCTTCGGAGCGCAGCTTGCCTTTTTCGGCGGCCTCGCGGGCGCGATCATGCTGCTTCTTTTGGTCCTTCGAATAACGAAAGACGAAGAACGATAGAACGATCGCGGCGATCACGAAGGCAAAGAATGAATCCATATTTAGTGTGGCTTCTTGGAGTCGGTATCACGTGCGGGTTGAGCGGGGGCGCTCGAATCGCCTGCGGCCGGAGGCGCGGTTTGAAAGAAATCTTCGATCTTGGGGTGCGCTGGCGCGCCGCCTAGCCCGGAATGGGTCTTGTCCATCGGAGGATGAGCGAACTGGCCCCCGGAGGGTTGGCTTCGCGAGACGATCCAGCCTCGCGGATGGCGCTGGAGAAAATAAGTCATTTCCATCGACGTCCCGCCCTGCTTCAAGCGGAACTCTGCGTCGGCTTGGGCCTGATCTCCGTTGATGTTGACCTGCGTGACGGTCATTTCCATCGCCGCCATGTTGATGGAGTTGTTGCTCGTGAGGTGAGTGCGAATGGCGGCGGCGATGGCGTCGTTATCATTCGTTGGGGCTGCAGTGGCCTGGTTCGCAGGCGAAGTATCGAATGAGCCCGCGTTGGCAGCGGGATTTCCGGTCGAAGCTGCGGGGCTCGGCGAACTTCCGCATCCCATGGCGAAGAAGAGTAGAAGGCCCACGACAGCGGCGAGCGATGCGCAACTTGTTTTTGTCGCGTTCATCATCACTCTAGAGATAGCCGAGCAACATTGCGGTGGCAATGTGCAAGAGCGCTAGAACTACGAAAGCGTAACTGAACGGGCGGTGCACGACGTGCCAGAGCTGGAACACTTGTTGTGCGCGAGAGAGAAACACCATGCGCTTCGAAAGCGAGGCCTGATGGCGTACGGTCCGAACGACGCGCTCGAGTTCGATGTTGCGGCTGGACAGAATGCCGCCGAGGCTCAGCAGGATTCCGCCGAAGCCGAGCACCTGACGGCGGAGCGCAGCGACGCGAAACGGGCGCGCCAAGTCAAGAAGGAACATCCACAACAGCGCGCCGATGGCGGATTTGTGTTTTACCATCTCAACATCGGGAATGTGAAATGCCGCGACGAGCTTGCCGGGAGTGAAGAGCTTTTGCGTTGCCATTTGGTGAGTGAGTGCCAATTGTTCGTCCTGCAATTCGTTCCAGGTGAGTTCTGCGGCGTTCAAGTGCCGCGGGATCTGCGCGTAGAGATAGCGGCCCACAATGCCGCTCAATGCCACGGCCACCATGATCCAGAACGCCATTCCGGCGATGCCGCGGAATTTGAAGGCGGCGTGAAATGCAATGATGATCGGAGCCGTTACGCCGAGGACGATATGAAAATCGAGCCAGTGCTTCGTGGCGCCGAAGCTGCCGAGCCATCCAAATCGCTTGCGGAAATAGTACAGATAAATCAGGAAGAAGAGGCAGACGCCGAGAATTCCAAGCTTGATGCCGATAGCGCCGCTGGGACGCAGAAGCGCGTGCTTCGCGGAAAGCGGCCGTTCGGCGGCGCTGAGCGTGTAATAGTCAAAACCGTAGACCGCCACGGCCAGCGAAAACGCAACGGCGACGGCCCAAGCGGCGGCGAGCCGCAGATGGTGACCGCGCTCGGGATTTTCCTGCGGCGCTGCGAGCGTTCGAATTATGGTGTTGGTCGTCATTGAACAGCGACTCCTGGCAAACTCGTGTACACGCGATATTTCCGGTAATCCACAAAACGGTGAACGTTGCGCCAGTGCTGGCGCGGCGTCTCGAGATCGATGGTTGCCGAGACCGGGAGCAAGCGCGGCGTCTTTTCATCGCGCAGTACGACCGGGCCGTACACCACCTCCGCGCGGACCGCTTTCACCGGCATATCTCTGTCTTTTGGGTCGAATGCGAATTCCGCTTCGATGCGGTGAATCTCGCCGGTTCCGGGGTCGATCCAAGCGGTGCCTTTGAGTTCCATTGGCTTGTCTGCGCCAATCATCTGGTAAAGCAGCGGAGTGGGAGTGCCTGGAAGATGCTCGAAGCCGACACGCGCTAAGCTCTGGCCCTGCAGACTATCGTTCTCCAGACGCGTAAAGCGGAAGCTCGATTCGTAGTAGGGATGAAAGATCATCGCGAGCGAAGAGAAGCCGTAGGTGTTGAGCAGCGGCCGCTTTTCAACATGCACCGGTGTTTTTTCCATGATTCGCTGCTCATCGACGCGTAGCTTGCCCTCGTCGTCATAGCGCATGCGGATGATCGAATCGAAGACCATTTCCTGTTTGTAGGCGACCTTGCCGTCATCTTTCAGCTTTTGTTGCGATAGATCCTCTTCATAGCGTATCTGGGCGAACTCTTCGACGAATTGAGCCACGACCGCGCGTGTCTTCGGCACCACTTCTGGAATGGCGCCGCCGCCCTGTGCTTGTGAAGCGCTCGGGATTAAGAGGCACAATACGGCCAGGACGGCAAATTGACTTATGGTAGCCGCAAGACCATTCAAGAACTCTCGTCGGCTGTCAGCATTCGTCTCGCGCGCCATCTTAGAATCTCTTTCCGATCATGAATTGAAACTGGTCGTAGTTCATGGTGCCGCCGCGCTGCCACGTGTAGCCGGCTTCGAAGAACATCTTCTTCCCAGGCGACCAATCCAGATAAGACGTAACAAAGTGGGTCTGCGAGGTGGTGGTCAGAGTCGAATTGAAATTCTGAAAGCCCGCTTGTAACTGCCATTGTAGAGTTTCCCTGAACGAACGAGACAGCGAAATGGCCTTATAGTCTCCGCTCCCGAATGAACTGTTGAATTTCGAATATCTCAGGTCGGCGCGGATTCCCGTCTTCCAGATCTCATTGAAAGTCACGCCGTACAGTTGATTCCAGGAATTCTTGGAGTCGCCGCTGCGCGAGCTTTTGCCGATATCGGAATATAGGCTGATTCCCTTGGTCACGTTCACGCGCGCGCCACCACTCAATCCCTGAAAGAGGTAGCGGTCGAGCAAACCCGTACCGATAAGTTGCGGATCGAAAGTCGGAAAATCGCGGAAATAGGTATCGGTCACGTTGAGCTCTACTCGGGGGCTAGCCTGATAGCGAACCGTGAAGTAGCTGCGATTCAGTCCGCCGGTGCTGGCGGTGGTCGGAGGCGTCGTCGTCGGGTCCGTTACGGCGACGTGAGTGGCGTCGACTTCCATCGCGTCATAAATCGAAAACTTATTCGCAAATGAGATCGAAGTTTCGGAGAAGAAGAATTGGCGATTGGCGTGCCAGTGAATTGCGCTGAGAGCCAATCCGAATGTGGTCGAATAGCGCGTGGTCTCCCACGAGCCCCCGGAAAAATTGATAAATGTTCCAGCGAGTTTTCCGCTCGGATTGTAGTCGTACGAAGTTGGGTCGGGAGTGGTGCCGCCGAATACACCCAGCGTAACGTGCTCACCGACTCGACGGCCGACGTAGCCGCCATCCATCACGTCTAGACTGGTGGCCCAGGGCAAATAGAGGCGGCCACCGCCGGCCACCAGCGGCGATGAGGGATTGTTGTATTGAAGGCTGAGTGTGTAGGTGCGATTGATCAAATCGCTCACGGTGGCGGGAGCCGCAGGACCGGAGAGAGTGGAAAAACGGCCGCGCCAGAAGCCGTTGAAATTCCAATAGGTGCCAAAAATCCGGGTCATCTCGAAGCGCGCGACCGCGCCGACCTCCGAACTGCGGCTCGCGGGATTGTTGTGGGAAAGAATGGAGCTGTATTCAAAGCCGATGCGGCCGCGCATGCGGTTGATTTCCGGCGAGGGCGGCCGGGGAACCGCGGCGCGCGCCTCTTCGATGATGGGATCGGCACCGCTGAAAGTAATAATCTGGGGAAACTCGCGACCGCCGACAAGCCGTTGACGCTGTTGCTGATCGCGCTCGCCTTGCACTGTCTCGGCGGTGAATCGCGCCATATCGCCCACTTGAACGGGCTCGGTCGAAGAAACGACTTCACAAACTGCAGACGACGCAGTGAGCGAAAGTACCCGCAATGTAGCGATGATTCCGGAAGGTGCGGGAGGATTCGGCGCATTCGGAACCGGGGCCGCCGGAGCTACGAAATGTTCGACGATTAACTCTTGTCCTTCTTTGAGTCCCGCCGCCCGGCCACCCTCCAAATAGATAGCGCCCTCGGCTACGTACTTGATACGAAAGATGGTCCTTTCAAGTACGTCCTGCGCCCACACACGGGCGGGGAGGCACGCGCCTAGCAAGATAGCTACAGAAAAGATAAGCCTGCGATCCCACATCATCCGCCGCCACCACCGTTCTTATGGCACTGGTAACAGTTCACGCTGTTGTACACGTAGCCTGAGACTCCCGAGTGCTTCGGATCCGTCTGCGATTTGGTGTGGCAATTGGTGCAGGTGAAAACAGAAAAGTCGTTCGGATTCGTATGGCAAGTCGAACAAACTCCGTTGGCGTTCCCGTGATTCGTAGGGAAGTAAGTGTGATTGAATGTGGCGCCCTGCCAGCTCGTGGTCGTATGGCACGTTTGGCAGGATGTCGGGAAGCCTGCTGAAGCGTGATTCGGATTCGTGGTTCCGGTGTAATCAGCCTTGTGGCAAGAATAGCAATCCGTGGGAGTGCCGGCGTAGACGTTGCCGATATGGCAGCTCGCGCAGGGTACATTGACATGCGCACCGGTGAGAGGAAATGGCGTGCTGTTGTGATTGAACGTGGCGCCTGCCCAGGTTGATGTGCTGTGGCAAATCGAGCAATCCGTCGGGAAGCCCGCCGCCACGTGATTCGGATTCGTCGTGCCCTTGTAATCGTTCGTATGGCAGGAATAGCAATCGGTCGGAGTGCCGGCGTATTTGCCGTTGATGTGGCAGGAGGCGCATGGCACGTTCACATGCGCGCCGGTGAGCGGGAACGGGGTGTTGTTATGGTTGAAGACTGCATTCGCCCACGTTGATGTGCTGTGGCAGATGGAGCAATCCGTTGGAAAGCCCGCCTGCACGTGATTTGGATTCGTGGTTCCGCTGTAATCCTTCGTGTGGCAAGAGTAGCAGTCCGTCGGAGTGCCGGCGTATTTGCCGTTGATATGGCACGTGGCGCAAGGGACGTTTACGTGCGCACCAGTGAGCGGAAACGGCGTGTTGTTGTGATTGAACGTGGCGTTCGCCCAGCTCGTCGTGTTGTGGCACATCGTACAGCTTGTCGGAAATCCCGCCTGGACGTGATTTGGATTCGTCGTTCCGTTGTAATCCTTCGTGTGGCAGGAATAGCAATCTGTCGGGGTGCCCGCGTACTGGCCATTCACGTGGCAGGAGTTGCAGGGAACGGTCACGTGGGCGCCGGTCAGCGGAAATTTCGTGTACTGGTTGTGGTCGAACGTTGCACCGAGCCAGCTTGTCGTGGTGTGGCAAATCTGGCATTGCTGCGGGAAGGCGGCCTGCACGTGGTTCGGATTAGTCGTGGTCGCGAAATCTTTGGCATGGCAACCGTAACAATCCGCAGGGGTGCCTTTGAATTTTCCGCCGATGTGGCAGGCCGTACATTCCAGAGTGGCATGCGCGCCGGTTAACGCAAAGCCGGTGAATTTCAAGTGATCAAACTTGGCGCCGAACCACGTATCCGCGCTGTGGCAAACTTCGCAGGTGGTCGGAAAGCCCGATTTGTGATCGGGCTCGGTGGCATTTTGAAAATCGGCGGTATGGCAACTCAAGCAGGCGGTCGAAAGCCCCGTGAATTGGCCTACGGCCTCGCTCTTGTGGCAATCGACGCATTCAGCCAGCGGCGTGGGCTCCGAGTAATGGAAAGCGATTGTCATGCTGCTTGATCTGCTGTGTATGGTTCTCCCAACCCTTGACCGTGTG
Source organism: uncultured Acidobacteriota bacterium (assembly GCA_963753745.1). GTDB lineage: Bacteria > Acidobacteriota > Terriglobia > Acidiferrales > UBA7541 > Acidiferrum. The sequence goes on from CAVWDX010000029.1 coordinate 10,900, forward strand.
ACAATCCTCGCATTTCGATCCGAATTGCCCGCGATGGATGTCCGCATGGCAATCCGAGCAGCGCGTGCTGATGCTGGAAAAAACGAGATTCGTGTGGCAGAGCTTGCAGGCCACTTTTTCGTGCATGCCGCGCAGAGGGTAGTGAGTCCGGTTGTGGTCAAATTCCGGCACGCCGCGGATGGGCTTCCAGCTCGTATTCGTGTGACAGTTCTCACAAGGAATATTCAGGGAGCCGTGCGGATTTCGGCTGCTCTTCTTATCGTACCCATTCTGAGCGGAGACCCGCCCCACGGGCGCGACGATCAGGACTAAGAGCATCAGCCGAATCAGCGTCAACAGGCGCATGAGACACTTCCAGCGAACTGATCGAACAAGCTGGGTTGGCGACGATTAACCCCAATAAAGACTATGTGATACGCCGGTGCCTTGAAACTGGCCTAGAGGTCAGTTTCAGTTCAGGGCATTCCCGGCCCAGTGGCTGTACCGGCTGTTTAGCCGCTTTCTCTGAAGATTCCGACCGCAGTCCGGAGACCATTTTCTGGCTTTCGTCCTGCGAGATTTCAAATTTTCAAAATCTCGCTGTGAAGATAGACAGTTCGATTCTTAACTCGGCAGAGTGGGTTGTATTCTGCACAGAATTTTTTGTCATGAGGATGAATTTTTCTTAGAAATTCCTGAGCGGTGATGCGCAGTCGCCTGCGCATGACATTTTTCGTCGCAGAAAATAATCGCTCAGCAGATTTGGAACGGCGCAATTACTCGAAGAAAACCCCACCAGATTTCAGTTATGGCAGCCTTCGCATGTTCTTGATGTTGGTTTGTAGAAGACAACTCTTTTGCCGCCAATATTTCGCGAGCCTGTGTGACAGAGGTCACATTCCACATTGACGTGCGCGCCCTTCAGAGAAAAATCGCTTTGCGTTTCATGATCGAAGTGCGACGGCTTCCAATGCTGCGAATCGTGACAATCATCACAACGCTCCGGCTGTCCGCCTTTCACGAACTGGCCGGCGTGAGGATCGTCGTGGCAGCCGGAACACACGACTGGAGCGGAGCGGAACGAAACTTCAGAAAAAGTGTTTCCCGGCGCGCTGGGTTTGTGACATTCCTCACATTCCAGTTTCGCGTGGCCGCCCACTAGCGGGAATGAAGTCTTCGAGTGATCGAAGCCCGGCAAATCCGTCCACGATTTCACCGAGTGGCACGCCTCGCATCCCATCGCCGAACCGTCGGCGCGAATCTTGGCCATTTGCTCGCGGAATTCGCCATGGTGCGGATCGGTGTGGCATCCCGTACAGCTGCGATCTTCGAATCGGTAGGGCACGAGTTTAGCGGAGTATCCCGCCGGATCCGCCTTGTGGCACTCCGAGCACATAACCGCGAGATGCGCACCCGCCAGTGGGAAGCGGCTCTTCTGGTGCAGCACTATCGTGTAGGTCGAAGGCTGAAAGCCGCGAACCGTGTGACAGGCTTCGCACTGACGGTTGTAAGGCGCGGCGGCAAACTGACCTTGATGAATATCGCTGTGGCAATCGAGGCATTTGGCGAAGGCGATTTTGTAGCGCGTGTCCGCGCCCGCCGGAACATGGCATTTCGCGCAGGCGACCGATGAGTGGCGCCCCTCGAGAGGATAGGCAAGGTCCCTACATGCGCCTTGGCATCGAATAGTGCGGGCTTCCATCCGTCAACGGTGTGGCACGCGGAACATTCGCCGTTGTCCTTGCGCGCGGCGAATTGCCCGCTGTGAGGATCGGGCGTATGGCAGTCGGCGCATTTGGCGAAGGCAACCGGCTTCTTGAAATTTCCGCCGGTATGACATTCGAGGCAATCGACCTGCGCGTGCTTTCCGAGCAGCTGAAACTGTGTCTTGGAGTGATCGAACTGCGCGGCCGCTGGAATTTTCTTCCAGCCGCTCGTGGTGTGGCAGGATTCGCAGGATTGCGCGAACGTGCCGTGATGCGGATCGGCATGGCAATCGGAGCACTTGCCAAACGGCATGCCGGTGAATCGTGGAGGGCCGCCTGGCGCCGCCGGGGCGTGGCATTTGGCGCAAGCTACTTGGGCGTGTAGACCGGTGAGCGGAAACTTCGTTTTCGAATGGTCGATCTTCGTTGCCTCTTTCCAGTTCACAAAATTGTGGCATTGCAGGCAATTCTGTCCGAGCTGGCCTTTATGAACGTCTTCGTGGCAGGTAGTGCATTCCTGCGAGAGTCCTAGGAAAGTCTGGCGCAGGTCTTTCATCTTGATCAGTGCACGGTCGGGCGCGCGAATATGTGCCGGCGTATGGCACTGGGTGCAATCGACTGTAGCGTGCTTGCCTTGAAGCGCGTATCCGGTCTGGCTGTGATCGAAACCCTTGAGCGAGGGAACCCAATGAATCAGCGGAAAATCGGCGCCGTTATGCTCGGAATGGCACTTGGCGCAATTTTCTTTCTCGGGGAATCGGGAGTGCAGTCCGCGGCCTTGAGTAAGCTCTTGAGCAATTTCTGTGTGGCATTCTTTGCACTTTAAGACTGCCGAGCCCGCACCCACGGTGTGACAACTGGCACACTGCGTCGAACCGCTGAGCGAATCATGAACCTTTGAAAGCGGACCCGGCGAGATCTGCGCACGAGCGGAAGGAACGCCAATCAGCAGCAGCAGGACGCCTATGGTGAACGATTTCATCGACTGGAAACCGATATGAGCATGAACGAGTGCGCGCAAGCTTTGAGAATGATCTTCAAGCGTCCTGAATCGACTTCTCACGAGTAGAGGTCGCGAGCGACTCAACGGTTGCTTCCTGAGCCGAAATTTGTTTCGACCGCGCTCCGCGCCGTTTCTCGAATTCCGCCGGAATCACTCGGTGCAGGTCCGCAAAACATAGCACGCACGCCTGCGATGGAAACCCAAAAATGCAGCAACTGTGCGGATCGGATACCGAACGAATTTTAGTGCAACACTCACGGAGGTCAAAATGCGCGGCGGCTCCCGGGTTCAAGACTTCTGCTTTTTCTTCGTCGCCGAGAAAGCCGCCATATAAAGCAGAATCGTCAGCGAAAGTAATAGCAGGCCTTCATGCTGCGGCTCTGGATTGAGCCCGCCGGTGAAGATCAGCACCAACAACGCGCAAAGCGCGATTCCGAGTCTCCTCATCCCGGCCCCCAGTCAGATTTTGACTCATCATCGAATCCGTGGCGCTCGGCCGAAAAAATTGCCGGCGCGCCGCCGAATGACTACAAAAACGCGATGTTCGATGATGGCACCGTTTGAATGGGAACACTGCGGACGGCAAAGCCGTGGTGCGGAAAAGTCAATATAAGATGCGCGATCGCATCGCGTTGGCGTGTCGCGCGGCCCACGCTTGCGTCACAGCAACTGGCGTCCGCGCTTACAGAACGTAGGCCGCGACGAACGCAACAAGCCTGCGCACAAAAATAGCGGCGTTGATTTGACGCTGCGAAAAACTTGCGCCACAACGTGGAAGCTGAGGACGAGGTGCCGGGCTTCCTGCGGTCCGCGCCAGCTCGTTACTCGTTGCTCTGCTTGCGCCGGCGGATGATGATGATCGCCAGAACGATCACCGCCAGAACGCCCGCGATGACACGAATCAGATTCGCACCTTGAAAAAGGTCTCCCATGTTGCTCTCCTTTTGAAAAATCCTGCTAGGCTTCCAAGGACACTGCCGCGCGCCAAGGCGCCATTTGCAGCTACTTACTACCTAAACTTGTCCGCGGATGCAAGCCCTGTATTTCAATCACGATAATCGTACTTGCGAGCACGGCAAAGGCCACAGGGAACATGATAAACCGTGCCGCAATCTCGTCGTGCCGCTTGAGGCCTCGCGGAAAACCTCCGTTTCCCCGCGAGCCCAAGAGCTTCATCTTCAGTGTGTCCCGTCAGATATCGCCGAACTCCGGTTGACGTGTCCATTCCCCCTGGTTTTATCGCGAAATGCCCCGCTCGATGTAGTACCGCTAGAACTCCCTGCAGTGACGATTAAGTGACAAGTCTCGCTCATTCGAGTCAACGAAAAGATGCGCTCATGCACTGCTTCCTGGCAGAGATCCGGTGGCTGACCTCGATCAATGGACGCCAATGCAAGGCCAGTAGGCATACTCTTGCGTGATTCCACCAGTTATTTCCTCTAATTTGCCCGACTTTCTTCTCTAACTCCTCGCTTTTCACGCTGTTTGCGGCAGAAAGCCTCAATCATCAGTTGGCGGACGAATTGCTTTCTCATTCCCCAAGTCCCGGAAGTCCGCCCGGAGTTTCTCCGGCAGCGGAGTGCTATCCAAATTTGCGTTCTCGAAGTGAGAGGCCAGGCGTAGATGACCAACGAAGGTATCGCCATCGATCGGAATCTCTCGACCGCCGATCGCACTTCCGTAAAACCATATTCGAGTGCCACGCAAAAAGTTCTTGTTGAGAGGCTCGCCATGAATTTTTCGTTGAAGCGAATTGTTCGCATCGCCATGATCACCGCGCTGCTCGCGTTCCCAGGAATTGCGCGCGCGCAGCATGCGAGGCCGACCGATGACACGATGGCCGTAAACGGGAACGGTACGAATTACGGCACCAACGAGTACATCAACGTCCAGGCACAGAATACCAACGCGTTCATTCGCTTCGATATGTCCGTGTTGCCCTCTGGCGTGACCGGTCCCCAAATCGAGAAGGCCACTCTGCGCCTCTTCATAAATGCCAACGGGAACACTCCGGGCACATTCTGGGTTTGTCGCCTTGCGACAGGGACGAACTGGACTGAAGGCTCATTGACTGGTAGGAATTCTCCGGGATGCGATCTGGGCACAACGGCGATTCCCTTCACGCTCTCTTCTAGCGTAAATAACCAGTACATTACAATTGACATTACATCTATAGTACAATATTGGTATACATACCCCGGCACTAACAACGGTATTGGACTTCGCGCGTTGAATCCCAGCACCGGCGCTTCGGGTGGAATCAACATCTCGTTCGATTCGAAAGAAGACACCGACACGAGCCATGGCCCGGAGCTGGAGATCCTTCTCGCTGGCGGCCCCCAGGGTCCAGCCGGTGCGACGGGTGCGACTGGCCCGGCTGGCCCGAAGGGCGCGACGGGCGCCACTGGTCCGAGTGGCGGGCCCGCTGGTCCCACTGGACCAACCGGTCCGACAGGTGCGGCTGGCGCGGCTGGCGCTAAGGGTTCCACCGGAGCAACTGGAG
>CAVWDX010000030.1:0-162054 GCA_963753745.1 uncultured Acidobacteriota bacterium
TGCCTTGGGCGCAGGAGGTCCCGAGTTCAAATCTCGGCGCCCCGACCAATTTATGATTCTTGTTTTCCATCACGTGGAGACGCTCGCTCCGCTGCTACGGCCTCTGTGAATTTCGCGTAGAGAGGAGGGCGGTTTTTGCAAGCCATTTAATTTCTACAACTTCGCCGCGATGTGATCAGGCGAGAACTCAGGAAGGCAGGAGTGCCATTCAGAAGTTATTGAATTGTCGTAAGTTAAATGAAGGCCACGCGGCGGGTGAGGGGAAGAGTGAGGGGACCCTGAGCATTTCTCGTTCACCGATCCGGTCGAATGCAAATCAAGGGTCACGCGTTAGGAAGTTCGGTCCGCCCAGAAGACATCCATCCTGTCGATTGCTTTCTTGCCGCCTTCAAGACACTGTGTGGGATCACTGCAAGACTTCGGTTGACAGGCGTGTGTGTTACTTCATCAATGTTTTACCAGAGGGCATATTTTTTGAAAACCACTCGCGAGTCCGAGCTATTCTCTAAACTGAACCGTCATGACGGAAATCTTCACGACGAATAGTCGCCGCCACGATCCGCCTTGATTCCCAAGTTTAAGTTTCAGGCCTCTGCCCAAAGCTCCCCGAACCATCTGCTTGCCGCTGGACAGGTTCAAGCGCGAGCCGACCAGACCTCCTACTGAGTTCATGACTGACGGCAGGCTCTTGCGGGGCACGACTTGGTCTCGTTGGTTGGCTAAGCCGCTTTTCGCTCCAGGTGACGAAGAGGACCGAACGATGGCCAAGAGAGATGCCTTCGCGGCAGGCTCATGATCTGGACGCATCCCTCGGACTGGGGTTGTGCCATCCGCCGTCTGAAGCGATGATTGCGTCAGCCTCTTTCGGGCCCCAGCTGTGGCGCTTGTACTTGCGTACGCGTTGGTGCTTTTTAAGCACAGGATCGACCACCGCCCAGGCAGCCTCAACCGCATCTTCACGTGTGAAAAGTGCCCCATCTCCGATCATGGCGTCTCCCAAGAGCCGCTCGTAGGGCGTCTCCTCTCCCGGTTGTTCCTCAAAGAGATAGAGCTCTCGCTGATCTCCAACGAACTCCTTCCCTGGGAGCTTAACTCGAGCAGCGATGGCGACCGCCGAGCTCGGAGAGAGCCGGAAACGCAAATAATTCGCCTGCCCCGTTTTTGGTGTTGAGTCGGCGAAGAGCTTCTGTGGAGGCGATTTAAGTTCGACCAGGACTTCGGTCATGGTTTCGGGCAGGCATTTGCCGGAGCGTACATACCACGGCACACCTTCCCAGCGCCATGAGTCAATGAATAGTCGTAGAGCGCAAAACGTCTCGACATCAGAGTTCTTCGCCACATCTGGCTCCTTCCGGTAGCCAACGTACTGGCCGCGCACCAAGTCTTTGGAGTTCAGGGGACGCATGGCTTGAAAGACTTTAGATTTCTCGTCGTGCACGGCTCCAAAGTCCCTGCCGGACGGCGGCTCCATCGCAAGTAGCGCGACGATCTGGAAGAGGTGGTTCTCGACCACATCGCGCAAGCAGCCGGCGGTTTCATAAAACTCGCCGCGGCCCTTAACGCCGAAATCCTCGGACATAGTTAGTTGAACGCTAGCCACATAGTTGCGATTCCAGATCGGCTCGAGGAAGGAATTGGCAAAGCGAAAATAGAGGATATTCATGATCGCCTCCTTCCCGAGGAAATGGTCGATACGGAAGATCGAGTCTTCCGGAAACACCGATCTAGCGACGCGATTGAGCTCCCGCGCGGAAGCCAGATCGCGTCCGAAGGGCTTTTCGACTATGACGCGGGCATGCTCGGACAATTTCGCGGCACCAAGCCCTTTGATCACGGTATCGAAAAGGGAGGGCGGGATGGCTAGGTAATGCGCAGGGCGGCGAGCTTTACCCAGCGATTTTTTTAACGCTGTGAACGTGGCGGCGTCTTTATAATCCCCGCTCACATAACCGAAGAGGGACAGAAGATGCTTCAGTGCACGCCTGTTATCGATGCCGCCTGATCGCTTGATACTGTCCGTGACGCGTTTGTGCAGACGCTCCAGGCTCCACTTTGGGAAGGCAACACCGATTACCGGGACCTTGAGGGCACCACGTTTCGCCATCGCGTAGAGGGCCGGGAAGATCATCTTATGGGCAAGATCGCCCGTCACACCGAAGAGCACCAGAGCATCCGAACGGGAAGTTGTCATCAGACATCCACTCTTTCTTCAAATATTCGTCAACCATTGGCCCATACTTCGATAATCATTTCGCGACCTGCTTGCCGATTGATTTCAATTCCCGCCGGCGTTTAGCGGTGGTCTTGGGGTAGGCCATCTTCAGCTGATTGAAAGCGTCGATAACAATTCTGGAAACGATCAGCCGGGCGTTTTCCTTATCATCGGCGGGCACGATGTACCAGGGTGCGTGATGGGTGCTTGTCGCGTGCAGGCACTCCTCATACGCCTTCACGTACCGCTTCCAGAATTTTCTTTCGTGAATGTCCGCGAGGCTGAATTTCCAGTTCTTGTCCGGCTCGTCAATACGCTCAAGGAAACGTTTTCGCTGCTCGTTCTTCGATAAGTGGAGGAAGATCTTAACGACGTGAGTGCCGTTACGATACAGATGATTTTCCAAATCCACGATGGAGCGATACCGCTCCTTCCAAATGGTCTTTTCGTCGCGCAACTTTTCCGGCAGGCCCTGACTGCCGAGAATCTCCGGATGCACTCGAACGACGAGCACCTCCTCGTAGTAGGAACGATTGAAGATGCCGATACGCCCACGTTCGGGGAGGCGGCACGTCGTGCGCCAGAGAAAATCATGTTTTAGTTCCTCGGCGCTCGGCTGATCGAAGCTGAACACCTCGCAGCCCTCCGGATTTACGCCGGACATGACATGCCGGATGGAGCCGTCCTTGCCGGCAGCGTCGGATGCTTGAAAAATCAGGAGCAACGCAAAGTGGGCGGACGCGTAGTGAAGGTGTTGCAGCGAGCTTAACTCTTCAACGTGCTTTTCCAAGAGTTTTTCAGAGCGCTTCTTCGACTTGCAAAAGGGCTTTATCAGGGTCGGCAAGTCTCGGAGCTTGACCTTTTTCCCGGCCCGCACACGGAAATCTTTTGCATGGATTTTCATTTTCATCCTCATTGGTGTCACGAGCTGCCCAGACTACGCTCCCCGACCATGCAGCTGAGGGCGGCGTTCATACGGCCCTCGTCTTTGCCGCCGGTTCCTTCCGAATCTCGCGCTCGGCTTCGAGCCAGTCTTGCTCTGCGGGGCTTTCACCCCGGACTCTCTGCTGGTGGAGTTCATAAGCTCGAGCGGCGATCTGCGGTGTAAGATCGAGCGACTTCTTGGCCAGCAATGGGGCCTTCGTAGGGTCGAGAATCCGATAGGCGAGCAGCTTCACGCGGTCATTCACGAGGGCCCAAATCAAGGCATAACCCCAAACGAAACCCGCCCAGCCCCAACCGAGAGGCGTCATGAACAGTCCATAAACCGCTATCAGAGTCGCAATGATTTGCGTGCCGAGCACGGCAGCCCATAAAACTCTTGCCGGACGAATGGACCAGAACGGACCGCGCGTGCGGGTCAGAAAAATAGTCAAATGTCCTGCGACGGACAGCTTCAAATACATCAACGTCTGGATGTGCGCGCGGTCGAGGTGAAATACGCGCTCGCCAAGATAAAACAGGCCAAATGCCGACACGACTCCGATGACGCCCAGAACCGTGGAGATGCCCAGCACCAGTCGCATGTTCCAAGCCTCGGGCTTATCCTTGTAATGAACGTTGTCATAGGCGATGGACAGAATGGCGCCGTCGTTGAGCAGCGCCAGCATCACGATCATCACCGCGGTCAATGGATAGAAGTTAAACACGAGGATCGCTAGCGTCATGAAGAACAGCACGCGCAGCGTTTCGGCGATGCGGTAGATCGCATAGCTGTTCATCCGTTGGAAAATTTTTCGACTCTCCTTGATCGCATCGATGATCACCGATAAACCGGACGCCAGCAGCACGATGGACGCCGCTCCTCGCGCCGCGTCTGTCGCGCCGGAAACGGCGATGCCGCAGTCTGCTTTCTTCAGCGCGGGAGCATCGTTCACTCCGTCTCCGGTCATACCGACGATGTGGCCAAGTTTTTGCAGCACATCGACAATATGGAACTTGTGTTCGGGGAATACCTGGGCAAAACCGTCCGCCTTTTCGATGGCCTCTGCCGCCTGCGCCGTCTCGTGGTGTTTTGTGTCGCTCAATCCGCTAGCATCAAGAATATTTGGGCCTAGCCCCAGTTGTTTCGCCGTCTCGCGGGCGATGGCCATCTGATCGCCCGTAATCATCTTGACGTTTACGCCCATCTGCCGGGCGCTCGCGATGGTTGCTTTGGCCTGCTCGCGCGGCGGATCGAATAGTGGCAACACGCCAACAAACTGCCACTTATTTTCCTGATCTGCCCGGGCCACGCCCAAGGAACGGAAGCCCCGTGTCGCAAACTCATTGACGGCTTTCTCGACGGCGGGCTTTACCTCACCGGCGTTGCTCGACATCTCCAGAATCACCTGCGGCGCTCCCTTGGCAACAAAGAACTGCTTTCCGTCAGCGGATTTGACAGTGGCTTCCGTGCGCTTATGCACCGGGTCGAATGGCTGGAAGTGGACCACCTGATAGCCCTTCAACATCTTCTCGTCCTTCACGCCGCCGATCACCGCCAGGTCGATGGTGTCCTTGTCTTCCGCACGGGAAGCAAGTGCGCCGGCAAGGATGACTTGGTCGCCAGGAATACCGTTGACGGTGAACGGATCGCCCAGTGTCAGCTTGTTTTGGGTTAACGTGCCGGTCTTGTCTGAGCACAGCACGTCCACTCCCGCGAGCTCCTCGATGGCCGACAATCGGGTCACAATCGCTTCTTTTTTCGAGAGGAGACGTGCGCCAACTGCCATGGCGACGGACAGCACTGTGGGCATCGCCACGGGGATCGCGGCCACCAATAGCACCAATGCGAACTCCAACGGGTTGAGGATCGGGTCGCCACGGAAGAGCGCGACGGTAATAATCACCGTGACCAAGGCCACTGCTAGGACGATCAAGTAGTCGCCAATTTTCAACACGGCACGCTGGAAATGGCTGATGGTTTGCGCCTCTTGCACCAGTTGTGCGGTCTTTCCGAAATAGGTGTTCGCACCCGTGGCATAGACTAGTGCATCGATTTCGCCCTGACGAATGATCGAGCCTGAGAAGACCGCCTCGCCAAGTTTGCGTGTGACGGGCAAAGATTCGCCTGTCAACGCGGACTGATCCACTTCCACCGGATCGCCGGCCAACAAGCGCGCATCCGCAGGCACAATGTCTCCCAGGCGCACGCGGATGACATCCCCCGGCACCAATTCACCCGCCGCCGGTGTGGTCCACTTCCCATCACGTTTTACCTTGGCCTTGATCGCCAGCTTGGCTTTCAGCGCGGCGATGGCGTTGCCTGCCTGGTGTTCTTCCCAGAATCCGACCACGGCGTTGGAAAAAAGCAAAATGAGGATGATGAAGAAATCCGGCCAGTGACGGACCACGCCCGACAGAATCACAGCCCCTTCGATCATCCACGGGATGGGACCCCAAAAATAAGTAAGGAATTTCAGGAAGGCATTGGTTTTTTCTTCTTCAAGCACATTGGGGCCATACTGCGCAAGCCGTTTCTGCGCCTCGGCTTGAGTCAGGCCGTCTGGCGATGAAGACAATCTTTTCTCTACTTCCGGTAGGGGCAGGGATTTCAGGTCGTCCTTGGAATCGGCATTGGATCCCAACGTCGATTGGGGAGGCTTGGGATGTTCGGCATTGGGTTTCATGAGTTCCTGCGGATCCATTATGTGTTACTCCACTTCCAGTCTCGGACTTCCGTCATTGCTTGGCCATGCGCGTCGAAGGGCTGCTTGCGGGCAATGAGCCGATTACGGCCGCAGTCACTACACTTCCCCAACCCACTTCCGCGCCTCATCGGCTTCTGCGTGGTCGAAGTATCGGTTGGCCGCTTTCGTATCCGCGATAGTCATGTAGTGAGCTTTCGGAGGCACCCAGACCTGTTGCCGCGTCCGCCTGTTGCGTGGCCTGGCCTGACGGGGCCAACATCTGGCACGTTGTCTTTCGCATTTTTTTCTATGTTCTCGACTCTTTCATAGATGGCTTTCCGTCGTCGTTCTCCAGATCGAAGTTGATTCACCCCTGCCAGAGAATCGAACCGACTTCCAGAGGTACCGCAACACTGTTGTAGTGTGGGATCACTCGAGGCGTATAGTCCGCTGGTGGCCGGGCGGCAGAGACGGCCGCGCGGTAAGCGGAGCCGTCTGGCGTGCTGGCCAGTTGGCGAATGCGCTTCATCTCCTGCCGCACGGGAGCACTGCCCTTGACGCCGTCGGCGTAAAGTTCTACTCGCACCGCCTGAGGATCGAGGCCATTCATATAGACCTCAATCTCAAATACATGCTGTTCACCACGAGTCTCAACCTTCAGTTTGCCAAAGTGTAGGGCGGCCCATTTCTGTTCCAGACTCTGCCGCCAATCGACGACTTGCTTGCCGATTGCGCCTTTGTTCGCCGCGCGCTCACGATAAGCGGCTGCAGCCGGGAGGTATTGTTGCTCAGTGTATTCGCGCACCGCGCGGTGAGCGGAGAAGCGCGGTGTCAACTGCGCCATGCTTTCCCGCATCCGCTTGACCCATGCGGCGGGAATACCGCGTTCGTCTCTGGTATAAAACTCCGGGATCACCTTGCGCTCGAGCAGGTCGTACAGGTTTCCCGCTTCGGCTTCGTCCCAAGCCGGATCGTCGCCATGTTCCTGGCCGTCTCCGAACGCCCACCCCACTTCAGGCGTGTATGCTTCCGCCCACCAGCCGTCTAACTCAGACAGATTGATGCCTCCATTGACGAGAACTTTCATCCCACTCGTTCCGCAAGCCTCCCAAGGCCGGCGTGGCGTATTGATCCAGACATCCACGCCTTGCACCAGGTGCTCGGTCAAATGCATGTCATAGTCACTGAGGAAGATCGCATGGGTTCGGGCCTCGGGCTGCCGGATGAAATGCACCCATTCCTGGATCAGGGCTTGCCCCGCAGGGTCCGCAGGATGCGCCTTTCCGGCGATGATGAGTTGCACCGGACGCTGGGAATCACTTAGTAGACGAAGCAACCGCTGCGGGTCGTGCAGGAGCAGGTTCGGTCTCTTGTAGGTCGCGAAGCGCCGCGCAAAGCCCAGCGTCAAAACGTCGGGATCAAATAGATGTTTTGCCTCGTCGATGGCCGCAGGCGATGCGCCGGAAGCGGATAGTTGTCCGGACAATCGCTCGCGAGCGAACTCGACAAGAGAGGTGCTCCCGGCGGTGCGGAATTGCCAGAGCGCCCTGTCCGAGAGGCGGCGAATGTCCGGCCCCAGGTTTTCCGCCGGCCCCAGCCAACGCGCTTTTCCACAGGCTTTCGTCCAGAGATCGTCGGCTCCCGCCGAGTCCCAGGTTGGCGTGTGAACTCCATTGGTCACGTGTCCAATCGGCACTTCGTCCGCTGGCCAACGCGGGAAGAGAGCCTCAAACAAGTGTCGGCTTACTTTCCCATGCAAGCGACTCACGCCATTCACCGCCCCGCTGCCCCGGATCGCGAGATAGGCCATGTTGAAACTCTCCGACGAGTCATTTGGATTCTGCCGGCCTAGCGCCAACAAATCGTGGAGCGTTATGCCGAGTTTCTTTTCTGCATACCGTCCAAGGTATTGTTCAATGAGGGCCGGAGTGAAACGATCAAAGCCGGCAGATACTGCTGTGTGCGTCGTGAAGAGATTCCCGGCTCGCGTGACAGCCAGCGCGACTTCAAAGGGCTGCCCAGTTTCTTCCATGAAACTTCGGGCACGGTCCAACACAGCGAAGGCCGCATGTCCCTCATTCAAGTGACAGACTTCCGGCTTGATGCCCAGCGCGCTGAGCAACCGCCAGCCACCAATCCCTAGAAGCAGTTCTTGCTTGAGGCGCAGCTCCGGGCCGCCACCATACAATTCGCTGGTGATTCCTCGATGCGCAGGGAAGTTCGCTGCATCATTGCTATCCAGCAGGTAGAGCTTGACTCGACCGGCCTGGACTTGCCAGGCGCGCAACCAGAGCGAGTAACCAGGCAAGGTGATCTCCAACCGCAACCATTCGCCGTTCTGCTGGCGCAACGGCGTGATTGGCAACTGTCCGGGGTCGTTGTAAGGATAAAGAGCCTGCTGCGCTCCGTCCTTATCAATCACCTGGCGAAAGTAGCCTTGTTGGTAGAGCAGCCCCACCCCAATCACGGGCACGCCCAAATCGCTGGCAGCTTTGAGCTGATCGCCAGCCACATTGCCAAGTCCCCCCGAATAGATTGGCAGTGCTTCGCTCAACATGAACTCCATGCTGAAATATGCGACGCAGCTCAAAGAAGTTTGCGCATGTTTTTGCTGAAACCATGCAGGCGACTTTGCCGCCAGACGCTTGGCGCACAGGTGGTCATCAACTATCTTCCGGAAAACAGGATCGGCTAGCACGCGCTCGAGTTGGTCCCGCGAAACCGTCTGCAGGACTACCCAAGGATTTTGCGTGAGTTCCCACAGTATGGGATCAAGCGTGCGCCATACTCCGTCGGTGGCGTGGTTCCATGACCAGCGCAGGTCAAGAGCAAGCTCTGCCAGAGAATCGAACCCTTCGACTTCCGTGGTCAGGAGGCAGTGGATCGGGTGTCTGACCCGGTTTTGTTTGCTCATGATTTTGCGTCTCTGTCCTTCCCTGCCGGCATCGCCAGAGTATCGATGGCGATCGACTGTGCTTCGTCCCCCTTGCGGTGCGGATGGTCTGCTCCCGGGAAGCTCTACAGACAAGTATTGTAGCTATTCTCGGTCTCCGGCGGACGCGCCGCGAATGGCTTCCATGTCGACCAGGCGGCGAGATCAGCAGTGTAAGAGTTGAGATAATTCTGCCGGTGCGTTGTGGAGGCGTGAAGAGCCTTCTCTAAAGCTATCCTTTTCACGCTCTCGAGCCGGGCTTCGAGAAATTGATTTGCTCTCGGTAGAGGCAAATCGCTTGAGTAATCGTAAGGATATGGCACTCATCGAATGCCCTTGCGAATGCGGAACAAGGAACTCCGATCAGCCAGGCAATGTGTACAACATTGTGGAGGGCTTTGACTGTGATCGGAGTCACTGGCGAGTCTAACCGCGGTCACAGTGCAGCGTCGGTTTGTTGTTCCATACAAACCTGCTGTTTCAAAACTTTTTGCCGGGCTCCGTGGATGTCGAGCGACACGGAGGGAATCAAGCAGCGAGCCGTCGCATTTCGTAATCCCTGAAGGCATTCTTCGCGATTGTATGGGATTCTTATGTCGCGCGCAGCAACACGCAAAATCGAGAGGAATTTTTCCATGCCTGCTGAGTACTCAAGCATCGTCTGCGAGATCCACGAAAGTATGGCGAGGATTACGCTGAACCAGCCCCCCTTGAACATCATCGACATTCCGATGATGAGGGAGATACAACGCGCGCTCGAACACATCAATGCTGCCGACGACGTGAAGGTCCTGGTTTTCGACCACCATGGCAAAGCTTTTTCGGCAGGCGTCTCCATTAAAGACCATTCGCCAGAAATGGTGGGAGAAATGCTCGAGACGTTCCACGGAGTTTTCCGGCTTCTGAATTCTTTTGAGATGTCCGAGCGTGGCGCTGATGGACGGGATGGCTCTGGGTGGAGGATGTGAACTGGCCGTTTTTTGCGACATGGTGATTGCTTCGGACCGCGCGACGTTTGGACAACCGGAAATCAAGGTGGGCGTTTTTCCCCCGGTGGCTGCGGCTGTATTTTCCGCGACTCGTGGGCAGAAACCGGACATTGGAATTGCTACTGACCGGCGACTCTATCGAAGCTGCGGAAGCCAAGGCGATCGGTCTCATCAACAGAGTTTTCCCAACGCAGGTATTCAAGGAAAAGTCGGACGAATACATTCGCAAGTTTACATCCCTAAGTGGAAGAGCATTGCGCCTTACCAAACGCGCCGTGGACCAGAGCCTCTACACAAACGTAATCGAAGGAATCTCAGCGACTGAAAAGCTTTATCTTGGAGAGTTGATGAAGACAGAGGATGCGCAGGAAGGCTTAAATGCTTTCCTGGAGAAGCGCAAACCCGTATGGAAGAACAGATAGAATCAAAGCCATGCAACCTCTTGTCAGGTGGCACGTAGTTCCTGAATCAGTCTGATTTTCTTTCGGGTGTAAATTGCGAGAAAGTGAAAAGCGACGACCGTGCCGCAATCCTCACAATCGTCATCCAGTTCCTGAGGACGGACAGGTTCGGTGCGAACCTCGTATCCCAACTGTTCGTACAATTCCATCGCTTCTTTGGCGCGCTGCGCGTCAGCGGTAAAGCGGCGCTCCCATCCTTGGGCCACTAATTTGGGATCCGCCTGGAGCTGGCCAGGAGAGAGAACGCGATCCAGAGAACTCTCAAGCGAAGCTTCGATTCGAATGAAGCCAGGCTTCATACGCTCTCCTTTGAATTCTCTTGGTCAACGGAGGCGTGGTCCAAAAGAGTATCGGCGGCTGGCTGATTCAGTTTCTGCAGGCGTCGCTGCGCGAGGATTGCCGCGCCTAAGGCACCGACGAACTGAACGAGGTTCTCCGGCGGAACGTTAACTTCAGCATGGAGTTGTTCTCGCACAACACGCGCCATAGTCTCGAAGCGGAGGATGCCACCAATCAAGGTGAACTCCGGCACCATTTGGACGCGCTTCATCAACTGGACCGAGCGATCTACCAGGGAGGCCACCGCGCCATGCATGATGTCCGCAGGCGCACTCCCCAAGGACAATTGGTTGATCACTTCGGATTCGGCGAAGACGGCGCAGACTCCAGAAATCGCAACTTGTTGCTTGGAAGTGGCCACAAGCGGGCCAATTTCTTCCGTGCCGTACCCCATGTATCTTGCAGTTTTTTCAAGGAAAGCGCCGGTTCCCGCGGCGCACTTGTCGTTCAGACGGAACGACTTAACGTGGGCCGCCTCGTCGATCCGGGTGGCTTTCATGGTTTGCCCCCCGACGTCGAGAATCGTGCGCGTTCCAGGGAAAAAAAACGTTGCGCCCCGTGCGCTGGCAGTGAGGTCGGTCACTTGAGCATCACTGAACGAGACCATGTGACGCCCGAACCCGGTGGCCACGACGTAGGAAATCTCGGATACCGCAAGTCCCGCATTTTTTAAAGCGCGTTGATAGACCTGGTTGGCCACTTCCGCGAGCTTAAATCCCGTATGGTTCAAGGCATTGCCAAGTATCACGCCTTGCTCATTCAGAATCACCGCTTTGGCATAGGTCGAACCAACATCGATGCCGGCAGTACAAATCATGAAGGCCTCCCCGTGGAAGCAGGTGTCCGCCCGACCAGCACGTGATCCATCGCGAATAAAGCAGCGCCCAGAGCACCCATGAAGTGGGAATCATCGCTTACGTTCAACTTGGCGTTCAGACCATTCTGCAACGCCTCGATCATTCCTATATTGCGCGCGACACCACCGGTGAAGGTGATCTCCTCCTCGACACCTACACGCCGGAGAAGCCCGATGGAGCGTCCGGCAATCGATAGATGGACGCCTTGCAGAATATCTTCAATCTTTTTTCCCTTCCCAAGCCAGGAAAGCACTTCCGATTCGGCGAATACCGTGCAGGTGGTGCTGATCTTGACGGGACGTTCAGAGCGAAGGGCCGTGGGCCCTAGCTGATCCAGCGGAATATTTAGCGCACTGGAAGCCGCCCCCAAGAACCTGCCCGTACCGGCGGCACATTTGTCGTTCATACAAAAGTCCACGATTTCGCCAGATGGCCGGACGCGAATCGCTTTTGTGTCTTGACCACCCATATCGAGGACAGTGCGCGTGGCGGGAAACATAAGCACTGCTCCCCGGCCGTGACAACTGATTTCGGTAACCTGCGTATTTCCAAACGTCACGCGATATCGCCCATATCCTGTGCCGACGACGTATTCAACTTCCTCTTCCGGGACATTAGCGCACTTGAGCGCAACAGAGAACGCCTGTTCGGCGGCGATGACCACGTTGGCGCCAGTGTCAATTAGGGCGCGGCCGACGATGCGTTTCGCTTCATCGATCACGATGGCTTTCGTCTGCGTGGATCCCACATCAACTCCTGCGGTATAAGCCATGATTTTTCCTCCGGGGCAAGAGCAGCACCGCGTCAGAGCGCGGCAGACTCCTGTTGCTTGCGGGACGCCAGACCTTCAAAGAAAGCATCAATGCGGTTCTTCATTTGAGCTTCCCCAACCACGCGGCGATCCATCATGTCGGATTCAATGAATAGGCTGGGGATGTCGCGTGCGGCCATGACCGAGCGGCGGTTATCCGCCATGCCGGTGGAGGTGGTGCGACAACTCTTGACCGGATGGTAGACCACGCCATCCAGATGATAGGAGTCAACCATTTCGATGATGGCACGATCCTGATAAAACATACTGTCCATGGCGTTTCGAACGCTGATGAGAACACCTTCGGCCAAACTCTCGAGAGGCTTGGACAGGTCGTACTCGAAGCCTAAATTGGCGCCGCCGGAGGCGAACCACAGGTAGGTGGAGTGAACGAAATTGCCTCCCCACTCCGTGAAGAGTTCGTTGAATCTGCGGAAGATGGGATAACAGGGGACGCCGATGAATGTCAGGCGGTATTTCTCTTCCGTGAGCGTGCCGATGCCGTGAGCGGCTTTGTAAGCCATCTCCTCGACGAGGTTTGAGAAAAAGCGGCCGCCCTCTTTCGATCCGCGGAAACCGTTGGCAACCCCCAAATAAATGGTGCCATCGGTCAGAGCATTGAAGAGAGAAGGACAGCTCTTGTTGAACTCCAAAACTTTCTTCCATCCCCGGGACATCTCGTTGGCGTGGCCCATCACCTCGCGGAGACGGTCGATATCAAAGCGGATACCGGTAACTCGCTCACAGAGGGCGATGAGCTCGCTGATCTGGGCTTGGACATACCGGCGGTCATTCTCGAAGTCGGGATCGCCCGGCCATGTTTGAGTTCCGGCGGCGCGAGTGCCAGGTATATCGAGAGTAAAAACCGGAATGTGATACATGCGATCCCAAAATTCCGCCCACTTGATATAAGTGTTGCAAGCGTTGGTAAGCACGGCGATGGAGGGCTTTGGGATGCGACCCATGGGGTGCTTCCCGCCACTGAGCTGCACGGCAACATCGGCCTTCACGTAACCGCAAATATCCGGAGAATAACCATAGTCCTCGGCTTGGTTGAGAAACTCGTGGGCCACGTGGCGTACGGCTGTCTGGAGTGAATTTATTTCCGGGAAGACAACTGGCAAGTTGAAGGTCCGCAAGATTTCGCACATACTTCCCATCACGAAAACATAGGCTGCCGAGCCACCTTGATCCGCCGTGCGGTTGAGTTCGGTAAACCATTGTCGAAAGAGGTCAGCGCCTTCACGATTTCCCCTGCCGACGATGCTTTCCTGCATTTGTGGCTCGCTCATGGCAGAATCCTTCCTCAGCTGAAGAGAATGTTTTCCACAAAAGTCTCGAGCTGAATTTCCATGTGATCGAAGGTGGTCATTTTTTCCTCGAACTCGCTGATGAAATAGGGTATGCCTTCCGCATCCAGCGCATGAAGATAGGCCACCTGCTCTTCCAGGCCTGGTTCGCACATTTTGGCGGCTGTGAGTATCGCGGCACTCGCTTGTGAGTTTCTGATGCGTTCAATCAACATCTTCTCTTTGGGTTTGCGTAGGTCGTGCTGTACAGGACTGTATGAACTCTTTTCAAGATAGGCGAAGGCGAGGTTGAAGAGCGGATCACCTTCCAATGCAACATCTTCCAGAATCCAGCGCAAGCCGATGAGAAGATCGTCATCGACAACGTAGCAGGAGCGCGCGATCGCACGGATGAGGTCGAGCGGAGGCTGTTCGCAGAAGCCGCCTTCGAAGACGATGCGGATTTTGTCCTGTTTCTTGTTCGGCCGCGCGGCGATCAGGGGCAGCACGGCTTCGAGCAAGCTGTTGTGCTCTTCGCGGGGCATCATTCCACCGATGGCGACAAGGATGTAGGCTTCATCGGCGGAGAGCAACCAGGGAGTCTCGCGTTTGATGGCGTACAGAGCGCGAAGCAAAGCGCGATTACGGTTATAAACGTCAATCGAACGGCGAAGGTCGTTTGCCTGAATCGGCCTTCCCGCTATGGTCTCGATACTGCGCTGGAGACGCGCATACTCATTGCGCAGATAAGTCACGGCAGCGGGAGAATTCGCGTTTTGCGGAAGATAAAGAATCTGGCAAGGATACGAGAAATTGCGTCCCCAGACGGCGCCGAGATTCCGGGCGGCGTCGCAGATCGGATGAGTCACGAACATTTCCATCTCGACTCTTTTGCTGAGGGCGAGCTCAAGGGAGGTCTTGAGAATGGAGCAGAGATAGGAACCGAAACGCGAATCCGCCTGGACGGCTTCGATCTGGGCCCCACACACCTTGAACGGCAAGATCCCTGCTGCGTGGACAATCTCCTCCGGAAAGTAGACCTGAAAATGGCCGACAACTTTTCCTCCGGATTCACGCCAGCGACGCACTGTCGGGAAAGACATGTCTTCGAGTAGCTCCCGGCATTCGTAGAAGATCTCCTCGAGCGGCTTGTTTCGCCAATTTTCAAATGTCTGGGCATTCATCATCGTCGCCTTCCCATTTCGGTGCGGCCTTAAGATTCATGCGAGACACTCCCTGATCCACGATCCCAGCAGAACCATCTGTCTGGCAGTTTGCAGGTCATTTTCCGACCTTTGAGGTCTCTCCCACCCACGGTGCGATCTCTTGGACCAAATCCTCTCCCCAGTGGGCGCCCTCGGCGAGACGCTGGCGGAGGCGGATGAAATCGACTTCACGCTGATCTTTGGTGCCGTAGTGAAATGCGCGGAAGCCTGCGTTCGCTTCCGTCATCATATTGAGAGAAAGCCAGGCGCGGTTACTCTCGTGATTCTTGTCCCAGTGCTGGAGCTTGTGCTTGCGCAGGCTCTCGATGGTCTTGATCAGGCAATCTGGCATGGTGTAAAGAAGTTTCATGCACATCTCTTCGACTGCTTCGTCGAGCAGTGAAAGGTCGATTGTGCCTTTGGCTAGGAGAGATTTCCCTTCTTCGCGAGCTTGGCCTGACTTCCAGTCTCCGATCACCACTCGCCCGTATTCATCCAGGACGCGGTCGGTCAAGACCAGTGGATTGGCCAGCCACTTTCCGTCGAGCTTCAGTGTGGGAACGATTCGGGTAAGTCCCCCAAGCCAGTAAAAGCGATGGGCACTCCAGGTCTCACAAAGAGTGCTGCTGTACATGGCACGCTCTACGCCAACGTAAAGGGGAAGAAAGTCGGTGCTTCCACCGTCCGGCGCAGAGCCGTGCTTCGGTCCCGCCTGACTAAATACAGCGAGATCGCTGGCGATAGAAAAATCGCAGGCCATGCCGATTTCCTGGCCGCCGCCGACTCGCATGCCGTTCACGCGGCAGATCACGGGTTTGTCGCATTGTAGAATCGTCGAAACCATGTCATTGAAAAGACGCATGTACTGACGATATTCCGCAGGTGCACCTGCGTAGTACTCGGCATACTCGCGGGTATTACCACCACTGCAAAAAGAGCGCGTTCCAGCCCCCGTGAGTACCACGGTGACCGCGGCGCGATCATTGCTCGCCTCCCGCAGCGCTAGAATCAGTTCCTTGGCCATGGAGGTCGTGTAACTGTTGAGCTCGGTGGGATTATTGAGAGTGATCCAGAGATTGTGGAGCCCGTCCACGTGTTTCCCCGAACGGTCGCGCGCAGGTTTTCTTTCGACGAGAATTTCCCGCGGAGAAAAAGTTTCAACGAGATTGTGGTTCTTCACTTGGCTGCCTCCGATGACTTATTTCTATTCCCGCACTTGGGCTGGAGAATTGCACGGCGCCGAATGGAATGGTTTGCGACCGCCTCAAGGACCGCCGAGGCTTCTTCTAGAGGGTGGAATTCAACGAATGGAGCGAGTGAAACCTTGCCTTCAAGAACCAGTCGCATCGCCGCCGGATACTGGTCCGGAGGGCAACCCCAGTTGCCGCGTGCGGTGGCGTCAAACGCCATCAAGTTGGATAAGCGAAGCTCGACAGTTTTGGGGGTGAAGCCAACGACAGCCAGGTAGGCGCCATGATCAAGTAATCCGAAAGCAGTAGATTGGCCGGCTGGCGTCCCGCTCATCTCAAATATTTTCAGTCCGATGCCCCTTCGATCAGATTCCTTGGCGAAAGTACGGACGGCGGACTTCATGCTTTTCAGGTCCATGGCGCTAGAATCAAGAACAAGTCCTGCACCATGTTCTGAAACCAGAGCAAGCCTTTCCCGGTCAACATCAATGGCCACAACTGCAGCGCCAAGCGCGGCTGCAATCTGCACCCCGAATCCGCCAACACCGCCGGCACCTACGATTACCGCAACATCGTCGGGTCCCAAACAAGACCTGCGGATGGCTTCGAAGGGAGTGGTTACCGCGTCTGCCACAACAGAGAGCATGTCCAGAGTCAGACCCGGAGGCAAATTTTCCGGGACTGGGCAGAGCCCATGAGAAGGCACCAGAACATGGCTGGCAAATCCGCCATCGCCGTCGTTGCCGGGCATGAACTGCTGACGACAGATCGTAGATCTTCCCGTTTGGCATGCCGGGCAGCGCCCACATGGAATTACGGCAGGAACAATCACAGCTTTCCCAAGCCAAGGCTGAGCATTTCTACCGGCGTCTACGATGCGGCCCGAGATTTCGTGGCCCAAGATGAGAGGGAGGGGATGGCGCGTGGCGACACCGTCGAATGCGAAGCCAACGTCCGTGTGACAGACACCGCACCCTGCGACCTCGACCACGACTTCATCAGGTCCGGGTTCTGGGGCGGAGATTTCGCAGGCCTGCAAAGGAGCCTTAAGCGCCACCAGCCGATATCCATAGACATGAGGGATTGCAGTCATCCACAACTCCATGCGGCATGCGGCACAACGCGAGTGATTTCTGCAAGATAGGACCATTTAGGCTGAGAGGCTGTGACGTAGATCATAGGGCCGTGTGATGTGCGTACAAGAGGAGAGAATCTGTGCAGTAAGTGCTTCCTTGAGAATGAGTTACGCAGGAAAAGCAAATCGAACAAAGTAGATGCTGCGTATCTACTCACGCGATTTATTTTCCCAGAGTGGGAATTCTTGACTGGAGAACCCATGCCAGACCATGAAAGTAGATTGTGCAAGCTGGCCGCCTTTCCCTATGTAAAGGACGACACTCGCTTACTTCTTGCCGGCACCGTGAGCTGCCCAACACAACGACGATCCATCGTGGGTTCTGAACTCGCAGTCCAAGGAGTGGGTCTATTCCACCTGCTGAAGATTCAGAGAAATTCGCACACCGTTAACGATGACCAGACTTTGCGCGATCAGGTCCTGATTCGAGATGTCATAGGACGAAAAACTGTGCAAGGCCGGGAGCGGGCAGATGAATTCCACGGCTTCGGAGGGGGAACTGCTGGAGGAAACAGAAACTAGAATGGTGATGTCCAGGCCCTTCAGATTCGTGACGGCTGGAACCCTGGAAACCAAATCCGCCAAATGTGGAGCGAGAAACGTATCGAAGCTCAGAGCTGCACGCTTGTAGAGGGATGTCTTTTCCTTGTCGAACACCTCGGGATTCCGCAATGTAAGTTGAAGATAAAGCGAGTTGCGAAATAGCGCCAGGCTTGGCAGCGAAGAGTTCGTCTCGTGCATTGTGGTTTTGACAAATGTGCCGTAGTCGTCCAAAGCAGACTGGTATTTCGCTTGCATTTCATCCACATCCGCGGGAGTCATCGGCGGCAGGTCCGCCATTGACGGAACATGATCTGTCAAAGCAGGCGAAGTGGAGCGACTCGACGACTCGGGCGAGGCATGAAAGTCAAGCGCAGCCACGCGCGAAGAAGTGTCGGCCATCCGGCTTCCGGCATTCGATGAAGCGCGCTCCTGCCTCTCCGTGCTTCCGGGCTTGGTGAATTCTCCGGGGGACAGTGGGTCCACTTGCCCCAGAGCAAGTCCAAACCGCTCTCCGCTCACATAGATTTCAGATGCATTGACAATGTCCTGTTTCTTGTCTGGAGCCGTGAGTTGAGAGAATCGCAAAGCATCGCTGACGCCCATCACCACGACCAGGTTTTCCTTGCCTTCGTAATCGGCCTTACCGCTTGCCTCGCTGACGTGGTACGAAATTTCGAATCCGAAACCGTCAAAGTCGCTGCTGCCAACGAAATACTGAGGAAGCAAGCGTAGGATCGGCGCGATGACGTCGGCAAAGACAGAGTCCGCGCGCTGATTGCGGTTCAAGCGTTGGGCGCTGAAGGCCGCGTTGTAGTTCCCAGAAAATTTCAGGAGAGTTCGTTCCTGAAACTGAACGAATTCGAGCCCGCGCGTGTCCATTCCTGCCTGGTTTTTCGGATCCACGCCCACATAACGGCTCAGCAAGAAAGGGAAAGGATGCTTCTCCGCGGAGATCTGGCGATTCAGCACAATCAGCTTTTGGAGGTATTCGCTTTCCAACGCCTTCAACTGGGGGTTCGTAACTTCTGGTGGGGAAACTTGCGCGGGTGAGGAAGATACCGCCGCCGCTAAAAGCAGAAGAAGCCATGCGGCGCGACACGACAGCGAAGAGGAAACGAATTTCATGCCACGGTCCTATTTTACGTTGTACTGCGGTCCTGGGCGCGCCGGGGGCGTATAAGGCGGCTGTGCGATCGCGCGCAGGAATGAGATTAAAGCATTCACATCCTCTTGAGAGAGCGTCTTGCCCCAAGCCGGCATCATGCCAGATTTTCCCATCGCGCTTCCACCGAGAGTTATGCTGTTCCGCAGTAATTCGTCGCTCATCGGATTCAATGTGGCGCCATCGTTGGCCAGGGGCGGGGGCGGATTGATGTTAGAGCGATTCGATGGTCCCGCAGGCGTGGCATCCGCATGGCACCAGACGCAATAAGTGTAGAACAGGCGCTTGCCCTGAGCTTGAGTGTAGTTCAATGGGATCAGATGCTGCGCGTCATTCCAGTCCGGCTCCACATCGTAAGCGTGAGTGGCAGGGTCCGGTCCCTGCTGATTCGGTTTGTGGCAAGCACCCATGGTCAGCGAAGCCACGGCAAGCAGCACCAAGCAGGCCAAACGCTTCATGGTGTTCCTCCAGAACTCGCTTTGTTGCTGGCGCTGCTCTGTTGGAGCGTCATCAGGTAGGCCGTCAAAGCCTTCACTTCTTTATCCGTTAAAGACAATCGCGGGTCGATCGTTTGGGGATCCAAGGCCTGCGGATCGCGCAGCCACGCCTCGATCCATTGTGGTCTAAGCCAGTTTCCCGCGTTGTTCAAGCTCGGCCCGACATATCCGCCCGAGGAGCCGATCGTGTGACAGGATTGGCACTGGTATTTCACCTCGTAGAGTTCCTTTCCTAGCTTGGCGAGCTCCGGAGTATATTCGCGCTTGTCTGCCACGCCCGGCTGGACATCCGAGGATTGCATCGCGGTTCCCAAGTAATCCGCAATTACAGCAGCTTCCTGGTCCGTCATGTTGAATTGCGGCATGCGAAAAGTGAGGATGGGCCGAAGTGTCTGCGGGTTTTTTAGAAAGGCAATGAGCCAACTCCGCTGCGCGCGGCTCCCCTCAAAGGAAAGATCCGGCGCCAGAGTTCCTCCGTAACCGTTGAATTTGTGGCAGTCATAGCACTTGTAGCGATTAAAGACTGCTCCGAATTCCCCGGCAGGACGGAATTCAGGGTGAGTAGCAGGGACCCGCAGCTGATCCCAGGCTGGAGTCGGCGGCTCACCTGTCATGCTCAGAAGCGCGGTTGTAATGGCGTCCAGATCATCGGGTGTCAGATGAAACTGTGGCATGCGCGCGGCCGGATTGACGGAATGCGGATCGGTCACCTTCGCGCGAATGTAGGCAATCAGATTCCGCGGGATCCTTGACTGCCCAAACTCCAGCTGGGAAATCGTTTTCCCGCCGAGCTTGGACAGATCGGGACCAAACTCCGTCGGAGTCGCAATCCCCTCGATCACATGGCAGCTTGAGCAGCCTTTCTGCATGAACAGCCGCTTTCCTTGTTCAATTTCTGCATCTGTAGGCGCACCCATTTGAGGAACATCGCTGAGGAGCGAGGGATCAGTTAGCTTTTCCTGGATATACCGGGTGACTTTGTATAGGTCTTCGTTCGACCACCCATACCTCGGCATCGCCGTATGGGGCAGATAACCTTCAGGACTACGGAGCCATGCAACGAGCCAGTTGGTATTGACCTTGGTGCCCACTTTGCTCAGTTCGGGCCCGATGTCGCCGCCGATGAGTGTTGTTTCTCCCGCCCGCGTCACCGCGACCGAGTGGCACGTCGTGCAGAACATCTGGCGGAAGCGGAGTTCGCCCTGATCCACATTGTCCGGTCTCTTCGCCCACGTCGTTAACACACGAGGATCGAATTTTGCCGTCGGGATAGAGAGGTGCTTTTGAGTGCTCAAAAACGCGGAAAGGGCCCGCAGTTCTTGTTCGCTCAGACTGAATTGCGGCATGCGCGGCTCGTCTTCATTCTTTACGCCGTCTACGGCCACGTTTCCGTCCTTGTCCAGAATCGTGCGCGGTTCTTTCAGCCACTTATAGATCCACTCCCGGCTTACCTTCGTTCCGACATTGGTCAGATCCGGTCCTAACATTTTGGGGCGCGTAACGCCTTCGAGCTTATGGCAACCAATGCAATTGAATCTGGCGATGAGTTCCCTGCCGCGCGTAAGCTTTGGGGCTTCAAGGAGCTTGTCTTGATGACAGGCGCCACACGACGCCTGAATGTAGCGAGTCGGCAGAATCGGTTGCTCCCAGGCCAGCGTTGTTTCATGCGCCTCCCGGACTTCGGTCGCACGCCCTTGGCCTCTATGGCATGCCACGCAGCCCCACTGAACGACGGAGTGGGGAACCGGCGAATGCGTGCGAAAAACAAAGGGAATAGATGCGCCGGTAAGCGAGGGCTGATTGATTCCCTGATGGCAGGTTTCGCAGCGGTCCACGACATCGAGTTGCGGTACCCAAATCTGATCCACGCCAGGTTGAAAATCGGCGAGCAAACTCTTATGTTCCGGCCTTGAGTTTGCGAACTGCACATACTGACGCTTGTAACTTCTCCAGGGGAGGAGCGTGTCCTTTACCGGAGAGATTGCCAGCACTATCAGAAAAACCACGCTCATCACGGCAAGTGTGAGTCGGAGCCTGTACGGAACTTTTCCCATATCTTCAGCTGACATGACCGGTTCCTATCTCCAGGGCCATACCCAGGACCACCCCGGGCCTCGGAAGAAAGTGCCCACTACCGTTAAGACCACTGAAACTGTGATGAACCACGTCATGACCCACCAGGAAATAGGCCTTGACCCAAGGTAACCCCAATGCTTGCCGGTTTCCGGCGCCACGTAGTAGGCGCTTATCAGTAAGGCGCTCAACACCGCCGTAGGCACGATGACCGTCCAGGCTTCAAAGATCGCCAGGATCGCCAGGAGGACGATAAGGATTGCCGAAAAAATCAGCAGTCGTTTGCGGCGATTGCCAGACCAGAAGGGCTCGCCCTTGACATTCACCTCAAAGTAAGGAATCACCACGAGCGCAACAATGACCAAGCCGGGCAGGATAATTCCCGCCACAAGGGGCGGAAAATAGTGGAGGAGTTCTTGCAGTCCAAGGAAGTACCAAGGCGCTTTTGCTGGATTTGGTGTCAGTAGTGGATTCGCGAGCTGCTCAAGCGGCGCGTCCCAAAAAAGGGAGAGGAGCACCAGTCCGATGACGAGCGCTTGCAAGACCATGACCTCCCGCAGTATCAGGTGCGGATAGGACATCACCTGGCGCGGGCGTTCGCCGACAACCTTGCCGGAAGTCTTCTTAGTGAGAAAGACGATCCGGCGCGGACTGCGCAGCGCGTCCGAATCAATCCCCGTCTTGTACGGTGTCTTTTCGCTCATCTTCTTTCCTCGACGATAAGCCGCCATCTTTCTGCACGCGCCAGAAGTGAATGCCGATCAGAAAAAGCGCCGCCAGCGGCAGCACGACGCAATGAAGAACATAAAAACGCAATAGCGCGTTCTCCCCCACGGTGTGCCCGCCTAACATCAGAAAGCGGAAAATGCGCCCCAGCCAGGGCATAAACGAAATGATGTTGGTTCCCACGGTGATGGCCCAGAACGCCAGTTGATCCCAAGGAAGCAGGTAGCCGGTATAACTCAGAAATAGCGTCACTAACATGAGCCCCACCCCAACTACCCAGTTGAACTGTCGGGGCGTCTTATAACCCCCGCGGTAAAACACGTGGAACATATGTACGAACACAAGGAGCACCATGGCTTGGGCGGCAATGCGATGCAGATTGCGCAGAAGCAAACCGTTGGAGACCACGAACCGCAGATCTTTCATGTCCTGGTAGGCCTGCGGCACTGCCGGGTGGTAATAGAACATGAGCAAAACCCCGGTGACGGTCAACAGGAGGAACAGGAAAAACGAAAGTGAGCCAACGTAATATGTCGCGCGGGTGCGCAGCGATTTCTCGCGAACCTTCACCGGCAGAAAATGCAGAAAGAAACTTCCGAAGACTGCGAGGCTTCGCGTCCGATTCGTGCGCGCGGGGCCGCGGCGGAAGATCGACTTCCAGACATCCGTCTTCCGCAGCCGGTGCAGCAGTGTTTCGCTCTGGGAAGCTTCCATTGGCGCCTCACACCCTCAAAACTTGTGAATAGGGGACAACGCTTAGTTTGTCCACCACCAGCTGGCCGTCCGGGCCAACCTGGATGTTGAAATGGGGCAGGGATCGGGGCGCGGGTCCGGCGACTTTTGTGCCATCCCGCTTGTATTTACTTCCATGACACGGACATTCGATCAAATTGTCATCTGGCTTCCACTCGGTGATGCACCCAAGGTGAGTGCAAATGGCCGATACAGCGAAGAATCCAGTCGCGATCCGTACGATGAAGACCTGCTGCTCCCTTAGGAAGGTGACGGAATTCACTGGGTAGTCTTCTGAGGGACCGATGTGAAAGCGGGCCGGCGGCTCGAACAACACATTGGGAGAGATGAAGTTCAGCGTGACCGCTACGCCACCCAGGCCGGTGATCCCCAAAGCGGCGGTGGTTATCTCATTCAAGAAATCACGCCGGGTGATACCATTCTCATTCTGGCTCTTGGATTGAGTGGAGGCTTCGGGAGGATCCACAGCTTTGCTCATTGCGTGACCGTCTCCTTTTCCTTTTCACTCGGGTCATAATCGAACACTTCGAATGCTTCCATCGTGATGGTATGCGCCGGGCAACGGTCGGCGCAGAGTCCGCAGCGGATGCAGATGGTTTCGTCTTTCACCATGACTGAGCCCTCGCCCGCCGCGATTTCTTCCGGAGTAAGGTGTTGAAGCAGAACGGAGTCAGTTCCCGCGAGCTCCGCAAGTTGCCCTTTGTCTTCCTCGCTGATTGCGAACTGCCTCAACGGAATCAGTTGCAGGCAATTTTCCGGACAGACATCGACACAGCCGCCGCAAAGAATGCACTCGGTACCGTCCGCTTCATTTCCTTCAAAGATCGTGTTGATCCAGCACCGCAGGCAGCGCGAGGCCTCCGCGAGTGCCTGCTCTTCCGTGTAGCCGGCCTCGACTTCGGTGATTCCGGTGCGACGATCCAGCGGAATGGTGGGAACCTCAAGGCGCGAGTACTCGTCGTATCCCTCCGTCATGGTGTGATGATTCAAAACGGTGATCTGCACGAATCGTTCTTTCGGCTTCCACTCGCTTCCACGCAAATAACGGTCAATTTGTTCCGCGGCCTTTCGACCGTCCGCCACCGCGCTGATGATCAAACGAGGCCCAAAGGCAATGTCGCCTGCCGCAAAGATCCCCGGCGCGCTAGTCATCAGCGTCTCTGTATCAATCTTGATCGTTCCTTGACGCGTTGTTTCAACGCCGTCCTCCGGAGCAAGAAAAGACAAGTCTGAAGTCTGGCCGATGGCGAGAATCACCGTGTCGCAGGGAAGGACGGTTTCGGTTCCCGGCGCAAACGTCGGGTGGAAACGTCGCTGCTCGTCGAAGACGGAGGTGCAGTGAATGGCTTCGAGGCCGGTGACTCGCCCGTTTTCCCCAATGAACTTTTGCGGGCCGAGCGAAGCATGTAGTTTCAAACCCTCCTGAAGTCCCTCTTCAATTTCTTCCGTGAACGCCGGCATCTCCTCGCGTGATTCGAGACAGACCAGATGGACTTCCCGGGCGCCCATGCGCAGAGCGGCTCTGGACACATCCATCAGTTCGTTCATCGCAACCTGGAGTTCCTTGTCGGAGAGCTGATCCGGTAACAACGTGCTTTCCAGCACCTCTAATGTTTGCTGCTGCTGCTGCTGCCGCAAGGCGGAGCGCGCCACGTCGATCGCCACGTTGCCGCCGCCGATCACTACCACTTTTTTCCCAATGGAAAGGCGATAGCCGAGATTCACGTTTAGTAGAAAATCCACGCCTGTAATGACGCCGTCCAGATCCCGTCCCGGCAGACTGAGATCGCGGCTGCGATGCAGGCCAATCGCCAGAAGCACGGCCTGGAATCCTTCTCGCCGCAAATCCTGCAACGTAAAATCACCGAGACGCGAATTCAACCGCAGCTCCGGGCCCAAATCGAGAATTTCCCGCACCTGAGCGTCAATGACGTTCCGCGGGAGGCGATACTCCGGAATTCCCAGCCTGAGCATGCCTCCGAGAGCGGGCGAAGCCTCAAAAAGCGTTACCGGATAGCCGAGCAAAGCCAAATCGTGAGCCGCCGCCAGTCCGGCGGGACCCGACCCGATCACGGCCACCCGTTCCGGATGACGAATCTCTGGCTTCTGCGGATGCATCTCGATGGGATTGCGCGACTCCGGGCCGTAGCGCTCCGTGAGAAAGCGTTTGAGAGCGCGAATCGAAATGGGTGCGTCAAGTTTGCCGCGACGGCAATTCGTCTCGCAAGGATGGCCGCAGACGCGCCCACAAACTGAAGCGAGCGGATTAGGCTCCCGAGCATAGCGGTAAGCCTCTTCGTAGCGGCCTTCAGCGATCAGGGCTACGTAGCGGCCAGCCTGCGTGTGAACCGGACAAGCCTGCATGCAAGGAAAATTCGATTCCAACCATGCGAGGTCCACCGATTTGGCCCGGTTCATCACGAGGTGTCCAGTGTCGAAGGTTGTTATTTCTTGACGGTCAATTCAACGGCCAAGGTACCTGCGCCGACTTCAATCTCCTGCCTCGTTGGCTTGCCGTCTTCGCTCCAGGTCTTTAACGTGTACTTCCCTGCCGGCAAGTTTTTGATTTCGAAGCTGCCTTCTTTGTCGGTCACGGCAAAGTACGGAGTTGGGACAACAATGAGGTATCCCGACATCTCAGGATGGACATTACAAAGTAGAGCAGCGACTCCCAAGTCGTTAAACTGGAAGGGCTTCTTTTGGCCCTGAGGCCACGTCCCCATATTGTGAGCTAATTTCTTGTTGCCGCTGATCGAGGGCCAATAGACGTTGTGGCCGACCGAGTCGCTGTTCAGAAAATCAACCGTCGTTCCCTGCTGCACCACCATCACGTGTGGAACGAACGTCATCTTATGTTGGTCCATCACCTGGTGTTCCTTCGGCGCTTCGAACGTCTTGCCCGGAATGGCATCAACGTAGACCGCGATGTTCTCTGCGGATCTGATTCCCTGCACACTGACCTTGCCTTTAATTTCCCCTGCTCGACTCGCGCCGGCTAGGCTAAGGGCGAGAGCTGATGTGGCGACCGCTGTTATTACGATGCTCGAAAGTTTCATTTTTCTCCTCGCTTTCTGATTCAAACTGCCGGGTAATCCATAAGCCGCCGTTTGCCGTGCTCAGAACACGTAGTCGATCCCCGTGACGAAAGTGTTCGGCCGGAAGAATTGGGTGGTTCCGGTCGTGTCAATGTAAGGCTCGCCCCAGTGATACTGGTATTCCCCCAGAATTTTGATGTTGGCTCGAGCTAGAATCTGGAAACCCGGACTGAAGCGATTGCGCGTCTGGTATTGAGAAACGCCATTGGCAAAATCAGTCGGTGAATTCACAAAATCGTAGCGCAACGTGCCGACCATCCATGGAAATATCCACCAGTTCGCCCCCGCGAATCCTCCCGTAAAGGTGACCGCATGGGCTGGCGCAATCGTTTGCGCCTCGGTATCCACGATGTGGTTATCGTCGTGTCCGACCATTCCCAGACCATAGAGTTCCACGTTGCGATATTTGAAACGGATGTCGCCGCCCGCCCGGTAGAAAGGCTCAGGAATCGTCCCGAGAAAGCTGTAAGTAGCGCTGCCATAATTCAGCTCGTTTGTGCCGTGGTAATAAAAGGCTCCGAAGCGGATGGAGGTATGGTCGCGAGGACCTGTGGGGCCGGCAGCTCGGATCGCATGTCGGCTTTCCGCGTCGCGTTCGAGGTTGAATCTTTGCGAAATCCGAACATACACATCCTTGGTATTCCGCGCCGTAAGCGTTCCCCCCAACCCATAAGCCGAGTTTGTGCCGTCCACGAGGGCGACCGACCAGCTGAAGTTCCCATCATTGGGATAACCGCCGAACTCAATCCCTCGCTGGGGGGTCCCCAGTACGAAGGCATTATTAGTAATTCCTTGTACGCCCCCGACAGCAGCCTCGTTAAATACATCGTATCCGGAGGCGTAGATCGTTCGCGCTTGCGAAAAAGGTAGATCCAATTCGAACTGGCCAAACCTGACATTAAGTGAATCCTTCGGAAGTTTGAAAAACCGTCCCAGGTCGTTGTACTTCAAGTAGCCGTCCCCCAAGCCACCGGCAGCTCCTGAGCCTCCGGTGGAGATGTCATCGTCGATCCAGAAAGACAAATTGGATCCCATGCTGCCCGCACTGATTATGGTGAATGTATTGGGGGCAAATAAATCTGTCTGCGGTACAAACCCAGCGGCCTGCAGTGCCGGCGGCTGCTTCTTATTCCAATTGAAGAAGCCCGAGTAGCGAAATCCAATCGGTATCGTGCCCGGAATCTCGCCTGGATAAACCGCGTTGGGAAATGCTTCCTTCTGTGCTTTGGCACCCAGCATCACAGGTGGTTCTTTCACGAAGGATTCATCATCCTTGGGAAATTTGAATCCATTCTTCTTGAAAGCTTCGCCAAAATCGTTCAGTTCGGGGAAACTGTTGTGACAGGTCGTGCACGAGGTTTGGTATTTCCGCGCAAAGGCGGGAATGGCATACGAAGGCGTCGTCTGTATGGCCATGAGGACAATTACCACACCGAGTGCGGCGGCGAGTGGTACCAATACTCGGATGAGACTCTTGGATTCTCGCATCGGCTTACCCCTTCATCGGGATACTGGGCCCGTGCTTGAGCGAACCTTCTCCCGTTGCCAGAAGAGCTTGAACCAAAGGGACTTAACCTTCCGTGACGGTTAAGCAAGCAATTTGTGACTTTTCTCACAAATCGGCCTGCCGTCCGTCTTGTGTCCGGAATGCGCCTGAATTGATGAGAATTCCGTTGAAACTTTGAGAGATGGGGTTTCTTGCTTTTCGCCCCTGCGGGGAATACAGTCTAGTTGCGAGGCTCATGCCCAAGTCTGGCCCAACTACGCCTTTTAACCTTCGCGTCGTGGAAAGCTGCTACGACTGCGCCAACCGAGAGAGCGGACAGATCTGCAAACTGCCGCAGTCTTCATTGCGTGAGCTGAATGCCATCCGCCAGAACGCATTTTACCCCCGTGGCGTTGTGCTATACGCAGAGGGAGAAAACCCTCGGGGTGTACATATTCTGTGCTCCGGAGAGGTCCGCCTGACGGCAGGATCGGAGAACGGCAATGAAGTCATTCTGCGGGTGGCTAAGGGCGGCGACATCCTGGGGCTGAGTAATACGATGTCACGCGAGCCTCATCGTGTTCGCGCGGAAACTCTCTCTGCCTGTCAAATCGGCTTTATTCCCAGGCTGCAATTTTTGCAATTTCTTCGCGCTCATCCTGACGCCTCACTCCGGATCGTCGAGCATCTCAGCACGGAGCTTCATGATGCATGGGATCAGATACGGCTGGTGACGCTCGCCTCTTCCTCGAACGCAAAGCTGATTCACTTCCTGCTGGCTTGGGCGGCAAGTCATGGACAAGAATTTGCCGAAGGCATTTCTCTGGCGCTTTACATGACACACGAAGAAATCGCCCAAAGCATCGGCGTCTCACGTGAAACGGTCAGCCGCGCGCTCGCCGAGCTGCGCCAGGAAAACCTTATCCGATTTAGCCGCGGCCACATTCTCTTGGTCGACCCCGAGAAATTGAAGTCCCTTGCAGAATTGTGATTTTCGGCTGTGACGCTAAGACCAAGCCGAAGTTTTGCGTTCGAGGCCGAAGGGTTTGGGCAGGTGACGCCAAGCTCGCACTGCAAGACACAAATTTAACACCTCGGCCTGCTGTTCTGCGCTACGAGTGCACTCAAACGAGACTATTGGCCAGCCAGTAGCCTCCTCGATTGCGCTAGTCCACAAATTCTCTTTGCGAAGCCTCTCGACGTAACATCCCAGTTCGCTAGGCGGGGTATAATCCCCCGAGGTGAGATTGTGCGGCGCACGCCCTATGGCATTCAGATCATTGAAAGCTGCCTGGCGTGTCCCTTCCGGGAGGGGCACCCGTTCTGCAATCTGTCGCCGCCAGCCGCAGAGGTGCTTTCCGCCATAACCAAGTCCAGTACCTACCCTAAAGGCGCGGTTTTGTTCGTGGAGGGCCAAGAACCTCACGGTGTATTCATCGTGTGCAGCGGACGAGTAAAACTCTCGATCTCTTCATCTTCAGGAAAAACCATGATCCTGAGCATCGCTGAGCCAGGTGAAATGCTCGGACTTTCCGCTGCCATCTCCGGCAGGTGCTACCAGGTGGCCGCCGAGACTTTGGAACCGAGCCGCGTGAGTTTTATCGCTCGGGCAGCTCTTCTCGAATTCATGCGGGATTACGCCGAAGTTGCCTGCAAAGTTGCCGAAGATCTGAGCCGCGCTTGCGAGGTTGGCTTCACCAAAGCGCGCTCCCTCGGGCTTGGCGCGCGTGCTTCGGAAAAACTGGCTCATCTGCTTCTGGACTTGAGCGCCAATCATCACAAAGGAAAGTCAGAGGCGCGGGTGAAACTGACGCTGACCTACGAAGAGATGGGACAAATCATCGGCTCCACCCGGGAGACCGTGACTCGCTTAATGGCGAACTTCAGAATGAAGCAGTTTGTCAAAATCAAAGGCTCGACGCTCACTGTCCGCCGCGCCGAGCTTGAAAATTTCCTGCGAATACAATGATCAACTTTTTGCGACTATGGACATCAAGCGCAGCAGCTGGGAGGACGTTGAGTCTTATTCGCCGCCTAGCGCGTATCCAGCGCCGAGCAATCAATCTTCCCGCAGGTGCAGCTTCTGGCGAGCTTTGATGTTTCGGATATTCTGCCGGCGGCCTCCCGGCCAGGTCACTTCAATCAGATCTACAGTGGTTTCCTTTCCGAGTCCGAAATGCAGGGCGGTGTCATGCTGCGAGAGATAGGAGCCTTGGCTGCCATACGCCTGGAGATAATTCCGGCCGCCGGCAGAAACGCGAACTAGCGCTCCGATGCCTTGCCGGTTGGACTTGGTCCCTTGCAAAGTCACTTTAATCCAATTGCCGCGTTCGGCGCCGTCTGCACGCACCAAGATCAACGATCCGCGGTTGCAGGAAATCGCGAAGTCCATGTCGCCGTCGCCGTCAAAATCAGCTGCGGCCAGGCCACGTGCATTTAGCGGGCGGTCAAGGTCCGGCGTAATGGCGGACAACACGTTTTGGAACTCCGTACCGTTGTATTGAAACAAGAAGGGTTTTTGCGGCACCAGAAGGCTGGGATCTTGCGGATTCTCCAGGGTGTTTCCGTTCACTACCACGAGATCGAGCAAGCCGTCATTATCATAGTCAAAAAATGTGCACCCCCAGCCGACCATCGGCAGCGAGATGTAAGCGAGGTTCGCCATGTCGGCGGCATCTCCGAACGTCAACTGATTGGTATTGCCCAACATATTCTCATAGAGCGAATCGCCCAAAGAAAGCCAGTGCGAGACAAAGAAATCGAGATCACCGTCGAAGTCGTAATCGGCAACCGCGAGGCCCATCGTTCCCTTGTTTTCCGAAGTGAAGGTTTGCGAGCTGCGGTCGGCGAAACGCCCGTTCTTCTGATTGAGGTAGAAGCGGTTCATACTGAGGTCGTTGCCGACATAGATATCAGGCCAGAAATCTAGGTTGAAATCTGCTGCAGTAACAACCAGGCTGCGGCCGTCAGGGTCAGCCATGCCCGCTCGACGCGTGACGTCGGTAAACGTTCCATCGTGGTTATTGCGCAGGAGGCGGTTCGCCTGCGGGCGAAACGAACGAGGATTCAGCGAGGCGGGCACCACCACACCGTATTGCTGCTCCGCTGCGAAGTGCAACTGGCGGGGATCGCGTGGATAGTCCACATAATGCAATACGTAGAGATCGAGCCACCCATCGCCATCAAAATCCACCCAAATCGCGCTAGTGCTCCAGAGTGGGTCAAAAACGCCGCTCTCCCCAGTAACATCGCGGAAACGTCCGCTGCCTTCGTTGTGGTAGAGCTTGCACCCACCGACTCCGGTTACAAAGAGGTCTAGAAGGCCGTCGTTATCATAATCGCCCCAAAACGCTCCCATGCCAAAATGGAGGTACTCCAATCCGGCGCTTTCCGTGACGTCGGCGAAAGTGCCGTCGCCGTTGTTGTGGAAGAGGCGGTCGCCGGGCCCCTCAAGATGTCCGGATGCAAACGCTCCGGTTTGGTTGACAACATAGAGATCGGGATAGCCATCGTTATCGTAATCACCCCAAGCCAGGCCGGAGCCCATATCCTCCGGCAAGAGATGGCTGCGTCTGCCCGCAGAGTGTGTGAACCGCAAGCCTGCTTTCGAGGTGACATCCTTGAAGGCGAAGCCGGAGGAAGCCTGTTGCCCATTTATTTTTGGAGCCAGCTTTGTCCGTTCCTGGCATCCGACGGCGGCCGCAAGCGGCAAAGCTGCGAGCCAGCGCAACCATTCCCGGCGGGTCATCTTGAGTCGCTGATTCCCTTGAGGACGGACGAATTCGTATCGCTCTTCCTCCGCGAACTGTAAGGAATTTCGAGAGTAGCTTTGGAAATCTCGATGATTGGAATTTTCGGCGCGTTGCCGGTCGCGAAGAGGACGGACTGCGTCTGGTAATTGAACTTGCGATAAAGTAAGCGCAGCTCGCAGTGCAGCGGTCCCGAGGCGCTTCGCGGCGGAGTGAATTGGAAGACCGTGGTGTCGCTGCTTCCCGGAGAGAGTACCCTCTTGTCCCGCGCACCCACGACGTTCCAAAGAGCATGAGTGAAAACGGGCTGCGCGTTCTTATCGAGCAGGTATGCGCGGTATTCGATAGTGTCCCCCTGAATGCTCCCATTGGGAGCGAGTGTGCCTGCGGAATAAACTGTTTGTCCCCGCGCATCCGAAACCTGGAATTCCAGCCAGACTTCAATCACATCGAGGGGTCCAGTGGGAAAAGCGTGGCCGACTTTCGAATTGGTCACAAGTGCTCGGACAGTTACAGGTCGGCCAGGTACAATCGTTCCTTCTGTCTCCAGGTGTACGGGAACAATGGGGCCGCTCGGCCAGACATTGGCGATCTCGGGAATGTAAGCTTGTCCGGAGATCCACTCATTTACCAGTTCGATCTGTC
This sequence comes from uncultured Acidobacteriota bacterium, assembly GCA_963753745.1. GTDB lineage: Bacteria > Acidobacteriota > Terriglobia > Acidiferrales > UBA7541 > Acidiferrum. The sequence continues at coordinate 31,758 of CAVWDX010000030.1, forward strand.
TTTTGGCACCAGGCAGGTTCAACATTTCTGGAACGTAGTTGTTCGATGCAAGGATACGATGGTCGTGGGTGAAGCCCTGCGCGTTGCGCGCGGGATCATCGGATGCAACTTCGTGCATGTGGCAATCCTGGCATTGGAGGCTCCGGCGAGGATCCGTGTGCCAGGGGCCATTTTTCCAGTCGTCGTACTGATCCTGAAGTTGCACGAAACCCCAGCCGTTTTCTTCCTTGTTGATGTACTGCTTGTGGCAGGTGCCGCAGAATTCCGCCGTTTGGGAGGGCTTTACATCGTAATCAAGAGCGTGCTGCTCCGGATGCAGGCGAATCAGCATGTTCGCAACCTTGCGCAATGCCGGGTGACGTGATAATTCAAAAAGGTACGTGTCAGGAGGCCTAACTGCATAGTTGGCGTTCCCGCGGGTTTCAGTGTCGCGGAGCGCATGGCAGAAAACACACGAACTTCCCTCGGATCCGCCTGCTCCAGTTTTTGCAAGTATATGTTCGCCGGCGACCAGAGGCAAAGGTTCATGACATCCTGCACAATAGCGAGGGGAATCAGGCCCGCGATCGTGGATATAGTTCGTTTTGATCGCTTGATAGAAGGGATCAATGGCGGAATATCGGTGTGCGCCCGGCGCCCACTCCTGGTAGATCGCGCTGTGGCAACCCGAAGTGCCGCAAGATTCGGAATTGCCCATCAACTCCGCAGGAATCACTCGCCCGGTTGTCGTGCGGGCGTTCGATGGTCTGAAATCCGCAACCTTCAGAATCTTCTGCCGGCGGGCGAAGAGGATTCCGGCCGAACCGACGATCAGAATGATCCCCCACAATGCCAGCGGGCGGGCAACTTGCACGTACCGTCCTTGGGGAGTTCTGCTTTGCATAACACCGTAGCCGATGTGCAGGAGTCCGATGGTTCCAAAAACTATTCCTGCAATGACGTGGACATAGTGCATTCGATAGGGCACGAATACTCCCCATATTCCTTTTCCCACAAGCCACAACCCGCTAAGGGCAAGCAGTGCCCAGCCCACTCCTGCCCAGAGGCCGGCGCTCCACCATCGTGTCGGCTCTGATGCGTTCGCGATCCGGCCATGTTTCAAGAAGATCAAGATAAGCGGCACGACTGCCAACACGCCAACAACTATGTGCAGCAAAAGAATCCACTGCGCGAGGACGCCGTAGCGCGCCAGAAAAGGGATTAGCCCGGTGAAGGCGAGGAAGAGGAACACCCCGGAGGCTTGGCGCAATCCTTTTGGACTTGCCGAAACGTCGTTCATTGTTCCCCCGTGGTTCAAGTTAATCGTTGCGTAAGCATTGTTGGGTGGCTGCTTTAGGGCGGCATGCTAGCGGACAGGCACAAGACTCACAGTGATAGAGGTCACTCCTCTGTGTGACCGCCGTCACTCCGGGAGGCGCATGCTCGCGCAAGGTATGCTGTTTCGCAGCATCTTGCTTCGGCGGCGCTTCCCGTCGTCTCGGCCCGTCCCGGTGCGAAACAAATTTGGACGACAGCGCACTAACGTCCATGGAAATTTGCCGCATCATTCACCGCGACGTACCTTCGCGTTTTATGACGGGGAGTTCTTCCATGGAGGTTTTCCGTTCCGGAGGCCTGGGAATTAATGGACGATGCATGACTCAAAGTGCACCGTTTTGAACAGACACCAATGCGGAATTCTCTTATCTTTAGGCCGGTCAGGCAGTCAAACCAGACGCTCTTTGGAAGACGCGCCGTCAGCTGAGCATCCAAGGTGGAAAATCTGGTCAGAGGAGAGACAAATGGCAATTGAAATTCCAAAGAAATGCGCTCATCCGGATTGCTCGTGTACGCCTACCTCCGGCAAATATTGCAGCGTGCAGTGTGAAACGATGGAGAAAGTTCCTGACATTGCGTGTAAATGCGGCCATCCGGGCTGCAAGGGCAAAATCGACTAGAAATGCGGTTCCGGCCTGAGGTTATGCAGGGCACAAAGGAACTAGAAAACATGCTCGAGGGAGATACCAATGAAGCCAGGGATACAAGATGAAGTCGAGGGCGAGTTTCACGATTTGAAGGGGCAAGCGAAAAAGAAAGTGGGACAACTGACGGACGATTCCGCGCGCGAGGCTGAAGGCCAAGCGGAGCAAGTGGCCGGGAAAGTCCAGAAGAAAATCGGGCAGGTTAAAAGAGTTCTCGGCAAGTGACAAAACTGTTCCGCGCGGCAAGTGAAAGTCCAGTTGCACGAAGCGCTGGTTGCGACGCAAACGGCGAGACCGAGGAAGATATCAATGCGATTTGCAAACTGAGAGGAGATTCAAATGTTACTGCTCATTATTGTGCTGTTGCTATTGTTCGGTGGTGGAGGCGGTTATTACGGATATTCAAGATGGGGAAATCGCGGAGGTTTTGGGATCGTCGGCTTGGTGCTGATTATTATGCTAGTCGTCTATCTCTTCGGCGGTCTCCGCATATAGAGCCAGCCAAAGGCCACTTCACGGACGGCCGAGGAAAAAGAAGCAGGGAGGCGGCAGTATGCGCAGCACCATCAGGGTGGATCACCTTGCGACGTGGAACGAAGTTTGGGAGGCATTAGCGTTCTCATCGCTCCATGCCTTTGAACTTCGCCGAGCTGGTGACGCTGGAGACGAATCGGGGCCTGACTTCGGAGCTGCCGTTGGCATCCTGGCCGAGGATCTTGCGTGGTTGGCCTTTGCGAGCAAAGTGCCGGATGGCCGGTTGAATTAATTTCTTCGTGAAACAGTTGACGCTGGCGAACGCACGTAAATTAAAAGGAAATGACATGCCTCACAATTCCCATCAGAGAGCTGCGGAGCTTCACGAACTGGCGGCACACGCCCACCGTGCTGCCGCTGCTAATCATGGCAAAGAGGATCACCTGACGGGACACGAACATTCCAAGCAAGCTATGGAACACGCGGCCAAAGCGTTCAGGTGTTCACAAGAAGCGCATCAGAAATCAGCAAAGGCTAGCGGTAAGGAAGAAAGTAATAGTTAACCAACCGCAGACCTGCGTGCATTTCGTGATGAGTGCGATTGTGAACAGACATATCTCGGAAATTTCTATACGGTTCATGGATTAGGTTTTCGGCTCGGAAAATCTTGCCTAATCTCGACTTTCTAGTTCCATCAACCAGGGCCGGAGTTGACCGAGACCAACCCAAGCGGGCCATCAAATAAGGAGAAACATGAAATCCAACCTACTTTCTGCCGCCTTGCTAACCGCGCTCGCTGTTGGGACTCTTGCCGGATGCTCGAGCGGACCCACGAAATCGGCGGACGTATCTGACACCATCCGACGGTCGCTCGATCAGGCGGGGTTGAAGAATGTCAGCGTCAGCCAGGACCGTGACAAAGGCGTGGTGACTCTTACCGGCACGACCACCTCGGAGGCGGATAAGTCGCAGGCCGAATCCATCGCCAGTTCCATCGGCGCAGGGCAAGTCATTGCTGACCAGATTGCCGTGCGGCCTCCAGGCGCGGAAAACCTCGCGAAAAAGGTGGACTCGGACCTGGACGAGGGGATTGTGAAAAACTTTGACGCTGTGCTGATACAACACAAACTGGATAGCGGGGTCAAATACGCCGTAAAGAACGGCGTGATCACGCTAACGGGCAACGTGAATTCGCAGGCGAGGCGTGCCTCGGTGGAGCAAATGGCCGCGGGAGTGCCGAACGTAAAGCAGGTGGTCAACGAACTGGAAGTGAAGGATCAGAAGGCAAGTTCCACAGACTAAGGGAATATAGAAAGCTATTTGCATTCAGGAAGTTGAAAGTTAACGGACGCACTTCCTCCTTTTCCTGAGACGATTCATCGGATTGGATAGCATTTTCAGCAGCCTTCAGTCGTTAGTAAAAAGCAGGTGGCCATGTTCATTTTTGCTGCGATACATGGCGTGCGCCAAGTTCCGCGGTAACGCGCAAGGATTTGTTGGCAGCAGCGTCACCGCCAAACCGCATTCTCCTTTGCCAACTTCCGCGAGTCCCAACGCTGCCGGTGAATTCAGGAGCGGTGTTTGTTCTTTTCCAGGTGGCTCGCCGTTCAGGTAGGCGTCGATGTTCTTCTCCATATCCACAGGAAAGTGCGGCGCGGGGCCGACGAGCTTTTCCTGGTAGATTTTCAGCATGATCTCTCTGAACACCGGAAGCGCAGCCCGGCCTCCGGTTTCCTGCCTCCCCAGCGTTCGATTGTCATCGAAGCCGATCCGTACGGCCACCGTGATTCCGTCGGGCCCATACGTGGAGCCCACAAAAAGCGCGTCGCGGTAGTCGTTTGTTGTGCCCGTCTTGCCCATCACGGGGATTGGAAAGACGCGCGAATCGAGCGCGTGCGCGGTGCCTGTGGGGATGCGCACGACACCCCGGAGTCCTTCTTGAATCATGGTCAGTGCAAACTCGGCTGCGTCCAATTCGCAGCAAGGCGGGGGGTGGTTGTAAACCACTTCTCCCCCAGGGTGTTCAATCCTATCAATCACGTGTGGATCCGCGAGTATGCCGCTGGCCATCACACGATAAGCGTTTGCGAGCTCAAGCAAAGAGACTTCGGATGCGCCAAGAGCGGTGGTCGCGTACGGCTGAAGCTTGCTGTGGATGCCCAGGTCACGTGCTGTCTTCAAGACAGAATTCATTCCGATCCGTTCGGCAATCCAGACGGCGACCGCGTTTCTCGATTCCGCGAGGGCTTGGCGCGCCGGGATCATGCCTTTGAATTCCCCGTCGAAATTGGAGATCCACTTGAGGGGACGATTCCTGGCAATCGTCAGCGAGATGGGTTCGTCGGGAACGAGGGTGTCGAGGTCGAGAGCGTCTTGGCGAAAGGCCGCGAGGTAGACGATAGGTTTCATGGTCGAGCCTGGTTGGCGTACGGACTGTGTGACACGGTTGTAATCGCTGTATTTGGTGTGATGGCCTTTGAAGACGTCCCGCCCGCCCGATTCGCCGAGAATGGCGGAATCACTGTTCCGCAGCACAACTACAGAGCCCTGAATCAGCCCCACGCTTCGAGGATGGCGCTTTTCATAGAGTTGGAAACCGTTTGCCAGCGCGGCGTTCGCAATGTGCTGGATGCGGTTGTCGACGGTGGAATAGACCTGGATACGGCCTTCCAGGAGCTGACCAATTCCGATATCTGGGCGGGCTGCGGGCCCGAGCTTGAGGCTAAGTGCCTTGAGTTCTTCGAGAACATTTTCTGCCGCCGCGGGCGCTTCGATCGGTTTGGCTATAGGAACGGCTAGGCGAATCGAAGTTTGCTGGAAGCGGCGGGCCAACTCTGCGGAAAGAAAGTGATTGGCGGCCATGAGCGCCAAAATCTGGTTTCGCCTGCGTAGGGGCTTCTGAACGTCCGCTGCGTTGGGGGCGTATTCGCCTGGGGATTTCATGATGCCGGCGAGCAGTGCAGCCTTGCCCGCGTCCTCTGCAGTAAACGACTCAATCGATTTGCCGAAATAATATTGCGAGGCCGCGGCGAAGCCGTACCGGCCATTCCCCAGGTAAATGAAACTGGCATAGCGCGCGAACAGCTCTTCTTTAGCCTTCTGTTTGGACCCGTATTGTTTCTGCATCTCCCTCTCGATCCAGAGGGAAAGTCGCATCTCCTCCACCTTGCGCAGGAGCTTGTTCGTGGAGGGGACCCCGATCAAGAAGGCCAGGACGTGCGGGAGAAGTCCCTGGTGCTGAGGCATATTGGCGTTTTCTGTGCTGGTAAGTTTCTGCAAGAAGTAGCCGCGCACCAGTTGCTGGGTGATTGTCGAGCCACCCTGCGGAAATACCAGTGCGCGCTCCTGGGCGTCCTCATCCTTAGACCCTTTGGCATGAGCGAGTATGGCGTGAACGTTTGTCTTGGCCAGAACACGGAGGAAAACGGAATAATCCACTCCTGAGTGCGAGAAGAAATTTTCATCTTCGGCCGAGAGTATCGCCTGGCGCACGACTTCAGGTATGTCTTTATATGGGATGATCTGGCGCCGTTCCCTTGCCAGTTCGATTAAGACTTGGCCTTTCGCATCGTAAACGTAGCCTATGGTGGGGGGCTCGAAACGAACAAAAGCATCCAGATCCGGCAAATTCGTCCGATTGAAGTTGATGTAAAAGACCGCGAGTGTCGCAACTAGCAACGGGAAAGCAGCGATTATAGCCGCGATACGGAAAAGACGGCGAGTCTTGCGAGTGCTCGATACGGCCTTAATCGAGCGAAGAAGAGCCCAAGGAAACAGTCGAACGATTGAGTGATTATTCTGCACGCGAGCTATATATTCAAAGTGCGGATTCCTTACTTACGCACAGTCTTCCTGCACCTTGGCAGGAGCTAATACGGTAGAGAGGGCAATCTGACAGATTGTGGATAGGAAATCTGTCCGATATGGCGCACATCCAAAAACTCGATCTGGAGCCAACGCTGCCGCATCAAGGAGGGATGGGAGCTCAGGTTGGTTTGTCCCGGCGATCCCGCGAAATCGTGGCCCGCGCGAGCGGTACCGTATGCATAGGCAGTGCGCTCAAAAGGGAGAGGGGCCATCCGGCGATTTCATTCCGGTTGTCGCAACCTAGGAAAATGGCCCCCTCATCGTCGGGGTACAACCTAGCTGAAGAGTTCCCGAGACCTGAATCCATCCGGATAAAGAGAAGCCCGCCGAGCCACCAGCGCCTATCGGGCTAAGGACGCGATTTCTTCCGAACTGAATTCGTGGAACGGCGAGGAGGTGAAAAGAACTCGGCCCAGCCCTGCATTCCGGTCCCTGTCATTCCTTCCTCGCCGTTTGTGCAGGCATCCTACAATCATCGAAAATAGGCGTCTGTTCCTTTTTGTACACTTCCGTCTGTGGCCATAACTCTCGCAGCGTGACGAGGGCAATGGCGGGAAGTTGGAGAGGAAACCGTGGCTTTGGGATAGCCCTGGACCTGGTTTCATAACTCCAGAGTCTTCTAGCGATCGTCTCCACCCCACTCAAAAATACGGGAAGATATTGCGATTCCTTGCCCATGTCCTATATTGAACAGCTTCGATAAGCGGCTCCGGGCATACTGGCGGCCGGTCGAGATACCAGAGTTGGATTTCCTAGGTTAAGGAGGAGCACAAAATAAAAGCCGCATACCCATATCTGTGGTTCCCCTTTCTCTGGGCCGCACATCCGACTTCCCTGGCAATTAGAACCAGCGCCGCGACGCAAGACGGCTACGACGATTACCAAAAGCAGGCCCGCGTCTACGACCGTACTCATGAGGACAACCACCGTAGGAATGACAACGAAGAATGGACCTACCGCCAGTACCTCGGGGGACATTGCCAGGGCGATCGCGAATTTTCCAAACTGAATCGCAATTTGCCGATTTTGATTTGAACTGGATGGGCACTTTTATGCCAACTCAACTAACCCACAGTAAGCGCATCAGTGAAGAAAAGTTAATCCTGGCGGGTCAGCGTGGCGACGCTCAAGCGCTCAACGCGCTCTTCCGTCGCCATCATCGATCTCTTTTTCATTCGGCGCTAAGTGTTGTAGGCAACCCCGAAGATGCGGAGGACGCTCTACAGGACGGTTTACTCTCTGCATTTCGAAGTCTGAAAAGCTTCGAAGGCCGTTCTCAATTCTCGACTTGGCTCACGCGAATCGTAATTAACGCCGCTCTCATGCGCCGCCGCAGTTTGGCAGCCCGTCCAACCACGGCGGTTGTCGAGCTGCCTGGTAAGAATGAAATCCCAAGCACAGAACGATTGGTCTCCAAGGCCCCGACGCCCGAGCAAATCTTTGGCCGCTTGGAAATTCTGGAGATGTTCAAGGCCCGCATCGATGAACTATCCCCAATACTTCGTGCCGCCTTCGTCTTGCGGATTGTGCGAGAGTACACCACCAATGAGGCCGCGGAGATTTTGAGCGTGCCAGTAAACACCGTGAAAGCCCGGCTCTGGCGCGCGCGTCGTCAGCTTGCCAAACGGCTGAGCCGAACCTCTTTCGATACCGTGACGGCGCCACAGATTAATTCCCCACGCAGTGTCCCGGTTTCAGGAAATCAAGGCTGATGTCCCTTTATACGTAACCAATTTTGGATGATCAGGGGCACTTGTACTGTATTGCACAGTCCAGTTTGCAAGAGCTGGTTAAGCTACTGACGAGGCGTTGATGAGGAGCGGTGCATGAAACGTAGAGACAAGATGTCTACTTCCCTTGCCGGCTTCGGTTCCGGTGCCACCCTGGGTGGCAAGGTCTCGCACTATCGGAACAAACAAAACATCTACAAGCAAGGTGCGCCCGCGTACACACTCTTCTATATTCAACAAGGAGGAGTGCGGCTAACCACGCGAACGAAAAGTCAACCTGCGGCCGTCACCGCGATTCTTGGCGTGAATGACTTCTTTGGCGAACTTTGCCTCGCAGGGTATCCCCTGCGGGTGTCCACGGCGGTGGCATTGACCGGGAGCTCTATTCGCACCATCAGGAAAGCAAAGATGCTTCAAATACTTCGTAAAAAGAATAAGGCGTCAAATGCTCTGGTGGCTTATCTATTGTCCAGCGTCAAGAATTATCAGGATCATGTGGCAGACCTGCTGACCTCCTCCGCGGAACAGCGGCTCGCGCGGGTGCTACTACGGCTGGCGCACTTGGATACGAGCGGTCCGCCAGTCGCTGAAATCCCTGTTCTAAGCCATCAGGTTTTGTCGGAAATGGTGGGGACCACGCGGTCGCGAGTCAATCTCTTCATGAATCGGTTCCGGAAGAAAGGGTACATCGACTACGATGGGGGGCTCGAGGTGCACCAATCGCTCCGGAAAGCTCTCCTGCGCTAAGAATCATCGGTATTCCGCTCAATCCTCAGCACTTGTTACTGCACAGCCTCCGGCTAATAACGCTGTGTAGCTCGGCCTGTACTGTTCAATATTGAACAGTCAGCGAAAGGCCTGCTATGCTATTCTATGTTATGGTATCTACTGCAGCTCGACGTGTTGCCACCCAGGTTCCTCGATCTCCCAAGAAAGCGCTTTCGAGTAATACTGCGTTCGATGTGAAATTGTTTCTCGATTCGACGGGACTTGGAAGAACAGTAGGCCGGTTTGCAGCTAAAGACATTATTTTCGCACAGGGTGATCCCGCAAAGAGTGTCATCTACATTCAAGAAGGTGGTGTGAAGCTAAGTGTAGTCAACGAGGTCGGCAAAGAGGCCGTCATGGCCATCCTCGGTCCGGGCGATTTTCTTGGGGAATCATGCCTTGCGGGCCAGGCTATTTGCATGGGAACGGCGACTGCGATTGCACCCTCTACCGTGCTAGTCATCGAAAAGAGCGAGATGATTCGCGTGCTTCACAGGGAACATGAGTTCTCCGACCGTTTCATTGCCTACATGCTGGCGCGAAATATCCGAGTCGAGGAAGACCTGGTCGACCAACTGTTTAACTCCAGCGAGAAAAGGTTGGCGCGCACGCTTCTACTGCTCGCGCGCTATGGTTTACCGGGCCACACTCAAAAGGTGCTTCCAAAAGTATCGCAAGAGACGCTGGCGGAGATGATCGGCACTACGCGGTCGCGCGTGAATTTTTTCATGAACAAATTCAGAAAGCTGGGCTTCATCTCATACGACGGCGAGATCCGCGTCAATGATTCCCTCCTCAGTGTAGTCCTCCACGATTAAGTCCGAATTCCGATGAATTTCTGGAGGGAATCCTGAAAACCAGGAAAGACCTACTGGCTTCTCCTAGCCGTCGATACCGAAATTCGCTCTGAGTTGACTCGCGCGCGATACGGAATCCGAAAAAAAACAGAAGAGGCGTTTCTTTGCCTTTTTTTTTGGCTCTGTCCCCAGATCCGCAAGCGTCTCGGACGAAAATTTGAATTGCCACAGAAGCTGCCCCCGATCGTTCAACGGGAGATGGAGGTCGGTTGAGTTGGGAAGGGCATCTCCGAGAAAACTTGCTTGGCGGGGGGTGGAAGATCGTGCATGTGGCTGAGAAATGTCACCAATTGCCAAATCTGCTGCTCGCTTAACACGTTCTTCCATCCGGGCATGGCAGTCCATCGAACGCCGTGTTGGAGGATATAAAAATTGTTATTCTCCGGCATGTCGGGCTTGTCATCCATGAACTGCGGAGCGGGAGGATTGAGGGAGCCGGCGAGAAGAGATTTGGGGTGAGCGGGATCGCCGTGGCATAGAGTGCAGTGGTCGCGGTAGAGGCGAGCTCCAGCGGCCAAGTTCGCTTCGTCCGGTGTGATGGGATTCGTCAATTTGGGGGCAGCGCGTGCGATGCTCGCGTCCATCGCTCGCCCGGCGACAGCGGTTTCTATCGAGGAAGGCGGATTGTCCGCGCGCATATTGACGAAACCTGTTAGGGCGAACAAGAGTCCCAGAGCAAGAATGAGAATCATCGTCAGGATGCCAAAGACGAAACCTTTCATTGCACCCTCCTTTCATCAACGGAGTGGGCGGGCGGCAGGTCCGGGTTTGCCCTGCCACTTCCCGAATTGTATGCAAACAGCGAATGTTTCCATTGCTAAAGAAACGAGCCGATGTTGCAGCTTATGTTACTACTCCTTGAGCATCGTTACAGTCATCACGTGAATCTGGCCCTTTTCTTTGTACAAGTGGGCGCTCAACTCGACATGATGGCCGACGTGCTCCTTCAAAGTCTCAGGATTGACTACCTCCCAGGATTTTCCGCCTTCGTCGTCGACAAACGTGATTTTATCACCGTCCGCTTTGACGACGCCCTTGATGTTCACCAACTCGGGCTGCTTTTCATCCTGGCTCATTCCCTGAGGTGTTCCGTGCGCGAGGACCGGAATCCCAAGTGTTGCTAGCGAAAGTGCCAGCGCTGCAACGTGTAGCTTCTTCATTTACGGCCTCCTGATTTTTCGAAGTATGTGGACTGGACCCCTAGGTTGTTCACGCCGGGAAGAAGAAACAGAGCTATCGAGGGTATCTGCTTGTTTCCCATTCAAGAATCGGATGGAAAATCAGGGGACAAGTCTCTGTTGCTGCTGCGGACAGGATCCAACTTAGGCGCAAAGCGTAACAGCGGTGGTAAAGCAGGACTGTACCGAAAAGCACACCTTAAGGATACCCAGGATGATCAGGCACGTGTCAAATCCGTTGCGCGAGCCGCGATGCACGGTCTCCCACCGAAAGATTTGCCGAGCTAACTCGCCGACTTTGCAGCCGCGGTTTCCATGAAACCAAGCATCGCCTGCTTCAATTGCAAATCCACCTCGTCCGCGATGGCCATCACGTCGAGCAGGACCGTGCTGAAATCCACACTTCCTAGATTGTTTTGCAAAGTATTAAAGATGCTGACCTGCAAAATGCGCGACTCTTCCACAACCATGGGGACCGTGTAGCCCTGCTTGCGCCGCAGAATCCCATGCATGCGTGCAGCGGAGGAAATGGGCACTTTGGCATCGGGAGCGAGACGCAGGCGGCGCACAAGGTCGCCCAGAAGTAGCGGCAGGTGGCCAGTACGGTCCTGGTAGCTAAGTGGGATGTCTGTGAGTTCCTGTGTGTGCTCCACACGGGACAACCAATTCTGGATAGTTCGCTGCAGATCCCGCTCGAGAATGCTGGCGACGGGTTCTTTATGTCTGGAGATGCGGTGCGAAGGATTTGAGAGTCTCTTTTGGATGATTTCGGTGATTTCGCCAAAACCGATAGGATTCAGTAGCACTTGATCAGCCTGTAGGAGAAGCGCGGTCATGGCCGCTTGGAGCACGGGGTAATTGCTGAGCACCAAAGTTACGGCGTTGGGCTGGGTATGGCGCATCGCGTTGACCACGGTAAACCCATCCGAAGCGTCGGGCATGTGGAGGTCGGAGAGCAGTACGTCAAAATTTTCCGTAGAAATGAGTCTCAAGGCCTCGCTAACGGTGGCCGCAGGTGCCACCTCGAACTCGTGGCTTTCCATCCCTTTCTGGAACGCGATGCGGACGTCGTCTTTGTCTTCTGCTAGCAGAATTCTAAGTTTTTTCATCACAGATTATATCTTTCAAAAAGAAGTAGAATCTCAAGAGGAAAACGGCGGTCCGCGGTAGGCCCAGCGTACGCCGGCTTGCGATTCAGGCCACATCCCCGCAGGCGTGGTGGATGATGTGTAAATCGTTTGCGCAATCTATACTGCCGTAGGTCTTTTTCGAGCGAACGCCTCGGCCGCCATTTTATGCCGTTGCAAGTAAGAACAATCAGGACATGGAACGAACTGGAGGCGATTCGTCCTGCATGGGAGAGGATCTTGCAGGGCGCCGAAGCGCTGACCATATTTTCGACGCTCGAATGGCTGGGAGCGTGGTGGAAGGCGTTTGCAAAGGACAAAGAGCTCTTCGCACCTGTTTTCTCGAATTCGGACCATGAAATAGTGGGCGTTGTTCCGCTCTATGTAGACTTAGTCGAACCAGCGTTTCCCATTCGCTTCAGACGACTGCGTTTTGTAGGGGATGGCTCGGAAGACTCGGATAATCTCGACTTGATTTTCCGACCGGGTTATGAGGCCTCCTGCGCCCAAGCCTTGCTATCGTGGATGAGCGCGAACTCAAACTGGGACCTTTGCGAGCTAAACACCTTTCCTTTGGATTCCGCTGGGCTGCCTTCGTTCGTTTCGGAACTGAAGAGACACAAGTGGACCTTCCGGCGCCTGGAACGTCCGCGCTCGACGATTTCGCTGCCGGACACATGGGAAAGTTACCTCAAGCAGACAATCTCCAAAAAAGAAAACGCGAAAATTGGTTATTACACAAACAAACTGCAGAAGCGTTTTCAAGTATCGATTACCAGGTGCGATAGTGCGCAAGCGCTTCCTGCGTCGCTGGCAACACTGTTCGAGCTCCACCAAAAACGCTGGGAATTGCAAGGAAAGCCGGGAGCGTTCGCCCCCGCGCAACGATGTGAATTCTATTCCAGCATGGCGGCCTCTTTTGCGGAGCGCGGATGGCTCGAATTCTGGATATTGCGTCTGGATGGAAGAGCGGTCGCCGGGCAGTATGGCTTCCGATATCGCGATACTGTTTATGCTTTGCAGGAAGGTTTCGATCCTGAGTATTCGTCCGAAAGTGTCGGCAATGTGCTCAGGGCTCACGTCCTTAAGACGCTGATCGGCCAGGGCGTCCGCCGATATGATTTTCTCGGAGGCGAAGACCCGAGCAAAAATCGATGGGGCGCACAAATAGGAAGCTACGCGGACGTCCATTTTGCCCGGCCCCTGACGCAAGGTGCCGTTTATCTGAGAATGGATCAAACCAAACGTGCTTTGAAAGCCTGGCTTCGAACGAATCTTCCTGGTCCCCTTCTCCGATCTCTGCGAAAGCTTAAATAATCAGCAACACTGTTTTGAGATTAGAAGCGCCCCCAATTCAGGATCGAAGAAAGCTTGCGGAGCCTTGAACTTTCCGCAATTTCCATAAGCCTTTGAAAGACAGCTCCGCATCCATCTGCTTCCGTTAGCTGGACATCGCATTTCTCGCAGCGCCGGCCGTCGGCGTGAATCACCTGCATCGCTGCCTCGAGAAGTCCTTTCTGGAAGCGGTGCTTGGTCAGTTTGCATTTACCATCAGCGGCAAACTCACGAACTGATTTCGAGCTGTTCGCGGGGGCAAACGCGAGGTCGGCCGTGCGGAACATATCCAGATCCTGGTCGTTATCACCGATTGCAGCGATTGGCCCACCTTCGAATCTCAAGTAGTTCTTCACCCATAACAAACCAGAACCTTTACCGATGCCCTTTGGGACGATGGTGGTGTCTGCGCAGGTTGGCAAGAATGTCAAACGCTCGAACCCCGCAAGGCCAAGAACGCCGCGAACTTCCGCTTCCGACAGGCCCTGACCCTTATCGCTATTCCTCTCATAACGAAAGGCCCGCACTGCCGTCCGATAATTTGGATCGATGAATACGCCGGGTAGCGATTGGATGGCCGCTTTGCAGCGGCTCAGCTGCTCGGCAGCCTCCGGGTCGATGAGCGATGTTTCGCTTTGAGCTAGGGCATCGACAAATATGCAGCCGGATTCGGCAACCCCCCCCTGCAGACCATAGGCCTCGCAGTATTGCCTGACATCGGTAATGCTGCGCGCGGTGTTGAGAATCACGGAGAATCCGTGACTCTGCAACCGCGCGAGGGCAATCAGACTGTTGGTCGTCGCTTGAGGAAAGTCAAAAAGATTGGCATCGAAGACGCCGTCGAGGTCGAGAAAGATGAGCCGCCGAGTCCATTGCAAGGAGGAGTGGTTGGGAAGCAGCGACGCCGAAAATCGAGCCATCTGATGAACCAAGAAATTGCGGGCCAACACGAGGCGTTCGTGCCAGCTCATCCGCGCCTCGCTACGCGACTCAACGTCGAGCGCGGCGGTAGCCTGCTCGATCACCACAAAGCCACGAACCATCTTCCAAAGCAGCATTCTGGATGCCACGGAAGAATCACCACTGAACTGGATGTAGTGCGAGATCAGTTCCTGCTCGTCCTTACTGGAAAGCTGGAATTCAAAGACAGCGGTCGCCAGATCATAGGCAGGATCAACAATATATAACTCCGTGCGACCGAAATTATGGTGTTCGTAATCAACCTTGCAAAAACTCTCTTTCGGTTTGTACCCAATCCTCGGGCTTCATGTTCCCGTCTGTCAACGCAGGGGCGCGACACACATACCGCGCAAGATACAGATGGAGAGCCGGCACTTTCGCACGGCCAACGAACGGGCCATAAGCTTTTCGCAGCTTGTCGATCAGCACGCTCCAGCCCGTCCAGCCGTAGCCGGGGCTGATCGGAAATGTAGGATCCTCTTTCAGACGTAATTCCCGCGTGCGTGTAGCGACATAAGATGCGAGACGTTCGATGGGCGGTCTGGCAACACTGCCTTCAAGACGTTCGAGCCATTCCATATACACGACGCCTTCTCGAAGGCCAAACATTGCCGGAACAAACTCAGCGACCTGCTTTCCGGCAAAAAAAGCTTGATAGCCAAGCCAGCCCCAGCCGACGCTTTTCGCAAGAACACGCCGGGCCACGGGTGGTGCGCCATTTTTTGTCAGGCGCACATCAAACACGCGTTTGAGGCGGCACTGGAAGCCATCCTGAAAGTGTTCTTCGAGGCGAGCATTTAGCTCGCCGGTGCGGCTGCTCTGCACGAGCTGAACATCGTCCCATCCTAGGGCTCGGAAATAGCTCGCGAGAAGTAACTGGACGGAGCTGGGTTCGAGAAGGCGATTCTTGTGAAGAGCGCTGGCCTCCAAACGAATGAGTTTTATGCCACGAGTCTCCTCCGTGACGGGAAGTCGCCATTCGGGGCGCGCCGGGTGCATTGCTGCAAGGAGAAAAATTCTTTCGGGTTGCACTCCCCTTTTTCGCAGGAGGTTCACCATCAACAAGAAGGTGTTCCCAGTGTTCGGAGACTCGTCGATGACGAGAACCTTTAGGTTCGGCGAGTGGAGAGCCTGCAGCGCGTGCTCCTCCCAGGGCGAGACTCCCTTCTTTGGTCGTAGTGTGCACCAGGACACTGAGGTCCAACCAAGCTCCAACAGTTTAGCGTTCGCGGCTGGCGCAAAATAGGCGCCCATCGATCTCGGGCCAATGATCAAGAGCGCGGATTGGAGATTCTCCTGAGAAGCAGTAAATAACTCAGCAAGGGAGAATGCGTCTTGGTGCGCAAGGTCCTGGCTGCGATATCCGGAAGGCAACCGCATACGGCGATTGAGAAGCTGCTTCGTGAGAGGAGTGGCGATGCTGTTTTCGACAGATTTCCTCAACTCAGCCAAGTGTTGCGGGGCAGGCTTTCCGGTTATGGTGAGAAGTCCGCAGATCGCATCGACCATGGAGGTCCATTTTCTCCTCCATCTTGCCGCCCGCAATTTATGCGAAAAACTGCCCAGGCGATGGACTACGTTGACTATCTTCTGAAAGAGAAGGAGAGGAATTCGAAGTCTGGGAAACTTGCGGGAGATCCTCGAAAGATCTTGCGGAGTTTCCCCCAAGTAGTCGTCGACGGTGCAAGTGAGAGCGGAAGCGATCAGATAGAGATTGGCTTTGCACTCTTCGATCTGCCAGGGCACGTTTAGCGAGTTCAATTGGTTCAGGGATTCACGGAGGTGTTCGAATAAGTCGCGCACCGAGAGAACTGGATCGAGAGCCCATTCATAGGACGAATAAAAGTGTTCCTCAGAACCGAAGTCTGGACGGAGCGCGCTGATTTCTGAAACAGGCACTGGCCTGTTAACGGTCTCAACCACCGATGCTTTCCTCGTCATGGTCTAGATGCAATCCAGCTTGCTCGGGACGAAACCTTCGCCGGGCCGAAATAGGCAAGGCAGCTCACGCACGTGAAATCGAAGAGGAAGTTCGATTCTCCTTGACCGATGGCAGAACGCGGTTCGAAGATTTTTTCGATGGGAGCGGTGATCCACTTCTGAAGAGGTCCCGAAGGATCCACCAGAATACTCGCGGATTGCGCCGGGCTTGCGTGAGGGAATAAGGCAGCCATCCATGACCGAATGGCACGTAGACGCGCACGGGCACATCCAAATCACTCGCGACTTTCAAAGCCTGCTTCGTGGGAAGGCCGAACAACAGCTCGAGGGAACATGGAGTGCCAGCATTGCGAAGGCGCTCTAGAGCAGCTCGCCCTAGTTCCGGGTCATGTGTTGCTACGGCCACGAAACGTGCCCTGCCCGCCAGCCGGTCGATGACATCTAGATAGCCTTCCCGAGGATCCCTCTCTCGATGTTGAGGGTGCGGCCACTGACCTTTGACCACCCGAACATGCAAACCAAGATCCACCGCAGTATCTGCGTCAGTGACGCTTCTCACCCATCGGCCGGGCAAAGTGCACCCCAGATGTGGATAGTTGTGCGTCGCCTGCGAAATCATAGAAAAGGTTCGATCGGCTGCTTCGTGCTCCAGCGAGTCGAAATGGACAAGAGTATTCGCGTGCCGCGCCTGCTCCAATACTTCATTTAGAAGCGAAAAATCAAATTTCAGCGGAGGAAGCTTGATAGACAGATAACAATCCATCTTCTCTCTCGCCAGGACAGCGAGCGCGGAGGTGTAAGCATCCGCTACCCTTTTCGGTGAATCGCTCTCCATATTCCAAAAACAGATCGTGCCGCCAAAGCCCAGACCGAAGAGGCGCCGGCATGTGCTCAGTGCATCGTCGAGCTCGGGTCCAGCAATATAGGCTCTGCCGGCATGCTTCGCGACAGTTTCCCAAGCTGACCAGATCATTTTGCTGATTCTGGGGTTCATTTCCTTTCTCTTTTCACGGTCGCTGCGATGTGTCGGCACACCGCTCGGAATGCATCAGCCGCCAGGGCGGCGACGCCTCTCACCCGGAAAGGATACGCCCGAAGCGTTACGCATTGAATCTCGTCTCGCGTCCAGATCCGTGTCCAGCTATCAGCCTTACCCAGGAATTCATAGGACACAAGCCCCTTTGAAGCGGCGTAGCGGATGGTTTCTGCGATTAGCAACATGCCTGGCGAGCATCGTGCAAACTCCTCGCGGTAACCAATCTTTACAAGCCAGAAACCGCGCGCGCATTCCAGTGCAAACTGCATGGCAACAGCTTTGCCGGCAACTCGCAAAAAACACAGGCGCAAGATTCCCGCCGCGCTTGCCGCGGCCGCATAGTGGCGGTAGAACTGGCCGCGCAGCTTATCGCACGCGATGGCACTCCCTTCGGTTCCCTTCCAGTTCGCAGCCTCGACTTCCAGAGCCTCTTCAAGAATCGGCCCGAGTTGTGAGGGAGTCGGGGACAGAATCTCATAACTGAGCGGACCGATTTTCTCGGTGTTTCGAACGGCTCTGCGCAAATCCGAGCGACGCCCGCTATTGAGCTGGCTCTCGGGCGTCCGCCACCCTTCGTGTAACAAGATACGAGGATATGGGATACCGGAATGCAGGAATACCAATCCATGGCCGCGAAAGGCTTTTTGAATCGCGGCAACGGTCGGCGAATCGGCGGGAATTCTTTCTAGAAAAAGGGGAGAACCCAATTTGACGAGAGTGTGGGCAAGATTCTTAAGAGCTTCGGGATCAGAAAATATTAAATCGGTAGGCTCGCGAAGAATTTTGACACCGAGAAGTTCCAGCCGGCCAAGAACGCCCCTGGCGCGGACAAGCGGAGCGATGGCCCCTGTTTGCGATCCCGTTTTCGCGACCACGAACTGGGGCTCTCCATCCAGGGGTAATGTTGCGCAGCAGGTTTCACTCCAAAGACATTGCTGGATCGGACTTGTGGTATCGCGTTCTAGAGCACGCCAAAATGGAGCAACTTCGTCGGGCTGGCGCGAGATGTGGGTGCGCTGATCCAAGTTCGTATTTTCGTTGTGACGGGTGTTTACCTCTACCGGAACTCGGGCCAAGCGATCGGCTGCGATCCCATAGCGGAGAACTCGCGTGTTGTGAGTGTTAGGCACGTTAGGACATTCAACTCCGACCCCGGACGGGCGGTCGCGGGCTAGATGGAGAGAAAACCTCGTAATCTTGCCAATGGAAAGCACCGGCACATCCGCACAATGGTTAAGCACCCCGAAGCGCGACCCGATGACACTGAGGGCCGGCTAGTAGACTCTTTTTGTGGGCTTACTATATTCTTTATAAACATATGCTGGGAAAGCGAGAATTGTTAGCGCGTGCGTGCTCCTGGACCGGAATCACCCGAGTATTAGAAACCTTGCCCCAGCGCCGCGCTTTAATAATTCTGAATTACCATCGCATCGGAAACGCGGACGAGACGCCGTTTGATTCGGGCGTGTTCTCTGCCACGGCCCAGCAATTTGATTCACAGATTGCTTACCTCAAACGCCGATTTCATATGGCGACTTTAGAGGAAGTCTTCGCCATGATGAGGGGTGAAGCCCCACGAGGGACGAGTGTGCTTATCACCCTCGACGATGGGTACCTGGATAACTACACTCTGGCATTTCCGATCCTCCGCGCGCATGGTGTGCAGGGTGTGTTCTTCCTGCCAACCGCCTTCATCGGCACTGGGAAATTGCCCTGGTGGGACATGATTGCCTACATCGTCAAACAAAGTGTCAAGAAGCGCATCCGCCTCGAATATCCCGGCCATACAATCCTTGACCTTGAACGCGATGGAAGGAAGCGTGTCAACATGCAGATTCTGCGGCTATTTACGCAGCCTGCTGTGAAAGATCCCGAACGCTTCATCGCGGACCTCGAGAAAATATGCGAAGTATCGCGCCCCAAAGATGCCGCCGCACGCTGTTTCCTGGACTGGGACGAAGCCCGTGACATGCAGGAGCAGGGCATGTCGTTCGGTTCTCATACGCATAGCCATGAGATCTTAACTAAGCTTTCGCCCCAGCTGCAGCGAGAAGAAGCTCGCCATTCCCGCGAGATACTGGAACGTGAACTTAAGCGTGCCATTGATACGCTCGCATATCCGGTGGGACTGAAGCATTGTTTCTCTGCCGATACCGTGAGCGCCTTAGAACAAACCGGTTATCGGGCAGCCTTTTCGTTCTACGGGGGCTCGAACCGCCCAGGAAAAATTCAGCCATTCGACATACGACGCTACGGTGTGGCTGATCAGAGCTATGTTCGCCTCCGGTGGCAAACAGCTTTCGGAGCGGTCACCGGTGCTCGTTGGTTCTGAAGACGCTTTCGGGATCGCGACAAGCGTGGGCTGCTAACCGCCAGCGAGATTGATAATGTCGGCCAGGCGTGCGCCAGACCCAGTTCATTCTTCGCATGAAATCCGGCAGGGTCAGGCCCACGGTGCGCAAACGTCCGGATCATCCCCTGCATGGACTTCGGAGCTACGGCCGCTCCATCTAGATTGAACATGCCCGCAATGCCACACATATTGATTTAACCCAGGGATATGACTCCGCCAAGAGTCCCGTTGCAGAGGCGCGTTGTTCGAAGAGCCACCCCTCCCCAGGTTGAGGAGTGCAGCGATTCTCATGCTATGGCCGGGCTGGACTGACGGAACCTGTTGATCAGCTCGCCAGAGCAATTGCATGTAAGTCCTTTATTTGTCTGACTTAGGCCCCGATTTGAAGATGTTGTTTGGATCGATTCTGCCTAGTATCTCCTCACCAGCCTCCATTCCAGTTGCCCATGGCTCAATGGACACGTAAGGACAGCATTTGGGCAGTTCCCCTTTTTTGGACTGTTGGGCAGATGAATTGGCCGTCTCGCTCCTGTATTCACAGTAGGCAGAAGCGCGTGTTGCATTTCGGCACGCAGCTTAGGTTGAAACCGGAGCCAAATGTTGACTGCCTCTCATTCCCTACGGACTCAAAAGCACGGACTTCTTCTGCTCGTCGCTCTATTGGGAATCGTCACCCTCTCAGGATGCGCAGGCTTGACTAACGCGAGCAAGAGCTCCCCCGGCCCGACAAATTCCGTCGGCCCCGTCGTGGTAAACGTGAGCCCAAACAGCGCAGCTGTGGCAGAAGGAAGCACTCAGCAATTTGCGGCAATGGTAACCGGCAGTTCGAACACGGCAGTGACTTGGAGTGTGAGCGGCGCGGGTTGCAGCGGTGCAGCGTGTGGTATCATTTCGGTTGGCGGACTTTACACCGCACCAGCCAGTGTACCCTCGCCTGCAACACTCCTCGTGAAAGCGACCAGCGTGGCGGACCCAACGAAATCGGCTTCGGCGAGCATTACGTTAGTCGTGGCGACTGCGGTTTTGCTAAGCATTAGCCCGTCGAGTGCTGCCGTCCCCACCGCTAGCGTCGACACTTTCACGGCAACCGTGACAGGAACATCAAATACAGCGGTCGCGTGGAGCTTAAGCGGTGCGGGGTGCAACGGCGCCTCTTGCGGGACACTGGCGACAAGCTCGCTCAGGGCTGTGTACTCCGCGCCAAACGTGGCACCTTCCCCGGCCAGCATCAATGTTGTTGCAACCAGCATAGCGG
Organism: uncultured Acidobacteriota bacterium; assembly: GCA_963753745.1. Taxonomy (GTDB): domain Bacteria; phylum Acidobacteriota; class Terriglobia; order Acidiferrales; family UBA7541; genus Acidiferrum. Next base: position 52,600 of record CAVWDX010000030.1, read on the forward strand.
ACGCCAGCAAAACAGCATCGGCCAACGTAACGATAGTGCCAGTAGTAGTGATAACTGTGACTCCGGCCAACACGTCGGTTGTAACGGGGGCAACCCAACAGTTAAACGCATCTGTTGTAGGGACCTCGAATGCGGCAGTGACGTGGACCGTGCAAGGAGCGGGATGTAGCGCTTCAGCATGTGGAACAGTCAGTGGCGCAGGACTGTACATAGCCCCTTCGGCAGTTCCCTCGCCATCCACAGTGACCGTCACAGCGACCAGTACAGCGGATCCTTCCAAAACAGGTTCAGCATCCATAACTATCTTCTCCGCGACTGCTACTAACACGATTGACGGCCTTAATATTCCTACCGGCCACCCAAGGTTGTTCTGGAATCCTTCGCGCATCGCTACCGCGCAGGCTTGGGTGCAGAGCGCGGGATATACAGGACTCACCACCAGCCCCCGACCGCTCGATGATTACGACGTGGCGTTTACATGTCTCGTGATGAACGTCTCCGCGGCGTGCACGCAGGCCATCACCGACGCTGTATCCCTCACTCCCACTTCCCCAAACGGTGGAGGAGTGGGAGACGACAATATGCGGGCTCTTGGAGAGCAGCGGATTTTGATTCGTGACTGGCTCTACCCGGGATGCGGAAAGGCGTCTTGCCTTACACCCGCGCAGGTAACCACATTCGACACGAACTGGAGCTTCTGGCAGTCGAATCAGGATGCGCCTACCCAGACATGGGGCAATGTTGGGATGCCTACCAGTAATTATTTCTGCGGCCAGTTTCGCAATGACTTCGACTTTGGAATTGCGAGTTATATCGACAACAAGAGCGCTACCGCAAATTTGAATTACGGCGCGGTGAACCGCTGGAACGATTTGCTTAACTTTGTCTCTCCGACTGGCACCGGAAAAAATGGCACGCTTGGATACGGGCTATACAATCAAGAAGGCGGCGGCGAGTACGGGCGCTATTGTCTGAACTACTATGCTGTTTCTCTTGCGTCCTCGGCGCTTCTAGGCCGCGATATGTGGTCCGAGACGACGGCTTTCAAAGCCGGCGTTTTGCAGACCATTTACAACACGATGCTCATGCAAACAACGAGCCGCAGTATGTGGGATGGCTTCACATGGGCGGACGACGAGAACTGGACGAGTGGAGCGGGTTGCGGATATGTAAGCCACAACGGACCAGACGGTCATGGTGGATGCGGGATGTCCAGCCAATACTATGGCGATTTCATGCAAGCGGCGGCGACGGAATACAGCGCGACGAACATCGGCAAATACGCTCGTCAGTGGATCTCAACGGTGAATCCCGCCATTGGGCCGTTATTCAAGTCTGTCGATCCGGGTGGCACGGCTCTCGCCTTCTCCAATCTTCCCCCCGATTACTACTCGTCGGGCGCTCAGTATATGTATCTGCACGACACCTGGGCCTCGACAGGCACAACCATGCTCTGGCAGATGGGTCTGAACCAAGGTGGAAACCCTTCGCCAACCTCGGCCCTCGGCACCGGCCATTGGCACATCGACGCGGGAACCTTTCAAGCCTCCCGCAAGGGCGTAAACATAATTCGAGAGACGATGGGGTACAGCGATACGGTTGCTGGCTATAACGGCGTCGGCACGACTCCCAGTGGGGGCGGATTGGCCCATAATGTTCCGCTTGTCGGCGGAATGGCAGGAGTAGTTTTTCAAGAGTTTTCAGATGGTCCCGGCATCGTCAGACGTTTGGAGACGCAACCAAACTACGCATTCGCCGCTGACGACTTGACGCTCACGTATCAAAACAACGTGGTTGACCCTAGCTATCCCGCTAGAGAGAATCCAAATGTCAGGTCCGTAGTCCGCGAATACTACTACTTCCGCGGCATCAATCTTCTATTAATTCTTGACCGGCTCCAAACAGACTCCGCATCGCGCAGCACGACATTTGTAAGTCACTGCGAAACGAATCCTACGGTGGTCGCGGCCACCGTGAAGTGCATCGACGGGTCGCAAGAGGCGCTCTACACGGCACTGCTTCCAGCCAGTCCAACTATTGCCATCGTAGCGGAGAATGCGAACGGCGCTACATCTACCACCTGGCAATATCGCATCGAAGCGAATAACAGCAATCCTGGAAATGTGGTCAGTTACAATATTTATACGATTCAGCTCGGAGACGCATCGGGATTTAGCGCGCTGACTCCGAGGATTGTCGATTCGACCCCTGGGAGTCCGTTGAGCGGCACCTTTACGATCACACTTGATGCAAACGACAGCATCGTAGTTAACAAGGGGGTCGCCTCGTCGGGCGGGACCATCACGGCAGCGGGCTCAACGAAGGCTCTAGCCACGGCAGTTCAGGGTATGACGATCACGGACAGCGGGCCTGTGTGGCAATAATCGCCTGTCGTAATTGGTCATCCATTTGACCTCTTTCCGCTCAGCAAAGCCCTGTCACGAGATGGGCGCGAGTGTCACTTTATGATCCTCTAGAAGGAAGAGGACCATTCAAGTGGTGAACACCGCTTTGAAGGGCCTTCCGGTGCTCAATGCTTGAACTACCGTAACCTGAAAGTCCCGAATAGCTGTTCCCTCTCTCTTCTCATGCGAAGAATTGAGGCAAGGTAACGATCGACCGGAACCAATCGTCGGTCATGCCGGGTTCGACGGCCACCCGTCGAACATCGAAGTCATTCCAGTCGCCGAATCGGCGAAAACCACCGTAGTAGCTAAATGCGTACTGGACCCCGGCCTCTCGTAGGCAGTCGTGCGTGACGGAGTTGAAGCTGTTCGGTCCGCCAACTGGATAGCTGAAGTACCGCATCGGCTCGCGCATCTCCTCGACCAGTCTAGTACCACACCCAAGGATCTCTTCCCTCTGCCTCTTGATCGGAGCGCAAGCCAGGATCGGGTGAGTTACCGTGTGCCCGGCGACAGTCATACCGGACGATTTCATCTCTCTAAGCATGTCCCAGTTCATCCAGAAGTTGTTGCCTACATCCTCACCGCACCGCCCTGACCCAGTGGACTCCGCAAGAGCATCAAGGTAGCGACTGGTGGACTCCGCAGGCATCATCTTATAAGCCCGCAAGAATGTACGGACGGCCCCCTCTCGTTCCGGTTCATCAAACGAAACCGGAGCGGGAACCCAGCCGGGGAACTCAACGCGGTCCAGCCGACTCGTCCTCACCATCCAGGCAATTTCATCCCACCAGGGTACCTGAGGAGCGTCCACAAACCCGGTGGCGATGAAGAATGTGGCAGGAACGCCCTCCCTCTTGAGGATTGGAAATGCTATCTCGTAGTTGTCCCTATACCCGTCATCGAATGTGATCAGAGCGTGACGACCTCGACCACGGGCCAAGACGTGTGGAATGTCGTCAGGGGTGATTAGGTCGAGTTGCGACTTGCAAAACCGGATTTGATCGGTAAAGGCCTCGGTGCCAGCGCTCCAGAGTCCCCGGTCGAAAGGTGATTCTTTGCCATTGCCAACTCGGTGATAGTTGAGGACGAGCAATCCGGACCACTCCATCGCCCGCCCCAGGAGGGCGCGCAGGCCACTCCGGCACAAGAGGCGGGTCGCGATCGCTTGGTTCACCAAGTCAACTTCGCCTCATAAACTTCTGCCGCTTACCGATGATGTGTCCGGCGAATCGGACCAAGCGGGAGATTGCTGCCCTAGGAGTCGGCCGCCAGACTCTGACGCTGACGAGCTTGTTCTCCTGCGTCGCCAGCCGCTGTTTATATGAAGAAGATCCTCGCAAGAAGTCATATGCCGTCACTCCTCGTTCCGCAAGCGCCCTCATCAATAACAGGTGCGCCAGATTGCCGGGGCTCTTCAAGAGGCCGCCGGTCTCCCGCTGCACGCCTGACTGGTAGAAATCGAATTTCTTATCGCTTACGAACCCGTACAGAACGGCCAGCGGTTCCCCAGCGAGGGAAAGACTTGCGAGAACCGCCCGCCCGCTCGGGAGCCACGCCTGGATGAGGTTGCGGTGGAACTCGGTGAACCGCGGGGCCGCGAATACTCCTGGTTTCCCTTCCAGGGTCCAACGTTCCTGGTGCAATTTAACCAAGTGGTTAAATACGTCGGCAGCATGCTCTACACTTATTAGCTCGAAGTGAGCCCCTGCTCGCTCGCCCTCACGTAGGAACCGACGGGATTGCTGGCGCGAGTTTGATGACAGCCGTGCGAGATAGGCCTCGAACCCGCCCTTGAGGTCCGAAACGGGGCAACTCCCTCGCGAGAATCGCTGGAGGGTAAAGGGAATGGTCCGGGCGCGCAACAGCGGGGAGTCTTCGCTAAGGTCCACAAACTCTAGGCGATCCCAGGCCATGCGGCCTACCCGATCCCACATCGAGTCGACGCAACCCGATTCCTCGCCAGGGAGGCAGAGGAGATTCAGGTAATCCGGGCAGGTCTCTTCATGCTCTGCCTCTCCGGTGGAGATGAACTGGAGGTGGCGACCGCCCAGAGGACCTCCCGCTCTGCGGCCCAAGTATAGAGGGAGGGCCCCCACCAGCCGCGAACCGCGCCAGACGGTAACAATCCGCAACCCACCCGTCCCATAGAATGTGCCATAGACTCGCCACCAACCCCGTAACCAATCAAAACTAAGGCTAGTAGATGAATATGGGCTCGAAGCATGCAGAGCATCCCAATCTTCTCGGATCGCGTCCCATTCCGGCTCGTTCTGGATGACTCGCGTTTTCAAATCTGTTGGCATGTGGTCGATCTGGGTTGCTCAGTTAAGAGGGTCGAAACAGGGCAGCGGCCGTGCGCTCGAACAAGGTTCGCCTGCCAAGGCAGCTCCAACGGGAAAAGAGGGTCAGGAAGGCGATTTGGGCCGCTTGGACAAACCCGCCTTTTTCGATTCCCCTCGCCGAAGCTGTGTTACGCACATCAACATCAATAACAAATTCGGTCACATTCTCGAGACCGAGAACGTGGCGCATCGCGTGCAGAAGAGCGGTATACAGCCTTTGGCCCCGGTAACAGTCCAAGGTATGGAAGTTATATAGAAAGGCGCGCCCCGAAATTTCGGCTAACCGGAAGGAGCCGACCGTTCGGTCTCGGTAAGTGACCCAACCAAAACTCACGACCCGTCCGCCAATCAACCAACCAAAGAATTCGTCGCCGTGAGCGAGTCGCGGGTCCACAAGACCGTTCGGTTCTCCCGCTGCTCGCATTGCTTCCTTGGCCAAATCTTGATCGGTGGCGGAGGCTGCGCGCGCAACCCGGACAAGCACACACCCATCGGGGCACGCCGGACCGAAGTCCTTAGGCGGTGCCCACAAGACCATCACGCGCGTCCGCCTCGCGATCCGGTGAACTAAACCTTGAAGGAGGCGGACTGCCCGTGGCCTGGGTCCTGTCAAACCCAACCTTCCTCGGCTCGAGCTCATAGCTTGAGTGTTTGTGGCGAAGAGATTGATGGCGACCTCTCGTCTAGTCAGCAACCTGCCATGGCAGTTGTGCCTAAAGACTGCGAAAAGTCGGTGTTGAGTCATGTCCTCTTACTGACGCCTGGCGAGAAGTGACCGCGGGATTGCGCAATCCGAATTCATCGGCGAGCCTCTGCAGTTCCAGCCCCTGAAGATGCACATAGACATAAGTGCCGTGTCCGGGGAACCAGCGGAAGAGCCAATGTGCACCTGTCATTTTGCCGTTCAGCTTTCCTGTATACACCAACAGCACTGGGTCCGAGCTCAGGGTTGCCCATAGGTTCCCGTAGAGAGTAGTCACGGTTGGCAGGCAGACGCTGCTGCGATGACTCCGGAGGACCACTTTAAAAATTGATCCCAGGTTATGTCCGCCGGCCATCCGCATTGGCCTGACCCCAGACATCGTTGCAGCCAACGCAAAGCGGAGCACCGGAGGGCTGGCAAGCTCGATGAGCCTCGCGGTATTGTCGGAGCGAGGAACCATGCCAAATCTCCAGCAGCGATTCCTGATTGATATTGCCGAGTAGCAACCCGCCGTCGGATACTTTCAACCTTTCCTCGATAGCGGGGCAGAGAGGCACATCGCCGTTAAAGCAAATACCCATGGCCTTGAACGGATATTCGCACTGGCGGAATGACCCTTCTACTTTCGGCATTATGGTGAAGAGGTCCGTACCGGCGCCAATTCTATCAAACAAGTGCTGAACCGAGACGGAATCGGCGTGTTGCTCCCAATAGCGGCGAAGAGCGGGCACGCGTTCGACGTCGGAAACCTTCAGCATGATACGGATGTGCAGTAACATCTTGGAGCGCTCTTGAGCTGCGGCGGACCGGAGCAATTCGATTCCACTTAAGAGTTTCTTGAAATTTCCACCAACCCGGTATTTTTCGTATTCCGTAGGGTCGCTACCATCCACGGAAATTTCGACGATATCAAACGAGGCCGCAGTTTGACGCGAGTTTTTCTCGGAAAAGAGCTGGCCGTTTGTCGTGAGCGTCGAGATCCTCGCCGCACCTCGTAATTGCGCTGCGAACTCTGCGAATCGCGGGTGCGTGGTGGGCTCCCCGCCTCCAATTACCCGCAGGGTTTGCAGAGGAAATTCGCGGAGCTGCGAGGCGATTCTCGCAAAAGTTGCGTCCGCCATGAAACCGCGTTGTCCCCGAACGGGCCCAGTCTGTGATGCGCAGTACGGACAGCGCAAATTGCAGACGTTCGTGAATTCCAATGCCACGATGCGCGGAAATTCGGCGTCGGGCAGGCGTAATGGAAATCTGGTCTTGAGGGTCTCCACGAGACCGCCCGTCAAAATCGTACTGGCAATAATTCGCAGGTACACTTGCGGTCTCTCGCGAACCCGCGCTAGATCTCCCAAGACGCTCATGGATTGCTCTTCCTCTTGCGATTTTGCGATGACCTTCTGGTATTGGAGTAGATTCCTCTCCAAATTGCCACTCAATCGCGAGGGTGCAAAAAAGTCGGCCTATTTGCGCACTCGCTCTCGAGACTCGACGACGATTGTAGATGTGAGCACCTATTGACGGGGAACTAGCGGAAGAGCCGATGAGAACATATCACTTTGCAGCGCAGCTCTCTTGCACGCGTCCAAGACTATCGTTGCTGGTCTTAACGCGTTCAACCGCCATCGTTTCCTGCAGGCCGGAAGCGACGCCGACCCGGGGCTGCCAGCCAAGTTCATTTTCTGCCCGAGCACAATCGAACTGCATGCGGGCCAGTGCCGACTTGACGCGGTAAATGGAAAGCGGGGCCTGCCGGTTTAGAACCTTGGACAAAACTTCGAAGCCCAGCGCCAGACTATAGACGATTGCTACGGGCAAGTGAATAATTCTCGCTTTTGTTGCATTTTTCGAGATGTAGTCATGTACGACTTGATTCTGTGTGATTTTTGTTCGATCCACGATATGGAAGACCCGGCCATCGAATTTGCTTGTTTCGGCTGCCAGGACAGCGGCATCGATCACATCTTCTACGTAAACTAAGGGCAGTTCGCGGGTGCCATCGCCGAGGATAACGAAAAGGTTTCCCAGCCTTCGGGCAACTTCAGGTGTGAGTAGCGTCATCCCAGGACCGAAAACCCTTCCCGGCCGAAGCAGAACTGCCGGGAGATGCCGATCTCGGACCGCATCGAGCACAATCTTTTCTGCTGTGGTCTTGGCTTGTGTATAGGCTCCCCGCTTTGTTGGGGATGGTTCAATTGGCCAATCCTCTGTTACCGCGGCGCCGCGTCGCGCAACCGCTGCGTGCAGGCAGCTCAACGAACTGATGTATACGAGACGCTGCACGTCGTGCCGAAGCGCACTATCCACAATATTTTGCGTGCCGCAGACAGTACCCCGTTCATGGTCGTGAGCACCTCCCTTCATGGCCGCGCCCACGTGGTAAACAATTTCGGCGCCTGCTACGGCTCGGTCCACGGCGACGGGATCTCCTAGATCTCCGAGCAGAACTTCGACGTTGCCATCGTTCATGAACTCCGCTGGCGGTTGGCGTCGAACGAAGATGCGCACACGGTTGCCTTCTTGCAATAGCCGCCGCACCAGATGTCGCCCGATCAAGCCAGTTGCCCCCGTCACCATGATCTTGACAGGTCCTGCAGTTCGAAATTGGGACTGGAACTTGATTTTCGCGGCATCGGCTTCCTGGGACACGCGACTCGTCCAGTAGACAGTGGAGCGTGCCTGCTCGACCGGCACGGGCATCGGTGCGCCCGTTTGCAACGCGTTATAAAACGCACTCACTAAGGAATGCAGGCCGTCGTACTGGACGATTTTCTTGAGCGCGAATCGAGCGACGTTTGCTGGAACTTGTGCACAGATGCTGAGCCCCTCATTCATTGCCTGCAACGCGCGGGCGGGAGCCTTCGGTAGCGGGAGTTGCGGGGTATGAGTCACCCACATGGCGAAGAGGTTTGCCCGCAGCACCCCTTTCGTGCCCTGGACGACGAACCAGTTCTGCAGAGGCCGAACATTCCATGAAATCTGGATGTTCGCGGTGCCCCGTTCGCATTGCGCTGCCACGCGCCACTCGTCATACAGGAGGTTCGTGTCGCCCCCGTGAGTACCGTGGAAAGCATTCACGCATTCAATGGCGCCCAGGAAAGATTCGGCGAGATATAGCGCGTGCACTCCCTGGTCCAAGAAAGGATAACCGCCATCCTGATAGTGGACCGGAAGCGGCCCTCCGCGGTAAGGAGGATATTCGCTGCTGCGGAAGTAATCGAAACTAAGCGGAACTCCGATGGCGCCCGAGCGGACTAAGCTCAGCGCTTTGGAGACGAAACGGTCATAAAGCATGGAATGGTTCACGCAAACGGATTTTTTCGCGACTGCGGCAGCAGCAGAGATAGAGTCGACTTCTTCCGTATTCATCGCCAGCGGTTTTTCCACCAACACGTGGCAGCCATTCTTGAGCGCTGTTATAGCCAATTGGGCGTGAGTGTGAGGAGGAGTCAAAATATGAATTACGTCGACTCCCTCGTTCATCATGGCTTCGATTGTTGGGAAGGCTTTCGGAATGCTGAACCGAGTAGCCAGAGCTGTTGCGCGGGAGTCTAGCACGTCGGCGATTCCAATAATTCGTGTATTCGGCACTCGTTGGATCGCACGAGCATGAAATTCACTTATATAGCCGGCCCCAACTAATCCGACTCGTAAATATCTATCTGGATGCATACAAGTTCCCTTTCCAATCTAGTGCGTGTCGCAATCAGCTTGTTTCAACTGGCCGAGTGGCCGAGCCAAGCTCTCACCCGCGGCTAACTGAACCAGGAAGCGAGCGTTCGCTGCCCACGTATGTCGCTCGAAGACGGCCTGTTTTGCCCGGGCACCGATTCGAGACCGAAGATCGGAATCTTCGGTAAGCCTGAGAAGAGCTTTTTCCAACGCGGCATAGTCCCCCTGCGGAAACATGATTCCCGTTACATTGTCCTCAATCACGTCGCGCATTGGGCCAAGGCCAGGGACTACGCAAGGCTTGCCCATGGCCATGAACTCAAACAGGGCAATCGGAGAGCCGAAAGCATTGGAATCGGGGAGCACGCAAATATCCATGGCCTCGATGTACTTGGGCACGTCGTCGCGGGGCACCGGTCCGGAAAAAATTACGCCCCTTTCCATTCCGAGTCGAAATGCGGTCTGCTTCAAATTCTCCATTTCAGGGCCGTCACCCACGAGCAATACTTTTATCGCTGGATGCTGGTCGCGGATGCTCTTCGCCACCTCGATCAATACATCCAAACGATCCCAACGATAGAACAGTCCCAGGTGACCGATGACGATTGAGTCCTCGAGAGCCAAGTGTGACCGGAGCGACTGCCCAGGTCTTGGGCTTCGGAATCGATTTGGATCAATTGCATTGGGCAAGACATGTACTTTTTCACTTCTAGCGCCACGCTGCTTGGCTTCGTCGGCAAGAACGCGGGACACGCAAAGAATGTGGTTGGCACGCGTGAACACCCATGCGTCGATCCTTCGCGCGAGACGCTCCATGATCAAACCGCGAACTCGCGTGAACCCTGCGAGTTCATTCACTTCGAGTATGACTGGCCGCTTCAACCATTTCCCTACCAACACACCCATGAACATGAAATTCGCATGCCTTTCATAGAGGATCGCCTCCGGCTGGCGCCATAGAACTGGCAACAAGCGAATCGGGAGAAACAAGTTGTAGAGAAGCTCGAACAATTCAAAAACAAACTGTGGACACTCGCAGCTTATGTATTTCCAAACTCGTTGAAGGCCACGTGCCCGATCCGCTTTACGCAAGAATGGCATCAATCCAGCGGACTCGAGCGGATCAACGCCTGGAGGGGATACGATGGTCACTTCGTGGCCATCTGCTTTCAATGCTTCCACCAGGCTACGAATGTGCATGGCTTGAGAACTGCGGCCCATGGTGCGATGGTGGTAGATGAATTGCAAAGTAGGAAGCCTCGGAATTAAACCAAAAAAAGGAGCGGCGCCTGCGGCGTGCTACGCGAAGAGACTCAAGGAACTGCTGCGTGCCCGCTACGAGCCGAATCCTCTTATGACTGGGGAGCCATTGCGGCAATCTATACCGTGTGCAGCGCTGGCTTGTGAGAGACACAGTGATTGTAAAGGTTCATGTAATCATCGAGCATGCGTTCCGGCCGAAAATATTGCTCGTAACAGTAGCTGGCCAGTTGCCCCATTTTTGGCAGTTCTTGCCTCCGGGCAATCGCGTCAGACAACGCGGCCGCCATTCCTTGAGGATCGGACGATGGCACGAGTGTCACTGCACCCGACAAGCGCGCGATCTCGCCCATGCCTCCGACGTCGGTAACCACCGCCGGCAACCCAACCGACATTGCTTCCAGCAGCGACACGGGCAGTCCTTCGGTCACGGAAGAACTTACAAATAAGTCCGCCGCCAGCATGAATGGCGAGACATCAGCCTGTTCACCGAAAAAAGTCACGGAGTCGTTCAGCCCCAGTTCACAGGTGAGTTTCCGGAGACTAAGTTCAAGAGGTCCATCACCAACTATCCACAGTTTCAGGTCTTTGTGATTAACGCGTGTGAGTGCAACCGCCCGCAACAACGAGGCGTGATCCTTCAGCGGCGCCAAACGGCCCACATCAAGTAAAGTAAAGCCATTTTTGGGGCGCGGGGCAGCTCGGATATCGGCTGGCAAAGCGCCATTATAAATGTGAATGATCCTGTCTCGGGCGGCAAACGGGGCCGCCAGCAGATTGGTCCGTGTGCCCTCGCAGACTCCGACGATCCAATCACACCAACGCGAAGCAAGCGCAAATTTCAACTCGCGACGTATCTGGTAAGGAGGCTTAACCAAGCCGTGCCGGGTTGCGATGACTGTCTTCACCCCGGCAAGACGGGCTGGAAGAGCGGCGATGATAGCTGCCGTAGCGTTATGGCAATGTACGACGTCGGGGCGCGAACTCATAAAAGATTTATACATGCGATACATCAAACGAAAGAACGCAGGAGGATGATGGAGAATTACGTCAAATCCTTCGGCCCGCAACTCTTCGCCGATTACGCCAACCACATAAAGGCAGTGGACTGATGCGGTATGGCCTCGGTCGCGTTGCAATCGACAGAGTGTGGCGGTTAGCTTTTCAGCTCCGCCCATTTCCATGCTGTCAACCACGTGGGCGATACGCAACGAGGACTTTCGCTCATCTAGGGCACTTGTTCTAGGTGTAGAACTCACTGTCGCCATGATACTACTCATTGGAGTCGAGCCTTTTTGAGTCAAAGGAATATGCTGCTTCGGCCGACATTTTCAAATTATCGGGTCTATCGCTTCGAAGAAGCTGCGGGTCAGCGCGAGAGGTTGAATGCTGCACTCTCGGCCATTATCTCGATGAGCCGAGCGGGTATCGCACGTCGCGGGGGTTTCCCGGCTAAGCCAGCTATCATTTTACGTGGCACCATACATTTCTCGGGAACGCAACGTTTTCAGCGTGTGTAGCTCCTCAGTCTAAGTCTACGGCGCTTCTTGTTTAAGGGCTCGCTGCAATCTGGCCCGACGCGGAGCGCGCGAAATCTGCTTGGGTCGATCGCTCGAGTGGAGCCATTTTAGAAGCGCCGAGTTTCTGGAATAACCTGTTCTGCCAAGTCGCGAACCATGAAACTGCTCTTATCACGCGCTCCGGAATGGGCACACGAGCCCCCAGCAGTTCTGTAAGCTTGCGTCGGTGATACTTTGTGGCGGGTATTTCTCTCCAGCCGGAAAACATGCGCGAAAACTCCCAAGGGCGAGTGGCCCACGGGTAGCCCGGTCGATGTAAATAGTCGCCCAGGAACCGTCCAGAATGATACTCATTCAATCGCAGAGGATTAGGAGTCGAAATGAAAACGTAACCGCTCGGCCGTGTCACTCGCTTGAGCTCCGTTATTAACTGCGCGCGGGCCTGCCTGGAAGTCACGTATTCCAGCACAGAACTGCAAACAGTCAGATCGAAGTAGTCATCCTCGAATGGCAGTTGTTCCCCAGCGGAGTAGCCCAAAAAAGACACTAGGGGGGGTACGAGATCATGTCCTGTTGCTCGTACTTGTGCCGCCCGGACAGCCAGATGGCTGGCGTCGATTCCGACCACCCGCGTCGGGCGCAATATGCGGGACGATGCCAGCGCTACACTGAATCCGCCTGTTCCGCATCCCACGTCCAAGATTCTCTCGACTTGGCCGACATACTCCTCCAAAAGCCAGCAGGCATTCTTGCGATGATGCTCAACGCGCTCCAGTTCTCTCTGAACAAATTCAGTGTCGGCGGCGTGGGTAACCGCATAGCCCACCACTGCAGGAGAATCATGGATATTTTGAACCGCCGCTCCTTCCCTTAACAATTCAACGAATCGCGTTCTGTAAGGTTCTTTCATACGTACCCCCGCTGGGATTCTGTGACACCTGGTACCGGAAATTAGACATTTCGAGGCGGCGCGCCCTCAAAAGTGGAAGGATGCCAGGCGAGTCCGCTGACGGTGACGATTTGTACGAAGGACAAATTTGTAATCATCTTGAGAGTTCCGCAGCCGCCGTTTGAGGAACCAGGAAGTCAATCAAGCGTTTAAGCGAAGAACCGACTGGCGTGGGCAGCAATGCAGAAAGTTGCAGCAGCCGCTGGCGATCGTCCTTCTGCAGAACTGCAAACATCCGGCTTGTGACCAGGAAAACAATCACACCCACTGGCACGGCGACGCTCAATTTCATGAGGGGGTCGAACGGCATCGCCACAATGCCGAGTACGACGATGGCCATCGCAAGAGTTGCGGCAGCAAGCCTCAGCATTACGCGCGTATCGATTCGAACGGGATAGCGAACCAGCACGCGGCCCCAGATGGTTAGTGCGGCCAACGATTGGGCGACGCCATTTGCCCAGGCTGCGCCAAGTGCGCCGTGACTTGGAATCAACGCGAAATCAAGCCCCACGTTGACCGCCGCGGCTACACAACCCCACTTCAGGATGAATCCCAGGTCTTCGGCGGAATACAACAGAGACTGAGCGGGGGTCAGTATGGCCTTCGGAATGCTAAAAAGTGCTACAACGATGAAAACCGGTATTGCCGGGAGGTATTGCGATCCGTAGATGACCCGCACAAATGGACCGCCGATGCAGGCAACCCCGATCAGGATAGGGAGTGCCCCCAGAAGGACATAGGTGGATGCTTTCGAGGTCATCCGAAAGAGGCGATCCTTATTGCGGCCGTACTCGGCCATCTGCGTGGCTGAGAGCGCATTGGCAAACGTCTGGGGTATTTGCATGAGCCGGTCCGCTACACTGAAACAAACCGAGAAGAAGGCTAGCTGACGAATATCGGGCTGCAGCAGCTTCAGGAAAATAATGTCGGAGCGGTCCCAAATCACGATCTGCAAAATCATCAAACCAGTGCTTAGACCAGAGAAGGAAAACATTCGCTTGCGAATTTCTGGCGGCAGCGGTACGTGGGATACCCCTTTCATTGAATTAAGCACCGGAACGGTCTTTACGGCCAACTCCGCTGTGCGATACAGCAACACACCAGCGGCAATGCCGACCAGGTTCCATCCAAGGAGCAGACTCGCTGCCACTGCGACCACATAGACGATCGCACCAACAAGGGCGCCACGCGTATTAAGAGCAGCATCCTCGGCAGCGGTGTTCGCTTGAGAGGGCACGAACGTCACCATGTTGGGCACCATGCTCAAGGCGAGCAGAGCCGAACAGATACGATACGCAGGATCAACAACGGTAAAGGCAGCGATCACGCCGATGGTCGCTAGGACGCAGGCGATCACCGTTTGGGCCCAAAGGTTGTAAAAGAATACGGCGCGTGCGAGCTCTTTCTTTCCGCCACCGAGAAATTCGCCCATGTACTTGAACGTTGTGAGCGGGATGCCGAGCGAACCTACTGAGCACGTGATGGATGTGAGCCAAAATATCAGATTGAAATAGCCAAGCCGCGTCGGCCCGATGACTCGCGCGATGACGACCGTCGTGAGCAGTGTGCAAACGAGGGTAATCACCACTTCCAAACCCATGAAAATGAAATTGCGCCCGATCACCTTGGCGTTGTTGGGGGCAGGTGTCGGCGAGGGAATGGTTAGCGGCGGCAAACTAATTTCCGGATTGGATAGAGCGGTCAAAGTACCTATGAGGTTTTAGGATACGGAAATGAGTGGTTCCGCTTCGCAATAGACTTTTTGGGAACAAACCGCCGTGGAGAACTCCCATCAAATGTAAATTGACTCCTCGGATTCGGAAACGGTGCTGAAGTAAAAAAGCATATTCACCAAACCCTCCTGCGAATCGATCAACTGGTTTACTGCGTCCACCCGACCACATTGCGGATGGCCTTTTGTCCCTCCTTGATGATTGGGGAAGACGTCAAGGGAGATTCTTCGGTCTCGGCAATGACGAAGCTAAATGGCCGGATGGACTGAAGAAATCTTAAACATTCTACCGGGTCGCGCTTGGTGTGCATGGCAACGCGGGGATTGGCTTCTACAGTGATCACGCACTTTCGAGCCGACGCGATAGTCTCCGCCGCACCTTTGAGCACATCAAGTTCGCCGCCTTCCACGTCGATCTTTATAGCCACGTCACCGCCGGGCACCCCGCAGCTATCAATAGTGACTACTTCTAACGGGCCATCGCCAGGAACAAGAAAACGGGCGTGATCCGAGCTGTCATAATCTGGAACTTCCAACCGTCCCCTGCCCTTGAAGCAACCTATTGCCTTGGTTATCGCTTTCGATGGAATCTGCAGTTGGGACAAATTACGCTTCATGAATCCTGTTACGTTGGGGTTGGGCTCGAAGGCGATGACTCGGGAGAGGCGGGATATTTGTGAACAGACAAGTGCTGAAAAGGTTCCAATATCCGCTCCGCAGTCAAATAAGACCACATCAAACATCGGTTCGAGGAAGCGGCAAAACGATCGAATGAGTTGTCTTTCATAATCTTCAACGTCTCGCTGGTCCCAGCAGGTGTCGGCACGAAACAGCGGAACACTGAAACTCACCCCACGGCCCAATTGATATTGCGCCACTACATTGAGCATCCCCAATTGCCCGAAAATCCCGACCAACCGGTCGCCGCCACGTATGCGCCAGCGGGTCATGGTTTTGGCCAATCTTAGGAATAGTGGAGCCCGTGTAACAACTTTTGGGGTCGGAGACGCATTTGGGTCCCCCATCCGTATCGCGGCAGACATCCCAACACTCGAACGCGAGCGGCTTGATGCTCGGGGATATGGAGGTGTTTTCATCGGAAGTACCGTGTGGAGGTATCGGAAATCTCCAACGACCAGAAGCCTATTGCCGAATGAGCTGGGAAATCGTAACGCACTCACGATTCTGACCGAGCGCGGCTTCGATGACGTGCGGCAGTGCTCTTAACGCGGGCTCGTTAGTGCCGTGGTAAAGAATGATGTCGCCGGAGGCGAAGGCGGTTCGATCCAACATCGCTTCCACTTCCCCCGCCGAAGCACGATAGTCCTTTAGATCGACGTTCCACATCACCACCTGCTGGCCAGCCGCCCAAGCTGGGATGAGGCTGCGCAGTGACAATTTGCCGTGAGGCGGGCGGAAGAGCTTGCATTTCTCTCCCAGGATACGGTCCAGAACCCATCCGGTCATTCCTATCTCCTGAATCGCACCAGACCAGGAAAGCCTATTGAAGTACGGATGGCTATAGGAGTGGCTACCGACGTCGTGCCCCTCATTTTTCATCCGCAATACAATTTCCGGATACTGCTCGGCGGCTCCTCCCACTACAAAGAACGTAGCCTTCACCGCGTGGTCCCGAAAGATGTCTAACATCCGCGGGGTATAGATTGGATCCGGCCCGTCATCGACTGTGATCGCTATCTGCGCCCGGTTCCGATTCCCATGCTCAAGCAATTGGCGATCGGGGACGGTGCTGAAGAGCGCTCGTTTAACCAGCGCATGCCCTTTCCGCGTGTGCCCATTCGCGCCCGGCCCACCAGTTTGACGCCACAAATATGTGTCGCTGTAATGCCTTGCGATATTCTCATCGGCGGCCGCACCAAAATTTGGCTTTCGCCGCGGCTGCTCAGACAGCTGCTGCAACGCATCTTGTAAACGTTCTTTATCACCGTGACAGATGAATTTGACTGTGGGCTGATTTCGCAGAGCTTCTGGGATTCGGACAGCTGTTGTAAGGATGGGAATACGCAAAGACATGGCCCGCAGTGCTAAAAGCGGTACTCCGTCCTGGAGGCTCACAATGACATCGCATCCTTGAAGCAGCCCAGGCGTTGTCAATTCATCGCGCACCCACCGGAGGTCCGACGGTAGCCCCTGAATTGCGGCCTCACTGGCAATTCGTTGCGGATCGTGAGCGGAGAAGATGACCAGTTTGGCAGGTCGTCCGGTCTTTCGAAGGGCCGAGTAAGCCGCGAGCAAGAGTTCGAAGCTGCCATTGGCAACTGGGCCTAGCGCAGCACCTATCACAAACTCTTCTGGACTGTGCAGTAACACCCCGCTTGGGGGTTGTACCGGCCTCGCCGTAACGATCGGCAAAACTGGATTTGTCACTCCGGGCGTTTCCAGTCCAGTTCGAAATGCAGCAAATGACCGTTGCAAGCCCTCAGGCGTGGGCACTAGCTGCTTCCACCCGAGGGAACGCAGCTTGGAGTTGTCGAAGCGATTTCCGCCCCACTGGCTTGCGACCTTATACGGCGTGAGGATTGCCGGCAACTGGCCCTTCGAATAGCGGTTGTACTTCACGACCATGGAGGACAGCAACTGTGCGCCGAAGTACGGTATAGAAATGGATCGAATCTTCGTAACGTTCTTCCTATACGCTCGCAGGTACTGACGGCAAGTCGGCAGGTCGTCGTCGTGCACATTGTAAACCTGCCCCGCAGCGCGATGATGCGTGCCTGCAACCACGACAGCCTCCGCGCAATTGTCCACGTAGCTCAACGGAAGCAAATTGCTGCCGCCAAAATGCAATTGCCACTTGCCAATCGTCAACCCAACGCGATTGGAGAAATGGCCGCCTTCAGGACCATAGATCACACCCGGGCGCAGAACCACTAGTTCAAAACCATTACGCCGCTGGTATTCCCAGAACAGTTGTTCTTGACGAAGTTTGGAAAACGAGTAATGGTCACGCCACTCTGGATGTGGTTCGAGCATCGTTTCTTCGTTTACCTTCGCCCCACGGCCGAGGCTAGCTACTCCGTAGACACTGAATGAACTGACTAGAACGATTCGCATCGGCTTGCGATTTCCGACGGCATCCAGCAGATTTCTGGAAGCGACCACAGAATCGAGGCAGAGCTCCGCGGCAGTTCCCTTCTTTCCCGCTGCGAGATGGAAAATAAGTTGCACATCGTCCACGGCTCGAGCGGCGTCCTCTGGATACCTCAGGTTTCCGATACAAAACTCGAGACGAATCGGCACGTCCCGTCCCAACAGCGCGTCCAGCTTGGGAATATCTGCCTGTCGGCGCACATTGCAACGGATATTGGTATAGCCATGAGCTAAAAGTCGCTTAATCAGGGCCCTCCCCAGAAAGCCGGCGGCGCCTGTAACGAGTACCCTCATGCCAGTCCCACCGGATAAACCTGGGAGGAGATCACATCCATGATTTGCGCTACGCGCAATATTTCCGTATAGGAGATTGGCACGGGAGTGTCGTGCAGGATGCTTTCGTAAAAAAGCGACAATAACCGGTTCATACCTTCAAAAAAATGAAATCGCGATCCGGCAAACTCGCGGACATTTTGCGTGGCTTGCCGCAGCGACTGCCAATTAGACTTGAACGAGGGCAACAAACGACCGACCGCACTCGGAATCGTCTGTCTTTCTTCCACATACATCCTACGAAGCGCGAGATCAATGTGGGCCGTATTTTTTGTGCCATAGACCCGCATGAAGTGGCCTACTGGCCGCGCGTGCGAAGAGAACGTAATGTACGCAGAGATGCCGCCGGCAAACATCATCACCCGCAGTTCGTCGAGAACGCCATCCGTAGGGTCGCCATTCGAAGGCCGTCGCCGGTAAGCACGTGCGAAAATTTCCGTCGGCTCGTCCGGAAGGAATGGCGTAATTTTATTAATGGCGTGATCGATGATATTTTGAAACAACTTGCCGGGTAACTGATGCACCCAGTGCCGATCGTCGGAGAGCAAAGCCTGGCCAAATCCTCCGGCCAAATCGTAACCGTAATAACTTTCGATATGTACGGGGTCGCCTAAGTTCCCTTTTGCAACGAATTCTTTCAATGCTAAAGCGGGCGTTTCAAAGTTGTACCAGTAATTGATCGTCATCTTTCGATTTCTTTGTTGCAGGCAGTCGATCAGGCGTCGGCCATCTGTGGCGTTCAAGGCCAGCGGCTTCTCCAGAAAAACATGGCAACCGGCCTCGGCTGCTTTCTGCGCCAACTGCAAGTGAGCGTGAGGTGGAGTGGCAATATGGATTACGTCGAGCCGGTGCTCGGAGAGCATGCGATCAAAATCCCTATACTGATGCGGCACGGAATAGCGCAGTGCGAGCTGCTCGGCGAGGATGGGCTCAAGATCGCAAACCGCCAGCACTCGCGCACAACCGAGCTTTTGAATTTCCTCGATGTGACCGTCAGCGATCTTCCCGCAACCGACAATGCCAATATTCAGCATCAGTGAATTCCGATACCAGCGCCGGCGCGGTCGATCTTGTCGGTGCGCACAGGGACTGCGGGACGGCGGCCTTGCCCGATGGCCTCAATGGCGAGATACATCTGCCACGCAGAGACGAAATGAACCGCGCATCTGCGCCGTTCCGCCTCTTCCACCAACATGTTGAATGCCGACTCCAATACGCCAGACAGCAAGGCCGCGGAGTTCCGCTCTTGGGCTCCATGCGTAAATAGCTTGATGAAGGTATCGGTTCCAATCCTCGGCGCCAACTCCACCCACCGCCTTACGCGATATGGCGTCGCCACGTTTCCGTAACGAAGTTCGCCAGTTTCGAGACGAGGCAGCAAACGGTCTCTCCAGCGCATTCCGATAGGTCCGGAAATCATGAGCAGGTCGCCTTGGACGTTACTGCCAGGCGTAACGGGGACGCCATAGTCGTAAGACTTCGGCCGTTCGGGATTTCCGTTGCAGTAGTAAATAGTATTCACCAAACGTGCTTGGGTTGGAGAATCGCCAGACGGCATTGTGAAATCGGCGTAACAACCAAGATCCCTCAGCACTCGAATCTCATCGTTCAGGCCACACAACCGGCCGTCCGGTCGCGAGTTGTCCAGGGCCCAGTTTCCGTGAATGAACCCGAAAGTGAGTTTCCCATCTCGCTTGCGAAGCAGACCATGCTCGCTGTCCAATACGCTGCAAAAACCGCTTATGCGGTCAATAAAGTTCTGACGGCCCTCTCCATCGTGATGAAGATGGACCTCCACGTCCGCTATTCCTTGACGAACCATCTCCGCCAGAGGTTCCATTAGCGTCGGATGATATTCTTCTTCTGGGAAAAAGAAGGTATATCGAGGCGCGTTGCCAAGAGAATCGGGCTTACATCGCCGCGCAATCTCCGGCCATGCAGACCGCCATCGAGCGACGCGTGACCGCGCGGTGCTTAGATCAGCGCGCCGCCACTTAGGTTCGTAATGGTCCGCAATGGTCACCCAAATACGCTCAAGCGGAGGCGCGGCGCGCTGCGCAATCTGCCGCAGCCGCTGTCTGATGTAAGAAGGACCCCAGATTTGCGAATTGTGAATTAATTGCATGGTCGATCGATTAGTTTGACGTCCACCAAATCAACGGCTTAAGACAGTCGCCGCCTTGCCCAGTAGCCGCCGTTTCTCGCTTCGTTGTTGTAATGCCAGCTCACAGATGCGAAGCAATTCGTCGGCAGCTTCATCCCAACCCCGGCGAAATTGTTCCGAGATGGAATGTTCATCCCATCGCCGGCCAATCGCCTTTTCAATTGCACCGGCAAGAGCTCGCGAATCTCTCGGAGGAATTAAAATCCCGGATTCTTCATTGACTAGTTCGAGGATGCCACCCACATTCGTCGCAATCACGGGGCGTCCGCAGCTGAGGGCTTCGATGACGACATTCGGGTATCCCTCGTTGTAGCTAGGCAAAGCGAGCACATTGGCAGCCGCGAGCCATTGGGCCACCTCCTGCGAAGAACAGGCACCGCTCAGAATGATTCGATCTTCGAGCCCAAAGTGTTTGGCTTTACTTCGCAAACGCTCGCCACCCGGCCCGTCCCCGACAAATGCAAGTTGCAGGTTTGGCCGGCGGCCCGCAAGGGACGTAAAGGCTTCGAGCAACTCCTCGATGCCCTTGGCCGTATCTAAACGGCCCACGAACAACACGAGTTCGGCCTTATCGTCGACGCCTAGCTGTATACGCGCCTCGCTCCGGTCCGCTAGGTAAAACACGTTTGGATTGCACCCATTTCGGATCGTCCGGACTTTGGTGGCACTGATCCCCAACTGGATGGCTCGCTGGCGCAAATGTTCGCTTTTGGTTACCACGAATGTCGCCCGTTTCATCGCGAGCCGCGTCAACCACTTGGAAGCCGGGTCGGCAAAGCGATTCAGATCCGAGCCAATGGAACCGATTACGGCTGGAATGCCGAGCCTACGCGCTACCGCAACAGTGGCGTAGCCTTCAGGATATAGCCAGAAGTTACAAGCCACATCGGGCGGGCACTCACGGAAATATGCCTCCAGGTGCTTTGCGCAAACAAAACCGTTGATTCCCCTTGTCAAGCCAGGCAACGCTGGATATTCGAAATATCGTGTAGCCACTCCAGGCGGAGAATAGGACAAGTCTGGATGTCGATAGTCGAAATGCGGCTGGAACCATTTAGGGTAGCGCGGGAAAGGACAGATAACGTTTACATCGGCGCGCTTTGAGAGCGACAAAACGATCTCATATTCTGAGTGTCCGCGGTACGGTTGGGCCGGGATGGGGAAAATCGGCGTGACTACTGTCACCTTCAACCTCATCGCGTCAGCCTCTGGTCTCGAAGTTGATCCTCTAAGCGCAGGTTGATCATTGTTGAGTTCCAATCCTTGTCCTGGTTTCCATCCGTTGCAGACAAAGCGGGTTCCCCAGAGGTCCATATTTTCCAGAGTGGCCCCCGCGTAAACAGGAACTTGTAAAAGCCCACCACGACTGCCGCGTTCAACATACAGAAGGCGCTCGCCGGCGCAGCGATCCGCATCAGGAATGGAATTCCACGCACCGCTCCCAGGGCGGCCAGGATATAGAAGACGATCTGCGCCGCAAGAGCTCCGGTATAAAGCAATGAATGGTTTGCCAACAATGCGCTGGTGATGAGAATTACCACTAGTAGTATTGGCACAAGCAGGCGCATTAGCTTGTGCGAGATCAACTCGAACCGTAGTCGATTCTGCCGCGACAACAACCACGGCGCCAGTTGTAGCAGTTGGAAGTTGCCCGCAAGTGTTCGGACCTTGCGATGAAATTCTCCCCGCAAACTCTTAGGCCAGGTGTCATAGACTTTTGCACGCAGGTCCAAAACTGACCGATATCCCTGGCGAATAATACTGAGAGGCTGCAACATATCGTCCAGAATAGTTCCTGGCGGGAGGGAGCTGGCCAGTTTGCGGCGAATCGCATAAAATCCTCCGTACACTCCCAGCGGCGAATCGACTTTTGCCTCGCAATTTCGGATCCACTGCTCGTATTGCCAATACAGGCCTCCGACGGCCCTGGCGCCCGCCTCATGGCCGTCATCGCGCAGCACTAATTCTCCGGCAACGCATCCAACTCGAGGATCTGCAAAATTACTGAGCAACAATTGCAATGCGTTATTTTCAATCCAAGGTCGAATATCAAGAAACAGCAGGATTTCACCGGTGGCGCTCTGCATTCCTATGTTCAGAGCCGCCGCCTTGCCGCGATGCTCGGAGCATCGGAAGGACTTCACATGCGGGTTTCGAATCTCGTCGAGAATACCGTCTGTGCCATCCGTCGATCCGTCGGACACAATTTCGATTTCCATTCGATCTTGCGGATAATCTAACGACAGGAGATGAGCGACTTTCTGCCTTAGCAGCGCCGCTCCGTTGTGGACAGCGAGAATGATGCTAACTGTGGGAAGCATGGATGACTGCAACGGTGGCCGCGGACGCAGGCGGCTCCGTAAGTACATCCACAACGGATATCCGGCATAGGTGTAGACCATGAGGGATGCGGCACACCAAAAGACGTACAAAACAACATGCGCACCACTCATCTCTCTCTCCTTAAGATTGAAGCGGGCTACTTCACTAGACCAGCACTCGATATGGCTGGAAGCTGCTCGCTCTTGATTGTCAGGGCGCTTATCGGAATGAACTGGGGCGGAACCGGCATTGTGGCGCTTGCCGAGAGCTGATTATTACGATCTGTATTCTTAATGTCGGAGACGAACTAGGCAGTAAACCACAATGATCATCACCGCCTCGAGCGTCACTGTGGACAATATCCAGTTCCCACGGTCACTTGATTTGGTGGAATCGCGATGCAGCGCGATCGTAACGGTAGCCAGCCCCAGAACAAGGTACAGCGTTGTCGTGTAGCTGCGCGATAAGAACCAAGCGCTGGTCATAAACGACACCAACGCTAGACGCATTATCACAACCCACTGCCGCGGTACCGTCGGTCCGTAAGTAGGGTCAGACATCGTCTGGGCCGTCGTGGCACCGCCGCCAGCCATCGCGGGCAGCGCTTCGCGGGCATGCGTGTAATCGAAAACGAAGGTTCCTCCCGAAGCCGCGGGATCTGTAGCTAGCGCCGCGGGGCGGTTGATATAACTCGCTTCAAAAAGTTCAAAAAGCCCCAAGTATCTGCCCGGCGCTCTTTTCTTTTGCACCCCAAGAGCACCATTCAGGCCCAAGGTCGTTGTGACGAGTAATGCCATCCACAACGTGCTTCCCAACAACCCAAGTTCAGCCAGGCATAAGACGAAAGAATTGTGCGCCGTGATCTCATACAAGTCCGTGAAGCCATTGAATCCGATTCCGAACAACGGAGCACTCTTGAACATTTCCAGTCCATTGGCCCATGCCTCCAGCCGGTCGGCGCCGTCCGCCGCCGAGATCCCGCGGCCCCCGGTGAAGTCAAGTGCCAGCATGCCAACAATAAATATGGCCGCGAGCGCCGTGGACGCGGTCGTTCCAATTTTTTTCCGGGCGACCATGAGGGCGACAGCAGCTAGGGCCAGCAATCCACCGCGGGAATGCGTCAGGAAGGTGGTCCATAGCAGCAAGGCAACTGGCAAGACCACGAAAATGGAGTTGGTAACCATGCGGCCTCGCCGCCACGCTATAAAGACGAGCGGAAGCGCAATCAAAAGAATTTGAGCAAGATCATTCGGGTCGCTCAGGAAACCAGCGCCGCGTATTCGCGCCAATTGCCCTATAACGTCGCCGTGCGGAGAGTAGACATTGGTCCTTAGGATGAACATCTCTCCTTGAAAACCCGCGTAATATCCACAGAGCGCCTCCACCGTAACAATCAGGCAGGATGCGACTGCGGCCAGCGTCGCAATCTTTAGCCTTCGAATTGTCGTCACGTTTACGACAATAAAGAAAAAGACCGCCGCGCTCGGCAGGAAAATTCGCCAACTTTCGAGAACTCCGCCAAGCCACCCGTTGGCCACCTCTGACAAGGAAATTGCACCGATAAATCCGAGCAGCAGGTATGTCTGCACCGAAGATTTCCAGAACTTGTATGTGGCCATGCTGGGTAAAGAAGCTAAGACTGTAATCCCGGCCAGATACATTAAAGCGTGATAGTTGGCCCATGCCTTCCCAAACTGCTCCGGTGAGATAATCGTAACTACGATGTAGAGAATGGTGAGTGCGAATCCCATGATGAGCTGGAAACTTCTATCGGCCTGCTTCGTCCTGCCAAACCGCTAGCGTGGCTTATTACCTCGTTTCGGAGAAAACCGGGAACGGCCTGCGCACTGCGGAGAGAGCGAGCGTCACTTTGCGCCTCGCCCCAGAAGTACGATCTTGATCGTATTGAATAGGATCAACAGGTCCAGTCCCACAGAAGCGTTTTTCATGTAATAGAGGTCATAACGCAATTTTTCCTTGGCGTCCTCGACCGTGCTTCCGTACTTGTAGAGGATCTGAGCCCAGCCCGTAATTCCTGGACGAACGGAGTGCCGCAAGTAGTAGTAAGGGATCTCTTGACTGAGCCCATCGACAAACTCGGGCCGTTCCGGACGCGGTCCTACGAGGCTCATGTCACCCCTCAACACGTTCCACAATTGCGGAATCTCGTCCATGCGCGTCTTGCGAAGAAATTTGCCCACTCGCGTGATTCGAGGATCGTCGTCCTTGGCCCAGGTTGGCCCAGTATCTGCTTCTGCATCAGCGCGCATAGTGCGGAATTTGTAACAGCGAAAGACCACCCCATCGCGTCCCACGCGGCTCTGCGAATACAACACCTTCCCCCGCGAGCTAAGTTTGATGGCTAGAACGACGAACGGCAGAAGAGGCAGAGTGAGCAGCAATCCGATAATCGAAATGACCGCGGAGGCGAACCGCTTGTAAATTAGAAACGGGCGCGAAGCGGAAGAGCCGGACGAAAAAAGCAGCCAGCTCAAGCGGATGGATTCGATGGGAACTTTTCCCGTAATCGACTCGTAGACGTCATTTCCATCTTGAACTTGCACCCCACGATTCTTCAGCGTTAACAACAAATCGACCGGCAGTTTGCCGCGGCGTTCTTCCATCGCTACGACGATTCGGTCGATCTTGCGTATGGAACGGCCTACAGCAAGTTCTTCGCAGAAGCTGGTCTGCAAAAGCGCGACCGGCATTTCGCTGCGTTCCCGGTCGCCAGGATGATTTCCGTTTGCGCGCAACTGCGCGCGGCTCGCCACGCGAATTCCAAGCTCGGGACGCGTTTCAATTTCATGCTGCAGAGATTCAGCCAAAGCGCCCTCGCCCAATATCATCACGCGTTCAGCAAAACCCTGCGTGCTATTGATGACCGAAAACAGCCTTCGCCAGAGCAGCAACGAAATCCCGACAAGAAGGAAACCAATGTGAAAAATACCGCGGCCCAATTTCACCGGTGGGTAAAGGTAATAGGCGAGTCCTAATGCGATGTACGCCACGCCCATCACTTGGATGAGACGAACCAGTGCTTCGCGCCGGTTGCTTACAATCGTGGAATCGTAGAGGTCGAAATAATACATGCACGTCAGAAAGGCAACGGCTACGAATAGAATCTTCAGAGCGCCGTGTTGATACGTAAGCATGAAGCTGGCTTCCCCTGCGCCTAGACGCGCCAGTGCGGACGCCACAAGCGCTAGAGAGATCAAACAAGCTTCTGAAATCCCTAGCAGCAGCGTCCTTTTGGGAATGTATGCATTCAAGAGACGGATCAAGAAACACTCCAAGTTGTGCGGCACATGGGGAGATGGCGCTTCCCGGCCGAACCATCAAAAACGATTTATTTGTGCCCGCCATTTCGCCGCCGTCGGACAATAGCTCCGCCGATCAACAGTGCTGCCCCGAATAGCAGAGCCGTCGCAGGCTCCGGGACAGGGGCTGGCCCCTGGTCAATGGGAGTCGCCGGGGGGTTAAAGGCTTGCAGTGGATCCTGTTTCGGGCAGCCCCAGCTCAATAGAGCTGCGGCAAGCGAGAGGCCAAGAATCCATCTCTGCGGACGCATCCTTAATATCCGTCTGGCTGCAGTCCAAGCGAGAAGTGAATGAAAGAGCCGGCTTATGTTTCTCATGGGCGTACCATCCTTCTATCTATCTGTAACGAATTAAAACCGAGGCTGAGGGTTACTTTCCCCTAGACCTCGGGGCGGAGTTGCGCGTTGCCACTCCTGAAGAAGACTTTTTGCTGAAGGTAATCGTAATGAACTGTCTGTTCACGGGCCCATTTGACCCGGCAACGTGTCAATCTGGCAGGAATTCCTCGAGCTCTGGATATACGCGGTGCGCAAAATCCACCGCACGCGCTTGAGCGCTCGCTTCTCCGTCAGCAGCGGTTGTCCAAATGCGGACCATTGCCCCATCGGTCGGTTTGTTCTTCAATCCGTCGGCAATCAGCAAGAACTTAGCCAAGTATTCGCTGGCAACGATCCGTCCATGCGACTGGTACCAGTAGAGGACCATATCCCGCTTCATTCCTTGTGCCACGAGGTATCCATTCACCACGACAGGAACTCCATCCGTAGTACCGATCTGTACGCGACTGGAATGTATTGGCTCCCATCCGGAGCTCGGAAGACAATTCTTGGGAGAGTGAATTCTTTCACCCGAGCGTTGGTCTCTGTAATAGCCAATATATAGTTCAATCGGTGGATTGCTTCCCAAATACACTCGATTGAGATAATCATCTGCGCCAATGGCCCGCGTGACTTGCGTATCGAACGGACGATTCTCGCTGTGCGAGAGGCCGATGGCAGACGGAAATTCACTCAACGGCCGCTGTAGCTCGGGCGCTTCTTTCGGCTTGAAGCCATGCGTCGCGAAGATTCCCCCTATTAGGACGACCGC
The DNA here is from genome assembly GCA_963753745.1 of uncultured Acidobacteriota bacterium. GTDB lineage: Bacteria > Acidobacteriota > Terriglobia > Acidiferrales > UBA7541 > Acidiferrum. The sequence goes on from CAVWDX010000030.1 coordinate 79,519, forward strand.
GGCGACGGAGGTTCGCAGAATCGTCACGGAGATACCTGTAAGGGGTTCTGAGATTTAGAGGACAAGCGGAGTAATTTATGGACAAGCAGAATCGCAAGAAAAGCTAGCACGAAGAAACCCAAGCCAAGTGCCAAATGGACCACACCGGAATCCACGCTCGCCCCGAAGTAGTAACTGAGCACGCCCGTCGCAATGAGACGCAGCCCATTCGCCGCGATCGCTACTGGAATGCTCGCCACCGCCAGGACGCCGCGTTTCCACGTGCTCGACTCTGCCAAATACCCATAAGCGACAACCGCGGCCAGCAAAGAAAGCAGAGACCGGATTCCACTGCATGCTTCGACCACATTGAGCGTGCAGTTCGGGAGTATCAGCAGATTTCCCTGTCGTACGGTGTGAATACCGAGCGCAACCAGTCCGCTTGCTCCCAATCGCGATGCCCACATTTGTAGAGGAATTGTCAGCTGGTAATACATGATTGCGGGCAGCGGGATCATAAAGAACAAATAACCGATCGGAAAGGCCATCGACTTCAGCACTTGGGAACCGGCAAGGAATAGGACGATTCCAGAGATCAAGATCACCAAGGACAGCCGGGCAATGAACAGCTCAGCGCCCAGCGTCCCAAGAACCCGCAGCCCGATAGCAAATACCATGATCGCTAAACCGAAGTTCTTCGGCTTGAACGGCAATCCGCGCAGACGCTCACGTCCGCTCCATAGAACATAGCCCGCAAACACCGGAACAAAGAATCCGTGGCCATAATTCGGATCGTTCCACCATTGCCGTGCCAGCGAACCGAGCACTGACGCATACATGATGAACACCAAAGTTGCTAGCGATAGGGCGGCGAGCCATCTTCCCGTCTGCGACTTTTCCGCAGATGGGCTTTCTCCCAGGGTCAAGTCGCCAACTGCCCGCCAACGGTCGTCGAGGCATTTGACGGAGCCAGCACTCTCCGGGGAGAGAGGTTGCACACGGCCTCTCACGCCTAACCATAATAGGTAGTTAACAAGCGCAATTATTGAGTACACCGGCCAACTCGATTCCATCGGACGATCTAAAGCCAATTCAAAAAAAATCACTCCCTGAGATAGGACACGCGTTCTGGATGTTTTATCTGGTTTTCTTACAATGCAAAGGCCTGCCGGCATCGGGGCGACCATGATCCCGTTCGGCGAGGGGGCAATCTCACGATGGGCTCCCGACTACCGCGGTTTCTTGCCAAGTTTGTTTCCGTTCTTTTGGGCCCCGTAGTATTGCCCGTGATAATCCATCTGATTGAATTCAGAAGCCTCATTGACTACCACCCCCAGCAGGTTCGGGCGGTCGAGAGACTGCAACCCCTTCCTCAAGGCTTTGAGGGGCGCCACCCCCTCCCGGACTACAAGGAGCGTGCCGTCCACCAATCGCGACCAAAGGTTAGCGTCGATGACCGGAAGCATCGGTGTGGAATCTACGACGATCCAATCGAATTGTTGCGTCAAATGTCCAAAAGCCTGCGCAAGCTGTTCCGAACGCAGGATTTCCGAAGGTCGGTCGCATGGCTTTCCCGCTGGCAGAAACCATAACCCCGTGCCAGTGAATCGGAGCAGGTAGCTCGCGAGGTTCTGGTTTCGTCCGGACCACCAGTCGCTCAGTCCTTGCAAATCCTTCATCCCGAACATCGACGTCAGCGTCGGTCTATGCAAATCTCCTTCAATCAGTAGGGTCTTCGATCCCGAGTATTTGGCGAGCGTCATCGCCAGATTTGCAGAGACGAATGACTTTCCCTCATTGATCACGCTGCTGGTCACCTGCAAAGATTTCAGCGCATGTTGCCCGGACATGTCGTCCAACCGAACGGCAAGTGCTCGAAATTTCTCTGCGCCCAAACTATTGGGATCAGTCCACGCAACCAATCGCGATGTTGCCGGAGGCTGCAATGTAATCGACTTACTCTTCTCGGCTTCGATCGCCTGCTTGGGCTCAACCGTGCCTCTTGACGCGGTCGGCGCCGGCACCGTATTGCTTGACGTCTCCTCCGTCTCCGGTGACACAGGAAGAATAATGTCCGGGGGAACCGTGTCGGAATGGCTTTGTTGAATTGTCACTCTGCTCAAACCTTCAAATAGTCGGCTCATTGGTTTCCATTTCTGGTTCAGAGTTGTCTTTCCGGCGAGGAATATCGCAGCTCATGCTGGAGAGCAGGTCGCTAGGGCGTCCCAGGGGAAAGGTTCTCGCATCAAGGCCACGACGACTCGTCAATACCATCACCACTCACCCGTTGTAATACACGTAGAGGTTGCCCGTGAAGATCAATACAGCCACCACTGCGATCACACCCAGTTCTATGTAATGCACAATCAGGCGAGAATGGTTCTCTTGCGGCGTGCTCAAGCGCGGTATCGCGACCAGCATGCGCGCAGGAAGTATCCCTTCTAGATCCATCTCTTTTCGGAAGCGCACGTCGGTTAATTCAAGAAAGGTGGCAATTCCCAGGCCGAGACCGGTTCCCAGAGCCAACCCGACAATACTGATCAGGAAACGATTCGGGGCCGAAGGCTTGTTCGGCAACTTTGGTGGATCAATGATGTGGAACTGTTGACCTTGTTGCTGCTGCCCGAGGCTCGTGGCAAGCTGTGACTGCGTCTGTTTCTGGAGCAGCGAGTTGTAATTAAATTTGGCTTCATCATATCCCCGAGACACGGTGGTCAAATCTTGCTCCGTTTCCGGGGTCAAATTCAGCCGAGCTTGGTACACGGTAGTCTGCGCCTCGAGATCCTTCGCATGTTGTTGCTCGTTTTGGATCTCCAATTGATTGGCCTTAAGCTGGCTCTGCAGCTGCATCACTGCCGTGGGTGTGCCGCGTTGCACTCCTTCTGCGGCGGAGAAGTCTAAAGCGCCTTTTGACCTCGCGGCACGCTGATGGGAAATAATGTCCGCGTCGTTCTTCTTTCTCAGCGCCTCGGTCTTGGCGATCTCATCTTTAAGCGCCACGATGTCCGGATGACCGTCAGTATACCGCGTACGCAAATTTTGGAGTCGGAGACGCAGATCTTGTAATTCCTTGTCTATCGCTTGCGTTGATATTGCGTCCGAGTCTTCCCCCATGCTCGCTTGCGCCGATTGGTACTGCTGCAGGAGTGATTCTAGATAGATCTTCTGTTGCTTCGAAGTGTCCAGGGCGTGTTGTGTGCTCGCCAACTCCGCTTGCAAGCCTGCCAGGATTTGGACGTTGCTTTGCAACTGGCCTGGCAGGTTTCCCACGTGTTTTGCCTTGAACGCTGAGACTGCGGCTTCCTGTTCTTCCATTTTCGCCCGCGCATCCGCCAGTTCACTGTCCAGAAATGCAGTCGTATTTTCCGAGAGTTGTCTCTGAGCTCTGACATTTTCGTTAATAAACAGAGAGGTGAGCTCGCTATTTACCTGCTGTGCGATCTCCGGCGTATCCGCAGAGTAAAGAATCCTAAAGGTGAAAAATTCTCCGCGGTATCCGGGCGCTCCCACGAGCTCAATTTTAATGTCCCCCCGCATTTGATCGACTGGATCCTTGGGCTTGAAAAAACCGCTTAGCCGGGGCGGCGTTTCATATAGCTTAAAGCGCTTTATGATTGCTTGCAGGCTCGCATAGCTCAGGACCTGTTGCGTTGTGCTCTGCAATCGATTTTGGAGATTCACATTGACGTTCTCCATCACGTACTGGTCGGAAACCTTTTCCTGTTCCGCGGAAATCAGCGCATCAGACGTATAAGTGGTAGGCAAAAACCAGCTCCCTCCCCACACCGCCAGCCAAGTCACGAACAGGGGAAGCAATATCCACCAACGCCGTCGCACTAGGATGTCGAGATACTCTTCCCAGCCCCGCGGAACTCGTTCGTCTTGTTTGTCTGACATTGCTTACCTCTCTGTGGACCTATTCGCTATTCGCTTTGTCCTGAGGGACAAGACTTTCATCCGCCACAGGATCAATCATTTCGTTCAACCGCCCCGGCTCGTCGCCGAGCAAAACTTCGCGCATGATCCCCGCGTCAATAGTCTGCGTATGCTTGTCGGGCTTCTCGCTCCCGCTATCGCAACGAGATTGGTCGCAGGCCAAAATTGAAACCAACAGAAATCTCATGGCTGATCGTGTTGGTTCCACAATTCGGAGTGGTGCAAACGCCAGGGTTCACGGCCTGCAGCTGTGCCCCATAACTCACAAAAAAAGAGGTTCCAGGACGGAATTGATGATCGAGTCGAGCCACGGCATACCAGGAGTTGAAATCTTGGTGTGCCAAGTTCGTGCTCAGTGGTATCAGGCTTGCATTGGTTGCGTAACCCAGCGACGCCGAACCTTGCCACCTCGGGCTAAGATTTCGCTCGATGGTCGCTTGTACCTGCCCCGTCTGCGCCCCTACCAGTACTCCACCCCCTCCCGTCACGAGGTGGTCATAACTCACTATCAAATTTGTGCGGTCCATTTTATATTCGAGCCCGGCATCCAAAGCCCATGAAAATTGGTTCCCGAAGCCTGTCAGCGCGCCACGGAGCATCACCACGCTCGGACCGGCTGCCACATGCCAGTTTAATCTTCCAGTTACATTGCGCTTGTAGCCAAGCTCTGCAACATGATTCTCGATCGACTGAGGAAGTTGAGTAAATCGGAAGTCATCGAACCGATAGATCACTGCGATCGAGCTCCGCGGCGTAAGCGAGTAGTTGTAGCCTGTCTGAAATAGCGCCTCGTCGCTGTTGATGTAGTCCAGACCTAGAAAATCCAGAGTCGCAAAAGAGCCGGACGCGGTCCAAGAAGATCGTGGACTGACCTTGTACTCTATCTGCGAAACCGCTGTATTGCTGAATCTCGGAACCATTATCGTTGGAATTGTCTGGTTGGGGCCCAGAATCGAACTCAGAAAGCCCCCTGGGCCGAACGGTGAACCCCCGCCCAGAAAGTCCAGACCTCCGACTCCTCCAAATCCAAAAGGCGATTCCGAGAGATAACTGACTTCATCGCCTACTAAGAGCGACCAGCGCTGCCATTTGAAGTTGTAAGAAAACTCCAGGTTTTGGATTGCCGAGTTTAGATACGACGAGAACATTCCGCCGCCCGTATAGTGCACTAGCAGTTCGGAGCGATCTGACGCACGGTTTAAATCCAGGGTGCCCAGCAGATAGTTGAAATCTGTCGGCCCGCTAGCACCTGGCCCGAAAGAATTCGTCGCTAGCTGCGACATTCCGCTGAAACTTGGCGCAAGGAAGTTCCTCGCGCCCGAATTCGGACCCAGAGCCTGTCCCTGCACGCCGCTCAAAGGCCGGTCGTCGGGTGCACCTTGAACGTCTCCACTCGTGCCCAGTGCCAGTATGCTGGTGCTCCCGGCCGGCAACGGTGGTGTAAAAGGTGCGGCCGGTTGTTCGCCCGCCTCAGGATTGGCCGAATTGGTTCCTTGAGCCTGGACTAAGGGCGCACAGGAGAGCACCGCAAGGAGCAGCCAACCGTGAATGCGATTCAGTTTCGGCATACTCTTCCCTATGGCACGACAATCGTATCGCCAGGTTTCAGATGAATATTTTGCTCGGTCTTGTGCCCGTGGATCACTGCCTTGTAGTTCATTGGGAATATTTTGTCCTGGCCGTTTTCACTCCGCATGATGTAGATCTTCTTCAAGTTGGCATATGGGGTGAATCCACCGGCGATCGAGAGGGCCTGCATCGCTGTCATGTCCGGCACAAGCGGATAAGCTCCTCCGCGAGTGACTTGGCCTAGAATGTATATCCGCAGGCTGCTCATCTGCGCCACAATCACGGTCACCTCCGGATGTACGATTGTGGCGCGTAATTTTTCTACGATCTCAGAACTGAGCTGCGTGGGGGTTAAACCCGCAGCTTGCACGTCGTTTAGCAATGGCAGAGAAATCTTGCCATCTCTGCGCACTGGCACAGTGCGGGAGATCTCTGGCTCCTTCCATACGTCGATGGTGAGCACGTCGTCGGGGGCGATGGAGTAGCTCGGATCCGCAGTCCCCGGTTTCGGCGGCTGCGAAGGAATGTTTCCTGCAGTCAGGACCTTGGAACTTTCATTCTTGCTGTCCTTTCGCGACTGTCCCTGAGCCCGCATGGAAATCGAAAACGACACTAGCCATATAACTGCCGTTAAATATATCCATTTTCTCATGTCATCCTCGCTCGCAACTCCTGTTTCAATTCGGAGTCTTGCATCCCAATCTGCCTCAGCTTTTCTTCACTGCCGGGCATCTCATCATTCAAGCCAAAGCGCTAGCCTCAGCGGCTCGGGCGTGTCGCAAACCGGCCCCAGCTTCCCCACCGGAATCTTTTTTCCGCGGGGCGTGTACTGCTTCAACCTGGAATGCTGAAACTTCGATGGCCGCCGCCGTCCCCAATATCCCCACGGATAACACCAGCCGAGAGACATTCTTTTTACGCAACAGGATCCCTTCGATTCCTGTCAACGGCCCGCTCTTGACCCTCACCCAGTTGCCGCACTTAAGGTAAGGATGCGTTTCGACGCGCGCACCGCTTTCGACCACTCGCCGAATCGCTTCGATCTCGATATCAGGAATCGCGGCTGGCTCGCCGGCGCTGGACACCAAGCCATATACTCCTGGCGTTGTTAGGATATGGAGTCGGCGGTCGATGCCCCCTTTCAAGAACACGTAACATGGAAACAGGGGCAATGTGAGTGCTTTGGTCCGGTCTTTCCAATTGTGGGTGGTTGCGTAAAGCGGAAGGAACGTGTTAAATCCCTTGTTGGTTAGAACTTGATCCACCATTTTTTCATGCTGATGGCGAGTATAGAGCGCATACCAGGAAGCTTCACGAAGATTACTACCCGCTGTAGCCGTTGACTGAGAAAGCATAAAGCTCCGCCCCGTGACTTACAGCCCAAAATCCTGTAAGCCTCTGATTACAAATAACTTGCGTTCGGCTTCAGCAGTGAAAGCACTGCTCTGCTCTACGCCGCCCACAATATCCTTGGCGGATTCATGCCGCCAAATTCGCTGAGAGATCTGTCCTTGATCTCACTTCGGACGATCTCTTCAAAACTGAATTGCAAATCCCCCCGTTAGCATTCCCCTCTCAGCGGGGCATTTCTCGACTCGAAGGACTTCACCCTCCACCTCAACCGGAAGGCGTCCGATTTCATCGGGGATTCCTTCTAGATCAATTTTGACTGTCAGGGTCGCACCAACCGGCGGACAACAAGATGCAAACACAAACGCGCCGTGTTCACTCACGTCACGGCTGCGGCCTTCTCCCTCTCGCGGCTCGCCGTCCCCATTCGTCCACCAGAATGTGACTCCTGTTTGCAGCAGGACTCGGAGAGTCTTTCTCGCTGGCCGTACAAGATTCAACTGGCACCCCCACCACCACTCTCTCGAGTCGCACATTAGCTATGTCAGCGGGAACGGACAAGAGAAGGAAAGTCATCAAAAGAATACTCAAAACGTCTTGAGACGCTGACCGCAAATATTAGGTACAAATGTATCTGTGCTCTTTTATACAGGGAGGTACACGTATGTCCGATGATCGAGTCTCTCGCCAAAGGTGAACTCTGTTGACCGTTGGCAGGTGTGGAAAAATACTCGAGAAACACTAAGCCGCTGACCTGCGTATGCTTTCAACTCCACGCAATTGGATGTTCGACAGAATTATGTCCGGCAAGATATTTCAGGACAGTTCCCACAGCTTTTGGCCTTTAGCGAAATTCCGTGCTGATGATTGTTCAGAGTTAGTGCAAGCGGACGAATGAATCTAGCCGGGAGCCTGCGGATCAGCCTCGCCTTGAGGAGGCAGTCTGATTCGCGCTTGTATTCGACTCATTGTTGTGGGCGATTAAGCTCTGCTGCTCGTGGTCTTCTCGCCGGTCGAGCGCGTACAGAGCCAGCTCCAGTCGATTCGAGGTCCCTACCTTGTTGAAGATCCTAAATAAATAGTTCCGGACGGTGTGCTCACTGAGTTTCAGTTCGTGCGAAATATCACGATTGGTCATTCCTTCCGCTACCAGGTGGACTACCCCTTCTTCCCTCTTTGTAAGCAGGTTCGCTCCTCGCAGGGAGATTGGCTTGGCCGCTGGAGCCGGACCCAGCGCTTCGATCACGAAGCGCAATTCCTTACTACTCGCCCACACTTGCCCCTTGTGCACCGCGTGGATGCACTTGCACAGAAGTTCAGATGATTGATCCCGGGAAAATATGCCGCTGGCTCCCGCTCGGAAGGCTTCGACCACCATCGTCGGTTTATTTGAATCGAGGATTATGATGACACTTGGCTTCGGGCGAGACGCCACTAGCTCTCGCGTCACATCGAAACCAGCCAGTGCCTCATCCTCGAGACGAGCGCCTATGACCGCAACATCTGCTTCGTTCGTTTCGAGTCCTTCGCGAATTCCTGACGCATTGGTCGCAAACCCTACAACCCTAGTCCGATACCGGCCCCGCCGCACCGCAGCCGCTATCAATTGACAGCTCAGTTGACTGCCGTCGGCGATAAATACCCTCACTGTGCCGCCACGCCCTGGGGATTTCGACAACTTTTTGCTCCTGAGAGTTATCTGTGCGGTTCCGATATGCCCACCCCGTTCGACCCTGTTGAGAGACCCACGATCAATTTCCAGCTGGAACTGTGTCGCAATGCCGAAAGTACGGTCATTCGCCTGGATGTTCCACCAGACCGCCCAGTCTTCCGAAACTTGTCGTTCTTGCTCACTTTCCAGTACCACATTCTTGGTACTTTCGGCGGTGCGCGCTGTCCCTTTTTGGACACTCGCGCACTCTGTTTCTTTTTACACAGTTTTGCGGGACTCTTTCATGGAAGGCCGGATTGGGACGGACCTGCTCCCTTCATTTTCATCTTCCTATCCGGACAGCAAACGGAAGAAACTCAAGAACAATGGCCATGTTGAGAGTCTAATTTCGGTTTTCAGAGGGAGTTTGCGTTGCCGGCTCTCCACCGCGCAAAGCGGGATAGGAGAAAGTTGAGGTCAGAACAGCATCGAAATCTTTGCCGAATAGTGCACAACACCACACAAAACCAAGTTACAAGAACGGCTGCACGCCATCATCCTTCGACATCTGGCATGGTTACCTCACGGTTTAATTTCTTCACCCAGGGTCGCCTTGCCGATATCCTTTTATATAAAATTCTTCGCTGTGGTAATTTTTATCGTCGTCCGTGCCAAAAAGAACCGCCATTCACCTCTGTCATGCGTAAGCTCCCCGCACAGATCCTATCTTTCCATTTTCGCGTTCAATCTGTTGCGTGCACTCCGCGATTTGATCATCAATTGTTTTAATCTCTAGGGCGAGGCAAAGATCATTAGGGGTCTTCTCAAAGCTCCTGAACAGCGGTGCTCTTCTATTCTTGAGATCTTGACGTTTTCGCTTCCAAACGCCGGCTCGGGCCGTCATTAGAGTTTCCTCCTCGGCTAGTCTCTGCCGACCCCAAATGAGCTGTCTGTACAATATTGAACATTCTCTTTTCTGAATTGACTCGGTCCTCGACGCACCTGGTCGGCTCGCGCCGGTCCCTCACAAAAACTCGCTAGCTAAACAAGCAATTGAGCGCCCCCAAGACGGTGAACGCGGAAACATTCCAGACTGCAGCCGTAAGGCGCCTTACTCTCGCGGGTTTTCGCCAGTGGGGCTAGGCACGAATCGGTATCCGACGCCTCGAACAGTCAGTAGATGGCGAGGTTTGGAAGGCTCCCGCTCGATATACCGCCGCAAGCGCACAATGAAGTTATCAATGGCTCGCGTATCGGTATCCTCGTGCAGATTCCACACGTCGTGCAATAACTGTTTGCGGGATACGGGACGATCACTATTCTGAATTAGACAGCGCAACAGATCTAATTCCATCATAGTCAAGGGAATGACCTGCTCGCCCACGCGCAATTGCAGATTCTGGAAGTCTACGGCTTTGTCGTCGAACCGAAACACACCCGGCAACAGGGGTTGTTTGTTTGGCTGAGCGTCTGACATCGATGTTGCCTTACCCGAGCTCAGCCAGTTTTTCCGTCGCAATAGACTCGCGATCCGTGCAATCAGAATGACAAGATTGAACGGTTTCGGTAAGTAATCGTCGGCGCCGGATTCAAATCCCTTAAGCACATCTTCGGGGCGTCCGCGAGCCGTTAACATCAGCAGCGGGGTGTAGTTCTGCGCTTTTCGTAACTCATGCGCGACTACAAATCCGTCCTTGCCCGGTAACATGACATCCAGCACGATCGCATCGAAGTTTTCACGCTCTTTTAGCAGCCGCTTCAGCGCATCCTCGCCATTTTCACTGATCTGCACGGTGTGGCCTTCCGCTTCGAGATTGAAGCGGAGCCCCTCCGCCAAGTGCGTCTCGTCTTCAACAATCAGGATCCGGCTCATGCGTGGTACACCCTGGGAAGACGTATCGTGAATGTGCTGCCCCGTCCTTCCCCTTCGCTCTCGGCATAGGCGTCGCCACCGTAGCGCCGGGCGATGGAGCGCACGATGAATAAACCAAGCCCAGTTCCCTTCACTCTATCTGTCTTGGAGTTCGACGCGCGGTAGAAGCGTTTGAAGATTCGCTTCACCTCGTTTCTCGGGATGCCGATGCCGCGATCCTGTACGCGCAACAAGACCGTGTCGAGATTGGGGGTGAGCAGATCCACAACGATGTTCTTCTTTTCTCCCGAATACTTGACGGCATTGTCGAGCAAATTAATCACAGCTGTGCGGAGTTCCTCAGCATTCCCCAAAACTATGATTTCGTCAGGCGGCGCCGTGCCGAGACACAGCACTTCCCGAGACAGATTTCGGCGCAGGCGCGCGAGCTCAAGCACTTCACGCACGATGGTGGAAAAACTCACTTCCTGCCAGTTTTTTCGTGCGGTTCGATGCCGCACTTCGCCGGCTTTCAACACTTGTTCGACCGTTCCGAGTAGCCGATCCGTATCTTCCAGCATGATGCGATAAAAGTCGTGCCGCTTCGATTCCTCCAACTTCCGGCTCGACAGGGTTTCCAGATACAGCCGGATAGAAGCGATCGGCGTCTTTAGTTCGTGGGTGACGGCGTTGAGGAAGCTGTCCTGTTGCTCATTTCGCCGGATCTCTCGCACGAGAAAGATGGTGTTAATCACCAGTCCTGCGATCAACAATCCAAAGAAGATGATGCCGAGTACGAGCGGAACAACCTGACGCCAGTGGAAGATGATCCAGCTGACGTTGAGTACGACCGCCAGGGCCACGAGACAAGCCCCTAGCACGCTGAAGAAGACGATCGCTTTGGTTCGGCGCGTGATACGCATGACGTCTTAGTTTACGCCATGGCTCAGTGAGCGCCATACCTGCAAGAACCACACAAGGGGTTTGTGGCTCACTTCCTCTCACGCTCACTTCGTGGGGGTAGGATTCAGTCGCCGCTAGTTATCGGCAGCGAAGCAACTGCCCGGGAGCCCTCGGCAGAAATCGGTCTCGGTCGCACTCCGGCTTGCCCAAGCTGCGCAAGCTTGTGCCGCTTGATGTCTCGCGCGAGACCGAGCGCCCGCAAAGCGCAGATCCCGTACCAGTTCAGGTCAATCTCATACCACGCAAGACCGTGACGCGCGGACTGCGGAACCGCATGATGATTATTGTGCCATCCCTCGCCGAAGGTCAGAAGCGCGACCCAAAGACTGTTCTTCGAAGTATCGTCGGTCAGGAATCGCCGCGATCCCCACATGTGCGTTGCAGAATTGACCAACCAAGTAGTGTGCAGCCCAACGACGGTTCGCAAAAAGATCCCCCACAATAGACAAGACCAGCCGCCTATCGCGAAGATCCCTATGCCCAGTACCGTGAGCGGTACCCAGTGCCACTTGGTGATCCAAACATGAAACTTGTCCTTCCGCAGATCGGGAACATAGGGCAAGAGATCTTTAACACTGTTGTGCATAGCCTGCCCCGTCAAAATCCATCCCATGTGCGCCCACAAGCCCCCATCTCGCGGCGAATGGGGGTCGCCTTCTTTGTCAGTCTTCTGATGGTGGACGCGGTGCGTGGCTACCCAAGCGATCGGTCCGCCTTCGAGCGCCAGCGTGCCGCAGACCGTCAGGAAATACTCCATCCACTTTGGCGTCTTGTAACCCCGGTGCGTCAGCAAGCGGTGGTAGCCCATGCCGATGCCGAGACTTCCGGCGACCCACCAAAGGAAAACAGCCAGGGCCAGCCCTTTCCAAGTAAAGAAGAAGAGTGCTGCGATTGCGCCGATATGAAATGCCACCATGAAAAGCGTGGTAGTCCAGTTCACCGGCTCGGAAAATGTTTTGTCGCGTGCAATGATGTTCATGTTTCCCAACATAGCACGCGGCCCGCTCGGCTTCTGTAATACTTGTGTAATCCCTCGAATTGAATTTCCGGAAATATTCCTGCAAAAATCTTAGTACAGTGTTCTTCTCTCACGCTCGACCTGTACATATGGCCAGCGTGTTTCCCTTTAGGCAACCGACGCGCGGCACGGCTCGTTTCAAAGCTTCTGAACCTCGCGAGAGTCATCTGACTTCTCGTGCGTCTTCTCATTCATTTGGGGCTTGAAAAGGCCGCCAATCGGTTAGGTACAAACCAGAGTCCGCCGAATTAGCAAATCGCCTCGGATTTGACAATGTATGTTAAGAAGTTCCTAGCTATCGCGTCTTAAGTTGTAGATAAGCCGAGGAGACGTACTTGGCCGCCGCGATAGAAAACATTATGGTTACGCATGCAGCCGCCGAGCTTGAGGATGTTTATCGAGCACATCACTCCTGCGTCCTCAAGGCCGCTTACAGGGTAACCGGCAGCATCGCGGATGCTGAGGACGTCGCGCAATCTGTCTTTCTACGATTGGCCCGCGGAACGCTCGACCAAGGCCGTATCTCCAACCTTCAGAGTTACTTACACAGGTCGGCCGTGAATGCTGCCCTGGACCTCATTCGTTCCAGGGGCCATCGCGAGGTTGTCCCTGTAGAAGCCGCGGACGAACTGCAATCCAATCCCAGCCTTTCACCGGAACGCGCGCATTCTTCCTTGGAAATAAAGAATTGGCTTCGCCGGGAGCTCGCCCAGTTGAATCCCCGCACTGCCGAAATGTTTACCCTGCGCTATATCGAAGGCTTGGACAATCCCGAAATCGCCCGAATGATGAATACATCTCAGGCGGTTGTTGCAGTAACTCTTCATCGAACCCGCGCGCGTTTAAAGAAGAGCCTCCAAGGATTTAGAAAAGGTGCATCATGAAATTTTTTCGGTCGAAACAAGACGTCTTCCTTGATCAAGCAATCTCCGCGCTCCGCGGCGAACAACCCGATGCCGAAACTCTCTCCGCGTCTGCCGAGCGCGTGTGGCAAAAGCTGCAAGCATCCGAAGGCGAGGAAGCCGCAACCAGTCCTCTGCAACCCATCCGTGGCTGCTCAGATATTCGTGCCCTCTTGCCTGCATTGCATCAGCATCAATTGCCTCCCGCTCGCGCTCTCATTGTGGAAGACCACCTGCGGGAATGTATTTCGTGCCGTTCCTATGCGCATGGCCGCGGAGTTGACGGCGCGACGGGAGCCGGTTGGAGGATGGAGCCCGCGTCCCGGGGTTTTCAGTGGAGCTTTGCAAGGTGGTCCTTCGCGGCAGCGGCGGTGGTCTTGTTTGTCGCCTTGGCCTGGACTGGCCGCAACTGGTATTTCGCAGGCCCTCCGGGCGGCCGCGCGCAGGTCGACTCCATCGAGGGGCAGGCGTATCGCATTGGCTCCGCCAGCGAACGCCCATTGAAACTGGGTGACGAACTCGGCCAGGGTGAATTTATCCGCACCGCAGCCAATTCCCGCGCCAAAGTGCGGCTCTTCGATGGCTCCGAAGTGGAAATGAATCAGCGCGCCGAGCTGGCAGTCTACGCAAGCCGCCGCGACACCACCATCCATCTCGATCAAGGCAGCATCATCGTGCAGGCTGCAAAACGCCACACCGGACATCTCTACGTCAGCGCTCCGGATTGCACCGTAGCCGTCACCGGCACGGTCTTTTCCGTAAACTCTGGCACCAAGGGCTCCCGAGTAGCCGTCATCGAGGGAGAAGTCCACGTCAAGCACGCAGGTTTGGAATCCATTCTGCGCTCGGGCGATGAGATGGCCACAACCCGGAGCGTCGGCCTTGTTCCCGTCCGCGATGAAATTGCCTGGAGCAGCGATCTGGATCGCCAGCTGGCTTTGCTTGCGGAATTCTCAAAGCTTCGCGTGAAACTGAACGAAATCCAGACTCCGGGTCCGCGATATGAGAGCAAGATCCTTCCCTTCCTGCCCGCGGATACAGTCCTCTACATCGGCATCCCCAATCTTGGCGATGCGCTTCAACAGGCCAATCAAATCTTCCAGCAGGAGCTGTCGCAAAGCAAAGTTTTGCAAGATTGGTGGAGCAAGCGCGGCAATTCGAATCAACATCCGACTCCGCAGGAGTTAATCGACCAAATTCAAGCCATAAGCCAGTACTTAGGCGACGAAGTGGTGATTACGGCCAGAGGGGGCTCGGCGTTTAGCGAGGGCGGTCCCGTTCTTCTAGCCGAAGTGCGGCAGCCGGGCCTGAAGGATTTCCTGCAAAATCACGTCGCCGATGCGTTGTCGAATCCGCAAGCCACCGCCAATTTGCACGTCGTGGATCCGCAGTCGCTTTCCTCCCTTGCGATCGGGCAGCGCGGAATGATTATGCTTGTCCGGCCGAACATGCTCGTCGTCGGCGGCAGCGCTGCTTCGGTTCAGCAAATGAGCTCACAGCTTGACGCCGGGGCAACTCCCTTCGCCGGAACGGATTTTGGTCAGCGAATCGCCGGAGTTTACACCCAGGGTGCTGAAACTCTGGTCGCTGCGAATCTCGGCGAAATTCTGACTTCCACCCACAACCAGCAAGAAAATTCGAGCGTTCTTCGGAATAGCGGCTTCAACGACATCAGGTATCTGATCGCTACGCGCCGCGCGTCCTCCACGCAGGGCGACAACCGCATCTCGCTGGAATTCAATGGTCAGCGGCACGGCATCGCTTCCTGGCTTGCCGCCCCATCTCCCATGGGTTCGCTGGACTACGTTTCCGCAAACGCGGGCGCGGCGCTCTCTTTCGTTGCGAAGCAACCCGCTCTTATGCTGGATGACATTTTCAACACCGTCGGCGCTTCCGATCCCAATTTCAGCCAAAATCTGGCACAGGCCAACTCAGAACTCGGCTTGGATATTCGCGACGACTTGGTCAACGCCCTGGGCGGTGAGATGACCCTGGCTCTCGATGGTCCTGTTCTTCCCACGCCTTCGTGGAAAGCGATCATCGAGGTCAACAGTTCGGGCGCTCTGCAGCTTGCCATCGAAAAGCTTGTGCAGGCCGCTAACCGCGAAGCGGAAAAATCCAATCGGCCCGGCCTGACCCTTAGTCAGGCGCAGGACGGTGGCCGAACGTTCTATACGATCCAATCGCAAACCGTCGGACTCACTGCCGAGTACAACTACACCTTTGCGGACGGCTACATGATCATTGCGCCCTCTCGAGCGCTTCTTCTTGCCGCCCTGCAAACCCACGCCAGTGGCACATCACTCGCGCACTCCGCCTCGTTTCAGTCGCTCCTGCCAAGTGATAATCACGCGAATTTCTCCGCGATGCTCTATCAGAATCTCAGCCCCATTCTGAAACCGCTTGCTTCCCAGCTTACCTCCAGTCAGCTTGCGCTGCTTCAGCAACTGGCAGCCGACTCCAAACCGAGCGTATTCTGTGCTTACGGAGAGAGTGACCGCATCGAGGTGGCCAGCAGCGGCAATCTCCTGGACTTGAATCCAGGTATTCTGGCTTTGTCTCGCTTGCTGCAGCACGCAGATCATGGAACTTCGCGCACTCCAATTCCGTAATGATTTCTAGATGACTAACCCAACGATTGAGCTCGACGGGCTCGAAGTTCAACTCGGCGGCCGTACGATTCTTCATGGTCTCACCGGCGTCTTGAAGAGCCGCGCTATCGGCCTTCTCGGCCCCAACGGCGCCGGCAAATCGACTCTCATCAATACCCTTTTGGGCTTTCACTCCCCGTCCAAAGGCAGCGCCCGCGTCCTCGGCCTGGACTCTCTCGCCAACGGCAAAGCGCTTCGATCTCTCGTCGGCTACATGCCGGAGAACGACGCGTTCATTTCAAAAATGTCTGGCATCCGCTTTGTTCGCTACATGGCGGAGATTTCCGGTCTACCTGCCGAGCAAGCGATGGAGCGTGCACACGAAGCTTTCGTCTACGTCGGATTGGGCGAAGCGCGCTATCGCCCGGTGGGAACCTACTCTCTCGGCATGAAACAGTTGGCCAAGCTGGCCCAGGCCATCGCCCATGGCCCCAAAGTCCTCATTCTGGACGAACCCACCAACGGGATGGACCCGCCTGCGCGCAAGCGCTTGATCGAGCTCATTCGAGAAATTCGCGAGGCCAGTGATATCTGCCTGCTTCTCTCCTCGCACCTTCTGCGCGACGTGGAAGAAACTTGCGATGAAGTGCTGATTCTCCGCAATGGAAAAATCGCTTCGATTTGTAATCTTGTCGAAGAGCGCCGCGCCAATCGCAAATTCCTCGAACTCGAAACCATCGGCGCCGAAGCAACTTTCACTTCATCGCTCGAGAGCCTCGGCTGCGAGTGCGCGGTTTTCACCAATGGTCGCATCAAGGTCGTTATGCCGGACACCGTCGAAATCCGCGAGGTTTTCAAAGTCGCGGCGGATCGCGGCGTGCAAATTCGACGGATGAATCACCGCCGCGATTCGCTCGAAGATATTTTTCTCAACGCCATGGAGCAGACGGGAGCAGCCGATGGCCGTCTATAAGCGCAGATACAATTCCTATACCGGCTCGCTGACCCCCGAATGGTCACGCTTTTTCGTCCTCACGCGCTATGCCTTCGCAGACCTCTTCAAATCGCGCTTCTTCGTTCTCCTGCTGATTCTTTCCATCGTTCCTTGCCTCTTTTTTGCCGGGTACATTTTCATTGCCAACAACAAAACCGTGCAATTGCTGATGCAACTCCGCTCCCCGGATTTGTTCGCCGTGGAAACCCAATATTTCATCATCATCATGATGGTGCAAACGCAAGCGGCCTTTCTCTTGAACTGTTGGGTTGGCCCCGTCCTGATCTCTGGAGACCTGACCAACGGCGCCCTTCCCCTTTTTCTGAGCCGGCCGTTCAACAGAGCCGATTATGTCCTCGGAAAACTCGCCGTCCTCGGCCTACTTCTATCCGCAGTCACCTGGATTCCCTGCCTGCTTTTATTCAGCCTGCAATCTGGCCTGGCAAGCAACGGATGGATCTGGTCGCACCTGTGGATGGTTGTGCCCATAGTGCTCTGCTCCGCGATTTGGATCCTAATGCTCTCCCTCATTTCCCTGGCCGTATCGGCGTGGGTCAAGTTGCGTATCGTCGCTACCGGCGTAATCTTCATTGCCTTTTTCATTCCCGCTGGCCTCGGCGAAATGTTCAACGCCATCATGGGGACCTATTGGGGCCGCTTGCTGAATCTCTCTTATATGTTCAAGATTATTTTGGGGAAGGCATTTCGTGAACGTTCCGGAATGCTGGGCGCGTTGGATTGGAACGAAATTCCGGTTGCGGCCGCCTGGGGCGTGATGATTTTCGTCTGCCTGCTGTCGCTTGTCATTCTCAATGCGCGCCTGCGCGCTCGAGAAACGGTGCGCGGATGACGCCCGACTCCCGCCAAATCATCTTCGAGCACGTCTCCAAGTTTTACGGAGAAGTTCTCGGCGTCAACAAAGTAAGCTTCTCTCTCGAGCCAGGAGTCACCAGCCTCGTCGGTCCCAACGGCTCCGGCAAAACCACACTGATGAACTTGCTAACCGGCCTTATCAGGCCTTCGCAAGGCGCAATTTACGTGCTCGGTCTCACCACGCACCAGCCGATCGAGTTCTTCCGCCAAGTCGGCTACTGTACCCAATTCGACTCCTTCCCTCCTGGCACGAATGGCTACGACTTCATCTATTGGCCGCTGCGCCTTCACGGTTTTGGCCACGACCAAGCCGCCAAACTCACCAATGAGGCCCTCGAGCGCGCAGGCATGTCACAAGTCGCCCGTCGCAAAGTGGCCGGCTACAGCAAAGGCATGCGCCAGCGCATTCGTCTGGCCCAAGCGATCGCGCATCATCCTTCCGTGCTAGTTCTCGACGAGCCGCTCAACGGCCTCGATCCTATGGCTCGCTCGGAATCGATCGCCCTCTTTCAAGCCATTGCCAAACAGGGAATGCACGTCATCATCTCCAGCCATATTTTGGAGGAAGTCGATCGCATCTCCGACCGCGTCGTCTTAATGAGCAGCGGCTACGTCGTCGCCGAAGGCCAGATTCGCGAAGTCCGCCGCGAAGTCCGCGATCATCCCATGCAGATCCTCGTCCGTTGTTCGAACGCAGCGAAGCTAGCCTCCGCCGCCTTCGAACTCGACCACGTCGTCGAAGCCAAAATTCTTACCGACGGCCAGAGCGTCCTGGTGCGCACCCGCGACGCCGAACAGTTCTACCTTCTGCTCAACAAAGTCGTTTCCAGCGGTCTGGTCGAAGTCGACGCCGTTGCTCCCGCCGACGACGATGTGAACTCCATCTATCAATATCTCATCGGATCGGATGGCGGACCGGTATGAGCACTCAAAATCTAGTTGCGCGGGCTCAGAAAACGTTCAAAGAGCAGCCTTGGCGGCTCTACGCCAGCCAAATCTTCATCCTCGTGCGAAACGGAATTCGTCGAAACCTGTTCACCCGTCGCAGGGTTTGGGTTTATCTCCTCGCCTTGTTCCCAGTGTTACTCCTTGCCGGCCACGACATCTTCAGCAGATACCATCCGGACCCAGTCCAAATCGAGGACGATACAGAGACGCTCGCCAGAATTGTCCAGCTATACTATTTCCGTCTCGGCATCTTTTTCGCCTGCATGGGCATTTTTACATGGCTATTCCGCGGTGAAATCGTGGAACGCACACTCCACTATCAATTTCTCGTTCCCGTCAGAAAAGAAGTCCTGGTTGTTGGAAAGTTTCTCGCCGGCGCGATTATTTCCATCGCCCTCTTCGAAGCGGCCGTCCTCGCTTGCTTTTACCTCACCTACAGTCGTTTTGGTTCCGCGGGCCGATCTTACGTTTTCGACGGTCCAGGCCTCGGCCAGTTGGGCTCCTATCTCCTTGTGACTGCCCTCGCTTGCCTCGGCTACGGCGCCGTCTTTCTCGCTCTCAGCCTGCTCTTCAAGAATCCCATCATCCCAGGAGCGATGTTGATGGGCTGGGAAGCCATCGCGCCTATTTTCCCTTCCTGGGCCCAAAGGCTCAGCGTTACGTTCTATCTAAAGCATCTTTGCCCTGTCAGCCTGCCTGTCGATGGGCCCTTGGCCATTTTCACGGTCGTAGCCGAACCCGTCTCTCCGCTCATTGCCATATTCGGATTGCTCTCTCTTACCGTCGCGATCCTGGTCCTATCCTGCTTCCTCATCCATCGCATCGAAATCACCTACACCGCCGAGTAGCCTCGCCAAGTCCCGCGGACGATCCGTTTAGGCCTTGCCGCCCGCGCTATTCGGCTCGCTGGATTGCGTGTCCTGCTCCAAGCGTAGGTGCGCCGTAACAAGTCTGATCTCCTCATAACTTATTTCCGCCGGCAGAGCATCCTTCAAGGGCTTGAGCCGTTCAAATCCCAATCGCGTGCATGCCTCTTCAATTCGCGCTCGCTTCTCCGCGTCAACCCAGCTCGGCTGGAACTCCAATTCTCCTTTTTCCATCATCCCCACGACCAGATTGACCACACTCGAAAGCAGTCGGCCGCGCGTCTTCGCAATTTCTTCAAAACTGCGCCCTTCCGCCAGCAATCGTGTTGTCTCTTCCGCTGGCTTCGCTTTTTCCTCCTCCTTCCTCACCGCACGCGCGCCGCGGTCGAACTCCTCCAGCGCTCCCAGTATCCCTTGGCCATACAATTCCGTCTTGCGTTCCCCGAAACCTGAAATGCTTCGCAGTTCGCTCAACGTACGGGGCCGCACTCTGCAAAGTTCGTCCAGCGAAGTGTCGTGCATCACGATAAACGCGGCCACCCCGCGTTCTCTTGCTGTCGTCCGCCGCCACTCGCGAAGATACTCGCGTAGTTCGGGGTCGATTCCCGGAGAAACGCTTCTCGCGGCTAAACTGCCCGACCCAACTCGTGCCGGCTCTCGCGTAGTTTCCTTTCCTTGAAAAGCGCCGGCACCGCTCGTGCCTGCTGCCGCCGCTGCGGCCTTGCGCTTCGTTGTTCTCTTCGCCGGTGCAGCCATTGCCAGCCATTCCGGCTCTCCGACGCACACATCACAAGCACCGCAAGAATTCCACTTCCGGACCTCCCCGAAGTGCGAGCAAATCTGATGGTGCCGGCAAGTCCGCGCCTCCACGAATCTCCGAATCTCGCGGTACCGCTGCCACGCCCGCGCTTTCTCCGCTTCATCGCTCAACTGCTGTACGAAATACGTCAGCAATCCCACATCCCGCTTCTGCCACAGCAAAAGACATTCCGCCGGTTCTCCGTCGCGTCCCGCGCGCCCCGCTTCCTGGTAATACTGCTCGATCGATTTCGGCAACGAGAGGTGAATCACCGCGCGCACCGCCGCCTTGTTGATCCCCAATCCAAACGCAATCGTTCCCACCAGCACGCGCACCTCATCGGACATCCACCGTTCCTGATTCCGCCGCCGCGTGTCCCCATCCATCTTCCCGTGATAGGCAATCGCGGCAATTCCCTGCTCTGCTAGAAAATCCACCGTCTCTTCCACCCGCGCAATCGTCGGCGCGTACACGATCACGTTGCTCTCCGCATATTTTCGCAACGCTCGAATCAACAGCTCATCTTGCTCGCGCCCCGCGCATTCCTTCACGATGTACTGCAGATTCGGCCGGTGAAAGCTCGCTATATATTTATCCGGCTCACGCAGCGCAAGCTGCTCGATGATGTCGTGTCGCACGCGCTGCGTAGCGCTCGCCGTAAACGCCGCTATCGGCAACTCTGCAAAATGCTCCCGCAGTCGGCTCAGCAAACGATACTCCGGCCTGAACTCGTGCCCCCACTCCGAAATGCAATGCGCCTCATCAATCGCAAAAAAAGACACCGGCACGCGCCGCAACCACCCAATCGTATCCTCCCGCGCCAGCCGTTCCGGAGAAAGATACAAAAGCCGGTACGCTCCTTCGATCGCCTTATGCAACACCCACGACTGCACGTCCGCCGCCAGCGTGCTGTTCAACAGCGCCGAAGGAATCCCCATTTGTGTGAGCTGCGCCACTTGATCCTGCATCAGCGCAATCAACGGGGACACCACCACCACCGTTTTCTCCGCCAAAATCGCCGCTGGCAACTGATAGCACAGCGATTTTCCTCCCCCCGTCGGCATCACCACGCAAGTGTCGCGCCCCCCCAGCAAACTCTTCACAATATTTTCCTGCAAAGGCCGGAATGCGTCGTATCCCCAGTATTGCCGCAGCGCCCCCAGGAGTTCTTTCTCAGAATTCATGCACAGAGTATAGATGCCGTCTCAAGTACCGTCCATCAACGAAGGCCTCCGAGCGATTCGCCCTCTCCGGTCGTTGCCGCCAAACCTTTGCACACATTCGTTCACCTCGATCGCTCTTCAAGCTCCGGCCCGTCTCTCCTTCCACGAGATAAGTACCTCGTGAGTTACCAGCTATTATGATAGGCTGCCGCCACTTACTGTGGTGGAGCGTCCTCGACGGGTTTCTTGAAACTTGGGCAAGCCTCGTAGTAACGCACGGCCCTGGCTTCCTGCCGTTGAATACCTCGTCCGAGGTCGGACCACAGAAGCTCGATCGTCTTCTGCTTTGTGGGGCGGATCATGCGAACCGAGAACCAAGCTTTCTTCTCCCGGACTTTACTCTGCGTGGCCATTCTGTGCTTTTTCTGCCCGCGCGCTGAATCCCAAACAGCAAGCGCCCCGGTCCGCATCACTCAAGCTGTGGATGAAAAAAATCTCGTAGTGCTCAAAGGAAACGTTCACCCCCTGGCCCGGCCGGAGTTCGATCAAGGACCGGCGAGCGACGCCCAGCCTTTGCACCGCATGCTGCTTCTCTTGCGCCGGAGCCCGGATCAAGAGGCCGTGCTCCAAAAGCTTCTCGACGACCAGCAAAGCAAATCGTCGCCGAGGTATCATGCGTGGCTCACTCCCGCGCAGTTTGGCCAGCAGTTCGGCCCGGCGGACGCGGATATACAGACCGTCACGAACTGGCTTCAATCGCAAGGCTTTCAAATAACCAACGTGGCTGCGGGCCGCACAGTGATCGAGTTTTCGGGAAATGCCGCGCAGGTGCGAAGCGCGTTTCACACCGAGATTCACAAATACCTAGTCAACGGCGAAGCGCGCATGGCCAACGCCAGCGACCCTCAAATCCCTGCCGCGCTGGTGCCGGCAGTCGCAGGGCCGGTCTCGCTCAACAATTTTCCGCTGAAATCACACCTCATCCCCTTGGGTTCCTTTTTTCGGTCGAAGACAACGGGTGAAACGAGGCCACTAACCACGACAGGGATCTGCGGACCGTCCAGTTGCTTCGCGCTGGGACCTGCGGATTTTGCGACGATCTACAATAGTGCCCCGCTCTTGACAGGAACTCCGAAGATTGACGGGACTGGGCAAACTATTGCCATCGTCGGCGAGTCGAACATCAACGTTGTTGACGTGACCGATTTCCGGACGATGTTCGGCCTACCTCAGAATTTCTCGACTTCCAACATCATTCTGAATGGACAGGATCCCGGCGTTGACGGGAGCGAAGGCGAGTCCGACCTGGACGTGCAGTGGGCGGGCGCGGTAGCGCCTGGAGCGACGATCGACTTTGTAACCTCGGCTCCAACTGAAACGACTGCGGGCATTCTGCTGTC
The DNA here is from genome assembly GCA_963753745.1 of uncultured Acidobacteriota bacterium. Taxonomy (GTDB): domain Bacteria; phylum Acidobacteriota; class Terriglobia; order Acidiferrales; family UBA7541; genus Acidiferrum. The sequence continues at coordinate 102,373 of CAVWDX010000030.1, forward strand.
CGCGATATACATCGTCGATAATAATCTCGCTGGCGTGATGAGCGAAAGTTTCGGTGCATGCGAGCAACAGATCGGAACTCTGAACCAGTTTCACAATTCGCTTTGGGAACAAGCTGCGGCGCAAGGCATTACTGTCATGGTTTCTTCCGGGGATGGAGGTTCAGCGGGCTGCGATAATTTTGATACGGCACAAACCGCGACTCACGGACTGGGCGTCAGCGGATTTGCATCTACCCCATTTGACGTCGCTGTGGGCGGCACGGATTTTGATCAGCTCAACAGGTGGACGCAGTTTTGGAGCTTAACTAACGATCCAACGACTCAGGGCTCGGCGTTGGGCTACATTCCCGAGATACCGTGGAACGACTCCTGCGCACAGTTGGGCATCAGCGGTTGTGGAGCCTCCGCACCCCAAGGTTCACTGAACATAGTCGCGGGCAGCGGTGGCGCAAGCATTCTTTACGCAAAGCCTTCCTGGCAATCAGGCACGGGCGTCCCGGCTGACAATCACCGTGATGTTCCTGATGTCTCGCTCTTTGCAAGCAATGGCTTCGACAACAGTTTTTACATTATGTGCCAGAGAGATGTCACCGCGATGTTGCCGTGCACGATAAACATCTTTCAAGGCGTGGGGGGAACATCCGTATCATCGCCGGCGTTTGCGGGGATCATGGCGCTCGTGAATCAGAGTCTGGCGACCGCGAACAATCCGGCTCCGCGACAGGGTAACGCGAACTACGTTCTGTATCAGCTCTTCAAGAAACAGGTGAACTCGAATCCCGCCATCAATTGCAATTCGTCCGTGACACCTTCGACGTCTTGCACGTTTTATGACGTCACACAAGGCAACAGCGCTTTGGCCAATGGTTCCGTGGGTACGAATTCGGTTCCGTGCGCTGGGGGCTCCACGAATTGCAGCAGTAAGCTGGCGGGCACAAATGGAATCCTGGTAACACCCGCAAATCCATCTACCCCAGCCTATTCGACGACCGCCGGTTATGATTTGGCCACCGGACTCGGTTCCGTCAATGTAGCCAATCTCGTGAAAAACTGGTCGACGCTGAGTTCGTTTCCGTCGACGACGACGCTGAGCGCGACAGTCAATGGACAGAGCGCTTCCTCGATCACTGGAATAACACACGGAACGATTGTCAACTTGACCAGTTCGGTCGCGGCGGGACAAGGTGCCAGCGGCACCCCTTCTGGACAAGTCGCCTTACTCGCCACACCGAACCCGAATGCCGGGCTACCCGGTCCTTCGCTCGGATTCGATGTTCTTAACCTGTCCAGCAGCGGGACCGCGACAGGCAACCTTGTTTTGCCCGGCGGAACCTATTCACTTACGGCACACTATCAAGGTGACGGGACATTCGGATCAAGCGACTCGCCCCCGCCAGGCCTTTCCGTCAACATTTCTGCGGAGCCTAGCAAGACGCTGATTAGCCTTCCGACTTTCGATCCAAACACGGGATTTGAGACAGGGAACGCGCCTACGACGCTCGTTTATGGATCGCCATATATCGGGCGTGTAGATGTGGGCAACGTGGCGTCTTTCTCATCCTATCCGCAGCAACCAGTTTGTAATCCGCCGAACTGCCCGACCGGAACAATTACACTAACGGATGCCTTAAACGGCGGAGCACCAACTCCACTCGATGCTGGCACCTTCCTACTCAATAGCTCAGGCTTTACAGAAGACCTTCCGATTCAGCTTCTTGGGGGAACCCACCTGTTGTTCGCCAGCTACAGCGGCGACAACAGTTTTAAGGTAAGCTCAGGGAGTTACGCGGTCACAGTCACCCCGGCTGCAACGAGGATTTTGCCTCCTAACCCACCGCTGCCGCCTATGGTCTCCACGCCGTTCTCCCTAAGCGTAATCCTGACTCCCAATGCTTTCGGGGTCGCGCCCAGTTGCAACCTGACGTTCTTCGACGGAACGACCGTCGTACCTGGCACTGTAACTTGCGGTTGGCAGGCAAACGGGCCGTTTCTCTACGTGTCGCTGCCCGTTTCACAAGCGACCCCCGGAACCCACACGTACATGGCAAAGTTCAACGGCGACACAAATTATGCCCCTTCCACGTCCGCGCCCATGACCACAAGGGTCTTCTACGGCACCACGACTACGCTGTCCGCTGATTCAACGAATGTCCAGTATGGTACCAGTATCACTCTCACGGCTCTTGTTGATTCCAGCATCTCGCAAGGTCCTCCCATCAGTCAGTCCGTTAGCTTCATGTTTGACAACAATCCGGTGACCGGCACGGTTACATACAGTCCGTTCACCGACTCTTCAGGAAACCTCGCTCTCCGCGCATCCCTCACGACGGTCCCGCAATCCTCCGGGTTTTACACAGCCAATTTCGCAGGGGACTCCAGCTACTTCCAAAGCGCGGCCCTATTGAACGTCAGTGTGAACATCCCCGACTTCACTCTTTCCGCCAATTTCCCTGCTCCATCCATTACCGCTGGTAGTTCGGGCACGGCTACGATCACTGTTACGCCGGCAAGCAGCGCCGCGAGTCCCGTCGCGCTCGCATGTCCTCCTGTGAGCCTTTATGGAACGCCGGTCGGCATTTCTTGTAGTTTTTCACCCAACACAGTCAATCTCAGCAACAGCGCGGCAGCCACTTCGACACTCATGATTTCGACTGTCGCCCCGTCTTCCAGCAACTCAACAAGTTTCTCTCCGCCCCAGCCTCCTCCTGTTTACTTGCCGCCGGACATGTGGTTGTTGCCGCTTGTCCCAATCTTTGCGCTGCTTCTCTTCCTTTTGTTGCCAGCGCCTTCTCGCCGCAAGCGCCTTGCTTCTGCGGCTGCACTTGCTTGTGGCTTGTGTTTTTTCCTTGGCTTCTTCGGCTGTGGCGGAGGATCTGCCTCAATTGGTGGCGGTGGCGGCGGAGGGCCTGTGCCAGCATCCGTTACTCTGACCGCCTCAAGCGTCAAAGTTCCTTTCAGTTCTACTTCTGGTGGCGACGTAAACCTTACTGCAAACGTCACCGCCTCCAAAACACCGGGGGGCGCAGTTACGTTCATAGTTGATGGAAATAGCGGGTATATCGCTTCAGTTCCTGTTGTTGGCGGAGTCGCACAATTTCAACTCACTGGGCTTTCCGTGGGCGTCCACACCATCGCCGCTCAGTATTCTGGTGACGCAAATACATTGAGTTCCCAAACCAAAGGAAGCCTGAACGTGGCCGTCACCGGCCAGACGGGAGTTAGCGTCCAGGGCACTACTGGGGGCCTTATTCACACTGTTACTGTCAATTTCAACTTGCAGTAGCGTGCTTGGCGGGCGACAGGCCCTTGCCGGCTAGTCGCGTCGGGCGGGCGGCGGCCCCTTAACACGCTGAGACGATTTTGACTTTTTCCGTGTGGCCTGCCCTTTGTGGTTTTGTTTCTTGTGTTTCTTGCAAAGGGTGGGGGGCCCTTCTCGCGGCTGGGACTTGCAACCCTTCCCCGCCGTTCGCTTTTCCAAAACAACCGTTCAACCCACAAATTCTACCTTTCCATGGAAATGACTTTACGCCCCGGTAATCCCCCTGCTACCATTCCCCATGCTTGCCGCGAACCTCGAATGGTCTCGCTCGACGATTGGTTCATCTTCAGCTACTTCGCGCTCTTCTTATCCCCATTTCTCGCTCCTAAGTCTGCTCTCCGACTTCTCTCTACCCGGGATGCACACCAACTTCCTGGGCAGCCCCAGGTTCAAGCCATTTAGCCAATTCACTCGCCAATCGGCATTCGCCACTAAGCACTTTAGAATCCGCACTTACGAAAAACGTCCCCGTAATCCCTTTAGAATCCGCACTTCCAAAACACAGGACTTAAACTCCTTTAGAATCCGCACTTACAAAAAAAGGGGAGGAGGGGTCCCCTATCCTTCTTCCGGCGTCAGACTCCCCCGCACTAACTCGCGTTACACTACGGACATGACGTTTTCCACCACCATTCTTGACACCAACTGGCTGGGCCGTCCTCGCTCGATCGCCGCCGCTCTTCTTGAAACAGGAGGCCATCGCGCGCTCCTCGATCCTGGCCCTGCTTCCACCCTCCCCGCACTTCGCCATCATCTCGATTCCCGCGGCCTCCGCATCTCCGACCTGAACGCCATTTTGCTCACGCATATTCATCTGGACCACGCCGGCGCGACCGGTGCGCTCATCAAAGAAAATCCCAACCTCGAAGTCTATGTTCACGAGGCGGGCATGCGGCATTTGGCCGACCCTTCAAAATTGCTCGCCAGCGCGGAGCGACTTTGGCCCGGAGAACTTGGACGCTTGTTTGGCGAAACGCTGCCCGTTCCTTTTGAAAATTTGCGCATACTCAAAGGCGGAGAAACTCTCGCCCTCGGAGGCCGCAAACTCGACGTGATTTACACCCCGGGCCACGCTTCGCATCATGTTTCCTATTTCGATTCCTCGGACGCCACCGCATTCGTCGGCGACACGGCCGGTTTCTACATCGAAGGCCAGCCTTTCGTCGTTCCGCTCGCACCACCTCCGGATATCGACCTCGAAGCATGGAACGTTTCGCTGGACGCCATCGCCGCGCGAAAGCCCGCGCGCCTTTTCCTGACGCACTTCGGCTACTCGAACGAACCCTTGGCGCACATCGCCGAATACCGCGCAAATTTGCGTCGCTGGGGCGCTCTCGCGGCGAAAATCCAGCGGTCGCAGCCCGAGGAACGCCGTGCTCTCGAAGTCTTCGTCGCCGCGACCAGCGCGGAGATCAAGCAGCGCGTCACCGGCTCCGAAGCCGAGCACTACATCTTCAACTGCGGCCTCGATTTAACCTGGCTCGGACTCGCGCGCTACCACCGCAAGCGCGCGGAAGCCGCCGCATCTTCGCCGCGCGTTTGACCCTGCGCCATCGCGGACCTAAGATAACCTACGCGCAAGGACAAAAATGTTCAGCGCGAACTCAAAGCAAAGAAATGGATGCGAGGTTTGCGCATGAGATTGCTCTGCACGAGACTCCCTTTGCGGGCCTCTGTTCTGCTTGTCGTTCTTCTTTGCTTTGCTCCTCCGGCTCTTCTCGCGCAATCCTCGGTTGGCGATGTTTCCTTCGCCAATTCCGGCGCGCCCGCGGCGCAAAAGGACTTCCTGTACGGGCTCGCCGAGCTTCACAACTTCGAATACGAAGACGCCGCCGCGGCGTTCCGCAGAGCGGAAGGAATCGATCCCGGTTTTGCAATGGCCTACTGGGGCGAAGCCATGACGTTCAATCACCCGATCTGGGAAGAGCAAAACCGCCACGCGGCGCGCGCCGCCCTGGAAAAGCTCGCGCCCACACCCGAAGAGCGCCTGGCTAAGGCAAAGACGGAACGCGAAAATGATTATCTTCGCGCGGTGGATATTCTCTATGGCCAGGGAGAAAAATACGATCGCGACGCGCGCTACGCCGAATCCATGCGCGAACTGCACGAGAAGTATCCCGACGATATCGACGCCACCTGTTTCTACGCGCTGGCGCTTCTGGGCACCGCGCATAACGGCCGCGACGTACCCACATACATGCGCGCGGCCGCGCTCTTGGAAGATGTTTTCTACGCGCACCCGCGGCATCCCGGCGCGGCCCATTATTTGATTCATTCCTTCGATGATCCCACTCACGCAATCCTGGGGTTACGTGCCGCGCGAGCTTATTCGAAGATCGCGCCCGAAGCTGCCCACGCGCAGCATATGACCTCGCACATTTTTCTTGCCCTCGGGATGTGGGACGACGTCGTAAGCGCGAACGAAACTGCCACGGGCATCGTCAACAGGCAGCGCGCCTCCGCCGGCAAGCCGCCGCAGTCCTGCGGCCACTACAATTTGTGGCTCGAATACGGTTATCTCCAGCAAGGACGCTTTGCGAACGCGATGCGCATCCTCTCCGCGTGCCGCAGCCAGGCGGAAGCGCAATCCGCAGCGAGGCACGGACGCGGCACGGTCGACGCGGATAATTCAGCCGCCGGCTCTTTCGTCCAGATGCGCGCGCATTACTTGATTGAGACGAAAGATTGGAACGGCGAAACAGCGGGCTGGAAACTTCCTTCCGGTGCGTCGGCTTGGACGCAACTGATGTTTCATTACACCGACGCGCTCGGAGCGTGCTACCGAAGCGATGCATCCGCGGCGCGCGCGTCTTTAGCGCAAATGCAAGCGCTGGGGCCGCAATTGAATGCCGACTTGGACAGCGAGAGGTATTCCGCCGGCAACTGGATGAGGAAAGTGCCTGAAATCCTGACGGTTCAGATTCAGGCCCTGCTCTTGTCGCGAGACAATACCTGGGCTCAAGCCGGCGTCGCATTTCAAAAGGCCGCGGAGGAAGAAGCCTCGCTGCCCTCCGCGTTCGGGCCGCCTCTGATTGCTAAACCTTCGTATGAATTGCTCGGCGAGTTTCTTCTCGAGCACGGCCGCATCCCGGAAGCGCGCAAAGCGTTTGAATCCGGACTGGCGCTGGCCCCGCAGCGCGTCCAGGCGCTCATTGGCCTGCAAAAAGCGCAAACGCTATTGAGTGATCCCGCCGCCGCACAAACCGATAAGACGCTTCATCAGATTTATGGACACGCGGATCACCCTTTGCAATATTCGAGCAGCGGGAATCGCTAAATTTCGGCGGCGGAGAGAACCGCCTAAGCGGTCGTTTCCGAGGATGATACTTCGGACGTATCGTCTGCAGGCTCTGCCGCTGGCGTTGGCGCCGTCAGGGCTTCGAGGCGGGCGGAAAGGACCTCGACGAGCAAATCCACGAGTTTTTTTGCTCCGCTGCCATCGGGATCTTTGTCCGGGTTGTACTGCGCCACGTCAAGGCCGAGCAAATTCTTGTGTCTCGCAACTTCACTGAGGGCGGCACGGACATCTTCCAGGCGCAGGCCGCCGCTGGCGGGCACATTCACCGCAGGAAATTCTTCGTTGGCGATAACGTCCGTATCCAGGTGCAGCACAAACTCGTGCGCGTCGGCGTGCACATACGCAAGCGCATTGTGCGCTGCCGCTCGTGCGCCCTGGGATTGAATGTCCGCAGCGTAAATATGCCGCATCGGCGATTTGCTGAGGAACTCCTGCTCGGGAGGATCGAGCCGGTCAATACCGAAGAGGGTTACGTCGGGTTCGCGCACAAGCGCGGACTCTCCGAAAAAACGAACTAGTTCCGGAGCGCCCCGGCCAATCACGTGCGCCACAACCATTCCATCGATACGGCCGGAAGGCGTGGATGCAGGAGTATTCAAATCCGCGTCGCGATCAAACCACAACAGGTTGACGTGCTTGTAGTAGCGGCGCGCGCCGGTCAGAAGTCCGATCACTTGCGCGCAATCGCCGCCTAGCACCAGCACCAGCGCGCCGCTTTTCACGGCTATTTCCGCCCTAACCTTCAAGTCATTCAGGCCCGCGACGATTTCTTGCATATTGCGCGCCCGCTTATGCTCCTCATCGTCGGCGAAGAGCCTCGGCGCGCAGTCGCCGTAGTCCGTGATTTCGTAGCCCGCGCTTTGCAGTCGTTCAACCAATCCTGCTGCCCGCAATGCCGCTGGCGCTTTCTCACTTCCTGCCAAAAAAGCGGCCGCGCTCGACGGCGCGCCAATCAGCGCAATCTTCTTCGGTTGACGGACGATTTTGACCGCCAAAGCTTGCTCCTTGTGTTGTGTGTCCCCATGTACCGCGTTGCGCCAATTGCAAACTTCACGGGCTAACTGCCCGCTCTGCGTTTCAACGACGCAACAAAGAACTTAGCGTCTAGGCGCCGGCGCGATCGTTGCCAGCTCCGGAGGCAGCGTGAAGCGCACATCCTCGCGGATCAAATCGAGGTCGCGTTGATCCGTAAACCCGCACTCCGCCAATCGCTGGCTCACTTGTTCGACGAGCACCTCGGGGGCGGAAGCGCCCGCGGTCAAGCCCACGCGTCCCACGCCTTCGAGCCACTTCACGTCAATGTCCGCGGCCGAATCGATCAGCTGGGCCTTTACGCCGCTGCGCTGCGCCACTTCCACCAAACGGTTCGAATTCGAGCTGTTCGGCGAACCCACCACCAATATCAAATCCACGTCTTTGGCCACTTGCTCAACCGCTTCCTGACGGTTCTGCGTCGCGTAGCAAATGTCATCGCTCGCCGGGCCTTTGATGGATGGGAATTTTTGCCGCAACCGCGACACAATTTCCTGTGTGTCGTAGAGGCTCAGCGTGGTCTGCGTCAGAAAAGAAAGCCTTTCCGGATCGTCCACTTCGAGCGCGTCCACCGCCGCCACCGAATCCACCACAATCGTGCTCTCCGGCGCTTCGCCCGATGTCCCAACGATCTCCTGGTGGTCCTTATGGCCGATTAGAATGATGGTGCGCTTGTCTTTCGCGAATTTCAGCGCTTCCATGTGCACCTTGGTAACCAGCGGGCACGTCGCATCGATCACTTTCAGCGAGCGGTCCTTGGCTTCCTGACGCACTGGCGGAGGCACTCCGTGAGCACTGAACACCAGCACCGCCCCGTATGGCACGTCTGCGATGGACTCCACAAAAATCGCCCCGCGCCGGCGCAACTGCTCCACCACGTACGTGTTATGCACGATTTCGTGATGCACGTAGACCGGCGCGCCGTACGCTTCCAGCGCCAGCTCGACGATATCCACCGCCCGCACCACGCCCGCGCAGAACCCTCGCGGCCGGACCCTCAGCAATACCTTCCCATTTGTAGCAGTCTGCATCGTTATCCTAAGTGAGTAATTTCCGAACACTCTATCATACCCTACGCCCCGCCCCGCCCGCACCGGGTTTCGACATCGGTTGGCGTGTGAGTTCCTGATTGCGGTGCATATCAGCCGAGTGCGCTAGCTCGCTGCTCTTGGGTGTATCATGTTTTCTGGTAGCAAGTGTATGAAACGACGCTTTCTGCTCCAGTTGCTCATTATTCCACTTATTGCGCCATACTCCGTCGCTGCCCCGCAAACCCCTCACTCATCACAAGCCACCTCAGTGTCTATGTCCCAACCCGTAAAGTGGACGGAAGCCGATAAGAAAGCAATGTTAGCCAAGGCCGAGCGCGGGGATCGAGGCGCGCAGCTCTGGCTCGGCACAGGGTATGAGCAGGGTTGGTTTGGCAAGACCGATTTCCAGGAAGCTATGAGGTGGTTAAGGAAGGCAGCCAAACAGGACGATCCTGACGCGGAAAACGCCTTGGGCCAAATGTATGAGGATGGGGAAGCTGGGATGCAAAACTATGTCTTGGCGGCCAAATGGTACCGAAGAGCAGCCGAGCACGTCCCGGATTTCGGCGGAGCGGCGCAAGGGAGGAACAACTTGGGACTACTTTATCTGGATGGCCTGGGTGTTCCCAAGAATTACGTTCACGCTTACATGTGGTTCAGCCTGACTAACTCTAAATCGAATCTTTCCTATGCCAAAGCGCAGATGACTCCCGCAGAGGTTCTTGACGCCGAGCGAATGGGGCGGAAATGGAAAAGCCAGCATCGAGCGCGGTAACCCAGATTGCCCTGGCATTTTCAACTTACGGGGTGTACGAGTCTAACATATTGGAACCCCGAGACGAGGCGCTACTGCCCGAAGTAGTAGCCGTCGCGGGCCTGCACGACGAGGTCTTTTTGCTTCGGCACGGTAAGTAGAATCTTGTGATACCCGACCGTGTTGCCCTTGTCGGGTGTATAGGCGAGGCTGTATTGGTTGCGCAGGTCTTCCTGAATCTCCGCGTAAATCTTGTCTACGGTTTCTTTCTTGGAGGCCTTGAAGAAGCGCCCGCCCGTTTCCTTTGAAATTTGCTCGAGGATTTTCTTGCCGTCGGGCCGCTCTTCTTGCCGCGGAGACCTGCCGCCGCCACGACCGCCACCCATGCCGCCGTGCCCTCCCATTGGGCCGCCCATGCTAAATCCGCCGAGATGACCGTAGTCTTCTTCGTCCGCAAAATAAATGGAATAGACGATCGTGTCGGCTCGCTGCGCGCTCGCGATAGCCTCTGCCAAAGTCTCCCTGCTGCCTCGGTCCACGCCATCCGAAAGGACAATCAGCGCTTTGCGGCCTTGCTGCTTGCTCATCAGCTCGTCGGATCCCAGAAAAATCGCATCGTAGAGCAACGTCCCTCCGCCTCGGTGATGCGAACCTTGCCGATCGTCACCGTCTCCTCGACCCCGTCCGCGTCCGCCTCCTCCGCCGCCGTTGCCGCCCCCGCCGCCGTCGTATTGCGGCGTCGCCAGCGATTGCAGCGCCGCCTGCAACTTGGGCCGCGAAGGAGTGAAATCTTGCAGCAGCTCGACTTCCTTGTCGAAGTGAATCACGAACGCCAAATCCTTGTCTTGGCGGATTAGCTGATCGAGGAAGGTGTAGCTCGCGCTCCGCTCCTGATCCAGCACCTTGCTCTGGCTCAAGCTGGTATCCACCAACAGGCCCAGTCGCAGCGGCAAATCGCTTTCGTGCGCAAAATAATTGATAATTTGCGGACGCCCATCCTCATCCAGCACAAAATCGTCCTTGGTCAAGTCCGGAATGATCTTCCCGTGTTTATCGCGAACCGTGGCCAGCACGCTGACCGTCTTAACCTCGACCGCAATCTTCGGCTGTGCTTCCTGCGGCCGCTTCAGTTCTGGCTGTGCTTGCCCCTGTTGCTGCGCCGGCACCGAGGGCGGCGGTTGTTGCGCGCGAAATTCCTGAGCCGCAAGCGCCAAGAAGCAGAGCACGGCCACACTTACGCCCCATCGAATCAGGCGAAGTCCCCGTTTTGAAGGAGGAATCGCGGGAGTCGTCGAACGATGGGTCGAACAACGAGATACGCTACCGGCAGAATGGTTTTTCATGCTTTTCCAGGTCAAGACATACGGGTACCGCGCTCTCTCAATGTCTAGTTCTCTCTTCTCCAGCGGAAAGTTCCCGTGTCTGATGGAAGATAGGACGCCCAATGGTTGGTTTTGGTTTGCTTGCGCGGTTGCGGCACTTTGCAGCCCGCACGTACCGAACGCGGGGCAGCGGCTAGCGCCAAGCCCTTTGCCAAATTGGTCCTCCCCCAAATGGCCATCGCGGCTGTAACATGCACATTTCATGAGCGCAGAAATGCATGTTGAGCCGGTGACCCTCGAAGGCCGCCACGTGCGGCTGGAGCCCCTCTCGCAAGCGCATCACGCCGCTCTCTCCGCCGTCGGTCTCGACGAGGAGTTGTGGCGCTGGATTCCCACTCCCGTGCGTACACCCGAAGAAATGTCCGCTTACATTGCTACCGCAATTGAGGAGCAGGCGCGCGGCGTCTCCCTGCCCTTCGCGCTGATCGAAAAATCCGGCAACCGCGCCATCGGCTGCACGCGTTACGGCAACATCGACCGCACGCATCATCGCGCCGAAATCGGCTGGACCTGGCTCGCTCCCGCATGGCAGCGCACCACCATCAACACCGAGGCAAAGTATCTCCTGCTGAAGCACGCCTTCGAAACTCTCGGTTGCATTCGCGTCGAGCTGAAAACCGATTCCCTCAACGAGCGCTCTCGCGCCGCCATCCTGCGCATCGGCGCCCACGAGGAAGGCACGTTCCGCAATCACATGATTACCGCCAGCGGCCGCATCCGCCACACCGTATACTTCAGCATCCTCGATTCCGAATGGCCGGACGTGAAGTCCAGCCTTCAATCGAAGCTGCTTCCCTGAACTCGCGCTGCTCTCCGGAACGACCCGCCCTCCAAGCCGTTTACCAATGCACGTCAAGTCTCATTCCAGTTGGGATGCCCGCGCATCCTTAGGTAGACTAATAAACAGGCAACGAGTGGTTGTTCAGCTCGGGCCAAGTGTGCCGGCCCGGCCACGCTGCCGCGATACCAGTGTCTTGGGAAAAGCCAGGAGCGCCTGGCCTGATTTTCCTTTCAAAGACTGGCAGCGAACCGAGCCATTTAACGGAGAATCTTGTGCCCCCTTCCGATGCCAGCAATCGCCGCCGCAGCGAACGTGTAATGCTGCAGATCCCCGTCCGGGTTCTCGCCGAGACGCCCGACCGCGTCCAAGTCCAGGAAGACACCCACACGCTGGTCGTCAACGCGCATGGCGGCCTGATGAAATTAAAATTGGAGCTGCTTGTTGGTCAACCGATCATCCTGGTGAACCCGCAATCCGGGTTGGAGCAAAGCTGCCGCGTGGTGCGCATCGATCAGGCCGCCGGCAATTTCTTCGGCGTGGCCTTCGAATTCGATAGCCCGTCGCCTAAATTCTGGCCCGTTGTTTTTCCACCCGCGGATTGGGGGCTTCCGAAGGCTTGATGGAACCTCGATTCGTCCGCAACACTCTCCCCCCCGCAATTTTATCCCACCGCAACTATCAAATGAATGAAGGGTTGAAGAATCGAGAGGACCAATTCGCCCTTGGAGGCCCGTCCGATGCACTGTCTTCGTTCATTCAAAAGAACCAAGCGTCTTCTGTCTGTAACCGCATTGCTCTCTTTGATTTTCGTCGCGGGCTGCGATGAATATGTCCGCATCATTCGCGACCACGACGTTCCCATCCCGAATAGCGCCACCTGGGCGTGGCGCCCCGCCGTGCAGGAAACCGCCAATGCAGGTGACAGTCGCCCCGTGACTTCGCGCGACCAGGTGGTACGCAATCAACCCGAGCGCCGCGAATCCACCGCCGACGACGCCGTCGATCGCCAGCGAGTGAAAACCGCCATCGAGCAAGCGCTTGCCGCGAAGGGATTCAAGCAAGTCGCCGACCCCGCAGCCGCCGATTTTTTGGTGGACTATAAATTTGCCGTAAGGCGCCACAACGCCACCGTCCCCGTGGCTTACGGAGGCGCCTATCCTGGCTTGGTATGCGGTCCGTTTCGCTGCTGGCAATCCTGGCGCTATGGCCCGGCGTACGTCGGCTATGAGAATATCCGTTTCCGCGAAGGAACCATCGTCTTCGACTGGATGCAGCAATCCACCAAACATCTGGTATATCGCGCCATTGGCGCAAAGCCTGTGCACCGCGATTCCTTCTCGCTCACCGAGAAGGACATCAACGGCCTCGTCCATCAATTGCTCAAGGATCTGAAGCCCGGCAAATAGCTCGCTTCCATCGCTGCACTTATCCCAAAGTAGGACAGGCATTCCTGCCTGTCTCATGCCTACTTCCTGCCTGCCTTTCTTTCTGGTCTCTCTAGCCTCACACTCCTTGCCTCCGCTGCCCGCTGCCTCTATCCTTTTCTTCCTATGCTCCTCAAAGACCAAGTCGCCTTGATTACCGGCTCGGGCCGTGGCATCGGCCGCGCCATCGCTCAATTGTTTGCCTCGGAAGGCGCCTGCGTCTTCCTAACCGCGCGCACGGAAACAGAACTCGCCGTCACCACTGAAGAAATTTCCAACAGCGGCGGACGCGCCCACTATGCCCTCGCCGATCTCGCTCGCGAAGCCGATTCCATGCGCATCGTCGCGGAAGCGCGCGCAAAATTTGGCAAAATCGATATCCTCGTCAACAACGCCGGCCATTACGGCCCCGTCGTTCCCGTCGAAGACTATCCGCTCGCGGAATTCGATAAAGTCATCGCCGTCCACCTGCGCGCCGCATTTCTTCTCAGCAAACTCGTCCTTCCGGAAATGTATGCGCGCGGCTCCGGCGTGATTCTCAACATTTCCAGCCTCTCGGCCAAAGCTGCATTCCCGTGGGGTTCCGCTTACGCCGCCGCAAAAGCAGGCATGCTCGGCCTCACGCGCATCACCGCAGCCGAAGCCGCGCGCAAAGGCGTGCGCGTCAACGCCATCTGCCCCGGCCCAGTCACCGAAACCCGCATGTCCAAGGAACTCGGCAACACCCTCGCCGCAAAACTTGGCGTCAGTCCTAAGGAGCAACTCGCCGGTTTTCTCAACACGATTCTGCAAGGGCGCGGCCAAACCGCAGACGAAGTCGCCCGCGCCGCCCTCTTTCTTTGCTCGAATCAATCCACTGCCATCACCGGCCAATCCATCAACGTCGATGGCGGCGCCGCATTCTTCTAGCGTTTAGCCGTGGCAATTAAAGGTAGGGGCGGCGCTTGTGCAGTTGGTTCTCAAGGCGTTGCAGCAGGCAGAATTTTAATCGTGTGCAACCAAGTTTCTACCAACTTTGGCCAGCCCGTAATGGGCAGCTCTGTCCGGCGAAGTCCGTATCCGTGTCCCCCTTGCGTGTAGATATGCATTTCCGCCGGAACCTTGGCGTTCTTTAACGCCATGAAATAAACGACCGAATTTTCGACGTGCACCGGATCGTCCTCCGCCTGCGCAAGAAACGTCGGCGGAGTCTGCTCCGTCACGTGAATGTCCGCATTGGGCGCAAAGTTCTGCTCTGCAATCGCGAGATAACCCGGATAAATGATCACCGCAAAATCGGGACGGCAACTCAGCTCGTCTGCGGCATCGATCGGATCATACAGTCGTTTCTCGAAATGCGTGCTGAGTGCCGCGGCAAGGTGGCCGCCCGCCGAGAAGCCCAGCACGCCGATGCGATGCGCATCGATATGCCACTCCGCGGCGTGAGCGCGAACGATTCCTAGCGCGCGCTGCGCATCCTGTAGCGCAGCGTCAGACTTAGGATACGGCCCGGTGTCCGGCACGCGGTACTTCAGCAGAACGCACGTGATGCCTGCGGAATTCAGCCAGTCGCACACTTCCGTCCCTTCGAGGTCGATCGCCAGTATGCGGTACGCTCCTCCAGGAAAAACAACGACGGCCGCCCCGGTGTTCTTTCCTGCGGGCCTGTAGAGCGTGAGCGTTGGTGTGGAAACGTTGCCGAGTCTGATGATGGGCCTGCCTGCGATGAGATTATCCTTCGCAGTCGTGGTGTCGCCCTCGATCGCTGGGTTGGCGACCGCGCCAGGCGCACCGTGCGGCCACACGTCAATGGTCAAGTGTCCGGGCCCAGTCGGCCACCCCGGCGACTGCGCAACCAAACTACTGGACACGCCTACGACCGCAGCGAGAAGAATCAGCAAGTGGCGCACGATGAACTCCTTCTATCCAAAATTTCCGGCGCGGATCGTAGCATTCTGCCGCAACTGTATGGCGATGAAATTCCCCGCCGCCGCTCAAGCCCATGAACTCACGCCACGCGGAAACTACTGCATCTCGTTTTTATAGACGGCGCCGCTCTTCATTACGAATTTCACACGCTTGAGCTCGGTGATGTCTTTGAGCGGATCGCCGCTCACTGCAACAATGTCCGCCCACTTCCCAGCTTCGATCGTCCCAACTTTGTCGCTCCAGCCGAGCAGCTCCGCGGGAACGACCGTGCCGGCACGAATCGCCTGCATTGGCGTCATCCCATAGTTCGCGTAATACACGAACTCTTCCGCCTCATTCACTTCCTTCCAGTCGAAACCGCCGGCATCGGTGCCAAGAGCGATCTTTACGTTCTTCTTGAGTGCTTTCTGGAACGCGGTTTTCTCCAGGTCCACCATTTTGACCCAGTTGCCTCCGCGGCCTGGAGCAACGTACGCGCCGACAGTAATCGTTGGAACCCAATAGACCCCGCGTCTTGCCACTTCATCCAGTTCCGCATCCGTGAACCCGTCGCCGTGCTCGATGCTGTCCACACCTGCGCGTAATGCAGCGGCAATCCCATCCGAACCGATGCAATGCGCGGCAACTTTTTTGCCCAAGCGATGCGTTTCGTCGACGATTGCCTTTGCTTCCTCGTCCGTGAAATTCACCATGCTGTGCAGCACGCCGTCCGCTTCAAAATGATACCGGCGGTCGGAGTAATACTTGATCCAATCCGCGCCATACATCACTTGCTCACGAACCGCTTTGCGCGCTCCATCCACGCCGTCGACATACTGCACGCCGGTCGGCACTTTCAACTCCCACGAATAGCCCAGCAGCGGATACATGCCCGTGGGAGTCATCGCCCGGGTAGCCACTTGCATGCGCGGTCCGGGGACTTCCCCTCTGGCTATCGCGGTCTTGACGTCCACGTCCGCGTACATGGCGCCTTCCGTTTCAACATCTCGGAGAGTTGTGAACCCGTGGTCCAGCGCGATGCGAGCGTTACGTGCGGCGAGAATCGCGCGGTAGGGCGTGGATTCCTTCAAGAGTTGTACGTCGTAATCTTCCGCGGTGATATCACCGTTCAGAAGCACGTGCGTGTGAACATCGGCGAATCCCGGCAGCACCGTGGCTTTTGAAAGATCGATTACCTCAGCTCCCGCAGGGGGCGTTCCTCCGGGAGTTACAGAAATAATTTTGTCCCCTTCGATGACGATCAGCGCGTTCAGGATCGGCGTGTCGCTCTTTCCGTCAATCAGACGCCCCGCCCGAATGGCTATTTTTTTTGCTGGTTCCGCATTTTTTTCTTGGGCGAGGCTTGCGGCGGTCGCCGTTAGCATCCACGCTACAGTTACGCCAACTAACGTCCTCTGTTTGTTTCGCCGGTTCATGACCTTCTCCTGATTGGGCTCTCGCTGGGCCCCTTTTTGGCTACGTACGGGCAGAGATTAGCACAGGCGCGTGCGCTCGCCCGTGAGCAACGCCAAACTCTGGCCGGGGGCACATAAAAATCTTGACACCTGGCCTGCCGGGACATATATAGACGGCTAGTTGTCTAGACAACTGGGGAACGAAGTGGACTCTCTCAACTTGGACCGTCAAAGTGTTGTCCCACTCTACTTCCAGATTCAGCAGCAGCTTCTCCAACACATCCGTTTGGGCCGGCTCAAACCTGGCAGGCCGCTTCCCTCCGAGGAAGTCATTGCCAGGCGCCTGCGCGTCAGCCGGATGACCGCCCGCCAAGCTCTCAAATCACTTTGCAGCCAGGGCGTCGCTTACAGCCAGCGGGGCAAAGGCACCTTCGTCGCCGAAACCAAACTTGAAAAAAACTTCCGGCAGGTTCTTTCCTTCAGCGAAGAGATGGAGGCTCGCGGATCCCGGCCTCATTCGAAGGTTACTTCCTTCGAGGTGGTTTCTGCCGGTGAGGCGGCGGCCGAGGCTCTCCGCGTCCCACCCGGCGAGAAGCTGATCCAGTTGCGGCGCGTTCGAATGGCGGATTCCCTCCCCATGGGCGTGGAGACTACCTGCTTGCCTCTTCGCTTGTGCCCCGATTTCCTGGAAAGATTTGATCCGCGCACTTCGCTGTACCGCGCGCTATCGGAGGATTACGAAATTCATATCGTGCAGGCGGATGAGGTCGTCGAGGCAGGGTTGGCAAGCCCCGAAGAGGCGCGCCTCTTGCGCATTTCTAAAGGAAGTCCGGTCTTTCAGTTTACCCGCACTTCCTACGTGGAGAACGGACAAGCGGTCGAGTACGTCAAGTCCACATTCCGCGGCGACCGTTACAAGATTACGAATCGTCTGCGGCGGCAGAACAACGGCAATTCTTCAGGGGGTGTGCAGTGGACACAGGGGTAGGGGTATCCGAGACGCGAAAGAAAAATTCGGACTCTTTAGCGTCTACAAGGGGTGTGGAATGGAGGAGGTATTCGATGAGAAGAATAGTCAGCAAATGTTTGGTCCTGCTTTTGTTCGTCGTTAGTCTCAGTGCCGTATCTTTCGGTCAAAACGTCACCGGCACCATTTCCGGAACGGTCTCTGATCCCAAAGGCGGTGTCGTTCCTAACGCCGGCGTAACCGTCACCAACGCCGACCAAAAAATCGCCGTTCGCACGATTACAACCGACGAACGCGGCGAATACGTCGCTGCACTCTTGCCGGTTGGCCGTTACAGCGTCACGGTGGAAGCTGCCGGGTTCAAGAAGTCCATACGCTCCGGCATCGTGCTAAACGTCGACGACAGACTCGCTGCCAATTTCACCCTGGAGGTTGGCTCCGTCAACGAAAGCGTATCCGTCGAAGCCGACGCCCTCCACGTTGATACTCAGAGCGTCACCCCTGTCGGGGTTATATCCGGAGTCCAGGTCCGCGAACTTGCTCTCAACGGCCGCAATTGGGAGCAGTTGGTGACTCTTGTTCCCGGCGTCTCCGATGGCGGCAATTCCGACACTCTTTATGTCGGAGCTTTCGCTCCGCAGGGTACAAACCTCGTTACCTTCTCCATGAACGGCGGACGTCGTGAGCAGAACAACTTCATGGTGGACGGGGCGGACAACGTCGATCGCGGCTCCAACCTTACCTTGCTCTCCTTCCCCAGCGTGGATTCCATTGCCGAGTTTCGCGTCATCCGCGGCCAATACGACCCCGAGTACGGGCGCGCCGCCAGCGGCCAAGTGAACGTCATCACCCGCTCGGGCACCAGCGATCTTCACGGCAACCTCTATGAATTCTGGCGAAACGACGCCCTCAATGCCAGGCCATTCGCCAGCAACTATCCCGTTGTCCTCCCTCACAAACCCTACCTCCGCTATCACGATTTTGGCGGCACCATCGGTGGTCCCGTATGGATTCCGAAAGTCTATGAACAGCGAGACAAGACCTTCTTTTTCTTTTCCGAAGAAGCCCGCAGAAATCTTACCTACGTGAATGGCACCGCCAACGTTCCCACCTCCGGAATGTTAACCGGGCAATTTGCCAAGCCCGTGTGCGTGGCCTTTAATCCAGACAATACTTGTGCCGCCACCGGCACGTCCATCGCCTCCACGTCCTTCGATCCCATCGCGCAGGCTTACATCAAGGACGTGTTCTCCAAGTACCCGTTGCCGAACGCTACTACTCCCACCAACCCCTTTGGATTCACCTCCACCTTGAAGAATATTTTCGATTTTCACGAGGAAATCATCAAGGTAGACCACGTCGTGAGCAACCGCTTGCGCTTCTCCGGCAAAATCCTGCGCGATACCATCCCCACTCAGGAAGCTGGCGGCCTTTTCTCCTCCGGTCCGCCGATTCAGGGCATCGGCACTACGTCGACCAACTCGCCCGGCTACAACTACACTGTCCGCGCCACCATCTCTCTCAACCCGACCCTTTTAATTGAGCCCGGCTACTCCTATTCTTATGGCGCCATCGTCAGCAATCCCATCGGCCTGGTGACCAATCAAAACTCTCCTGACGTCGCTGCCGCCGTGGTTCTTCCTTTTACTCCAACCCTGGCGCGTATTCCCTCGGTCTCCCTTACCGGCGGCAATGGCCCCGGAAGTTACGGACCCTATCGCGACTACAACCGCAATCACACGGCGTTTGCCAATGTCACCAAGATCCTCGGCAGGCACACCCTGAAATTCGGTGCCGTCTACTACCACTACAATAAGAATGAAAACGCCGGCGGCAACAACGTCGGATCCTATGCCTTCAACAACAACGGACTTCCCGCGGGCTCTTTCAGCTTCGAACAAGCTTGGGCAAATTTCCTGCTCGGTCGCGTGGGAACCTTTTCCCAGAGCTCTCTGGACCTCACTGCGGACATTATGGATAACCAGTTCGAGTACTATGCCCAGGATACCTGGCAGGTTAGGTCCAATCTGACCGTCAGCTACGGCATCCGTCACTCTTTCTTTCGCCAGCCGACGGACGCAAACGGAATGCTCGGCCAGTTTGATCCCGCGCTTTACGATCCCTCAAAAGCTCCTTGCGTTCTTGCCACCGGCAACCTGGACACCAGCTTGAACTCTTCCGGAAAAGTTGTTAGCGCATGTAACCCCAACTTCGATCCCCTCAACGGGTACATTTTTGCTCATCCGCCGGCGGGAGTGACGGGGCATCAGTCGCCCTTCGGAAGCAAGGTGGGCAGCGAAGATAACCGGGGAATCGCTCCTCGCCTCGGCATCGCTTGGGATCCTTGGGGCAACGGCAAGACCTCCCTGCGCGCCGGCTTTGGCATGTACTACGACAACGGCCAGGAATTCGGCAACGCGGAAAACGACATCTTCCTCGGCTCCGGGTTTCTGACCAATCTCAGCGTGACAAATACCACCACTGCCAATCCTACCGGCGGGACACGCTCTTTTTCGCCCGCCGCTCCGCAGTTGCAAAGCCGCGTTCCCATTGACTATTCCTATCCTTACACCATGCAGTGGAGTCTCGACGTCCAGCGCGAGGTGCGTCGCGGCTGGATCGTCGATGTGGGCTACTACGCTAACAATGGAGTCCACCTTCCGGGCTTCATCGATATCAACCAGCCCGCATCGAATGCATATCTTGCCTGCAATGCCACCACGCCGTGCATGAGCGGTTCTAACGCTATCAGCTTTACTCACAACGTAAACGGCGTCCCCACCACCGTGGTGGATAACAGCAATACCAATCGCCTGAATGCTATTCGCCCCTTCGTCGGCTGGAATGGTGGGAATGCCTTTAGGGAAATCTATACTTCGAATTACCACTCCCTGCAGACCGAACTACAAAAACAATTCAAGGGCAATTCTTTGATCAACCTTTCCTACACTTGGTCCCACTGCCTCACCACCTACCAGGCGGACCGCAGCACGGGCAGCATCATGCCAGTGCAAGGTGACATCAAGGGCAATTACGGGCCTTGTATCGCAGATCGCCGCCACATTTTTACCGCTAATTTCGTTTGGGATCTTCCCTTCTATCAATCGCAACATGGATTCGCCGGGCATGTCCTCGGGGGATGGGAAGTTTCAGGTATCCAGGCCTTCCAGACTGGACTTCCTGCAACGGTGGCCTCGAACCAGCTGATTGATCCGACCGGTGCGGATTGTCTTGGTCCTTCTCCTTGCTCTTTCCGCGCAAATCAAGTGGGCGATCCAAACGCGAATGAACCGCAAGGGTTCGAGGGCTGGTTCAATGCCGCCGCTTTTGCAAATCCAGTAGCGGGCCAATCCACCGCTCCTTCCGAACGGCCGGGCGCGGTTCGACTTCCCGGCTATTGGAGAACAGACCTTTCGATGTTCAAGAACATAAAGTTCACAGAGCGTTTGGGCGGGCAGTTCCGCTTCGAAGCGTTCAATGCCTTCAACCACCTGAACCCAATCTGCTGCGCCTCGTTTACCACCAGCAGTTCCCTTTTCAATAAAATCCGAACCGCTCGCGACCCGCGAATTCTGCAGCTCGCGTTCAAACTTGACTTCTAGTCGTCCGAAGCTCGACAGGCACTTAGACGCCGGCAGCCGATCAAGCTGCCGGCGCTCTTCTTGAGTGGTCAAGATCGTGGTCTACTCCGCGCGAAGCGCCTGAATAACGTCGACGCGAGCCGCCCGCGCGGCCGGTAGCGCGGAGGCGGCCACGGCAGCGGCTAACAGAATGATGGCCGAAGCAACCACTGGCAAAGGGCTCGGCATTTTCATATCCAGCAGATAGCTGCCGGCGAGCCTCGCAAGGACGTAGCCGCAGCTGGCTCCTGCAATGATCCCGATGAGGGCCATGACCGTCCCCTCGCGAATCACCCCAGCCAATAGTTGGCTCGGCTGCGATCCGACCGCCAGGCGAATTCCGAATTCGCGCGTGCGCGCGCTGACCGAGAACGCCAATACTCCCGCGACTCCCACGATCGCAATCGCTAGCGCGACGAGTGCGAACCCTCCGAACACAAGCGTATTCAGCCGCTCCGGAGTCAGCACCTCCGCGCGGATGTCCTCGAGTGTCGCCGGGTGCTCGACGGGCTGATCGACGGATAGATCACGAATGAAGCGCGTAACCGGCGTGACCACCGCGTACGGATCCGTGTGCGTGTGCACGAACAGTCGGCCTCCGAAAAGTCCCTGCTGCTCCATGGCGTTATAGACCGTCATCGTAGGTTCCGGCACGACGTGCGCGTCGTCAATATCCGCCACTACGCCGATAATCCGCCGAGGCACCGGTTCGATGCCGATGAACTTAATCACTGGATCGGTCCAAATCAAGTGCCGGTTGATGGCGTCCCGCCCAGGGAACATTCGTTGCGCGAGAGTTTGGCTGACGATGACCACCGGCTCGACGTTAGCGCGGTCTTGGTCGTTGAAATCGCGCCCTTCGAGAATCGGCACCCCCAGCGCGCCGAAATATCCTGGCGAGACGGTGCGGAACTGTGAGCGTGGGTCTTCTTCGCCGGGACCCCGTACATGGCCTTCCGTCGAGAACTGCAGAGCAAACGAAAAGTTGCTGTCTCGCCACGGAGCAGAGTCTGCCACCGCTGCGCCATCCACTCCCGGCAGCTCATCGGCGCGGCGAATCGTTTCCTCGTAGAAGTGGTTGATCTGCTCGGGCGTCTTGCCGTAGGAGTCTACGGGGACGTTCATGACCAGCACGTGGTGCGTGTCGAGAATAGTGTGCGCGCTTTGCATGTCCAGAAGTGTCTTGAGCAGCATACTGGCCCCGGCGAGCAGCATGAACGAGGCGGCGATTTGCGTCATGGCAAACAACCGGAGTCGCCGGTTGGTGCCACCGGTGATGCGCACGCTGCCGCTGGCCAGGCCGAATCCCTGCGAAGAGTTGGCGGAGGGCAGACGCGGGACAAAGGCGAGTAGGACGGCGGAGATGATCGCCAGGCCGGCGCCTACCCACAGCATGCTCGAATCTACCGTCAGATCGAGAGCCCGGATAGAAAACCGCGAAGCATAGCGCGCGAGAATGGCGACCAAGGGGCGCGCGCTAAGCACTCCGAGGAGCGCGCCTGCGCCGCAGAGAATAAGGCTTTCCGCAAGAAGAGAGCGGCGCAGTGTCGCGGCGCTGGCGCCCAGTGCGGCGCGGATGGCGAGTTCGCCTTCGCGGCGGACGGAGCGGGCAAGAATAAGGTTTGCGACATTCGAGCAGGCAATGATGAAGACAAGTCCCGAAGCAGCGAGCAGCACGAGAAGAACAGTGCGCGCGCCGGATGTAACTTGGTCGCGCAGCCGTGTGACACTGATCCGCGAATCCGCCTGTTTTGAGTAAGCTTCCGGATGCTCGCTCATCATCGAGCTGTAGACCGTGCGCAGTTCAGCCCGTGCTTGCTCAACCGTTGCGCCTGGGGCCAGCCGGCCGAAAAGTTCGGTCATCCGGTGCACGCGCCCGGTGACCATGGTGGCGGAGAGATGGTGTGGGCTCGTCACCACATTCGCGATGATTTCGGTGTCCGCAGGATATGGGATGCAGGGTTCGAGAACGCCGATGATCGTGCCAGATCGCGTCCCCATGGGGCCGCTGCCCAGGCGAACCGTCTTGCCTATGACGCTCGGATCTCCATGAAGCGCAGACGACCAGAACCGGTATGTGAGAACCACGACGCCAGCGGCTTTCGGGCCGTCATCTTGCGGGCCGATCAGGCGGCCCAGCACGGGATGAAGACCCATCACATCGAAATACGTGCCGCCCACAACCCCGGCGCGCACCTCGCGCGGCTCGCCCAACCCCACCATTACGAAGCCGATGGTCGAGAAGTCGCCGAAACTGCTGATGGTGTGGACGCTGGATTCGATGTCGCTGAGTTCCGGGACGGAGAAGTAGGTGTTCGCCGTGCCGATGCCGGGCGCGCTTTGCCGGATGTAGACGAGGCGCTCCTCGTCCCGATTCACCAGCGGCCGGAGGAGAACGCCGCGCACGAGCGTGAAGATGGCCGCATTCGCGCCGATTCCCAGCGCGAGCGTGAGCACCACCGTGATCGCCAGGCCCTTCGCGCGCGCCAGCGAACGGAGAGCAATCTTCAAGTCATTCAGAAATAACTCCGGCTTGAAATTCATCGTCCTCTCTCCTCACTCAATTTAGCGATACATCCGCAAAATCAGATTTTCACGGGCATCCTAGCCGCGCAGGGGAATTAGCGCCCGCACTCGGGCGTCGCGCAAGAAAAGACCAGCCCAAACGAGCACCCCGAGAGTGACCGTCATAATATACGAGTGATCGCCGACGCGGACATTCGTCGCCGTCGCGCCACCAAGGTAGCCCGTCATCAATATCGCGCCGAGAACTGCCGTCCGCGGTATCACATACACAATGCAGGAAAGCAGTTCGAGCACTCCAAGGAGGAAAATTTCGCTTTCGGGATAGCCAAAGTGCGCGAAACTCTGCATTACTGGCGCCGGCTTCAGAAACTTCAGCACGGCGCTGAACACCATTAGCGCTACCGGCAGAGCGCTGAGGATACGCCCGGTCCAGATTATGCCCGTCGAGATAGGCACGGCTGACGCAGCGGATGAAGTGCTTGCGGGACTTTGGTTCGCTGAGCTCATGAATATTCCTCTGTACCACGTTAGCCGTTCTCACTCATAACGAGGAAGCCCATTGCGGACATCCCATTGCTCCAAATCTCAAGCGGTTTGCGTAGCCGCTTGTTCACAGTTAAGGATCCACGGTATGCCAAACCGATCCACCAGCATGCCGAACCGAGGCGACCAGAAAGTCTTCTGAATAGGCATCGTCACTTTACCATCTTGGGCCAATTCATTGAAGATTCGTTCCGTCTCCCCTGCGTCTTTCACGCTCAAAGAAACGGAAAACCCTTGCGGCACTTGGTAGTTGTCGGGCGGAGGGTCAGAACCCATCAGGATCATCCCGTCCCCCAATTTCAGGGAAGCATGCATGACCTTGCCGTACCACTCAGGTGGCACCTGTTTCGCCATCGGCGAATCCCCAAATGTCGAGAGCATCTCGATCTTGCCTCCCAGGCACTTTTCATAGAACTTGAATGCTTCCTCGCATTGCCCGTTAAATAACAGATAAGGATTCAATTGCATGAGTTTCTCCTCTGCCTGATTAGGACGGGCTATTTCAACTTTTGTTTCCGCCCAAAACGGCAACTCCTTCTACGCCGCTCACGCGTTGCTTCGGGTGCGGGAGCCAAGCTCCCGCGTTCGACCCGGCAAATTCGGTTTGCCAATCTTACTTGATTACTTGCATATTGCAAGTGAAAAGAGGATAGTATCGATGTATGCTCAAAAAGAAGGCGCCGCCGAAGCGCCGTTCGGGATGCCCGTTGAATGCGTCCGTGGAAATGCTGGGCGACCGTTGGTCGCTCTTGATCCTGCGAGACATGATGTTGCGTGGATACCGGACCTTTAAGGAATTTCTTCGTTCCGACGAAAAAATCGCCAGCAATATTTTGGCGGACCGCCTGCGCAGGCTGGAATCGTACGGAATTATTGCCACTGAGCGAGACCCCTCCGACGGCCGAAAGGTGATCTACTCGCTTACCTCCAAGGGCATCGACCTCGCGCCAGTGCTGACGGAGATGGTGCTCTGGGCCGCGCGCCACGAAGACACTGGCAACCAGGCCTTGGTCCGGGAAATGCGCAGCGATAAGGAAAAGCTCATTGCGGCCGTTCGCCAAAGATGGACGAAAGAACATGCTCCGCTCCCTGATTAGCTAAGCGCCAGGGCAGCTATCCTGCGCGTGGCTCGGCAAGACCCTCAATGGCCATTTCATCATCCACCGTTGCGGATTAAGACATTTTGTCCAGCGCATCCGCGAGGCGGTAGAGGCTTTCGCTCCACCCCTGCTCCATGCCTGCGAGGGCTGCAGCCACCTGTGGAGTCGTCTTGAAATCGCGAGTTACAAGGCGAGCGTGCAGCCCGAGCTTCGTGATTCCGTTGAAATCTTCAAAAGTAACCGTATTCAGGATTTCGAGCAGCGCTTTGCCATTCTCGTCCTCCAGGGCGGTGCTCATAAAGACGAGCCGCTCGGACTCGACGATTTCATGAAAAATACCCTTCATCGGGTAGATGTGTCCGTCAGGTCCACGCATGTCGATTCGAATGCGGCCGCCGAGGCGAACGTCTAGCTCGCAAACGGGATTTGTAAAGCCCCGGGGCCCCCACCAACGCGCCATGTGTTTGGTATCGGTCCACGCCCTGAAGACCAGCTTGCGCGGAGCGCCAAGAATGCGCGTGAGGATAAGTTCCTGCCTGGCGGTGCCTGTCGTGGAACTACCGATCGTCTCGGCCATTTTTCTTCTCCTTAGGCTTCCATTCGGGCGCTCGCAGGTCCAGCAAATAGTCGTGCAAATGGTCGAGCTTCCCCTCCCAGGCCATTCGATAGTTCTCCACCCAATCGGCAACTTCCTTCAATGGGTCCGCTTGTATGCGCCGGGGCCGCCACTGTGCAGCTCGGGTGCGCGTGATAAGCCCTGCGTTTTCAAGCACTTTTAGATGTCTTGCGACGGTGGATAGTCTCATCTTGAAGGGCTCGGCAAGTTCGGTGACGGAGGCTTCGCCAGACATTAAATGAGCCAGGATGGCCCGGCGGGCTGGGTGGGCGAGGGCGGCAAAGGTCGATGAGAGGACGTCCGAGTACATTGTTTATTTAGCCTACTGGCTAAATACAACAAGCCGGAATTCGGGTCAAGCCCCTTTCATCACCTTCCGTAATTCGTTACTCCAGCTTGCTGGTTATCTGGCAGGGTTCCGCTGAGCGCCTGCAGCGTGCGGAGAACGCCCGGCGACGCTCGAGCCACAACCGGGCTCGTTTGGCCAACGATCCGCGGCGGGAAAAAGAAAAAGGCCAGCCGCTTTCTCAGGACGGCTGGCCTTTTTCTTTTTATTACCGTGCAGAAGTTGCATCAATCCTGAAGGAGGCAGGTTGAGCAGCTCTGCGTGTGCTCTGGCAAAAGCCAGAAACTTGCCGGCAGCCTAACGAGCCGCGGCTGAACCCGGGCCGCGCAACGGCCGACGCGCCAGGTCTTCCACGGCGTTAACACTGCGCCTGGCCATATCGACGACTGGATGCTGGCTGTCCGCCACGGTCTGAACGCCAATTTCCCAGACCTTCTGCATCATATAAAGGCTCATAATCACGAATGCAATAGCAGCAAATCCCACCGCAAACAACGCAAAAGCTGCCAGCAACTCGCGCACGAAGTACAGTTGCAGCGCGAGCACGACCCCCAGGAACCACCACATCCATTTCCGATTGCTGTCTTTGATCTTCATCTTTCCTCTGTCCTTGATCCCCATTTGCAAGACCCCTACGGGCCCCCTTGGTGCTTGCCCCTCACTTATTCGCCTGTCCCTTTGATGCGCGTGCCCTGTCTTTTGGTCCAGCCCGTCGCACCTGTACCATTTGACAGCTTATCTGGCCTAAACGCGATGGTACGGAAGACACATTTTAGAGGGTAAACTAGGCGTCTGGTACTCTTATGACCCACTCTGAAACGATGTAAGCTATTTGTTATCAGTGAATTATACCTATCTAACGTTTCGCTCCTCTTTTCGCCTGATTTTCCCTGTACCAGGCAGTGACGACCTGACCCTCCGGACAGGCGTTTTTGACTCTTCAAGTTGTGTTGTGACGGGTCGATTTGTATCAAAATTGGGGTGTCGGGGCTGGTACAGGACGTTTATGGGGCCACGATTCGGCTCCCAGGGCAGTGGAGCAGGCAGCGAAGCGCTGGGAAGGAGACACAGGTTTCCGGCTTCCTGTATACTCCATCGCGATCACAGGGAACTTAGCTGAAATCGACGGCCGGAGCGATTGGTTCTCTTTCTTGAAGAGACTGGACCTAGATGGAGTTCTGGCTGGTTCGGCCCAGCCGTCCAAGATAAAAGATGCCCGGTTTGCACCGGCTCTATAAAAGGCATTCGAACAGAGGAGATTCGATGGGTCTGCGAACTCGACTTTGCGCATCACTATTCTTCGGTATCGCGCTTCTATTTTGCGCATGCGGCGGAAAAGCACCGACGGAAAAGGGTGCGCCCGGACAAGCCGGGACGCCTGCGAGGCCGACAATTGTATTCATGACGGACTTCGGCACGGCCAACGATGCGGTGGCAATCTGCAAGGCGGTGATTGTGAGTATTGCGCCGGATGCGCGGTTGATGGATATCACCCATCAGGTGACGCCCTACCAGATCGAGGAGGCTGCACGATTCTTGTCTGGCGTGACTCCTTATTACCCCGCAGGCACGATCTTTCTAGCGGTCGTGGATCCTGGAGTGGGGACATCCCGGAAGGCGGTGATCGTGAAATCGAAGAAGGGGCAGTATTTCGTAGTGCCAGACAATGGATTGATTACCCCGGTGATTGAGCGAGATGGCCTGGATTCGGCGCGTGAAATTACGAATACCGCATGGATGCTGAAGCCACAGGTTTCTTCGACCTTCCATGGGCGGGACATTTTTTCGCCAGCGGCGGCGCACCTCGCCGAGGGTTGGGACTTCGCGCTGGCCGGGCCCGTGGTTCCGCAGTTGGTGCAGCTCACGCAGAAGACGTCGGTCACGTCGGAGAACGGGATCGAGGGGGAGATTATCGGATTGGACGATCCCTTCGGTTCGCTGATCACGGACATACCCGGCGAGGAATTTAAAAAATTGGGTTACGAGGTCGGGGACAAGATCATCGTTCAACTGGATAAGAAACCGTTCAGCGTGCCGTATGAGCGAACCTTCATGGATGTGCCGGTGGGAGAACCGCTGCTGTACATCGATTCGCGGGGACGAGTAGGGCTGGCGCTAAACGAAGGGAATTTTTCGCAGGTGCACAAGACTACGCCGCCGGGCACGCTATTCATTCCGCGGAAGGGCGCGGCGATCAAGAAGTGATGAGGGTATACCTCAGGCCAAGCTTAGACAAAGGAGCAGGAGAGACGGGCGACGGGTAAGAATGCCTGTCCCGTATTATTGGCAGTGGGCCATCCGTATCACATTGGCGAGTTAATTGGTCATCGCTCGAATCTCAATCTTATTGCAGCCTTTGATAGCCTTGAACTCGTGCGGCCATAACGAAAGACACCACAACATCGACCGCACGCCGCGCCGAAAGGATCCGCGCTTCAACTTCACTTCGTTTTGGGTTTGCCAAGAGCCGCTTTTGCGGGATGGAGCTTGTTATAGTCTTTTATATATACGCGCAAGCCAGAGTCCCGCGTAAGTTTTGAATAGCCCGCCGAAAGCTGTTCTTTGTAGTGATCCAAAAAGAAATCGAGTGGGTCATTTGGATCCATGTCGATGAGGAGTAAATCCGTATCGTTCATGACCAGCTTGCCGAGGCGGATCCGATTATTTTTGAAGGCCATGTAATTTCGGGCGCGGATATTTTTCATCGGCTTGGCATCCGAACCACCAAAAATCTGAATAATTTTCTCGCCTTCCATTCGCACGGAGATCACCTTGCCTTCGATATGAGGAGGCGGCAGGATCTGTTCGAGATCAAGAACCAGATCATCTTCTTGAGCCTCCACGCCGGGAACTTTGCCCTGCTTGATCATACTGCCTAGATCAACACCAAAGAGATCCATCAAACCTTTTACCGGCAAATGCATTGCTTTGATCTTCTCGCTATGTAGCCGAATTTTTCCGTCAGGGGTGGGAATGAGACTTCCCTCCGTCTCGAACGGGATATCCCCTTTGTCATGGAGTTTTCCCTTCACGTTCAAGTGCCCCTTCTCGACGCTAATGGATAGGTCCGATAAAGGCGAATGCGGGCGGGCAAAAACATAAGAATTGAGAACGTTCGCCAAGTCCGACGAATTCATGCCGATCTCCCCCGTGCTTACGCGCAGCTTAAAGGAGTCTTTGTCGTCGAAGTTGGGAAATTCATTTTTGCCGAGGGGCAGGAGCACACCGTTGAGTGATTTTATTTCCACTTCGACAGTGTCCGAAAAGCGAAACGTGACGTTGCGCATCTGCGTCTGTACCGCGCTCTCCTGGTCGTCTTTAGTTGGAGGGTTTTGGCTACTGACGATTCCCGGCGTCGCAACGCAGAGAAGAACGAAGAAAACCAGCGATATCAAAAGTGATTGAGATATGTGGAACGATGAAACCAAGTTCCTCAGGAATTTCAATATTGCACCTCTGGCACATCTTATCTTAACCGGAATTTCCGATTTGGACCTCCTGCTGGCTCATCGTATGCGTCTCCTGCCGGGGACCGAGGGAACGTTACCAGAATGGTCCCGAGCGCCATGTCGGCACAATGCCCCACAAGACAGTCCGTTCCATCAGCGCGGCCAACTCCTGGTTCAGCTGGCGGTAACCGGACATGTGCCGATCCGGGTATTCCCCATGTCCGGTAACGAGTAATCGGGAGCTGGGCCGCCGTTTCGGCCAAAACACAGAGAACCCCCACCGTCTGGACGGGTGTATCATCGCTTCGGAAGCAGAAGGTCGCCATGTTCAAGTCGAATATTCTTAGAATCAGTTTCGTTCGTATTTCTTTTGCTCGGACTGGGCCGGTTGCGAGGAGAAGGAACGAGGAGGATCTTAAACTGCGCTCTGCAATAACGACCATACGATTTCTTTCAGGTTTCGGAGTCCAAGCATCCAGAATTATCCAGAAAGATTGCCGTGCGAGGCGATGCGAATCACATTCTGCTAGAGCGCGGGGGCACTCCGAGAGCATCCGCAATGGATGATGCAATTCGCGATATGCAAGTCGCTGGACTGACTGCACTGAATGTTGCTACGGCTCTCCGCGAGAAGTTGAAGCCTATGATCGCTGACCCGCAGGTGACGATTTCAGTGGTGGATACCATCATGAAACCCGGGCCACCGTCGGACAAACCCTCACCTCAACTTCGAGATACACCGCCTCCCGCGCAGAAGCAGAGCAGCGGTCGCGCCTGATTCTTGTGGGGCCCTCCGAAAATCTCCTGCAGTACCTGATTAACCTCTTGCGGGCGCATCGTACGCGCCTCCTGTGGGACCAGATGAACTTGCCACCAGAGCAAGCCCGAGCGCGATGTCGGCAGAATGCCCCACAAGACAATCCGTTCCATCAGCTGGCCCGAATTATCAGGAGTTGGCGTCCAATTACTGAGATTTCGCTTAGTAGCTGCGCAAGCATGAAACACGACTGTACGTGGGATTGGCATCTGACTGCCGGGAGAAGTCAGGGTACCTTTGGCTTCTCGATCTTTTGGTTGGTCTGGACTGAGAACAACATAAAAGTCATGAAGGTGTGGCAAACGTATAGTGGTGGTCGCCAAAACGCCATAACGTCGAAGATGAGGCAGCCATATTTTCACCTGCTGCGACCGGAATTGCACAGGCGCGTAGTCGATCGAGAGATACGCTTGGTGCACATTTACCGCCGGGACTTCTTCCATTAAACCCGTCTCCATGTGCACCACCTGCCCGGAATCGGTGGCGATCCATGCGCGTCCTTTGAGTCCAACGGGATAGACAACCTTATCTACGCGGAAGGAATAGGTCCGGCTTGGCTTATCCTTGCGCTGGCGGAAACGAATTACCCAGCTAGACTTATGATTCCATTCAGCCTCGCCTTCGCAACTCATTTCATAGTCGGCCTGCATATTCGGAAGGAATATCAGCACCATCTCCGGCACGCCCATGTCTTGCGTCGCGGCAGGAGACAGGCTGCTCCCGTGTGTGGGATTACGCATCTCTTGAAAGACGAGTCCACCGGGTGACTGTTCGAACGCGACAATATAGTCAAATGTTTCGGCGCCGAGATCCAGGACTAGGCCTTGGCGGTCGGACGTCTGATATTGGATCTTTTCCTGGGCCGTGAAGTTTTGAAGATTAGTGATGAGCCCGTTGACGCTCACGGCTGCTTGTTCGAGCACACTGGCGAGGACACATGGCGGCGATGAAGCGAGCGGGTGGATGGGCGAGTCAACCGCGGGAGGGTTCCAGTACAGGCTCCGCTTATTCGGTTTTTTCTGCGTGTCTCATGCGGCGTTGCCAACGATGGAGATGCAGTCAGAAGGACATTTGCGAGGATCCATGTCAGAATCGCCCACGCTGCGACTCGGGTCTGCGCATGAAGTCTATTCAAGCCCGCGCCTCATGGTGTGCATCACAGGAGCCTACTACCTATTCATTATTGCAATTCCAACCTGCGCTTAGCTATTACTCGGACAATGGAATGATCAGACTTCCGATCGCGGCGGCTTGGCAACTGAACCAGCACGCGGCCTTGTTTTCCGGCCTTTGGCTGTACAGACTTGCGAAAGTTATCTGATTTCAGAGCCACTATATTGTTTCGCCGAGAACGGAGCTCGATCGAATTGGTCGATTCACGGAGCAAATTCCTGTCTGGTCCTGTTCGAGAACGGTGACATCAAGCTCTCCCACATGGATTTTGCCATTCTGCGCGAGGTGAAGATCATGGATGCCAACAGAGCCAAAGAGGCTTAAGGAATTTGGAGGCTGTTGATTGATTCGGTCCGCCTTGACCTGCTAGTGGAATAGCTGATGAGTCCAGCGGACTCTTGATAGCGGCCAGAAAACTATTGTGACGCTCATTCTCTGTAACTGGCGCGTCCTTGAACGCAAAGTAGCCTTTGGGATAGCGGACGTTCAGCCCGGAGCGCTTGACTTGCACTTTCAATTCATGGAATTTCCCGTCCAGTGCTTTGGGTTCCAAGTAGAACCCTAATGTGTACGTGACGGCCGAATCCTCGACAACTTTCCGGATTGCGCCGGTGAGGTCATTGGTGTTGACGAAAGCGCGGCCTCCTGTCTCGTCGGCCATTTCCTGCATCGTATCGATGCCAATAGGCTGGGAGGACTGGGCAGCTGGAGCCCCGAGCTTTCCGAGGGCATAGTCATCGGCGTCCATTACATCGTTCCATGAGGTCAAAGACTCGCGTGAAAGCAACCCACGAGCGTCCAGGGGATATGCCGCAATGTTTGCGCGACTCAGTATGCGTGCGATCTCCTGGCCGGAAAACGGAAGATTCGCGGTCAGCCAAAGTAAGTTCTTTCGCCCCGGTATATCGGCAACATGGGCCGCAATCGCAATGAGAGCGGCCATCGTGGCTTGGGTCCGAGCCTGGTTGTTGAGCGCAGCTAGGCGCTGCACGTCCGCATCGATCTGATTGTTAAATTCGGGATGAGGCTGGTTTGGCAGATGGAATTCGCCCGATTCAACTGTTTCGCGTTGAGTTTTGGATGTGGGGTCGTATTTGCTCAAGACTGCCAACAGCTGAACGCGGTTGCATGTAAAATCGCAGAGAACATGCACCGAATCGGTAAGGCCATATATGGCGATTCGGTCGCTCGGATCCATCTGCTTAAGGAAGTCCGTCAATCGCTGTTTCGCAACCGCCAGCGCGTGTCTTCAAGCCAGAACGGAGTGTTCTCGTAGGGCTGTGGGGTTGAGCCTGAGAGAGTGTTGAGATTGTCGAGCAGAACAATCGTCACACTCCTCGGCTTGCTCGTTTCATACTGCGGCAAATCGGAGAACGTATTTTGCGGCAAGGGCTATGAGGGCTGCGCCGGCGCCTCCGAGGATTCGACAGAGAAAACGCTAATATTTTGGGGTTTCCCACGATCAAGCACAACGAAATCGTCTCTAGTCAAATTTGCGACTGTGCCATCCTTGTTGCGAACGATGACACCCACCTGCACCAGCCGAGTGGACACGCTAACGGTTGGAGGCTGCGGTACGTTTTGTGCGGAGACAGTAATCGCCGCCAACCCTAAGGCAGGTAACGCAAGCGCAAATGAGATGCGGGCCACGAAGAAATACTATACGGAGTGGGGGTTAGGTTGTCATCCATAAGAAAGAAACGGGAGACACGCGTCCTTGTTTGGTGGCCGGGTGTCAACTGATTAACGAATTGCCGGACAACTGATGGCCAACTCCGACCTTCTCGATGATTTGCTTTTCGTGGCTTCCGGGCCAACAATAAGAAGGAAATTCGGATTGCGAGGCTGCCATGCCTGAAGCTGTGATTGTTTCCTCAGTTCGTACACCTGTAGGAAAAGCGTTTAAAGGATCCTTGCGGGCGACGCGTCCTGACGATTTGGCGGCGCTGGCCATCAAGGAAGCGCTGGCGCGAGTTCCGGGACTGGAGGCGAAGGAAATCGATGACGTGATTCTAGGGTGCGCGATGCCGGAAGGCGAGCAGGGGATGAACGTGGCGCGGATTGCGGCGCTTCGCGCGGGCCTGCCGATTGAGACTTCGGCGATGACGGTGAACAGGTTTTGTTCTTCAGGATTGCAGGCGATTGCGATTGCGGCGGAACGGATTCGCGGGGGCTCGGCACAGGTGATTGTGGCGGGTGGAACGGAATCGATGACCATGGTGCCGATGGGAGGGAACAAAGTTTCGCCGAATCCGTGGCTGGTGGATCATAGCCCGGATACCTACATCAATATGGGGCTGGGGACGGAACATATCGCGCGGAAGTTTGGGATTACGAGGGAACAAGCGGACCAGTTTTCGGTGGAATCGCACAAGAAAGCACTGGCAGCGATTGCGGCGGGCAAGTTCAAGGAAGAGACTGTGCCGGTGGAAGTGAAAATCACGTCGGTGGTAAATGGAAACGGCGCTTCTTCGGGTGGTGCGAGAGCTAAGGCGGCGCCGAAGCCGACGACGCAGACCTTTACGTTTGACACGGACGAAGGGCCGCGCGCGGACACTTCGCTTGAGGCGCTGGCCAAGCTGAAGCCAGCTTTTCATGTTAAGGGCACAGTGACCGCGGGGAACAGTTCGCAGATGAGCGATGGAGCCGCGGCGGCCGTGGTGATGAGCGAGGAACGCGCAAAATCGCTGGGATTGAAACCGCTGGCGCGCTTTGTGGCGTATGCCACGGCTGGAGTGCTGCCGGAAGAGTTTGGTATCGGGCCGGTTGCGGCGATTCCCAAGGCGCTAAAGATTGCGGGACTCACGCTGAATGACATCTCCGTGTTCGAATTGAACGAAGCGTTCGCGGCGCAATCGCTTGCGGTGATTCAGCAGGCGGGGCTCGACCCTTCGCACGTTAATCCGAATGGAGGCGCGATTGCGCTCGGTCATCCGCTTGGGTGTACCGGAGCAAAGCTTATGGCCACGATTCTGCGCGAATTACAGCGGCGCAATGGGCGCTATGGAATGGTGACCATGTGCATCGGTGGGGGCATGGGTGCCGCGGGGATTTTGGAACGCCTCTAGGACCTGCTTTGACACAAGATTCAACCCCAATGTAACGTTTCAGAGCTGGAAAGCGTTTAATTTGCCAGTACGCTGCGTGCGTTTCCAGGATGCGTCGCGATGAAAATTGCCGTCTTGCCAGCTCTCGCTCTGCTACTGTCGTCCGCCGCGGCGGCGCAAACGCCGACCGGAATGCCTCCGGATGTAAAGAAGGACATCCAGATAGAGATTCAGAGTCCCATCGAGACGGCAGGCGCCGTTCCGGTGGCAGACGAGCCACATCATGCGCACGTTTTTCAAAATGGATACGTGCAAGTGTACAACGTCACGGTCCCCCCGCTGGACGCCACGCTCTTGTACCGGCACGATCTGCCCTACCTCTTTCTAACTTTGGGCGCAACGAGCAGCCTCAACGCAGTGCAAGGAAAGCCGCCAAAGCAAATGACGCTGGAGGATGGAGCCACGCGCTACTCGCCGGGTGGCTTTGCGCAGGTTATACGCACCGATGCGGGCATTGCGTTTCACAGCATCACCGTGGTGTTGGTACACCCGCAGGCCTCGCCGCATAATCTCGGAGACAAAGGCGAAGATCGGCCGCTCGGCTCCTGCCCGCAAAGCAGCGCTGCCCCGACCCAAAACGATCAGATTCCCTTCGAGCAAGAGCTTCCTTGTTTTGAAACGAGCGAAGTTCGCCTGGAGGAGGTGAAGGTCCAGGGCGGAAAGTATTACGTGGAGGCCGCGCCGGAGATGGCCGCGCTGTTGATTGCGATG
The DNA here is from genome assembly GCA_963753745.1 of uncultured Acidobacteriota bacterium. GTDB lineage: Bacteria > Acidobacteriota > Terriglobia > Acidiferrales > UBA7541 > Acidiferrum. The sequence goes on from CAVWDX010000030.1 coordinate 137,671, forward strand.
AGCAATGCGAATCTTGATGTTTCGCTGGGCGGCGAGCACACTTCATTTTTGCACGCGGGAGACGTACTCTGGCTGCCTGCAGGTACGGCTCGCAAAGTTGGAGATTTCCTGGGCACCAGGTCGCAGTTTCTGCTGATATCGTTCAAGGATTCGGGAGCGGCGGCAGCGAAATAATTGCGCTGGCGTTACTTGTTACTGGCCCAGCCGAAGGATTCCTTGCAAGCGGAAACCATCTGGCCAGCTCCTTTGCGCCCGTGAGCGCTTTCCAAACTTCGTCGATGGAAGCGTCGATTACTACTTCCTTCTCGATGCGCCTTTCTAGCTTGGTTTCATTGACTGGTTTTTTCATCAGTCATGATGCGCTCCCTTGGCTGCTTACGGTCTGTGGGTGAGGTTCTTGATCCTTCGCTAGTGGAATTGGGTAGCAACCCACAACCAGGCGATACGGGAGGCCCTCCGCAACCGAGCCATCTGGATTCGTGAAGGGCGAGCTGAAGCGGGAGGCGATATCGAGAACGGCGCGCTGGAGTTCTTCGGTGAATGCGGAGCGCTGCTCGGGCGATGTGAAGCGCAGTTCGGAGTTGATAGAGAGAGTGGCGAGACGCTTCCCTGCTGCGGCGGCCAACTCTGCGGAACGCGCAAGCTCGGATTGCAACTTGGAGGCAAGGCCGAGTAAGAATTTTGCAGAAAGCGGGTCCGCAACGTGCGAGGGATTGGCAGCGAGTTGGCCGAGCAATTCCGGAGATAAGATATAGCCGCGCGCCGTGGCAACATAACATTGCTCGAAGAGATGGCGGCGACGACGGCGGCCAGCGTGCACCAAGAGTCGTACTCGGGCAAGTTCGCGAACGTGGTAGTTGACGGTTTGCCTGGGCAGGTTCATGCGCCGGGCGACGCCTGAGGCGGAATCGGGTTCGAGAAGGGCCGCGAGGATCTTGAGACGAAGCGGATGATGGAGCAGCGCGGCGGCCTGGGAGGGCACGCGCACGAGGTCAAGACTGGAGCCTGTGGCGGGCGCAGAGAGCTGCGGGGAGCGCGAGCTGGGGATTTTCCATTCGCCACTGCGGGTAATGCGCACAGGCATAGGGAGGGTCTCCGGAAAGAACGAGGGGAGTTTCCAATAGACTATATAATTTGTCAAGACAATATTTCTTGTCAATAACTGATAAGGTTCCAGGGAGCTTTCTCGCGTTCTCACGGCCAGCAAAACGCGCCCGGTTAACATGGTTTACGTGCTCCCTGCCCGGTAGTAAAATAGCGGGTCTGGCGGGCAAACGAGCGTCCTTCCCAAGTTTTCGAAACGGCTCGCAGAGGCGCGATCCAGATTGCTGGACGGAAGCGCCGCTGCCGAGAGTGTAATAAGGAGACCATCATGGCCACGGCAACGATTTCCAAACCAGCCGCCAAGGGCGGCAGTTTTCTCCTCGAGAGTCCTCTGCCTCAAGAGGTTTTCACGCCCGCGGATCTGACCGACGACCAAAAGCTGATCGGGCAGACGGCGGAGGAATTTGTCGTCAAGGAAGTTTTGCCGCTGGTGAAGGACCTGGAGAACAAGAAGCCGGGCCTGATGCCGGCGCTGGTCAAGAAGTCCGGGGAGCTTGGTTTGCTGAGCGGGGGGATTCCAGAGCAATACGGCGGAGCGGGCCTGGACAAAATCGCTACGACGGTACTTACCGAAAAGCTTTCTATTTATGGCGGTTACGCCGTCACGCATGGCGCCCACGCGGGAATCGGAACGCTGCCCATCGTGTACTTCGGAAATGAAGAGCAGAAGAAAAAGTATCTGCCTAAGCTGGCTACGGGCGAATGGATCGGGGCCTATTGCCTTTCCGAGCCGCAGGCGGGATCCGACTCGCAGAATTCGCTGACTCGCGCGGAGCTAAATCCGGAGGGCACGCACTACATTTTAAATGGTCAGAAAATGTGGATTACCAACGGGGGATTCGCGGACCTCTACATCGTCTTTGCGAAGGTAAACGGAGAGAAATTCACAGCATTTATCGTTGAGCGCACGTTCCCTGGATTCAAGCCAGGAAATGAAGAGCACAAAATGGGCATTCACGGCAGCTCGACGACGCCGATTTTCCTCGAGAATTGCAAAGTGCCCAAGGAAAACGTGCTGCATGAAATCGGGCGAGGACACATCGTGGCGTTCAACATTCTAAATGCGGGGCGGTTCACGCTGGGAGCGTCCTGCATTGGCGGATCCAAGCATGTGCTGCAAAATGCTTCGAAGTATTCGAAAGAGAGAAAGGCGTTCGGGAAACAAATCGGCGAATTCGGGCTGATGAAAGAGAAACTGGCGGAAATGGCGATTCAGATTTTTGGTGTGGAATCGATGGTATACCGCTCGGCGGGGAACATCGAGGCGGCGATGGTGGCGGCATCGGGCTCAGGAGACAAAACTCAGAACACCATGAAGGTGCTCGAGGAATACGCCATTGAGAGCTCGATCGCCAAAGTGTACGGAAGCGAAATGCTGGACTATGTGGTCGACGAAGGCGTGCAAATTTTCGGGGGATACGGCTTTCATGAGGATTATCCCGTGTGCCGCGCCTATCGCGATTCGCGCATCAACCGGATCTTTGAAGGCACAAACGAGATCAACCGCATGCTGATTATCCAGATGCTGATGAAGCGCGCGATGGGCGGACAGCTTGCGCTGATTCCCGCGGCCATGAAGCTGGCGGACGAAATCCTCGCGGGACCGTCGTTCGAGGAAGCGCCGGAAGGCGTGCTTGCCGAGGAAACCCGCGTGGTGGCCAACGCCAAGAAAATGTTTCTGCAAGCGGCGGGCGGGGCAGTCCAGAAATTCCGCGAGAAGCTGGCCGAGGAACAGGAACTCATCGGGGCACTTTCGAATGTTGTGATGGAAGTGTACGCAATGGAATCCTGCCTGCTTCGCGCGCAGAAGGCGGCTGCGACGAAGGGCGAATCCGAGACGCAGACCATGATCGACGCCGCGCGCGTGTTTATTGCCGACGCCGCCGAACGTGTCGAACACGAGGCCAAACGGGCCATCGCGGCGGTTCATGAGGGGGACATGCTCACTACGCAGATGGCGGTTTTGAAGCGTTTCGGCAAGCGGCCGCCGGTGGATACCATCGCTTTGCGGCGGCGCGTGGCTGCCGCGGTCCACTCGCAGGACCGTTATCCGTTCGAAAACAGATAGTTCTGACGACCGCGCGAACTATTGTGCAGCAAGGCGTTCCGCGAGACTACGTCGCGATTTGAACCAGCTCGGGCTTCTTGCCATTCGTGGGGCCATTGGAGCCCCAACGAGAAGGCCGGTTCCCATGGCCGCGGAGGCGGTTGATGAGCGAACCGACTCCGACGGACCCACCCACAAAATGCCCGACGCGAAGCGGTCCGGCGACTTTGACGGTTCCAATCCAGTGTAAGCCGCTGCTGGCAGCACAGCCGCACTCAGAACAGTTGGGAGTGCCTCCAAAGACGCAAGGTTCGACTCGTGTCTCCAGATCCGCGGAATAGTTTGCGGACATTTTGGCAAAAAGACAGTCGGCGGGGCTTTCCGGGGGATGGAGGATGGCCCGCGCAATGCCATCGGTCATGAGGAATTTCCGATATTTCCGTGCGAGGAGCGGCAGCACGCGAGCCACTTCCTTGCGGTCCTCGGGAGTCAACTTTTCCTGGCTTTCTTCACCGATCTGCGGCGTGTACAGGCTGACCCAAATGCGATCGACCTCGGGGCGGCCGCTCCAGAAGGAAACGTATTCTTCCAAGTAACCCGGGCGCTGCAACATCGGACGAGTGATGACCCAGTGGATGTTGACTTTGCGGCCCTCGATGTTTTTCAGGATGCGCTCGTAGGTGGCGGGCTTGCGGCGGATGTCGTGGTGCTCGGACAGGCCGTCGACGGAGATGGCAACACGTACGCGCCGGAGAGCCATCCATTCCGCCGGAATGGGAATGATTCCGCTGGTGACGACCAAGGAGAAAACGTTCATTGCGCTCAACGCGGGCAGGATAGCGCTCAATTCGCGATGGCGGACAAGCGGTTCGCCACCCACTAGAGAGACGTGCATTGGCCGGTTTTCCCGAACCAATTTCAGAACGCCATTGACGAGAGCGTCGCCTCGGAAATCGTTCAGTTCACTGAGGAGCTTGCCGCCGCCAAGATGGGCATCGCCATACGCGTAGCAACCGGGACAACTGAGGGGGCATTCCCGCGTAATTTCGATGGAGAGCATGGGGGCTTGGCCGCCCAGTATTTTCCCCCAAGCGCTCAAAATCTCTCGCGGGGTAATGCTCGGATTTGGTCGAGAGGGGACCATGAGGCTTGGATGCTACCTGATGCGCTTTAGGGTGCTCTCCTCAGGTCCGAATGTCCAACAAGATATTCGAATGATTCAAAATGAATCTCCTGGGGATTCGCGGAGCTCGTTCGCAGCACTCGACCCATCGACGCGCAGCAAATTCGAGCTCCTCCCGTCCTATTATGGCGACCGTTATATCCAAGGACACGTACCCCGAATCCAGCCGAATTCCATCTGTTAATTCGGTTAAGCTTGCAGTTTAGGGATCGTCCGTTCCCAACTCTCAGAGAGCGCACGAGAATGCCCCGAAGGCTTCTAATCGTTGCAGCCACGATTGTCGGCGCTCATCTTGCGCAAGCGCTGCTCCTTGGTCCGACCCCCGCAGGCAACCTCCTCGCGAATCTCCTGGAGGTTTCGGCCAGCGTGCTGGCCGCGGTAATGTGCTTCGGCGCGGGGCGACGAGCGAAGGGAATGGCACACCCCTTTTGGACCTTGGTAGGTTGCGGAATGGCCATCTGGGGCGTGGCGAATCTCGGTTGGATGTACTACGAGCTCGTCTTGCACGCGGAACCTTTCCCTGGTTCTGCGGTGCGGTTCCTGTTCAATGTGCAGGGCATTTTCTTTGCCATGGTGCTGTTTCTTGACCAAGATAAGGATTCCTCCGAGTTTGAGCCGGAAATCCTGCTGGATTTCACCCAAATCGCGATTGTTTTTTTCTTCCTTTACCTGGGCCTTTATTACCTTTCTTCGCAGGACATCCAGCAACAGAATGTCACGGAGCGCCGGCTTTGGGTGGAGTTCGGAGAAGTGGGCACAATCCTAGCATTAGCCTGCTTCCAGAGTATTCGCGCACGGACGAAACATATCCGCCTGCTTTATTCCGGCTTTGCGGTTTACCTCTCCTTGTTCATTGCGGGCATGGCCGTGGCAGAATATGGTCAGGCCGTTCACGGGGCACCGACCGGAACACTCTTCGATTTGTGCTGGACGATCCCGTTTCTTTGGGCCGCTTTCTGGGCCGCGCGTTGGCAGCCTTCAACCGGGCCGCAAGTGGCGGGCGTCGAACGAAAGAAGACTTTTAGCGGGGTCGCGCTGAACAACGCCATGTTTGCGGTGGCTCCGCTGATCGTTCTCGTGCAAGTGGCACAGTTTCCTTCAGAATGGCGAATCCTCCGATTTTCTCTACTCGGCGTGTCCATTCTATGCTTTGCCGTGCGATTGGGGATCAGCGGCTATCGCGAGGCGGCAACAGCGGAGACGGTGCGCCGGCAGGCCCTGGCGATGGATTCCGCGGCGGACGGCATTTCGATTCTGGACGCGGACGGAAAGCACATCTACGTCAACGCGGCGTTCGCCCGCATGCTCGGGCACGAAAGTACGGAGACCATGATGGGCGTGCATTGGCAAAAGCTTTACGACCCAGGCGACATCAAGTTGCTGCAGGAGCAGGTTCGGCAGTCCCTCGCGGCGGAGGGCAAGTGGTCCGGACAGATCAACCTTCGGCGCCGCGATGAGACGGTCATTCCCGTGGAAATGGCCATAACGACCCTGGCCAACGGTTTTATTGCGTGCATTGGCCACGATATTACCCTGCGAAAGCAAGCCGAGAGGGCCCGCGCGGAAGCCGAAAATAAATATCGCACGCTTGTGGAACAGGTCGCGGCCATCAGCTATATCGCGGAATTAGGTCTTCAAGCCGAGTGGCTGTATGTCAGTCCCCAAATCGAGGCTATAACGGGTTACACGCAAGAGGAGTGGCTGGCCGGCTCTCGCGATTGGCTGCGCCACATTCCGAAGGAAGACCACGCCACTATCGAAGCAGCGGAAGCGGCGAGCTTGCGCGGCGAGCGTTTTCAGGCGGAATACCGGATTGTGCGCAAAGATGGCGCAGTGATCTGGGTGAGCGATACAGCCGTGGTGGTTCCGGGAAGCGACAGCCATCCGGTGATGGAAGGGATCATCGTCGATATCACGGAGCGCAAGCTGCTCGAGAATCAGCTGCAGCAGTCGCGAAGAATGGAAGCGGTGGGCAGGCTGGCGGGCGGCATCGCGCATGATTTCAACAATCTTCTGACCATCATCAAAGGCTATGCCGAGTTGGCGCTGCAACGCACCGGGATCCAGCCGGAACTGCGCGCCGATGTGATGCAGATAGACAACGCCTCCGAGCGCGCTTCCATGCTCATCCGGCAATTGCTGGCCTTCAGCCGAAGACAAGTTCTTCAGCCGAAGGTTATCGACCTGAATGCCATCGTGCTAGGGCTAGACAAGCTTCTGGCACGTCTAATGGGTGAGCACATCGAGATGGTGACGCGCTGCGGTGCAAATGTGGGGAACGTGAAAGCCGATCCCGCGCAAGTCGAGCAGGTCATCATGAATCTCGTCGTCAACGCGCGCGACGCTATGCCGAAGGGCGGGCGGTTGACGGTGGAAACGTTCAACGTGGATCTGGACTCGACCTATGCACGCGACCACGTGAGCGTAAAGCCTGGCGCTTATGTGATGCTTGCTGTCTCTGATACCGGCATGGGCATGAGCCCCGAGACGGTGGCTCACATTTTCGAGCCGTTCTTTACGACGAAGGAGAGCGGCCAGGGAACGGGCCTGGGCCTGTCCACGGTTTACGGCATCGTGAAGCAAAGCGGCGGCTACATCTGGGTCTATAGCGAGCCGGGCAAAGGAACTACGTTCAAAGTCTACCTGCCGCGCGTCACGGAACTAGCGGAGTCCAAGACGGGCGCAGTGCAACCTCCCGGAGCGGGCAAGGGCAGCGAAACCATCCTCCTGGTTGAAGACGAAGAAGCGGTGCGCGAGCTGGCCAGCAGGATACTTTCCGCCAAAGGCTATTCCGTCGTGGTCGCAAAGAGCACGCAGGAGGCAGAACAATTGGCCACGAAGCACGCCGGGGAGATTCATCTTCTGCTGACGGACATTATCATGCCGGGAACGAGCGGCCGTGAGTTGGCGCGGCGGATTACCGAGCGCCATCCGCGAACGCGGGTGCTTTACATGTCCGGTTATACAGACAACGTGCTGGCGCAAGGCGGCGTGCTGGAGGCAGGGTTATCTTTTCTGCAAAAGCCCTTTACGCCGGGCGCGCTCGTTCAAAAAGTGCGCGACGTGCTTGACAGTCCCGTTCCCGCAAAATAAGGCGCGCATTATTGCGCTGCGCCAAATATAGAGTCGTGCCGGTTGGTGAGAAAAGCGGCAGCAGGGCTGCCGCACTCCAAATCGCTCGTTCATCGTTTGTCCGCCAATTGAATGGTCTTGCCTGTGGCGGCGGATTGGCGCGCGGCATCCAAAATCTCCGTAACAATGATGTTTGTTTCGAGCGAGGACAGGCCTCGCGGGGGCATCCCGTCCAGAACGACCGATTTTAGATAGTTCACCGAATCGCTTTCGCGGGGATCCAGCGGCTTGGAGTTTTCCAGTTTTTCCTCTTCCTTGAGAAGCCGTACGCGCACGGCATCGTTGGCCACGGTGATTGCATAGCCAGTTTGCCCGTAGACTTCCATGTCCTTTCGAGAGAAGGGCCAGTTCCAGGAAGCCTGGAGAATGGCCTGAGCTTTCGGATAGGTCAGGATAATAGTGGCCTCGTCATCCACGCGCGGATAAATTTCCGGCTTGATCTGCTGCGTGACCGCCGTGACGGTATCCGGCCTGCGGCCCTCCATGAGCCAGGTCGCGAGGTCCGCGCCATAGCAGCCGAAATCGAAGAGCGCGCCGGCACCGTTTAACTTCGGATCGGTGAGCCAAGCGAGAAACCAAGGTTCGACATGGATTTCCTTGGGGCCCTGGTGGCCATCGTGGACGACAATTTTTCGTGACGTCGCCGATGGAGTGATCGCGAACGAGGTCATAGGCGGCGCGATTGCTGCGGTACCAGGTCGTTTCGTAATTCACCAAAACAGGGATTTTTGCGCGCTGCGCGGCGGCCTGCATCGCGCGGGCATCTTCGATGCTAACGGCCAGCGGTTTCTCCATCATGACCGGGACGCCATGACGAGCGCAGGCCTCGACCACTCCGCGGTGATCAAACGTATTTGTGTAGACAAGGACGGCTTGGGGCTTGGTCTTCTCGAGCATTTCTTCAACGCTCGCGTAAAAGATGTTGTGAGGAAGACCGAACTTTGACTCATAGAACGCGGCGAGTTTGTTATCGGCCTCCGCGACTCCGACGATTTGCAGATCTGGGCGATGCAAGTTTTGCTGGAGAAAACCGCCGACGTGTCCGTGGACTAGCCCGGCGATACCGACGCGCAGAGGCGCAACGGTGGAACCTTGAGTCGGTTTCGTCCGCGCGGAAGAAGGAGGTCGCGCGGGGAAAATCAAGGCCGCGAAAATCAAAAAGACACTTCGAAAAATGGCTCGTGGCATGATCGGTCTCCAAACCGCATGGCAATCCTATCACTCTGGCGTCTGGCTGCCAGCCGATGAGGATGCATGGCTTTTGCAAAGCGGACTGGAGGCAGAATCTGCTCGTTTCCGCGGAATCAAAGCAGTACAAATTCGCGGAGAATCAAAGCTAGTGCTGCGGCGGCGCGCCGGGCGGGTCCGTTGGCTTGGTTGGCGCGGTCTCATCGGCGCCCTTCGGCTTCTCGATGGTGGAAAGAGTCTGCACGTTGAACTTCTTGTAGTCGGAGTATCGCGTGACAGCGTTGACGTTGAAACCTTTCATGAGGAGGACGCGGACGCCGACGTGGGCTTCTTCGTAGGTGGGGAGCCAGACTTCATTGTTGAAGTAGGACTGCTCGAAGACAAAGCTGGTGCCTTTCTGGAGATTGGCGAGGAGGCCGCCGGCAACGCGGAAGTCGCCGACGAAATAGGCTTCGAGGCGGGCGACCTCGTGAGCGTGCTCGTCGATCCAGATGACGCCGGCGAGTTCGTGGACGATTCTTTCGACCATTTTGTGGGGCTGGAATTCGGGATTGGGCTCGAAGTCAAAGACGAGGACGTCTCGGCCGCGGAAGCGTTCGCGGCGAGGGTTGACGAACTGGCAAGCGCGGAGGAAGGTTTCGATGCCGACGTCGTCGTCCTTGTCCTTCTTGTCCTTGCCTTCTTCCTTGGCTTTTTCGTCCTTGGCTTCTTTTTTAGTCTGGCGTTTCTGAATGTCGGCGATTTCCTTTTGGGTCTTCTCGTTTTCCTTCTTTTGTTCTTCGTCGCTGAGGGGCTTGCCATCTTTTTTGACGAGGGTGGAGACTTCGTCGCCATTTAGATAGAAGAAGGTGTACTCGCTCACTTCGGTCTTTTTGACTTTGCCGTCTTTTTCGAGGTCGGTCTCTTCCTCGACGCGCGTGCCAGCGTAATTCTCCCTGATTTTGTCAGCGACTTTCTGATTTTCGTCAATCTCCTTGAAGAGGGCTTTGAGGTCGGGGAGCTTGACCTGAGATTTTATGGGGAAGTCGAAGGTGCGTTCGCCGACGGTTTCGTTGATGGAGGCGCGGGTGATGTTGATGGAGTAAGTGTCAGGGCCGCGATGGAGCTCGATTTTGTAGGGGAGCTTGACGCCATCGACAGTGCGGTAGTCGTCGTAGAGAATTTCTTCGTCGAGGCCGGCAACGGGAGCGGATTCCTTGACGAGGAGGTGGGATTGGGGATCGAAGAAGAGTTCACGGCGAATTTTGGCGGGAGTTGTGAGTTCGAGCTGGAGAGCGTCTTTGCCGCGGACCTGGGCGTGGCCGATGAAGGCGAGGGCGAGTTTGTTCTTTTTGAGATTGAGGAGGCGGGAGTTGTAGTAGAGGGAGGCGGCTTCGAGTTGCTGGCCTTGCTGGCCGAGAAGGGTGGAGGGTTCGCCGCTGGGGGTTTCGTGCCAAGCGGATTTGCCGTTGTAGGCTTCGATGAGGTTCTTGCCGTCCAAGACCAATTCTGAGTAGTAGCGGTTCGGCAACTTCGTGTCGAACGTGTATGTGCCCGGCTTTCCATCGACGGCATTGGTAAATGTGCCTTCCAGGGCCATCGTTCGTATCTTGGATAAGACTTTGCCTCCCCCCGCTGCTTTCACATACTGATTCACGATTCTTACAGGGTCCTGCGCCTGCAAAATGCCCGCAGAAACTGCAAAGCATAAAATCACGGGAATTAAATAAGCTGTGCGTCGCATTAGGCTTGCTCTTCCAAACACAAGTGTGCGTTCAAGGTTTCTCTAAAAAAGAAACCATCGTTTAATAGACGCGGCAGCTCATCGAAGATTAACGCCAAGGCAAAGTCTTTTTTGGCCCGCTAAGCCCGAATCTGAATCGTGATCGAATCGGTGTCATTCGTACCGCAGCGCGACTAAGGGATCGACGCGGGTCGCGCGGCGAGCGGGGAAAAAGGAAGCGGCGAGCGCGACCAGCGTCAGGAGAACAGAAACGCCGACAAATGTTAGCGGGTCATAAGCGCTGATGCCGAAGAGAAAGCTCTGCAGCAGGCGAGTCAGCGCGAGGGCTGTCACCAGACCGATTCCCACGCCAAGCAGTGAAAGCCGCAGCCCTTCGCCGACAATGATGTGGAATACGTCCTGCGGCTGCGCGCCCATAGTGACGCGGAGGCCGATTTCGCTGGTGCGCTGCGTAACGGCGTAAGACATTACGCCATAGACACCCACTCCAGCGAGTACCAGCGCTAGCATGGCAAAAATCCCGATGAGCCAGGCACGGAAGCGCGGCTGCGCTACCGTGGTGGCCATGTTTTCTTCCATAGTGCGGACCTTCACGAGCGGCTGATTGGGATCGATCTGAGCTAGCGCGCTACGCAACGCCGAAGTTTGGAGAACAGGATCCCCTGCCGTGCGCATCACGAGGGAGAGCTGGAAGACCGGCAGGACCAAATCGGCCTGCCGATAGGGCAAATACATTTCGGCCTGCGGATCGATGCCCAGGCCGGGCCGAACATCGCCAACGACGCCGACGATTTCCATGGTCGGCACTTCTTGTTCGGGCAGGGCGCCGAGTTGCAGACGCTTACCGAGTGGATTTTCGTTTGGGAAAAACGTGTGGACCATCGTCGCGTTGATAACCACGACGGCAGGCGCCTTTTCATTGTCGGCTTGCGTAAAAAGTCTGCCTTGCAGGAGCGGCACGCCCAAGGTCTCGAGGTAATTTGGGGTGATGGTACGGTAGCCGGCGGCGACAAACTCATGCGGCGATTTCGGGGGTCGGCCCGTGATGTTGAAATGGATAATGCTGCCGCCGCCGCTCACGGGAAGAAAGGAAGCCGCAGCGGCCGAGCGAACGCCCGGAAGGCTTTTGGCGCGCTCGACGAGGCGGTCGAAAAACTGGTAGCGATCTTCCGGCTTGGCATAGGTCGTCTGCGAAAGGGGGATGTCGGCGACGAGAAGATGATCGGGTTGAAAACCCGGCGGAACTTCTTGCAGCCGCGAAAAACTTCGTAAGAGCAGTCCGGAGCCGACGAGAAGCAACATCGCAAGAGCAATTTCCATGGCGACCAACGCGCCGCGAAGCCGATGCTGGCCGGGCCCGGCGGTGGCGCCGCGCGACCCTTCGTTTAGGGCTTTGCGCAAATCGAGCTTGGCCGTGCGCATTGCGGGCATGATTCCGAAGAGAACGCCAGTGAACAACGAAACTCCCGCGGTAAAAGCGAGTACCGAGGGATCCAATCCAATGGGCGCACCTTGCGGCACACTACCTGCGCCCAGCTTGAGCAGAGGTCCAAGCGCAGCCGACGCCATAAGGACGCCCAAGAGTCCTCCAGCAAGGGAAAGGAGAACACTTTCCGTCAAGAGTTGGCGGACGATGCGCCCACGTCCCGCCCCCAGCGCGGCGCGAATGGCAACTTCTCTGCCGCGTGAAGCGGCCCGGGCCAGCAAGAGATTAGCGACGTTTACGCAAGCGATCAGGAGAACGAAACTCACCGCGCCAAGGAGAAGCAGAAGTGCGGGACGCGAGTTTCGCACGATTTGGTCCTGCAAGCCGACGACGTCTGCGCTAGTTCCAGTGTTGTAATCCGGATACTGCTGCTCGAGCCGTTTTGTAATACCAACCATTTCGGCACGGGCTTGGGCCCTGGATACGCCGGGCTTCAGTCGCGCGAGCGGGATGATGCCGGGATGCCAATTGCGATCGTCAGGAAGAGTTCTAGCCCAAGGCATGAAGGGCAGAAATACATCAGCGGGCTGGAGAATCTGGAAGCCGCTGGGCAATACGCCGACTACCGTATAAGGCTGCGAATCGAGGTTGATGGCCTTGCCGATGATGTCTTGCGAGCCACCAAAGCGCCGCTGCCAAAGTCCGTAGCTGAGCAGAACGACAGGCGCGCCGCCTGCTCGATCCTCCTCTGGCAAAAAGGTCCGGCCGATGTGAGGGTTAATACCCAACATCGGGAAAAGGCCCGCCGTGGCCATTTGAACATTGAGCCGCTCGGGTTCTCCTGCACCAGTCAATGTGATAGCGCCGCCACGCGTCGCTTCCATCGATTCGAAGGAGTGGCTCTGGTCGCGCCAATCCATATAGTTTTCATAAGAGGTGCTTATCACAGGGAAAGAGCTCTTTTCGGCGATCAGAACCAGCCGAGATGGATCGCGAAAAGGGAGCGGGCGCAGGAGCACGCCGTTCACGACACTAAAAATGGCGGTATTCGCTCCAATGCCAAGCGCAAGGGTGAGAATGGCAATCGCCGTAAATCCGGGGTTCTTCGCAAGAAGCCGGAAAGCGTAGCGAACATCCTGCAAGAGTTTAGACATGAATCTCCCCTGGCACAGAAGTACCCCATCCTGTCAGACGCGGCCCGAGCGCATCCGTTACCAAGAGGGAAAGAGTTGGCGATCCCTCCGCACGGAGAAAACGAAGAGCTGGCTCGAATAGTTCGAGCGCGCCGCCTGCGTCTTGGGAAGCGCGGAGGCGTCAATCCGTTTCTTTGGGACGGTGCAGGTACTTTTCGTAGAGCCTCAGATGTTTATTGTCCAAGGAAGTGCGCTGGCCTTTGATGAAGAGGTATTTCACGTCGGTTGTTAGTTCGAGCGGATCGCCGTTGGTAACAATTATGTTGGCGACTTTGCCGGTTTCGAGCGTGCCCACCTGGTCTGATACTCCAAAAATTTGAGCGGGATAAATTGTAACGGCTTTCAGAGCTTCGTCGTACGGCACGCCGTACGCGACGGCGTTCGCGGCTTGCTGGCCTAGGCGGCGCGCGAAAGAGTTGTCAAAGCTGCCGAAAGCAAACTTCACGCCGGCAACGGCGAGTTCCGCGGGCTGGGTGAGCAACCGGTCGTAGGGATCGTCCTCATTGAGGGGCGAAGTTAGCGTAGGCCGCAAGATTACGGGAATTCCCTTCGAGCGGAGTAAATCCTTCACTTTATATGCTTCCGAGCCCCCGGCGAGAATCATCTTGAGTTTTTGCTTGTCGCAAAATTCGATGGCATTGCGGATGTCGCGCGCGCGATCCGCGAACACCAGCACGGGTAATTGCCCGCGGACAACCGGCGCAAGCGCTTCCAGTTTGAGGTCGCGCTTATAATCCGACGGACCGCCGTGTCCCATGGCTTGCGCGTAATGCCGGGCGCTGTCCAAATAATCCGCCAGTTCGTTGACTTTCTTTTCTTGCTCCTGCTTGGCTTCGTTGAAGGGCTTTTCTTTTCGCGTGAACGTCGCGAAATCGAATGTGCGGGTTTCAATCTCCGGCCAGGCGATGACCATAGCCACACTCTTCTTGATCAACATGTCGTTGATGGTCCATCCTGCGAGATGAATCGCGGAGGCTTGGCCGCCGATGACGCCCCCTCCGCCGCGAGAATCAAAGCCGCCGCTGTCCGGCACGGCGAGCACTTCGGTGATGCCCGAAGCGCGAGTGACGGGGATGTGTTCGCTGGAAGGAGAGATCGCGGTGGCCGCCACCACATCGGGGTTATACTCGCCCGTTTCCGTGGTATCCACGGTGGCGCTCACGGCCGAAATTTCGCTGAGCCCCATCTGCGTGATGGGATCGAAGAGGCCGGGATAAACCTGCAAACCCTTGACGTCGATGACTTCCACGCCCTTGGGGACCTCCACGTTTGTTCCGACGGCGGCGATTTTGCCATCCTTAATAACCAGGGTGCCGTCCTCGATAGGCGCGCCCGCCAGCGTGAAGATTTTTGCGTGCGTTAGGGCGTACGAGGAAGGCGGCTCCGACTGCGCGTGGGAAACCAGAGAGAAGCAGCAGACGGCCGCGAAAGCAGCCGCTAGCCGGAGAGTTGCTTTAACGCGCTTCACAGAGCACCTCCGGAAACGGTTTCCGCTTGCGGCGGTTTGGGCTTGTCCTGGGGCTTTTCTTCGCCGGGCTTCTTATCGCCTGGCTTCTTTTCGCCGGCTTTTTTCTCTTCCGCTTTCTTTTCCTTCTCTATCAGCTCTTTCTTCTCCTTTTCGAGCGCGGGGCGTTCGGCGATATCGCGCTGCCGGTCGAAATAGACGCGGCCATCAATCAGAGTTTTTTGGACGACGGCGTAGGCGCTGAGCGGATCGTGATTGTAGATGACCAGGTCCGCGTCCTTGCCGACGTCGATGGTGCCGACGCGCTTGTCGATGCCCAGCTGAATCGCCGGGTTCAGCGTGACCAGCTTCAGCGCCTCATCATGAGTGAGGCCGCCGTACTTCATGCTCTTCGCCGCTTCCTGATTGAGGTGCGTGGCTTCTTCCGCGTCGTCGGAATTGATCGAGACGATCACGCCGCGCCGCGTCATCAGCGCTGCGTTGTAGGGAATCGCATCAAAGGCTTCTACTTTGTAGGCCCACCAATCGGAGAACGTCGAGGCTCCCGCTCCGGATGCCGCAATTTCGTCGGCCACTTTGTAGCCTTCCAGCACATGCTGGAAGGTTCGGACCTTGAAACCAAATTCCTTGGCCACGCGCAGCAGCATCAGAATTTCGTCTTCGCGGTAACAATGCGCATGGACGTAGCGCTTACCTTCGAGCACTTCGACGAGCGGGTCGAGCTGAAGATTGCGGCGCGGCGGGATCGCGTCCTTGTCGCCGGCGGCAACCTTTTTGTCGTAGTCATCCCATGATTTCTTGTAGTCGCGCGCTTCCGCAAACGCGGTTCGAATCGTCTCTTCGACTCCCATGCGAGTTGCAGGGTAACGCTTGGACTGTCCCGGGACGCTGAAACCGGAACGCTTGGGGTTTTCGCCCAGAGCGAACTTGATCCCGGGAACCGCGCCTTCAAAGGGAAGTTTCGACGCTGGCTGGCCCCAGCGCAGCTTGATGACGATGGTCTGTCCGCCGATGGGATTGGCGGAGCCGTGCAAGATATTCGCCACCGTGACGCCTCCGGCGAGGTCGCGGTAGATGTCTATGTCATCGGGATTCAGAACATCAGCGGTATTGGCCATCGAGGAAACGGAGATGCTGCCTTCGTTCACGCTGCCGTCAATGGCAATGTGCGAATGGCAATCGATGATCCCGGGGATGACGTACTGACCCGCGGCATCGAAAACCTGCGCATCTTTCGGCGCCTTGATGGACTTGCCCACTTCCGCGATTTTTCCATCCTTAATCAGGATGAAGCCATGCTCGATGGTGCCATGGGAAACGGTAAGAATGGTGGCGTTTTGGATCAGAATCACGGGAGCCGCGTCTGGCGGATTCGCCGCATGGGCGAAAAGCGAAAATCCGATGGAACAAAGGACGCAAACCAGTGCGGCGCACAAAATCTTGCTAACCATCATGGACACAGACCTCACAGTGCACCCCCGGCAACCGATGAATCCCTGCTTCTTCGAGAGTCCAGGACGGAAGTGGCCTGTGCTGCAGCGCGGTCGATTGGCTTGACGCCCGTGAATTCCAGATTGTAGCCCATGGCATCGATGGAGCCTTTCAGCGAGGTGCCGTCAAACGTGCCGGTAAAAACGACGTCGGTAGGATTTCCTTCGATGAGGATGTTGATGGTAAAGCTGAATTTGTCGGCGCTAAGATAACCGCTGATGATGTTGCCCGTGCCTCGATTGCTGGTCAGCGATCCGGAGAGAGAGCCGTCGCTGCCCATCTCCACGTCGGCAGTAGATTCTTCCGGACCTTCTGGAGTCGTGTAAGAGAGTTTCCACTTGCCGGACATATTTCCTTTGGGAGGCTCCTTCGGCTTTTCCGGCTCTCGTATTTCGAATCTCTCTCCATCCACGAAAACCAATTTGATCTTGGTCTTTTCGGCGAATAGATCGCCGTCCGTCACGACTAAATTGGCAATCTTTCCGGTCTCGATCGAGCCCAGCCGATCAGAAACGTCATAAATCTGCGCAGGCGTCAGCGTGAGCGCGCGCAAAGCGGCATCCGGCGCCAGCCCGGCGTCGATGGATTTCTTCACTGCTTTGAGGATGTCTTTCGACGAAGTGATCCCTCCGGAGTAAAACGCAAACTGCACTCCCGCCTTGGCGAGTGCCGCGGGCGAAGAAGGCGCCTTATGCCGGAAGCGCAGCGTGCGGAGCGAGGGCTTATCGTCGGGGTCCGCATCTTTTTCCGCTTCCGGCCACTTCAGATCCACGAGCACGGGCACCTTTTTTGAGCCGATCTCATCCGCCACTTCATACGCCATTTGTCCGCCGTAGATCACTGCATCCATCTGACCTCCCTGGTCCAACTGCCAGAGGTCCACAAGTTCGAGGGCGCGCCGCAACTGGACCGAGTTGTTCGCGGGAATCAGCACGAGCGCGTGATCCTCAAACGCCTCGCCAAGCACGGCCTCGGTGCGGTCGTAGCGCGGCCGCGGCATTCCACGCGGATTCTTTTCATAAATGGCCTGTGCGGCGGTGCTCCAATTCGTGTCAATCCATACTTGATGCACGTACGCGAGAGAGCC
Organism: uncultured Acidobacteriota bacterium; assembly: GCA_963753745.1. Taxonomy (GTDB): domain Bacteria; phylum Acidobacteriota; class Terriglobia; order Acidiferrales; family UBA7541; genus Acidiferrum. The sequence continues at coordinate 154,710 of CAVWDX010000030.1, forward strand.
CATCAGCGAACCTGGGAAATTTGCAAAGCCGCCGCTCGGCACCAGCGAAACCGGAATAGCTACCGGCGTCTTTACGACCATCTCGCTCGCGCGGTCGCCGGCGAGATCGAGCACGGAGGCTTGTCCCGGTAACATTCCGCCCTTGGGCGCGGAGACAACTGTCGTGAATCCCGCATCCCGCCACGACTCGATGCGCTTGTCGCTCAGGTTCACTTCATCGGCGGCGCTGCGCCAAGGAGTCGTTCCCGGACGATCTTCGGGTCCGCGCGAAACTTCCTGCGGCTGAGGCCGGCGGGGTCCGCCTTCGCCACCGCCGCCAGGTGCCGCGGGCGCGGCGGGAATGCCCACATCGGTGAATGAATCGAACAGGCCGGGATAGACCGTGAGGCCCTTGCCTTCAATCACCCAGGCGTCCGGCGGGATGGCCACTTCCTTGCCGATGGCGGTGATAATACCGTGCGCCACAACCACGGTTGCGCCTTCCACTGGCGGTCCTGACACAGGGACGATTTTTGCTCCGCGAATCGCGAAGTATGCCGGCTCGCCGCCCTGAGCAAACAATTGCGGGGCGATAGCAAGAAGAGTGAGGAGAGTTACAGCAAACGCGAGTGCCAACGGGCACCGGCGCGCGAGGACAGAACGCATGCAAGCTCCTTTTCGGGAATTGTTCAGAACCACGTTCCCCAGACCGTCTTTTTGTAGACGCATGAGGCTAATCAGAAGTTGCGGCGGAGTCAAGAAGAGTGAGGAGAATAAGGAGAGCAAGAAAGCTGAGAAATCGCGCTTGACGGCAAACCTTTACTACACTATGTTACTCTAGGCCTCGTCGCTCATGGCCTTAATGGAAGGCCGGAACAGCCCATGAAAAAGCCCGTACAGCGAGACCTCTTTCCCGGTGCTTTGGAGATGATGATTCTGCGCACGCTGAAGCGGCAGCCGCTGCACGGCTACGCTCTCGTCCAGCACATCAAGCGCACCTCGAACGACCTCCTGCAAATCGAAGAAGGTTCCCTCTATCCCGCTCTTCAGCGTCTGCTCAAGGAAGAGTTGGTCAAAGCAGAATGGGGTATCTCTTCCACAAACCGTCGCGTCCGAATCTACAAACTGACCGCGGCCGGCTCAAAGCATTTGGAACGGGAAGTCTCGAGTTTCGAAAAGATGCTCGACGGCATCACGCGCGTCTTGGCGCCGGGTGAATCATGAAAATAATCATCTGGCTGAAGCAGCTATTCTCGCGTCGCCGACTCTACAACGATCTTTCCGCTGAGATTCAAGAGCACCTCGAAGAAAAGATCGAGGATCTCATCGCCTCCGGCATGCCCAGAAAAGAAGCCACCGCCGCCGCCCGCCGCGAATTTGGAAATGTCACCCTGATCGAACAAGACAGCCGCGAAGTCTGGCAATGGCCCTCGATCGAGAGCTTTCTTGCAGACCTTCGCTTCGGTTTGCGCACACTGCGCAAGAATCCTGGTTTCACGATTGTGGAGGTCCTGACACTGGCGCTTGGTATCGCCGTGAACGCTACGATGTTTAGTCTCGTGAGCGCTTTCCTGCTGCGGCGTCCGTCGGGTCGCGACCCCGAACGTGTGGCGGTGATTACTTCCGTCACCCCGACGCAAGGTTTCCAATCCGACGCTACTCCTGTCTCCGCGCCCAATTACCTCGCCTGGCGCGAAGCAAACCACGTTTTCATTGACATGGCCGCTGCGGATGAATATCGCCCCGTTAGTTTGACGTCTCAGAGACAACCAGTGGCGCTGCTCTCTGCGGCCGTGTCTCCCAATTATTTCAGCGTGTTGGGCGTCTCCGCGCAGTTCGGGCGCACGTTCTTCGAGGGAGAAGACCAGCCGGGGCGCGACCACCTCGTCATTCTCAGCCACGATCTCTGGGAGCGACAGTTCGGTTCCGACGCTTCGCTCATCGGCCGCACCATCCGGCTAAACCGTGAAGACTATACGGTGATCGGTGTGATGCCCGAGAGTTTTCACCTTCTGGGTTTCACGCCGCAACTGTGGACTCCGCTGGTGTTGACCGCAGCAGATCAAACCGCGGACGCGCACAAGGACCATTCCTTGTATCTATTCGCGCGGCTAAAACCCTCCGTGACCATCGAGCAGGCGCGGGCTGAGCTGATCACACTTGCCCGCCGCGCCGAGGAAAATTTTCCCGAGACCGAAAAAGGCTGGGGCGCCGCGGTGCGCACGCTGCCGGATTTCCTGGTCTACGATTTCGGTATTCGTAGCGCCCTGGCTATCTTGATGACCACGGTAGGGTTTGTTCTGATGATCGCCTGCGCCAACGTGGCCGGGCTGCTCTTGGCGCGCGGGGAGGGTCGCAGAAAGGAGTTGGCCATCCGCATCTCTCTCGGAGCCGGTCGGCTGCGCATTATTCGGCAATTGCTGACCGAAAACTTGATCATTGCGTTTCTCGGCGGAGGTGCGGGGCTCTTGCTTGCGTATTGGGGCATTGAATTAGTCCGGGCAAAGATGACGTTCAACGAAGCAATCAGCGTCGTGCCATTGAGCCTCGACCGGAACGTTTTGCTCTTTGCCCTTGGTGTCTCGCTGGTTTGCGCTGTGCTGTGCGGCCTCGCGCCGGCACTGAGCGCGTCGCGGACCGAAGTGAACACAAGTCTGAAAAACGAAAGTCGCGCAGCTTCGCCGAGCCGTTCGCATAGCCGCCTCCGGACTTTCATGGTCACTGGTGAGATCGCGCTGGCTATGATTCTCCTGATTGGAACCGGGCTGCTTGTGCGCGGGATTTTCCTAATTGAGCATCAGAATCTCGGCTTCCGCTCCGACCATCTCCTCACCGGCAACGTGAGTCTTGATGAGGCTCGCTACAAGGACGCCGCTCAACGGATCCAGTTTATCCAGGATCTGCTTCCCCGCCTCCGACACATTCCGGGTTCCGAAGCGGTCGCCGCTGCTTCCGAATTGCCCGCATCCGGACTGGCAAGCGTCGCTCTCCAAATCAAGGGCCAGCCTGATTTGCCTGAGAACAAACGGCTCCAAACACGTGATGTGGTTGTGTCTGTCGATTACTTTCGAGCGGTGGGTATCCCTGTGCTTCACGGCCGGACATTCACCGAGATGGATACCGCCTCGGCCCCCCGCGTGGTCCTGGTTAACCAAGAGTTTGTGCATCGCCATCTGAATGATCAAGAACCGCTAGGTCAGCAGATTCGCCTGGATGTGAGCGGCGCGAAGCCGGAGTGGAGCGAAATTGTGGGAGTTGTTGGCAACGTCAAAACCCATTCCGAATTAACACGCGACGACCCCGAAGTCTACGAAGCCTTCCTACAGCGGCCCGTGAGTTCTTTCTCGCTCATAATTCGGACGGACACCGATCCGAGCAGTCTTTCCTCTACTCTGCGAAATGCGGTTGGCCAAGTGGACCCTGAACTTCCGCTGGACGGGGTGATGAGTATGGCCCAAGTGATCGAACGACAGAAGCAGGGTAACCCAGTATTCGTGCGGATACTGGGCAGCTTCGCCATGTTGGCGTTGATCCTCTCGGCGATTGGAATTTACGGGCTTGTTGCCTACTCCGTGGGCCAACGAAAGCACGAAATCGGGATCCGCATGGCTCTTGGAGCCCGAACGCCGGACGTGCTGCGTATGGTCTTGCGGGAGGGATTGAAAATGGCTGCGATCGGAGGGACGATCGGACTCGCGTTGTCGCTGCCGCTGCCAAAACTGTTCGATGGAATATTCTATGGTCTTCACTTTCGCGAGCCATGGCTCTACTTCATCGTCCCGCTCGCCATTCTCATGGTGACGATGTTCGCGACTTACATTCCCGCGCGGCGCGCGGCGCGCGTGGATCCCATTTCGGCGTTGCACCAGGAGTGACGCGTTGTGATGGAAATGACGCGTCGAGACCGTCCGCGAGAGCCGGGAGATTCTCAGAGTCGCGTTGCGGTGCGAGTGGCAGCACTGAAGGAATGTTCGAAGCTGTTACTTCCGTCTTAGCGCCGGGTGAATCATGAATCGGCTAAAGCAACTATTCTCGCGCCGCCCGCGGCGAATTCAGCAACGTCACATTAATTGAAAACGTGATTGCGACGACGTTCGGTCTGTTCGTCGGGTTGCTCGCGATGATTGGCGTCTACGGAGTGACGTCGTATGCCGCAGCGGAAAGGACGCGCGAAATCGGAATACGGATGGCCCTGGGCGCAGAACGAGGCGATGTGTTCCGCATGTTCCTTGGCGGAATGATGCGAGTAGTGTGCATAGGCATAGTGTTTGGCTTGGGCGCTCTTGTTCCGGCAGCGCAGATAATTCACGGAACAATCTGGGGGGTAAAGCCAACTGATCCAGTGAGCCTCGGGTTTGCAATTTGGTTGATGCTTCTCATAGCCGGAATCGCAGCGTTTCTCCCGGCTCGCCGCGCGTCGCGCGTCGACCCCATAGTGGCTTTGCGTTACGAATGATCGCGAGCGATCCCCGAATCCAAATTGAAAAGCAAAGTTATGGCTCCGCTTCTCAACTCTTCTCTGCAGTGGCCCATGTCACGGCCACTGCCAGGCGCGCGCATCGAATTACTGCGGCGGCTTTTTCTTTTTGAAGAGGCCGCCGAGGCTGTTGATGGCGTCGGCAGGAGTTTGCGCGGCTCCTTTTGTCGCGCCAGAGCCGAGACCGGCGGCGCAGCCGAGCTGCGATTTGAGCATTCCCGCCGCTAGTCCGCCGACATCCGGAATAAATTGGGGATTCGCGGTCGTGCCATGAATCAGGAAAGGAACGGTCGTGCCGCTCTTGCAGCCGCCGCCTCCTGACGCTTTGCCGAGAAGGCCGCCAAGGTCAGAAACAGGGCTTCCGACGCCGCCAAGCGTGCTTGTGAGTGTGGCTGCCATCTTGAAATCAAGATTGTTTTTGGAGTCGACCGTGCCCGCCCCGACAAGGTTGCCAACCGAAGGAATCACGGCGAGGAAATTTTCCGCCTGGAGGCCATTCGGCGCCATGCGGAGATTGGTGGTGAGTTTTTCGATATCCAGATCCTTGCCGCTCTTGATCCCCGCGAGCGAAGCAATCGAACTCATTCTCGAGCCAAGATCGAACCCCGCAAGCTTGCCGTTATAGAGACCGACGTTCCCGGTAGTAATCAGCTTGTTTAAAGGACCAGCTAGATTCAGATTAGCGCTCAGCGTACCAGCCTGAAGAGAAGTTCCCTTTGGAAGAATGATGCCGAGCGCGGGGAGAAAAGCCTCGAGATCCTTCGCGGGCATATCCTTGGCGTCGAGCTTGATGTTGACGACTGTGGCTTCCCCAGCCGTGTCGTAGGTCCCAGTGAGATGCGCGGCAGCACTGCCAATCTTGAGCGTCGAGGGCTCGAGGACCCCGGTGCTCTTGCGCAGATTGTATTTGGTATCGAAATCGACGGTCACGGGAACACCGGCGGCGGACCCTCCGGCAATGAACAGAGCCTTGGAGATCTTGACGTTGCCTTTGGTTTCCGCTCCGCCATTTTGCGAGGAGAGATCGGCGGTGAGATCGAGAAGGCCGCCGAGGCCAGCGGAAGAATCCACGAAGCCAGTAGAGGCGAGATTGAGCGAGGTTACATCGAGCTTGGCATTAAGAGGAGTGAGTGAAACATCTTCTTGATCGATCGGGCCGGCCGTTCCGTCGAGCTTGAATTTTCCGCCCGAAGGAAGATCGGCCGTGATCGTGACGGGAAACTTGGAGGTCATGGAAAAGTTGGAGGCCACGATATTCACGTGGTCATACGTGCTGCGCTTCTGTGAGCTAGTGGAGCCAACGATGATGCTGCCATCGTTGAGAGTGAATTTCTGAACGGACAGATCGGCTGGCGAGGTTGCGGCTTGCTTTTGTTCAGGCTTAGCGGCGGCGCCGCCGAGCGAAGAATAATTCCACTGACCCGCTGGATTGTGAAGCAGAGTGACTTGGGGACTCTCGATGGTGATGCCGGTGACGTTTAGAGTCTTGCTAAAGATGAGCGGAATGATTTCGACGCCCACTTTGAGCGATTTAGCGGTGAGAAATGGCGATGGGCTGAACTTTGGATCGTCGCCAATGGAAAGACTCTCCGCAGAGAGCGAGCCGCTGATCAAAGAAAGACTTAGATTGCCAAACTGCACCTTGCGGCCGAGGGCTTGGGAAGCCTTTTCTTCGATGGTGGGGCGGAATTTGTCCACGGGAATCAGAAACGGGGCGATGACGACAAGAAGGACCAAAACGGCGACGACGATGGCAATTATGCGGACTGTACGGCTCATGACGATCTCCAATTCGGCAGGGCTGGGTAAAGAAGCGGGATTGATGATAGCACGGGACAGTTGTAAGTGCTGTTCGAAGGAGCAACGCGGATCGCAGAGCAAGAAAACCATGGCCATTTGGCTGATGACGAGCATTCAAGAGCCCGTGCTAAGATTGCCAGGATGAACTCGCGGACCCAGATTCTGCTGGCAACGGCGTTGACGCTCTTCGTCAGCCAAAAAGCGATGGCGCAGCAGAAGCCGGAGCGTGCGGACCTGCCGGACGCGCCGGCACCCAAGCAGAGCCAACACGCCACCGCACAGAAACAACAGAAAAATGCCTGGCAGACTCCGCTGGGGCTGATCACCCGAAAGTCGTACTTTTATCCTGAGCTGGCAACTGCACCCGGGCCACTGACTTCCACCCAGAAATTTAAGCTCTTCCTGAGCACGAGCACTGCGCCGCCGCAACTTCTCAGTTCGGCGGCCTCCGCGGGCATTAGCGAAGCGCGTGGGACGCTGCCTGGCTATGGACAAGGCGGCGAAGGTTACGGAAAGCGATTCGGTTCGTCGATGGCCAGCGGCGCCTCCAGCCATTTTTTGGGGACGTTTTTGCTTCCAGCGTTGTTGCATGATGATCCGCGATATTTTGTGAAACTGAATGGCGGGTTCTGGGCACGAGCCGGATACGCGCTGCGCCGGGCACTGGTGATTCGAACCGATGCCGGAAGCGAATCGTTTAACTGGCCGGGCACTTTGGGGCCGCTGGCGGCCGAGGGACTGGCAAACACGTACCTTCCGGATTCGGAACGAACGGCGGGGAAAACTTTTGAACGGTACGGCTTGCGAATCGGATTCGGCGCAGCGAACAACCTCTTGAAAGAATACTGGCCGACGATTTTCAAGAGCTTGCGGATTGCAAAAGTGGCGCCAGGTTTGCAGCCCTAGGCGCTGGCGATTCTGTTTACGCCGCCGGGCGGCCCGCGGGGAGCTTCGTGAAGTCCAGCCAAAGGGCCTGGATGCGAAGCGCGCGGAACGTATTACAATGTGGAAGAGTGGGGCTGTAGCTCAGATGGATAGAGCAACGGTTTCCTAAACCGTTTGTCGGGAGTTCGAATCTCCCCAGCCCCA
>CAVWDX010000031.1:0-82040 GCA_963753745.1 uncultured Acidobacteriota bacterium
GCGAGATTCGCGGGCTCGGTCTGCTCCTCGGCATCGAATTCGTCCGCGACAAATCAGCGCGGACGCCGTTCGATCCCTCTGAAGCTGTTGCCGAAAGAATTCGCTCAGCTGCGATGGAAGAGGGTGTTTTAACATATCCAACGCAAGGTTGTGTTGACGGTACGACCGGCGATCACATTCTTCTCGCGCCTCCTTTCATCATTAAGCCCGAGGAATCGGCGAGCATAGCAGGCGCGCTTGCATCAGCGCTCGCGAAAGTGTTTCCAGATTAATGTGCCGCCATATCTTAATTTTATCCAGGGACATTGGTTTATTTAACTGAGGAGACTCCTCTGCCATGCGCCATTCTTCTTCTAGGTTTGCAATCCTGTTTTGGGCGAGCCTCATCGTTGCATCCTTGCTTCCGGCGCAGGACAAAACTTCGGTAAAGCCTCGCGCTCGCGATCTAGGCGTTCCTTTCGACGGCGCTCCCGGCCCGCTGAATGCCATTACCGACGTCGCCGGCGTCGCCGTTGGCGACACCACGCTCATTTCCGGCGAAGGCAAGCTCCAAATCGGCAAAGGTCCCGTCCGCACGGGCGTAGCCGCAGTTCTTCCTCGCGGAAAAGAATCGATGACCAATCCCGTCTTCGCCGGATGGTGGTCCCTCAACGGCAACGGCGAAATGACCGGCACGACTTGGGTCGAAGAATCCGGCTTTCTCGAAGGTCCCGTGATGATCACCAACACCCACAGCGTCGGCGTCGTTCGCGATGCCATCATCCAATGGCGCGTCAATCACGGCCAGCCCGATCCTACCGGTTACTGGTGGTCGCTCCCCGTCGTCGCCGAAACCTGGGACGGCTGGCTGAACGATATCAATGGTTTTCACGTCAAGCCGGAAGATGCGTTTCACGCCATTGACTCCGCGCACGGGGGCCCCGTCGAAGAAGGCAACGTCGGCGGCGGCACGGGAATGATTTGCAACGAATTCAAAGGCGGCATCGGCAGCTCATCGCGCCGCGTCGAAATCAAGGGCGTCGACTACACGGTCGGCGTCCTAGTCCAGTGCAATTATGGCCGCCGCCAGAATCTGATCATCGCCGGAGTCCCCGTCGGTAAGGAAATCCCTGAAGATCCGGCCTACGCCTCCGCTTCCTTCGGCGAAGCCGAGCGCGGCTCAATCATCGTCGTAGTCGCCACTGACGCTCCGCTTCTGCCGCACCAACTCAAGCGCCTCGCCCGCCGCGTTTCTCTCGGCCTCGGCCGCGATGGCAGCACTTCCGGCAACGGCTCCGGCGACATCTTCATCGCCTTCTCCACCGCCAATCCCAACGGCGAAGCCACCGATCATGTCATTCTTCTCCAAATGCTCCCCAACGATTGGCTCGATCCCATGTTCACCGCCACCGTCCAAGCCACCGAGGAAGCCGTAATCAACGCCATGATCGCCGCTGAGACCATGACCGGCATTGAAAATCACAAGGCCATCGCGCTTCCGCACGATAAACTTCGCGCAGTCCTCAAAAAATATAACCGGCTCGTGGAATGATGTTCAGCCGCCAACTTTCCCGAATCAAGACACCAGCCGAAGCGCCGGTCCCACGCTTGACATACGCCCTCCCGGGCACGCGCTCCTGTTTCTATTTGCCGCTATCAGTATCTGTTCGTGTTCTTCGACTCCGCCCCCATCGCTCGCAATCGTTCATGTCACCCTTATCGACGCCACAAGCGCAGCTCCCAGGCCCGACATGACAGTTTTCATCTCTGGCGAGAAAATCGCCGCTATCGGGCCGTCAGATCTCTCTTCATCCCTCGCCGCACGAAGACTCTCGATGCTACGGGAAAATTTCTTATGCCCGGGCTTGTTCACATGCATGCCCATCTCACGGGCGCCGGCGAACCTACGGGGAGCCGCGAATTCATCCTTCCGCTCCTGCTCGCGAACGGCATCACCACGGTCCGCGATATGGGCGGCAATCTTGACTTCGCTGATTGCTCTTCGGCACGAAATAGAGAAAGGCCAGCTTCAGGCTCCGCGAATTTTCTTTGCCGGGCCCTATCTCGACGGAAGCCCGCCGTTTTTTCAGCCCTCCTTGGTCGTCACCAATTCGGCGGAAGCCGCCGCGGATGTCCACTCGCTGATTTCGCGCGGCGCTGATTTCATCAAAGTGCAATCAAATCTAGGCCGCGAAGCCTACTTCGCCATCGCAAGCGTCTGCCGCCGCGAGCACATCACTTTTGTCGGCCACGTTCCTGATCGCGTAACTGCTTCGAAGCCTCCGACGCGGGGCAGAAAAGCATCGAGCATCTCACTGGCGTGCTGCGCGCTTGTTCAAGCGATGAACCTCTCCTCATCCGCAAACAATTCGCCGCGGGTCCCAAGAAGGGAACCACCGGCCAATCCCGCGAACGCGAGCTTGCCTGGCAGCGTGAGCTGCTCGAAAGTTATTCGGATGAGCAGGCCGCTGGGCTTATTGCAAAATTCATCCGCAACCAAACCTGGCAAGTTCCGACGCTGATCCTGCTGCGCAACGACGCCTATCCCACGCCCGAGACCGATCCATCGCGCGATTCTCGACGCAAATATATTCCGTTGCAGACTCTCGCGAATTGGGAAAAGGGGGCACGCGAGCGAGACAAGGGAGCGACGCCCCCAGAGTTCGCGTTGCGAACCAGTCTCATGCAGGCATCCCTACGAATCGTCAGCAAAATGAATGCCGCCGGAGTTCCCATAATGGCTGGCACGGACACCACGGCTCCGTTTGTTTTTCCCGGCTCCAGCTTGCACGAAGAACTCGCGTTGCTGGTTCAGGCAGGACTTACTCCCATGCAGGCGCTCGAAGCTGCAACGAAACTGCCCGCGGAATTCTTAGGCAAGCAGCAAACCCAGGGTACAGTCGAGAATGGCAAGTTCGCCGATCTTCTGCTTCTCGATGCCAACCCCCTAGCCGACATATACAATACGCAGAAAATTCGCGCCGTAATCCTGCGCGGCAAACTCCTGGGCAGAACATTTTTGGACGGGCTATTTACAAAGGAAGAGATCTTCGCCAAGTCTCACTGAGCGGGCTAAATCACCGGAACGGATGTTTTCCTCGCCGGATTGAAAAATGGCAGCGCGACTACTTTTGCCGAAACGGTGTGGCGGACCGCTTCGACCGTAAATTCGATATTCAGTGTTGCTCCGACGGAGGTGTGGTCGCGGTTCACGCAGGCCAGCGCGATCATTTTTTTTAGCGTCAGAAACCAAGCCGTCGACGTTGCCTTACCCACTTGCTTCCCGTTGCGATAGACGGGCACTGCCGTGCGCGACGCAACACTCGGCACCTGAGGCGCCATACCCATTTTGTCGTAGAGCGCCTCGACCTCATTCCAATCGATTTCCAGGCCGACGAGCCGCCGCTCCGCGCCGCCCTTCTTCTTTTCCCGCGCAAGGGCCTCGCGGCCGACAAAATTGTCTTTCCTCAGTCCACCAGCTTTCCGAGTCCGATCTCCGCCGGCGAATATTTCTGCGTTGCAATCAGCGCCTTCTTGCTCGAGGTATAATCCACTTCGATCAAAATCAACCCAGCTTCGATCCTCGCAATGTCCAGCGCGAGCATCCCCGCGGGATGAATGTCGGACGCTAACCTTTCTTGATCAGCTCATCCCACACTTTCCCTGCGTCCTTCCACGGCATCCAAATCTCAAATCCCAGATCGCCGGTATATCCCGTCCGCGAAATGTCCACGGGGACGCCGGCGATTTGTCCGCGCGTCACTCGAAAATATTTTAGGTTGGCCACGTTCGCGTCGGTCGCGGCATGCAGCAGTTTTGCCGAAGTTGGCCCTTGTAGCGCGAGCGCCGCGACCTGCTGGGAATGTCCTTCGATATTCACGTCGAGCGCGAGGGCATTTTGCTGAAACCATCGCAAGCTCGGGTCCGCGGCAGTCCAGCGATACTCGTTTTCCCCGAGTCGTGTGATTGTTCCGTCGTCGATCACTTTTCCTTCCGGATCGCACCAGCAGCAGTAGATCACCTGATCGATCGCGACCTTATTTATGTCTCGCGAAATCACGCGATTTACAAACCGCGTGGCGTCGCTTCCGGTGATGCGGTACTTGAAGAGGGGTGAAATGTCGATTAACGCAGCGGAATTTCGGATGGCATTGTACTCGTGCTCGTGGTGCATCTCGTACACGCTGACGGTGTAATAGCCCGACCATTCGCGGTAATTCAGGCTCTCGCAAAGCGCAAGCGTTTCGCTCATGAAACGCAGTTCCGACGGGCACGATTCCTCCGAGCTTCTTCCGTTGCGCGGGCCGCAAGTACGAATTCGAATTATAGGTGTGAACTCCGCGCGCTCGCAAGCTGAAGCATACTCGTCCGCTGCCCGGAGTCGCACCTCAACCGCTCTGGCTTGTGCGGAATGACCCGGATAGAATGAGGTACGGACCTTCGAAAAGGTGGAGCGCCAATGTCGGGGAATGGCTCAACGCAAGAAAGGGTTCTGAGGATCGACGCGCGGGATAATGTCCTCGTGGCACTCGCAAATTTGCGCAAGGGCGAAACTATAAGTTTCCTGGGGAATGATTACACCTTGCTTTCCGATGTGCCCGCCAAACATAAATTCCTCACGCAAGATGTCGATGGCGGACGGCGATATTATTATGTACGGCCTCCTAGTGGGCAAAGCGGTCGAGAATCTCCGCCGCGGCGATTTGCTATAGAACACTAGACATCCGGCACGCCGCCGCCTCTTTTCACGAACCAGGAATCGGCCCGCGTGCACTGGGCTTATCCTGATGTCTCTTCTTGGTCGAGCAAAACTTTTCTTGGCTTCCACCGGGATGATGGTCAAGTCGGCACGCGTAATTACTGGCTCGTTCTTCCCCTCGTCTTCTGCGAAAACCGCAACCTCGCCGTCTTGAAGCAGGCGTTTGAAGAGGAATTGGGCTTCGCAGCTCCTCAAATTTACCGCAGCCAGGTCGCCGGACTTGGCTCGTCTCTATCGCGAAGGAAAATCGGAAGAACTCAAGAAGGCCGCATTCGGCGAAATCCAGCGAGCGAGCGCCGCCCCCAAAGTCTTTCAAAACATCGACGGCATCAAGTTTCTGTACGAGGCCGGCTGCGGCGGCACGCACGAAGACGCCGAGAAACCTTTGCGGGCTGCTGGCGGGTTACATTCATCATCCGAATGTTGCCGGCCCACCGTCTTGAGCCTCGGCTGCCAGCACGCCCAGGTTTCCGTGCTCCTCGAGGAAGTCAAGCGGCGCGACCCCAATTTCAAAAAGCCCATTCTCATCTTTGAACAGCAGAAAAGCCCTTCGGAAGCCGCGATGCTAAGCCGCGCCATCCGCGAAACGTTTCTCGGCATGGTCGAGGCGGACAAAATTACGCGGCAATCCGCGCCATTATCGAAACTCACCCTCGCTTTGCAATGCGGCGGTTCCGATGGTTTTTCTGGACTCTCCGCAAATCCCGCGATCGGCCACGCAGCCGATATTGTCGCCGCACTCGGTGGCAAAGGCATTCTGTCGGAGTTTCCTGAGCTGTGTGGGGTGGAACAACAATTGATCGATCGATGTGTCCGCAAGGAAGTGGCAGACCGTTTCGCGAAGCTCATGAGAGATTACGCCGCCCGCGCCAAAGCCGTATTCGCGAGCTTCGAGATGAATCCTTCGCCGGGGAATATCAAAGATGGTTTGCTGACTGATGCAATGAAGTCCGCGGGCGCGGCGAAGAAGGGCGGCACGTCTCCTGTCACTGCCGCTCTGGACTATCCGGAATATGCGACGGAGCCGGGATTGAACCTGCATTGCACGCCGGGCAACGACGTGGAATCCGTTTCGGCGCAGGTAGGAGCGGGCGCAAATGTGGTGCTGTTCACCACAGGATTGGGCACGCCCACGGGAAATCCAATTGCCCCGGTTCTGAAAATCGCGACAAACTCGAATCTCGCGCAACGCATGTCAGACATCATCGACATCGACACCGGCGGCATCATCACCGGCGAGACCACCATCGATAAAATGGGCGAAGCGATTCTTGAACGCGTCATCGGTGTCGCGAGCGGGCAAGCGCGCACAAAAGCGGAGCTGCTCGGTCAGGATGATTTTATTCCGTGGAAGCGAGGAGTCTCGCTTTAAAAAGGATCGTCGTCCCTCGTGAAAGCTCTTTTGCTTTCGGAGTACAAGCATTTAGAGATTGCCGAACTTCCCGATCCCGTGCCGGGGGACGGAGAAGTCCTGATCAGCGTGGCTGCCTGCGGAATCTGCGGCAGCGATGTACACGGTTACGACGGCTCCTCCGGCCGCCGCATTCCGCCAATTGTCATGGGACACGAGGCCGCCGGAACTATCGCCGCGCTGGGCCACGGAGTAACCGGCTTCGCAGAAGGCGACCGAGTCACATTCGACTCGACCATTTTCTGCGGCGCTTGCAATAACTGCCGCCGCGGCGAAGTGAATCTCTGCGACCACCGCCAAGTTCTGGGTGTCTCCTGCGCCGAGTTTTGCCGCCCCGGCGCCTTTGCGGAATACGTTGCCGTTCCTTCCCGCATCCTTTATCGTTTGCCGGAAAATCTTTCGTTTGCGGAAGCAGCGATGCTTGAGGCCGTGTCCGTCGCCCTTCACGGCGTTTCCTTAGCGCCGGTCACAACCGGCAGCTCCGCACTGGTGCTCGGCGCGGGCATGATCGGGCTGCTCACTCTGCAAGCGTTGCGTTCCGCTGGATGTTTGCGAATTTTTGTCGCCGATGTGGACAGCACTCGGCTCAAACTCGCTCAACAGGCCGGCGCAACAGCTGTTTTGTCGTCGAACACGGATATAGTCGAACAAGTGCTGCAGCTCACTGGAGGCGTCGGCGTTGATCTGGCGATCGAAGCCGTGGGCAGAAACGAAACCGTGAAAGCCTCCATTGACAGCCTTCGCAAGGGAGGCACAGTCGTTTTGGTCGGCAACATTTCGCCGGAGGTCACACTGCCTTTGCAAAAAGTCGTCACGCGTCAAATCCGCCTTCAGGGCTCCTGCGCTTCCGCAGGCGAATATCCGCGCGCGATTGAACTTCTGGCCAGCGGCGTGATTCAGGTCAAGCCCTTGATCACGGCGATCGCTCCGCTCGAAGAAGGCCCGCGCTGGTTCGAACGGCTGTATGCCCGCGAGCCCAACATAATGAAAATTATTCTCACTCCGGAGAGCGCTCTGTGAGCGATGGTCTTTTTGATCTTGGCGGGCGCGTCGCGATCATTACGGGTACGAGCCGCGGGCTCGGCCAATACATGGCGCGCGCCCTCGCGAAAGCCGGCGCGGATCTCGTTCTCACGAGCCGCGACGTCAGCCGCTTGGCGCGGTTCGAAGCGGAAGTAAAAGCGCTCGGGCGCCGTGTCTTTTCCTGCGAACTCGACGTCCGCCGGCACGATAGCATCGAAAAAATGGTAGTTGACGCTGAAGCAATGTTCGGCCATGTAGACATTCTCGTCAACAATGCCGGCTGCAACGTCCGCAAGCCCGCGCTCGACGTTACCTGGGAAGACTGGAACTTGATTCTCGATACGAATCTTCGCGGGAGCTTTTTTGTCCGCAAGCCGTCGCGCGGGGCATGATCGTCCGCCGCTATGGACGCATCATCAACATCGGTTCCGTCACCAGCGTCGCAGGCTATGCGGGACTCGCACCTTATGGCGCCAGCAGAGGCGGCATTAAGCAATTGACGATGAGCCTCGCTGACGACTGGGCAAATTCGGCGTCACTGTGAATTGTCTCGCGCCCGGGTGGTTCGCACGGAACAAAACAAGGTTCTTTACGAAAACAAAGAATGGGTCGATTATCTTTGCGACCGGATTCCCGTGAAGCGTCCCGGACAACCACAGGATTTGGATGCCGCGGTCGTGTTTCTTGCAGCGGAATCCAGCCGATACATCACGGGGCAGACACTGCTTGTGGATGGCGGAATCTCGACTGGCGCGACGCGAGCGCTAGTCGAGTCCGCAAAGGTCATGACGGGCAAGCCTCCAGAAGAAGACAAGGAGTAAGGAATATGCAAAGCAATTGCCTTCGGAGCTCGGCGCCGCGCCATTTCATGCGAGGTGGCTTTCTGATCGCGGCATTTTTTGATTTATTGCCCTGAATTGATCTCGCGTGGTCGCTACACCACCGGCCATGAGCGCCAAGCCACTGCAAATTATTTTGTCGATGTCGAAGGCGGCCAAGCCACGCTCTTCGTCACACCCGCAGGGAAGTCACTGCTGATCGACACGGGTGGCCCAGCAACAATGACCGGGATGCGGATCGCATCGTCGCTGCGGCAAAGTTAGCTGGGATTTCGAAGATTGATTTCGTGCTTCTCACGCACTATCACGCGGATCATACCGGCGGAGTCCCACAGCTCGCCGCCAAAATCCCGATAGGAACTTTTATCGACCATGGAGTGAACCGCGAACCTACGGACGCGGCTACCGAGGAAGCTTGGAACGCCTATCAAGCTCTTTTGGTTAAAGAACATAACAAACGCATGATCGCCAAACCCGGAGAAGATTTGCCGATCCCGGGCATCGAGACGAAAGTCATAAGCGCAGACGGCGCCTTAATCGAAAAACCACTGCCCGGCGCGGGAGCTGAAAATCCGATTTGCAACACTTCCGCGCCAGGTCCCGCGGATCGCACGGAAAATGCCCGCTCTCTGGGCGTGCTTTTTACATTTGGCAAGCTGCGTATTCTGGATTTGGGCGATCTGACCAAGGACAAGGAAAGGGAACTGATGTGTCCCGTTAACAAGCTCGGTAAGATCGACATCTTCATCGTTTCCCATCACGGATGGCTTCAGAGCGACAGTCCCGAGCTTGTGGATGGCATCGCGCCGCGCGTCGCCATCATGGACAACGGCGCTACAAAGGGCGGTTCTCCCTCTGTATGGGACACGATCGAGAAATCGCCTCGCCTCGAAGCACTTTGGCAGCTTCACTATTCAAACGAAGGCGGCGAAGCGCACAACGTGGCTGCCTCTTTCATTGCCAATATTCCAGGTCCGGACGCGGGCAACTACATCAAACTAAGTGCTTCGCCGGATGGCAGCTTCGAGGTTTACAACGCCAGAACGAAAGCCACAAAGGATTACCCTGCAGGCACCCGCCATTGAGCGCTTAGGGTTTTTCTCTTTCATGCTGGTTCCGGCACGGGCGTCATGGGCCCGAGCAGAAAAATATAAGCCATGATGCTGAGCACAAGAGTCACCGTGGCCGCGATGAACGCCCACTCAAAAGAATGCGTGATCTGCACGACGTAGCCCGTCACGATCGGCGCAGCAATCCCCGCAAGTTGATTGCTGAAATTCAGGATCCCGCCAACGGTGCCCACGCTCTCCTTTGGAGCAATCAGCGAAGGGATTGACCATCCTACAGGCGACGCGGCCGACAATCCTCCGATCGAAAGGCTGATCCAGAAGAGCGCAGCGGCTGCGCTCTCCGTACGCGCAGCGCCAAGGATTCCCAACCCAAGCGCGGTCCCTCCGATCAAAACCGCTTGGCGAACGCGAACCGCGTTCCACCCGCGCTGAATCAACGCGTCGACCATCCACCCGCCAATCACCAGGTCGGTCAGTGTCGCGAACAACCAGGGCACGCTCGTGTAAACCACCGAATGAAACAAGTCGACGTGATGGACCGCCAGGAAATACGAAGGCAACCAGGTCAGCAGGAGATAGAACGTATAGTTATAACCGGCGAATCCTAACGCCAGTCCGCAGACGCGCCTTTGCCGCAGCAAATACCAGAGCGGCGCTCCCTTGGCGGCTGTCGCTCGATCTTCCGGCTGCGCTCCGCCCTTTGCGATGAATTCGCGCTCCGCATCCGAAAGCCCTTTGTCCTCGCTCGGGTTGTGGTAGTAGGCATAAAACAAACCAAAGAAGAGAAGGCTGAGGAATCCCGTCGCGGCGAAACTCCATCTCCAGCCAAAATGCAGAAGCAAAATGCCAATCAGGGGCACGCCAATCGCGGACGAAAATTTGGCCATGGAATCAAAAATCGCGGTGGCTAGGCTTCGTTCCTGGTTTGGAAACCAGTAGCCGATGGCTTTTGAGTTCGCGGGAAACGTCGGAGCCTCGCCGATTCCCAAAAGCAACCGCGCCGAGAAAAAGCCCACAATCCCAGTGGAAAGCGCCGCGCCAAACGTCGCCACCGACCAGATAAACGTGCTCATCCAGCCGACGCGCCGGACGCCAAACTTGTCCAGCAAAAGTCCAGAGGGAAGCTGGAGCGCCGCGTAGGTCCAGTTGTAGGCGCTCGATAAATAACCGAAGGCGACTGCGGAAATGCCAAAGGCCGCATTCAGCGCGTCTTTTGAAACGGAAAGATTTACGCGATCGAAGTAGTTAACGAGGATTCCGAAGCCGAGCAAACAGGCGATAAACCATCTTCGCCGGGGCACACGTTGCGCCTCAAATGCTGTTTCATCCTGTGTCGCGGACATGAAAGGTTTGCTGGATCAATCTCCTTTCGATTTTTCGCATAACGCGCCTGCCGCAACGCCGCGCAGAGTATCCCACAATCCTGCAGGGGTTGTGGCTCATTTTACAGTGAAGAGATTAAAAGCAAATTCCTGGCTCGGCTTTGTGTCAGGCGCTCTCTGCCCGCGCTCCCGCTTGCCCGCTTCTCCAGCTAGCAGTACACTACGCCGTCTTCCATACGAATTCGTTCAACAGCGAAGGCTCGAATCCTCGCATCACTAAGGACAAAGAAAATGAATTTACTTTCCACTCGACGTGATTTTCTTCGCACAACGGCCGGTGCCAGCGCTGCGCTTCTCCTTCCGAACCTGGCTCGCGCCGCAAAGCCCAAATCGGTCCTCCTCTTCACGAAATCCTCCGGCTTCGAGCACGCCGTCATCAAAGTCGCGGAGGGTAAACCCAGCATCGTCGAAAACGCTGTGCGCGATATCGCGGCCAAATACAGTTTTGAACTCACCGCTTCCAAAGACGGCCGCATTTTTGATTCAAAGGAATTTCATGATTACGCCGCCGTCGTCTTTTTCACCACGGGCGTTCTAACAGAGGAAGGTACAGACAAAAATCCGCCGATGTCCCTGCAAGGCAAGCGGTCTTTTCTAGATGCTGTACGCAACGGCCTCGGCTTTGTCGGAATCCACGCCGCCGCCGACACCTTCCACACCCAGCCCGACCCGCCGGATCTCTCAAACCGCTACATCGCCCACGGCGAGCAGTCCGACTCGTATATTCGGATGCTCGGCGGCGAGTTCATCATCCACGGTCAAAGCAAAGACCCGCGCTTGCAAACTGCAAACGTGATCATCGACGATCCGAAATTTCCCGGCCTCGAAGGTGTTCATTCTCCGGTGAGCTTGATGGATGAATGGTATTCGCTGAAGGATTTTGCTCCCGACCTTCACGTGATCTGTACGCTGGATACGTCCACGATGAATGGCTACGCCTACAAGCGCGCGCCGTATCCAGTCGTCTGGGCACGCATGGACGGCCGCGGCAAAGTATTCTACACCGCCATCGGCGATCGCCCCGAGAACTGGCAGAATGCCTTTCACCTGAATTTGCTCGCGGGAGGAATTCGCTGGGCCATCGCCGACGCCAACGCCTCTGTGGCACCGAACCTTAAAACCGCAGCGCCAGGTTACGCGGAAATCCCCCCGAGATATCCGCCTGCCGAGAAATAACGCGTCACTCCGTACAGGCCATCAATCACGGCCCGCCGCGCCGGCGTCACGAATGGTTGCCCTCGACACGATGGAATGTTCCACGTTTTCGGAGGACTCCACGTATCGCGTCAAGTACAAGTCGATCGGAGTCACTTCGAATGGAATTTTCTCCCGCGGCGGAATCGGACCCATCTGCTGCGTCTTCATCAAAGCGATTGTATCGTTCCACGGATTTATTTTGATTCTCGAACCCATCGGCAGAGCGCCCATCTGCTGCAGGTTGGCCGGTTGAAGCGCCGGAGCCGACTGCAGCAGTTGCGACGTGAAGTACACCTGATTTCCCAATCGCGCACTGATTAATTGCTTCAGTGCAGGCCTCCTGGATTGTAGTTCCGCCAGGAACAGCGCCACGTTGGCTGGCTTGTCCGCGTAGGGAGATTTCTTTAGCCACTCGATGGCCTTCTCGCTATTTTTCTGAGCTTCTTCCGGGCTGTCCACGAACGATAGCTTTTTTAGAACCTCTGTCGGCGTCAATCGCAAGATATCGCTGAACCCATACTGATCTTGGGCCGGTTTGGGCTCCATCGCGTCCGCCATTTCAAATGCAAGCAAAGCCGCCATCGTTTCCTCGTTCGGTACCACGTCGATCAATCCCCGGCTAAGTACGATCGTCTTCGGCATCGAAAACATTTCGAAATCGCTGGTCATCATCACGCGGCAATGCATCACAATTCCACTGTCAAAGTTATTGGTCGCCATGATGTTGTTCACGATCGTCTCTAGCACCTTCTCTACGTCGCCTTTGGGCGCGACCAGCCCAACCCGCTGCAAGACCTCAAAAACATTGTCCACAGACAGATCTCTCCACCCGCGCTGTTGCTCGAGGGGCGAACGGTCATGTCCAGCTGACTCGTCCTTCACGATGTTCTGAGACTCAACGAGCAAACGCCCCAACTCCTCCTGGCGGTTTTGGGTGGCAAGTCCGTAGCCCCACAAATGCGTGCGCGCCTTAAACCTCGGTCCTCCCGTGGGCGGAACCTTCCGCAAATCTTGAGAGTAGATATCACTCGGCAACCACTCTCCGGATATTACGTTGGTGCGCCAGGAATCGAAGTGCAGGTAGAATTCGTCCTCGAATTTCCGCAAAGAAAACCTTATCTCGGGAGAATATTCGCCATTCATTCGAACGATCGTGAAGTCCTGATCCTCCACCCAGATTCGCCCGCCAAATCGCGGACCTTTCGCCTTCGGCGTTCGCTCGACATCAAATATGTAGCAGCGCACTTCTCCCAGGAATGCGCGTCCCCAATAGGTAAGTTCGTAATGTTCTTTGTCGAATTCGCCGAAATCCAGGAAAGCCATCTGCAGGAATCCGGAGGGATTAACGGCCCACAAGATATTTCCCTAGTGTGTTCTCGCCGTCATCGAGTGAACCTTCATCTCCTTTCCCCGAAAGTCAGCGATGCCAAGAAAATAGAAATCGCTCTTCGGAACCGTCCCCATCACAGGGTCCGTTTTCTCTGTTTGGATGTAGGTCTCGACAATAGGAGAGTAGCCCGCGATGATTTCGTCCTGTTCCTTTTCTCGCTTAAACACGCGCTCGATGATTTCGTTACTGCTCAGCCCAGTTTGCCCCAGCTGAGGGGTTGCGATGTCACGTCGGGAATTTGACGGATTCGACGAAGCCGTTGAGGCGTCCGATTGTGAAGGGGATGTCGCCGGACTTTGGCCAGCCGCACTCTCTGGAACAAACAACGGCCACACTAATAGGACTGGAAGTAAAAATCTCGCGCGCATCTTTCCCCCTAACGAAATGCAACGCACCTTCGAGAAGTACGCCGCATCTTCGCTCGGTCAAAATGCACGCCATGTACCATGACCTGAGCCCGACAATCAGATTTTCGATTTCCTGCTTATTCTTCGAAGAATCTAATGTTTGCGCGTTTCAAATTCGGCATTTCGCGTTTCGCCTCCAAGGTTTTCCTTCTCTTTCTTTTCCTCCTTCCCAGCTCGGGAGAGAATTAGCTCAGAAGTGAAACTTTCCTCCATCCTGTTTAGTAAGCCCACCTCACTCCTAAGCCCCGTTCGACAAAAATCCACCTCCTGTGTAAAATTCCAAAGTAACGGTGGGCCGGTAGCTCAATGGTAGAGCAGTTGACTCTTAATCAACGGGTTGCAGGTTCGAGTCCTGCCCGGCTCACCACTACATCCTAACACTTATCCACTTGCATCCGCGATTTTTGATCGGGGATAGAAGAGTTGAAAGGGCAGTGAGGATTTTCAGAATTGGCGGGCAGCGAGGCGAGTGGGAAACAGGTGGTGCTCCTGCAAAACGGAATCCGCGAATCCGCGCCTGGGAGCACGCAACAGAAGAAAGAGTTCGCCGGCCCACAGAAGAATGTCCAGCAGGCGGCCGCGCTGCAGATTGTCGATGTCTTCGCAGTGCAAGGCTACGTCAAGAGCCCTTCGCGAGCACTCTTCGATAAAGGCCCTGAGGTTAGGGAGGTCGAGCGGCACGCGTCCGATCTTCTGGGCTCTGGGGTCGATTCGTTGCAAGTTTTCGTAGCAGAGATCGATGAAGTGATTCAGGCAAAAATCCTGCTGAGCCAATGAAGCCACAGCGGCCCCTTCACAAAAATCCACTGCGCAGATTTTGTCCTCAAACATCGTTGATATGGCCCCCAACTCAAGTTTTACTACTCCTATGCCGCCGCGGCCGTCCTCTCTTCCATAAAACACTTAGAAAAGTTGGATGTTGCGAAGGCGCTCAACTGTTGCCGGAAGATTTACGGATTCCGGCGGAAAATCATCCCTAGTGTTACGAACTGTTCGAACGCTTCGGGAGGCGCGCGAACGATCCGACGACACCATTGGACTCTGTTCTCAAGCCACGCACATGGACTCCTGTTCGTCCAGCCCCGCACCCAGCAACATATCTGGACAGGATTGATCGAATTCTTGCGAAATTTGCGGTCCCCCGGGAGCATATGCGGTCAGCGTTTGCACGCGCAAACAGCGGTCCAGATACGGCGCCAATAAGGCCCGCACCCAGCGCACGTTTTCGCTGCAGCGCTGCGACCGATCCTCGCCGCTCCACAGAGTAACTACAGTGACGAGCCGAGCTTCGAGGTTTGCAATCATCACGAAGCTTCCCGCGAAACCCGCTATCGCTCCGAGCGCACCATTTATGGCCGGGGGCAAAGCCGCGTGCACCTTATGGGCTTCATTGGGCTTTGCAACAAACTCGATGCTCAGAGCTGTGATGCAGGAGCCGACCTGGCGCCCGCCGGACCCCCACAGACTCGCACTTAATGCATTCGAATTAACCGGACGGAGCAGAGCATTGGAAGAGTTGGGGTTTTGCGACGAGCGCGACACAGAGCCTCCAAATTCAGTAGTCCTCCCCGCACAGGGGGAGGCGCATCCTCACCGGTCCAGGTCCGGCTTGGATGCGCCTTGGTGGGACACGCGTGGGACAGGGGATCCGTCCCTTCGCAGAAGGACTCCCAAGCTTTCGCTGGGTTCCTACAATCGGTTAGTGCAGGCGGAAGGCATTTCGTTTCAAAAGACCGGTTCGGAACGGAAACGGGAAACATTGCTCCCGATGAAT
The DNA here is from genome assembly GCA_963753745.1 of uncultured Acidobacteriota bacterium. Classification (GTDB taxonomy): domain Bacteria; phylum Acidobacteriota; class Terriglobia; order Acidiferrales; family UBA7541; genus Acidiferrum. Next base: position 15,232 of record CAVWDX010000031.1, read on the forward strand.
GGCGCAGCTATACTCCTGACCACAATTTTGAGGGCTAAGTGGAACTCTTCGCGTTCACCAGGGAATACGTGGAGCGCCTCCGCGAGGGTGACACTTCGACGGAACAACACTTTGTCGCCTATTTTGATCAGCTTCTCCGGATCAAACTGCGTGCGAGAATGCTTGCTTCCGAAACTGTCGAAGATCTTCGGCAGGAGACCTACATAAGGGTCTTGGTGAACTTGCGCAAGAGCGAAGATGCCGTTCGCCAGCCGGAGCGCTTTGGCGCCTACGTTAACTCCGTTTGTAACAACGTTTTAATGGAATTCTACCGTGCCTCCAACAGGACCAGCCCTTGGGACGACTCTTATCTGGAACTGCCCGACCACGCCGTAAGCACAGAGGGTCTACTTGTCTCCAAACAGTCCAAGAAACGGGTTCGAGAAGTCCTCGAGTCAATGCCTAAGAAAGACCGCGACCTCCTTTGGGCGTTCTTTATCCAGGAGAAAGACAAAGATGAGGTTTGTGTCGAGTTCGGCGTGGACCGCGATTACTTCCGGGTCTTGCTCCACCGCGCCAAGGATAAGTTCCGTGTTTTGTATGAGAAAGACAGCGGAAAACTCGCGGGACCGGTGCCTCCAAGGAAGCTACCGTGAAACGAATCGGGCCTCCCAAGCACTACTCATCGGATGACACAAATGGACCATAGCGAAGCAGTGCGGCTGCACGCCGCCGAAAAATACCTGCTCGGGGAACTCCCGAAGGAGCAGCACGCCGCCTATGAAGAGCACTATTTTGTTTGCTTGGCGTGCGCCGAAGAACTTAAGGCCACTGTCGCCTTCATGGAAAGCGGACGGCAGGGAGTCCACGATAAAAACACGCAAGATTTAGAAGACACAAGGCTTGCTGCAAATGTCTCGCTCATCGACGCCTGGCTCAACAAGCTGCTGCGGCCCGCCTTTGTGATTCCCGTATTTGCAGCTCTATTGCTTTTTATCGGCTATCAGAATGGCGTCACCATCCCTCACTTAAAGCAAACGGGGGCTCAGGCACGAACAGCCGAAGTCGTTCCGTATTTTTCCCTGCGACCCGCTGAGCGGCGAGGCGGACCCTCCTCGGAAACAATCAAGATAGGGCCCCACGATGCATTCAGTCTTGACGTCGACATGCCTAACACTTCCACGGATGGCTATGTCTGCCAGATCCTAGACCAATCTGGTCGCACACGTATTTCCGTGACTGTCTCGCCGGAACAAGCCAAGCGTTATGTTCAAATTAATGTCCCGGCCGGCGTTCTCGATCCCGGGAAGTACGACTTCGTCGTCTTGAATGGCCCGGCCTCTCCCGCCTCGCCGAACGCGACGAAGCCAGTCGCGGAAGAATCATTTAGCCTTGAATTTGTCCACTAGATGAATAAGTATGTGGCCCGTCGCGAATTTCAATCTGATGAGGTTTCCCCCATGGACACGGACAAACGTATTCCTTTCCATTTCCACGCGTTAGGTCACGCTCTCAGTGGTACGTTCCATCGACCGTTCCCTCACTCCATCGACGCGCAAGCCGCCACTTCGCTCCCAAGTATCGGCGGCCATGCCAACGCACGTGTGGAAAACTTCCGCGCCCATCACTTTGCCTCGTTCAAGGCAGGTCACTCACACGTCTCAGGCAGTTGGATGGACGATACCAGTGTGGTCACAATTACAACGGCAACCCTAGAAGGGTTGAACATCCTGGACTTTATTACCGCTGATCGTGTCGTCGCTAGGCTCAGTTCCGAGGGCAAGCATGGCCAGAAGGAAGCGCATATCATCGCGCTCGGCAGCGAATTTGAGAATCTGCGCATTGGCGGCCATCCAGTAAAGGTTTCCCTCCGCCACGATTTGTTCTTGAACTGCCCCACGTTCGAAGATTTGCGGAAAGCCGTTGCAAGCGATAAGAAATCCGGGAAAATAGTGGCGACGGACAACGGGGCCGCATTGTGTTCTCTGGTCGAAAAGATCGAAACCGAACTGCCGGGTGTGCGAATCACGGGCCACATCCTGCGAATCCCGCATTTTGGAGAGGTCTCGCTCGCCGAGGTCTTTGCCGTTCCGGGCACACGCACTCTAACTATGATTCGGCTCCATCTGGGCTCGCCGGATGGCGGACAGCTCACGGGAGCCGAGGTTCTTTCACAAGGCCAACCTATGCCGCCCGTCGGCTGATGCTCTCGAGTTCCCGCTTTTTTTATCTATTTGCAACAGCCTGGGTGTGCCTGGCTGTATCCGGATGCAAATCCAGGCCCAATCCGCAACTGGTCTACGATGGCATTTTCAGCCAGGTCGTCCACGGCGATCTGCAAAGCGCCACGAAAAAGGTTGATCAAGCCTACGCGACGTACCAGCCCAAAAGCGTGGAGTGGGGTTGGCGGTTCAAGGTTCTCAAAGCCCAAATTCTGATTACGCAATCTCGGGCTCAAGAGGCGCTCGATCTTCTCAGTGGAGAATTGCCCGGTTCGCTTGGAGCTTCGGACGTCGCGGTTCGAAAACTCAACTATGAAGGAATAGCCTATCGGCTCAAGCAGGATTTTCCCCGTGCGGAAGCCAAGGTTTCTCAGGCGGAAGAACTGGCCACTGCTTCACGGTCGCCGTTGTTAAGCGATGTGCTGAACGCCCGCGGAGCGCTGGAGTGGGACGAACAAAGGTACTCTGCCGCCGAGGTCTCTTTCCGCCGCGCTTGGGAGTTCGCGGTGCAATACAACGTCCCAAGGCAACAACTGGCGGCTCTCGGCAACCTTGTGCGCATCGCGATTATCAATCGCCGTTATGGTGAAGCCATCGATCAGAGCTGGGAAGCGCTGCGGATAGCTCGGACCATGGATATGAAGAGCATCGAAGCCGGGCTTCTGGGGAATCTCGGGTGGTGCTACTTTCAGCTAGGTGATTTTGTAAACGCGCTTGATTTTTTCGAGAAAGCCCGCAAAGCGTCCGACCGCCTTAACATCACCGGCAACAGCTTTTATTGGGAGGGGAACGTCGCCCAGTCCTATCAAGAACTTCATGAATACGACAGGGCGAAGGAGCTTCTCAAGAAGAGCTTGAACGACGCCACGCGAGTCGACGACAAGAAACTAATGACAGAATCTTTGAATTATCTCGTACGCCTAGAATTGATCACCGGCGAAATCAAAGAGGCCGAGCAGTACAATAATCGCGCTCACCAAATTGAAGCTGCAGGCCTCGATCACTTTGGTGTACTCGAGACCCGCATGCTTTCCGGCCGCCTGAAGACGCTCGAGGGCGATTTTGCCGGATCGGAAAGACTATTCCGCCAGGTAATGGCAGACCCCGCCACGACGGATTCGCTAAAATGGGAAACTCTCGCGGCTATCGCGCGAATGTATGACTCGCAATCCTCGGTTTTTTCTGCGGATCGCGAGTACCGCAACTCCATCAAGATGTTTGAGGCATCGCGCAACGCGATCGAGCAGGACGACCTGCGGATTAGCTTTCTTGCCCGCGGCATAGAATCTTACGAAGCGTATATCGACTTTCTTATCCGCCACAATCGCCCGCTGGACGCTCTCAAGATCGCCGAGCAGAGCCGTTCAAAAACCCTTGCGGAAGATCTAAGGACGAGCCCTTTGCCCGCCTCCGCCACAAACGTCCTCGAGCCCCAAGAACTCGCAAGACGCCTCAACGCCACCCTACTCTTTTATTGGCTCGGCGAGCCGCGCTCGTATCTTTGGGCGATCACTCCGGGGAAAACGGCCTACTTCATTCTGCCTTCAGCACAGCAGATTGACCCTATAGTGAGATCCTATCAGGAAGCGCTTCTCGGGACACGCGATCCGCTGGAAACTCGGAATCCAGACGCACAAAAGCTTTACGCCTGGCTTGTCGAGCCTGCCGCAAAGCTCATTCCTCACGGCTCGCGAGTCATTCTTCTTCCCGATGGCAGCCTTTTCGGCCTTAACTTCGAGACTTTAATTGTGCCCGCGCCCAATCCGCACTATTGGATCGAAGACGTTACTTTGACCACTGCAAGTTCCCTCACCCTGCTCTCTTCTGCCCCAAACCGGTCCACACCCAGAGCGAAGAGCCTCTTCTTGGTCGGCAACACGGTCCCCCCAAACGCCGATTTTCCCTCATTGCCGCAAGCCTCCGCGGAAATGCGGGACATCGAGAAATATTTCCCTGCGCAGCGCCGAGATGTACTTTCGGGAAACGAAGCTACCCCGGCCGCCTATCTGAGCAGCAAACCGGAAAAGTACGCCTACCTTCACTTTGTCACGCATGGAACAGCCAGCCGCGCGCGCCCGCTCGAATCCGCCGTCATTCTGAGCAAAGACCAAGACGACGATTCTTACAAGCTCTATGCGCGAGATATCGTCAAGCGCCGCCTCTCCGCTTATCTCGTCACCATCTCAGCCTGCAACGGAGCGGGCACCCGCGCGTATTCCGGCGAAGGACTCGTCGGCCTATCCTGGGCGTTCTTGCGCGCCGGCGCTCACAACGTCATCGGCGCACTCTGGGAAGTCAGCGATGCATCCACTCCCCAGCTCATGGACACGCTCTACGACGGTCTTAGCCATGGCGAGGATCCCGCCTCGGCCCTCCGCGCCGCGAAACTTTCGCTTCTGCATTCAGACAGCGTCTTCCGTAAGCCCTACTATTGGGCGCCCTTCCAGCTCTACGCCGGTTCCTGACGCACCGCAGCACACCAGCGTGAAAAGCCTGCACGCCGCCGGGCACTCGCCGGTCGTAATGCAAAAATCCTCGCAGCATGAAACGATTTGGCTCTCCAGCTCACTACCCCAAGTCCGGCAATTCTCTTTGCAAGGGGTGTCTCGGTGAATCTAGATCTTTCCAATTTTCAGACAGACGAACAAACTTCCGTGGCAGCCACGCACAGCCAAGGCGTCAATTATCCTGGTCTAAAAATCGAACGCTGCGAATTTGAGAGCTTGCTTGAGCGCGCGATGGAAATCCTCAGCTCGCGCGCAAAGAGCGCTTCCGCTTCACACGCCTGATCGAAAAAGACGCGAGCGGCGCAACAGGTAAGCGCCGCTCGTCGTCTCTTTTTTATCTGACTCTTATCCTGCGGGTTGAGGTCCTCGCCTTACGACGTTAGGGCCTGAAGCAACTTTTGTCCATTGGGGCTGCCTAGGCCCGTGCAGGCATCCCAACCAGCTCCCGCCTTGTAGTCGCCATTTTCTCCCTGCGTGACGTCTCGAAAAGCGGTGTTCGCCGGCGCGGCGTAGAGCAGAGGATTGATAAAGCCCACCGGCTTGTTCAGACCTTGGTTGATTCGAGCGATGAGCCCGGCCCAGAGCGGTGCAACGGCGCTCGTGCCGCCAACCGGGGGAATCCCTTGCGAGGGGTCCGGGAAACTGGTTCCATCACAAATGATGCGATATCCCGATGCGGGAGCAGCATCGCCGGAAACATCTGGCACGCCGCGCATCACCGGACCCGCGGGATCGGCAGCCGGAGGCACTCCAGCATTTTGCTGATAGCTCGGCAGAGCAAAGAATCGGCTCACGCCGCCTCCTGTTCCATCATTTGCGCCATCGTGCCAAACCACTTCTTTGGAAATGGCTCCGCTGGAGGCGGACAACTGCGTTCCTCCACAGGCCAGCGCGAAGGGACTCGAAGCAGGAAAGTCCACATGGGCTTTCCCATCCCAGCTGGGATTATCCGTGGAAAAGTCCGCGGAGCCATTGTCCCCCGCAGCGACGCAAACCGTTACGCCGAGATGCGCGGCGGTCTGTAGCAACTGATCGAATTCGTTTCTGAACTGCGCGGTGGCCCCGTCTTCGGGTCCGCCCCAGCTAATCGAAACGATGTTTGGCTTGTTGATCGTGTCGCCGAGAATCGCGTTCATCACGCTGAGAAAGCTCTGGTCGGACGCATCCGGACCAAAATACACGACGATCTTTGCTCCCGGTGCGATGGAGCCGCATACTTCGATATCCAGCATCACTTCCACGTCGGGATTGTTGGGATCGAGCGCGTTCGTGCCTGGGCTGTTCGTTCCGCCGTTGGGATAAGTGGCGGCCGTGACGCTCGGCGGTTTCGCAATGCCAAGATTCTGAAAGTAAGTCGTCAACTCCTGCGGATGGAATCCTCCGCCGAGCTCGAGGATCGCGATGGTCTGGCCCGTTCCGTCAAGATTCGTCGGAAAATTATATAGGGAAGCCAGCTGAGGCGGCGTGAACCCCGTCGGAACCGAAGCTGCTGCGGCCGTGTTGCGGGTAACCACGCCGACGCTTGCCGCACGCGCCGTGCCGCGCAGGATGCGGTAGTGCGGCTTAGCGAAAGGGCGATTGTCGAGCCCCGTCACGCTCGTCACGATGCCTCGCAAATTCTCCGGTATGAGGATGTCGCCTTCCCGGCCGCGATAGGTCACCTCGCCGGACTTGTACATCTTGAGCTCGACGCTGAACGCCTTTCCGTAGGCGTCTGCGGTGCCGGCGAGTGTGACGGTGCGCTGGCTGGCATTTGAGTTCGTCACGCGCAATCCCTTTTCCTTTGCGAACTCTTCGACTTTCGCAATATCGGCTGGATCGGCTCCGTGTTTTTCCGCTTGTTCTTCGCGTGTCATGTACGTGCGATCGCCCGGCTTTTGTTTGCATTGCTCTTCGATCGAGGGAAGCTCGTTGCGGCGGCGCACAGTGACCGTGACGAGGAATTCACCGCTCGGCACTTCTCCCACGACTTCCGCATTCACCCCGCGGCGTTTCGTGCTGCCTGCGAGACGGACTTGTTTTGGACCCGCGTTCATGATGGAAAACTCCTTTCTGCTTCTCGGCACCTTGGAATTTTTAACTCGATCCGCTTGTTTGCGACTACTCGCTGGAAACCTACACGCCGCACGGATGGCGGGTTCCCCGGCGAGCGCAGATTGGTCAATTTGCTGAGCATGTCAGACCAGAACGGGCGCCCGGGTCGATGGCAAAACAAATAACCAAAATTCCAAGCATTTTCAAACCTTCAGTTCCAAAATCGCTCGGAAGAGTCCGGATGACGCTCGCATCGCACGACCCTCCGGAGGGCGGCACGTTCGCTTCGCGTGTTTCTCGGGCGACTTGCTGTATGGAACCATCTGTTTTGATAGAATTGGCTGGACTTATAGCTTGAACTTTTTTCAACGCGCGAGCAACCACCGCGCTACGCAGCGCTGAGTCCCGCAGTTGTCGGGGCCGCCTCGCGGAGCAATCGCGTCACACATCCTTTGCCGAAGACATCCCCAACACTTCCTCTTCCGAATAACCAAGCCCCCGCAAAATTTCGTTTGTATGTTCCCCCAGCATCGGCGGTGGCAACCGGTAACTCACCGGTGTTTCCGAAAACTTAATCGGATTCCCGACGCTCCGCGCCATCTCCAGCGCAGGATGCTCGATCTGCACAATCATGTGCCGCGTCAAAGTCTGCGCGTCGTTCAACGCCTCTTCCACCGTGTTGATCGGCGCAGCAGGAATTTCCGCCTCTGCCAACTGCTGAAGCCACGCGCTCGCCGCCTGCTCTTCAAACTTCTTCTGCAAAATAGGAATCAACGTAGCCCTATTCTCAGTACGCAGCGCATTCGTCCCAAATCTCTCATCTTGCCCAACGCCGCTCTCCATCCCCATCAGCCGCACGAATTTCTTCCATAGCGCCTCCGTCCCCACTCCCACTACAAAACATCTACCATCCCCGTCTCGGAACATTTCGTACGGCACGATGCTCGGATGCGCGTTGCCCCAGCGTCTCGGCGAAGCCTTCGCATTCAAGTAACTGCTTCCGATATTGGCCAGCCAGGTCAATTGTGAATCGAACAGCGCCATATCCAATGATTGTCCTCGCCCCGTCTTCTCTCGCGCGTAAAGCGCCGCCATAATTCCCATCGCCGAATACATCCCGCAGGTCATATCGGCAATCGCTATCGGATAGCGCATCGGCCCGCCGTCCGGTTCGCCAGTAAAGCTCATCACTCCGGCCTCCGCCTGCGCGAGGATGTCATAGCCGGGCCGCCCCGCTTTCGGTCCCGTAAATCCGTATCCGCTGATGCTGCAGTAGATGAGCCGCGGATTCTTCGCGCAGACCGTCCGCGCATCGATCCCGCGTTTCTGCAAGGAAGCCAGCGAAGGCTGATTGGTAATGAAAATATCCGCAGCCGCAATCAGCTTCCGCAACGCTTCCGCCCCGGCCGGATGATCGTAGTTCATCGCAACCGATCGCTTATTCCGGTTCGCTCCCAGAAAGTAGGCCGATTCACTCCCCACAAACGGCGGTCCCCACCCGCGCGACTGGTCGCCTACGCCCGGCCGCTCCACCTTGATCACATCGGCGCCAAAGTCCCCTAGCAGCATCGCGCAGTAAGGACCTGCAAGCGCTTCGCTCAACTCCACGACGCGCACGTCATCCAAAATATTTCTCGCACTCATGGTGCGCGATTATAGCCGACACCGCCCCATTCTCGTTCCTCCAAAGCCCCATCTCAACGCGCTATCACACTTCCTCGAGCTCCTTCGAGAATTCTCTTCGGCTCCCGTCCATTATCAAAATTTTGAATTCATTGTAAAAACCAAAAGATCCCGCAAAGTTTTCCACCGCACCCTTTCCCCAACCTTACTTTTGTCTTGACACTTCTCTCAACTGGACGCTAGCCTACGGCCACTGGTGCAACTGGGGGAATGTTCTGGAAAGCATCAACATCTGCTCACATTCGCGGTTAGACGGCCTGACTTTTTTCGCAGTGCGTGTCACGACCCCGCGCCGGATTTTCTCCTCGTTCATGCGTTGTGGTCCCGCACTTTTATTGCAATCAATTGCTCGCGGATCTTTTTTCGCCGCTGGCCGGCCTGATAGCAAACTGTAGAGTGGGGCTAAGGATTCACAATCGTCGCAGAGAGGGGTTGCCGAAAGGGGTGTGGTTTATGAAGTGCAGAATGCTTTTCGTATTTTTGGTTTGTGCGCTTGCGTTTTCTCTATCTCCCGCTCTCTACGCGCAGGCGAATGGCAGTTTTTCAGGCACGGTCTTGGACAAATCCGGCTCGGCCATCACCGGCGCGACGGTCACCGCCATCTCTCAAGCCACCGGTGTCTCTCGCGAAGCGAAAACCGATGACGCTGGGCACTACCTCATCCCCCTGCTTCCCGTTACCATCTACACGCTCCGCGTCGAATTTCAAGGTTTTCAAACCGTCGAAAACAAGGACCTGCGTCTGCAGATCGATGAAGCGCGCGAATTGAACTTTACGCTCTCGCCATCTACGGTCGCCTCGACTGTGGAAGTCAATGCTTCCGCCGTCGCCGTCGAAACTTCCAATCCCTCTCTCGGGCAGGTCATCACTGCCCAGGAAGTTTCGCAGCTTCCTCTCAACGGCCGCAATTTCGTTCAGCTCGCCACTCTTACCGCTGGCGCTACCACCGAGTCCAACCCCAACAGCTTTTTCACCAGCGGCGCTGACAGCGAGGTCGCCACACGCGGCTCTTTCTCGCTCTCCGTCGGCGGCTCCCGTCCCAATAGCACCGATTGGCTTCTCGATGGCGTCGACAACAACGAATTGACGGCCGGCGGTATCGGCACCTTTTCCTCGATCGACGACATTCAGGAATTTAAGGTCCTGACTTATAACTACTCCGCTCAATACGGCACTCGCGCCGGACCCACCGTCCTCGTCACCACAAAATCCGGCTCCAACAACTTCCACGGATCCCTCTTCGAGTTTGTCCGCAATACTTCGCTCGACGCCAAGAGCTTCTTTGCCACCTCCCCGGAAAAATTCAATCTAAACCAATATGGCGGCTCCATTGGCGGACCGATTCGTAAGGACAAAACCTTCTTCTTTGTCGATGGCGAACAAAAGGATCAGCGACACGGCATCACTTTCACCGGCTTGGTCCCTAGCATGGCCATGCGCACGAGCGCTTCGCAGCCCTATGCCGATTTCACGAACGATCCTTTCGGCAATCCCGTCTTCGGCACCTTTTTCAACGGCACCTCCAACGTGAACGTTCCCGCCATCGTCAATCCCAATATGGTCGGTAGTTCCGCCGACCCGTCCGTTTTCCCCAATATCTATTTCCAGTGCAATGGCGCTGGCAATCCTCTCCCTGCCGCTACGAATGGCAGCCAGGCGCAGGGAACTCCCTGCGCGAAGATACCGGCCAGCCTCGTCGACAGCATCGGCGGCGCCCTGATGAATCTCTACCCCATTCCCAATGCCAGCAATGTCGCTGCGGGATACAACTTCGTCAGCGAACCTGTACGTAGCCTCGATGAGACAAAATTCGACGTTCGTTTGGACCACAACTTTTCGGCCAAAGACACCGCCTTTGCCCGTTTTAGCTACGACGACGCCGTCTCCTTCGTTCCTGGCGGCTTCACCGGCGGATTTGCCGAGGCCAGCGCCTTTGGCAGCAACCAGGGCATTATCAACCACGCGCGCAACATCGCCATCGGCGAGACCCACGTCTTTTCCCCTACCACCGTCAACCAGGCTAGCTTTGGTTACAACCGCATCTTCGACTACATCACCTCGCAGGGGACCGGCAGTTGCTCATCGGCGAAGCTCGGCATTATCGGCGCGAACCTCGGCTGCAACGGCCTTGGGAGCGCCGCCACCTGCACCAAAGGTGCCTATAGTTGCGGCTTGGTCAGTGTCTTGATGATCGGCGGCTACTGGTCCCTTGGCGACCGTGGCTACACTCCCTTCCAGGGTGGAACCAATATCTTTACGTTCGACGATTCGCTTGACATAATTCGTGGCAAGCACGACTTCAGGGTCGGCATCGATGTTCGCGCAAATCAGATGAACGTCGGTACCGAGGCCTTCCAGGACGGCTTCTGGATTCCCGCTGCCATCGGCGCATTCTCCGGCTATTTTCTGCGTCCCACCACTGGCTCCAACGTCCCGGTCTCCAATGTTCCCGGCAATCCTGAAGCCGACTTGGCTCTTGGTCTGATCGGAGTTTCCGAACACGATCAAACCTTCAACGGCCCTGTCACTGGCCGCCGCTGGAAAATCGTTCGTCCCTTCATCCAGGATGATTGGCGCATCACCAAGGATCTCACTCTCAACTTGGGCTTGGCGTGGGATCTCACCTCTCCCATCTCCGAATCCGCTGGGCGCATGGCCGACTTCGTCCCTGCCATCGGCGGCGCTGGCGAACTTCTTATCGCCAACCAGGGCGGTGTGGGCGCGTCAGCAGGCATCAACAGGGATTGGACAGCCTTAGAACCACGCATCGGCGCGGCATGGAAGGTACTGGGTAGCGACAAGACCGTTATCCGCGGCGGCTACGCCATCTATCACGATTCTGCTTGGAGCCAGGGCGCCCAGGGTCTTTGGCAGAATCCTCCTTTCTTTGCGGAGGGCGACAACTTCGGCGCTGCCCAGCAAGTTACCGGTCCTGGCGCGGGCTGCCCCACCGCGACCTCCTATTGCAGCACGGTTGCAGGCCAGTTTGTTACGGGCGTCACCACTGCACAGGGATTCCCGATTTACACCACTCCGCCTGATCTTGCTACCTTCACGGGAACGCTTTTCTTTCAGCCACGAGACTTCAAGCTCGGACGCGCTCAACAGTGGAACGTCAACGTCGAGCATCAAGTACCCGGTAATATAGTTCTCACGGTCGGCTATGCCGGCTCACGTGGCAGCCACATCCTCGTCTCCGGCAATAACCTGAACACCTCGAATGGGCCTTCCGCCTGCACCGGCGGTTCCTACACCATCGGTTGCAATCCCGGCGGCGCTCCCTACGTCACTCCTTATGCTCTGCCCAATGGCAACTCTGTTTTAGAGTTCGGCGATCTGGGAAAGACCACCTACGATTCCTTGCAAGTCAAGGCCGAAACCAAGTCTAGCCGCTACGGTATCTATGCCCTCGTCGGCTACACCTTCTCGCACACTTACGACAATGGTCTTTCCGACGGTCTGGGCTCCTTGCTTAGTGCTCCATACTTCCCGCTTCCGAATTGGCAGACGCTCGATTGGGCTCCATCCCAGATCGCCCTCAACCATAGTTTCACCGCCAGCTTCATTTACGATTTGCCATTCGGCAAAGGCAAGAAGTTCGGCAGCAACTGGAACAACGTCACCAACGCGATTGTCGGCGGCTGGCAAGCGACGCTCATCGAAAAGATTACCTCCGGCTTCCCGGTTCCTCTGATCGACAGCGCCAATAGCTCCGGAGTCTTCTTCAACAACGGCGGCAATGGCAACAACTACAACCGGCCCGACCAGATTTCCGGATGCAATGCCTACTCTGCTAACCATGGCGCCAACCAGTGGATTAACGCTGCTTGTTTTGTTCAACCGGCCTCAGGTGAGCTTGGCAATGCCTCTCGCGTCCCAGTCACCGGCCCTGGATTCGTCAACTCCGATTTCTCCCTCATCAAGCAGTTCGCACTGCCTTGGGAGAACATGGGGCTGAACTTCCGCGCGGAGTTCTTTAACCTGTTCAATCACCCTCAATTCGGTATGCCGATTAACGACATAGCTGCTCAAGGTTTCGGGGCGGTCAATTCCACCGTCAACAACCCGCGCCTCGTCCAGCTCGGCCTCAAGCTTACGTTCTAAGCCGCGCCGTCGCTCGGCACTCTTCGTGGGATTCTGCCCGGCCCACCGCATCCTCCGTGGGCCGCTCATTTTTCAGGCGCTTGAATCGCGGACCTTTGAAAAGTTTTCCACAGGCTATTCGAATGATATTAACTTTAATATAGACAATCGGTAAATATCGTGCTACCATGTGCTGTGTTCGTTGGCACCCAGCCCGGAATCCTCGCGCTCCAGGCGCTCCCCTTCTCCTTGCCCCAGTCGATGTGCCTCTGGTACGTGCCCTGCTCCCTCACCTCTGAATCCCTGCTATCCTCGCATCTCTCTCTTTCTCCTTGCACCGTCCATCAATCACCCGTCATTAAGTCATTTAGAATCAGCACTTACGAAAAACGTACCCATAACTCATTTAGAATCCACACTTCCAAAACACAGGACTTAAAACCCTTTATAATCCGCACTTACAAAAAAACGGGAGGGGAGGGGTCCAATTTGTTAACTAAAATCCGGTCGATTTATCTTTTTCTGCGGCGCGGCGCTGTCGTCCCCCGCGGTGTGACCGAAGGTTCCGGCCATATCGGAAAGGAGCTACTCTTTCGCCTGTGCTCCTGCTCTGCATTGTTCCTTCTGGTCTCTATGCTTCTAGCTCTACCTGCTCAGGCGCAATCCAAGCGCAAAGTCATTATCGATCAGGATGCCGCAGGTCCGGGCGGCACGGATATGCAATCCATCCTAGCGCTCATCAACTCGCCCGAAACGGATGTCCTCGGCATCACCGTCCTGACCGGAGACGCCTGGCGCGATGAAGAAGTCCAGCACACCCTCCGTCTGGTCGAAATTATCGGTCGCACGGACATCCCCGTGGTCCCCGGCGCCGTCTTTCCGCTCGTCAGTTCCAAGGAGTACATCGCCAAGTGGGAAAAGCTTTATGGCAAAGTCATCTATCAAGGTGCCTGGAATTTTGCCCATGGCCACCCCGTTCACGGCCCCTACGATATTCCCCCCATGCCTGAAGGCGCTCCCACAATCAAGGCCTCCAGCGAAGATGCCGCGCATTTTATGATTCGCATGGTCCGTCAATACCCGCACGAAGTCACCATTTACGCTGCCGGCCCGATGACAGATCTCGCCCTGGCCATTGCTCTCGACCCTCAATTCTCCGAGCTCGCGAAGGAGTTGATCGTCATGGGCGGCAGCATGAATCCCCAGGCCGAAGACCCGGAATTCAACCTCAGCCCGCGCCGTGAATTTAATTTCTGGATGGATCCCGAAGCTTCTCACGTCGTGCTCCACGCTCATTGGCCGCGCTTCGTGCTCACCACCGTGGACATTTCCGTCAAGACGCGCATGGAGAAGCGCCTCATCGAGCAGATTGCCAAGAGTCCTGCTCCCGCTGCTCAGTATGTCGCGAAATATGCAGACTCAAATTATCTCTGGGACGAACTCGCCGCCGTTGCCTGGCTTGACCCCAGCCTCATCACCAAGTGGCAAAAGCTCTACGTCGATGTGGAAGTCAACCATGGCGCCTCTTATGGCGATACCCTCGCCTGGGCTCCCGGACATCAACCCGAAATGGGTGAGTCTCTCGTCGAAGTCCAGAAGGACCTCGACAAAGATAAATTTTATAAAGAGTATGTCGACCTGCTCGCTCGCCCGACGCCCCACGCTCACCCCGCGTCAGGGAAGGCTGATTGACGAACGGAAAGGTGGGAGAGGCATTCCTGCCTGTCTCCGCGTATTCTCGTGACGCGCAGCCGTGCAATCGGAGTGAAACGCACATGGCAACCAATCATTTCAACCAGCTTGATTGAGCGCGGCGTTTCCTCGACAATTAAAGGTCAATCGTCACCCATTTTTCCTGCATGGCTGCTCGCACTGCGCCTAGCGGAGAAACGAGAGAGATGTCCACGCACGCGAATTCGGTTAAGCGCTTCGTTGCCTATTTTTCCATGGAGATCGCGCTCGAGAACGCCATGCCGAGCTACAGCGGTGGCTTGGGCGTGCTCGCCGGAGACACTATCCGTGCAGCTGCGGACCTCCGCCTGCCCATGGTGGCTGTCTCGCTCCTCTACCGGAGGGGATACTTTTCTCAGCATCTTTCCGAAGACGGCTCCCAAACAGAAGAGCCGGTAGTTTGGAACGTCGCAGATTTTCTCAAGGAAGAAGCCGCGCGTGTAACCTTGCCGCTGGAAAATCGCCGCGTCGAGCTTCGAGCCTGGCGCTATAACGTGAAAGGCGTTCGCGGCTTTGAAGTCCCAGTCTATTTTCTTGACGCCGATCTTCCTTCCAACGTGGAGTGGGACCGCAATCTCACCGGCGGACTCTACGGCGGCGATTCTTACTACAGGTTATGCCAGGAAGTCTTGCTCGGGATCGGCGGAGTCCGCATGCTTCGCGCCCTGGGCTACGAAGAGCTCACCCGCTATCACATGAATGAGGGACACGCCGCGCTCCTCTCGCTGGAATTATTGGGCGCGGAAGCCACTAAAGCGGGCCGCACGGCCATTAACGGCGAAGACATCGAAAAAGTCCGAGCCAGGTGCCTTTTCACGACTCACACGCCGGTGCCGGCAGGCCATGACCGCTTCCCAATCGAATTCCTCACCCGTATCTTCCCGCAGCAGAGCAAGTTCTTTGATCTCAAGGACGCTTCCGTCGCCGAGCTCGTGAAGCGCTCTCTGCAAACCGAGCAGAACTATCCAAATTTGCAGGAAGCCGCGGCGGGCGGAGCGCATTTGAATATGACGTACCTGGCGTTGAGCCTTAGTACCTACGTGAACGGTGTAGCCAAACAGCACGGCGTCACTTCACGGCAGATGTTTCCGGAAGTTCCCATCGAGGCCATCACCAATGGCGTTCACGCGGTAACGTGGACTTCGCCTGCATTTCAACAGCTCTTCGATCGTCAAATCACGCAATGGCGCGAAGACAACTATAGCCTCAGAAGCGCCCTCGGACTTCCCCCTGAAGAAGTTTGGTCGGCTCATCTGATCGCCAAGCACGAACTTCTCGAGGCCGTGCGCGAGAAAACGGGCCTCCAGCTGGACGAAGAGGTTTTCACCATCGGTTTTGCGCGCCGTGCGACGGGATATAAACGCGCGGACCTGATCCTTTCTGATTTGGACCGTTTGCGCCAAATTGCGAAAAACGCCGGACATTTTCAGATCATCTACGCAGGCAAAGCGCATCCCAACGACGGGGGCGGCAAGGACATCATCCGGCATATTTTCCAGGCGAAAAAGGCGCTGCGAAAAGCCGTCCCCGTTGTTTTTCTCGATGAGTACAATCTCGACCTCGGCGGCAAGATGACTTCCGGCGTGGACCTTTGGCTCAACACGCCGCAATTTCCTCTCGAAGCCTCCGGCACAAGCGGCATGAAAGCGGCGCTCAACGGAGTTCCGAGCCTCAGCATTCTCGACGGCTGGTGGGCGGAAGGGCACATCGAAGGCGTCACCGGATGGTCGATTGGCGAGCCGCGCCGCTCCATGAGCACGGCGGATATCGCGACGGACAACAGCAAGGAAGCCGAAGCGCTCTACTCGAAATTAGAAAACGTCATTCTGCCGATGTTCTACAAGGAACCCCGGCTGTACATCCAAATCATGCAGCATGCGATCGCCATCAACGGTTCGTTCTTCAATACGCAGCGCATGGTGCAGCAGTACATCACCGACGCCTACCTGCGATAGGCGTAAGAAAAGCATCGCCAGGAAAAGGACAAACTTTCAAAGCAAGCTTCCGTAACCGCAAGTTTCAAACTATTCCGCCGCAGGCTGCGGGATTTTCTTGTCGCCTTGCAGCTCTTTCTCCGTATCGAAGAGGTTGCGTTTGGAAAAGTGGTCAAAGAAGTCCCAACTGCCATACTTTTGCTGGAGTTGTGGCAAGACAGCATTCACCAGCGCGTCGCCCGAGAGTCCATTCTTGATGGATTGCGCGACCATCCCCCGTAGGTCCGTGAGATAGCCGCGAAACTCCATCACATCGGCGGCGTTGCCGACGTCGCCGTGGCCTGAGACGAACGCAGCCTTGGGCCAGTCGGCGGTGAGCTTCGCATCGGTTGCGATCCACTTGTCCGTCGTGGCGTCGATCAGATTCGGCAGCGTTTTCTTCCAGAAAAGATCTCCGGTGAAAACGACTTGAGCGCCGGGAATGATGACGACAGAATCTCCGCCAGTGTGGCCAGGATAGTAGCGGACGAGAATTTTCCGCGAGCCTAAATATAAATCGATGCCGGTCTCGTAGACGAGATTGGGCGCGAAAAGGCCCTCGACCCACGCCTTTTGTTCGGGCTTGATGCCCGCTCCAAAGAATTTGAGGTTCTCGGTGTGGATCCAGGAAGCGACGTTTTGCTGGGCGATGATGACGGCGCCGGTTTGGGCGAAAACGGCGTTGCCGGTGACGTGATCGAGATGGTAGTGCGTGTTGATCACGAATTTCACAGGCAGCTTGGTTAGCTTCTGAATTTCCGCTAGAAGTTGTTTCGCGGCTTTGGCATCCTCGAAAGTGTCAATCACTGCGACGCCGTCGTCGCCGATGACGAATCCGGCGTTCGAACCGGCGCTGCTCTTGGGCTTGTCGATGGCGGCATAAACGTTATTGCCGAGCGGTTTGAGCGTGAACAGTAATGAGTCGTCCGCGGATTTTTCTTGTGTGAGACCTGGGCAGGCGAAAATTGCGAGGAGCAGAGACAGCAATATGGTTTTGCGCATGGTTGCGTATGGTATCGCAACTGGAATTAGGAGCAAGTACGATTGATCTGATCAGCGCTTCGAAACCGAGAAAAAAGATTAACGCAGAGATCACAGAGTGCCGCGGAGAGTTCTGAGAAATCGAGGAAATGGAGGAGTTGTGAAGAATGAACCGTCGTCCGCGGAAAAACAACCCGGCAACGGCGGGAAGAACGGTCATCCCCGAAAAATTGACCCTACAGTTAGCGGAGGCGGTTTTTGTAGATAGCCATACCTACGGCGGCGTCCATGTGGATTTTTTCGAAGGCGGAGATTTCGCGGCGGGATTTGATGCCACCTGCGGCGATGATGGGATGTGTCGTAGCGGCGCGAAGTTTGAGAAACCAGTCGAGGTTTGCGCCGGTCATAGTGCCTTCGCGGTCGACGTCGGTGCAGAGAAAGGCGGCGCAAAAAGGTTCGAGTTGGGACATGACGTTTTCGGGACGCAAAGTGAGTCTGCGTCGCCAGCCATGGATGGCGACGCGGCCTTTGGCAGTATCGAGTGCGATGACGATGCGGGCGGGGGACAGCTTCTTTGTGAGCTGACGCAGAAAGCGGGTGTGGATTTTGCCGTCGCGGAAGGCGGCGCTGCCTATGATGATTTGGTCCGCGCCCCATTTTGCGATTTCCGTTGCACGGGTGACGGTTCGAATGCCCCCGCCAACACGGACTTTCAATTTGTAGCGCTTGCGGGCGCGGAGGCAGAGTTCCCGGGCTAGTGCGTTGTTGTCGCCAGTGCCAATGGCGGCGTCCAGGTCGATAAGATGCAGCCAGGGATAGGATTTGAATTTCTCGAGGAGGCCGAAGACGTCGGCGACGGCAAGCTCGCGTTTCCGGCCGTGGACGAGCTGAACGGCCTGGCCGCTTTGCAAATCGATGCAGGGGATCAACACGGCAGGCGAACCTCGATGTTGCGCGTCGCCAGATATTGCTTAAGTTCGCGGATTGACTGCGCGCGGTCGTGGAAAATCGAAGCAGCGAGTGCGGCATCGGCACCGCCTTCCGTAAAGATCTCCGCGAAATGTTCGGGAAGTTTTGCGCCGCCTGAAGCGATGACGGGAACGGAGACGGCGACGCGAAATCGCGGCGGTAAGGGGCGCGTCGAATCCAAGTTGCGTGCCGTCGCGGTCGACGGAAGTGAGAAGAATTTCGCCAGCGCCAAGATCGACGCCCTGCCGTGCCCACAAAAGCGCGTCGCGATGGGCGGATTCTCGGCCGCCACGGACGGTGACGTCCCAGTGATTGTTAGCGTATTTTGCATCGATGGCGAGGACAACAGCTTGGGCGCCGAATTCGCGAGAAAGTTCAGAGATAAGCTCGGGGCGAGCGACCGCTGCGGTATTGACGGTGACTTTGTCGGCGCCGGCGCGTACGACAGAGCGAGCATCGTCAAGGGAGCGGATGCCGCCGCCTGCAGTGAGCGGAATAGCAAGCTCGGCGGCGACGCGGCGAATGGTTTCTAGAAATGTGGGACGGCGGTCGCGGGAAGCGGCGATATCGAGGACGACGAGTTCGTCGGCGCCTTCGGCGTTGTAGCGTACAGCGAGAGCAACAGGATCGCCCGCGTCACGCAGGCCAACGAAGTTGACCCCTTTGACGACGCGGGCGCCGTCCGTATCCAAGCAGGGAATGATGCGGTGGGCGAGGCTCATGAGTGTGCCGCGGCAAGGTTTAGAAAATTCTGGAGCAGCTGCGCGCCTGGGTGGCCGCTTTTTTCAGGATGGAACTGAACGGCGAAGATATTCTGCTTTTCAATGACGGCGGCGAAATCCGCGCCGTGATTGCAGCTAGCGACAGCTTCTCCGCTGGCGTTGGTGGCGGCGAAAGAGTGGGCGAAATAAAAATAAGCACCAGCGGGGATGCCTTCGAGGAGTCGAGAAGGACGAGTGAGTTTGAGCTGGTTCCATCCCATGTGTGGAAGTTTGACGGTTGTGGGAAGAGAACGAACGGAACCGGGCAGGAGATGGAGCCCTGAGAGTTCGGGAGCTTCTTCGCTGGTTTCGTAGAGTGATTGCAGGCCGAGGCAGACGCCGAGAAAGGGAACGCCGCGGTTGATGGTGTCGAGGAGAGGTGCGCGGAGAGCGTAGTCATCGAGCGCGCGAATTAGGGTGGCGTAGTGGCCGACGCCGGGGAGAAGCAAGGCTTCGGCCTTGGCAATGCACTCAGGCGACCTGGAACGCTGCGTTAAGGCGCCGAGACGCGCGAGAGCGCGCTCGACGCTGGGGACGTTGCCCGCGCCGTAGTCGATAAGAGTGACCTTCATAGCAGCCCTTTTGTGCTGGGAAGGACGCGGCGAAGACGTTTATCGCGCGAGACGGCGAAACGGAGCGCGCGAGCGAAGGCTTTGAACATGGCCTCAACTTGATGGTGAGAAGAACGGCCGTACAGCGCCCGCAAATGGACGTTTGCGCGCGCTGCTTGCGCAAATCCCTGGAAGAAATCTTCGATTAGCTCGGTTTGGAAATCGCCGACGCGTTTTGCGGAGATTTTGGCGTGGACGACGCAATAGGGACGGCCACTGAGATCGACGGCGGCAGCGGACAGAGTTTCGTCCATGGGCATGAGGAAATAGCCGGCGCGCAGGATGCCGCGTTTGGAACCCAGAGCTTTCAAGACCGCCTCGCCGAGAGCAATGCCGGCGTCCTCGACGGTGTGATGCTGATCGACGTCCAGATCGCCTTTCGCAATGATTTCAAGATCGAAGGCGCCGTGGCGAGCGACGAGATCGAGCATGTGGTCGAGGAAGCGAATGCCCGTTGAGATGCGGGACTTTCCTCGGCCGTCCAGATTCAGCTTCAGCCGGATGTCGGTTTCGTTGGTTTTGCGGTGGATGGCGGCTATGCGCGGCATGAGCATGGTCCTTAGCGATAACGCTTGATGAGTTTCAGCAAGCGCTCCATTTCTTTTTGCGTACCGATGGTGACGCGGACGAGACCGGGACCGATGTCCTTAGCGCGATCGCGAAGTAGGACGCCTTCTGTTTCTTGCAGCCACGCACACATTTCGGAGCTGTCGGAACCGAAATCGGCGAGGAGAAAATTTCCGGCACTGGGCCAGGTCTTTATGTCGAGCTTGTGGAGTTCCTTTTCGAACCAGGAGCGGGTGCGAAGGATGTCTTTCACGTATAGCTTCATCGTTTTGGGGTCGCTGACGGCGGCTTCCGCGGCGGCGAGGGCAGCGACGTTGACGGGAAAAGGAGCGGTGGCGCGGCGAAGGATGGAGAGAGATTCGGCGCAAGCGATGACGGCGCCGAGACGGAGACCGGCGAGGCCGGCGGCTTTGGAAAACGTGCGAGCGACGAAGAGCTGAGGATATAGCTTGATCCAAGGGAGGACGGTGAGGCCGGAGAATTCGGCGTAGGCCTCGTCGAGGACGACGGCGGTGTGAGTGGCGGCTTTCAGCATCGTTTCGATGGTTTCTTTTTGAAGGAGTGTGCCGGTGGGATTGTTGGGATTGCAAACGAACAAGACCCGCGGCCTGGCTGTAAGCGCCTGGAGCACTCCGTCGAGCGGAAATTCCATGCTGGGTCCATAGCGCCGGACTTCGATTTTCGCGCCCGCAACTTCGCCCCAGTAGCGGTACATCGGGAACGTGGGTTCGCAGATCAGCGCGGTGCTTCCTGCGTCGACAAACGCGTCGAAGAAAAGCCGGAGAGCGTCATCGCCGCCGTTGGTAAGAAGGAGTTCTTCGGGAGCTACACGAAAATGACGGGCGAGACGGCGAGTGCCGCCCTCGTACTCGGGATACATCGAGAGAAGCTTCGGCGTAAGTTTCGCCAAAGAGCGCTGGACGGCGGGCGAGCAGCCGGCGGTGTTTTCGTTGAAGTCGAGGCGGAGTTTGTCGGCGCGGCCTTCGCCGGGCGGTTCGTAGGTGCGGCGATCGAGGATGGCCTGGCGTGTGGGGAGCGTGGGTTTCATCGGCGAATCCTCACGGCGTTGCGGTGCGCCTGCAAGCCTTCGGATTCTGCCAGAGATTCGGCGGAATCGGCGAGGCGCAGGAAACCTTTGTTGGAAATGGTTTGGACGCTGATGCACTTCACAAAATCGGCGGCGGATAGACCCCCGCGCATGCGGGCCCAGCCGCCCGTCGGCAAGACGTGATTGCTGCCGCTGATGTAATCGCCGAGCGGCTGCGCGCCCCAGGGGCCGAGAAAAATCGTGCCAGCGGCTGAGATCTTTCTTAGCAGGGTCGCCGGATCGTGCGGAAGGCTGAGATGCTCCGGCGCGAAACGATTGGAAAAAACGCAAGCAGTTTCGAGAGACGGCGCGAGGAGAATTGCACCGGTTTTTCGCATGGATTGGTGCGCGGGATTGTTCGGCGGAAGATTCGCTAATTTCGATTGGAGTTCTTTTTGGACAACGTTCGCCAGCTTCAGGGATGGCGTCACCAGAAAACTTCCTGCGTCGGGAGCGTGCTCGGCTTGCGCGAGCAGATCCGCGGCGATCCATTTCGGATTGCCTTTTGCTGCGAGAATGATTGCTTCCGTCGGGCCCGCTGGAAGATCGATGGCGCAGTCGATTGAGACGAGTTGCTTTGCTGCGGTGACGAAACGGTTGCCTGGGCCGAAGATTTTATCCACGCGGGAAATACTCTTGGTGCTATAAGCCAGGGCGGCGACGGCTTGCGCGCCGCCGATGCGCGCGATTTGCGTGATACCGAGCAAACCTGCGGCGGCGAAGAGTTCTGCATTCGGTTTGGGACAAACCACGGTGATGTGATTTACGCCAGCGACTATTGCGGGGACGACGGTCATCAGCAATGTCGACACAAGGGCGAAGCGGCCGCCGGGAATGTAACAACCGATGGATTCAATGGGACGCACGAGTTGAGAGATCGTCACGCCCGGCTCAACTCCCAGAGACCAAGTGCGCGGCAACTGCTTTTCAGCAACGCGGCGAATGTTTCTTTCCGCGTGACGGACGGCGTGAAGAAATTCCGAAGTGACTTGTTTGGGTGCAGCTTTCATTTCGCTCTTCGAGACCCAAACACCGCTGCGGCGGAGGTCGATGTCATCCAGCTTCTTTGCCCAGGCGATGAGCGCTGTGTCCCCGCGTTTGCGAACATCGGCGATGATTATGGCGGCGATGCGCTCGGCTTCGCGGTCGCGGCCATGACGTGCTCGGAGGAGATTTTTTTCGACGGCGGAAGTAAGTTTGAGAATGCGCATCAGAGCACGATCTTGTTCAGGGGATATTCGACGATACCCTGCGCCTTCGCGGCTTTTAGTTTCGGCAATATTTGCCGGACCACCGCTTCTTCGACGATGGTGTTGATAGCCACCCAATCGGGATCGCTGAGAGCCGAAATTGTGGGCTTCTTGAGAGCCGGCAAGACGCCGAGAACGGCAGCGAGATCGTCGCGGTGAACGTTTAGAAGCAGGCCGACCTTGCTGGCGGCGGCAATGGCGCCTTGGAGCATGAGGATGAGGTTTTCGGCCTTCTCGCGCTTCCATGGATCGGCGGCGGCTGCACGGTTCATGATGAAAACGGTGGCAGATTCGAGAACAGTGTCGACGATGCGAAGCCTATTGGCGCGCAGAGAGGAGCCGGTTTCCGTGACTTCGACGATGGCGTCGGCAAGCTGGGGGACTTTGACTTCCGTGGCACCCCAGGAAAACTCGACGCGGGCTTTCACGCCATGCCTGGCAAGATATTTTTCGGTGATGTGAACGACTTCGGTGGCGATGGTTTTGCTCTCGAGGTCGCGGACATCGCGCATTGACGAATCTTCGGGAACGGCGAGGACCCAGCGGACACGAGCAAGGCGCTGCTTGGCGTAGACGAGTTCGGAAAGTTCGTCGACGGCTGCCCCGGTTTCGACGACCCAATCGTGGCCGGTGATTCCGGCATCGAGAGCGCCGGTTTCGACGTAGCGAGCCATTTCCTGTGCACGGACCATCAGACATTCGATTTCGGGATCATCGATCGTGGGGACGTAGCTGCGCGAGCTGATCGTGATTTTCCAGCCAGCGCGAGCGAAGAGCTCGAGAGTCGCGTCTTGCAAACTGCCTTTGGGGACGCCGAGTTTCAGGCGGGCGGTCATTTTTTCTCCTGTTGCGGGGAATAGAGGGTTGACGGGTCAAATGTTTTTTCGGCGATGAGCGTCGCAACGCCACCGGGATCGAGGCGGCGGAAGAAACAGCTGCGGTAGCCTTCATGGCAGACACCGGGGCCGACTGGTTCGACGCGGACGAGCAGGGCGTCGGCATCGCAATCGACGCGGAGTTCGCGCACTCTGAGGACGTGGCCGCTGGATTCACCCTTTTTCCAAAGCTTGTTGCGCGAGCGGCTGAAGAAGACCACCTCGCCGGAGCGCCGCGTTTCGGCGAGCGAGGCGGAGTTCATGAAACCGAGCATAAGTACGTCACCGGAGCGGTGGTCCTGAATGATGGCGGGAACGAGGCCGCCAGATTTTTCGAAGTCAATATTCACAGATTCCACGTGCATGCCTCCAGGAAACTAACCGCAAAAAACAAAAAACCCGCTGGAGCCTTTTGCGCCAGCGGGCCGATGAGTGCTTTGTACTGCGAGACTCTATGCACACCTCATCGGGCGCGGCGTGTGGCCGTGATGATGATGATGGAAATGCGCCCGAGAGTTCACACTAAGAAAGTAAAGAAAATCACGGCTGGTGTCAACCGCGGTTTTTTCGCAATTTTATTCGAGGATTGGAATGCCCGGAAAATTCAGCCGCGGCCGCCCGAGCCGTTGGGACGCAAGGTATTCAGGTTCATGCTCATCTGCAGGTGAACGGCGACACCCGTCTTGCCGTTCTCCAGTTTTTCCACGCGAACAACTTGCGCGACATACTCGCAGTTCATGGGATCGTGCGGGGAGGAGTAGGGAAAGGTGACGAAAACGCGCATGCCTGGATAATACGAGTGAAGGCGCGTCGTGAAATAGATTCCTTCCTTCGAGGCATTGACACTGATGGGCAGGTCTTCGAAATGGTCGTCGCGAGGTTCGGAGGGGCGCACCCGGACGGGCTTAGCGATTTTGGCTCTACGGCTTACACGCTTGTCTGAGACCGATTTTTCGAGTTTTCCTGGCATGGGAGCTTTCGGGTTAGAATTTGATTGTACAGAGACTTTTAGCTTCCGGTTGAGAATCGTCAACCCGTTGGAGCGAATCTGATACCAAGATGAATGCAAGGTAGAGGCCAAATGAGAAGCGAAGTCAGGGGAGAGCGATGGACGAGAAAATCCGCAAGGACGAAGCGGTTTGGAAGAAGCAACTCACGTCGAATCAATACTATGTGACCAGGCAGAAAGGTACCGAGCCGCCTTTCACGGGGGAATATGAGGATACGGATATCCCTGGGGTCTACAAGTGCGTTTGCTGCGGCCAGCCCTTGTTTCGTTCTGATACCAAATACCACTCGGGCTCCGGGTGGCCGAGTTTTTATGCCCCGGCGGGTGAGGGGGCGGTGGAGACGGAAACCGATGCCAGCCATGGGGTGTCGCGCACGGAAGTGAAGTGCAGCCGGTGCGACGCGCACCTGGGGCATGTTTTTGAGGATGGTCCGCAGCCAACCGGATTGCGGTATTGCGTTAACTCGGCAGCTTTGGAATTGGACGAAGACTAAGAAGCGCCCCGGTGAAGCCGGAGCGCTTCCTAGGTTTATGCGCTCTGAGGAGAACAGCGAAAATTAGGCGGCTGGACAGGTGCAGGCCACGAGTTCGGCGACGGGATCGCTCTCGCGCTCCCACACACCAAGCAGCATCACTTTCGTGCCCGTAGGATATTTGAAAACGTAATAAACGCTCGAACGCCCTTCGACTTCAAAGAAGCCGGGCCGTCGCGGATCTGGCCGCGATGGGGCACCGGAATGAAGCAGCATGCGCAACTCAGCAATCTGCTCCTGCGAATGTTTTCGCAGGTCTTCCACGAGGGGCGGGTGTTTTGTAATTGTCATCATCATGTTCAATCTCCGCCACATTCAGTCTATCGTTAGCCTCATAGAGTAAGACGAAAAAATGGGAGAAAAGTTTCATGGCCGGCAACATCTTTTGAGGAATGTTGCGCGGGGGCTTAGGCCGATACTCGGAGGAACTGCGGATTTGCTTGAATTGTGGGCAAAAATGGTGTTTTGAGAGGCGGTCCAAATTGGCCCTGCGGCAGTTCCATATCCGCTGCGTGGAGCCGTTGGGAGGCGGCGCGAACAGGCCATGGATCGAGGCCGGGCGAATTCGTTGTTTGCCGATTTGCCTAAAATTGTTGTAATGGATGTGACGTTACTATCGATAGCAGTACTTGCGCGAGTGGCGCTTCCCTGAGATAGTGTTTTGAGTGACTTACCAACTGGAACAGGGATGGCTTCTGTGACTAAAACGTCGACCAAAAAATCCCCAAGAAAAGAAACTACAAACTTCAACAAAGACAAGCGGCGCAAGCATCATCACTTTCTCGTCACCGTCTATTATGCGGACGGAGAGAAGTTCGGCCGCGTGTATACCGACAAAGACAAAGCGGATCGGTTTGCCGACCGGCAAAAGCGCTCGCCAGTAGTCAAGTCCGCGCGCGTTACACTTATATCTTGAGATTGGCCTGCGAGAAACTGGTGCGCCGGCGAAAAGCATGGCACGGAAGTCTTGCCGCTGCCAGTGCGGGCATGTTATAAAAAGAGCTGTCGTTGAGCGGCCTTAGTATAGTGGTAGTACGGAACCTTGCCAAGGTTCAGGTGTCGGTTCGATTCCGATAGGCCGCTCCATAATTTCAGCCACTTACAGCGACTGCAGCTTCAGCGCGGGACCATAAAGGACCAATTGCTGTTTCTGCCGCTGGCCGAATCAATCCAACCAACTTCAGATGGGCTGCCCGTTTAGCCGGGGTCAGAGCCTGTGCGTACACATCCAGCGTCAATCTGCTGTTTGCGTGCCGCATGAGTTCCTGGACCGTCTTTACGTCCTCACCGCCGCCTTTCAAGAGCGTTGCGAACGTCCTGCGGAAGGAATGCCATCCCAGAGACTTGGTGATACCTACGCGCTTCGCAGCGGGATGCACGTAGCACTTTAGCGGCGTCTCTGGCCAGTACGGTTGTTTGCCGTCCATATCCGGGCTAGCAAACACCCAGTCACCCATCTGCCGGTATGGTGCCTGTCTGCTCCAATCCTGCAGAGCTTCGAGCAGTGCTCCAGCCATAGGCACGGGCTTCTGGGAAGCCTCTGTCTTCATGTCACCGACATCCTGATGAACTACTGCTCTGCTGAGCCGGATCTCACCAGCGGCGAAGTCGACGTCAGACCACTTCAACCCCAGGGCTTCAGATACCCTTAATCCCGTGGCAGCGGTCAGAAAGACCAACGCACGCGCAGGGTTCTCAAGCTCTGCCAGCAACTTCTTCAGTTCATCCAGCTCCAGGACGTCGGGCAACTTCTCACGCTTCGCACTCTGGCGCACGAGCGTCATAGGATTGGTGGCAATCCACTCGTGGCGGCCGGCATGTGCAAAGATGACGTGCATGGTGTTTCTGATCTTCGCCTTTGTCGCGTTCGCAAGGGGCAGGCTGTGAAGCCAGCCTTCCACTTCCACTGTGCGCACGTCTGAAAGTCTGTGTTCGCCCCACTTCGGAAGAACCCAGGTCCTCAGCGACGTCTGGAAAGTTCGTTGTGTTGAGAACGCCTTGCTTGGCAATTCGTTCTCTTCATAGTGCTTGACCAATTGTCTTAAGGTCACGGGCACTGCGGGATTGACCGCGTTGATCGTGGAGCGAAATGTTTCAACGGCACGTTTTGCCGCTGTCTTGGTTGGGAACTGTTCGATGGTACCCACAACCACCTTCCGGTAGACCCTTCCTTCCGTTGCGTTCTCTCGCCAACGGAAAATCCAAACTGCGGGGCCTGCCTTCCGCACTTCGCGTGACAAACTTCCTGACTGATAACGTTGCCGTGTGAATTTCACTGTGTCTTCTCCTGTGTGAAATCCACGCGGTCAGCGGGTTGGCGATTAGAGTTTGCGCCAGACTGCAACCACATTTCAAGGTCCGTACCTCTGTACCGCCAGAAACGTCCCACACGATACGCAGGCACGCGGCCGATGCGTGTGAGTTTTTGCAGAGCCTTGGGGTGAATTCTCAGTAGCCTTGCCGCTTCGACGACATCCAGCAACGGCTCAAATTCTGCCTCGCTTTCAACCTGTCCTCGATTTCTTTCACACGAACTCACCGTGGGTTGGGAACAGTAGGGCTCAACTCTCTCGTACGGATACTCTTCACCTCTGAGTGACGCGGATGACGAATCTGCTGCGAGGCGCAAGCTATCAACTCGTGAGCGCTCTGGATTCCTGCGTGTGCCGAATTGATTGCTGCGGTGTTTCATTACCCCGCATCTCCTCCTGCGAACCTACGAGGTGGACAGGAGCTTTGCAGATTCGCGAGTTCAATTAAGCCTACTATATGTATAGCACCATGGAAAGTGTTTTTACGGAGCGGAATCACTCGATTGCCATTCGGCCGTGTTTTGACTATCTCAGCCGCAATCGCAGTGGCGGTTCGTCAGTAATCGGCTACCATCCCCCTGAGAGTGTCTCTGTTTTTGTTCGAGAGCTCTTTCGCCGCAGCGCGGATCAGCTTGTCGTAGCGCAACCTGGCGCGAAAGCGCGCCGCTGGGAGCGCATCTTCTGGGGGTTCCACAACACAGGTAATGACGTACTTCAGGAGCACGTCCGTTATGGCGACCTGCGCCTCTACGAGCGTTTGAAGATGTTGCCCCTGCTTCGCCAGGTTCGTGAGTGTGGCTGCGATGCGCGCCTCAAACTGCGTTACGGATTCGGTGTCATCACCCCTGCGAATCTCGCGTTCGCAAGCGGCGAGGATAAATGCCTGTTCGGATCGGAAGCCCGGTCCTTCGACGCTTTCCGCACTCGCTCTCGGAATTCCTTGTTCGGAAACAACAAACTCCGTTCAATTCTCGGTTTTGCCATATATTTCCTTCCATTTAGACTGTCGAAGAGTCGAGAAACGTGGAAGAATCTGCGGTGGCACATTTGTGCCACATTTGGAGCAAAAGTCGCCACATCCCTTCCCTCTGAAAAATAAGAACTTGCCTGTAGAAACACGCGCAGCGTCGCCACATCCTTTTATGTTCCCAATACGTGTGTTTTCGCCGATGATCCCCCGGCATTCCTTGCACAGCGCTCCTATTCCTGTTGGAAGAGTGTTGACTTCTGTTGACAACTGATGACTTTTGTCGATTTCTGTCGACTTTGGTTGATTTTCGGCCGATATTTGTCGACTTCTGTTGATTTCTGTCGACTCTTGTCGATTTCTGCCGACGTTGCAGAGCCTCTTGCTTTACACCGGGATGCCATAGTGCTATATGTATAGCAGCATCAGAACACATGTCAAATGGAACATTTCCGCCAGTGCTTGAATAAACTAGCCGCCGCTCCGCCCCGGAGAAAAGCTGCCCTCATTCGATCTCTTCTTCCGGGGATCGAGACGGCGCTGAGGTGCGGCCATGGCTTTAGAGAGATATGGGTAGCTCTGGAAGGAGCTGGGCTACGGATGAGCTATCGCGTTTTTCACAAGACCGTCTCACGCAGCAGAAACGCAAAGAAGCCAACCGCCGACAGCAACCGGGGAGAACAGGATAAACCTCTCGGGGCGCGAGAGCCGCTGGGAACAAAAGTGGAGGCGGTTGAAGAGCGGGACCCGTTTGCGAATCTCAGACGCCTAGAAGAAGACAGGCCTGGTTTTCATTGGCGGGCTACACGGAGTTTGAAAACGTTGGTGCATGGAACGGAGAACTCGAATGGCAAGAGCAATCGGTAAACCTCGCTGATGTTTTCAATTCTTGGGGGGAAGAAATCGGGGATGGTTGCGGGATCTACGCCGGGAATCTGTCTCCTCGGAAGCGGCGGGACAGGAGTGCGGTTGTAACGTTCATTCCATTTGGCCCAGGAGCTTCGGTCGAAAATGCCGGGCGCGGGGTCATCCAGTATGGCCTTGAAATCATCGTCGGTGAAATATTTCCCGAGAATTTCAATATCCTCGTCCGATGCATATGTCATGGCGTAGGTAAGAAAGCGCTTCGGAAATTCAAGGGCATCTTCTGGAGTTCCAAACCAGAAGATGCGCTTCGCAGCAGCCAGAAGGTCGTCGGAGTAGATCATCGCTCTTTACCTTGTGAGGCCAAGGCTTGATTCGCGATTAGCACGGTGAACTTAATTGATCTTACGCCTGCCGCCGGGCTTCCGAATGCATTTTGCACCAAGGCGGGCAGATTGGGCAGGTCACGATTCGACATACGCACACCCTTGGAAATTGGGGGCAGCTTGAACGAGCTACGAGGGTGGTGTATATATCTGTGTGTATGGGACGCGACGTATCTCCAGTCGCGGCAATCCGATCCCAAAGACGGTAGGGTATCGTGCCAAAGCGGCGAAGCACTCATTTCGGAGTCTACAACGTCCGGCTCTTGAGTTCCCTCGACAAACTCCTGCGAGACAGACCGAGATTTATGGGGGAACTGTCGACTTCGATTAATGATGCGCTTCTGGCGGTCGACCTGAATACGGTCGAGCTTGTGACTCTTCAGTCCAGACAAAAACAAACCGGAAGAGAAACGCAAGTCGTTATCTTGAATCGACTTCGCAAGCATATTCATCAAGTCGCTAAGAAGCGGAATTGTTCGATGAATCAGCTCGTGAATAGCGCTCTGCTGGCTTTTTACTCAAAGGGCGGAGAATCCAAACTCAAAAAGCCAGCCAAGGGACGGAGTTCGTCCGTGCATTCATACGATACCATGTCGGAGGCCGAGCGTCGGGCGCTTCATCGGATGCTTGCGGAGCTTTCGACGATGCAATCCGTTCCCTTCGAGGCGGAGGAGCCGAACGGGTCCTATTACGAGTACGATCGGAATCTGAAAGCGACGGTGAAGATAACGCCTGACGGAGAGCGAACCCCCATTGAGAAGTTGGAAACAAGTTTTGAGCTCACGCGCCAGAAAGGTTCTCACAGAATTGCACACGAGGAAATCGCAACCTGACTCAGCAAAAGCCAGCACTGTTCATAATCGCGGGACCGGTGGGTGCCGGTAAGACAACTTTCTATGAAGCCTACTTGAAAGAGCCATTTCCTGCACTTGTTCCCGCACTGAGGCACCAGCAACAACCATTTCTTGAGGAGCGTCGTTCTTTTGCGGTCGAAGACATACGTGTGGACACCCAGCTACTCGACCAGGCTAAAGCAGCAGGGTATTCAACCAAGGTTTTATTTATTTCAACGGAAGACGCAAATTTGAATGTGGGCCGGGTGTTGGTGCGCATGAGTCGAGGCGGACAAGCCGTGCCCATGTCCAGCGTGGTTGACTCCTATCGGGAGTCAACGAAGAATCTCTCCGAAGTCCCCAAACATGCCGACGAATTGCTCGTGTACGACAACACAGCGTCATCGCCGCGGGTTCCGCGTAGTGGCGCACTTCATCGGTGGCAAATTGAGTAAGGTCGCACAGACGATACCGGACTGGGCAGCAAAAGTGTTCGGCAGGGAATTGCACGCGGCAAAACAACACGAGAAGTCTAGGCGTGGACGCTAACCTGTTTGATTGTGCGCTCTGTGCCTCAACTCACTCTTTCCCCCTGCTTCGGGACCAGTCGTCCGCATGTGCACAAGGATATTCAGACGCATGTGGAAGAGACAATCAGTTGAATCAAGGAATTGGAAACAGGGGAATACCTGAATCCAGGACCAAGAGGACGTTGATGAGGAACTGTGAATGTGCAACTGCTTAAAAATTCTTTGACTTACGATTACTTGCATACTCTCGGGAATTGTCCGCCTCATATTTAGGGTTAAGACCGGATTGTGAAGGGGTTCGGCATCGGTTACGGTTCGTCGCGGGCCAAGTTTTTCCCTCGTGAGCGAAGCAGGCTTGAGCTGACAGATGCGGTCGAGGGGACCTGGCCTTCGCCGATTCCGGGTCCTTAGAATTCTGGGACTCCAACGGCGGTAGCTTCTCTACCGGAGTCAAAATGGGGAACCCCAATCAACAGTGGCCGTGGTTCGCGATCCTCGTGAAAACAAGCAGAGAGAAGACAGCGAACTTGCTGCTGGAAAATGCCGGTTACGAGTGCTTTTTGCCCATCAGCAAATACATGCGACGCTGGTCCGATCGGATGAAGGAAGTCGAAGTGCCGTTGTTCCCTGGATATCTTTTCTGCCGGATGAACGCGCACAATCGCTTGCCGGTGCTGATGACACCGGGGGTGATACAGATCGTGGGCGTCGGCAAAACACCGATTCCTGTCGGGGAAGAAGAGATTGCTGCCATCCAGCGCGCAGGCAGGAGCGGCCTGGCGACCATGCCTTGGCCATACCTGCAGGTGGGACATGTCGCCCGGATCGAGGATGGGCCTCTGCGGGGTATGAGCGGAATCGTAATCAAAATCAAGTCGGGATTGAAGCTCGTGCTTTCTGTTAATTTGTTGCAGCGCTCGGTTGCTGTCGAAATTGATCGTAGCTGGATTGGTGCGGCATATCCTGTCAGATTCGCCTCGAATCAGACCGCGTCGAGTTCCATGCAATCGTCATCCTAATTCATCAAACCAATCTTTAGGCCTTGCAGTGTCATCCAGGAAAAATCACTGGAACGTCTGGTGAGAAAAGATAGACCGGACTTCGGGATCTGCCGCTGAGCCAGTAGAGACTCAGCAATCGTCCAAGGTAACGTCGAGAGAGTTATGCCCCTTCTTGTATTTATCGCCGCGCTTCTAGCGTCCGCAGCATTTACGCGCTTGATCCGCGATTTTTCTATTGCCCGCGGCTGGGTCTCTCCGCCGAGTTCGGATCGTCATGTCCATTCTCGTCCTATACCACGTGTGGGTGGAGTCGCTATTTTCCTTACGCTCGCGTGCATGGCGCTTCTGGTGCATTGGCTGCCACAGCATTTCGGCACACGCGAGTTTCCATTGCCGCAGCTCACTTTGAAAATCCTGGGGCCGGCCACCATCATTTTCATACTTGGCCTGATCGACGATTTTTGCGGGGTCAGCGCCTACATCAAGTTTGCAGCGGAGGCCGCGGCAGCAGTGCTCCTGTTCAGCAACGGTCTTGGGATATCACGATTGTCTTTCCTTGCGGGCCATCCGCATTTGGGATGGTTGGTTGGACTTCCGCTCACAATTATTTGGGTTTTATGGATTACCAACGCTTTCAACTTGATTGACGGCCTTGACGGACTGGCCGCTGGATCCGCGCTTTTCTCTACTCTGGTGACCTGTATCGTAGCGGTACTGGACCACAATGGAGTAGTCCTGATCCTGACACTGGCCCTTGCGGGGGCAATCACGGGGTTTCTGCGGTTCAACTTTAATCCAGCTTCCATTTTCCTTGGCGACTGCGGCAGTCTACTGATTGGATTCCTCATCAGCGCAATCGCCATCGCCGGATCGCACAAATCTCCGACCATGATTGCAGTTGCAATCCCCATCGTCTCGCTCGGGCTGCCGATCTTGGACGTCACCGTCGCGGTGATCCGGCGGTTCTTGAGCGGCAAACGTTTGTTCAGTCCTGATCGTGAGCATATCCACCATAAGTTGCTGAGCCGGGGTATTTCCCATAGACAAACAGTCCTGGTGCTTTATGGCGTGAGCGCCTGCTTTGGTCTGTTGAGTCTCCTTCTGCTCAACCCAGGAGACACTGCAGTGGCAGCGGTCCTGGTGGTGGCTGGGATTGGCGTGTTGATCGGCGTGCGGCAGTTGCGTTACCACGAATTCCTGGAACTTGGCCGCGTGGCTAGCCGTACGCTGAACCAGCGTCATGTGATCGCCAATGACATTCGCATCCGCCGTGCGGCGGACGCTCTGGAGTCGTGCAACAGCCTCCCGCAATTCTGCC
The DNA here is from genome assembly GCA_963753745.1 of uncultured Acidobacteriota bacterium. GTDB lineage: Bacteria > Acidobacteriota > Terriglobia > Acidiferrales > UBA7541 > Acidiferrum. The sequence goes on from CAVWDX010000031.1 coordinate 48,298, forward strand.
AAATTCTGCAGCATTGTCTTGAACCAATCGGATTCGATGGTTTCGGTTTGTACTTTTCGTCGGGATTGCCGGCTGAGGTCGAGCTTGGTCCGTTTAAACCCGTCAGCCGCTCCAAGCTTCAATTCTTTTGGGACCCATCACCGGCATCATCCGATACAAATTGGAGTTTGACTTTCAGCCTTATGAAACGCAATGGCAAGCGACTGGGCGGCTTTACACTCTATCGAAAGAATGCGGCATCGACACTTTGGATGGATCTTGAAGTCTTTACGACGACTGGATTTTCCAGGGCGGTTGCGGCCAATGTGGAGAAAATGCACCGATCCTGGCTTGTTCATGAGCAAAAGCCGCGGACTCGGGCGCCTGCTTTTGAAACCGCTGGTGCGGTTATGGCTTCGCGCACGCGCCATTCCATTCCCGTTCCAAGTTCGGGTTAAGCCGAAAAATCACCTTTTGTGATCACAAAAGTGGAGCATCGAGAAAATATTGCAATCCATGGCGAGGACGTCGCCGCGCTGGCAGAGAAGGGCGGCCGGGGATTTGCCGGCTTGGCCCGGTCAAATGTGGATTCGAGCTTGGTTACGCCGATGAATATCAAGAATATAGTGTCGATCGGGCTGACGGTTTTGTTTCTGGCCGCTGGCGCCGGTGCGCAGGTTCCTTCGCCCCCGCAGCCGAACGGGCTGACGCCGAAGTGTGGCGGCCAGGTACGCTCCACGTACCTGCTGGGACCTGACGACCTTCTGGACATTTCCGGGCCTGAATTGGGTGAGGTGGCGAACAAACCAGTCCGGATCGATAGCGACGGAAACATTCAAGTTCCGCCAGCGGGGCGTGTCCACGTAGCTGGTCTGACAGTGGAGCAATCCGAAGAGGAGGTTGACAAGGTTTTGAGCACCTACATTCGTCACCCGGAAGTTGCCATCACGGTCAGGGAGTTCCGAAGCGAACCGGTCTCTATACTCGGTGCGGTAAATACCCCGGGCGTTCACCAGCTCGAGGGACACAAGACGTTGCTAGAAATGTTATCGATGGCAGGGGGGATCCGGCCGGACGCCGGATATAGCATCCGCATCACTCGACAATTGGGCTGGGGCTGCATTCCATTGCCAGGCGCAGCGCTGGATGCCTCCGGAAAATTCAGTGTTGCCGAAGTGAACTTGCAGAAGATTATGGAAGCCAAGAACCCCGAAGAGAACATTCAAATTCTTCCGCACGATGTCATCTCTGTCCCGAAGGCGGAGATGGTTTACGTAATCGGCGAAGTGAGGCGCTCGGGCGGTTTCGTGCTCGGCGAACATCAGTCCATCTCCGTGCTGCAGGCGCTGGCCCTTGCTGAGGGGCTTAACGGAACTGCTGACACGCGACACGCCAGAATTCTGCGCTTGAATCGCGACGCGGATCAGCGTGAGGAGATGGCAGTGGATGTGAAGGACGTACTCACCGGGAAAAAACCGGACGTCCCACTTCAAGGCGATGACATTTTGTTCATTCCGGGCAGTACGGGCAAGAAAGCAGCTCTTCGAGCACTCGAAGCAGCTCTCCAAACTGGAACAGGCCTTGCCATCTGGCGCACACCTTGAACTCTGACTGAGGCACTGAAATGAAAGATTCCGATTTTCCTCTTGAGAAGTCCGAGGGGCGTTTGAGTGTTGTCGGCTCACGAATGGACCAGCGTCCCGCGGTGTACAGGTATGTGGAGTCACCTTCGGCGGACGCCGCCACTTCGCCGGGCTACGACAGTCTACTTGACTACTGGCGCATATTTTTCCGTCACCGAAGGACCTTACTCAGCTTTGCTTTGGCGGGCCTGCTCGGGGCTATCTTGATCAGCCTGATCCAGACCCCGATTTATCGGGCCCGGACTTCCTTCGAGATTCAGGGAACGAGCTTTCTGGAACCGAAGGACGGAACCGATTCCGGCGGCAACGCTGCTCCCCCGGAGTCATACCTGGAAACGCAGGTGAAACTCCTGCAGAGTGAATCCCTGCTCGATCACGTGATCGACCGGCTTAAGCTCCAAAATGAACAGCCGCCAACCGGCTGGCGAAGATTCACGGCGAGCGTACGGCACATTTTCCAATTTCCCAGAAGTTCGAATCTCCCGCAGCGCGAGAAATTGATCAGCCAGATCGAAAAGAATTTGACAGTACGGACATCCGGCAACTCGCGCTTGCTGGAGGTGACGTACGAGTCCCCTGACCCCAAAGGAGCGGCCGACTTCGCAAATACGCTCGTCAGCGAATTCATTGAACTGAGCCAGGAGGAGAGATGGAAATCCGCCCAGGGTACCGCCGACTGGCTTACGAGCCATTTGAACATAATGAAAACCCAGATGGAACAGTCTGAGGCGCAGCTCCAGGATTATGCCCACGCCACAGGGCTTTCTTTCACCTCGGAAAAAGACAACTTGGCGGAAAATCGCCTCAAAGAATTGGAAGACGAGCTGTCCAAGGCTCAGGCAGATCGCATTGCCACTCAGGCCAAATTTGAAGGTGCGAAAAACAAGCCGGCAGATTCCCTTCCGGAAGTTTTGGACGACCCGACTATGCGCGAGTACCGCCAAAAACTGGCTGACTTGCAGCGGCAATATGCCGAGCTCAGCGCAACGCTGACCCCGGAACACTATAAAGTTCAGCGAGTACAAGCGCAGATCGACGAACTGCAATCCGAGATGAAGAACGAACGCAGCCACGTGCTTCGACGCATCGGCGACGACTATTCCGCCGCGCTCCGCCGTGAAAATTTGTTATCGAATGCCAACGCCGATCAGCAAAAAGTGGTTGCGGATCAATCCGAGAAGGCCATCCATTACGACACTCTGAAACGCGATGTGGATTCCAACCGCCGGCTGTACGAAATGATGCTGCAGAAGGTGAAGGAAGCCAGCTTGGCTGCCGCCATGCGTGACAGCAACGTCATGATCGTTGACCGCGCCAGGCCTCCGTTGCTCCCTTACCGTCCGAGTCTGCCAATGAACTCTGCGATTGGCTTGTGCGGCGGAGTGCTTCTCGGTTTTGGATTTGTGCTCCTCCGGGAGCGTGTTGACCGCCGGATCAGCGCTCCGGGAGACGCACAAGTCTTCCTAGATTTGCCGGAGCTCGGCGTTATTCCCCTGGACGAATCTGCAATTCCGCGCCAAATTTCAAATGGGCTCTATCCGCGACGCCCCCGCCCAGTTCTTGCCCGATCACACGCGGATTGCCCCGAGCTCGCCACGTGGAAACGCAAGCCGTCCTTGGTAGCGGAATGCTCGCGCACAACGCTTAGCTCCATTCTGCTGCCCAACGATAACGGGGAGCGTCCGCGAGTTATTGTCATCACCAGTCCATGCCCGGGCGAGGGCAAGACAACCGTGGCTTGTAATCTCAGCATCGCGGTGGCTGAGATCGGTCGCAAGGCGCTCCTGATTGACGGCGATCTGCGCCGCCCGCGGCTGCATAAAGTTTTTGGTGTGGACAACAACTGGGGTCTGAGCGACGTGTTGCGCGGAGACGGCTCGCTGGAAAACGTTAATATCTCCCATCTAGTTCGCGAGACTGAAGTCTCTGGACTTCGCCTGCTTCCGGGAGGCAGCTGTGGGGTGACTCCATCTAATCTTTTCTATTCTCCGAGAATGTCCATCTTGTTGAAGCGCCTGCGAACGGAATACGACATGGTCGTGATAGACGCGCCACCGATGATCCATCTCGCCGACGCACGTGTGTTGGGCCACCTCGCGGATGGCGTCGTACTCGTAATCCGGGCGGGTCAAACTACCACCGAAAGCGCGTTGTTCGCGTGCCAGCGATTCGCCGAAGACGGCACGCGAGTTCTCGGCAGCATTTTGAACAGCTGGGATCCGAAGGCTACGGGACATTATGGCTACGGCGGCTACGCCGATGGCCGCGCGCACGTTGGAAGGTAGCTCAAGACCGTGAGTTGCGATGCTCAATGGGTCTGTGGTTTCCGAGCATAGTGAATGCACGGTGATGAACAATTTGACCAGAACGACTCCATCGCTCCCGCGGAAATGTTACGCTCCGTCGGCCGGCAGGAGAGCACCTCTGACTTTGCTCCGCAAGCGATTCGGTAAATAAAGACTTCTTTCGCCGCTATGCTTTTTGACTCCCCTGCCTATTTTGTCTTTCTGTTACCGGTTGTGCTCGTCTATTGGCGCTTGAATCGCCGCGGGCAAAACTTCTTTCTCCTTTTCGCCAGTTACTTCTTTTACGGCTGGTGGGATTGGCGCTTCCTTGCACTCATGATTGGAAGCACCACGATGGATTTCCTGATTGCTCAGAAAATTACTCCCGATCGCGGGGACTCCCACCGCAAAAAGTGGTTCATCTTCTCGCTTTTGTTGAATTTTTCGATTCTGGGAACATTCAAGTATTTCAATTTCTTTGTGGACTCCTTCTCGGCAACATTGGCCACATTGGGAGTCCACAACATTCCCATGCCCTTGATCCGGATCATTCTTCCGCCGGGCATCTCTTTCTATACTTTCCAGGAAGTCGCCTACATCGTAGACGTCTATAAGGGCAGGCTGGAGCCCGCGAAGTCATTTGTTGAGTACGGATTATTCGTCAGTTTGTTTCCCCATCTGATCGCCGGGCCGATTCAAAGGCCGGGTCACCTGCTACCGCAGGTCCAGCGGGAGCGTAGCTTCGATGCCGACCGATTCTTCGACGGCATCATGCTGATTTTTTCAGGTTTGGTGCGTAAATGTGTGGTCGCAGACAACTGCGCGCTGCTGGCAAACGCCGCCTTTGGCGGCCAACTCGGAAAGCCAAATCTCTGGATTGTTCTGGTCGGGACCTACGCATTCGCATGGCAAGTGTATGGAGATTTCAGCGGCTACAGCGATATTGCGCGAGGCAGCGCTCAATTGCTGGGCTTCCATTTCATGGTCAACTTCCGCCAACCCTATCTTTCGCGCCGCCTGCAAGAGTTCTGGCGGCGCTGGCACATCAGTTTGAGCACCTGGCTGCGGGACTATTTGTACATTCCCTTGGGTGGCAGCGCGGGCGGAAAATGGAAAACCTCCGTGAATCTCGTGAAGACCATGATCCTGGCTGGGCTTTGGCACGGCGCAAACTGGACTTTCATCATCTTTGGGGCCATTCATGGCGTTGTTCTGGCCATCGAACGTCTCATCTTCCCATCGGGGTCGAAGGCTGCTGGTGCAGTCCAACCCCGGCGCTTTTTCGATTTTCTTTCTGTCTGGGGGCAACGCATCTTTACCTTTAATCTTTTCTGCTTGAGCCTGGCGTTTTTCCGGGCGGAGTCGCTTAGTGCGGCGACTCAATTTCTGGCGGGACTCTCTGATTTTGCCTGGCGGAGTGAATATGCCACCGCATTCTTCCTGCTCGGCCTCTTCTCTGTTCCGCTATTCGTTGTGGATTTATTGTTGGAAGCAGGCGACCTGGAGTACCCGTTTGCAAACTCTTCCTACGCCTTTCGGACGGCGCTTGCCAGCACCGCCTTCGTTGTTTTAGCGCTCTTTTCGGGAAGCAATCTCAATGCATTCGTCTATTTCCGATTCTAAATCCACTGCGTTGGCATACACCAAGACCCTGGTGGTGATCTGTCTCGTGCTCATCATTGTGTCTGAGCTTTGCTCCGTTTATCTGCTCAAGCATGATTCGCTCACTTATGCCCGGATTTCCCGGCAGTATGACGAGGCCTTAAGGATCCACCCAGCTGCACCCGACGAACCGCCCACTGTCTTGATGGTGGGCAATTCGCTACTCCTGCACGGCGTCGAACTGGATCGCTTAGCGGCGTTGACGTCCAACCGCATGCGCATCTATCCCATTTTCCTTGAGGCTACCGGTTACTATGACTGGTTCTACGCGGTGCAGCGGCTGTTCCTTCGGGGAGCCAGGCCTCAGGTGGTGGTTGTTGGCGTGGGCGTGAATTACTTTCTCGAGAACGGTGTGCGCCAGGATTACACTCCCATGCTTTTCTTCGATGCCCGGGACGCTCTCTCTGCGGCTTCCGATTTGCATCTGGATCGCACGGCCACCAGCAATCTCTTGCTCGCGCATGCAAGCACCTTCTGGGATACGCGCAGCGCCATTCGATTGCAGATTCTCAAACACCTGGTTCCCCATCTTGAAGATCTCTTCCTACTCGTGAATCAGCGGCCGGCTATTCCCGATGCCCGAGAGTTTGCGAGAATTTCGATTCCGCGTTTGCAGAGGCTGCGCGAAGTCTGTGAAGCACACGGCGCGAAGTTGATTCTGCTTGTCCCGCCGACTCTTTCTTCCGAAAACGACGTCAACCAGATGGTTAACGCCGCCCACACGGCGGGAGTGGATGTGTCGGTGCCGATTGATCCGACCGCGCTTTCGGCGAAGTTTTACCAGCGGGACGGAATGCATCTTAATCGGGATGGCGCTGTGCTCTTCACATCAGCGCTGGCAAAGGATCTTCCCGATCGTGTGCTATCTCGTGAAACTCTGAGCGCGAGGCAGTAAAGCTTGCGGCCAGGATTGCGTGGAGCAGCGATCTTTCTGGCCGACAACTAGCCACAATGCCACTCATCGCAATACATCCTGTGAGCTTCACAAAATTCACCAGGAGTGAATACCGTGAGCACTGAAGCTCCGAGTTTGTTCGCAGCTGAAGGAAGGGAACGTCCAAGTTTGTGTGCGGATTTTAGTTGGATGTTCGTGGGGAATGCTTTTTATGCTGCCGGCCAGTTTGCAATCCTCGTGCTCTTGACCAAGCTGGTTCGCCCGGAACTCGTCGGGCAGTATGCTCTGGGCCTCGCCTGGGTATATCCGGTGATGATGCTCACGAACATGCAACTCCGTTCCGTCATGAATTCGAGCGAGCACCGGCAACCGCATTTTGGCCATTACCTCGGTCTTCGTCTCCTGACCACCTCGGCCGCATTCGTGATCATTTTTGCCATCACTCGAATCCTGCGCTATCGCTGGGAGTTGACGGAAGTGATTTTGTTGGTGGGCGTAGCCTACGGTCTTGAAACCATCAGCGATGTGTATTATGCGCGGTTGCAATTGCACGACAGAATGGCTGAGATCTCGAAATCCTTGATCGCCAGGGCGTTGTTCTCCGTCTTGGCCCTGGCAGCCGCAACTTATGTCACCAGAAGCCTTGTGTGGGGAATTGCTGGCGTTGTGCTGGCGCGTGCAATCGTCCTGTTTGGCTACGACATCCGCGAACGCACCCACAATTTGGGTGAGCAACCTAAATGGCTCTCCTGCAACCAGGCGCTATCGCCTCGCTTTGACCTGAACGAGCAACGTGGATTGTTGTTGAGAAGTCTGCCGCTAGGGATCGTCGTACTTTTAACCACCTTGAACTCCAGCATTCCCAGTTTTTTCATCAAGCACGGACTTGGGGAACGTGACCTGGGTATCTTCTCCGCGCTCGGCCTGACAATATCTGTCGGAAATATGGCCGTGGTTTCGCTTGGACAGGCGGCATTCACCCGGCTTGCCAGATCGTATTTCAGGCGCGACTTTGCAGCGTTCGGCAACCTCCTCGGGAAGCTGCTGATCATTGGTTCAGCCATCGGGGTGTGCGGAATCCTTATTTCGAAATTGGCGGGACGCGAAATCCTAACCATCCTGTTCCGGCCCGAATACGCCGAGCGAGCCGACCTGCTCCCGTGGATCATGGCCGCCGGAGCCATTCTGTTCATGGCCCAATTCTTGGGATTTGGACTGACTGCGGCGGGTATTTACCATGCACAGGTGGTTCTGAATATTTTGTGCATCACAAGCCTAATGGTGGCCTGCTATTGGCTGGTTGCCCGGCAGGGTCTGCTCGGTGTGATATTAGCGATGCTTATCGCCGCCGCTGTGCAACTGCTTGCAAGCGCCATCATCCTTTTCCGAAGTCTGCGCGCGAACGCTTGCGCCAGTGCACAGGAATTGGAAGCAGCTTGATGCATTCGTTCCAAATCCAAGTCACCCGAACGGAGAACCACTGCAGTGACTGAGCCCGGACATTTCGAGTCCTCTGCAGGGCAGCCGAGCATTATGACTCAAGGTGCGGTGCGAGGGTTTACGGTGGTAGAACGATGCGATCCATGGCCGAGTCTGCGTCAGCCGGAGGTCCTGCCGCGAGTTGATACGGGCGTAGCGGCTCGCTCTATCGCAGGAGCTGAGCAGTTTTCTATTCTCGGCAAATTTGCATTCGGGTCTCTGTGGCTGCTCGTCTTTGCCATGCCATGGGAAGACGCATTCACAATCTCTGGTTTCGGCACAAGCGTGCGTTTGATCGGGATGGTCGCGGTAGGCCTAGGTGTTCTAGCAATCATAGAAAGAGGAAAGGTCAGGCGCCCGTCAATCGGCCATGTCCTCATGGGGCTATTCGTCGTCCTCGCGGCGCTAAGCTACATGTGGAGTCTTTATCCCGAGGGGACCATTGTCGAGGTGTTCTCCTACGTTCAACTCTTCATCATGGTGTGGCTCATCTGGGAACTGGCCCCCGACGTTACTGAACAGATGCAACTGATGCGTGCCTATGTCCTGGGAACTTTCGTCTCGGGATTCGACACTCTGTACTTGTTCCTTTCCCACCAGCAGTCGGTATATCAGCGCTATGCCGGCGCCAAGTTGGATGCGAACGACTTGGGGTTGATCATGGCCTTGAGCATCCCCATGTCTTACTACCTTCTAATTCATAATCACGGGCGGATGGTTTGGGTTTACAGAGTGCAACTCATTTTGGCAGGGACGACGATCTTGTTGACGGCCTCCCGAGGCGCCACGCTGGCAACCGTAGTTGCCGTCGCGATCGTCCCCTTGACGCAAGCCCGCCTGAATGGCCGTCAAAGAATCGCGCTCCTGCTCACTATTGCATCACTCGTCGCCGGCGTTCTCTCCTTCGTTCCCGCAACCTCCTGGCAGCGCTTATCTACGATGCCGAGCGAATTCGAGAGAGGGACGTTCACCGGGCGTACGATCATCTGGAAAGCGGGATGGGAGATCTTCCGCACGCATCCCTTCCTTGGAATTGGAGTAAATTCCTTCCGGATTATCGTCAGCCGTGTTTTAGCCGAACCGATCCGCCTAGGTGAGCCTGACCCCGCGCCACCCGCGCACAATACGTTCCTTTCGGTCCTTGTCGAGCAGGGTGTCCTTGGCTTTGCGGTATTTTGCGCACTATTGGGTGCCCTGGCGCTGTCACTGCGGGGCATGCCGCCTTTCCCGAAGCGACTGTGGATTGTTTCTCTCGGGGTTTGGGTCGTAGGCGTGTCCAGCCTAACCTGGGAAATGCGCAAACCTACCTGGTTCTTCTTCGGTCTGCTGATGGCGCAATGTGGCAGTGTGGTTCAGATGCGACACCTGGAACATTCCTTCTCACGGCCTCGCCAGAGAGCGATTGCCCGTTCCGCGGGCATCATGGCCTTGGGAATTTCTTCTCCGAAAACTCGGTGGACACTCTTTTCCTGGAAAAATTCTTAAGCGGCGAATTCCTGTTTCTGCTGGAACTCGACTTCGGCCGCGAAGGATCGGCTGCGGGTCGCTAAGGGGAAATCGCGCTTCCGCCCGGCAATCAAGAATCATGAATAAAATTCGAGTGATACATATAGTTCCGATGCTAAGCCCCGGTGGTGCCGAGCGCGTCGCCGTTCATATCGCAACTGGATTGAACCGCCGGCGATTCGAACCAATTGTTATTTCCTTCGCGAATCGCGTGGACTGCGATCTCGACCGATTGCTGGACGAGGCCGGGGTGGAAGTTCGATACCTGGGAAAACGGCCGGGATTCGATTACCGCATGTACTTCAGATTGCCCCCCGTGCTCAATCAGTGCCAGCCGGACATTGTCCATACGCATTTACATGTTTTTCGATATGCATTGCCGATCCTCCTCCTCCGCAAGAGGGTTCCACTTTTGCATACTGTCCACAACCTGGCGGAACGCGAGATTGAACCTGGCCTGCGCTGGCTTCAGCGTTACGCGCTAAAACACGGAGTTGTGCCCGTCGCGGTCGCGGAAGAAGTGGCAAACAGTCTCGGACGCCTTTATGGAATTCAACGTTGCCGAGTAGTCCCGAACGGAATCCCGATAGGTTGCTATGCCAGTCCCCGGGTTCCACGCAGGGAATGGCGCGTGAGAGAAGGCTTCAGAGAGAGCGATGTTCTGTTTGGCTGCGTGGCACGTTTTGCTCCACAGAAAAATCACGCGCTACTTCTGAATTCGTTTGCGCAGGGGCCTGCTTCCAACCCGAATGCTCATTTGGTCCTGGTTGGGGAAGGCATCTTGCAGGAGCGGCTCGAGGCGCAAGCCAAGAATCTTGGTCTAACCCACCAAGTTCATTTTCTCGGGCTGCGGACCGATATTCCGGAGGTGTTGGGAGCCGCGGATGCTTTCGTCTTGAGCTCGGACTTCGAGGGCAACCCGCTCTCCGTGATGGAGGCTATGGCGGCGGGTCTGCCCATCGTGAGCACTGGCGTGGGAGGAGTGCCGGATCTCATTGAAAGCGGTAAGGAAGGGATTCTCGTCCAGCCGGGAGATGTCCAAGGTCTTTCCGATTCCATGACATTTCTTTTGCGAAATCGAGAACTCAGAAAGTGCTTGGGAATGGCAGCTGCGCGGCGGGCAAAGGAACACTTCGATGTCCCAATGATGGTACGGGCCTACGAGAAAATCTACGAGGATTTGGTTGGTTATCAGCGTCGCGTCGGAGCGGAAAGCATGCTTCGCCGGCACGGCGCGTCGTTGCGCCTGGTTTAGAGAGGAAAGAACTATGATCAAGGTAATGCACATCATCACAACGCTCGGCCCAGCCGGGGCCGAAAATATGTTGTGCCGGATCGCCTCCGGGATGGACGGCGCACGCTTTGAAAATGAAATCATTTCGCTGACAGACATTTTAGATCTGGCTGAGAGAATGCAAGGGATCGGTGTGCGGGTACGCACACTGGGGATGAAATCAAATGTGCCTAACCCTTTGCTGGTGCTGCGCCTGGCACAATGGATCCGCGAGACGAAACCGGACGTTATCCACACCTGGATGTATCATGCGAATCTCGTCGGCAGTCTCGCGGCGCGCCTGGCTGGCGACGTGCCCGTGATCTGGGGCATCCACCACAGCGCGCTCGACCCTAGTGTGGACAAACGTCGCACGATGTCCGTCAATCGCCTCTGCGCCCTGTTGTCGCGAAAATTCTCCGCCCGGATCGTGTGTTGCTCGGAAGCGTCCCAGCGGATCCACAAGACTCTCGGTTACGCCGCTGAAAAATTGGAAGTAATACCCAACGGTTTTGATCTCGAGAAAGTAAAACCCGACCCGGCTGCGCGCCAGTCGATACGTGAGGAGCTTGGCCTTCCGTCGGACGCGATTCTAATCGGAATTGCGGCTCGTTTCCATCCTCACAAGGACCATCGCAACTTCATTCACGCAGCCGAGCGGCTGCACAAGCGGATGCCGGAGATTCACTTCGTCCTCTGCGGCATGGAAATTACCCAGCAAAACTCACTGTTAGTCGAGTGGATCGAGGCCGCCGGGATACGTGACTGCTGTCACCTTTTGGGGCATCGCACAGACATTTCTCGCCTGTTAGCCGGATTGGATATCGCCACGACTTCTTCTCGCAGCGAAGCCTTTCCCATGGCAATTGGCGAAGCAATGGCATGCGAAACTCCCTGCGTCGTGACCGACGTAGGGGATTCCGCCTTGATCGTTGGGGAGACCGGTACGGTTGTAAAGCCAGGAGATTCGCATGCCCTGGCTGAAGCTTGGCGAAAGCTCGCAGAGGCCGGACCGGCAGTACGGCGCCGCCTCGGAATGGCTGCGAGGCGCCGCGTGCAGCAGCAGTTCGCACTGCCCGCGATTGTGGAGCGCTATCAGGCCATCTACGCGAGGTTGGCCACCCAAGGCTTAACGGGTGTGCATTCGTCCAGCCTCTCAGAGTGTGCCCGGTAAGCCCGGCAATTCAAAGTTGTTCGGCGGGGATTCTTACCGGACCCGATTCATTTCAGTTCGACCTTACTGATTGAGTGTCCCGTGTGCCTGCTGTGACGATGGACTCTCTCTGACTCTGACACCCGCCCCCACGCCTGAAGCTTAGCTATCCGATGGCAACAAAAGTGGCAGATTGCATTCCCAAACCAGCGAGTGGAGGAAAGATGCGCAAGCTGAATGCTTTGCTTTTGCTGTGTTTCGCGCTGTTTTTTGTTTTGAGAGTTCAAGGCCAGACCAGTACCGGCGTTAACAATGCCGAATTGAATGGCAACTACGCATTTACCTTTAATGGTTTCAGCGGGAACGGCACGACCGCTTTTGTTTTTGGGGCCGTGGGAAGATTTACGGCCGATGGGGCCGGCAATCTCACCAACGGTGAAGTTGTTACCAGCGGCGTGGGTGGCGGGGCTACGAGCGCCCAGGCGTTCATCGGGACGTATTCGATTGGTGCCGACAATCGCGGCGTTATGACACTGAATTTTTCGGGCAGTTCGGCGAGGCTAGCGTTTGCGATGTTGGCTAACGGCAATGCTCAGTTCATCGAGTTCGATGCCTCAGGCGGGGCGGGAACGATAGGCTCAGGCACCATGGAAAAAGCGGACACCACCGCCTATAGCACGTCACGAATAACCGGCGACTACGCCTTTGGTGCCGCTGGCTTCGACAACACAAATAATCGTGCCGCGATCGAGGGCCGGTTTACCTCGAACGGCACAGGCGCGCTCACCAACGCAGCAGGAGACGTCAACGCCTACGGCACGGATTACCCCATGTCTTTTACGGCCGCGAATTACGCCATGTCCAACACCGCCACCGGACGCGGCACCATGAGCTTCGCCTTCACGTTCGGTGGGGCACCCGATAGCATGAATTTCGTCTTTTACATTGTGAATTCAGCAAAGCTGTTTGTGATGGAGAGCGACCCGGTCACGACGGCGACGCCGTTGCTCAATGGTGTCATCATGCAGCAGCAAACTCCCACGGGCGGATTCACCAACGCCTCGCTGAACGGCAACATGGTGATTTCTCTTACTGGCCTTTCCATGTGCGGTAGCGCGGCCGGCGTGCCCAAAGCGGTCGCAGGTTTGCTCACTACAAACGGGACCGGCGCGCTTTCCCTGACCTACGACGAGAATTACTGCAGGGCACCCAATTCTGTTACCGGCGCGGCTGGGACGTACAGTGTGGCTGGCAATGGCCGGACCTCAATCTCCATTGGTGGATATAGCCTGGTTGCCTACCTGGAGAGTCTGAACCAGGTTTTCCTCTTCGTTTCGGATTCCAATGTATTGTTCGGAATCGGCGAACCACAAGCTGCGGGGCCGTTCAGCAACAGCTCTCTCAATGGCACTTATGCGGGCTTCGCCACCAATCCCGAGGCATACGGAGTTAAGGTCTTTTCCGGCGAGTTCTCGGCCGACGGCGCCAGCCCGACGGGCAATTTGACTGGCACTGAGGATATTGGCGTACCAAGCGGACCGATCTCGGGCGCCGCCTTCCACGCCACTTACTCGGTCGCATCATCGCCAACGAACGGAAGGGGCACGATGGCTGTCAATTCCGGCACGGCAGGTACTGCGGTCATCTACATGATTTCTCCGTCGAAGTTTGTGGCCATCTCGCAGAACGATCCAAATCCGGCCGTCTTGGACTTCGAGCTCTCTTCAACACACGCGTCTGTCTCTCTTTCGTCGATTTCACTGAATCCCACAAGAGTCACCGGGGGGAATTCCTCCACAGGTACTGTGACGTTAAGCGGCCCTGCTCCCACAGGCGGTGCTCAAGTAGCGCTCTCCGGCAGCAACAGCACGGCTGCCAGGGTTCCTCCTAGCGTGACAGTTGCAGCCGGAGCTACCAGCGCGACGTTTACGGTCAGCACCAGCGCCGTCACTTCGTCAACCGTAGTCATCATCTCCGCATCTTTCAGTGGCGCCACCAGTTCGGCCTCGCTCACGGTAACGCCTGCGCCTCCTCCCCCGCCCACTCTCTCTTCGCTGACGTTAAGTCCCACAAGTGTTACGGGCGGGAGTTCCTCCACAGGCACAGTCTCGCTGAGCAGTGCAGCCCCCGTGGGTGGAGCGCAAGTCACGCTTTCCAGCAGTAACACGACGACGGCCAGGGTTCCGTCCAGCGTAACGGTCGCAGCCGGAGCTACCAGCGCATCGTTCACGGTCAGCACCAGCGCCGTGGCTGCGTCTAGCACGGTCAACATTTCCGCAATTTACGGTGGCGCGATTAGATCAGCCTCGCTTACCGTCACACCTGCTCCTCCTCCGCCCCCAGCTCTCGCTTCGTTGACGCTGAATCCTGCGAATGTTATTGGGGGCCAATCTTCCACGGGAACTGTTACCCTGACCGGGCCAGCACCAGCAGGTGGCGCTCAAGTCTTTCTTTCCAGCAGCAACGGAGCGGCCAGAGTGCCATCTAGCGTGACTGTTCCTGCGGGAGCCACCGGCGCAACGTTCACGGTCAACACGTCCTTCGTTCTAATCTCAACTTCCGCCACAATCTCGGCCACGTACAACAGTACGACTCAGACAGCAACTCTTGGAGTGCTCTTGTAGCGGGGAAACGCGTCGAAAGGCAAGCGGCCGGGCAAGCTGCTGCTCCATCGATTACAGACGATCACAAAGATGAATGAGAACTTGGCACGACCGCGCTTGGTTATCGCGGTGAATTCGGCAATTGCAGTTGGTTTCCTGCAAGGCCAGTTGCAATTCTTTCAAGGCAAAGGCTTTGATGCGACTGTGCTCTGTCCGAAGCGACGCAAGGACGAATGGGAAGTGGAGCGCCCAGTGGGCATTCCTATCATTGAAGTGCCCTTGGAGCGTGACATCGCTCCCTTCCAAGATCTTGATTCCCTTTGGCGGTTGTGGCGCATCATGCGCGCACTTCGCCCCACTGTGACAAATGTAGGGACGCCGAAGGCCGGATTGTTGGGAGGATTTGCGGCATGGCTGAACCGGGTTCCTTGCCGCTTCTACACCCTGCACGGTTTGCGATTCGAGACCACCAAAGGGCTGAAGCGCCGGATTCTTGTGTACGCCGACCGGCTAGCTTGCCGTTTCGCGCATCGCGTCATATGTGTAAGTCAGAGCGTCCGTGAGAAGGCCATTGCTTCTGGACTCACAACCTGGGAGCGAACGGTGGTGTTCGGAGCAGGCAGTTGCAATGGTGTCGATGCTTCGCGTTTCGCTGCCACGCCAGGAATGAAGCAGCGAGCGGCCGAGCTCCGCCGCCGCCTTGGAATCCCCAAGCAAGCACCCGTTGCCCTGTTTGTTGGGCGGCTTACAAGTGATAAAGGCATTCCAGAGCTGATGGATGCTTTTTCACAACTCAGTCATCGGCACCCGGAACTCCGGTTGCTTCTAGTGGGATGTTTCGAGGATGGTGATCCACTTCCAGTTGAAACTCGCAATTCATTGGACACAAATTCGCGCGTGATTTTTGCCGGGGCAGTACAGGACACGGCTCCGTACTATGCCGCCGCCGATGTCGTAATCCTGCCGAGCCACCGAGAAGGTTTGCCCACGGTGATCCTGGAGGCACAGGCGTCCGGCAAACCGGTGATAGGAACTTGCGCGACCGGGATAGTGGACGTCGTCGCGGATGGCGAAACTGGACTCCTTTTCCCGATCGGTGATGTACCAGCGCTCGCTGAAGCAATCGCAAAGATCATCGGCGACAGAGGCTTGGCCACTAAGCTTGCACGCGCCGGCCAGGAACAAGTCCAGCGCCATTTTCGACAGGAACAGATCTGGCAAGCGTTGCATCGAGAGTATCTCGAAGTCTTGCAACGGAAAGAGTCGCGCCGATCGTCAATTCTTCCCCAGCTCGAAAATTAATTGCTTGGTAGAAGAATGCCTATGAATATCGACTCCAAGTCTAAGCGCCAGAACCGGGGACATGCGGCCTGGACTTTTCGGCACGCGAAGGGCCTGCCGTTAGCGGCAACAGTGCTCGTCGGTCTTACGATCTTCATAACAACCGGCCAATCGTCAAACGCGCCTTTTCCTTTGTGGGTATCCTCCAGTTTGATAAGAGTGGGGCAGACTGACGCCCCCGGCACGACGTCTGCAATTACACTGTTCAGCGCGCGCGGCGAAACGGTGGATACGCAGGTCATCGTGCAGGCCCCTGCGAATGGCCTGACGAACGTGAACGTGAGCGCATCGGCGTTGGCGGGTGCGAATGGTGCAACCATCCCGGCATCGAGCATCACCCTCTACCGCGAGTACTACCTCACCGTCACCGGCACCGCGAACTACGGCGGCGGCAGCAATCCACCCCTCGGCTCCGGTACCTACCCCGAGCCACTCATCCCTTTTATCGACCCAGAGACCGGTTCGTCTCTCTGCGCATCCGCCGCAACTCTCAAAGCCTGCAATGCCTCCATCTCCGCCGGGCAGAATCAACCCTACTGGATTGATATTTCCGTGCCACACGGCGCCACAAACAGCCCGCCGGGAAGTTATACCGGCACGATTTCTGTGACCGCTGACCAAGGCAATGTGAGTATCCCCGTCACGCTGACAGTGTGGAATTTTGAACTTCCCACACAGCCTACGGAGTTTTCTCTCTGGACGCTCTGGCCACCGGCCCCCGGTAATACCATCACTACGCTGGCCCGGGCCTTGATGCGTAATAAAGTCATGAGCTGCTGCGATGTGACGGCCAATGCATCTTCGGATATCACAAATTCTGGCCTCAACCGTTTTGGACTGAACCTTTTTTATAATGTTGGGATTAAGTGTGATGGTTCCTATACCACCCTTCCTTCTGCCAGCCAAATCAACGCTGCCGCGGCCAATTTTCCGGGGGGCCTGCAGCTGGACTTGTATGTCGCGGATGAACTGAACGGCTGCCCAAGCGCCTATGCGCCCTTGAAAACGGTGGGTGCGAACGTTCATGCGGCTAACCCCAGAGTCAAGACCATCATGACTACGAACATGCCGGACCCGAATCTGCTCGATGAAGGCGATGGGCGCAGCGCCATCGACCATTGGGTGCTGCTTGATTCCGTGCAACAGTGGCCTGCTTTGCCGTTCACTAGTGGCGGAAGCGACTTGTGGAGCTACACCAGTTGCAACATAGGCCTCGGCAATACGCCGGAATGGATGGTGGACTATCCCCCAATCAACGAGCGCATCCAAGCCGGCTTCTTGAATTGGACACAAGGCGCGACAGGTATCCTTTACTATCGCCCCGACGGCTGGACCGCCGGCAACGCCATCGGCAGTTGGAACAATGTGGATACCACTGCTTGCGGCGGCGGCCTTGGAAGGCCGGGTGATGGCATTTTCCTTTATCCGCCAGGACCGATCGGCTCGACCGAGTCCGCACCGGGAATCCGTCTGAAGGCCATCCGCGACGGCATTCAAGACTACGAGTATGCGCAAATTCTGAAAAGCCTGGGGCAAAGCGCGTTCACGAATTCCGTCGTTCAGCCTATCGCCACGAGCTGGACCAACTGGACCCACGACCCCAGTGCCTTGGAAGCTGCGCGGCAGCAATTAGGCCAACGACTCGATCAGCTATCTCCCCCATAGGATGTCACTCAGGATGGCTTTGCAGTTCGACGAGTAATGCAGACGAAGAATTTCCACCTCTGCGAGTCGAGGTCACGGTTTTTCTCGCTGGGTTTGGAACAGTGAACAAAATTTTCATATTTCAGGAGCGAAACATGACGAAATGCGACGTAGCAGTTATTGGCGCCGGCCCTTACGGCTTGTCGGCGACCGCCCACTTGCGCACGGTCAAGGGTCTGGACGTGCACACGTTCGGCGAACCCATGGTTTTCTGGCGACGCAACATGCCAAAGGGCATGTTGCTGCGTTCTGGTTGGGAGGCCAGCCATATTGCCGACCCGAACCAGTCGCTGACGCTGGATATGTTTCGACAGGAAAGCCGCAATCACTTTTCAAGCCCGGTCCCGCTCGACCGATTCGTGAATTACGGACTGTGGCATCAGCAACATTCCGTTCCGAATCTCGACCGGCGGAAGATTGTGTGTGTAGAACCGGGCGCGCGCGGATTCCGGCTCATTCTCGAAGATGGCGAGTCGGTGCTGGCCAAGCGCGTGGTGATTGCCGCCGGCATTTCTTCGTTCACCTGGCGTCCGCCGGAATTTGACAATTTGCCGACTTCGTTGGCGACACACACTTCAGAGCACGTCGATTTCGAAAGGTTCACCGGAAGAGAAGTGCTGGTGATCGGTGGCGGCCAGAGCGCGCTGGAATCCGCGGCTCTGTTGCACGAGAGCGGCGCCAGTGTCGAAATAGTCGCTCGCGCTCGCCAAATTCGCTGGCTGGGCGGAGTGGTGTCGCGGACGATTCACCGCGGCTTCGGGCCTACAATCTCAAAACTTCTCTACGCACCGACGGACGTGGGTCCCGCGGGCATCAGCCAGATTGTGGCGCGTCCGGACCTGGTGCGGCGCTTCTCGCGGCCGATCCAGGATTGGTTGAGAAAGAGATCGATCCGGCCGGCTGGGGCGCGATGGCTGGTGAACCGGCTTAAAGACGTGCCGATGTACCTTGGGCGCACGGCGATTTCCGCCAGTGTGAAGGGCGAGCGCATTGCAGTGCGACTGGATGATGGAAGCGAAAGAGAGTTCAGTCATGTTTTCCTGGGAACCGGGTATCGCGTGGACGTATCCAAGTATGACTTCCTCGCTCCCAAACTTGCGGGTTCCATCCGCCGCCACCAGGGATACCCGCGACTCACGGATGGGTTCGAAACATCCTTCCCGGGATTGCACATTCTGGGAGCGCCCGCGGTTTGGAGTTTCGGCCCGTTAATGCAGTTCGTCGTAGGCACGCACTATTCTTCACGCGCGCTGATGCAATTCGTCACCCGCAAGGCGGCGGGCAATCGCGTGCGAGCCGGCGAACCGCTCGTCGCTGAGCTGGAATTTTCCCGCCAGCATGATTAACACATTTGAGATCAGAGCCGTCCGGCGAAAAGCGATTCGAAAGAAATTCCAATCATGAATAAAACGACAGGCGCATTGGTTGTCGGCGGAGACCTGAACGGTCTTTCGATCGCGAGGAGCTTGGGCCGCTATGGAGTGCCGGTTTGGGTGGTGTCCCCACCCAACATCAGGCTGGCCAGCTTCTCCCGCTACACATGCCGGACTTTACCGTGGCCGACGGGAGATGACGAAACTCAGGTCGAATATCTGTTGGAAATTGCCGCGCGCAACAATCTCGACCAGTGGGTGCTATTTCCAACCAGCGATAAATCGGCTGCATTGCTCTCGCGTTTCCACTCCAAACTCTCACGCCGATTCCGCGTGTCGACTCCAACGTGGAACGTCCTGCGTTGGGCTTACGACAAGCGGCTTACCTATAGATTGGCAGCCGACCAAAAAGTCGACTACCCGGCAACGTTTTATCCGCTCACGGACGCTGATCTTGAAGGCGTGAACTGCGAATTTCCAGCGATTCTGAAGCCTGCCGCTCATTCATCAATCAACCGCCTTACCGAGGACAAGGCGTGGCGCGTAGCGAATCACGAAGAGCTGCTGGCTAGGTATCGCGAAGCCCGGGAGTTGATGCCACCGGATTTGATTCTCGTCCAGGAAATGATTCCCGGCAATGGCCGGTCGCAATTTTCGTTTGCGGCGCTGTGCTGCGAAGGAAAAACGATCGCCTCTCTCACCGCGCGCCGCACCAGGCAGTACCCGATTGATTTCGGATATTCGAGTTCGTTTGTCGAGACGCTTGATGTTCCGGAGATTGTCGCGCCTTCGCAACGATTGCTGGCGGCGATCGGGTACACCGGAATTGTGGAGGTCGAATACAAATTCGATCTCCGCGATGGGCGGTTCAAACTGCTCGATATCAATCCCAGACTTTGGACATGGTCGCCGCTCGGCGGCCGAGCCGGGATGGATTTTCCTTATTTACTCTGGAAAATGATGCGAGGCATGCCTGTCGAGGCGCAGAGGGCGCCCGCGGGCGTCCGATGGGTTCGTATGAGCACGGATGTTCCTGCCGCGTTTCAGGAAATGCTCCGCGGCCGATTGAAATTGCGGGAGTATCTGCAGTCTTTGCATGGTCCGCTGCAATTTGCGCTTGTCGCCGCGGATGACCCGTTGCCCGCACTGATGGATCTGCCCATCTTCGCGTTCAAGCACATTTACAACGCATACGCAGGTTTGCGAAAGCGTGCTCCGGCTGCGTCGAGATGTCCCGCCAAGAGTTGAACAGCAAAGCGAGATTCCTGGCCCGATTTCATAGAGAAAGGAAGCCACCATTTGCCGGCAGCCACACTCGAGTGCAAAACCTCCCCAGACAGCGCATTGCAAAACCCCGCGCCGCGAACCGTGGTGAAAGGAACGTTCCGCGAATCAGGCCTTCTGCCGGGGGGAACGCGCGTTCCGGAAACACAATTGGCGAATCGCCCGCATGGTTCCCGAAATCAAGATTGGAGGTTAAATGACCCGGCCGACCGTTGTCATCAGTCTGGATCTGGAGCTCAGTTGGGGCAGCTTCGATCTTTCCTATGGTGATGAGCTGCTCAAAATGGGCCGATGGACGCATGACATCGGCGCGCCCAATTTATTGAAGCACCTTACGCGCAATGGTCTTTCGGCGACGTGGGCTATTGTTGGTGCGATGATGCGGAGATCCTTGCCTGACGTCTCCGGACTGCCGGAAGTACGCTATCCTCACTTCGCAAAACCGTGGTTCAGCTACATTCCGAAAGAAGGCGATGAACAAACTCATCCCGAATGGTTCGGCGCAAGCCTGGTGGAAATGATCCGCAAGGCAAAGCCGGAGCAGGAAATCGGCTTTCATTCGTTTTCGCATGTCCCATTTGAAGAGCGCGAGATGACGCGCGAGCGCGCGATGGCCGAGTATCGGTATTGCGCCCAGATCGCGAAGGAACTTGGAATCCCGAAATCCTCGTTCGTTTTTCCGCGCAATTCGGTGGCGTACCTCGCGGAGCTGCGCGACGCGGGGTTCACATGTTTTAGAGATGTGGATCGGCTGCCAATGCGGTTTTCGAACGGCATGCTCAATTCCCTCGGCATGATCTGGGCGGATTTTGCGGGGAGTTCACCGTGCATGATCGAGCCCTCGCTCAAGGAGGGAATTGTTTCGATTCCCGGTTCGCTCCTGATTCGTTACGCGGCCGGGTGGCGCAAGTACATCCCGGATTCCAGCCGATTGCGACGATTGAGGAAGGGATTGGAGCGCGTGCGCCTCACCCGTGGGGTTTTCCACGTGTGGTTTCATCCCGAAAATCTCTATGCGGAGTGGCCACGAGTCGAAAACGTTGTGGCGCGTTTTCTGGAAGAGCTTGGCGTTTTGGTGAGGAATGAGGAGGTGCGGTGTTTGACGATGGGGCAGTTGGCCGCGGAATTTCGCTCCCATTCAGCCGCGAAACAAAGGCCGCACCAGCCGGCAGCCTACAAGCTGGCCGGACAGAGACAGGTGAATTCCCCCACCTCGAACAGCTGCAACCGCGCTGGTTTGGCGATTTCCACTTAATCGGATTCGACCGGAGCATTTAGGATGTACACCGCCCTTCCTGAAACGACGAATCGGGCCTTGGAGTCTGTGTGGAGTCTCCACATTTCAGCAGATTCGCCGCACAGACCCTTCGGCCCGATCAGAAAACAACTTCAATCGGTTTCAAACTGCCGGAAACCCATTCGTCATGGGGCCAGCTGATGAAGCAGTTGCCCCAGTTGTGTTCGCGCGTTTTCGAGCGCGTTCGGGTCGTGATTCCAATTGCTCCAGCTCGTCGCGATTGGAAGAAGAGTGGTGTCCACCACGCTGATCTGCCCCAGGTTCTTGAGCATCTGCGCGTATTCGTAGTCTTGAATACCGTCACGAATGGCCTTAAGACGGATGCCGGGAGCGGATTCAGTCGAGGCGATCGGACCCGGCGGATAGAGGAAGATGCCGTCACCGGGTCTTCCCAGACCGCTGCCGCAAGCGGTCGTGTCCACGTTGTTCCAACTGCCGATCGTGTTCCCAGCGGTCCAGCCGTCAGCGCGGTAGTAGAGCAGCCCCGTCGCGCCCTGTGTGAAGTTCAGGAATCCCGCCTGGATGCGTTCATTGATTGGCGGATAGTCCACCATCCATTCCGGTGTGTTGCCGAATCCCGCGTTGCAACTGGTATAGCTCCAGAGATCGCCGCCACCGGTAAACGGCAGAGCAGGCCACTGTTGCATGGAATCGAGCAGCACCCAATGATCGACAGAACCGTACAGATTCCGGTCCGTCGCGTTGAGGGTCATCATCGTCTTCACGCTGCGATTCGCCGCATGAGCGTTTGCGCCGAGGGTTTGGATGTCGGAGTAGTCGCCGGTGCAGCCATTCAATTCGTCCGCCATGTAGAAATCCAGGCCAAGACCGGCAGGGAAATTTGCCGCCGCGGTATTGATTTGGCTGGTCGAAGGAATGCTGCTATAGCCACCGTTGCACTGGATGCCGATGTAGTAGTAATTGTCCAGTCCGGAGCGATTCAGCCCCATGCCGATCACGTCGGAAGGGGAGTTGCTCGCCACGTCGTACCAGCTCATCACTTTGTTGCGCATCAAGGCGCGCGCCAAAGTAGCGGTCGTGTTTCCCGATGCTGGCGGCCAGAGTGTCCAAAGAGAAAGTTCCGAAGGCTGCGTCGGCAGTTCGAAGTTCCACACTGTCAGCGAAAGCGGGATCGTCGCCGTTCCTTGCGAAGAAGAGATCGTGACGCTGCCGGTATAGGCTCCCGCTGGGCTGTTCGCCACGCCTTGAGGAATCGAGATGTCGATCCAGTAAGGCTGATTCTGACCCTCGCTGACGCTTGCGTTGCAGGCTTTGAGAGACGCCGAGCTGCCGCACAGTGCCGCGCCGGTTTCCGGATCTTTAAATGGGATCAGCGGCTCAGCATAAGTTCCCGAGCCGAGCGGCGGATTGCTGCCGCCGCCGTAGCTCGCGGTACCGGTGACGCTGAGGTAGTACTCGCGGTAGAGCGTCACGTTCGCGGCAGGGATAGTGACTCCGCCGGGGCCCGTGAGAGCGGTCGCGCTCACGTTGACGTTGGACAAGCCGCCGGCCGGGGCCTGCACCACAACCTGCGTGTCCACGGTCTCACCGCGTGCTCCAAACACAGCGATGGAAGAAAGTGTTCCGGGGGAGTCCGTTTGCCCCACTCTGATCAGGCTTGGGGCCACCCACGTTCTGAAATTCGACTGCACGCCGGTTCCGGTCATGGAAATTGTTGCTGGAGAATTGGTGGCGTTGCTAGCGACCGTAACGCCGCCAGTCACACCGCCCGTCGACGTCGGGGCAAAGGTCACGTTCAAAACAACGGACTCTCCGGGAGCCAGTACCGTGCCGGAAGACACGTTGTTGGCGCTGAAGCCCTCGCCGGAAGCGCCGACACCCGAAATCGTAACGTTGGAATTGCCGGAGTTTGTGAGGGTCGCAGCAAGCGTGCTGGCGGCACCCGTGTCAATGCTTCCGAAGCTCAAACTGGTCGGACTTACGTTGAGCACCAGGGTGGAAGCATTCACTGTGAGGATCGCGGCACTGCTGGTAACGCTGCCCGCTGAATTGCTGACCGCGACCGTGAAATGTGCGCCGTTGTCGGCGGTAGTTTCAATCGGGGTTGTGTAGCTCGCGGAAGTTGCGCCGCTGATCGCCACATTGTTTTTCTTCCACTGATAGGTCAGCGCAGCTGTGCCGGTGGCGGCAACTGAAAATGTTGCGGTCTGTCCCGCTGTCACGGTTTGGCTTGTCGGTTGCGTCGTGATGGAAGGCGCGACCGCAGCCGTGCTGTTGAAGACCACGTCTACCCAATAGTTCGCGGCCTGGTGCGTATACACGGGATAGGCGCCGAGAGTTCCATAGACCCCGTTTGGCGTCTGCAGGGCATGCAATGGTGCGCTATTAAATCCCGAGGTCGCGAAATAATTCCAGTTGGCGCTGAAGTGCCCGAGCGTAAGTCCGTATGAGGCCACGTAAACGGTGTTCGCGGTGATGGCCACGGGCGTGGAAAAGTTGGCCTGCTGCCAGCCTGAAGCGGTCTCTCCTGTGAAAGTTACGGACGCGAGGAGGGTGCCGCCATGGTTCCAGAGGCGGCCCACATGGCTCCCGGTATTGGCCGAGCTCTTGTAGAAGCGAATGCCGGTGATGGCGCCGCTGACGTCCGACTTGAACGAGACTCCCAGTTCCAGCGGGCCACTGGCGCCGTTATCAATCGCCGCCGGCACGGTGGTGCTCGGCCAGATCGTTTGCTGTGCTGCGACGTTCGCGGAGCAGGCCAAGACGACAGCGAGGCCCAATAGTATTGCTCCAACGTACCTAAAGAACTTTATCTTGGATGTTCTTGTGACAGTATCTCCGCTGGCTACGCAATTGTGACGTTCTGCTATCTTCATTTTTCCCTCGCGAGGTTCACCTGGCTATTCGAGCCTGCCGCCGGCAAGCCTGAATTTATACATATATACTTACTGACTTCTAACTACAGTTAACAGTGTGCCGCGAGTGGGAGGGTGTCTCGGAGCGGAAAAACCATTAGCTACGGAGCAAGCTGATCGAGCAGTTGGCCCAGTTGCAGCCGTGCACCTTCCAGAGCACTGGGGTCGTGGCTCCAGTTGCTCCAGTTCGTGGCAATCGGCTGGATGACAGAGTTCAGGAAGGGAACTTGCCCTAGGTTTTTGAGCATCTGCGCGTATTCGTAGTCTTGAATACCGTCACGAATGGCCTTAAGACGGATGCCGGGAGCGGATTCAGTCGAGGCGATCGGACCCGGCGGATAGAGGAAGATGCCGTCACCGGGTCTTCCCAGACCGCCGCCGCAAGCGGTGGTATCCACGTTGTTCCAACTGCCGATGGCGTTACCGGTGGTCCAGCCGTCGGAGCGGTAGTAAAGGATACCTGTCGCGCCTTGCGTCCAGTTCAGGAACCCTGCCTGGATGCGTTCGTTGATTGGCGGATAGTCCACCATCCATTCCGGTGTGTTGCCGAATCCCGCGTTGCAACTGGTATAGCTCCAGAGATCGCCGCCACCGGTAAACGGCAGAGCAGGCCACTGTTGCACGGAATCGAGCAGCACCCAATGGTCGATGGCCCCGTATAGATTCGGATCGGTCGCGTTGATGGTCATCATAGTTTTGACACTACGATTGGCCGCATGAGCGTTGGCGCCCATGGTTTTGATGGCCGAGTAATCGCCGGTGCAGCCATTCAATTCGTCGGCGAGGTAGAAGTCCAGCGGGAGACCTGCCGGGAAGTTGGCCGCCGCGGCGTTGATCTGACTGGTCGAAGGAAGGCTGCTGTAGGAACCGTTGCACTGAATCCCGATATAGTAGTAGCCGTCCAGGCCGGAGCGATTGAGACCGAGATTGGTCACGTCAGAGGAAGCGCTAGCGGCCACATCGTACCAGCCCATTACTCTGTTGCGCATCAAGGCTTGCGCCAAGGTGCTGGTGGTGTTGCCGGCGGTTGGAGGCCAGAGCGTCCAGAGGGAAAGTTCCGAGGGCTGCATGGGAAGCTCGAAGTTCCACACCGTCAGGGCGACGGGGACAGTCGTCGTACCCTGATCGGCGGTGACGGAGATGGTGCCGGTGTAAGTACCTGGCGGTGCGATGGTCGCGCCGTGCGGAACGGAGATGTCGATCCAGTACGGTTGATTCTGCCCGGCGCTGATGGTCGCATTACACGCTTTGAGCATGGCGGAGGATCCACACAGCGGTGAGCCGGTCTCCGGATCATTGAAGGGAATAAGCGGCTCAGGGTAGGTGCCCGAACCCATCGGTGGATTGCTGCCACCGCCGTAATTCGCGGTGCCGGTGACGGTGAGGTAGTACTCGCGGTAGAGCGTCACGCTGGAAGCTGGGATGGTTGCGCCAGTCGGACCCGCCAGCGCCGAAGCGCTCATGTTCACATTGGTCAAGCCACCGGCCGGTGCTTGCACGATGACCTGCGCGTCGACAGTTTCCCCTCGGGCACCCGACAAAGCTATCGAGGAAGTGGTACCAGGAGAATCAGCTTGCCCTACTCTGAGAAGACTAGACATGACCCAGACTGGAAAGGCTGCGCTCTGTTGTACACCACTTCCACTTACCGAAATCACCGTAGGTGAGTTCGTGGCATTGCTTGCCACGGAGACGTTGCCCGTTACACTCCCCGCGCCTGCTGGAGCAAAACTCACTGTCAAAGTAGCAGACCGTCCGGCATTCAGAATTGTTCCGGCAGGCACCCCACTGGCAGTGAAGCCCGCACCAGTAAAATTGAGGGTCGAAATCGTCACGCTGGAATTGCCGGAGTTCATGAGTGTCACAGATAGACTGCTGCTAGAGCCGGTGTTGACGTTCCCAAAATTTATAGTTGTTGGGTTGGCATTGAGCAAGTATGTTGCGGCATTCACTGTGAGAGTGCCAGCGTTGCTCGTGACGCTCCCTACGGAGTTGCTAACCACCACGGTGAATTGTGCGCCGTTATCCGTCGTCGTTGTGGGGGGAGTCGTGTAGCTCGCAGAAATTGCGCCGCTGATAGCTGTTCCATTCTTACTCCACTGATAGCCAAGAGGTGAGGTGCCCGTCGCAGTTACTGAGAATGTTGCTGTTTGGCCACCCGTCACAGTTTGGCCTAAGGGCTGAGTTGTGATTGAAGGGGCCACCGGTGCAGCATTCACCGTGAGGGTAGCCGCGCTGCTAGTCACGCTCCCAGTGCTGTTGCTGACCACCACCGTGAACCGCGCTCCGTTGTCGAAGCTGGTTGTCGCGGGCGTGGTATAGCTGGACGAAGCCGCGCCCGCGATGTTTGCCCCGTTCTTCTGCCACTGGTAGCTCAGCGGCGCCGTGCCGCTGGCAATCACGGTGAAAGTTGCTGTCTGGCCCGCCGTCACGGTCTGATTCGCTGGCTGCGTGGTGATTGTTGGCGCCACCGGAGCAGCGTTCACGGTCAGTGTGGCCGCATTGCTCGTCGCGGTTCCGGCTGTGTTACTCACAACCACATTAAACGTCGAGCCGCCATCGGCCGCAGTCGTTGCAGGCGTCGTATAACTCGACGAAGTCGCGCCCGCGATGTTCGCTCCGTTCTTCAGCCACTGGTAACTCAGCGGCGTCGTACCCGTGGCTACTACTGAGAACGTTGCTGTTTGGCCTGCCGTCACGGCCTGACTTACCGGCTGCGTGGTGATCGTTGGCACTACCGAAGCGGCATTCACGGTCAGCGTGGCTGCATTGCTCGTCGCAGTTCCAGCTGTGTTACTCACGGCCACGTCAAAGGTCGAGCCGTTATCGGCCGCAGTCGTTGCAGGCGTCGTATAACTCGACGAAGTCGCGCCCGCGACGTTCGCCCCATTCTTCAGCCACTGGTAACTCAGCGGCGCCGTGCCGCTGGCTATGACCGTGAACGTCGCGGTCTGGGCGGCGGTCACGGTTTGGTTGGCTGGCTGTGTTGTGATCGATGGGGCGCCCCGCACCCTTACATGGAGTGAGACGGGGTTGCTGGTTACTCCCCCCACCTTGTTGCTAATCAGTGCCGTGAACTGTACCCCATCGTCAGAGGCGGTCGTTGCAGGCGTCGTGTAGCTAGCGGAGGTTGCGCCGGTAATAGCCGTCCCATTTTTATTCCACTGATAGTTCAACGGGGCAGAGCCCGCAGCAACAACGCTGAAGGTGGCGGTTTGACCCACAGTAACCGTTTGGTCCGTTGGCTCCGTCGCAACGGACGGTGCCACCAAAGCTACGCCATTTGTTCCGGAAACCAGTCCGGCGCACCCGGCATTCAAAATGGCAAACAACAAAGTCACAAAAGCCAGGCAATATTGACGCACCGTTCTCTCCCTCTGTTTCTTGCCCCGGCAGTTGGCTCGTTTCGCGGAGAGGAGGAAGAACAACGCGGCCGAGAGCAGCATTCCGTGGTTTTATAACTATCAGAACTCCTAAGAGTCCTAAGAGAGAGTCTGAGCCGATCCGCCGATGCGGTTCAACTGGTCACAGGTCCAAGAATTGGGCATAGACGTTGCTTGCCTGAACGGGTAGTGCTCCCTATTCCTACACGTTCGACTGAGGTGCCGATGTCCTACTTGGCAGCCATTGCTTGAATCTGAAGCAGTTGCAAGGAAAGCTCCTATTCTTGCGCCCATCTCGCCAGGAAGATACAGAGCTTTCCCTACGCGCTAAAGCCCGCAAGAAAACTTACAATGAGAGTTCTGATTGCTGACGGCCTTGCTTTATTTCGCCGGGGACTAAAGGAGACTCTGGCAGAGGCATTCTCCAAAGTGACCTTTGGCGAAGCAAAAACGGCCCAGGAGGCGCTTGACCATGTGCATCGCCGAGACTGGGATGTAGTTATCCTGGATATGAAAATTCCCGGGGGCGGGCTCGACCTCTTGGATGACTTAAAGCGCTTGCGACCCAAATTGCCGATTCTTTTTTTGAGCATGCACCCTGAGCAATTTTCGCGACCGACACTCGAATCCTCTCCGGCTGGCTGCTTGACTAAAAATTGTTCGCCGGACGAGCTGAAAGAAGCGATTAACAAAATAGTGGGAGGCGGACGGCACGTTGGCGCAACTTTCACCCGGAAGCTGGCTGTTGGTCAGGAAAAAAGATTCAATGTTCAACTTTACGAACTCTTGTCGGGCCGCGAGTTCCAAGTATTGCGGATGATTGCTTCCGGGAAGACTCTCAAAGGAATAGCCGAGGAGCTTTCCCTTAGCGTTAAGACAGTCAGCACCTATCGCGCGCGGATTCTAGAGAAGGCCGGAATGAAAACAAATGCGGAACTAATTCGCTACGCCCTTCAAAGTCACCTAGTGGAATAGAAATGGCAAGACACTCGGTTCTGAGCTGGCCGCTGTCCCTAAGATTTCTCTGATCGCACGGTGAGCGCAGCCGACTCACTCATCCCATCTTGTTGGTGGTCGTGTAAACCCCGTTTAGGTATTTCCCTGATGAAGTTTTCCAGGATCCGCCCGATTGCGTTTGAACATCACAGGCGCTACTTAGGAGAGGGAGAGCGCGATTCATTTGAAGCGTGATCGCTGGTTTAGAGCGAAAAAGTTCCGTCCAGCCGTCGAGTCAGCGAAGAGAGGAAAGAGGAGAGTATGCGAAAGCTGAATGTTCTGCTCATGTTGTGTTTTGGATTGGTTTTCTCTTCTGCAGTGCGAGCCCAAGGAACTTCGGGTGTGAATAATGCCGAACTGAAGGGCGACTACGCATTCACGTTCAACGGCATGACTACCGGAGGTAGCGGTGCCTCAACTCCATTTGCGGCGGTTGGAAGGTTCACCGCGGACGGCGCTGGGAATCTCACCAACGGAGAACTTGACAGCAACGGTGTGGGTCCCATGGAAAAGGCGGTGGCGCTGGCGTTCACGGGGACCTATTCGATCGGAGCAGACCACAGAGGGGTGATGAGCTTAAACATTCCCGGCGGCGGCACGCTTGCGTTCGCCATGATGGCTAATGGCAATGCCAAGCTTGTCGAGATCGACGCCGGCGGAGGGCACGGCACGGTCGGCTCTGGCTCACTGGAGAAAGTGGACACCACCGCATATAGCACCGCCAAAATTGCCGGTGACTATGCGTTTGGTGTTGCCGGCTTGGACCAGTCGAACAATCGTACGGCGATCGCCGGCCGTTTTACCGCAAACGGATCAGGAATGCTCAGCAACGGGGCCGCGGACGTCAACCAGTCAGGCACATTCACGACCTTAAACCTGTTCGCGGCGAGTTACACGGTGACCGACACGGCGACCGGGCGGGGAATAGTCAACCTGCCTGCCTTAGTCGGCGGAGCCCCACAGAACCTTGATTTTGTCTTTTACGTCGTTAACACCGGAAAGTTGTTTGCGATGGAGATGGATGGTGTCTCGCCTTTGACCCCGCTGCTAAATGGCATGGTCCTCCAGCAACAGACTCCCGTGGGCGGATTCTCGAGCACTTCGCTGAATGGAAATACGGTGATGTACCTTACAGGACGCACGATCTGCCCTGGCGGAGCAAATGCGGCGCCGAACGTGCTCGCTGGCCTGCTCTCGACCAATGGCGTCGGAGTCGCCAACCTTACCTATGACCAGAACTGCGGTGGCGGGTCCAGCTCATACACCGGTGTTGCCGGGACATACGCCGTCACAAGCAACGGCCGGGCCGCATTCCGGCTCGGCGGGGGTTACATTGCTGCCTACCTGGTTAGCTCTAATCAGGCGTTCTTCATCGTTCCGGACGGCTCCGTTTTGTTCGGCTTCGGCGAGGCGCAAGCAGCGGGGTCGTTCACCAATACCGCGGTCACTGGTACGTATGCTGGTTTGGCCGAAACACCTGCGGCGCTTGGCGTCAGTATCTTCTCCGGCGAGTTCACGGCAGACGGCGCTTCCCCAACCGGGAACCTGACCGGCGTCGAAGATATCGGTGCACCGAGCGGTCCGAGCTTGGGTGTGACAGCCAATGCCACGTATTTCATCTCTGCAGCGCCAACAGACGGACGAGGAACCACAAGCGGCGGAATTGGAGGAACCGGCGTTCTGTACGTGGTCTCCCCATCTAAATTTGTCGTACTCTCGCTGAGCGACCCGAATCCCGCAGTCTTGATCTTCGAGCGGTAGTCTTCACCACATGCAACCCTCTCTCCTCGCTGAGCCTCTCGATCGTGACGGGCCGGCGTTCTTCCCATCGGCACGGTGACTCTGAGCGGTCCAGCTCGCGGAGGTGGGTGGAGTCGCGCTACTTGAAATTCCGAGGCTGCAGCTTAGTCGCAAGAAACACTCGATCTCGCTGACCCTTGATTAGCCTGCCTACAATTCCTTCCATTCCATTTCCTCCGCGCCGTTTTCGTTTGCGACCCGAAGTGGTTCGATACATCCACTGTAATTCCTTCCAGTTGGCGAATCCGATTTCGGGCAGGCGAATACTCGTGTTGGCGAGTTCTCTTAAGAGCGTAGATAAATGTTCACTATTTCCACGAGACTGCGTTATGGAAGGTGCGAAAATTCGTCGCCCCGGCCCCTCAACCGCAGGCACCAGCCAGCGAGTTTCTTGACCAATTGACGGCCTGCTCTTGGAACTCTAATCCGACACCAAAGCGTCCGTCTGGCAGCCGTTGACAGTAAACAACGCGAGCGAGGGTTCGCAAGTCCTCATCCAGCGACCTGACCCACAGTCGTTCATTCAGCACTCTAGCCCGTTGGGTCAAAATTCGTATTCCCCGCGCACAGAAGTTTTCCGTGGTCGTCCGCTCCGTCGCGGCCGGGTTCTGAACGCTGGATATCTCTACTGCAGTAACCAGCCGAATCCGTTTTTCAAGCCGTCCTGACCTTTCGGGCATGTGTAGAATGACCTTCCGAGCTGGATTCAATTAGATGGCGCCGGGCTGGTGGGTGCAAAAAAGTTGCCGGAGCCAACAGGAATTTCAGCGACGATGCTTTGCTAGGATCCATAGTGCCTATTGAGATTGCGTACTGGTTTTCGCCTCGAGAAGCGACCTAGATCGTCGCCGCTTCTGCTCGTACATGGCTTGGTCGGCCTTCACCATCAATTCTCCGATCGACGTGCGGTTCCTCGGATCGAATCGTGCTACGCCCAAACTAAGAGAAATTTCGTAGCTATGCTGTTCGGCGCTTTTTGATTCCAAACACTCGAAAAGTCGAGTCTTGATTGTGGCCTCGCTGTGGCCGGCTGCCTCGATCGCAAGAACAGCGAACTCATCTCCTCCAAGGCGAGCGACAACATCTGAATCCCGAAATGTCTCTTCCAGAACCTCGGCCGTTCGCTTTAACGCACGGTCGCCTTCGAAATGTCCGAACGAATCGTTAATCTGCTTCAAACGGTCCACATCCATCACAAAGAGCAACATTCCCCTGCCCGATCGGCGCCCAATTTTCAATTGGCGTTCGGCTAGAGCCATAAAGCCGCGTCGGTTATACAAGCGTGTGAGTTCGTCAGTGAGCGCAAGATTGCCCAGTTCTGCTTGCAACATGTACTGTTTCGCGGCACAGCGGACAGCACGCATCAAAAGCTCACTGGCAGGCTGAGCCGCAGTGTCACCGGGCGACGTGCCGTAAGACTCCGTGCGCACGTCTCGCAACAAACTTGCGAGTTCTCGATTAGCCTCCGAAAGGAGACCCTGGAAAACGTCGTCAATACGCTCATTTTCTCTGCGAGGCAACAACCGCGGGACATTTCGGCGAAATAGTGGCTGAGCATCAACCTCCATGCTCAGGATCGCGACATCAGACGAATCCTTCACGGATTTGAAGCCTGTCGGCCGTTTCCGCGAGCAACTGGTGAACTTGTTTGAGCTCATTGGCATATCTGAGCATCCTTCATTTGCGGATGGTCCTCCGGTGCGATCGTATTCCGCCATCCGAACTGACCTTTACGCGCGTCTCGAAACATCATTCGTTTTCCTTGCCTTGCACGCCAAAGTGCTCCGGACAGTGATTTAGTGGACTGCCTGCAATCTGGTGCGCCGCAAGCTTGCAAATCCGCTGCAATTCCTCGTAGGTGAAGTAGGTCTCTTCCTCGTTGCCGGCACGTTCCACATGGCCCAATCCAGTTTCCTTCGAAATGCGCCGGAATTCAGCTTCCGACATGCCGAGAAGGAAGGAAGCCCTTGCCTGCGTAACATATCTCGGGACTTGATTGTTCATGACCTCCTCCTGTGGCGCGACGATGACCATGGCAGCTTCTTCGACAGCCGCTATCGTCGCCTCGTAAATACGGGTGTTAGACGCTCTGTCCATATACATTTGCCTCCACCAACATGAGTTCGGCCCGCCTCCGTGTCAGCGCTGTTCGGTAGTTGGGGTGTTCGAGGTGGGGGCCCTGATCACGGAGGCGGCCCGCTCCTCTCCTTGCAACATAGCTGGTTGCCAAATGATTTCAATCCGGTAAATCACCCATTTCTACTGAGTGAAATGACCGAGAACGGTCTGGGGTGAACCCTTCCAGGGCGCGCTCAGGCCTGGATCAAACCGTGGCGGATGGCGTAGCGCACCAAACTCGCTGTTTCATGGATATCCAGTTTCTTCATGAGTCTTGCTCTGTGTGATTCGGCAGTTTTTACACTAATCCCCAGGTGCGCAGCGATGTCTTTCGTGGACTTCCCTTCACCAACTAGTTGAAGAACTTGGCGCTCACGGCCAGAAAGAGGATCGGCCGAGTCATGTGTTTTGGATAGATAAGCATCAACAACCGCGCGCGAAATGTTCGGGCTAAGATATATGGACCCGCGACAGACTTCTTGTATCGCGTGCACGAGGTCGTCCGCCGCCTGGCTCTTCAGCACATATCCCCTGACGCCGGCACGCAGAGATTCGGTGACATACTGATCCTCGTCGTGCTGCGTGAGAACTACGACCTTGGTCTTCGGAGAGGACTTCTTCAGTTCGCGAGCAGCGTCGACACCATTCAAGACGGGCATGTTGATGTCGATGATGGCGACGTCAGGTTGCGTCTTTTCTACCGACCGCAGTGTTTCTTGGCCGTCCGAGGCCTCGCCGACAACTTGAAATCCTTGTTTTTCCAGCAATGCCTTCAGTCCCTGGCGGATCAGGGCATGATCATCGGCGAGCAAGAGGCGAACGGACATGGTATGGGGGGAAGCTTAAGAAATTCCTCGAATCACTGGCAATCGGGCAGTTTCCTCCATTCTTCTGAGATAAAGACCTGAGTAAGAGCAGTGGCGAGACTCATGCACAAGATGAACTGACGGCGTGCGTTATCCTACGAAACAGTTCCACTTGCTTTGCACTCAGGGAATGCGAGCCGACAGCCTCCATCATTTCCATTCAGGGCTGCACGAGTCCCCGGCGGACCGCATAGCGCACAAGACTAGCTGTCTCGTGGATATCCAAC
>CAVWDX010000032.1:0-69677 GCA_963753745.1 uncultured Acidobacteriota bacterium
CGCGTAGCCGCAGGCGCGATACCTGACTTGCGGGCCGCGCGCCTTGCCTCTACTCCCACGTCCAATATTTTCTTTTTTCGCCTCTTCATCGTTTCTTCCGCGCACTCTTCGTACTCCCCTACTTTCCGCGGTCTAAGTATAGCTCGCGCGCTAGAAACTGAAGCGTGCCTGCAATTCGATTTCGCGGTTCGAAGTCGGCGAAGAAAACGGCCGTCCGGCCAGCGAATTCGCTTGTCCGAAGATTGGCGAACTCAAATTTCCAATGGGCGTTCCATAGTTCACGTTGTTGAACACATTCCGCACGCCCACGCTAAAGGTCAGGTTGTAACGGGCATTGCTGTCGGCGCCAAACATGCCCCCGGGGCCACCTCGATGGCCGCCGCCTGGGCCGCGGCCGAAAGTTCCCCCACCCATCGGCCCGCCGCCTGTTGCAACTTCTTTCTTCCGTCCAAATCCAAACGTCTTGGCAAGCCGCAGGTTCAGCGAAAAACGCCCCGGCCCAGTGGCGTCGTTGATCGGGATGGGCGTAAACGGCTGTCCGGGCAACGGAGCCAGCAGGAAGCAGCCGTAGGTGTTCTGCACCACATTGGTGGTTGGCGTACTCGGACACGTAGTGAACGCCGGACGGGCGTTAAACGCCGAGTTGCCATAAAGGTCCTGGCCCGTGGTGATATTAAACGGAATCCCCGAGCTGGCGATCAGGAACGGGCTCAGCCGAAAACCGTGCGGTCCACCGAAAGTGCCACCGAAAAAGAGGCGCTGCCGAGTATCAAAGGCCGCTCGACCGTAATCCTCCGACACATTGAATGGATCGGAAGGCAAGCTGCCCGCGCCATTCGTATCACTGTTCGCATAATTCAGCGTGTAGTAGCCGAAGAGCGATAGATCGTGAATCAAGCCATGCTGTGTCTGAATCCTTACGCTGCCGTTCACGATCAGCTGATTTTGTTTGAAGACGCCTTCGGATTGGTACTGGTAGAAAATCTGGCTGGGTACCGGCGCGACGGCCTGGCCCGCAGGGATTGGATTGGCGTTGATGAAATTCGTATAAAACTGATGGTCGCCCCGGGAGGTCAGATAGGTGACGGAAATGTTCGCAAATTTCGATAGCTGCCTCTCCAGCGTCACTCCGGCCTGCATGATATAGGGAGTCCGCAAATTCGGATTCGGCTTGTAGATCGTTTGCGTTGACGACGTGGTCGCGGGAAACAGCGGATTGGTCGGCAGCACGGCCTGATTGGGATCGAAGAAAGCCGGATTCTGAATCAAGTACTGTTGCTGAATGACGCCGTTCTGAAGTTGCTGCTGGAGGACCAGGTTTTCCGTGAACCGGTCGTAAAAGATTCCATATCCCAGCCGCAGAATCGTTTTGGGGGATTTGTTCTTTCCATTGCCGTCGAGGCCCCAGGCAAGTCCCAAACGCGGCGCAAAATCCGCGTGGTCGCCCAAATTATTCTGTGTCTCGTAGCGCAGTCCGTAGCTGAGCGTCATGTTGGGACGAAGTCTGAAGTCATCCTGAACAAACAGGGCTCCGTCAAGCCAATTCACACTCGCGGCCGCGGTTCCGGCACGGTGTTGTAGTTCAAGGAGTAGTAGCTGGCCCCGCCACCGTTTGCGATGGCCGTAGCCATATTTTGGGGAGTATTCCCTGACGCCAGCGCTTGCAGGGTGATCTGGTATGCCGCGAGGCCGGATATTGTTGGACAGGTGCTGGGAGGATTGGCAACATTGCAACCGGACACGGTTGGATCGACGCGAGAGCCGAATGAATAGGCTCCGTTGAAACTGGCGTTGGATGCGGTGGTGTCTGTCGTGTCGCGCAAACGACCGCCGATCTTCCAGGCGTGCTTGCCGTGGTTGTAGTAAGTGATGTTTTGCACTTCGTAGCGGTTCTGCGTGTCGCTGTTTATCCCGCTGGTGCTGCCGCCCGCGTTAAACGCTCCCGCGACGCTGATCGCCGGAGTGGTATTCAGAGGATTTCCGCTTTCCGTCTCGTGAATGTACTGAAACCGCGTCTCGTTAATCGTCGACGGCCCTATCGTCTGGGTATCGGTAGCCTGCAGAGTATTTTCCGTGTCGAGCGAATTGGTCGCCAGAGATGCCAGGTTAAAGCCGCCGCTGCCGGGCAGATCATTTACCTCGTTGTTTCGCCAATACTGGTAGCGAACGCTCAGAGTGTTCGTCGACGTCACTTGATAGTCGAGCCGCGGGCTCAGGTTGGTTCTAGTCCTCGGATTCGGCACCGCGGCGCTGAAGGGTTCGATCTGAAACGTCGTGGGGTCGACGATCTGTGCGCTCACCACCGACAAATCGTTGATATTCCTTCGCTCGATGTTGAAGAAAAACGAAGCCTTTTTGCTCAGCGGCCCGCCCACGTTCGCGCTGTATTGTGTTGTGTAGTATCCAGGCGGCTGAGTGCCAGCAGGCAGGTTTTCGAATGGGTTTCTCGCATTAAGCGCAGATGCGTTTCCCTCGGTATAAAACTGGCCGTGAAACTGGTCGGTCCCAGGCTTCGTCAGGATTTCAATCCGTCCGTAACCGAGTTTGTCGTACTCCGACGAAAATGGATTCTGATTGATGCGAATCTCGCGGATCGAAGCTTTCGGCGGCAATTGCCCGGCCGTGAAGCCGTCGATGTAAATCTGTCCACCATTCGGGCCTGCCGAAGGCCCCGCCAGTGCTTGCAGCTCGGACTCCAGCTCATCCGGATCATCGGAAAGCGCTTCGAGATCTTTTCCCTGCATCACGACCGCGCCCGCATTACTCGCAGGGTTCACGTCGACCTGAGTCGTCGAGTCGGTGACTTGGACCTTTTCCTGCTGTACCTCGATGCTCAGCTGGACATTCAACTTTTCCGTTTGTCCAGCGGCTATTTCGATTTCCGCTTTTTCGAACGGCGCAAATCCCGGCGCAATCACCTTGACGCCGTACTTCCCTGGAACCAACCCTTTCACTTCGAAAAGACCCTCCCGGTTCGTCGTCGCCGTTGTGGCCGCCCCGCTCGGTGTGGTTACAAGCACCGTCGCCTCTGCCACTGCCGCACCCGAAGGATCTGTCACCTGCCCGCGCAGCTCTCCCGTGGCCTCTTGGGACTGCGCCGCGCTTCCCGCCATCCCGGCAAACAACAACGCCCCTACGAATACAAGGCTCCGATAAATACCTCGCAAGCTCATTCCTTCTCCTGACTTAAGTGCATTATTTTTCTGACTGGTGTTCTTCAAGGATTCGTATCCCCCGCCGGGGCTTCGCTCATCGTCCATGGCGTCAGGATGCTGGATGCTCCGCCTTTCGGCGAAGCCTCAAGGATGGGCTCCACTCCGGCGAGCAGTGTAATCGCCGTCGCTTCAGTCTCCTGCGTCCCTCCCGTCGTTACGATCATCACCGCATCGCCCTTCTGCAACTCCGCAAGCGTCGCCGCGGGCATGCGGCTAAGCATTTGCTGTATATCGGATCCTCCGCCGCCTGTCCGCCCCGCGCCTCCCGGACCACCAGCTCGACCGCCGGCCTGGTTCCCGTCTGCCGCTTCCGCAGGCCTTGGCGTCGAGCCCGCAGCGTCATTTTTTGCCGCGGATTCATCCACGGGAGCGCCTTTCAGCCGCTTTGCAATAAGCTGCGCAGCCATTGGCGGCAGCTTACGAATCTGCGTATCAGCTCCAACTTTCACCGCGATGTTTATTTTCGCCACCAAGTCCATGACTGTGAGCGTTCCGGCGGCCGCATCAATGGCGCTAATCGTCCCCGCTATATTGCGAAAAGTACCAGACACAACTTCATCCGCGGCCAGTTCCGTGCCATCCACACTGCGTGTTCCGCGCGCGCGCAGCTGGTCTCCCACCTTGATTTGATCGATCGGCGCCGGCTTCGCGTCATCAAACTTCACCGAGTTCGGCGCGTATCGGCGAAGGATCGTCTGTTTCGAAACCTGCACGGTCACTTCCTTGGCCGCACCCGTCGCGTTTGTCGAGATCTTGATCGCGCCGCTTGCCGCATCCACCGCGCTCACCAACCCGCCTGCGCCGTGTCTTTGCCACTGCTCGCGTTCGTGCGCCTGTTTCGCCGCGATGTCCTCGTGTTTCATCGCGATTACAGAGGCGGCTTGCAAGGTCTTGCCATCCTCCGCCATCTTTCCGCGAACCAGAATTCGGTCGCCAGGCTGCAGCTCCTGCAGTTGCAGCGGCGCGGCATTCTTCAGATCTTTTGCCCCCGGCTCGATGCGAACCAGCCGGGCATCCTCTTCGACCTGAATCGTCATTTCGGCTCCCGTATCGGGAGTCAGTACAATGTTTTTCCCCGTGATCGTCTTGATAGTTCCCACGGCTCGCGCGACAGCGGTCTGTGCTGCGCGTGATGTGAGTTCAGCAGCGCGAGCGCTTACGCCGCACGCCGCACCAAGCCCCATGCAAATAAATACAGCAATCAGTCCTAGGCGCCCCGGACGCCCCTTTTCCCGCAATTCCATCGATGACTCCTGCAATCTAACGCGGAACGCAAACGCCGTCTGTGTTCGCTTGGGAAGGACAATGCGGCAGACGTTCCATATCCTTATGCGTCATCAGTTAGACGTGTCGAACGCCCCGAAATGTTTCAACAAATCTAGGACAGCAGCTCCACGGGATGGTCTAGGGCGCAAGCATGGTCTCCTTGCCGCGATCCCATTAAAGAGATACCCCTGGCTATCGCGGAATTCCACGATCATTGGTCGAGGGGCAGCACCCGAATGCGCCGTAATTCAGTGCCGATTCGCGGAAGAAGCGGTGAGCAAGAAACCTTTACGTCCGCCGCCTTCCAGCACGGACCAAACGGGGTATCAGAATGAGGACCGTGCCATAAATGAGGAGGGAGGCAGCCAACGACTGTGCGCTGCCAATCCGCAGATCTTCGAAAACAAGCTTCAAACTCCCCAGAGCGGCAGCTGCATAGGCCATCCACACAAGCTCAAGCCGCTTCCAGCGCGCACCAACGAAGGCCAGCAGAAGCGCGGCCGCGCACGTCACCAGGGTGCGAATGACGGCCAAGTGCGGGAGTGACAGCGGAGCTCCGCGGGAGATGAGCCAAACAAGCGCGGCCACGGCGAGCGCCGCGAGCGCGTAGACCGCCAAAATCGCGGGTAGCATGCGCAAGAGCCGCTCGCCTCGGCTCTCTCCAGGATAGCGGGAGAGCATCGCGGTGCAGAGAAGCGCTACGGCAGCAGCTACAATTGGCGGCGCTCCAGGCGCAGGAGGATACGATCCCGCGAGAGTGCGACCGGCATATACGAGTAAACCCGATGCGCACACGGCACCGGTCAAGTACACGACCCCGTGCAAATCCAGCGTGGGACTGCGCCGACGGACACCCAGCCCGATAGCGATCACCGCGGCCAGGCACAGCCAAATCACCAGCGCAACGGAAGGAAGCGTGAAAAAGCTCCCCGCCGTCACGAAGGCCACCCCGCAGGCGGAGTAGAAGCGGAAGTTGGGGCGCTCGCGGTGCCGCGCGAGGAGACCAAACGCCGCGAAATAACATGCGGCCCCGGCGATGAGGCAGAAAACTCCTAGTGCGGACATGCCGTTCCCGTCCGTGATTCGGAGCACGGCCCAACCTGCCAGAAGAACCGTGGCAGCAAGCTGTACGGCCTCAAAGCCCGTGACCTTCAGCCGAAAAATCAGAGAGCGGATGGCCAGGCTAACGGCATAGATGGCGAAGAGAGCGACAATGAGAGCAATCAAAATGCCCGCAGCCACAGGGTGGTACTCCTGGGGAACAGCACTTGAATTCCCAAGGATAATGATGAGCACCAAGGCCGCGAGGTCTGCCGCGGTAGCCACGAACGGACGCAGGGCGAGCCAGCGGCCCCGGCAGGCCGCAAATTCGCTCAGCAGGGCCATGACGAGAAGCGCCAAAGTGAAGGGCACGGGAGCACGCGTCGCAGGTATTAGAATCAACGCGGTGATGACTGCGGTGAGAATTCCCACCCAGATGACTGAAGAAACATTGCGGCGCCAAGCCAGCGCCATCGCCAGAAGGGCGAATGCGGCCAGGGCCGCCGCCGTCACAGGAGGCCCGAGCAATCGGAAAGAGACCGTGACCTCCCACAGCATGGGAGAAAGAATCAGCGCGGACGTGACGGCGTAGGAGTAACGCGCAAGCCAGGTTTGGCTGCCAGGCCACGCCGCCCACACCAGCCAAGCGTCGGCATAAGCCACCGCGAGCGCCACGGCGATCCACGGAGGAAAGGTTCCGGACTCCGCGAGCGCGCGGAGAAGATAGGCACCAGCAATTCCTAGAACCGCCCTGCCGAAAACCGAAAACACTCCCGGCTGTGGTTGAGTGGAGGGTATTTCGATGGGACCAACATCGGCAGGTGCCGGGGCCGCGTGCGGCTCCAGTTGAGGGGGAGCGCATAGGCGGGGGCTGTTCGAGGGCGGAAACGCGGCGTTCAAGCTCTTTCACCCGCGCGCCGAACTGTTCCAGAAGCGATGCAAGGTCTTCAGGAGGCATGAACGTCCACCTCGACGCATTCCAGCCGCGACCCGCAGTCAGCCTAGTCGTCGCCGTGGGCCGGAGCAGCACCATCGGAGGAAAGCGATTCACGATCTTGCCACGGCGGGAGCAGCTTCACCAAGACCCACAGGATAGCAAAGGGCAAGATAGTTAGGACGATGGCGGTCAACAATCCTTCCTTGGCCACAAATCCAATCTTGTAGGTCGTGTACCCCAGAAAACTCTTGGAAAAGAGCTGGCCGCCAATGACCACGTTCCAGCGCATGGCAAAAACCCCGATAAGCACCAGGCTTCCGGCTACCGCATAGATGCGCTTGCGTGTCTTTTCGGCGAGCTTCAGCAACTGCGTCAGGGCAAGCAAGCCGATGGGCACCAGTGTGCCGATATAAATTTGGAGGACCACCTGGGAAAGGTACAGGCGCGTGTGAACCATGAAATCGAGGCTGCGAAAGGATTCATCCGCCTCGTAGATCCGGTGAACGAGATCGAGCATTTCCAGGCTGAAATCGATGATGAAGGTGTAGAACAGATAGCGGGCAACGGTATCCACGCAGTGCATGTCTACGGTTTTTTTTCGGTACCAAGAAGAAAACATGTAGAGCAACAGAACCACGGCAATACCCGACACCATCGCGGAGAAGATAAACACCACGGGCATCATCGGCGATGACCACCAGGGATTCGCCTTGACCGACCCGAAGATGAACCCCACATAGCCATGCAGGAGAAATGCGGAGGGAATGCCCACCACGGTGATGACGTAGCCCACGCGATCATCAATGCGCAGTGCGTTTTCGCTGATGTTCATCGAGCCGAGCGTGAGCGCGCGGTAGAGCAGCCGCTTCATGCCCTTGGTGCGCTTCGAGAGAAGAACAATGTCCCGCCGGTAATCCAGCCAGATTTCCAACACCAGCACGGCCATCAGGTACCAGAGATAGACGAAGCCAAACATGGCCATCGCGGAGGTACGGTGCGGCGTCATATACATCTCGAAAGAACGCTCGGGATGGCCCAGGTGGAGCTGCAGCGGGAGCGGGGCCACCACCAGAAACGCGAGCGCGGTCAGCAGCGCCAGCCGATAGGTCGGCTTGACCGCTTCGACGTGGAAGACACGTTCGAGCGATGCCAGGATGAACGCGCCGGCGACCAGACCGGTGATAAACGGGTAGAGGACGACGAGGATGCCCCAGGCGAGTTCGACTTCGTTGGGGTACATGTAGCCTTGAACCGGCATGGCCTTTTCGCGCCTCCCTAGCGCACTGAACCATCCAAATCGTTGTAAAAGAGTTTCGCTCCTGTGGCCATGTAAGGCTTGAGCACCTGCACGTCATGGGTTCGCAAAAAGGCATGAATCGGATCGTTGGGGTTCTTGAGGTCGGCGAGCTGCCGGGCGCCGGTGGGGCAAGCTTCGCAACAGGCAGTCGTGAGGCCCTTGGTAATGCGGTGATAGCAGAGCGTGCACTTCTCCGCAGTGTGCGTTTTTGGATTCAGAAAACGGCAGCCATACGGGCACGCCTGGATGCAGTAGCGGCAGCCGATGCAATATTCCTTGTCCACGAGCACGACGCCATCCGGAGTTATGAAGGTCGCGCCGACCGGGCAGACCTGAGTGCAAGGCGAATCCGCGCAGTGATTGCACATTTTCGGAACAAAGAAGTCTTTGCCGCCGGATTCGAGAATCGGCGGAAAGCCATTCTTGCCGCCGTCAGGCGAATCCACCAGGGGATCGGCCAGGTCGTAATCGGAGACGCGATAGCGTTCGACCCAAGTGCGGAAATAGCCCTCCGGCACATCGTTTTCCGTGGCGCAGGCGCGCACGCAGTTTCCGCAGCCGATGCACTTCGAGATGTCCACCAGCATGCCCCACCAATGCTCGGTCAGCGTGTAATTGGGCGAGGCTTCCGGCGTCCCGGCAACCACGGCCTCCCAGGCTACGGCAGCGGCGGGCAGCAGGATGAGCATTTGTCGGCGGCTTATCTTCACGGCTTGGCTCCCGCGCCAATCAGCGGGCTATGGGGCTGATGGCAAGTCTCGCACGGCAATCCCGCGCTATGTTCCGCCGCGACGATTTGGGGGAAGCTCTTGGGCCTGGCGCCGTTCGCCTCATGACAACGGACACAGAGTACGGCGGTGTCCAGTTTGGGCGGCTGGACCGTGCCGGGATCCTCAGCATGATTTGCGAGCGCGCCGTGACAGGCTTCGCAGTTCACGCCTGCATGCTTTCCCTGTTTCTTCATGGCAACAACATCGGTATGGCAGGTCTCGCAAGCCTGATGTCCGCCAAACACGACCGGCTTGGCAGCCATTTCCGTGATGGCGTTTCCGCGATAGTGGCCAAATTCGCCAAAACTCCGAGGCACCAGGCCTGCCCGCAGCAGGACAAAAGCAACAACCCCGACCGCGAAGACCATGGCGACACGCAGCAGATGCTCGACATCCTTGAACGCGTTC
Organism: uncultured Acidobacteriota bacterium; assembly: GCA_963753745.1. Lineage (GTDB taxonomy): Bacteria > Acidobacteriota > Terriglobia > Acidiferrales > UBA7541 > Acidiferrum. The sequence continues at coordinate 8,935 of CAVWDX010000032.1, forward strand.
ATCACCATCCTCTGCTTCCCGCACCGTGCCAACAACGTGAACTAGCATGTGTATAGAGGGTATTCGCGTGGGCTTCCGTAACAGCCGTCACGGAGGGGAGTGATGACCGTCACCGATTTGCCCGCGTGACATATGGCAAACACTAGGAGGCCCATGGGAGGGACTTTCGCTGGCGGTACATGCAAGCGTTAAACTGTCCGCCGGGACGGGCGAGCAGGGTCAAGCCGCAAGAGCGACGGGGCGTTGTTCACTTTTGGGCAGCAGAGCCAAAGACTCGAAAAGTGTGGTCGGCAACTTGTAATATAAGCAGCCGCCACCGGCTCCCTTCCCCGCAAAATGGGCAACCGGGTGTACAATGCCGCCCGTTGGGATTTCTCAGAAGACATCGCGTCTCGCGCGGCGGCTGAGAAACTTCCAAATCAAAACGGCGCGGCACAAGGCCAATCTAGGGATGGCTTCTTTCCAACGATTCTTTTCATCCCAGAGAGTAGCGTACAGATTCCATGTCACGGGGCGGCGCAGACCGCTGCTTCACGCGGTCGTTCTTTGACCCGGCCATTCGCTTAATCGGTCGTTCTTCTCGGCGACCCTAGAAATATTTTCTCGATGGAGGATTTCCAGCATGGCTCTGCCGACAGACAAGCACTTTACAGCCCGCATTCTCGAGCGAAAGGATTTGTCGGAAGACTTGTGGCTCGTCCGCGTCGATCCCGGCGGCCCCTTTACTTTCAAGGCGGGCCAATACGCTACACTCGGCGTCGATCATGAAGAAAAGCGCATCGAGCGCGCCTACTCCATCGTCTCCTCGCCTTATGAAGAAACCCTCGAGTTTTTCATCGAACTCGTTCCCCAGGGCGAACTCACTCCCAAGCTTTACAAACTGCAAGTGGGCGACACCATGCTCTGCCGCAAAATCTCCAAAGGCCGTTTTACTCTCGATTTGAAGAGCGGCCGCACCAATCACCTTCTTCTCGCCACGGTCACGGGCATCGCTCCCTTTGTGAGCTATGTCCGCACGCTCTACCGCGATTGGAAAGCCGGCAACAGCCCCATGCCCGGCGAGCACAAACTCTTTTGCTTGCAGGGCGGAAGCCGCTCGTGGGAATTCGGTTATCGCGAAGAACTCGAACGCATTGCCGCGGAAGTCCCCTGGTTCAAATATGTCGCCACCATCAGCCGTCCTTGGGAGGACGCCGCATGGAAAGGCCAAACTGGCCGCGTCGATGATCTCATTCGAATGTATGCCGACGAGTGGAACTTGCGCCCAGAGGCCACCACCGGATATCTCTGCGGCCACCCCAGCATGTGCGAAAACGGTATGGGAATTTTGGCCCGTGCAGGCTGGCAAAAAGGAACTCTGTTCGAAGAGGTCTATTTCATCCCCGGCAAAGAGGCCGGAGCCGAATAGCGCTGCGAGCGGCGGATTGAAAAATCTGTTAGCGAGTTTCGCTCTGCGTGCCGGGTAGGTGTAAAATGCCGCGCGAACGGGCAAAGACTGGCATCGTGATTGAATCTAGAGTATCGGAGGAAGTTTCATGATTGTTGGAGTGCCACGAGAGAGCTTTCCTGGCGAGCGCCGTGTGGCTATGGTTCCCGCTGTCGTTCCGAGCCTCACAAAAGCGGGTATTGAAGTCGTCATCGAAGCCGGCGCGGGTACGCAAGCCGGCTATCTGGACGCGGATTATGCCGCTAAAGGTGCGAAAATACTTCCCACGCGCGCGGAAGTTTTCGCCGCCGCTGATATCATCATTCAAGTCCTTTCCTACGGTTCGAACGACAAAACCGGCAAAGCCGACGTTCCTCTCTATCGCCGCAATCAAGCGCTGGTCGGATTTTTGCGTCCCCTCGGCTCCGCTGATTCAATACAGGAAATCGCCTCGAAAGGCGTAACCGCTTTTTCCGTGGAGTTGATGCCGCGCACTACCCGCGCCCAAAGCATGGACGCGCTTTCCTCGATGGCCACCATCAGCGGCTACAAAGCCGTGATCGTTGCCGCGGACACCCTGCCTCGCCTCTTCCCGATGATGACTACAGCCGCGGGAACGATCACCCCCGCGCGCGTTTTCATCATCGGATGCGGTGTCGCCGGCCTGCAGGCCATCGCCACGGCGCGCAGGCTCGGCGCGGTCGTCTCCGCGTACGACCTGCGCCCCGCCGTGAAAGAACAAGTGCAGAGCCTCGGCGGCCGCTTCGTCGAGTTGCCCATCGAAGCGAAAGACGCGCAGGACGCCCGCGGCTATGCGACCGCACAAGGCGAAGACTTCTACAAAAAGCAGCGCGAGCTCCTCGGCAAAGTGGTCGCAGAAAGCGATGTCGTCATCACCGCCGCGGTCATACCCGGCAAAACATCGCCGATTCTCGTGACAAAAGAAATGGTTGCGGCCATGGCCCCTGGCTCCGTGATCGTCGATCTGGCTGCCGAGCGCGGCGGAAATTGCGAACTGACGCGCGAAGGAGAACAAATCGTGGCGCATGGCGTGACCATCATGGGCTCGATCAACCTGGCCAGCACGGTGCCCTATCACGCCAGCCAGATGTACGCTCGCAACGTCGCCACATTTCTCCTGCACTTGGTAAAGGACGGCAAGCTGCAATTAAATCCTGAGGATGAAATCGTGCGCGACACGTTGTTAACCAAGGGCGGAGAGATTGTAAACGCCAGGCTGCGCGAAATTTATAAGCTCCCGGTTTTAGCTGCAAAATCTTAAGGAGGCATGGATGCCCGCGGATTTTATCTCCAGTCTGTTTGTGTTCATCCTATCGGCATTTTTGGGCATCGAGCTCATTAAGCGGGTCTCGCCGCTTCTGCACACCCCGCTGATGTCTCTCACCAACGCACTCGACGCCATCGTCCTCGTCGCCGCCATCATCATCGCAGGCCGCCACGAGACGCGCCTCTCCACCATCCTCGGCCTGATCGCCGTTGCCGCCTCCTTCAGCAACATGGTCGGCGGCTTCGTCATCACCGACCGCATGCTGGGCATGTTCAAGACGGGCAAGGCGGCGAAAAAGTCATGAACCCGGCAGACATCCAGCAGCTCATCGACGTCACCTACATCGCCGCGGCCATCGGTTTCATTCTCGCGATCAAGTGGCTCAGCTCTCCGGTCTCCGCCATGCGCGGCGTGCTCATCGGAGAAATCGCCTCGGCCATCGCCGTCACTGCAACCCTCTTCAATCCGGAAGTTACCCACTACAAATGGATCATCATCACGCTCATCATCGGAGCCGGCGTCGGCGTTCCCCTCGGCTTGGTGAAGATGACTGCCGTTCCCCAGCGAACCGCCCTAAGCCACGCTTTTGGCGCACTTTCCGCTGCGCTCATCGGCATCGCGGAATACTACGTCGCCGCTCCCAACGTTCCAAAATTCCAGATGGCTGAAATCGGCCTGGAAGTCATCATCGGCTCGCTCACCTTCACGGGCAGCATTATTGCCGCCGGCAAGCTCCAGGAGTGGCTCCCTCAGCGCCCCATCACCTACAAAGGCCAGAACTACGTCAGCTTAGCCGTCCTCGCCAGCGCCCTCATTCTCATGGTCGCTCTCGTCGTCCATCCCGACTTTACTTACCTCTTCCCCGCCATGATCGGGGTCGCCCTGATTTTCGGCATCATGCTTGTCACGCCCATCGGCGGCGCGGACATGCCTACGGTCATTTCTCTCTTGAACTCTTACGCCGGCTTCTCCGCCGCGCTTCTAGGCTTCGTCCTCAGCAACAAAGTTTTGATCGTCGCCGGCGCGCTCGATGGCGCTTCCGGCTTCATTCTTTCGGTCATCATGTGCAAAGCCATGAACCGCTCCTTTTCCAACGTGCTTTTCGGCGCGTTTGGCCAGGTCCAGCCTAAAGCCGCGGGCGCAAAAGAAGAGCGCCCCGTCAAAAGCGCCAGCCCGGAAGACGCCGCCGCCATTCTCGCGGCTGCCAACAAAGTCGTCATCGTTCCCGGCTACGGCATGGCCGTCGCCCAAGCCCAGCACAAAGTCCGCGAGCTCTACGATATCCTCACCAAAAAAGGCATCGACGTCCGCTTCGGCATTCACCCCGTCGCCGGACGCATGCCCGGCCACATGAACGTGCTCCTTGCCGAAGCGGACATTCCTTATGATCGACTAATGGAAATGGACGACATCAACGGCGACCTTCCGCAAACGGATGTTGCACTCGTCATCGGCGCCAACGACGTCACCAATCCCGCCGCACGCACCGATCAATCCAGCCCCATCTTCGGCATGCCCATCATCGACGTCGACAAAGCCCGCACCGTAATGGTCATCAAGCGCAGCATGGCCGCCGGTTTCGCCGGCATCGATAATCCCTTGTATTATCTCGGCAACACCCTAATGCTCTTCGGCGACGCCAAAAAATTCGTCAGTGAAATCGTCCAGCAACTCTCCGGCTCCGGCCACTAACTTCAGTAGCCGATCCTTGGATCGGCACTTTACCTTCAGTTCTTTGTACGGGCACGAAACATCGTGCCCTCTTTGCAATTCCACACATGGCGCTCGCCATGAGCGTCACTTCCTTGTGGCCCTGTGCTAGAATGTGTTTATGGCGAACACACGAAGCGCAACCCTAAGCACGAGGCTCAAGCCGGAAATCAAGAGGCGTCTTGCGAAACTGGCAAAAGCCTCCGGACGTAGTTCCAATTTCCTGGTCTCAGATGCCGTCGAAGCCTACGTCGCCGACCAGGAAAGATTGCTCGCCGAAACGCGCCAAGCCGAGCGCCAGATCAAGTCCGGCCATTACGTCAGCCACGAAGACATGAAGGCCTGGCTGCTCTCTTGGGGCACGAACGACGAACTGCCCCCGCCAAGATGTGCTTGCGGCAAGACCCACGATGACGAGTCGCTGTGCCGGTAGAGATCGTATGGTCTCCGCTGGCTCTGGCGCGTCTCCGCGAAATTCATGCCTTCGTCGCTCTGGACAAACCGGATGCCGCCGAGCGCCTCGCAACCCGCATCGTCGCCATCGTTGAAACCTTAAGAACACACCCGCATATAGGCCGCGCTGGCGCCGAACCCGGCATTCGCGAACTGGTCATCGGCGGCACTCCTTACACGATTCTCTACCGCGCACGCGGCCAGCGCGTCCTGATAACTACAATTTGGCATGGCGCCCAAGAAAGGTGATGTTGTGATCCTTTTCCCCGGCAACCTTATCTCTAAGCTCGGGCGGGAGATAAATGAAACTCAGTCGAATGCGGTTCGCGAATCCGTTCCGCATTCGGAGGTGCCCCACACGTCGGCTTTTAGGTGTGGGGCTTTTGACTTTTCGCGGCTATACCACTGTCTTATTCAAGCTATTTATTTTCCGGCAAGAGGGACACCCTTACCCCGAGCAAGCATGTGCCTCGATCGTTTGTCTCCCCCATCGCATCGGCGAGGCCTGGATTACTGTTTGCCCTTGCCCTCGTGGCCTCGTCCGTCACGCTCTTCGTTTCCCTTGAAGTGGGCACGATCGACACGCTTTGTTGGCTCGGCTTTCTCGCCGCGGTTTGGCTTGGCGCCCTTATAACCGTGCCGTGGATCGAAACGGTTATCTACGTTGCCGCGGAAATCGTTACCGCCATGAAACCACGGACCGGCGCCAACGAAGACGTCCCCGCTAAACCATTCTGGACCGTAGTAGCCCGAGGGAGCACAATCGTAAGGAGCGACATCGTAGTAACCATAGGGACATTCAGGAGCTACCCCGATTTCGACGCTGACCTGAGCCGCCGCTCTTGGGGCGATTGCTGTGAAACAACCTGCGGCAACAGCAGCCATCACCAGAAATCTAAATCCACGCATAAGTTCACCTCGTTATCTCAGTCTTTGGTTCGTGGAACACATAATCCTAATGCGCTTCACAAGGCCGGGTCTGTCCCATACAGGGCACTTTCACAGATTTAATGAGGGTCGGCCGTGCATTCTTCTATCCACAGGCAGGAACCATCCAAAGCACAGCTACGCCCCGCAACTCCGTACTTTCACTTCATTTACTTAATACGTCGGTATACATAGCGGAGCGCGCGGACGCACGTGTTGGACAGCCCTTCTTGGCTGTCTCCCCTTCCTCGCCCGCCCGTCCGTTGTCCCGCGTCACGGGGTTCTCTTGTTCGCCCGCTTGGACTACAATGGCCCACGAATTCCTGTGGAGGATCTATGCGTGCCGACAAGGTGGAAGTTTCCTGGGACGGGGGAAAATCAGACTGGCTGGTTCGCATCCAAAGCGGCGAGGAGGTGATCCGTCGCCATTGCAAAGCGCCGAAGGACGCGGACGAAAAAATCCTCCGCGCGAAAGCGGAAGAAACGGTGAAAGAGGAAGGCTACGAGGCCGCCGCCGCGGCAGTAAGCATTCGCCGCTAGTAGAACAGGCACTCTTGCCTGTGGGTGTTTTAGATGCGTTGCTAGACGGTATGCGACAAAAAACGTGCGCGCCGTCGGCAGGAAGTCTTACCAGCGCGAGGCGCTAGATTGGACATCCATTTCTGGAGTGTTAAAATCCAGAGTGAAACCACATGCCACCAAAAACACTCTACGAAAAGATCTGGGATTCCCACGTTGTCCACGAAGAGGCGGGCAAACCCGCGCTCATTTACATCGACCGCCACCTCGTCCATGAGGGCACCTCACCGCAAGCCTTTGCGGGGCTGAAGGCCGAAGGGCGCAAAGTGCGCCGGCCCGATTTGACGTTCGCGGTGATGGATCATTCCGTTCCTACGACCGCGAAAGACCGCTTGCTGCCGATCGTTGATACCGACGCGCGCTTGCAGTTTGAAGCGCTGGAGAAAAATTGCCGCGAAACCGGCGTCCGGCTCTTCGACATGAATAGCCGCAACCAGGGCATCGTGCACATCATCGGGCCGGAGCTAGGTGTCACGCAGCCGGGACAAACGATTGTCTGCGGCGACAGCCACACTTCGACGCACGGCGCCTTTGGCACGCTGGCGTTCGGCATCGGCACAAGCGAGGTCGAGCACGTCCTGGCGACACAGTGCCTGGTGCAATCGCGCAGCAAAACGCTGCACATATTGGTGCATGGCAAGCGTCCCCGAGGCGTCACAGCAAAGGACATCATTCTCGCGATCATTGGGAAGATCGGAATCAGCGGCGGCACGGGCCATGTCGCAGAATTTGGCGGCGAAGCGATTCGCGATTTGTCGATGGACGGCCGAATGACCGTCTGCAATATGACCATCGAGGGTGGTGCACGCGCCGGAATGATCGCGCCGGATGAGACGACGTTCGCGTATATGGAAGGGCGCCCGTTTGTGCCGCGCGGGAAAGCGTTTCAGGAAGCCGTCGAAAGATGGAAGCGCCTCACGAGCGATGACGGCGCGAAATTTGATATGACCGTCGAACTGCAGGCGCAGGATCTTGCGCCGCAAGTTACGTGGGGCACAAATCCAGGCATGGTGACGAGCGTGACGGGCCGCGTGCCAGAACCGGGCGCGTTCAAAGATCCGAACGATCAGAAAGCCACGGAGAGCGCGCTGAAATACATGGGATTGAAAGCGGGGACGCCGATCGTGGACATTCCGGTGGACAGAGTGTTCATCGGATCGTGCACGAACTCGCGCTTGGATGATTTGCGCGCGGCGGCGCATCTCGTGGCGGGCAAGCACGTCGCGCACAGCATCAAACAAGCGCTCATCGTGCCCGGCTCGCGCGGAATTAAAGCGCAAGCCGAAAAAGAAGGCCTCGACAAAATTTTCCGCGAAGCCGGCTTCGAGTGGCGCGACGCGGGCTGCAGCATGTGCATCGGCATGAACGCCGATGTGCTGCCGCCGCACGAGCGCAGCGCCAGCACGTCAAACCGCAATTTCGAGGGCCGGCAAGGCAAGGACAGCCGCACACACCTGGTCAGCCCAGTGATGGCCGCTGCCGCTGCCATCGCTGGCCACTTCGTCGATGTTCGTTCGCTCGACGTCTCGTCTGTAGAATGAAAAGGAAGTCGCGACGAGCGATTTGAACTTTTTAGGAGCGCGAATCGAATGGAACCGTTTAACACGCATACTGGCATGGTTATGCCGCTGGATCGGGTGAACGTGGACACCGACCAGATGGTGCCGAAGCAATTTTTGAAGGCGCTGACGCGGCAGGGATTCGGCAGGATTTTGTTTTATGACTGGCGCTACTTGCCGGGAGAGAAACCGAATCCGGAGTTCGTGCTGAATTTTCCGCGCTACGAAGGCGCATCAATCCTGCTGGCGCGGCACAATTTCGGCTGCGGCTCGAGCCGCGAGCACGCGCCCTGGGGCGTGAAAGATTACGGCTTCCGCGTGATCATTGCGCCGAGCTACGCGGACATTTTCTACAACAATTGCTTCAAGAACGGAATTCTTCCCGTGTCGCTGAGCGAGGAGCAAGTCGAGGAACTCTTCCAGCGCACGGAAAAAGAAGAAGGCTACATGCTGACGGTGAATCTGCCGAATCAGACCATCGCCGACCGGCATGGTTTGATGTTCCGCTTCGATCTGGCGCCGTCACGCAAGGAAGTTCTGCTTAAAGGTCTCGACGATATTGGGACGTCGCTCCAGCACGAAGCCGAAATCACAGCTTACGAAAAAGCCCACGCCGCAACCGCCACGATGTATGAAGCGGTCGACGTAAAAAACTACGCCAACGGACAATAGCAATTGCTGGCCAGAAGCCGCAAATCTGTATTGTAGGAGCACGATATATCGTGCCACTACAGTTGCACCATAATTGGGCATGGGCGCTAGGCAGCTTCGATAGTTGGCTCCGGAGATTCCGGCGCAGCCGGCGGGCCGAGCAATTCGGCGATTAGAATTCCTGCCAGCACAAACGCCGCGCCGAGCAACGCCCGGTTGCTGAGCCGCTCTCGCAGCAAAATGTACGAAGTGATGGAGGCAAAGACCGGCTCGAGCGTGAAGAGAATGGCCGCGTGGCTCGAGGTCGTATATTGCTGCGCCCAAAGCTGAATCGAGAAAGCCAACGCGGTGGCCAGCACAGCGCAGATGGCGATCCCCAGTAGCGACTCTCCCTGCATGCCAAGGCGCGCAGGCTGCCAACCAGAGGCTGAGGCCACGCCGGTGGCGAGCCACGCCAGAGCGGCGCAGGCGGCAACCTGGAGCACGCTGAGGGCGGCAACCGAGTGCCGCCGAGTGTAATCCCCAACCAGAATGATGTGCGTGGCGTAGAGCCCCGCAGCGACAAAGGTGAGCAGATCGCCGCGGTTGAGGTGCGAGATACCTTCGGCGGGCACGGTGAGAAAATAGAGGCCGAACACCGCAGCGAATACGCCTGTGTAAACCCAAAGAGTGAGGCGGCGACCCCAGAAAACGCCGAGCAGCAGCGGAACCATGACGACGCTGGAGCCGGTAACGAAGCCAGATTTTGCGGGAGTCGTATATTGCAGACCGGCAGTCTGGAAAGCGTAACCGCCAAACATGAAGAAGCCCAGAGCGGCGCCGGCGAGAAGCTCTTCCTTTTTGAGCGTTCGAAAGACGCGGGGGCGGAATGCGGCCATGAGCACTGCTGCCAGCGTGAATCGCGCGGCAAGAAAAACAAAAACCGAAGAATAGTCGAGCGAATTCTTGACGACGACAAAGGTGGCGCCCCAGAGCAGGCTGCAGAAAGCCAGGGACAGGTCGGCGCGAAGGCGTTTGGTCATTCTTTCGGAGCTATCTTAACTGAAAACGAGGAGTTGGAAATCGGCAGTCTCGAAAATGAGAGGACAAAAACAGAGAGGATAGGCAATAAAAAACGGGGAAGGCCGTGATGGCCTTCCCCGTTTTTGCGGCGAGCTTAAAAAAGCAAGCCGAAAGAAGTTAGAACGTGACGCGCACTCCAAACTGCATCTGGCGCGGGTTGTTGCCCTGCGAACTTACCACGCCAAATTGCGAGACGCCGCCCGCGGGGTTGAGTGACGGATCGTAGAATATAGGATGGTTGAAAACGTTGGTGACGGTGTATTCGAATTGGACGCCAACACGCTCGTAGACTTTGATGTCCTTCGTGAGTCGCATGTCCATGTTCCAGTACATCTGGCCGCGGATCACTGATCCATTGCCTCCGGTGCCCGTGTCCAAACCGAGGATCGGATTACGAACGGTGGCGAGGAGAGCCGCCGGGTTCGCAAAGATGTTGTACGCAGCCGGGCCTGCATTGGCGTACAGCCCCGAACCATACGGGTGTGCCCCGGTGAAGATGCACTGTTCGTTGGTAAAGAAGTTGGCAGCATCGGCCGAGCCGAAAGATTGGGCGTCCGTCTGCGTGTTGCAGTAGACAGGAGCGCCGCTACCGGCAGCGAAGATGGGAGCGAGCGACCAGCCCCCAGCGATGTGGCCGAGGAAGCCGTGCTGGCCCTTGTACCAAGGATCAGCAATCAAGGCATAAACGTTGTAGACGAACTTGCGGTCAAAGTTCTGCACGCCATACATGTTATTGATGTTGAAGGCATCGTTCGGCGTGTACTCGCTAGCGGCCTGGACGACAGCACCGGTGCCGAGAGCCTTGCTGTAAGTAAAGTTTTGCTGCAAGGTGATGCCGTGCCAGTTGTTGATTTTCAGAGAAACGAACGCGCCGTTGTAGTTGCCATGGCCGACGCTAGCGTTGTCGCCGACGCCGGACGATAGCTGGCCGTTGCAGCCGATTTCCGTTCCGGTGGGGCAGTTCAGCGGCGTGTTCAGCATGCTACGAGCAAAATTAAACCCGCCGTGGTCGAGACCGCTCCACAAGCTCCAGACTTGTTGTAAGAGCAAATCCTGATTGCCGGTGATGCCGTCCTTATACACGACGGCGGCGGTGCAGCTCGAGAAGCCGCTGCAATAGCCCGTGCCGGCGAGAGAGGTCTCAAAGAAAGGCTGCGGGGCGAAGGTGTTGGCGTACGCCATTTGGGCGGCCGTTAGCTGGGCCTTTGTCTCGCCAGTCTGTAACGTAGGAATACCGGCGCCGCAAGCCGCATAGGAAGTAGCACAGCCGAGAGATGTCTCCACCGCCGCATAGGCTTTGTCAAATCGCTGCCCGCCCAGGGTCATCATGTAGGGCACGGCGTTGATGTTGACAGGCTGATACTCGTGGGTGATTCTCCGGCCAATGTAGCCGAGTTCCAGGATGAATTTGTTGCCCAACTGCCGCTGGATGGTTAGGTCGAAAGAATCCACAACGTTGGGACGGAAGTGCGGATCGAGGGCTTCGCCAGCGGCCGCCGAGACGTTATTGATGCCCGGGAAGGTCGGCTGAGGAAGAGTTGGGGACGCCGCAGGAATCGGAGCGTTGTTTCCATCGACTCCGATGCGGAAAGCGTTTGTTACGTCAACGGGGCCAGTACAAGTCCCGTTCATATTGTTCTCGCGGCACTGGACAGGCTGGATGAGGCCCGTTCCCAGGAGTGGAACGAGGACGAGATCGACGCCATTCAGACGGCCGTACACGCGACTATAGCCGCCGCGGACGACGGACTTGTTTCCGCCGAAGACTTTGCCGAGGAAACCATCGCTGATGTTCGGGTTCCAAGCTGCCGCTACGCGCGGGCTGAAGGAACCGTAGAAGGGCAAATAGGGGTATTTCTGGCCGCCACCGGTGTTGCCGACCAGGGCAAAGCCGACTTGGGGATTGTAAACTTGGCCAGCGAGAGCAGCGGTTTTGCGGTCTGTCAGGTAAGTGTTCAAGTCGAGTTGCTGACCGGCTTGGTCGACCAACTCAATTTGCTTGCCAGCGACTTCGACCGGAGGCATTTCCAAAGTCCATCCCAGACCGTAGGTGAGGGTAAAGGACGGCTTCATGTGCCAGGAGTCGCTCCAGTAGACGTTGTAGAAGGGAATGTGGCTCTGTTCCGTTGCATGGGTGAGCGGCGGATTGAGCGTTAGCGTGGGGCCCGAGCGGGTGTAGGCAATTTGTGAATCTGTAACGATGCCTAGGACCGCGGAAGAGAGACGAGCCCATTGCGTCGCGCTTGGATAGGTAGCCGGAAGGGTAGCGGAGAAGTCCACGTTGCCCCCTCCGCCGGAATCACCAAGCTGATACGTCGGGGAGTAGTTGATGCCGCCGCCGTTGTCGGAGCGCTGGTGATAGTCGTAATTGCGCTGATAGGTGCCACCGAAGGTGAATAGGTGATTCCCTTTCAGCATCGTAACGTCGTCGCGGAGGAACTTGTCCTGGCCATCCCAGAAGCGCGTGCGGACGTTCTGGGTGTTGACGTTATACGGCGCGAGCACCGTGGTGCTCTCGCCAAACGGTTCCAGGGCGCCGCCAAGCTGCGAGAACTGTGGCGGACCACCGGCAGCGTTCCAGGCCCAGTAATTGCGCAGGTAGCTAAAGTGCAAGTCGTTGGTGGTGTTGGAGGTGACGTTGGTGGTCAAACCCGCCACGAAGAACCAAGGCTGCTGGGGACGGTTCGAAACAGAAGCAGGATTGCCCAACGTATCGCCAGGAAAGAATCCGCCGATATCAGTTTCGCTGCCGGTAGTGAGGTTAAGCCGGTAGTAGCGATAGCTGCTGGTGAAATGCCACTTGGAGCCGAAATCGTGATCGAGGCGAGCGACGCCAAAATTGGAGGTCTGGGGAAGCGAGTAGTTGGCTCGGAAGGCCTGCTCGTTGACGCCATCGCAACGGCTCGAACCGGTGAAACTGAGGCAAGGGCTGCTAGCCGGGGCATTCGAGAGCGGCATGTACTTGGTCCACAACTGCTGGACTGTGGGGTCGATTCCGGGGCCGAATCCCGACGGGAAAACTGTTCGGGGATCGCAGGCAGCCGTTCCCGCACCGCAGTTCTGGCCGATGGCCATATTATATGGCGTGCCGTCAGTGGGGTTGGTGATGATGCCAGCCCGCAACGCGGCCGAGGGAACAATCCACGTGCCGGTGGCCGAGTTGTTCCAAACGAAGCGCTCGAAATTGGCAAAGAAGTAGGTCTTGCCGCCTAGAATTTGCTTCGGAATGATCGGGCCGCCGACGGAACCGCCGAAGCGATTGTAGTGATAGCTGGGTAGTTTTGTGCCGGAGTTGTTGTTATCCCAAGTGTTAGCGTTGAAATTGTTGTCAAAATAATATTCGTAAGCAGAGCCATGCCAGGCGTTGGTGCCGCGCTTGGTAACGACCTGAACTTCGGCGCCGGAGGAGCTATTGAAGTCGGCAGTCTGGTTGGCGGTATTGACCTTAAACTCTTCGACGCTGTCGATTGGGGTAGGCATGACACCGGTGGGGCTGCCGCCGATGGAATTCTTTACGATACCGCCGGTGGGATCGCCGGCGAAGCTTGGAGTGTAAACCTGCATGCTGCCGTCCATGTCATTGGTGTTCTGGCCGCCGTCGAGCATGAAGCTGCTCTGATCAACGACCGCGCCGGCCACGCTGCCATCGGGAGAGACACCGGGCTGCAGGGTCACGAAGGTACCGGCGTCGCGCTGAATCGAAGGCAATTGCTGCAAAGTTTCGCCACCGACAGTGTTGCCGACCGTAGCGTTGAGGGTTTGGAGTTCGGCGCCCGTGGTGACGGTCACCTCGACGGTTTCAGCAACCGAACCAAGTTCCAGCGAGATGTTGAGAGTCAAAGACGCGCCAACATTCACTACCTGATTGACGAGCTTGGAAACACGAAACCCAGTCTTACTCACGGAGACGTTGTACGAGCCGGGGACCACGTTCGCAAAGAAATATCTTCCCGTTTCATTGGTTTCCGCCGTTCGAGCAATATTCGTCGAAGGGTCCGTCAACGTGACGGTAGCACCGACGATGGCACCACCGGAGGGGTCCGTAACCGTTCCGGCTACCGTGCCAGTATTCGCGTTCTGCGCAAACAGAGCCGATGGAGCGACTGCAAACAAACAGAGAAACGCAGCTAGGAGCAGAGCCACTCGCTTACTTGACATTCAACTACCTCCTGGATGGGCCTCAAAGGGCCCTAAACAAATCAAATAAATAAATCAAAGCAAACAGACCCAAAAATTTTGAATTCTTAGCACATTACTTGAATCAGGCAACAAACAACAAAACCGTATGGCAAAGACAATTGCAAGCCAACTACCATTCCGCCACAAAAGGTTAAACCGAATGCGCTCTATAAATTATCTAAAATTGATATTCCGTGGCCCCGACCAGATATACGTCGCACCATATTTAGCTACAGGCTTTCATAGGAGATTTGCAAAGTCTCCACACAAAAAGCCGCTCTAAAGCTAACGGCGCTCGCGAGCAATACGCGTAACTGACGCTATTTCTAATCGAACGAACTTGGCAAAAGCAACCCTTCACTCAGTTATGGGGTCGTTTTATATTGCCCCTGCGAGGAGTTGTCAATAAAAATCTGATTGACGTGCGATATAAACTTTAGATTCACCGCATGGAAATGATGGAGGAAAAGATTCGGGGGCCGCAGGCTGGTCCTAGTACTTCTGAAACCTGGCCTAAATTTCTGCGAGTTGCGACATGTGATAGATTCGGTTTGGGGACAGTTTTGAGCCGAACTTTTCTATTGCGAAGCCTGGGAGTCGTGCTGCTGCTGAGTGTCGCGCCTCCAATACGGGGACAGTCCGATCCGGGTTACGCGGGCGCGCAAGCATGCGCAAAATGCCACGCAGGTGTAAACCACGAGTGGGCGGGATCGCTCCATGCGCGGATGATGCAACCCGCAACAAACCAAAGCGTCAAAGGAGATTTTGCGCAGAGCAAGATCGTGTTGCGGGGCGCAACCTATCTTTTGCAATACCGCGACAAGAATTATTACATCACCGAGTCTGACCTGACGGGCAAGCCGTGGGAGCATCGGGTGGAGTACACGCTCGGAGAGCGGCGATTTCAGCACTATCTTACGACGCTGCCCGATGGCCGGATCATTGTGATGCCTCCCACATGGGATATCACTCGGAAGAAGTGGGAGTTCGATCTTGCCATCGGCAATCCGGAAGAGGGTTCCGAGGATCCTATTCAGGTGTGGAACAAAACATGTTACTCGTGCCATGTAAGCCAGGGGCAGAAGAATTTTGACCTGGAGAAGTCTTGGCTATCACACGACGTGGCGGGATTTGGGGATCGATTGCGAAAGCTGCCACGGCCCGGGAAAAGAGCACATCGCTCTGGCGATGAGCGCGAAAGTTATGGACACTGCCACGCGCGCCCGGATAAAAGGGGCCATCGTCAACCCTGCGCGGCTGGACCCGGCCAGCAGCACGATGATTTGCGCGCAATGCCACTCGTTTCGCGACATTTATGCGAAGAACTTCAAAGCCGGCGCGAATTACTACGATTTCTTCACGCCGGTGATGGAATACCGCTTGCCCGCCTCGGGGGACTCTGCCTATTGGCCCGACGGGCGACCCCGGCAATTAGCAAATGAAGCGTTCGGATTGTGGCAGAGCCAATGTTTTCTGAAGGGTGGCGCGACGTGCGCCACCTGCCATACCCATCCGCACAATAATGACGTTGAGAGAAGTACACAACTTCGGCCCGACAACAATGGTCTTTGTACGGGATGCCACACGACGATTGCAGCAAACCTTTCCGCACATACCCATCATGCTGCGAAGAGCGCAGGCAGCTCATGCATTGAATGCCATATGCCTGCAACAGTGATGAGCCTAGAGACGCGGATGCGCGACCACTCGATGAGCATACCGGCGCCAGAGAATACGATCCGGCATGATATTCCGAATGCGTGCAATCTTTGCCACCGAGATAAGGATGCGGAGTGGAGTTTGCGGCAGATGGACATGTGGTATGGCGACAAAAGGCGCGGAGATTTGGTGCGCCGGGGCGATGCCTTCACGCAGGCGCGAAAGGGCGATCCGGCCGCGATTCCTGATTTACTGCAAATTCTATCCGATGCGTCAGGGGGGCCACTAATAAGGGCTAATGCGGCCGGATACCTGGGAAGCTTTTCAAACGATCCTTCGGCTTATGCTGCGTTGCAACATTCGCTCGCGGACCCCGAGCCGCTGGTGCGAGCGACAGCGGCGACATCCATAAAACCTAGCGCGGCCCAGCGGGAAGCATTGGCTATAGAGATAGTGACGCTTCTGAACGATCCGATCCGCACGGTTCGAATGAGCGCGGCCATCGCAATGGTGGCGATGGGAGTGCGGCCGTTTCCGGGCGAGGAGGGCGAGCGTTACGAGCGTGCTAAGGAGCTGTACCATGCGCGAGCTGAACTGGATTCCGACGATGCGCAACAGCAACTCGCGGCAGGGAAATTTTCCTTTTTGTCGGGTGACATGGCTGGCGCGGTGAGCGCCTTTCGCGCCACGCTGAAGCTCGATCCTTCGATTCCGGCGCAGTACTATCTCGGGCGGTCTCTTGCGGAAAAAGGGGAGTACAAATCCGCGCGCGAGATTCTGAATGCGATTCCCCAGGATGATCGACAGTACGACGCCGCGCAACGATTGCTGGCGGAGATTGCAGCGAAAGAGTCCATTCATGACGAGACGCAGCCGGAGGGCGGCTTAAGCAGGAACGCCGCCGATGCGCAAGCGAAGTTTCTTAACGGGCAGGTCTTGTATCAAAACGAAGAGTATGGCGCGGCCCTGAAAGATCTAGAGCAGGCGCTGCAGCTCACACCACAGGCGGAGTGGACGACGAAAGCGCAAATCTACCGCGCCATTTGCCTGGAGAAGCTAGCGCGTACGAGCGAAGCCGAGACGTCCATGCAGGCGCTGTCTGAGCAGCCGGAGGCTCGCCAGAATGTTGACTTACAGCTTGCGTTTGTGGAGTTGCTGTACGAAACCGGGCGTGGGCAGGAAGCGCTGAAGCGGGTTGATGAGGTCATCGCGGCAGATTCGAAGGCCCCGATGGCCTACTTCTGGCGCGCGAAGGTGCTGCTACAGCTCGAGCGTACCGCGGAAGCGGGAAGGGCTGCGGAGGAAGCCATTCGCCTTCTTCCGCAATTTCCAGAGGCTCACAATCTTTTGCTGAAGATTTACCAGAGGCAAGGCCGGACCAAGGAGGCGGAGCAGCAAGCGGAATGGCTACGCGACTACGAACGGCGCAAGGTATCGCACTAATCGCTCTGCTTGCGGCAACCGCCGCAGGCGTGCGAGCACAAATTCGGTTTGAAGATGTGGCCGGAAAATCAGGCCTGAAATTCGAGCTGCGCAACGGCGCGGTCGGCGAATTTCACCAGCCCGAGCTGATGCTCGGAGGTGTGGCCGTCCTCGACTATAACAATGACGGCTGCATGGACATTTTCTTTACCAACGGCGCAGCGATGCCCTCTTTGAAGAAAACTGGGCCGGAGTATTTCAACCGGCTATTCCGGAACAATTGCGACGGCACGTTCACGGACGTGACGGAAAAGGCCGGCGTGGCAGGTGAAGGGTATTCGATGGGAGTGGCGGTGGGGGATTACGACAATGACGGTTATCCGGATATTTTTGTCGCCGGCGTGAATCGGAACTTCCTATATCACAACCGCGGCGACGGCACCTTTGAAGATGTTACGGAGAAGGCGCACCTCGGCGGAGTCGATCCGCGTTACGGCAAGCTGTGGTCGGTGGCCGCGGCATGGGTGGACGTGGATAACGATGGCTGGCTGGACCTGGTCGTCAGCAATTATGTCCAGTGGGATCCGAAGGTCGAGCCCAAGTGCGGCACCGCGCAAAAGCCACTTTACTGCCACCCGGGCGCCTACCATGACACGCCAAACCAACTCTTCCGCAACAATCATGATGGGACGTTTACGGACATTAGCGAGTCCTCCGGGATCGGGGCGCAGTTCGGCAAGGGCATGGGTGTGGCGATCGCCGATTATGACGGCGATGGATTGATGGACATTTTCGTGGCCAACGATAGCGTGCCAAATTTTTTATTTCATAATCTGGGACACGGGAAATTCGAAGAGGTTGGAATGCTCGCCGGCGTGGCGCTCGATGACAATGGGCGGCCTGTCGCAAGCATGGGGGCGGACTTTCGAGATTTCGACAATGACGGCCGGCCGGACCTGGTCTTCACGGCCATGATTAACGATACCTACCCGCTCTTTCGAAACACCGGCAAGTCTCCCGTCTTCGAGGATGACACAGCGCGCGCGGGACTTGCTGTGGCGACGCGCGCCTTAACCGGCTGGGGCATCGGCTTGTACGATTTCGACAACGACGGATTCAAGGACATCTTCACGGCCAACGCCCATTTTCCGGCGCTCGAGGAATCCCTTGGCACGGCGGTGGCGCTGCCGAATTCCCTGTTTCACAACACAGGCGATGGGAAATTTGAAGACGTATCCAAAGCGGCAGGCGCCGATTTTCAGGCAGCGGGCCAATATCGTGGCGCGGCTTTTGCCGATTTTTACAATGATGGGCGAGTCGATGCCGTTGTTTCGAACGTGGACGGACCAGCGCGGCTCTTCCGCAACGTTACTTCAAATCCCGGACACTGGTTAGCGCTGAAACTGACCGGCACTCGCAGCAATCGCGATGGGATTGGCGCCAAGGTAGCGGTCACCTTGGCGAGCGACCGTAAGCTCTATAACCATTGCACCACTAGCGTGGGCTACGCGTCCTCAAGCGAGCCGCTGGTGCGCTTTGGACTGGGGAAGGAAACGGTTGCAAAGCTGATCGAGATTCATTGGCCCAGCGGGCGCGTGCAACAACTTCACGATATAAAGGCCGATCAGGTTGTAAAAGTTCGCGAACCCTGAGCGGCCGCGGATTTTCCCCCAGAAAAGAAATGAGTGCGGAACGCGGGCTAGTTTTCTGGATACACGGTACGGCCGCCGACGACGGTTTGAAGGACCGTTACTTTCGTGTACTGCGAAGGCGGAATTTTGGTGAGGTCGTCAGAAAGAATGATGAAGTCGGCGTATTCGCCGGCCTTGAGCTCACCCTTCTTCCCTTCCTCGAATTGCGCGTAAGCGGAGCCGGAAGTGTAGGCGCGAATGCAGTCTTGCAAGGAGATTTTTTCTTGCGGCTCCCAGCCGCCTGCGGGACCACCGTCGGGGAGTTCGCGCGTGACGCAGGCGTAGAGACCACGCATCGGGCTGATGGGCTCGACGTCGTAATCGGTACCGAAGGCAAGATGCGCGCCGCTTTTTAGCAAGGAGGCCCAGGCATAGGCGCCTTTGGAGCGCTCGGGGCCGAGGCGTTGCTCTGCCCAGCGCATGTCGGTGGTTTCGTGGGAGGGCTGCATGGAGGCGATGACTTTGAGCTTAGCGAAACGCGGCAAATCTTCCGGCGATAGAACTTGCGCATGTTCGACGCGGTCGCGGCGGTCGCGTGGGCCATTGGCTTTGGCGACGGCTTCAAAAATGTCAAGAGCGGCGCGGTTGGCGCGATCGCCGATGGCATGGAAATTAATCTGAAAACCGGCTTTGTCGCGCTCGATGGCCATCTCGCGAAACTTATCGGGATCGTTGGTGAGGATGCCGCTGGTGGAAGGATCATCCGAGTAGGGAGCGAGCATGGCGGCAGTGCGAGAGCCGAGCGCGCCGTCGAGAAAGCCCTTGAGCGGGCCGGTGCGAAGCCATGGGTCGGTCGTGCCGCCCTGCGCGCGCATGTCTTCCAGCTGATTCATCGAATCAAGAAAGGGCAGCCATTCCGTGATGCGCAGGGTGAGCCTCCCTTCTTGCTTCAGTTGCACGTAAGCGAGAAAGTCCGCCCAATCGGAAAAGTCCTGCGCGGAGGTGACACCGTTTTTGGCAGCATCGGCGAGCACCAGTAGGATACCGCGGCGGCGCTGATCGATCTTCAGATCGGGAATCCGGTCAGAGACGAGTCTCATTGCGGAATCTTCCTCGAGCATGCCCGTGGTGTCGCCGTTGGCGTCGCGCTCGATCATGCCGCCGGGAGGATTGGGAGTATCCTTCGTGATTTCGCCGTGCCGCAGCGCAAGCGAATTGGCGACGGCCACATGACCCGAAATATGAACGAGGAAAACCGGATTCTTGGGCGCGACGGCGTCGAGTTCCTGCTTGTTGGGAAACTTCTTGTCCGCCCAAAGGGTGTGATCCCAGCCGCTGCCGGTGATCCATTCGCCCTCTTTATGATGGGCAACGGCGTCAGCGATACGCTTCTGCATTTTTTCGACGCTGGGGACGCCGTTCAGCCGCACGGAGAGCATATCCGCCCCAGCACTGCCGAGATGCACGTGAGCGTCGTTGAAGCCGGGCATGACGAATTTGCCATGAAGATGAATCGTTTCGGCGCTGGGATCGGTTCCGCCGCATTCCAGAAGGACGTAATCGATTTTGCCGACGCAGCGAATCTTGCCGTTTCGAATGGCCATCGCTTCGGCCCATGGATCCGCGGGATCATTCGTGTAAATGCGGCCGTGGAGATAGACGGTGGTGTGCGGCTCGTTCTGCAAACTTTGCGTGGTTTGCGATTTTGCGCGCTGGACAGCCACTCCGGCGCAAAAACTCAAAAGCACAATTCCGCCCAAATAATACAAGCTGGTCGCGCGAATCTTCATCGAGTCTTCTCCGGAGCCACGCCTGCCACTCCGAGCAGCGTGAGCAGGGCGCGTTTCAGTCCCAATTCGCGGCCTGCAGGGTCATACCATTCCAGGAGCGAGTGCGCGCCTCCGCCATTGCCTCCGGCGCCAATCGAAATCGCGTCGATGCCAAGAGAAAGCGGGATATTGGCATCGGTGGAAGAACGTTCGATCCGGGATTCGTTCCCCACGATAACATCCGCGGCGCGCAGCGAAGCGAGAAGCGGCGACTCTGCCGCCAATTCGCCACCGGGCCGGCTTCCAATGACTTCCATCTTCCATTCGAGCTTGCCCCGGGAACGATCGCGGGACGAGTCCATCTCGTCGCGTACGCCTGCGGCTATGCACTCGCGGAAAGCGGACTCCAGCCGGCCGAGTTCGTCCTCGCTTTCGGAGCGCACATCGACCTTTAGATGGGCTTCATAGGGGATGGAGTTCACGGAAGTGCCGCCCTCGATTTGACCGAGATTGAAAGTGGTGCGGGGCGATGCGGGCACCTTCGTATTGATGAAGCGGATGGATCCGCGAACGAGCGCGTTAATGGGATTGGGCATGCCGAAGTCCGACCAACTGTGGCCTCCAGGACCGGTGATGACGACCTCGAGGCGGCGCGAGGCGAGCGCAATCGTCGTTACGTAATCGGTCGCAGCGCCGTCGAGAACGATCATGGCTTTGAGTTTGCTGCGGTAGGCATCGACCAGGGCGCGCACGCCGCGAAGATTGCCTTCGCCTTCTTCACCGACATCCGCAACAAAGAGAATGGTGCGCAGCGGCTTGACCTGCGCTTCGTGAACGGCGCGCGCGATGGCCGCGAGCGCGGCGAGGCCAGTGCCGTTGTCCGAAATGCCCGGCGCGAGCATGCGGCCGCCGTCGCGGCGGACTTTGACGTCAGTTCCCGAAGGGAAGACCGTATCCAGATGCGCCGAGAGCACGATGACTTCGTTCTGGTTCATGCCCGGCAACTCTGCAATCACGTTGCCAGTAGCATCGATGTGAACGTTCAGGCCGTCTGCGGATAAGAGTTCTTTGAATGCGGCCGCGCGCTGGCTTTCCTGAAAAGGGGGCGCAGGAATTTCCGTTAGACGAATTTGCTGGTCGTTGATCCAATTTAGATTGGGCGCAAACCAAGCCATCGCCGCGCGGACTTGCGGGTTTTCGCCAAGTTGGGCCGTTGATGCGGAGCGCGTGGTTTGTCGAGCGAGAGGGGAGCGAACCGGCATAGCGAAAAGGATAACCCAAACGAGGACGCGTTTCACTGCCCTACTACGGGTTATTGTGCTGTTCAATGGCGTGTGGCTCCGGCGCAGAGTGCGGAGATTTCGGCGTCCGTCAAGACGCGAGCCGATTGTTTGGCGGCATCGAAGATGCGATTTACGAGAGAATCGTCGGCTGGAATCTTGTGGCGTTCAAGCCAGAAAAGGACGTTGGATTTGCCGCTCATAGGGCCGATTTCGATCACTTGCTCGAGTCCGAAGAGATGCGAAGGCACACCGCTATAGACGGAATCGGCGAGCGACTGGTTGCCTTTGTGAAAGGCTTTGATGATCGCGGCGGCGTGGACGCCGGTGGCGGTGCGGAAAGCATCGCGACCGATGACGGGGTAGTTCGGGGGAATCGTGGTATGCGTATACTTCGCCACCTTCTCGCAGTATTCCTTGAGCCGCGAGAGGTCCTGGTGGATCGCGCCCATTAAGCGCAGATTCACGAGCATCAGTTCCATCGGAGTGTTGCCCACGCGTTCGCCCAGCGAATTGGCGGCGGCATGAACTTGATCGGCGCCTGCCGCAATCGCCGCTAGAGAATTCGCGATAGCGAGGCCGCGATCGTTGTGGCCGTGCCAGTCCACGCGAATTTTTTCGCCGCTGGGTTTGACGACTTCCTCGATGACAAATTTCACCAGGTTGTACGCGCCGTTGGGAATGGCGTGGCCGACGGTGTCGCAGAGCACGATGGCGCGGGCGCCGCTGCGAATCGCCGTCGAGTAAAGCCGCTTGACGGTGTCTGGGTCCGTGCGAATCGTGTCTTCCGTAACGTACATGGAGGGGAGGCCGTGATCGACTGCGAACTTCACAGCCTTTTCGGTCGTGCGCTCGAGATGATCGACGGTCCAATCTTCCACGAGGCGACGAATCGGGCTTGAGCCCAAGAATGTTGCGGCTTCGATGGCCATCCCAACTCGCTGTGAAATTTCGGCGATGGGGCGAATGTCGGTTTCGATGGTACGCGCGGCGCAGTTTGGCTTGATCTTCATGCGCTTGGTGACGATTTCGCGGGCCAGCGCTTCGGTGTGCTCGACGGCGCGGGGACCGGCTCCCGGCAGGCCGATGTTGAGCGAATCAATGCCGAGCGCTTCCATCAGGTGAAGGATTTCTATTTTTTCTTCGATGCTGGGATCATGGACACTCGGATTTTGCAGGCCGTCGCGAAGCGTTTCGTCATTAAGAAGAACACGCGTACCCGGCGCGATTAATGGCGCTGCAGCAACGTTCCAATCGTAGATCCATTTGTTTTCTGCTGGTCCCGTCATCGCGCTGCACCCGAGTGTGGTGGCTCCACTGATTCCGCCTTCCGCCAAAAACAGCCTGGCTCCTCGCAAACCTCATCAGGGTCGTAGCTCCCATGCTCGTACTCCAGATGAAAGCAGATCCAGTGCATGCCTTCGAATATTCCGAAGTTCGCCTTGTTTACGACGACCGGCTTGCCACACCGACGACATATTGGGTTTTGTTCGTTCACTCAGCGCTCCTAACGAATTCGGACGACTTCAAGAGTTCGCCGTTTAAGACCGCTTCATTTCAGACCGTGGTCGCGGAACATTGTTTTCAGGGCGCCGCGGACGTTGCGCAATTTTGCGGCCAGGCCTCCGCCAAATTCAAATCGAAGAAAGGCGTCGGCGGCACGCTCGAGCTCGGCGCCATAACGATACCACCATGGCTTTTCGCGGCCGGGCAAGCGGTCCACGTCGATGTATTTGGTTTGCACTGCCTCGAGCAAGCCTGCTTTTCCGTGGGTGCGGCCCCATCCGCTCGCGCCGCAGCCGCCGTGCGGGGCTTCCGCGATGCCGAAATAACTGATCGCATCATTGACCATGACCGCGCCTGCGCGCAGACGCGCGGCAATCGATTGTCCGCATATTGCATCGTTTGTCCATACGCTTGCAGCAAGCGCAAAGGTGGAATCGTTCGCGAGAGCGACGGCTGCTTCGGCGTCTTTGACGGATTGAACGGCGAGAATGGGGCCAAAGGTTTCTTCTTGGAAAAGTTTCATGGAGGAATTTACGCCAGCGATGACAGTCGGCTCAAAGAAATTCGGACCAAGCTCGGGACGCGGCTTGCCACCGCAGAGAACTCTGGCGCCGCGCGCAACGGCGTCGCTGATCAAATCGCTCATGCGCTGGACATGCTGAGGACGAATCAGAGGTCCAACGTCAGTCGAAGGGTCACTACCGGGGCCTAGACGAAGTTTCTTCGTTTTCTCAACGCAGAGTTCCAGAAACCTTTCTGCGATGGGCTGCTCGACAAAGAGACGCTCAACAGAGAGACATACCTGGCCGCAATTTGTGTAGCTGCCCCAGACGGCTGCGCTCGACGCGACATCGAGATTCGCGTCCGCGAGAACGATCATCGCGTCTTTGCCGCCCAGTTCAAGAACGGTCGGAATGAGTTTCTTGGCGCATGCTTCCGCAACGCGGCGGCCGGTGGCCACGCTGCCGGTAAACATGATTTTGTCTGGTGCGGCCTCGATCAAGGCTTGACCGATTTTCCCGCCGCCTTGAATGACGGTGACCAGATGTTTCGGAAAGCCCGCGCCGGCGAAGAGTTTCTCGATCAGCGCGCCGCAGTGCGGAGTGAAATCGCTGGTCTTGCAAATGACGGCGTTGCCCGCGGTCACCGCAGGAATAATCTGGCTGAGCGGAATGGCCAGCGGATAGTTCCAGGAGCTAATGACGCCGATCAGGCCGACTGGGTCGTAGACAATGCGGCCGGACTTAGCTTTCGCAGCGGTGCTGTGGTGCGGCACGCGTTCGGGCCGCAACAGGCGCGCGCCCTGTTTCGAGAAATATTCGGCGGTGTCCAGCGCGACAAAAACATCAGCAAAGAGCGCTTCAACGCGCGGCTTGCCGGACTCGGCGACGACCGCATCTGCCAGCGCATCTCGTGAAGCCATCATTTGTTCGCGCAACACGCGCAATTGAGCGCAGCGCTTTTCGATGGACACTTCGGACCAAGCGGATTGCGCGGCACGCGCCCGCGACAAAATCTCCGGCAGCGCCGCCGGCAGAGTCCTCTCAAACTGCGCCAGGATTTCACCCGTGGCAGGATCAATCGACGGAATCGTGCCGACAGGGATAGCCGTGGCCGCCATACGCAGATTCTAGCCGAGTTTCACCACAAAGAGCGCTCCATCGACCGACAAAGAGCCTTCACCATTTGAAAGTTGCAGGAGGTCTCACCAAATACACTGGACGGCATACTTGCGGAACCAGCTATCGCGGGTGACCATTGCAGCGTCCTCCACTTGCGATTGTGCGATTAATACGCGGTCGAACGGATCCTTATGCTTTCCCGAGAGAACACCGGCCCGAACGGCATGTTCAATCGAGATAGGTAACTCGACGAAGCCTTCCTGCTGGAGCCTTCCGGGAAAGTCCCGGATAAGGTCAGGTACTCGGAATTTACCGGCTTGGTGCTTGATCGCGATCTCCCACGCGGAGGCGGCGGATACGAGAACCATAGCCTCCGGATCCGCGATGACCCGACGCGCTCTCGTGGACAGCCTGCCTGCTCCCTCGAGCCACCAAATCAGGGCATGCGTGTCCAGCAGTACCTTTGTCATTCAATACCCCACTCGGCGAGTTCTTCCTTGGTGAGCGGTTCAAACGCATCGGGCGCATACCATATTTTCCCTTTTAGACTGCCGGGGACGCGCTTCTTGGCCTGTTTACGCACCGGCACGAGCCTCACAACAGGGTCTTTACGGCGCGCGATGATGACTTCTTCTCCCTTGAGGGCATCGCGAATCAATTTCGAGAGATAAGTCTTCGCTTTATGCACGGTGTACATGGTTAGCTAAGTATATTAGCTAACTTTGGGATTCGCAATCTGAAATGTTTTATGCGGCGCGACGCGGCGCCGGCCTAGATGCGCCAGGCTTCATCGTGCATCACTTCGACCATGCACAAGCCCTGCGGAGGCACGGTCGGGCCGGACTTGGAGCGGTCGCGCAGTTGATAGAGGCGCGGGATGTCGTCGGGGACGAGCTTGCCACGGCCGACGTCGAGCAACGTACCCACCATTTTGCGCACCATATAGCGCAGAAACGAACGGCCGCGCACGGTGTAGACGAGTTCTTCGCCGTCGTCGCTACGCAGCAACTCGCTCGCGTAGATTTCGCGCACCGTCGAGCGCTCCTTGTCGTCATCCTCGGAACCAGTGGACGCAGCGAAAGCGGCAAAATCGTGCGGACCGACGAAGCGCGAAGCGGCAACGCGCATGGCGTCTTCATCCAGCGGAAATGGATAATGCAACACATAGCGCCATACCGCCGGCGGAACGACTTTGCCGCGATACAACCGATAGCGATAGATTTTTCCGAGCGCGGACCAACGTGCGTGAAAATGTGGCCCCACTTCCCCGGCGCCGACAATGCGAATGGCGGGAGGCAGCAGCGCGTTTAATGCGCGTTGAAACTCGAGCGCGGAGAGGCCTGATTGCGTGTGGAAGCTAGCCACCTGGCCGAGCGCATGCACGCCGGCGTCGGTCCGTCCAGCGCCATGCAACTGCACGTTCTCCTGCGTGAGCCTACGCAGCACGCCGGAAATTTCGCCCTGAATGGTGGGCTTATCTGATGACTGTATCTGCCAGCCGTGAAAGTCGGTGCCGTCGTAGGCGATGGTGAGCTTGAAATGGCGCATGAGAGGAGAGCGTTTCGTTTTCAGCGATCGATTTTCAGGAGAGACGTGAGATTTGGCAAGCGCTTTGGACGCGTTACGAGGCGGTGCGCACGAAGCGGCTACCAGGCTTGACGGCGACGCCGCCTTCTCGGCACAGCGGACAATCTTCGGGTTCGTAACTGGCGACCGGCAGATCCAGCAGGGCCTGGGCCTCGACACCAAATTCAACTTTTCCGCCGCTCCGGTCGATTACGGCGCCGGCGGCGATAACCCGCCCGCCGGCTTCTTCGATAACCTGGATGGTTTCGAGTGTCGAGCCGCCCGTGGTCCATACGTCTTCGATCACCAGAACGTGCTGATCGGGCCGAAGTGAAAAGCCGCGCCGCAGCGTGAGCGTGCCGCTGGCATCGCGTTCCACGAAAATGGCCGGCACGCCTCTGCCCACAGATTCCTTAGGTTCGGGGAGGGCGCGCGCCACTTCCTGTCCGATAATTACTCCACCCAAAGCCGGCGAAACGACGGCTCCAATAATGGCGTCGGAGAAGAGAGCAGCCAGAGCGTGCCCGAGTCTCTCTGCATATTTCGGGTACTGGAGAACGAGCGCGCATTGCACATACATGCCGCTGTGCAGGCCGCTGGAAAGCTCAAAGTGACCGTGCCGGATGGCACCCACGGATTCAAACATTCGCAGTAATTCTTCTCTTGAGAGCATCGTCTCCGGTAACCGCGAATCGCCTCTAAACATCGAATAGTGAGCAGCCTAGTCGTGGTGCGCGGCGTTGTCAAGGAAGTGGGCGCCTGTTAAACTGCGGGGCAAGTTTCCGGGCTGCGGCAAGCATTTTGGCTGTTTTGTGGGTCAAATTGTAATGGATGTCCCTGAACAGCCTTGTCTTCCGGCCGCATTTCCGGAGTTTTCCTGCCGCGTGACAAGAAACCGGCCAACTAAATGTAACAACACCTGTTCAGGGCACGTTCCACTCTGGCAGATGTAAATAAATGCGTCCCGACGGGACAGAATCTTGAGGGGAAAATTATCATGACGACTCTATATGAGGCCGCAAAATTCCTGGCTGGTGTGGTGAAGGCGAAGCGGTCCATTTTATTTTCAGCGGAGAGGCAGGACGGTTCCTCGACGGCCCGCTCCTTGCTTGCGCTCTTGCTTACGCCGTTGCTTGCCGTTGGTCCGCTGTCGCCCGTTTTCGCACAGACTCCCGCACAAAATCCGCCGTTGAACCCTGTGCCGGCGGCCACCGCTCAAGCGCAGGGTCTGTCTATCGCCCCGGTCAGTTCACTGGGACTTGCGAAATATGATTTCTCGAACGGCCCGAAGGTGTTCCCGAATTTTCTGGATATATACCGCCCGATTCGGGTTGGAGAACCTGAGGTCACTAACTCGCCGAGGCTCGATCAATTGATCCACGACAACAAGCTGGAACTAAGCCTGCAGGACGCCGTAGAGCTCGCTCTCGAAAACAGTATGGACATTACCGTAGAGCGTTATGCACCTTGGCTGGCCGACACTTCGATCCTGAAGGCCAAGTCCGGCGGCGCAGGGGCGCCGACGACCGGCGGCTTGTTGGGATCTTCGACTGCCAACCTGCCTTTTTTCTCGTTTGACCCTCTGTTTACAGGCTCGGCGAGTGTCGACGATAAGACGACGCCGATCAACAACCCTTTCATATCCGGCACCGGCGCTACCGGAGCGTCTTCCCCGAATCATCTGAGCACCCACACGGCGGTGTTCGACACAGGGTTCACGCAGGGCTTTCAGACAGGAACGAATCTTAGCGTGATCTGGGACAACACCCGGAGCAGCTCGACGTCGAGCGCAAACTTTTTCAATCCGGTCGTGCAGTCGACCTTTTCGATCGGCTTCACGCAACAATTGCTCAGCGGTTTCGGGCTCTCTGTGAACCGGCGGAATATTATGATCGCGAAGAACAACCGGAAGATTGCAGATTGGGCGTTCGCGCAACAATCCATCACCACGATTACGAATACGATTACCGCCTACTGGGAGCTGGTGTACGCGCGTGCAAACGTCAAAGTCGAGGAACAGGCAGTCACCGTTTCCGGGAAGCTTTACAGCGACAATCAAAAGCAGCTCGGAGCCGGCACGATGTCACCTCTCGACGTAACC
This sequence comes from uncultured Acidobacteriota bacterium, assembly GCA_963753745.1. Taxonomy (GTDB): domain Bacteria; phylum Acidobacteriota; class Terriglobia; order Acidiferrales; family UBA7541; genus Acidiferrum. Next base: position 37,325 of record CAVWDX010000032.1, read on the forward strand.
CAGGCGGAGTCCGAGCTGGCCACCGACCGCCAGAATCTCATCGTGGCTCGCACCGTCCAGCTTCAGGACGAACAGATCCTGTTGAATGCCATCTCCAAAGATCCCATGGCTACAAACCTGACCGACGTGGAGATCATTCCCACGGATCTGCCGACGCAGCCCGCGGCGATTGAAACGGCGACGTTCGGGGATGCCATCAAAGAAGCTTTTGCCAAGCGGCCCGAGTTGCAGCAGCAAATCTATAATTTGAAGAACACCGAGATCGACGTGCGCGCCACGCGCAATGCCCTTAGGCCAGAGCTGTTGCTGAGCGCGCAGTACAGCTCCGTCGGATTGGCGGGCAATTCTCCAATCGCCGGCGCGAAAAGCTTTACCAATGGTCTGCCCATCGTCGACGCAAATGGCAATCCGGTCATGGTGGATATCGGAGGAGTCCCAACTCCGATTTACGAGCCCGTTACGCAGACGGCGATTGCGGGCGCGAATCAGCAGGGATTCACCACTTCGCAGAACCAGATCTTTCACAATCGCTTTCCAGACTACACGGCGCAGTTGACCTTGAACCTTCCCTTGCGCAATCGCTCGGCGCAGGCCGATAGCGCCCGCTCCATCCTGGTCGAGCGGGAAGAGCAGGCCACCATAAGACTCTTGAAAAATGCGGCGCTGTTGGACGTCCGCAACACATATATTGCCCTCACCCAAGGACGCGCGCAGGTCGAGGCCGCCAGTAAAGCGCGCGAATTGGAACAACAGACGTTCGATGCGGCGCAAAAGAAATACCGCCTTGGAGCATCCACTGTTTACAACGTGATTCTCACGCAGCGTGACCTCATCGCTGCGCAGGGCACGGAGCTGCGCGCGCTCGCCAACCTTCAGGAGGCCAAGGCCAACTATGAACGCGCGTTGGGCCGCACCTTGGACGTGAATCACGTCACGATTGCGGACGGCAAATCCGGCGAAGTAGAACGCGCTACTTTGATCCCCGGGACACTGCACGGGAGAGTTGTTGGCACGGAAGATCTCTTTGGTGACGGCAGCCGGCGCTAATTGGGAGACGAGCCCGTGCTGGAAGCCCTTCCGGCGCGGGCTCGTCTGCTCTTTCCGTTCAATCTTTCTCGGTCTATCCTGCCTCGACGAACAGTACTTCTTTGCCGGTTTCACTACAGCGCTAAAACACTCCTTATTGAACTACTCCAAATCCTTGTCTTGCCCCGGCGGGTCCATTATCCTCGTTAGCGCCTGAAGCGGTCGCGTTTCTGGTCACGGCACGGGGTTTATTGCTCCGAGTGCCCTCAAATCCAGCCCGCAAATGAAACAAAATCCATGGTTCGAGCGTTTTACAGAGTTAGGTCAAATTGAAAACGTCCCGCTGGGACAGAATCTCGAGGGGTAATGATGATTACGAAGACACTGAGGGGAACCTTGAAGCGGTCCATCCGAGGAGCAAACATCAAGAGGACGGCTTTGCAAGGAGCCCGATCTCTGCTTGCCATCGTTTTGGCCAGTTTGATTGCTGGCGCGCCACTTTCGCCGGTTTTCGCGCAGAGCCCTGCCCAGAATCCGCCGTCGAACCCTGCTCCGGCGGCTACTGCGAACCCCGGCGATGCGACCGTCGCTCCCGTCTCCTCGCTCGGCGTAGCAAGTCACAATTACACGCGCGGTCCGAGAGCCTTCCCGAACATTTTCAGACCCTACGAATCACAGCACGTCGATCCGCCCGTGCTTACCAACTCGCCGCGCATCGATCAGCTCATTCGCGACAACAAGTTGGAAATCAGCCTCCAGGACGCAGTCGAGCTGGCGCTCGAAAACAGCCTGGACATTGCCGTCCAGCGCTACTACCCCTGGATCTCCGACGCCGGCCTCCTCAATGCCGCGGCTGGCAACACCGGGTTCAGCACGCCAGGGGTGCAGATCGGCGCCTCCTCCGCCCCCCTCAACCAGTTCACCTTCTTCATTCAGAACTTCGATCCTCTCATCACGAGCACCACCTCGGTTTTCGATGCCACCTTGCCAATCAACAACCCGTTCATTTCCGGCGCTGGCACTGCCAGCGTCGCCTCCATCGTCGAGCACCAAACTACGTTTAATAACCAGTATTCGCAGACTTTTCATACCGGAACTAACTTCCAAGTGAACTGGAACAACACGCGCAGCAGCTCCAATATTGCCAACTTCTTCAATCCTGATGTGAGTTCAACGTTTTCGGTTTCTATTTCTCAGCCTCTCCTGAATGGCTTCGGCAAGCAAATGTGGACTCGCAACATTCGCATCGCCAACAATAATCGCAAAATTGCCGATTGGGCATTCACACAGCAGGCCATCACCACCATCACCAACACCATTAAGGCCTATTGGGAGCTCACTTACGCTCGAGAAAACGTCAAGGTCAATCAACAGGCTGTAGACGTAGCCCAAAAGCTCTACGAGGACAATAAAAAACAGCTCGAGATTGGCAGCCTGGCTCCTCTCGACGTGACTCGCTCGGAATCCGAAGTCGCCACGGACACCCAAAACCTCGTCGCCGCGCAGACAACCCAGCTTCAAGACGAGCAAACCCTAAAAAACTACATTTCCAAGGATCCCATGGCACCCAACATCATCAACGTGGAAATCATTCCCACGGATCTGCCGGCGCAGCCCGCCGCCGTCGAAGCGGCTTCCTTCGAAGACGCCGTTAAGGAGGCATTTGCCAAACGGCCGGAGCTTCAGGAGGAGGTCTACGACTTGAAGAACGCGGATATTGACGTTCGGGCGACCAAGAACGCCCTTCTACCCTCGCTCACCGCAAACGTGTTCTATCAGTCCAACGGGCTGGCGGGAAACAGCCCTATCGCCGGCGCCCCCACCACTTTTAGCACCGGGGTGCCCATCGTGGACGCCAACGGCAACCCCATCAGCGTGACTGTCGGCGGCGTGCCGACTCCGATTTTCGAGTCGGCGACCATCACCCCGAGCGTGGGCACTGTTAACCAGGGCTTCACCACGGCGCAAAGCCAGATCTTTCACAATCGCTTCCCCGAATATGCAGCTCAGCTGACTTTGACCCTTCCTCTCCGCAACCGCGCGGCACAGGCCGAGCACGTTCGCGCTCTCCTCACGCAGCGCCAAATGGAAACGGCGGCACAACAACTCCGAAATGCCGCGCTTCTTGACGTCCGCAACACCTACATCGCGTTAACGCAAGATCGCGCCCAAGTCGCCGCAGCCATCAAGGCTCGCGAGCTGCAACAGGAGACGTTTGACGCCGAACAAAAGAAATACCAATTGGGGGCGTCCACAACATACCTGGTGATTCAGACACAACGCGACTTGATTGCCGCCCAAGGCACCGAACTGCGCGCCCTCGCCAACCTCGAGGAAGCCAAAGCCGACTACGAGCGCGCTCTGGGCCGCACGCTCGAGGTGAATCACGTCACCATTGCCGATGCCAAGTCCGGCGAAGTCGAGCGCGCCACACTGATCCCTGGGACACTCCACGGCACAGTGGTCGGCACGGAAGCGCTCTTCAGAGACCTTCCGGACGGAGAGCACCGGTAATTTCTCGCTCCAGGCTCCGATAGCATTTTGGCCGCTTACTCACGGAATACGTTAGAATTAAAAACGGAGGAGTGGGTGAGCGGTTGAAACCGGCGGTCTTGAAAACCGTTAGGCTCGAAAGGGCCTCGGGGGTTCGAATCCCTCCTCCTCCGCCAGGCTCGCCGCGTGACGAGATTGTGCCGGACCTATTCCGCGTTCTCTCCAAGCGCGCATCGGAACGCGGCCGAATTGGGAGCGTCAGACCATGAGCGACGAGGTCAAGGGAACCATTACGACCATCACGCCAGCGGATTCTTCCATCGCACAGCGCGAGCCTTCCGCAAGAGAACGCGCCTGGGAAGAAAACACCCTGCGCCCTACGCTTGAAAAGAGCCCGGAGCGCCAAACGGGTTTCACCACCATTTCCGGTTATCCGATCCGGCGCCTTTACACCCCCGCTGATCTCTCCGGGTGGGACCCCAACCGCGATTTAGGTTTTCCCGGGGAGCCTCCTTACACCCGCGGCATTCATTCCACGATGTATCGCGGACGGCTCTGGACCATGCGGCAATTTGCCGGCTTCGGCACGGCGGAAGACACGAATCAACGTTTTCGCTACTTACTGTCGCAAGGCCAAACTGGGCTCTCGACCGCGTTCGATCTACCTACTCTGATGGGCTACGACTCCGACCATCCGCTCTCCGAAGGCGAAGTCGGCAAATGCGGTGTAGCCATCAGCTCCCTTGCCGACATGGAAGTGCTCTTCGACAAGATTCCGCTCGCCGATGTCACCACCTCGATGACCATCAATTCGCCAGCCGCGGTTATTTGGGCGATGTACCTTGCCGTCGCGGAAAAGCAGGGCGCGGACTGGAAGAAAATTTCCGGAACTCTGCAGAACGACATCCTGAAGGAATACATCGCGCAAAAGGAATACATCTATCCGCCCGAGCCGTCGATGCGGCTGGTGATCGACACGTTTGAATTCGGCGTAAAAAACACGCCGAAGTTCAACACGATTTCCATCAGCGGCTATCATATCCGCGAGGCTGGCTCGACCGCGATTCAGGAACTGGCCTTTACGCTGCGCGACGGCATGGAATACGTCGAATACGGAATGCGGCGCGGGCTGGACGTCGACGAATTCGTTCCGCAGCTTTCCTTCTTTTTCAACGCACACAATGATTTTTTTGAGGAGATCGCCAAGTACCGGGCGGCGCGCCGCATCTGGCACAAAGCGATGGTCGAGCGCTACGGCGCGAAGAATGCGCGCTCTTGGGCGCTGCGATTCCATTCGCAGACGGCGGGCTGTTCGCTGACGGCCCAGCAGCCGTACAACAACGTGGTGCGCACGGCAATCCAGGCGTTGGCCGCCGTTCTCGGCGGAACGCAGTCGCTGCACACCAATTCGTTGGACGAAGCTTGGGCGTTGCCCACCGAGTTCGCGGCCACCATCGCGCTACGCACACAACAGATCATCGCTCACGAAACCGGCGTGACGAACACCGTCGATCCGCTTGGCGGCTCCTATTTCGTCGAAACGCTGACCAATGAGGTCGAACGCGGCGCCTGGGACTACATCGAGAAGATTGATGCGATGGGCGGAATGGTCGCGGCCATCGAGCGCAGTTTTCCGCAACGCGAAATTGCCGAGGCTTCCTACCGTTACCAGGTGGCCGTGGATAAAAAGGAAAAAATCATCGTCGGCGTGAACGATTACGTCGCCGCGGAAAAGCCCCTGGACACTCTGCAGATTGACGAGACTGTCGCCCTTCGGCAAGCGGAGCGCCTCTCGAAGTTACGCGCCGACCGCTCGAAGGCCGAAGTCGACCGCCGCCTCAACGCCATACGCAAAGCCGCTGAAGGGAAAGACAACCTCATGCCGTACCTCTTCGACGCCGTGAAAGCTTACGCCACCGTAGGCGAAATTTGCGACGCCATGCGCGACGTCTTTGGCACCTACGAAGAAGTAGCAATTACTTGAAAAAACGAAAGGCCGTTGGATGGCTCCTCTGAATCCGCCCCCGAATTCACCTCCGCTGGAAGTTCAGCCCGTGCCTGAGTCGCGGACCGCGGCCTTCCTGAAGAGATATGGCGGCTTGTTACTGGTCCTCTTCCTCGCGGCGGGAGTTGTCATCTTTTGGCTGGCGAGCTCGAGAATCACAGGAGAAGTGATTGTTGCCATCAACAATCAGGACACCGCCGCTCTCACGGGGGCCGGCGTGACGATCTATTCCATCGACGAAGAACACTGGCAACGCATCAGCGGCACGCTCGCTAAACTCCAGCAAGAAAACGAAGAAGAGAAAGCCGCAAATGCACGAGTGTTTCAGGTTCAATCTGGAGACGAACGAACGCGTTCGGATTTGGCGGGATACAACAACTTGTCTGACACGAAGCATTGCTTTGCTCTTGAAGGGATTTTGGAGGAGCTCAAGAAATCCGCCGTGCGAAAGAAAAGCACCGACAGTCGAGGACGGTTTACTATTCGGGCGCTGCCGGGGAGATACTTGCTCGAAATCGCCGGCCAGGCGAGCAACCAGCGTTTTGAGTTTATTGAGAATGTCGACCTCAAGTGGCGGAGCAATCTAAGACTCACGGAACCGAGCTGCCACTATAGTTTGGCAAACTAGCGGGACCGGTTCCTCGGGTTTCCAGGAGTGGTGACATCTTCTTCTTATGATGCAGAAAAAAATTCGTGTGCTGATAGCGAAGCCGGGTTTGGATGGGCACGACCGCGGCGCCAAAGTAATTGCGCGCGCGCTGCGTGACGCGGGCATGGAAGTGATTTACACCGGCCTCCGGCAGACTCCGGAAATGATCGCCACCGCCGCCGTGCAGGAAGACGTCGACGTCATCGGCCTCTCGATTCTTTCCGGTGCGCATAACACTATCTGCCCGCAGCTTATGAACCTGCTGCGTGAAAAAGGCATGACCGACGTGACCGTGCTTGTCGGTGGAATCATTCCAGAAGCGGACATGCCCGCGATGAAAGCATCCGGCATCGCCGAAATCTTTTTGCCTGGCACGTCCACGCAAGACATCGTCGAGTTTATCCACAAGCGCGTGGGACGCTGAAACTCTGCGTGGAAGAACTGTCTTACGCTAATGTTTTTTCAAATTTGATGCGCGTGTAGAGAACCTGAAAGCCCTGCTGGATAATATTGCGCTGCGAAATACTTCCTGGCTGCGCGATGCTGACGGCCAGATCGCTCCCCGCTTGGGACGCCCGCGCAAGCCGTCGTTGCAAAAGCGCCGTCTGTACACCGCGTCTCCGCGCCACGGGCAGCGTGCTGGCCCCAAACAATCCCGCGACGCCGTCGTGCAGCGCAAGAGTTCCGCCGCCTGCAATCTTCCCTTCCACGCGCGCAAGATAACATTCCGTCTTGGGCCCGAACGCAAACAATTTCATGACTTCGAGGAGCTCCTGAGACACCGGAAACTTTTCCGCGAATCCCTGGGAAACCGTCAGCGTCCACACATCGATTTGGTCTTTGCCGATTTTCTCGATCGTGAGGCCTTCGGGAGGCTCCGGACAAGTCTCGCCTGGACTCACCGGCCGGGCCATGACATTGGAAAATTCCGTGACGTGGTATCCGCGCTGGCCAAACTGCTCGATAAAGGAAGCGTCCGCAAGCGGACAAGTTTCGACGCGCACAGGCTCCCCGCGGCCGCGATAAAACTCTTCGAGGCGATCGAACTCTTCCGCGCTAACCGGCCCGTCGAGGCCCATACCCACGGCTTGCGTGATCGGCGAACCCTTGCCGCAGTACACGGCAAATCCGCCGGCAAGACGCCTGACCGCCGCGCCGCTTCCGGGCCGGAAACGCCCGAGAGCCTCTGCGCATTCGACCGCGGCTTGCGCTTCGGCAAACTCGACGCGGCGAGCCAGTTCTAAATTGAGCAGCAAGTCTCGCATGTTTGGTTTTTAGCTTCTGCCTTTGTCCCGAATCTTATACTCATTCTTTACTTGACGCATTATCACTTTAACGCGTTTCTTTTCGGCGTCGCGAATTTCAGGATCCATTTTTCCGCGGAGGAACTCCCCCTCGCGCTGGAGTTTGCGCCAGCTTTCCAAGCGCTCAGTTTCCAGTATGCCTGAGGCCAGAGCATCCTGCACGACGCAGCCAGGCTCGTTTCGGTGGCGGCAATCGCGAAACCGGCATTGCCCGGCAAGTTCGTCGACGTCAGCGAAGGTTTGTGACAATCCGTCCGCCGCATCCCATAACTGAAGCTCGCGCAAGCCTGGAGTGTCGATGATCATTGCGCCTCCCGGCAACAAGAACAGTTGGCGGGATGTGGTTGTATGACGTCCGCGGCTGTCGCTTTCCCGCACCGCGTGCGTTGGCTGCCGCTCCTCCTGCAACATTCGATTCACCAAGGTGGACTTCCCCACCCCGGAGGAGCCTAGAAGCACAATGGTCTGCCCCTTCTTGAAGTGCGCCTCCAACGCATCCAAACCTTCCCCGGTTTTCGCGCTAATCAGGATAACGGGAACGCCCATGGCGATGCGCTCCACCTCCGCCGAGAATTGGCGAGGTTCAGTGCACTCATCGGCCTTGTTCAATACTATCGCCGGGCGTGCGCCAGATTCCCAGCACTGCGCCATATATCGTTCGATGCGCCGGACGTTGAAATCGCCGTCCAGCGCTGCCACAATAAGAGCAACATCGATGTTTGCAGCGAGTACTTGCTCTTTGATTTGTTTGCCAGCAACTTTGCGCGCAAATCGGCTGCGTCGCGGCAAAACCAGCTGAATCAGAGCGTTCTGTTTTTCGGGTCGCGCCTCGACAGAAACCCAATCCCCTACAGCGGGCCAATCGCCCCCGCCCTCGGATTTCTTGCGAAACTTCCCGGAAGGTTCCGCCCAACACTCTTCAAAATCACCAGCGACCCGCCAAAGTCCTCGATGCTGCGATATTACTCGTGCGGGAACACAGCCTGCATTCCCGCTTCCACTCCAGTGCGCTTCAAAATACGCGTCCCAGCCTAAATCTTCGATAAACATTTCAACATTCTCCCGCTGCCCGCTGGCAGCAATGCGCGTGCGCTTCGCGGAAAGTTTGGAAACGCGACACGGCTTTGCGTTCGCGCGGATAGTGATGTAGAGAGAAACTCCAGAGCGGCTCCGAGCAAACGCAATGATTCAGCTTTGCGAGAAAAATGTGAGCGGGAATATCCTCGGCTAAATTGTCCGGTTAAATCGCGCAGCTAGAACGCAGCATCGCCGGAGACACACCCGCCGGCAACAACTTCGACATGGGTTTTCACAGGCGCCTCCGACAAACAGATTCAATGCCTTTGCGGCACCGTACGTCCAGATTGTATGCATCCAGTTCAGCACCGTCAACACACACGCCTCGCGCAGTGTACTCGCGCAAATCCGCGGTGGACCGTATACTGTTTCCCTTGGCGTGCGATTGATCATCAGCGCGCACGTGAATCCTTGGTCGAGGTCTGCGAGTGGCTGCGTCCGTCTTGAAAACCAGCGTAAATGCGAAGTCGGCCGACTTTGGAAAAAATCATCGCCGCTTCATCGATCTCCTCACGAAAATCAAGAACGAAGAAGAGCAGATTCGCCAGGGCGGCGGCGCCAAAGCAATCGCATCCCAGCACAAGAAGGGCCGGCTCACGGCGCGCGAACGCATCGCCAAACTGATCGATCCTGGCACGCAACTCTTCGAGCTGGGCATTTTCACCGCTTACGAAATGTACGAAGAATGGAGCGGCGCCCCTTCGGCGGGCACCATCACGGGACTTGCGAAAGTTTGCGGGCGCACGTTCATGCTCATCGCCAACGACGCGACCGTGAAAGCCGGCGCGTTTTTTCCCATGACCGCCAAAAAAGTCATCCGCGCGCAAAATATCGCGATCGACAATCACATTCCGACGATTTATCTTGTTGATTCTGCCGGCGTATTTTTACCTCTGCAGGAAGACGTTTTCCCCGATACCGACGATTTTGGCCGCGTTTTTCGCAACAACGCGGTGATGAGCGCCATGGGCATTCCCCAGCTCGCCGCCATCATGGGCATGTGCGTTGCTGGCGGAGCCTATCTGCCGCTCATGTGCGACCACATTTTGATGACCGAAGGCTCTGGACTTTTCTTGGCCGGCCCCGCGCTGGTCCAGGCCGCGATCGGACAGGTCACTTCCGCGGAGGATTTGGGCGGCGCGAAAATGCATTCGCAAATTAGCGGCACCGTGGATTTTCGCGAACCGGACGACGATGCGTGCATCGCGAGGATTCGCGCGCTCGCCGATAAAATGGGAGCGCCTAATCCGTCTCCGTTCAGCCACATTGCATCTCGCGAGTCCCTCTATCCAGGCGATGAAATCTACGGAATTTTTTCGAGCGATCCCGCCAAGCAATACGACATGCGCGAAATCATCGCACGCATTGTCGACGCTAGCGAATTTGAAGAATATCGCGCCGAATACGGTGAAACCGTTCTCTGCGGTTACGCTCGCATCGGCGGATGGGCCGTGGGCATCGTCGCCAATCAGAAAAAGCATGTGCAAACTCATGCGCGCGGCTCGGATCAAAAGCGCATCGAGTTTGGCGGAGTGATTTACACCGAATCCGCCGAAAAAGCCGCGCGCTTCATTCTCGATTGCAACCAGAACCGCATTCCGTTGATCTTTCTGCACGACGTAAACGGATTCATGGTCGGCAAAGATGCCGAGTGGAGCGGCATCATCCGCGCTGGCGCAAAAATGGTGAACGCCGTCGCCAATAGCGTCGTCCCCAAAATCACCGTAATCTGTGGCGGCAGCTTCGGCGCCGGCAACTACGCCATGTGCGGCAAAGCCTACGATCCGCGATTCATGTTCGCTTGGCCCACTGCAAAGTTCGCGGTGATGAGTGGCGACGCCGCCGCCAACACGCTAGCGGAAATTAAACTGAAGCAGCTCGAACGCGAAGGCAAAAAAGTCGACGAAAAAGCCCGCAAAGAAATGCTCGAAACGGTGAAGGCCACTTACGATCAGCAGACCGATCCGCGCTACGCCGCCGCGCGCCTTTGGGTCGACGCCATCATCGACCCAGCCCATACCCGAGATGCCCTCATCAGCGCCCTCGAAGCCGCCGCCCTCAACCCAGAAATCCGCGAATTCAAGACAGGAGTATTGCAGACCTGATATGGAACCAGTAAAGCTGATTGAGTGTCCTCGGGATGCATGGCAAGGACTTCCGGACTTTATTCCCACCGACTATAAGGCAGAGTATTTAAGACAACTTGTGCTCGCAGGGTTCAAGCACATTGACGCTGTCAGCTTCGTCTCCCCCAAACACGTCAAGCAGATGGCTGACAGCGAGGACGTCATGACGAAGCTGCTCGCTTCCCTTCCCGACAATGTCGAATTGCCGGAAATCATCGGCATCGTCGTAAATGAAAAAGGATTGGAACGCGCACTAGCAACTCCAGGTGTTTCTACAATTGGTTATCCCTACTCCATTTCGGCCTATTTTCGCCGCGCCAACGCCAACATGACCCGCAACGAATCCCGCCTCCTCGTCGAAAAACTCCGCAAAGAAACTTTGGCTGCAAAAAAAGATCTCGTCGTCTACATCTCGATGGCTTTCGGCAATCCCTACGACGAGCCCTGGGGCCCCGAAATCGTCGCTGACGCTCTCGAATGGCTCAAAGGCATCCGCGTGCGCACCGTCTCCCTCGCCGACACCGTCGGCACCGCCTCGCCCGAACTTGTCGGCGATCTCTATCGCCAGGTAAAAGACGAAGTTGTCGGCATCGAGCTCGGCGTGCATCTGCACAGCCGCCCCGAAAACGCTGAAGCCAAAATTCTCGCCGCCTACGAAGCCGGCTGCCGCCGTTTCGATAGCGCGCTGACCGGCCTCGGCGGCTGCCCGTTTGCCGGAGACAATCTCGTTGGCAACATCGCCACGGAAGATGTTTTAGCCGCGTTGAAGAAAGCCGGCGCCGATCCAGGGATCGATTCCTCGCAGCTCGGAACCCTGCTAGCCATGAGCAACGAGATTCGCGCAAAGTATGCACATGCGCCGCTGGCGAATTAGAATCGTCTCAATGGTTGAGCGCCGCGTGGTGGAGGGGCATACTCCTATTGGGTACTCCACATGCCGACGACGGGCCACGCCCATTTCAACAGGGAATGAGAGCGGGCCAAATAGCTTTCTCCGATACCTTCAAAAGTGAGGAGATTCGCAAGTATGTTTGAAACATTGACTTTGGAATCGACCGGTCAACTGGCCACGCTGACGTTCAACCGGCCAGAAAAACGTAACGCCATTTCCGAGCGCATGGTCAGCGAAATTCAATCTGCTCTGGATGAGGTGGAATCCAGCCACGCGCGCGTGGCCATCATCACCGGCGCGGGAAAATCGTTTTGCGCCGGGATGGACCTCGAAACGCTAGCGATCATCGCAAATCAATCCTCCGCGGAAAATATGGAGAATTCGCGGCGCATGGCGAAAATGTTCCGCCGCATCTGGAGTTTTTCGAAGCCGCTGATCGCCGCGGTGAATGGAGCCGCGTTGGCAGGCGGATGCGGGATCGCCACTTTGTGCGATTTCACGATTGCCGTGCCGGAAGCGAAATTCGGCTACACGGAAGTGCGCATCGGTTTCTTGCCCGCCATCGTTTCCGTTTTCCTGACGCGGCAGATCGGTGATAAACACGCGCGCGATTTGCTGCTGACCGGCCGTCTCGTCGACGCCACCGAAGCAAAAGCGCTTGGACTTATCACGGAAATCGTGCCCCACGAACATTTGATGGAACGCGCGCGGGAATTGGCGGAGGTTCTCATCTCTGCCAGCCCGGTCAGCTTGTCCCGCGCAAAACGATTGTTGACCTCGGCAGCGGCGGCGAGCGTGGACGCCGATCTGGAACGCGCGATTCTGGAAAATGCCCGCATCCGCTGCACCGCGGACTTCAAAGAGGGGCTGGCCTCCTTTCTGGAAAAACGCAAACCCGTTTGGAGCACGGACGTGGAATAATCTGCGCCAGCGAGCTTCGATTCACAGGATTCTCTGGACATGCGAATGATCGAATACCACGACGCGACAATACGGGTGCGCTACGCCGAAACCGACCAGATGGGCGTCGTCTATCACGCGAACTATCTGGTGTGGTTCGAGGTCGGCCGTGTGGAACTGATCCGCGCGCTGGGCATCGAATACAAGCGCATGGAAAAAGAAGACGATTGCCACATCGTCGTCGCGGACGTTCATTGCCGTTACCACCTGCCTGCGCGCTATGACGAATTACTTCGCATCCGCACGCGCATTGCGGAATCGCGCAATCGCGTCGTGAAGTTTTCCTACGAAGTCTTTCGCGACGCAGACGGCAAACTGCTTGCGGCCGGTGAGACCACGCACATCATTTGCGGAAGCAACGGCCGGCCCAAATTGCTGCCGGCAAAATATTACAGCGTCTTTAACTCCGTCGTGGCGCCGCAGCTCGATCGGAGCGAAGCATGAGCGCGGCCATGAGCGTTTCCTTGACCGGCAACGATTTGACGTTCGAACAGCTTTACGCTGTTGCTCTCCGCGCGGAGGCCGTGAGTCTTTCGCCGGCTGCGATGGAACGGATGAATGCTTCGCGCACTGTCGTCGATCGCCTAGTCGCATCGGGAGCCACCGCATACGGCATCAATACGGGATTCGGGAAGCTCGCTTCGGTCCGTATTTCGACGGAGCAGGTGAGCAACCTGCAGGTAAACCTTGTGCGCTCGCACTGTTGCGGCGTTGGCGCTGCGCTTAGCGAATCGGAAACGCGGGCGCTCATGCTCTTGCGCGCGAATGCTCTCGCCAAGGGATTAAGCGGTGTGCGCCCATTGGTTGTCGAAACTCTTTGCGCGATGCTGAATGCCAAAGTTCATCCAGTTATTCCCTCGCAGGGCTCGGTCGGCGCTTCCGGCGATCTCGCACCCTTGGCGCACCTTGCGGCGGTGGTCATCGGCGAAGGACGCGCCGCTCTCAAAGGAGAAATTCTCAATGGCGGCGAAGCGCTGGGGCGCGCCGGGATTAAACCTCTCGCGCTCGAAGCAAAAGAAGGTCTTTCGCTTCTAAACGGCACGCAAGGAATGCTTGCGCTGCTGAGTCTCGCGCTGCACGACGCCGAGATTCTCATCGACAGCGCCGATGTTGCCGCCGCGCTTTCTTTGGACGCCTTGCGCGGGAGTCCCGGAGCGTTTGACGCGCGCATCATGCATGCGCGCGCATATACCGGCGCAGCCACGACAGCGCGAAACTTGGCCCACCTGAACGAAGGCAGCCAAATCCGCGAGTCGCACCGCTCGGCTGAAAAAGATCCTCGCGTTCAAGATCCGTATAGCGTGCGGTGTACTCCGCAGGTTCATGGCGCGGTGCGCGATTCGCTGGCGCAAGCGGGCGAAACGGCTGCCGTGGAATTGAACAGCGCGACTGACAATCCGTTAGTTTTTGTGAACGCGGATGGCACCGGCGATATCATCAGTGGCGGAAATTTTCATGGCCAGCCGCTGGCTATGGCCGCGGATCAGTTGGCTGTGGCTTTGGCAACACTCGGCGGCATTTCCGAGCGCCGCATCGAGCAGATGACCAACCCTTTGACGAGCATGCTGCCCGCATTTCTGACTCCCGAACCGGGGCTGAACTCCGGCTTTATGATCGCGCAAGTCACCGCGGCGGCGCTGACCAGCGAGAACAAGGCGCTCGCGACGCCCCATTCCGTCGATTCCATCTCGACATCCGGCAATCAGGAAGACTACGTTTCCATGGGCATGAGCGGCGCGCGGCGGCTTGGACGAATGCTTGAAAATCTGCGCCATACGATTGCCATCGAACTGCTCTGCGCTTGCCAAGGGATCGACCTGCTTGCCCCGCTGAAAACCGGGACGCTCGCAACGAAGGCCTATGAAACTGTTCGAACGCACTCGGCGAGACTGACGCAAGACCGCCCTCTCGGGCTCGAGGTCGAATCGATTTCGGCGCTCCTCGCCGAAGGCAAAATCGCCCAAGTCCTGCACTAAGCCTCACTGCATCAGTGCGGGCGATCGCGTCGAGGAATCATCCTCACAAAACGTCCCAGCCAATCCTTCCCCGTGGCTCCTAATAGAATGCCCCTCAAGTGGTCGCTTCGGCTTCCGGCGCGTGGAGAACACGGGGCCACGAGAGGAATTCATCGATCGACGGGGCAATCTGTTCGTTGGCCGCGGGATCGGTGTGGGCGAAAAAAACGGGACCATCAGCCTGCCGGGACTCACTTGCGGGAGTCCAGTAAAAATTGCCTTCGCCATCGGTGGCGAAGCAGAAGCCTTTCCCCCAGCCCTGAGCGGACAAGTCGAGGACATACTCTTGGCTCTCGAGATCAAGCGGCAGAAAGGCTTCTACCCATTCGGCGGGGTTCTTCGGTTCGGTGAAATTCTTGGGATCAGCGTCAGGGCGGCGGATTTCGAGCTGCTCGGTGAGAATGGTTTGGTGATCGTCGTAAAGGGTGAGAAGACGTTGCGGGAGGAAAGCGCCAATTCCCTGCTCGACTTCCTCAATACGGGGATGCACGAGGCGGCTGCGGAAGGAATCACGCGCCTCCTGAATCTGTTCCGGAGTCATGCGATTGCGGAACTGATGAAGGAGTCGGCGAGCCCCGAGAACGACAATGAAAACCGCAAAAGCGACGACGAGGGGCCCAAAGGCCTCGACGAGCAGGGTTTGCATGAGTTGATGATACTAGAGACAGAAATCATCTGAGGTGGCGATTCACGAAGCGCGTCGAAGACTCAAGTTGAGCAAGCAAGAATCGTGCAAAAAAGGTGCAGAAAATGGATTCTGCGCTTCTAGCCTAGCGCAGAGCGCAGAAAGGCTAGGACGCGGTAGCCGGCGATGTAGCTGAAGGGAGCGAGTTCCAGGGAATAATGCCCGCAGTGCAGCTCGAGAGACCGCGGGTGCGCGCCGTGACGCCGGAGGGCTTCGAGCATCTGGCGGCTCAGCTCCGGGAGCATGGTGGGGTCATATTTTCCGTAGACGAGGAAGGATTTCTTATGCGCGCCCATACCGCGTTCTACGTAGGGCATGGGGCTGATGGGGGCCCAATAGTCGCGGAGCTCTTCAACGCTGACGTGCGCGCGGAGGCCTTCCCAGACGTGGTTGGTGGTCATGCCATGGCTGACGACGTCGGCAAAGTAGGTGGAGAAATGGAAGAAGCCGCCGGCTTTGATGGCGGAATCGTGCATCAGGGTGATGTAGCCAACGGAGGAGCCCAAGCTGGTTCCCAAGATGCCGAGGCGCGTATAGCCCTGCTGCTCAAGCCAGCGAAGGCAGCGGCGAGCGTCCTGCACAGCTTGACGATTTGCCTGAAGCGTCAGCCCGATGTTCGGGCCACATATTTGGTCGGCGCGCTCGTGGCCCTGCGCCATACGGCGATTGTGAAAGGGCATGCTCATCTTGAGAGCGGTTATGCCGAAGCGCGCTACCCACTCGCAGAGGCCATCCTGGCCGTGCCATTTGGCGTTCCAGTTGGGGAGCACAAGGACGGCGCAGCCTTTGGCGGCTTTGAAGGGAGGGCGACGGTCGTGGCGGGCAGGCCATAGGCGGGCGTGGACAGTGTTGTTTTCCGGCCAAGGCGATTCGATCGAGCTTGTGAATGTGAGAAGGTTGCCGCTATCCAAGCGGTAGTCGCTCGCCGGGGTGGTGGCGAACCAATCGGTGCTTTGTTCGATGGCTTGTTTGGCGTACTGACGGACGAATTCGCCGGGATGGGGATCGGCGGGATCGCCCCCGATGTGTTCTAGGCCCCAGTCAAAGGGTTGCACCCGGCGGTTATCGTCGGTGGTCCAGCGGCGGTGCTCATAGCGGCGGATTTTGCGTTCGAACCAGTGCATGCGAGCTGTCGACAGTTAACAGTTTACAGTCTACGCGCAGCAGAAAAAAATCGGGGAAAAGGAATTACGCGCAGGACGCCGAGCGTCATAGAGAGCGCACAAAAGATAAATCAAAGGAGAGTAAAAACGTTAGGAATGGGGCACGCAGTCCGGCGGGGTTTCTTGAGGCACTGGGATAGGTGTGGGAGAGTAGTAAGTGCAGCCGAAAAGTGGCTGACTAAACCGTGGTCATTGCCTTCTTTTTTCTATTTGGGATTGTGATCGGGAGCTTCTTGAATGTGTGCATCACGCGCATTCCGGAAGAATTGTCCATCGTTTCGCCGGGGTCGCGATGCCCGCGGTGCAAGACTCCGATCAAGCCCTACGACAATGTGCCGGTCTTTGCGTGGATCTGGCTGAAAGGAAAGTGCCGCACTTGCGGACTGCCCATTTCTCCCATGTACCCATTAGTCGAGATGGCGACGGGACTCTTGTTTGTGGGCTGCTACCTGGAATTTGGGATCAGCCAGGCCACGGTGAAGTGGTTGTTCTTCATTTGTTTGATCATCATCTTGACGGTGACCGATCTGCGAGTGCGGCTGCTTCCCGATTTGATTACATGGCCGGGGTTTGCCGCCGGAGTGCTTTTCTCCGCTCTTGTCCCGCCCAACGACGGCGCGGCTTTTCTGCTGAGCTGGCGGCTGTTCCACTGGCTGCCGCCGGAGAGATTCCTGGGAGTGATTGAGGCGCTCCTGGGCGCCGCGTTTGGCAGCCTGATGTTATGGGGAGCGGCGACGCTGTACAAGCTGGTGCGCGGGCGCGAAGGCATGGGCATGGGCGACGTAAAAATGATGTTGATGGTGGGGGCGTTTCTCGGAGTGAGAAATGCGTTCCTTACTATTTTGCTCGGCACGCTGCTCGGAAGCGTTTTGGGAGCGGCCGTGATAGGCGCGATGTACGCCGGAGGAGCGGGGCGGCGCCTGGCGGAACGGGCCAGCCGGCGTGGACTGGGCACGGTGAAACAGATTCGATGGCTCATTGCGAGCCATTATCATCTTCCGCTGGGGACTTTTTTGGGGATTGCGGCGCTGATTGTAGTGTTTCTCTTCTCTTCTTTCTCGATCGATTTAGCGCCGGGTTTGCGCTGAGATTCACTCCGATGCGAGGCCGCTTCAGGCTATGACGTTCGCAACATTCCAAGCCGGGGACTCACAACACGTCTGGGAAATCGCCGCTGGCATGGCTGCGGGGATCCTGGCTGTCGTGGGGATCATGTTTTTTCTACTGCGGCGCTTTTTTCAGAGCACTCAGGAATCTCACCAGGAAAGCCTTTCGACAGCGACGCCAAGAACGGAAAACCCTTCCGCATTCATGACCGCGTCTATGGAAGGAGTCATCCGGCAACTCCGCGACCAGGAGAAAGAGCTGGAGCGGCTGCACAAGATCGAACGCGAGCGCGCGGAAAATACGGAACGGCTAAGCGAGGAAGTTACGCGGAACATGCCGGCGGGGCTGCTCGTGGTAAATGCGAACGGCATTGTTTCCAGCGCAAATCCGGCAGCGGAGCAGACCCTAGGGATTCGCGGGCTGGGATTCCGGCGGTACAGTGAGGTACTGGGAGAAAAGTCCGACCTGACGCGGTTTATTGGGGAATGCCTGACGAAAGGAAGCATATTCCGGAGAGAGCAGGTCGAGCACGAGGCGCCTGGAGGCGAGTCGCGGCTGCTGGGCGTCACCATTTCACCCATACGGCGTGGGACGGAGAAAATCAATGGAGCGATTTGCTTGATTACGGATTTGACGGAGCTAGCGGCGCTGCAGCAGCAGATTCAGCTAAAGGAAAGCCTGGCCGCTGTAGGCGAGCTATCCGCCGGTATTGCACACGAATTCAAAAACGCGTTGGCCACTATTTCGGGTTACGCACAGATGATCAGCGCGGAAGCGGTCACCGGCGAAGTGGCGGACTCCGCGGAGAGGATACTCGAGCAGACGCGGAATATTACGCATGTGGTCACGGAGTTCTTGAAATATGCGCGGCCTCTGGAGATTACCAGCGAGCCTGTCGCTCTGGAGGGCCTCGTTGAGCGAGTCGTGTCCGAAGTAGCCGAGGCGATGCCGCAAGTGCGTATCCGGTTCGAGGGGCCTTTTGGAAGCGTCGCCGGGGATGAGGGGCTGCTTCGGCAAGCGTTTTTAAATCTTGCACGCAATGCGGCGGAGGCCTGTGTTGGAGCGGCGAACGGCGGGAAGGTACTTCTCCGTGGAGAAGTGGTGCGGCACGAGGAGACTGGCACGCAGCGAGTCACTGTTTTCGACAATGGGCCGGGGATTGCCGGCGCGACTCTGCCCAAACTGTTCCGGCCATTTTTCACCACCAAGGCAAAAGGAACGGGATTGGGATTGGCGGTCGTGCAGAAAATCATCGTGCAGCATGGCGGGCGCGTGGAGGCGCGAAATCGAAGCGAGGGAGGGGCGGCCTTTATCGTTACGCTACCTGCGTGCCGGAGCGCCGCGGAAGCGGTAGAATTGAATAAAGAAAGCATCTAAGTAGATGGTTGGGGATTCCAGCTTCTCCCGGGAAAGGCGGCATGTTATGAGTGTCAAGAATTGGCTCAAGGCCTCGATGCTTATTGCCTGGATTGTGTTTGCTAGGGGTTCCGGCAATCGCGCAAGGGCAAGACAATCCACCTCAGCAGCAGACCGGCGATTCGGTGGCAAATGCGGCGCGCAAGGCGCGCGAACAACAGAAGACCGCGCCGAAGCCGAAAAAAGTTTATACCGACGATGATATAAAGCCCGCCGCGGCAACGGGCGGAGGGGAAGCGGCAGCGGGCAATACCGCGGGCGGTTCGCAAGATACAGCAGATAAAAAGCAGGACGCGGCGGGGAAGGGCGAAAACGCGGAAACAGAATGGCGGAAAAGGTTCGCGGATCAGCGCGAGAAAATCGCCATGGCGGAGAAAGCACTCGACATTTTGCAGCGTGAAGCCGACAAAGCACAGACGCAGTACTACAGCGATCCGCAAAAAGCGTTGATGCAGCAAAACTCGCGGGCAGACATCAACGATAAAGACGCCAAGATCGCTCAAAAGAAACAGGAAATCGCAAACCTGAAGCAGCAGCTATCGGATATGGAAGATGAGCTGCGGAAGTCCGGCGGCGATCCAGGCTGGGCTCGGTAGCAAATCCGAAAACGAAAATCGAAATTCGAAAAACGAAACTCGAAATACGAAGCTCGTATTTTGAGTTTTGTGTTTCGTTCCTCGCCTCCTTTGGTTACTTCCCTTCTCTACACATCCACTCTGCGTTCCCGCCAAGGTCCGCCTTGATTCGTGGTAGAAACAAGAGAGATGGAACCTCTTCTTCTTGTCGAAGATAAGAATGAATTGCGCGCCATGCTGCGCAAAGCATTGGAGCGCGCGGGATATGCCGTGGACGAAGCGCCCGATGGAACGACGGCAATTCAAAAGGTGCGCGCGCGGCGCTACCTGATGGTGATTACCGATTTGAAGATGCCGGGGGCCTCCGGGCTCGACGTGCTGCGCGAATCGAAGCAGGCGGACGCGACGATACCGGTCCTGCTGCTTACGGCGTTTGGATCGGTCGAAGAAGCGGTTTCGGCGATGAAAGACGGCGCGTTCGACTTTCTTCAGAAGCCGGTGGACCTAGACCACTTGAAATTGCTGGTGCAGCGAGCGACTCGTCTGCAGGAGATGCAGCGAGAAAACCTGCTGCTGCGCGAAGAGTACACCGCGCGGTATGGATTTCCGCGCATTGTGGGCGAACACACGGCTATCAAGGAAATCAGCCAGCAAATTCAAAAAGTGGCCGCGACGGACTCGACCGTTTTGCTTTTGGGTGAGAGCGGGACGGGCAAAGAGCTCTTTGCGCGAGCCGTGCATCATCTTTCGCAGCGGCGCGAGCAGCCCTTCGTGGCGCTGAATTGCGCGGCGATTCCGGAAGGACTGGTGGAGAACGAACTTTTCGGGCACGAGCGCGGCGCGTTCACGGGAGCGGGCGCGCGCAAGGTCGGCAAGCTGGATTTGGCGCATCGCGGAACGCTCTTTCTCGATGAAATTGGCGAATTGCCGCTGGCTATTCAGGCGAAGCTTTTGCGCGTTCTGGAAGAAAAGAAATTCGACCGGGTCGGGGGCACACAGACCGTGGAAGTGGATGTGCGCATCGTGGTGGCTACGAATCGAAATTTGCAGAAGCTGGCCGAGGAAAAGCTCTTCCGCGAAGATTTGTATTTCCGGATTTCGGCCGTGCCGATGACCATCCCTCCTTTGCGAGAACGCGGGAACGATGTCTTGTTGCTTGCCGGGCACTTCCTGGAGAAGTTCAGCCGGGAATTCAAGAAGCCTGGTCTGGAGCTCTCCGAGGAAGCGCGCGAACGGCTGCTGCACTATCGTTGGCCAGGAAACGTTCGCGAATTGCAGAACACCATGGAACGCGCGGTCATCCTCACGGATGGACTGAGCATCACCGCTGACGGCCTGCAGCTTCCCGCTACGAAGCCGGACGCGAGCCAATTGCCAGCAGGTATGCTTCCGGAGCAGTTCAGCTGGGAAGGAAGCTTGGAGGAAGTTACGGGTCGCGCGGTCGGCCACATCGAGCGCGTGCTTCTGGAAAGCACTCTGCGCGAATGCAAGTGGAACAAAACGCGGGCGTCGGAGAAGCTGGGTGTCTCTCCTAAGACGCTGCTGGCGAAGCTGCGCAGCGCGGGGCTGGAAGAGTAGAGGACGCTGCCCGGGGCACGTGGTCCGTGCTTTGTGAGTTGAGGCGGGGTAACTCCGGAAATAACAAGGGGCAGATTTTGGCTAACCGTAATTGGACCCCTCCCCCGGTTTTTTTGTAAACGCTCATTCTAAAGAAGATCAAGTTGAGCGGAATCAACATTTGCGGAAGTGTTGGTTTTGAATGGGTTAAGTTTGGGCTGTTTTTGAAAAATGGTAATAGGGTTGGATCGGGAGATTCTGTAGGAATTGAGACGGCGGCGCGGCGATCGAGTCGGGGCAAGGAGCAGAGGCGGGGGTCGCGCGGCAGTTGAGTTCCAAAATGGGAATGAGTGACGGGCTGGCGTCTAAGATTCACACGAGAATATAGCACTAGTTAGTAATATTATCAAGAAGATTATAAGTCGTTGCAGGTGAAGAGATTAGAGATCGGGCGGATGGAGAATGAGGAACGGCCCCGTCGCCCCTTACGCAGCCGGGCTGCGTCGCAATTCGAGATACGCGGAGACCAGTCCCCAAATGTATAGCGCAAGCAAAGCCAGCAGGCAAAGCGTGCCGAGCCGCACGTAGCGATCGACCATTTGCAGGGCCGTCCAGCCGTACATTTCGGTGAGCAGACTCGGATCGGACAGGTTCACGCCCTCGATCTCGCCAAACGGAAGGTCTTCGATCGGCCCTCGCCACATCAGGAAAACATGCATGAAACTGAGCGCGCCGATGGCCAGCAATCCCCAGCGCAGACCCCAGCTCTTATATAGCCTACTTTCGCGCGGCGCGTAAAACGTGGCCATCAGCAGAGTGGCCAGCACCAGAGCGCCGCCATCGCCGAAGAAAACAATCAGGGCTCCCGCGGGCAAAGACAACGCGACCAGTTGCAGGAGGAGCAGCGCAGCGGCGGCGAGAAGCCATCCCGGGCGTTCCATCTTCCACGCTAGAAATCCGGCAAAGAGAATGGCGGCGGTTACCAGCAGAACGATTGCCCAAGAGCGTTCTTCGCCGTGCGGAGTGACCCAGAGCAGGGGCACAGCCCAGCGGCCGGTGAGCCACGCGGTGATGGCGTGCCCGCTTTCGTGCAGCACCATGGCAAGCATGGCTGCCGCCATGCGCAGACCCGTGCCCGCAACGAGGCGCGCCAGAAGCAAAGCTGCGGGAAGCGCGAGGATGCGGTACTTCAACTCGGTCCGGGCATCGGTGCGGCTAAGGGCGTCGTTGGCAGCTGCGGCAGGTCGGGTCAGTGCGGGAGGAGCGGACACGGCCATTGTTGACACGGCCATCGGGGCGTCAGGATGAGCCTGGTTCGCGGCGGTTTGCAGCGGCGGCTGGTAACGCGAGGAGACGATTCCGCACTTCAGACACTCTATGGTCTGCAACGGATGATCGAATTGGCATTTGGGGCAGCGCATCCCGAGTGGCCTAATTCCATTGTAGGAGGGCATCTCGGCGCGTCTATCGGCGTCGGCGGAGTGCTGCCGAAACAGGTATTGGCGTTCAGGAAAGACTTTGGCGGCTAGCGAACTGGCGGGCGGTAATGATTTGCGTCCGCTTGTGCTTTTTGAGGGTAAGCAATCCGCTTTTGTCACCGGTGACCAAATAGTCCGCTGCGCCGGCTTCCGCGAGTGCCAGCAAGAAGTCGTCGTCAGGATCAGCCGAGCGACGAACCTGCGGCAGATTCACGATGTTCGCCGCGAGTTTTTTGATCTGATTGATGAGGCGGCCGGCTTTATAAGGCGCGATGAGCGCAGCGACGCCGGGCTTTCGCAGCGTGGCCCTCACTTCCGCGATGTGCTCGGCGCACGTCAGGAGCGTGAATCTGTCGGATTCCCAAGCGTTGTAAATAGCAGCGGGATAGCCAGTCGGGGCGATCAGGGCGGACACCAGGATGTTGGTATCGAGCACTACACGCATTTAGGATTTGGCGCGCTTTTTCTTGGCACGAAGTTCCGCGCGGACTTCGCGAACCGCACCGTCAATGATGGCCTGCAACTCGTTCCCATTGGCGCTGGCGTTGCGTGCCTTGATATCGCGCACCGCACGACTGAGAATGCGCCATCGTACGGCCTCTTCAATGAACTTGGAGAGATCGCCTTTCTTCATTCCTCGCGCGCCAAGATAGGTGCGCAAGGTGAGGTCGGTTTCCCTCGAAACTTTAATACTCCAACGCACGGCTTCTTTCATCTTTCTTTCCACCTATACGCTTAAACAGATAAGCGCTTATGCTCCTATTGTACAAGAAAATCTTGAAAGCGAGGTGAGAAGTAGCGGAAAGTGACCCGTCCGTTCCCAGGGGGACGCAGGAATTCTCTGCTTCACAAGTCTAAGGCCTAGGCGATAAATGCAAAGAGGCTAGCGAAAAACAGCCCCACCCTTGCAAGAAACAAGACCGCAAGGATGGGCCACCCAAAGGCGTCTTTGCGGATTGAGGGTCGACCACCCGCCAAGAAAATGATTCGGGCAGAGATAACTGAGAGTGCGCCGTGTTCCATGCGCGTCGGCCGTCTTGAAAAAAGCGGTTTGACAGCGACAAACAGGGCCTTTAGACTGCGTTTATTGGATCGCAGTACATGACGATCAAGCTCACGCCCGAACAGGAGCAGGCGATTCAGAACGCCATTAAGAGCGGAGTTGTGCGGTCGGTGGACGAATTCATCGACACGGCTATCGCGCTGCTTCCACGGGGCAACGGTCAGACGGATAGTTCCCGGCAGGCGGCTGTCCGCGGCATGGAAGAGTTCGGCGAAAAATATCATCTCAGCCTGGGAGAGCCGATAACGCGCAAGTTACTGCATGAAGGCCACCGATACTGATGGCAGAGTTTGTCCTCGACGCGTCCGTTGCATTTTCCTGGTGCTTTCCGGGCGATCCGACGGAAGATACGCCCTATAGCCGCCGCATCCTGTCGAAGCTCGCAACAGATGATGCCCTAGTGCCCGAGATTTGGGCCTTCGAAATCGCCAACATTATTTTCATTGCGTTTAACAGGCGCAAGCGAATCAGCCAGAAACAGATTGATGAGTATCTGATACGTTTGAAGGCCTTGCCCATCCGCGTGGAATTCAATGATGTTTGGGCGAATATTGCATTGGAATCACAAGCGCGAAAATGGAATCTGCCGGCTTATGATGCGGCCCATCCTGATTTGGCGCTACGAAGAAAAATACCTCTCGCAACGGCGGACGATGATCTCAAGAAAGCTGCGCAGGCAGAGGGAATAAGGGTGTTGTCGTAGAAGCAGAGGAAACATGGGGACAGCCGGGACGTTTCCGAATCATTTTGCTCGAAACTCTGGTTGAGTTCGAGCTCCGGTCGTGCGACGTTAGGAAAACATTTCGTCTGTCCCTGATTTTCCGTCCCTGATTTTCCCTGATTTTCCAGACCCTGGTTTCTCCCCAAGAAAATGATTCAGGCAGAGGTAACGGAGAGTGCGCCGTGTTCTTTTCGGGTGGGGCGGACGGTGATTTCGACATCCTGACGCAGAGCTGTGAGGAATTCCATGAGGCGGCCAACCGAGAAGTTACCGGCGCGGTTCCGCATAAGTAAGGAAACCTGAGGTTGCTGCACGCCGAGAATTTTTGCGATCTGGACCTGTGTCATGCCGCTGTCCTTGAGGATGGAATAGATTTGAAGCGTGAGCTGGGCCTTGAGCAGTTCTTGCTCGGGATTGGGAAGGCCAAGGTCAGCAAAAACGTTCCCGCTGCCTTGGGTTACGCGGGAAACTCGGCTGCGTGCTTTTTTGGTTTTGTTTTTCATCTTAGTTCTGCCTTTCTCGATGATCGCGCTCGGCCTCGGCGAGCCGTTGTTTAATCAAATCGATCTCTCGCGCAGGCCTGGCAATCCCTTTTGTGGACTTCTTCTGAAACACGTGCAAGACGTAGATGGCGTCCTGAAAACGCACGGTGTAAACAGCCCGCCACCCATTGCCGCCATGCGAAGCGATAATTTCGCGGACGCTCGCCCCCCAAAGCCTTTGAGGGGCTTGGCGGCGGGATCGGTCTAGCCCACTTGGGCGGCAAAGAGCGCGTGCCCAATGTCGCGCCTGACCTCGCGAGGGAAAGACCGCAAATCCCTGAGCGAAGCTCCGATCCATCTGACAGGCTTCCACTCGCTTGCCATGCTTATACCAGTATACATATTTCTATATAGAAGCACTAGGGTGAACAGGCGTTGATGGGCGTTGGGCGGTGTGGAGGGCTACGGTGGCGAAGGTCCAGAGGCGGAAATTTATCGAGGCGTAGCCGACTTGCTGCATGAGAGAGGCGAGTTCGGGGGGGAGGAAGAAGCGGGAGACGGATTTGGGGAGGTAGGTGTAGGCGGCGTAGTGGCCGGAGATTAGGCCGCCGATGCGGGATAGGACCTCGCGGAAATACCAGCGATACGTCGCGCCGAGAAAGCCGGGAGGCGGCTCTGTGAATTCTAGGATGGCGATGGTGCCGCCGGGTTTTAGGACGCGATGGATTTCGCGGAGGCCGGACTCGTAATTGGCGAGATTACGGAAGCCGAAGGCGGTGGTGACGAGATCGAAGGATTGATCGGCGAAGGGGAGGCGGAGAGCGTCGGCTTCGAGGAACGGGAGGATGCGTGGCGCGCCATTCGAGGAAGGGTTGAGCTGCGAGGCGCTTTTCTCATTCGCGCGAAGCAGCATGGGATGAGCAAAATCCGCGCCGATTACGCGGGCTTGGCCCGCTCGTGCTAGTTCGAACGACAGGTCGCCCGTGCCGCAGCAGAGATCGAGCACTGCGGCCTCGGGTTTTTCAAGAATGGTTCGGAGATGGCGCGCAACTCGTTTGCGCCACAGGCGATCGAGATGAAGCGAGAGGAGATGATTCAGCAAATCGTAGCGGGGCGCTATCTGCGTAAACATCTCGCGGACTTTGCGTGAGGCGTCCGCTTCGTTTTCGACGCCCTCCGGCCGCGTGCCCTTGGCTGGCGCTTTGAACGGCACAGCAGCGTCACCCATGACGTTTTCCCCGGCGGTTGATGAAGTGAGGAGCGAAATGCAGAACGCGCTCGAGAGTGTCGAGAGGAACATCGGCCTGCGAGCTTGCTTTGCCGATCCGAGATGTGAGGACGAAGCGAAGTTTGCCAGCTCGCGTTTTTTTATCGGAATGCATCAAGGAGATCAGCCGCTTGGGTTGAACGTGGGGCCACGGGGGAAGAGGCGCTAAACGGCGGACAAGAGAAACAATGCGCGAGACTTCGTCGGCGGGGGTGAGGCCGAGCTCGTGGCCGAGAAGCGCGGCGGCCATCATGCCCCAGGCTACGGCTTCGCCGTGCTGGTAGATGCGGTAGTTGGTGACGGTTTCGAGGGCGTGGCCGAAGGTGTGGCCAAAGTTCAAGATTTCGCGCAAACCCGATTCGCGCTCGTCGCGGCTTACGACTTGGGCTTTGATTTCCAGGCAGCGCGGGATGATGTACGCGAGAGCGGCTGGATCGCGGCGAAGGATGGCGTCGAAGTTTTTTTCGAGAAAAGCAAAAAGTTTTGCGTCCGCGATGATTCCATACTTGATGACTTCGGCGAGGCCGCCGCGATATTGGCGTTCTGGAAGTGATTTAAGCAGGACGGAATCCACGAGAACGAGGCGGGCGGGATAGAAGGTACCGACGAGGTTCTTCCCTTCCGGCAAATTCACTCCGGTTTTGCCGCCGACGGCGCTATCGACTTGCGCGATCAAAGTCGTGGGAATTTGCACGAGAGGGATGCCGCGAAGGCAGGTGGAGGCGACGAAACCGGCGACGTCGCCGACCACGCCCCCGCCAAGAGCGATCAGCAAGGATTGCCGATCGATTCCGGCGCGCACGAGGGAGCGTGAAAGCTTTTCCACGGTGCCGAGATTCTTCGCGGATTCCGCATCGTTTATCAAATGCCTTGTAATTGCGGTCATCTGGCGAAGGCTGCCGTGAACGCTCTT
The DNA here is from genome assembly GCA_963753745.1 of uncultured Acidobacteriota bacterium. GTDB lineage: Bacteria > Acidobacteriota > Terriglobia > Acidiferrales > UBA7541 > Acidiferrum. Next base: position 64,299 of record CAVWDX010000032.1, read on the forward strand.
CCCTACTGCCCGCCATACCTTCGGCGAGGACACCACATGAATCCGGGAGAACCTTCCCAACTTGCGGATTTCCTCGGCGGCATAACGCAGAGCGCCTGCACCACAAACAATGGCGTAACGGCCTGCCGAGGAGTTCACGAAAATGCGTTTTTTTTCCATTCGCACGGATGTTCTTGGCGCAAATTGAATGTAGCACACAGCTTGCCGGCGACGCGCGGCTCGACGCGCGTAGGCAGCTGCTTCATTTCGTTTGAAGTTGTTTAACGCTTTCGAGAAAAACGTGGCCGACGACGGCCAGAGTCTTGGGGCTGATTTTGTCGAGCGTGTCCTGCGGCGTGTGCCAGTAATAGACGTCGCCGCCAGGGCCGTTATCCAGATCGATGACATCCACGGAAGGAACATGACGTTTCAAGAACGATTGGTGATCGTCTTCCACGGTCGATGATTCATCCACGAAGATATTTCCATAGCCGAGCCTCTTGGCCACGCCCCAGACAAGATCGACGAGCCATTTCGTCGAGTAACTTTCGCGTTTGAAGTGCGGCGTGCGCGTCCCGACGATATCGGCGAGCAGAAACGCCTTTATTTTTGTGAGGTCGCCGCTCATTGCCAAGCGCGCGGCCATTTCGCGGCTCCCGTAGCAATTGTCGGGATCCTGCCATTCCGGGCGCACCGCCTCTTCGCCGTCAAAGAAAGCAATCCAGACAGAGTAGCGGCCATGCTGCGAGCAGAGAAGACGAGCGAGTTCCAGCATCACGCCCGTCGATGAGCCGGCGTCATCCGCACCGACAAAATTAGCCAGCCGCTTCGTATCGTAATGTGTGCCGAGCAAAATCACGCCTGGCCTTTCTCCGGGAATCTTGACCAGAATGTTCTTCATGGCAATGCGGCCGGCGGGAGTATCCGAGCTGAAGGAATCGACATCCGTAGTGCAGCCGTAACTTTTCAGTTCAGCGAGGAGGTAGTCCTGCGTTTGCGCGAGGGCCGGGGAGCCTGCGGGACGCGGACCAAAGGATACTTGCTTGGCAACCGCGTCAAAGGCTCGTTTGCCGTCAAAGCCGTCCATCTTGTCGGGCGGAGGAGCTTCGTCATTCGGCTGAGATGCGGGCGCAGGCGGAGCGGCCGTGACGGCGCTCATGAACGGCGCGTCTTTCGCGGCCGGTGGCGAGGTGTCCGCCTTGGCTTTGCACCCCGCGAGGCCCAGAAAAAGCACGCACGCGCAGATCGCCGCACACGAAATATTTTTCGTCGAGAAATTCATCTAATGAGCCTCCGCCGCTTCGGCTAGACGCCGCTTGCGTTTGCGCACCACCACAGCGGAGACCGCGATGCCGATAAAATAGAGCCCGACCATGGGCGCCATGAATACCAACATCGTTGTGGCGTCTGGAGTGGGGGTCACAACAGCGGCTATGATGGCAATCACGAGGATCGCGTAGCGGAAATTTTTCAACAGGAATTTCGGAGTCACAATGCCAAAAAGGGAGAGAAAGAAAATCAATATGGGCGTCTCAAACACCAATCCAAGGCCCAGCAGCACGAGGAGAATAAGATCGAAATACTCGTTGATGCTGAACAGCGGGGTGATCGGCCCGCCGAGGCTCAGTTTGATGAGGAAGTTCAGCATGTACGGCAGCATCACAAAGTAACCGAAGGCGATGCCGACCAGAAAAAGAAAAACGGTCGAAAAAAGGAATCCGGTTATGGCCCCGCGTTCATGCTTATAAAGTGCGGGAGCGACGAAAAGCCAGATTTGGTGCAGCACGATGGGCGAGGCCAGAACAATTCCGATGTAAATGGCCAGAGTGAGCAACATGTTCAGATAGCCCGTTGGATTCGTGTAGATGAGCTTGGGCTCGAGGTGCGCGTTGATTAGGGCTTTCTTGACCGGATCGACGATCCAATTGACAAAATGCGGCGCCACGTACCAGCCCGCCATCGCCCCAATGCCGATCGCTATCAGCGAATTGATGATGCGCTTGCGGAGCTCGACCAAGTGCTCGAAAAACGTCATTTGCGCGCCGGGCTCTTCCTCGCGGGGCACGATGGGGGAATCAGACTGGCTGCTGTTGGTCATGAGAGGGTGTTTGAGAAGGCTGTGTGACTTCTTCGGTGGACGCTCCGTCCGTTGGTTCCTCGGTCGCTTGCACGGCCTCGCCGTTGGAGCGCGGCACCGATTCCGCAATCGGAGTAACTACCAGCGCTTCCGTAGCGCGAGTGTCTGCGTCTAAAGTTGTGGTGGAAACCTCAGTCCCGGGCGAAGTAGCCAGTGTGGCGGGCTGTCCAGCAACGCTGGCGGAGGCGGCCGCCGCTTCGGCTTCTTTTTTGCGCTGGGCCTGAAGAGTCTGCCGCTCCATATCGCGCATCTCTTGTTCGAAGGCGCTCTTGAAATCCGTCGAGGCTTTGCGGAATTCCGCCATGAGTTTACCCAGGCCCCGTGCGAGTTCGGGGAGTTTCTGTGGCCCGAAAACGATCAGGACTATCACAAACACGACGATCATGTGAGTCATGCTGAGCATGGCGTTAGGTAGCCGTCAGACGGCCTGTTGGCATCATAGAAAGGGCGTCCTACGGTGTCAAACCACACTTTAGGGTATGCTATAATTTCAGTTGCAGCGGATAGGCGAGGTCGGGATGAAATCAGAGCGCCGTGGGCTGGTTCTAGTAGTTGCGGTTATCGTCATATCTGCTGTTCTTGGGGGTATTTATGGCCCCAACGTGGGCGCCACAACCTCTTCGGCCGAGGATGAGAGCACCGCGCTGCGCCAATTCACCAATGTCCTGGATGTTGTCCAGGCCAACTATGCCGAGCCAATCGACGTAGACAAAGCTGTCTACCAAGGTGCCATCCCCGGCATGTTGCGCGTGCTGGATCCCCACTCGAATTTCTTCGATGCGCGCCAGTTTGCGCTCCTGCGCGAAGATCAACGCGGACGGTATTACGGCGTTGGCATGATCGTGGCGCCTAAAGAAAACCGCACCGTAGTGATGCAGCCCTATGTGGGCGCGCCGGCGTTTAAGGCCGGGATTCGTCCCGGCGACGTGATCATGAAAGTGGATGAAAAGTCGACGGACGGACTAACCACCACAGAAGTCGCCGACTTGCTCAAGGGTCCTAAGGGCACGGTCGTTAAGATCACCATGGCCCGCGAAGGCTTTCCGCAGCCGCTGGTCTTTACCGTGACTCGCGATGAGATTCCCCGGCACTCCGTGGACATCGCGTTTATGCTCAAGCCCGGCATCGGTTACATCCGCCTCTCCGGCTTCAACGAAACGACCGACCACGAGCTTGCGGACGCCTTGAACCAACTCCACGCTTCGACTCTGGATGGCTTGATCCTCGATATGCGCGGCAATCCCGGCGGGCTGCTGAACGAGGCCGTCGCTGTCGGCGATATGTTCCTCGATAAGAACCAGCTGATCGTCTCGCACCACGGGCGCTCCTCCCCGGAGCGGCGTTATTTCGCGCTGCGCGGCAATCAGGGAATGACGACGCCGTTAGTCATTCTGGTGAACAACAACTCCGCTTCCGCAACGGAGATTGTGTCGGGCGCGGTGCAGGATCATGATCGCGGACTGATTGTGGGTGAAACCACATTCGGCAAGGGATTGGTGCAGACGGTGCAGCCTCTCAGCGAAAACACCGGGCTCGCGCTCACCACCGCGCGTTACTACACGCCTAGCGGCCGCTTGATTCAGCGCGATTACAAATCCGTTTCTCTCTACGAATATCACTACGAACGCAAGGTTCCGGAGCATCCCACGGAAATCAAGCTCACGGACAGCGGACGCCAAGTGACCGGAGGCGGAGGGATCACCCCGGATATCGTCGTAGGGGCTCCGAAGTTCAATCACTTTCAGGAAGCTCTCTTCCGTGCGGATATTTTTTATCCCTACGAAGGCGGCGTCGGCGGATTCACGCGCTTCTACATGGGGACCAGACCGGCCATCACCAAGGAATTCGAAGTCGACGACAGCTTGATGAAGACATTCGACGAGTACCTCACCAAACATAACGTGCGCTACACACAACCGGACATGACCGAGAACCTCGATTGGATAAAGCGCAAGATCAAACAGGAAGTGTTCTTCTCGACGTTCGGTATGCAGGAAGGCTTCAAGGTTCAACTCGAAGCGGATCCCCAGGTGCAGAAGGCCGTGGAAGCCATTCCCCAGGCCCGCGCACTCTACCAGAACGCGCGCAAAATCGTGGCGCAACGCGCGGGCGAGAGCGGCGACCTCGGTCGCCAGTAAGTGCGAAGCTTCTCCTTGGAATAAGGCCCTGCGTCGCAGCACATTGTAGGCTGCGCAACGGCCGCTTGGTATTCCGTTCCTCTTTCCGCAATTCACGCGAACTGGCGCGTATTGCTTCAGTTGGCAAGCTTCGGAGCGTCTGCTAAGATTTTATTGCTGCTCGTGGGCGTGTAGCTCAGCTGGGAGAGCGCGTCGTTCGCAACGACGAGGTCGCAGGTTCGATCCCTGTCACGTCCACCAAAACTCCTTATAAGCGCTTGCGATTCCGGAGGTCTGGAAAATTTAAGTTTTCGATTTTGGTTCTGCTGGATACCCGCTGGACAGTTAAAAGGCGCCTTCTCGCGACGCGAGACACGAGCCGCGCGAACGCATAGCGTTCATTCACGAGCGAAAACGACTTGCCAGGTAACGGCGTTATACGTCGCGAGTGGATGCCATCTGGCATGGCGCTCCAAAAAAGGGTTACTTGCACTTGGCAAGCTTCGGTCGCACGGCAGGAGAGAGCAGGTGCCGTGTTCGGTCAAGCACCTACTCTGGTGGGCGTTTTTAGAAGTCCTGGTGGACAACCAGGGCTATGCTGCCGCTCTCATCATCCAATCATGAGCTTCAAACCGAGATCAATGATAGACGGGTGGTAACTCAATTTGGCCCGATAGGGTTGCGTTCGATTTCTGTAAACAATCGGCTCATTTTGCGAATGAGCAGCCGCCTACGCTCAGAGGTCTCTCGTTGCCTTGAGGCTCAAGAGGTTTGTTCAAGCTCTGCCAGTAGTTCGGCTAATTCCGTTAATTCGCTCTCAGTCATGCAGAAGAAAATTACGACAATTCACTAAACCGTGCACTTCTTTGAAAGCTCGCCGTTGAAATGCCTTTCAACATCTTCACGACTCAACGGGTTTCCCGCTTTGGCCAATACGACCGAATAGACGACCTCATTCCCCGCAAGCTGCGCGGTGATAAACGCCCCGTCTTCCGGCAGTTTTTGGTAGATGAATTTTACTTTTCTGCCGTCTTCAAGTGTTTTGACCCACTCTTCATCCGGCATTTTCGTATCTCTTCAGGCGAGACCAGCGAGTCCCCGTCGCGAGTATACACCTTTCGGTCCGAGAACTCGCGGATCGGGAAT